>CAWIST010000001.1:0-1372627 GCA_963838895.1 Vulcanimicrobiota bacterium
GCGTCGCGGTCAGCTCCGTTACCGGAGCGGTGTCTGCCGTGAAGGTTTGGCCGGTGGCGTCGACATAGGTGGCTTCGACCCGGATCGCCAGGACATGTACGTCCTCCGCCCGCACGACGTAGGTCGGGGCGGTGACATAGGTGAGGTCGGTGGTAGTATAGGGGCTGGTGACGGTGGGGATGTCCCACCAGCTGCCCAAATAATAGCGCTGCCAGTTGAAGAGCGGCGCACCGGTATAGTCCTCGCTGGTAACCAGCCCGGACACGCTTAGCGTCGCGTCCTCGACGTCGGAACCGGTGATCGGCGACAGCGACACTGTCGCGGGCGCCGCCGTCACCGGGCCGAGCGAAGGGCTGTCCACCATTGCGACGGTGACCCCGGTATCGTCGATGAAGGTGGCCTCGACCCGGATCGCCTGAACGTCTTCGTCTTCCTGCCGCACGACGTAGGTCGGCGAGGTCACGTAGGTGAGGCTTTCAGTGGTAGGATATCCCCCCGGGGGCATCGTCGTAGTGGGGATGTCCCACCAGCTGCCGGCGTAAAAGCGCTGCCACTGATAATCGATCGTTCCGGCAAATCCGCCGGTGACGATCGCCGACGCGCTCAGGGTCGTGCCCTCGACCGGAGAGCCGATGATTGCGACACTCGGATCGATGGTGGCCAGCGCCAGCGCCCCGGATGCGCCGGACGCGCTCGACGCTTCCTCGCTGCCGCTGCCGCTCGGCGCTGCCATGACGCTCGGCGGCGCGGCCGCCGGACTGACGGTTCCCGCAAAGTTTGCCATCGCCGTCGCCATGCCGGCCGGAGCGATCGCGGCTGCGCTCGCGGGCACCGACAGCATGAAGGTTTCCGCCTCGTCCAGCGACGGCGCCACCAGTACAAGGCCGCCCAGATCGCCGGAACCCACGGTCCAGGTGCCGCTGCCGGTACCCGCCGCCCGGTCACCGCTCAACGACCAGCCCGACGGGACCCCGGCGATCGTCACGCTGCCCGGTGTTGCGTCGCTGTTGCCGGGCAAATCGCTGATCATCAGCGCCATCGCGGCGGCATCTTCACCAGGGATCACGTCCCGCGCCGTCGGCAGCGGCGGCTCGCTGAGCGTCACCGCGGCGCTGTCCAACGTGCTCGTCTGCGCGGTATCGTCGACCAACCTAGCCTCTACTGGTATCCCCGAGCGTTGGGCCAAAAGGCGCCGCGAACCTGGCCGAACCGCGAGCGTAGTCGTTCGGAATCGCACGCCGAGCTTCGTTAAAAGCGGAAGCCATCGTGTCGACGCTCAAACCGGCGTATCCAGGCCAATACGCCATTTAGCAAAGCATGGGTCAGCTTCTCTAAACAAGGCGGTTTTTCAAGTGAATGCGTCTTTTCAGAGTTAACGGGCCGAATTTCGGGACGGGCACCGAGACGAACGTCGGGCACAGCGGTTCTGCTGGTCGCGGACCCCTGCGGTCTTCGTGCGGTCCAGCTCAACCAACCGCGGAGAACCAAACGCGGCGATCTCCACGGTGGGTGCATCGATCTTGCGCGGCGGCCAGGTGCCCCAATCAGCCGGCCGCGGATCAGACGCCAGCAGGCAAGCCCGCCAGCGCGTTCGCGCGTGCCGCCTATTTGCCGCGGCGGACGCCATCGTTCGGTGCATGATTGCCGGCTGCCGGTCCGTGACGCCCATTGCCAATCCCTCGTGCGCCCCCTCCTTGCCACCAGGTGCGAACGGCGGATGTAAACCTGCTGAGGGCGCCGAGAAAATGTGAACCGCCGGCACCCGGCCTGGCACCTTGAACATTCCTTCGTCCGTAATTTTGGCTTGCGGCGGTTACTTGGGTCTGCCGTTGCCACTGCCACCCGCCGCCGATCGTACCCGAAATGACGTAACGGTCGTAGCCCTGTTTGGCACTGCCGCCGGTGGTAACATCGCCACTCGCCGGCTGCGTGGGTAGTGGCGGGTGGCTCCAATTTTCGTGCCCTTGCGCATGCAACGTCCATGCGCCGGCGACACCGCGGGAAACACCGGGGTTGGCCGAACCGCTGCGAGTGGTGCCCGGTAGTGGTGGCGGCGGCGGGGGTGGCGGCAGCGGCGGCGGCGGAGGCGGGGGTGGCGGCAGCGGTGGCGGCGGCGGTGGTGGTAGCGGCGGTGGTGGTAGCGGTGGTGGTGGCGGCGGTGGTGGTGGTGGTGGCGGCGGAGGTGGTGGTGGCGGCGGGGATGGTGGTGGTGGCGGTGGCGGTGGCGGCGGTGGTGGTGGTGCCGGAGGAGGCGATGGTGGCGCCGGTGGCGGCGGTGCTGGAGGCGGGGGAGGTGGTGGCGATGGTGGTGACGAAGGCGGAGGCGGAGGCGGAGGCGGAGGCGGAGGCGGTGGCGGAGGCGGAGGCGGAGGCGGAGGCGGAGGCGGAGGCGGAGGCGGAGGCGGAGGCGGAGGCGGAGGCGGAGGCGACACCGTCGGGATGAAGGTCTGGGGGGTCGTGGGCGGGGCGATTGCGGGCGGGCCACCGCCGGTGGTGGGCAGTGTGACGATGCTCGGCGGCGCCGCTTGCGGCGACGCCACCGGACTGGTCAGGGCATCCGGATTGGTGCCCTGAAGCCCGCCGATCAATCCTTGGATCGTCTCGGTCGTGACCGGGGTCGGCGCCGACGGCGGCTGGCCACGTTCTCCGATAATGGCGGTGTTAAAATTGGTCGTGCACTGCGATTCGCCACCCGCCCTGATGCACATGCGGTCGCCAAAGAGGAAGATGGCCTCCGTCTGCGATTCGGTACCGCCGTTCCTTGGGGTGTTGCCGCCTGCCGCCACGGGACCGGGCGTTTGCGCCACCGCGAGGGCAGGCAGGGCGAAGCTGGCGGCACCCACGGTCGCCAGCAGTATACGGTAGGATGACTTGGCCAAACCCCCTCCCGAAACGTGCCGTCGCAAGTAGCGCACCAAAGTTTCCGCGCCGCGCCGGCCCCGCCCGACGCCGCCGAGCCATTCCGATGCGGGCTCCACCGCGTGGCCGGCGACCTAGGGCCGGCCCACTTAATGATATCGGTATCCTGACATGTCAACGGCGGACGGCCCTATCGCGGTCCGCTCAACCTTTGATTGGCCGTGGCGTCGACAGCGGCGGGGGTGGTCCGGCCCGTAGCCTGGGCGAGGGCCTCGGGCGATGCGCCCCGATTGGCCGCCTGCAGATTGCTGAACAAAGCCTGGATCGCCTCGGTCGTCACCGGCGTCGGTGCGGACGGTGCCTCGCCGCTTTCACAGGAAATGGCAGTAGCGAATTTGCTCGTGCATCGGCTTTGCCCCCTCGCGGTTACGCACACGCGATCGCCAGCCAGGAACAGCACCTCGGTCTTTCCGCCGTCACGGTCCACTCCCGGGCTGCGCTCGGCCTTGATCAGGATGATGCCGCTGCGCATCGAGACAGTCGCGCTCGGCGTGTAAAACGCGACATCCCGCTGATTGCTGATCGCGCCGCCGACGTAGCGGATCAACCCGGTCGTCACTGTCGCAGCCAAATTTCCGGTTTGGGTCTGCGGGTCATAGGCGAATTCATCGATCACGACATCGGAACCGGGCGCGATCGAGAGCGAGGACTGATCGGCGAAGAGGAGTTGCACCTGGCCTTTGTCGATTGTGTCGATACGCTCGTTGCGCATCGCGTCATGGGCAACCAGGAGTTCGCGGCTCGATCGATCGGCCGCCGGGCCGGCCCCCTGCGCATCGGCGGCCGCGCCAAAATTCGCCGAGCCGATGCCCGCCACGGCCGCCAGAACGAGCCGAAACGAGAACCCCACCATCCTCCTCTTCGCGTTCTTTCTCAACAAATCCTGCGCCCCTCAAAATGACACGCGCAGCCCGATGATCACCTGAGTGTCGGTCGAGCGGTCGGCCGCGATGTTCGATCCGATGACTTCGCGGATCGCATGCGCCGTCGCCGCAACATTTTCGGTGAGGCCGAGTTCGCCGGTTACCCCGTAGCGCCATTCCTGGGTGTTGGCGGTCAGCCTCGGGTTTACCGCCGAGTTGGGCGCATCGTCCCAGCTGTAAATGCGGTAGAGCACCGGGGTGATGATCAGCGGTCCCGTCCCGAATTCGGCCGGCAATTGGAAGGTCTGCGCGTAGCTCGCCCGCAGCACGAGCGCGTCGTTCGAGGCAAAAGAGCGGTGGGCGTTGTCAATCGAATAACTGGCCTGGAAACCGAGATTGCCGTTTTCGAGGACCTGGTACGAAAGGTTCCCGCCAAAGCTGTGGACGCCGGCATTCATGTCGGTGGCGGTCGGGACCGGCATCACATTGGTGAAATGTTCGGAGCGGAATTCATAAAACCCGGAGGCCTCGACCCGCTCGCTGATCGGGCGAACGACCCCGAGCCCGGCGCCGACGGTCCACAGGAACTGGTTGTTACCCAACAGCACTTCGCCAGCGACGGCGTAGGGGCGCAGCGAAGCAATCTTGTCCGCTCCGCTGCCGCCGATATCGAAGCGCGGGCCTGAATTGACCTCCACTGCCGCAGAATTGATCGAGCCGAACTCGAACTGCTTCGAATAATAGACGAGCGCGTTGCTCTCGAACGAGCCGCCGTCAAAATCATAGGTGTGCGTCGCGTTGCCGCTGAGAAAGGCGTCCCAGCCGGGCTTGTGCAGAAAGATTGCGCTCAGGGTCAGCGGAACGCCGCCGGCGACGATATCGGAGCCGGCCGGCTCGGCGCTGACATCGCTCTGATGGCGCAAGCCGACGACCAGGTTGACGGCGAATTTGGACGGCGAGGCCGCGCGCTCCATCTGGTCGCGAAGCGCTGCGACGCGAGCGTGCGTTTCCGGGGTTGCGTCGGGCGCGCTGGCGGCCTGGTCGAGATAGGCGCGCGCCGCATTATAGGAGCCGAGCCGAATATAAAGCTCGGCAAGCTGCAGTTTGACGCCGGGGTAATTGGGTGGCTAGCCGGGCTGGACGGCAGGGCAGCTGGCGCTCGGCAACTACGTCTACGCCGACGGCGCGGCGAACATGGCGGTCTGCGTCGCGGCCGACGCGCTCACCGTGCGGCTGCAAGCGGCGCGCCGCGATCTCGCGCTGGCGTTCCTGGCCACGCCCACCGACGTCTACGCCGTCCCGGCCGAGGCGGTCGCTTACTCAGCCCCCGCGCCTACGCCGCGCGGCCGCGAGCCGTGAAACTGGCCAGCCGGCCACGCATACATGTTGAGGCGGTGGAGAACTGACCGGAAAGATTGGCTGGCTTGAGGGGCCGGGGAGAGCGTTTCGTAAATCCTCCTCTGATGGCGGGTCATTATCCCTTCCCCTGGGATCGAGAGTCAACGCTGCGATTTCTCAAGTGACGGAATCAGGATCCTTCGTTGGAAGTCCTTGGCTTCGCCAAGGACTCGGCTGGCTCCAGGATGACAGCTCGTGGGGATGAACGGAATGCGAGGCGGTTGCGGCCCGGTTGGCGGCTCGCTGCGGAGCTTTGCTCCGCTGGACAGCCGGGGGCGGCTGTCCCCACGTGATCGTAGCGGGAGTTGATTTCTTGGGGGTACTACCAGGTGTTGTAGGCGGTGCCGTCGCTGCCGACGGCGCTGGAGCCGCTGTGGACGTCGAAGATTCCGGGTTCTTGCTGGTAGACGGTCATGATGGTGTCGGTTTCTTCTTCTACCGTCCAGGTGTCGTTGCGTGCGGTCATGGGGTCGGTGGGGATTTGCTTGAAGTAGCCTGCGGTGACCAGGTCTTCGAGGGACTGAGGAGCCTTCTTGTCCAGCGTGTACTGCGAAATTACGGAGCGAAGCGCAAAGAGATTCTGCTTGAGCACGGACTCCCGGGCCCGCCAGATCGATTGGTTGTAGGCGGGAAGCGCGACCGAGACGAGGATGAGAATGACGCTGATGACGATCATCAGCTCGATCAGGGTGAAGCCACGGCTTTGTTTTTTAGGAGGTCTTGTTTTTCGAGATCGTGGCATTACCAGTCCTTGTACTTGGTCCCGTCCAGCCCCGTGTCTTGCGATTTGGTGAACACGTCGAAAACGTTTTGCTCGCCCCAGGAGTCGGAGTCGGGATCATCCTGCATGGAGCGCATGCCCCACTCGGTGCTATTGGTCATCGGATCGATCGGAATCTTGCGGAGAAACTTTAATTTCTTGCCGCCCACGTCCACGCCGTTCACCAGGGTGTCCAAATCGGGGGGGTAGTTTTCCGAGCCTACCTTGGTCTGGAACTTACCTGAGTCGGCTGCATCTTTGTAGCGATCGATGGCGTCCCGCATTTTCCACAAATCGCGGCGCAGCAGGTGTTCCTTCTCGCGCTTAATGCTGACTCGCGCCAGCGGGATCGCGAGGGTGCTCAGGATCATGAGAATCGCGGTGGCCACGATCAATTCGATAGAGCGTGAAGCCACGTGTCTTGCGGACGATATTTTTTCTGGCAATGGTTAACCGCATATTCAAACGATGGAGACGGGCGAGGACGCCCGTCCTCCATTGAGTGGGATCACCCGCGGCGTTGCGTCGCGCTCCGCTACCGCGACTCCGACGCGATCGATTCGCCACTGGTCGACCAGAAACGAGAGCCGGATGCGCAGCGATTTCTCTCCCTTGCGGGCCGGGATCACGGCCGCGACGTCATGCCAGTCAATCGGACCGGAATCCGAAATGCGGGCGACTTCGCGGTAAGCGCCGTCCCGCCAGACCGAGATGTGCAAACCCGCCCTGCGTTCACGCCAGCGGCCCAATTCGACAGCAGTAGAGGGTGCCGCAGAGTCCGGCCCCAGCCAATCGATGGCCCGCGCTCCCGCCGGCGCGAGCATCTCGTTATACAGCAGCGTCGTATTTAAGAGGCTGTTGCGCAGGCGGAAGATCAGGGTCGCGGACAAGGATGTTCGGGCACATCCGCCGTGAGATCGATCCAGTCGTCCAAGTCGTCCGCGCTCGCGCCTTCGATGAAGCGCCGCTCCGTCCGATAGAACTTGCCATCCGCCTCGGCGAGCGTCTCGCGGAGATCCTGGCCATCCGGGCGGCGATCTCCGCCGGAGGACGAATGCCGCTAACCACTACTGGATGATCGTCGGCATCGGGCAAAACAAATTCGCCGGCGGCAGTACGCTCTTCGAAGAGCTGAAGATGATAGCCAGCTGACCGGCGAGCAATTCGTCATAAGCGAGCCGCGACCAGGCCGGACCTTCCGGCCTGAGGTCGTCGGGCGACGCCGGACGATGCACGCTGCGCAAGGCGTCGGCAAAGCTCGGAAAGGCGTTGCGCTTGAGCCAGGCCGCGTCCTGCCATTCCGGCAGCGCCGGCACGCGATCGAGCGCGAGGTCGACCGCCTTGCGCAGCTGGTTGGGGTGGAGCCCTTCGGTGAGCGGATAGACCGGGTCGATCAGCGGCAGGTTGGCAAAGCCGGCTGCATCGACCACGCGGTCGGGATGCAGCATCTGCAGATGGCCGTCGTACAACGTCGCGGTGCCCGACACATAACGCAGCTCGCCCTCGGGAAGAAGTTTTTGCAGATAGTCGCGCCGCGCGTTGAAATAGGTGATGGTGAGCGTGTTGGTCTCGTCGCTGGCGTCGATGTTGTAGGGCGCGCGCGGCCGGTTCGGCGGCGGCGGCCGGTGGCGATCGATGGTGACGGCGACGGTCACCACCGTATCGGGCTTGACCTCGGAGAGCTTGGGCTGGTGGCGCCGATCGACGAAACCGGTCGGCAGGTGAAACAGCAGATCGACGACCCGCGGCCGTTCGCCGTCGCGCGCCAGCAGGCGCCCGAATAGCTGTTCCAGTCGGGGCCCGATCCCGGACAGCGCCGACAGTGGAGCAAAAAGCGGATTGAGTACCGACGGACGCATCTAAATCCCTGCGCCACCTGCTGACATCATCTGCCTCGCCCTCTATATACGCCCTTGCCCGGCCGCGTCCGGGCTTTTGGCGTTGGAGCTTCGTATGACCGAGCGATCGAGCGAGGGACTGGACGTGCGGCGGCGCAAGCTCTTGTTCCGGGCCTGGCGCCGCGGCGTGCGCGAGATGGATCTGATCATCGGCCGCTTCGCCGATGTCCATATCGACACCCTCGACGACACCGGGCTCGACGATTTCGAGCACCTGATCGAAGCGCCCAATGCCGCGCTTTACGCCTGGGTGGTCGGCGCCGAGACCATCCCGGCGGACTACGACACCGCCGTGCTGGCGAAGCTCAAGGAATTTCACCGGCACGCCGGCAAAATGCGCGCCAAGGAGGATCGGTGACCGCTTCGCTGCGATCCCCGGCGCCATCGCCGGCGCGGCGTCTGCATCCCGGCCGGCCGCTTCTGCTCGCCGGCATCGCCGACGGCGCCGAAGGGCTGGTGCTCGCCGATCTGGCGCGCACGATTGCGGCGGGCGCCGCGGCGCCGGCGATCAGTCTCGCGGTGATTTGCCGCGACGGCACGCGCATGGCGATGCTGTCGCGCGCGCTCGGCTTCTTCGCGCCGGACATCGAGACGATCGAATTCCCGGCCTGGGATTGCCTGCCCTACGACCGGGTGTCGCCGCATGCGGACGTGGTGGCGCAGCGCATGGCGGCGCTGGCGCGGCTCGCCCGCGCCAAGGGCGACGACCGCCCGGCCATCGTGCTGACGACGGTCAATGCCGTCCTGCAGCGCGTGGTGCCGCGCGAGATCGTCGCCAAGCAATCGCTGTCGGCCGCCGCCGGCACGCTGCTGCCGATGGCGCGCGTGACGCAATGGCTCGAGCTCAACGGCTTTACCCGCGCCGCCACGGTGCGCGAGCCGGGCGACTATGCGGTGCGCGGCGGCATCGTCGATCTGTTCGCGCCCGGCATGGACGCGCCGGTGCGGCTCGATTTCTTCGGCGACACGCTGGAATCGATCCGCCGCTTCGATCCGGAAACCCAGCGCACCACCGACGAGCTGCGCACGCTCGAGCTCGTTCCCATGGCGGAGTTCCAGCTCACCCCGGAGACGATCCGGCAGTTTCGCACCGGCTATGTCGCGGCGTTCGGCGCCGCCGGTCCCGACGACATGCTCTATGAGGCGGTGAGCGACGGCCGCCGCACCGCCGGCGTCGAGCATTGGCTGCCGCTGTTTCATCCGCACCTCGACACGCTGTTCGATTATCTCGACGGAACGCCGATCGCGATCGAGCCGCTGGCGGAAGAAGCCGCGCACGAGCGGCTGGCGCAGATCGCCGATTATTATCAGGCGCGCAAGGACGCGCTCGATCAAGCCGGTGCCGGCGCGCCCTATAAGCCGCTGCCGCCGGACCGGCTCTATCTGCCCGAAGCCGAATGGCGCGAGCGCTTGGAAAAATGCCGCGCTGGCGCGGCTGTCGCCGTTCGCCGCGCCGGAAGGCGACGGCCGATGCGATCGAGATCGGCGCCCGCGCCGGGCACAACTTCGCCGCCGAACGAAGCGAGCCCGGCACCAACGTCTTCGAGGCGGTGAGAAAGCACGTCGAGACGCTGCAAGCGGCCGGCAAGCGCGTCGTCATCGCGCTGTGGAGCGAAGGCTCGCGCGAAAGGATGGCGCACGTCCTCGCCGAGCACGGGCTGTTCAATCTCACGCCGGTCGCCTCATGGCCGCAGGCGCTGGCGCTCTCCCGCGCCGAGACCGCGCTCGCCGTGCTCGGCCTCGATGCCGGCTTCGCGACCGCCGATGTCGCGCTGATCACCGAAGAAGACATTTTGGGCGAGCGGCTGGTGCGCCCGCGCCGGCAGTCGAAGCGGGCGGAGAATTTCATCGCCGAGGTGACGAGCCTGTCCGCCGGCGACGTCGTCGTCCACGTCGATCACGGCATCGGCCGCTTCGTCGGCTTGCGCGCCATCGAGGCCGCCGGCGCGCCGCACGACTGCCTGGAAATCCATTACGCCGGCGGCGACAAGTTGTTCCTGCCGGTCGAGAACATCGAGCTTCTGTCGCGCTACGGCTCCGAAGAAGCCGGCGTCGAGCTCGACCGGCTCGGCTCGACGGCCTGGCAGTCGCGCAAGGCGCGGATGAAGAACCGCATCCGCGAGATGGCGGGCGAACTGATCAAGATCGCCGCCGAGCGGCAATTGCGCGAGGCGCCGCGGCTCACCGTCGAGAGCGGCCTTTACGACGAGTTCTGCGCCGGCTTTCCCTACGAGGAGACCGACGACCAGCAGGCCGCCATCGCCGCCGTGCTCGCCGATCTCGCTTCCGGCAGGCCGATGGACCGGCTCATTTGCGGCGACGTCGGCTTCGGCAAGACCGAAGTGGCGCTGCGCGCCGCCTTCATCGCCGCGATGAACGGCAAGCAGGTCGCGGTCGTGGTGCCGACGACGCTGCTCGCGCGCCAGCACATGAAGACCTTTTCCGACCGGCTGCGCGGCTATCCGGTGCATATCGGCCAGGCCTCGCGGCTCGTTTCCGCCGCCGAGCTCGCCCGGGTGAAGAAGGGCGTCGCCGACGGCCAAATCGACATCGTCATCGGCACCCACGCGCTCCTCGGCAAGACGATCAAGTTCAAGGACCTCGGCCTCATCGTCGTCGACGAGGAGCAGCATTTCGGCGTCGCCCACAAGGAGAAGCTGAAACAGCTGCGCGCCGAGGTGCACGTCTTGACGCTGACCGCGACGCCGATCCCGCGCACGCTGCAACTGGCGCTGTCCGGCGTGCGCGAAATGTCGATCATCGCCACGCCGCCGGTCGATCGGCTGGCGGTGCGCACCTTCGTCGCGCCGTTCGATCCGATCGTGGTGCGCGAGGCGCTGCTGCGCGAGCGCTATCGCGGCGGCCAGTCCTTCTATGTCTGTCCGCGCATCGAGGATCTGGCCGAGACCAAAGCGTTCCTCGACAAGACCGTGCCCGAGGTGCGGGTCGCCGTCGCCCACGGCCAGATGCCGTCGACCGTGCTCGAGGACGTCATGGCGGCGTTTTATGACGGCAAGTTCAACGTGCTCCTCTCCACCTCGATCGTCGAATCCGGCCTCGACATCCCGACCGCCAACACGCTGATCGTGCACCGCGCCGACATGTTCGGGCTTTCGCAAATCTATCAGCTGCGCGGCCGCGTCGGCCGCGCCAAGCTGCGCGCCTACGCGCTGCTGACGCTGCCGGCCAACCGGCGGATCACGCCGCAGGCGGAGCGCCGCCTCAAGGTGCTGCAATCGCTCGACACGCTCGGCGCCGGCTTCCAGCTCGCCTCGCACGATCTCGACATCCGCGGCGCCGGCAATCTGCTCGGCGAGGAGCAGTCCGGCCACATCAAGGAAGTCGGCTACGAGCTTTATCAGCAGATGCTGGAAGAGGCGGTGTTGAGTCTGAAAGCCGGCATCAGCGGCCCGGTCGCCGACAAGTGGTCGCCGCAGATCACCATCGGCACGCCGGTGCTGATCCCGGAGGATTACGTCGCCGACCTGCCGGTGCGGCTCGCGCTCTACCGGCGGCTCGCCGAGATCGAGGACGACCGCGACATCGAGGCGTTTGCCGCCGAGCTGGTCGACCGCTTCGGCCCGCTGCCGCAGGAGGTCGAGTATCTGCTGCAGGTCGTTTCCATCAAATCGCTGTGCCGGCGCGCCAATGTCGAACGGATCGAGGTCGGCCCGAAGGGCGCGGTGCTCTCCTTCCGCGACAACATTTTCGCCAACCCGGAAGGCCTCATCGCCTATATCGGCAAATACCCCGAAGGCGCCCGCGTCCGCCCCGACATGAAAGTCGTGTTCTTCGACGAGTGGGAAACGCCCGCCGCGCGCCTCAAAGGCGCCGCCGGCATCTTGCGCACGCTCGCCGGGATCGCGGAGAAGGCGGCCAAGGCGGCGTAATAAATAATTCGCCTCTCCCCGGTGGGGAGAGGCCGACTTACGAGCGACGCGAGCAAGTCGGGTGAGGGGGGATCACGCTATTTCGTAAATCTCACGCGCCTCCAACTGTGTTCGTAGCCATCAATTTTCATTTCGTAGATTCGAAATCTTCGCATGAGCAAATGCTGCCAGGAGCGAGTTCCTATGATCATCTTTGATACGTGATCCAAGCCGTAGTTCTCTAATAATTCCTTTCCCAGGGATTGGCATTTTTCCTTGGTGCCACAGAACACGCCACTCGCGTTCGTACACCCAATTCGCCTTTTTGTGCGAAAGGATTCTCAACGCGGCAGTTTCGGGAGCGTGTGCAGCATAACTCCCGATTTTCGGTGGCTTTGCTCCGTAGCCAAGCCGAACTAAATGGGAGTTGTTTGGCATCGCGTCGAGGAGAGGTTGAGGGCGATAGCCGATACATATTCCCCTGTAATTGCTGGCGTAGTGAGTTCCACATAAGTTCGTTGTCATGGGTATCACTAAAGCAGCAAATTCCAATGTTACGCTTTGCATCCAGGATTTCTCTGACTGCCCTTCGAAATTCCGTATCCTTTTGAAACCGTGCAGTCGGCTCGTAAAATCCTTCCATGGGATCGTTCATTGATCTATAGGCCGAACAATAAGGGTATTGATCGGTAATTGCTTCGATCTCTTGATCAATCAGATCGTCTGATAAGCTACGGTAGCGATACAAATATGGTGGCAGTACGGGTCGTTCTAGCTTTCCTCCCATCCAATCCTCCTGACTCCCGCGTGGCGTAGGGCGGGTTACCGGACGGTCGCAACACGCCGCCTCTCATCAATCCTAAAATTTATAAAACGAAACCTGTCCGCCGGTACCTCGGACACTCTGAAGAATGAATATTTTAGGATTGACCGATTTTGAGAGATTGACGATTTCGGCCTTTACAGCATCGTTCATATTCGCTCCCAAATACTGCTCAGGAATTTCCTCCGGATGGAACGACAAGACGTTCCAATCTTTCTCTCCAATCACCGGAATGCATAATCTGTATTCTTTCTCGTGCTCCCATTCCAGCGTTTTCTTGTAGATCACTCTCTCAATATACCGTTTGTTATTTTTCTCATGGTCGCCAAATAGTGCGTTTTCTTGATAGGTCAACGCATTGTCAAACAACGCGGGTCTCTTTGCGGTGTATTCGACCTTGCGAAACAGCAAAAATTTTGAATCCTTCTCGGGATTAGGAAGAATCTTCAGCGCAACGCCCTGGTGGTTATCGGCGTAGCTCGTCCACATCTTATCCGAGTCAATTCTTTCGCTGACGCACAGAACCCGGTAGCCCTGCAAAAATTCGTTTATCTCTCTTATGAGGGCCTCATTCGATTTCTCCATGCGGTCCAAATCAAACACATCTGCAATCACATCATTTGCCTTGGCGGCTTTGACGATCTCGGCAGCGTCCGGATTGTTTTTGAAGGCCTGTTGAATAAGGCCAACTTTGATCCTCATGTCCGCATTAGTGCATGTCGGCGGATTGTTTATATTTTTTAGTATGGTGTCGGTGAAACCGTCGTACATAATCTTGCAGGCATCTTCTAAGGCTTCAGGAAAGACGCTCTGGATCGTCAAATCCTCAGTGTCATTAAAATCTGAGGGCTTCGCGTGCTTGAAAGCTCTGTTACGCAGAGTGAGTCTTGCACCCTCAACACCCAAATATTTGTAGAGCGAAGGTAATGCCATTGGACTGAACGTCCGTTTGCACCCCGATATTTGAACTTATCAGAATTGAGGCCAGCGCGTAGGGCGGATTAGCCCAACGGCTCCGGCCCGAAGTGGCCGGCCCGATGACAGGCTCCGCGACATCCGGGGTCTGCCTATCCGGGCGCTGTCCCGCATGTCGCTGTGCTCATGCGGCTCCTTGCTCACTCATCATTCGAGTGCGTGATCGGAAGCGCATAACGTCCGCGCGGCCCCCGAAAGCGGCGCGAAAGCGGAAATCGCGGACCCGGCAGCCGCTTCTAAAACGAATACTCTAATCCGGCGGTGGCTCCTTGAAAAAGCACACTTGAGCCGCAGTTGACGCCAAGTGCGCGCACATTCGCCGGAGTCGTCAAAGTTTCCTGGATCTGTCCAGGCGCCAAAGCAACGCCGTCGAGCCATAGCGCTTCGTAGCCTGCCTTTAGCGCCAGCCCCTTGTTGAGTTGATATTTCACCTGCAAGCCGGCTTCGCTGGCGAAGGCGGCGTGGTTGGTCGTGGCTTGCGATGGGTACACCTCCTTCTCGAGGCTGACCCCGGTCGACTGCTCGGCATTGTTATCAAAGAGGCCGATCTTTATCACTCCGTCGAGCGAAAAGCGGCCAACCTCCAGTATTTTTCCATCCACGCCGATTTGGACGCCATAAAGGTTGTTCGTCGTGCTTGTCGTCCAGAAGGGGGGGTAAGTTCCTGGCGGATCTTCGAGGTTACGTTAGAAATATAGCAATCAGGAAGACTACTTCCAAGACAACCTTGTTTCCATGTAGGCGCGTTGCGGTCTGCGGGGGTCAACGTGCCTTGAAGATTGTCATTCAGTTGGAGCCAGCGGAACTCCGGCCAGCACGGTCACGCGGCTGGAGATGATCCAATCGCCCGTTGGCCTCGGCGTTATAAAGATTCGTGGCGGCACTCCATGCCATTGCCTTGGTACGGAAAATCTTGAGTTTGCCAGAAGATGCCGGGAGCCTTCATCACCAGCCAGTCCGCCGGATTGTCCGGGCCAATGGCTTTGCTGGCGCTCTGGTCGAAGATGTTGAAATACGACAACTCCACGCCGTAGCCGGAATCGTCGTGGTAAGTCACGCTTATTTTCGGTCCCGCGGAAAAACCCTGTCGAAACTGGTTGCTGTTGAAAGCTTCGACGCCAGGGGCGCTGAACGAATCGGGATTTGGCGGATCGTAGTACGGCACGCTGCCCGGCACTCGTTCAACGAGCGTTTGATTGACGCCGCCTATGCGGCCCAAGACGATAGCCTCGGCTGAGACAGTCCATCGCGAAGTGCTCCTGGTCAAGCGGCGTTCGGGAAGACTCAAAGATGAGGGCAACCTTTCACGATCCGCCGATTTGCCGGTTGAATTCTCTTGGTCTCCGGCCGAGGCCGTTATCGGCAGCAATAGCCCAGCGAGCAGAGTACAGAGGAAACAGCCGGCGACAAACCCATATCCATTGCGAAACGATCTAAAAAAAGTTCTCATGGGCGTTGCGATTTCAGTTGGAATTTGTCTTAACGCGATCGCCTACTTCCAGGTGCAGCCCGTAGGATGGGTTGAACGAAGTGAAACCCATCGCCTCCGTGGCCTTGTTATGCCGGAGAGATGATGGGTTTCGTGGAGCCCATCATCGGGCCGGCCACTTCGGGCCGGACCCGTTGGCTCAATCCATCCTAGCGCGTAGGGCGGATTAGCCGAAGGCGTAATCCGCCGCCTCTCGGCGATTAAATGGCGGATTACGCTGCGCTAATCCGCCCTACGGGCTGGCGGCTCGCCGTCGCCGCATCGATCCATGAGCCGATCGTGCGCAGTGCGAGCGGCAGATTGCCGATCTGGCAGTGGTTCTGTGCCTGGTCGGCTCGGGTAAAGACGCGCGTCGTCACCGACCGTGCGCCGGTCAGCCAGCGCGCCTGATCGTAGAGTTGGTGCAGCGGCACATAGTGATCTTCCGCGCCTGCGCACAGCAGTACTTCCTGGGTGACTCGCGCCGACACGTCGCGGGTCTGGTACTGCGCGGCGGCCGTAAGGGCCGCGTGCGGCGTTTTCACTCCGAAAATGTGCATCGCTTGCGTGAGGCCCCATTCGAGGACCGGTCGCCGGCGACCCGCCGCCGTCAGCGCTGCGTCGACCAGCGGGCCGGCTCCGATCCGCAGCAGGCTGTGCGCGAGCAGCCGGGCAGCGGCTGGTGTTTGCCGCAACATGCATTCGAGAAAATCAGTGAGCACGTCGAATGCCACCACCCGTGCGACGCGCGGTTCGTAAGCCGCGGCGCGAACGACCAGGCACCCGCCGAGCGAGATGCCGAGCAGCGTCACGCTGCTCAGTTGGAGATGGTCGAGCACCGCGGCGACCGGCAGGTGCCAATCCGGCGTCATCGGCAGCTTTAAGTCCTCGATCACCGCTCCTTGTCCGGGCCCTTCGAAGGCCACCACGTCGAAGCCTGCGTCACGCAACGCCAGCATCATCGGAATGCACTCCTCGATGTAGCTGTCGAACCCGCCGAACAGCACAATGGTGTCGCGTGGCCGCGGCGCCGTGAGCCGGTAGCCCGGCAATGACAAACCGGCGTAGGGGACTTGGATGGTCTGCGCGGCCGTGATGCCAAATCCTTCCCGGATAAGACCGATGAAGCGCTCCCGGCAGTCGCGCCGGCGGGGGTCGGTGGGGAGCATGAAAAACTCAGCGCAGCGCGTGTGATAGGCGGCATCGAGCCGGCGGCCATCGGCCAGCGCGCGCTCGGCGAGGTCGAGGAACGCCGCAATCCAGGCCGGATAGGTGGTGAGGCGCGGGGTTTCTGCTCGGCAATCGGATGGTCACTTTCGAGCGCCGCATGAATGTTCCAAGACAACTCTCTCCCGAGTTTCTGCTGGTCGATCTTGTTAACGAACTAGGCAAGCTTGCGGAGGACCGAGACGCCGTTCTTTCTCGCGTTCGCGAAAAAGCCAAAGAGATGGACCCGAAGAAGCTCTCACGGGCAGTTTCTCTCTACGGCAAGTATTCCACGCAGAAAAAGTTTCAGAAGATGTTGCACCATGCCACCTGACTCTTTTCTACATGAGCGAAGCGATTTCAAGGTTCTTGTCGAGACCAGTTGCTGACAGCGCGAAAACTCTGAATGAGGAAAATCTCAGGTTCGACCGCGAAGGCCGGCCGAAGGGGGATCCTTCGGGGTAGGGTGAAGGGATAGTCCAGACCGCAAACCTGGCGTGAGCTTTCTAAAAGGGCCACGTCAGGACGGCGAAAGCCGTAGACGGTACGAATATCCGCAGGGTTTAAACGGCCCGTGAGGGTTCAGTCCCTCCGCCCGCACACCTTTTGCTTGGGCAGTGACCTGCCCGGCACTCACATGCGCGCACGCGGCACGAGGCAATCTTGCAGACGGTGTCTGCAAAATGTTGTCATAATTGGTGACGTAGAAGGAGCCTGCGATGCCGACCGACACGATCAAGAGCCCGGCGATCGCCGGACCGATCACCGCCGGCGCGTTGAACGCTACGGAGTTCAAGCCGATCGCGTTGGCGACGTAGGCACGATCGACGAGCAGCGGTACCCAGCTCTGCCGCGACGGCGAGTCGAACCACTGCGCGGCGGCATTGACGATCGCAATGAGGACGAGGCCCGTCATCTCCAGCCTACCGAGCGTCGCGAGCACTGCTAGCGCCAGCGCCGCCAGCGACATCGTGATGTTGGCGACGATCAGCGTCGCGCGCCGCGGCAGCGTGTCCGCGACGACGCCCGCGATCGGCGAGAGGAGCAGGACCGGAACCGCGCGCGCCGCGCCGAGGAAGCCGAGATCGAGCGCCGCCTGATGCGCCGAGCCGCGATTTGCGTGACGAAGTATCCCATCGCGGTGAACTGCATCCACGTTCCAAGATTCGAAATCAGCAGACCGAACCAGAGCAGGCGAAAATCTCGGAGCGCAGCGCCGCGAGCAGCGGTGCGCGTTTGGGGATCGGGCGCTCGATCACGCTTCCTTTACGGCGGCAACGATCAGCGCTTTGCTCGCGTCGAAGCCGAGTTGCGCCACGTCGAGGCAGAGATCGTAGTTATGCGGGTCGCCGAATTCCAGGGCGAAGACATCGTGCAAGTGCGCCGACCGCGCAGCATCGACGCGATCGATCTCTGCAGCCGCCGCCTCTTCGTCGACGCCGTGCAGCTCCACGATGCGTTCTAGGCGCCAGGGGCGCGGAGCGTGCAAGAACACGCGCAGGACGTCGGGGCGGCGGCCGAGGATCGCCCCGGCTCCGCGTCCGAGGATCACGACGCGGCCGCGAGCCGCGTATTCGAGCACGGCACGACGGACCTCGGCGAGATAGCGCTCGTCGAACTCCGCGCCCAAGCTCGGCATCGCCAGCTCCGGCGTCGCCCGCTCGAGGCTTGCGAGAACGCGCTCTCCGACCGTCCGGCGCGTATCCTCCGCCGCCTCGGCGTCCTGCTCGGATATTTGAGGGGCGCCGGGCGACGACGACCGGGAGCTGCTCGTCGACGAACTCGAAGCCAAGGGCATCTGCCGCCGCCTTTCCGACCGCCGCGCCGCCTGCTCCGTACTCGTTGGAGACGGCGACGATCGTGCGGGAAGGCATGCGGCCGGAGTTTCTACCCCAAAGTGCCGGCGCACTTCGGCCCCGGGATAAAGCCCACGGGTCCCTCACCGGCGCAGCCAGAAACCACGGCATCTCCATGCCGATCATCGCAGACGCGGGACCTGCGCAAGGTCTTTCGGACGGTGCGACGGCGCCCCGGCGCAGCTCGGGGCACCGCGCACGCTCTTCTCGCGCGAATACGAGGAGCGGGCCGCGGTTCGAGGCGTGACGATGTCGCTCGAGGCGGGCGAACTCGTCGGCTACATCGGCCCCAACGGCGCGGGCAAATCGACCACGATCAAGATGCTCACCGGCATCCTCGTCCGACGTCCGGGAGGTGCGCGTCGCGGGCATCGTCCCCTACGAGCGCCGCAAGGCGAACGCCCGCAACATCGGCGTCGTGTTTCGGCCAGCGCACCCAGCTCTATTGGGACCTGCCGCTGATCGAGTCGTTCGAGCTGCTGCGCGCGATCTACGGCGATTCCCGCGACGGTATCGCCGCAACCTCGACGAGTTCATCGACTTGCTCGGAGATGGACGACTCTTCCGCACGCCGGTTCGCCAGCTCTCGCTCGGACAGCGGATGCGCGGCGACTTCGCGGCGGCCATGCTGCACGACCCGCCGATCGTCTTTCTCGACGAGCCGACGATCGGTCTCGACGTCGTGGCGAAGGAAGCGATTCGCGAGCTTCATCGCGCGGATCAACGCGCAGCGCGGGACGACCGTTCATCCTGACGACGCACGACCTCGCCGACGTCGAGCGCCTCTGCCGGCGGATCGTCTCTGATCGACGACGGGCACATCATCTACGACGGCAAAATCGAGCGCATCAAGCGACGAGTACGGGACGCATCGCACGCTGGTCGTGCGTTTCGAGCACCCGGTCGAATCCGCCGGAGATTCCCGGCGCAGAACTTGAAAGCGTGGAAGGCCCGGTCGCGCGACTGCGTTTCGATCGCAACCCGGAGCGCGCGGATCAGTTGATCCGGCAGGCGAGCGAACGATATCCCCTCGAGGACGTGAGGATCGAGGAGCCCGAGCTAGAGGCGATCATTCGCCGCATCTACACCGAGGGTTACGCCACACAAACACCGGAGACAATCGCATGATTCTCTCGAGCGGGGGCACGAGGCCGAAAATCCATTCAACCGTCTACGTTGCTCCTACAGCGATCGTCAGCGGCGACGTGACGATCGACGCGGGCTGCGCGATTCTTCACGGCGCGGTCATTACGGCCGAAGGCGCGCCGCTCCATCGGCAAGGACTGCGTCGTTGCCGAAAACGCCGTCCTCCAAACGGGGGGCCAAGCACAGCTTTGCGGCGAAGATCGGCGAGCATTGCCACATCGGTCCGCACGCCCATCTCGTGGGCGGCACGATTGCCAACGGAACTCGCCTGCACGCCGACGCGGACGACGGCCCAGGCGCGACGTCGGCAACACCAAGAGCTACGCCGAAGCGCTGCGCACCCAGCACGCCAAAGATGCGGCCGAGATGGCACACGAGAACGTCGCGCCCGGAGGGCAGCCGGCGCGCCGCCAACGTTGCAAGCGCCCGTGGAGGCCGATACCGTCGTCGATGTGATGATGCTCGAACTCCAGGAGATGGAAGCGATCCGGCGCCGAGTCGCAGGCAAACAGAAGTGACCGCGGCGCCCTACATCGGAGTTCGCGAAGAAGGCGTTCTCGCGCGAAGCGACCTACCGGTTCGAGGTTTTCACCGAGGTCGGCTCGCTGGTTTTGCGCGTGTATCTGCTGCGCTCGCTTTGGACGGCGCTCTACGCGCAGAACGCCGCGCCGCTCAATCTCCCGCTGCATTCCATGATCACGTACGCGACGGTTGCGCTCTTGATGTCGCTGATTCTCGAGGTCGACGGGACGCGCCTGATCCGCGAAAAGGTGCGCGAAGGAACGATTGCGACGGATCTTGATGAAGCCGATCAGCGTGCCGCTGTACTTCTTCTCGCGACGGCTTCGGCCAAACGGTGCTCCACGCGGTCCTCGTGCTGCCGTCGCTCGCTTTCGCGCTGCTGCTCGTGCACATCGACGTGCCGCCGCCCGCGACGTTTGCGGCATCTTCGCGCTCTCGTTTCTGATTGGCTACTGCGTGAACTTCTTCCTGAACTTCGTCATGAACGTCGATCGCGTTCTGGACGCTCGAAACGTTCGCGATCCAGCTGATCGTGCGCTGGGTCGACGATCTGCTCTCCGGCCAGATCATTCCGCTACCTTCTTTCCCGGCTGTCTCGGTCGGCACGCTTCTCGCGCTGCCGTTTGCCGCGATCTACTCGACGCCGCTGCTGATCTACGTCGGCGTCACCCCGCGCCAGGCCTGGGGAACGGCCTTGAGCGTGCAGCTCGTCTGGCTCGTCGTCTTCGGCGCGCTGGCGTTTGCCATCTGGCAAGCCGCTTCGCGTCGCATCGTAGTGCAAGGCGGATAAAGCCGCCGATGAAGAATTAGGCCGCTCGGCCCCTAGGGTGCCCTTCGCGCGCGTGGAACGAAAACGGCGTGCTTGCGACGTATGCTCAGTATTGGCGCATCAATTGCTCACGATGCTCGAGTATCGGGCGAACTTTATCATGTGGGCAGGGTTTACCATCGTCTATCACGGCGCGGCCCTGTGGCGCTGTAGGTGACGTTGCGGCAGTTCCCGTCGATGAACGGCTGGGACGTTTCGCCAGACGGTGTTCCTGTACGGACTGTGGATTATGGGCCACGCGCTCCACAACGCCGTCTTCTTCCAGCGTCGTCAGCGTGCCGGATTTCGTGCGCGAGGGGCAATTCGACCGCTTCCTCGTGCGGCCGCTCGACACGCTCTTCCAGGTGCTGACCGTACCGCAACAGTTGCTCCCCGACGGACTCGTGCTCGCCCTGATCACGCTCGCGATCGCGATCCCGTTCGTCGGCCTGCAGGTGACCGCGCTGTTGCTGCTCTTCATCGCACTCGTCGTCGCCGGCGGAGCGCTCATCGACCTGGGCATCTCGCTCGCGGTCGCCACGCTCTCGTTCTGGTTCGTTCGCGTCGATACGCTGCGCTGGGCGGTGATGTCGCTCGAACAAGACTTCACGCGATATCCGATCAGCATCTACGCGCGCGGCGTGCGCATCGTGCTGGCCTTCGTCCTGCCCTTCGCCTTCATGAACTACTTCCCGGCGACGTTCCTATTACAAAAGCAAGAGTCGGGTCTGGGGCTCAATCCCGAGGTGGGGTTGCTGACCCCGGCGATCGGTCTGGCATGGTCCGCGATCTCGTACGCGTTCTGGCGCGGCGGGCTACGGCACTATCAAGGTACCGGCTCGTGAGGCGCTCGGCTTTTCTGGGGGAGAGTCTTGCGACCGCGATCGCCGCCGCATTGCCCAGGGCTACTCGCGCGCAGGCGCTCGAAGACCGCATCCGCGAAATCGCTGCGGACGGACCCGGGACTTTTGGAATCTTCGCGCGCACCATGGCGGCGGGGCCTGCGCTCTTCGCGGTCAATGCGTACGATCGATTTCCCTGCGCGTCGACGATCAAGCTTCTGGTGATGACGACGGCGTACTATTGGGAAGAGCGCGAGCCCGGCGCCCTTGCGGAACGCATCACCTTCGATCGCAGTAACTTGATCGGCGGCTCCGATTACATGCAAAACGTTCGCGACGGCGCGCGCATGAGCGTCCGGCAGCTGATCGTTCCGATGATCCTCGTCAGCGACAACACCGCCGCAAATCTGCTCATCGGGCACTTCGGGGTGGATCGGATCAACGCCGTCGGCAGGGAGGCAGGCATGCTGGACACGCACCTCGCCCGCGAGTTCGTCGACTACGCGTTGAAGATCCCGCACGAGCCGAACGTCACGACGCCGTACGACATGGGAAACCTGCTCTACCTCATCGAGTCGGGCGCGCGCGAAGGGACCGCGACGATCGTGAGCCCGGCGCGCTGTCGTGCGATGATCCGGCTCATGCTCGTGCAGCAGGACCGCGACAAGATCCCAGCGGCGCTCCCCGGGTCGCGGTGGCGAACAAGGACGGCGAGATCGACGGAACCCGGGACGACGCCGCGATCGTGGAGCCGTTCCAAGATTCACCTTTCATCCTTTCGATCTACTCGAAGGACATCGACGATTACCCGGCCTGCCTCGGCACGATTCACCGCATCACGCGCATGACGTATGACGCGGTCGCGGGCAGTAACCTCTAGGGCTTCGGCTCGATCTTCACGCTTTTCATGGCATCGCCGCGTTTGATCGCGTCGAGCGCCTCGAAACCCTCGGCCAGCTGGCCGAACACCGTGTACTGCCCGTCGAGAAAACGAGCGTCGTCGAGGCAGATATAGAACTGCGAGCCGGCGGAATCAAGTTGCGAGGATCTGGCCATCGCGACCGTTCCGCGTACGTGCGGCCGTGCATTGAACTCGGCCTTCAGATGATATCCCGGCCCTCCGGTTCCGTCGCCCTTGGGGTCGCCGCCCTGCACGACGAAACCCGGCTCGACCCGGTGAACGTGAGGCCGTCGTAAAATCCCGCATCGGCGAGCTTCATGAACGCCGCGCAGTGGAGCGGCGCATCGTCGGGAAAGAGCGCGAACAGGATATCGCCGTGTGGCGTCGCGATTCGTATCTGCGAGCGGCGTGCGCGTTCGGCGTACTCGGACATTTCTGACGATTGCGGCGGAGCATAGGTCATCGCGGATTCCTCGTGCGGTGAGTCGTGAAGATGCGGGGGCTTGTGCATCGGCAACCGAAAGGCCTCGTTGCCGGCTAAGAAAGCAAGCTTCTTGCCGCGGTCGAGCGACTTGAAGCGTGCTTCCTGCGAGCGCGCGAGGTCGTAGTCGGCTGGATGCCACCAGGCAATCAAGCGAAGCGGCCGCCGACTTCGCGTAAAGCGAGCGCCTTTACCCAATCTATGCAAACGCAGCCGCTTGGCAAGGTCGGTTGAGGCGCCGGCGTAGAGGCTTCCGTCAGCGCACGCTAAGACGTAGACAACCGCTCGGCGTTTCAAAACACCCGAGTATGGAAACGATGAGGCCACAGCCATGGGGTTTTCATCGGCGGGGACGAGCGGAGAGAGCGACCGCGTTCTCCGCGTCGTCATTCCGCCCGACGCTCGCTTCGTTCGCGCCGTTCGCAAGGAACTGATCGCATTCGCGCGCCGGCACCGCGTTGCCTCGTCCGAAACCCCCAGCACGCTGTTGCTCGCGGTCGGTGAGGCGTTGGCCAACGCGGTCGAACACGCCGGGTCGGCGCAAGACATCGAAGTGCAGTGCCGAGTCGACGATCGCGAGATCGTTGCGACGGTCATCGACGGTGGCCGCGGGGTCAATCACACGCTCACCGACGACGTCATCGCACCGCTGCCCGAGCCGATGGCCGAGGGAGGGCGCGGCATCCCGATCATGCAGCGCTGCACGGACATGTTCTCCGTCCGCGCGCTTCCGGGCGGCGGGACCGGCGTCGTGCTCGGCCTGCTCCGTCACATTCAGGAGAACCACGCCGCTTCTTAGAAGAAGCGGGCTTCTAGGTTCGGCGCGGAACCACCAACTTCGCGAGGAGCAGCTGCACGATTTCGCCGCGCTGATTGAGCGTCTGGGTTCGCATCGTGAGGGTCCCTCGATCCGGCTTCGAGCGCGACGGCGTGACCTCCATGACCTCGCTCTCCACGTGGAGGATGTCGCCCGGCCGCGTCGGTCTCGGCCATGAGATTTCTCCTCCCAAACCGATCGTGCCGCTCGCGAGCTGCGCGCCGCTGGTCACGAGAAGTTTCATCGTGATGGCCGCCGTATGCCAACCGCTCGAACCAAGCCTCCGAAGAGCGAGTCCTTTGCCGCCTCGGCGTCGAGAGGGTGGGGAACGGCTGCGGGTCGAACTGCTCCGCGAACGCTTTGATCTGTGCTTCATCGATCGTCGTTGACGCCGTGACGAACCGCTGCCCGACGCGAATATCTTCCAGATACAGCATGGTCCCCGCTTCACAAGGCCGCGTTGTCGGCCTCGTCGGGGTCGGTCCGACTCGTCGCGGGCTTTACGGGTTGACCATCCGCGGTGACAATGAGTTGGGGTTGCGAGACCGGCTTCATCACGGGCTACGGTAAACAGGGAGATCGGATTCATCCGGTCTCTCTTTGTCTACGCCATCTTGTCGAAGTCGCGCGGGCGCTTTCGGCCGGAGTTGCGACCGGACTAGACCGGAAGCGCCTGCGCGATCGCCGCCAGCGTTTCGTCGACGTCTCTCCGCGGTGTGCGCGGTCGAGAGAAACATGACCTCGTTCTGCGACGGCGGCAGCAGGATGCCGTGCGAGAGCATCGCCCGATAGTATAGGGCGTAGAGCTGCTTGTCGGCAGCGCGGGCGTCGTCGTAGTCGCGGTTCGGCGTGCCCGCGCGAAACTTGAAATCGACGATCGACTCATCCTGGACGACCGCGTAGGGCAAGCCACGCTGCGCGAAGATCGCGCGAATGCCGTCGGCAAGGCGCCGCGCGAGCGCCGACATTTGGAGATAGTACTCGGGATGCGTTTCGAGCAGATCGAGCACGCGGTGGGCCATTCCGACGCAGAATGGATTGCCCGCGTGCGTTCCGCCGGTGAAAACGCCACCGTCGGGCGCGAGCGTCGCCATGACGTCCTCTCGGCCGCCGAATGCCGCGATCGGCGCACCGCCGCCCAAGATCTTTCCGACGACCGTCAGATCGGGCATAACGCCGAGGCGGCCCTGTGCGCCGGATAAACCGAAGCGTAGCCACGTGATCACTTCGTCGAAGACGAGCAACGCGCCGAGCCGATTGCAGCGCTCCCGCAGCCCTTCGATGAAGCCGGGAACCGGAGGCACGTACCCCATGTTCGCGCAGATCGGCTCGACGAGAATGGCCGCCACGTCCTCTCGCCCGCGCAGGAGCGCGTCGACGGAATCGAGATCGTTGTATCGCGCGATCAGCACGTCGTCCGCGACGCCATCGGGGATGCCGCCCGCTCGCGCATCCGATGTCTGCGCCGACGCGCCTGCGTCGAGCAGGGCGAGATCGAAGTGCCCGTGGTAGTTTCCCGCGAACTTCATGACGAGGCGGCGCTTCGTGAAAGCGCGCGCGACGCGCACCGCGCTCATCGCCGCCTCGCTCCCCGTCGTCGTGAACCGAAGGCGCCGCATCGACGGGAGGTGCGCGCGGATCCGCTCCGCGAGCCGCACTTCCGATGCATTGGTCGTTCCCCAAACGAAGCCGTCGCGCGTTAATTCGTCGAGTCCGGTCGTCAGCGTCGGATGCGTGTGACCGAAGAGCAGCGGGCCGTACGCCATGACGTAGTCGATCAACGCCGGCCCAGCTTCGTCGAAGAGGTATGCGCCGCGCGCTCCGCTCGGAAGGAACATCGGCTCGCCGATCGACCAACCCGAGCGGACCGGGGAATCACAGCCGCCGGCAAGTACGGCGCGAGCCCGTTCCGCGGAGGTTTCGATCGTCGCGCTCATGGACGTGCGAGTTCTGTCGCATACGGGGGCGGGCCTGTGCCGCTACGAATACCTCAGAGCAATGCCCACGATTCAGGTCGAGATCACCCCGCAAACGAACATCAAGGAACTCGTCGCCGCGCTTCCGATCGCAGAGGAAGTCCTCAAGGGGTTTGGGCTCGGCTGCGTCGGCTGCGGCGTCAGCAGTTCCGAGACGATCGAGCAGGGCGCGCGCGCACACGGTTTGCGCATCGAGCCGATTCTCGCCGCTCTTTCGCAGGCGCAGCGCTCGGGTTCCGTGCCGGCGGTTGCAGATCAAGATCGTCGCCCGCAGCGCCGCGCGCCGGGACCGTTTGCAGGACGCGCAAAGATCGCGCACATCGTTCCGGTCATGTCGGGGAAGGGCGGCGTCGGGAAGTCGCTCGTCACGGCACTGATCGCGCTCGGGCTGCGCCGCCGTCACTTGAGCGTCGGCATTCTCGATGCCGACATCACGGGGCCGTCGATCCCGAAGATTTTTGGATTGCGCACGCCGATGTCGATCGAACCCGATCCGAACCGGACGACGCCCGACGGCAGGCCGCAGCCGCTCATGGTTCCGTCGCAGTCGCGCAGCGCAATCGAGATCGTGAGCGCGAACCTGCTCACCGATCAGGAAGACGTTGCGATGGTCTGGCGCGGCCCCATCCTCTCCGGCGTCATCCGCCAGTTCTACGAGCAGGTGACGTGGAGCGATCTCGACGTGCTGCTCGTCGATCTGCCGCCCGGGACCTCGGACGCTCCGCTCACGGTCTTGCAATCGCTCGACATCGACGGGGTCGTGTTGGTGACGATGCCGCAGGCCCTCGCGACGATGATCGTTCGCAAAGCTGCAAACCTTGTGCACCAGATGAAGAAACCGATTCTCGGCGTCGTCGAGAACATGTCATACTTCGTCGCGCCCGATACCGGAAAGCGCTACGATATCTTCGGGCCCTCGTATGCGGATGCCGTCGCCGAACTCGCTCAAGCCCCAGTCCTTGCCCGCATCCCCATCGATCCGCGAAAAGCCGCGCTCGCAGACGAGGGGCGCGTGGAGGAGATCGACGACCCGGTCTGCGATGCGCTCGCAACCGCGTTGCTCGACGCGATTGCGGCGCATCCCAAACCGAGGGAGACGATCTCCCTCATTTAATCTGCGGCTGCGATTAGCAGCAGCCCCCGTGATGCCAGGAGCCGCGCTGGTCCTGCCAGCGGCGCTGGCCGGGCGGCGTGTGGTTCCATTGATGTTGATTGTAATACTGCGCGGCGCCTTGGCTGACGTAGTGACGACGGCCGTAGCTGTCCCGCCAGTACGGGCGGTGGTTGCTGTCGTAGAGGATCGCGCCGATGATGGTCGCGGCTGCCGCCGCCCATATCGCGGTCGACGTCGCATTCGCTGAAGCCGCTTGCGGGACGGCCATCGCAAGTGCGACGGGCATCACGAGCGTAGCGATCATTCTGACCAGGGTCTTGTTCATGCGTGGAACTCCTCGTTAAGAGAAAGAGTGCATGTTCAAGCAAGTACCCCGAAATCGCCCCGACCAAGCCATCCTGCGCTTGCTCTGCCTAGCGACGATAGACGATGCGCCCGTCGTGCCAAGTTTCGAGCACCGTGCACGCCGCAAATCCCGAACCGTCGAACGGATCCCGGTCGAGCACGACGAGGTCGGCGGCGAGGCCCGGCAGCAAGTTGCCGGTCCGATCCTCGGCATATCCCAGGTGCGCAGCGGCGACCGTGTAGGCCGCGAGCGCCGCGTGTGGTGTCAAGCGCTCGGAGGCCACGTGATGATCCAGGCACGCCTGCATGCCCGCAAGCGGGTCGAGCGGGCATACCGGCGCGTCGTCGCCGCCGCACAGCATCGCCCCCGCTCGTACCGCGCTGCCCAGCGCGTTCATTGACGCGCTACGACGTGCGCCGAGCCGCGCTTCGTACATCCCGGCTTCGCCGCCCCAGCGCGCATCGAAGAGCGGTTGCATCGACACGTGAATCCCCATTCGAGCACAGGCCTGGATGTGAGCGGGCTTCGCGCATTCGAAGTGCTCGACGAAGTGGCGCGTTCCGCGAGGCGAAGGCTTTCCGCGCAGGACGCGCTCCCAAGTGCGAATGCATTGCTCGATTGCCGCGTCGCCGATCGCGTGCACGCCCGCCGCAATGCCGAGTGATTCGGATTCGGAAAAGAATCGCAGTACCTCGTCGTCGGAGTACTCCAGCCTGCCGCAGGTCGCCGCGTCGTCGGTGTACGGCGCAGACATTGCCGCCGTGCGACTCCCGATCGAACCGTCCAAGAACACGTCGCCGCCGATAAACGGCAACTCCAGCTCCATCGCCAAGCGTGGATCGGGCTCGCAGATTTTGGGATAGATTTTGGCGGGAAGCGAGCGCAGCGCCTCGACTTCGCTCGCGTACTGCTCCCGCGAAAAGCCGTAGAGTTGCGCGTGAAGATGGAGCGCGCCGCGAGAAAGGGCGAGTTGGACGGCGCACCGCTCCGCATCGCGGCGCCGCGCAACCGGAAGGGCATCTTGAAAGCGCCTCTGGGCCGCCCAGTTTGCGGTGAGCGAGAGACGGCCCGTCGGAGCGCCGTCGCCGTCGCGTTCGATCCCCTCGGCGTGCGGATCGATCTCGAGCCATTCCAGCGTCGAGCGATTCACGACGCAAGAGTGCCCGTCGATGCGCACGATCATCGCTCGCGCGCCGGCGTGGAAGCGTTCGAGCGGCCGCGCATCGGCGACGCGCCCGTCGAGCCAAAGCGATTCATCGAACTGCCCGGCGAAGAGAATCCCGCCTTCGCTGGGAACGCGCTCGACGGCCGCGGCAAAATCTTCGTAGCTCCTCGCCGCCGAAAGGTCGCGTGCGCCGAGAAAATATCCTACGTCGGTCAGATGAACGTGGCAATCCGCGAAGGCCGGCAGCACGACGGCACCGCCCAAATCGACATGCTTGATGCCGGTGCCGGCATCCGCGGCGTCGAGCGAGAGGATTCGTCCGTCGTCGACGATCAACGCCGTGCCGGGCGTGAAGCGGCGCGTTTTTTCATCGAAGCGGTAAAAGCGGGCACCGTCGAGAAGCTGCACGCGTGCTAGGATACGATACGCATGCGTAAGCTTCTTCTCGGCCTTGAGTCGGGATTCGCCGCCGGTTACCTGGCAGCGCGCGCATACGAGGCATTTGACGAGCTGCGGCGGCCGAAACCGCCGCGCCGCGAGAGCGCGGAAAGCTACGGCCGTACCCGCCGGGCCCTCGAAGTCGCCGATACCGTGCACGGCATCTGCGGCGCGCTCGCCGTCGCGTATGGAATCATCGGGGAGCGCGCGGATCGCGCGACGCTCCGCGCGCCGGCATGGCTCCGCCCGGCGCTCTTCGTGGTGCCGCTCTCGCTCTGCGCGGCCGTGCTGGAGCTACCGGCGGTGTTCATCCAAGATTACACGCTCGAGCGGCGCTACGGACTCACCGACCAAACGCGCGAAGCATGGCTGGCCGATTACGGAAAAGGCGCGCTCGTCTCGACCGCAATCACGACGATCGGAGCGATGCTGCTTGGCGCCGCGGTCCGTCGCGCCCCGAGATCCTGGCCGTTGGTCGCGAGCATCGGCGCGCTCCCGCTCTTCGTCATCGGCAATCTCATCGTTCCCGTCTACTTGCTTCCGATGTTCAACCGCTTCGAACCGTTGGAGGGTCCGCTCGAGCGCCGCCTACGCGCGCTTGCGAGCCGCTACGGCGTGGGCGACGCCGAGATATTGAAGATGGACATGAGCCGCCAAACGCGCAAGGCCAACGCTTTTGTCGTCGGCGTCGGTCAGACGCACCGCATCGTCCTCGGCGATACGCTCGTCGATCGCTTCCCCGATGAGGAGACGGAGTTCGTCGTCGCCCACGAGTTGGGGCACTACGTCGCCAAAGACGTGTGGCGGCTCATCGGGCTCGGCGAGCTGCTTGCGGCCGTGCTCTTCTTCATCGCCAACGCCGTTGGCGGCCCGCGCAGCGGCATGCGCGATCGGCCGATCGTTATCGTACGACTCTACGCAGCGATGCTCGTCGCGACGCAATTGCTTCGGCCGTTGCTCTTTGCGTTCGCGCGTTCGCGCGAAGTCGCCGCCGACCGCTTCGCGCTGGAAGCGACGCGAAAACCGCTCTCCGGCGTCTCCGCCTTCCGCCGTTTACGCGATCAAAATCTCGCCGAGGACGAAGTTCCGCGCTGGTACGAACTCTTCTTCAGCTCGCACCCTTCGCTGAAGTCGCGCATCGACGCATTGCAGGCCGAGATCACGCCAGAAGGGGCGATGGATGAGTCCCTAGCCAGGCTGCCAAATCCGTCTTCGGCATAGCCGGCGCGCCGCGCAGTTCCTCTCGAAACTCACCCAAGCACCCGAAGGCCTCCGCGAAGGCGTCGTGCTTATGGATCGATTCCTCGTTGCGCTGGCTCGCAAACACGAAGCTGTCGTCGCCGAGATTCGGATAGGTTTCGAGCGTACGCGCAACGATGCCGCGTACGACGTCCTCGACGAACTTCGGATTGCGATGCGCCTTGTTGACCACGAAGAACTCGTCGGGGCGCTTGAGCAGGTCGTAGGTCTCGCTCGACATCGAGCTTTCGACGATCTCGACCAGGTCCTCGATGCGGACCGAGTCCAATTGGGCGTCGTCGGCCACGCCGAGCAGCAGCACTCCCCTCCCGCGCTGGTTGTGCGTCGCCCCCGGCAGCGCGTCGAGAGCGCGCTCCGCGTCCCGCTCCGAAAAGCCGGCTTCGCGCAATTCCAGCAGCGAGTTCTCGCGAATCATTCCCTGCGCGCATGGGCACGCCGTCATGCCCTCCGCTTCGACCCCGACGACGTGTCGCGTTCCGCGCGAGTCCGCGTGCGCGATGCCGATCAGCGTGTACGTCTCCTCGCCGCGCTTCCCGCTCACCGGCGTCCAGCGTTCGAGCCCGAACTCTGCACGCAATCGGACGTCGGCGCGGCCGGCCTCCTGCGCCGCGACGATCTCGCGCGCCACCGCTTCGACCAGACGCTCGACGCGCATGGACGGCTGCTCGCGCGCGAGCACGTCGAGCGTCGCTTCTTCAAGTATTTCGACGAAGCGCGACATGTGCACGCCGGCGCGATCCGAGGCGAGATCGGCGACCATTGCAAACTCGCCGTTGACGACGCGCGGCTTCCCGTCGATCTCCACGTGCAGCGTCCTTCGGACGCGCGCGACGCCGACGCGGTTGAGCGCGATGCGCACCTCCGGTGAGTCTTCTTGGCGATCGGTGTGAAAGCGCAAACCGTGATCGAGGCGACGCATTGCAGCGCCGTCTCCCTTCGCGCGCGACGCGTATGCCGGAGCGATCTCCGCGAGCGGCACTAGGTTGTACGGACGCTGCGCGAGCTGGGGATGCTCCCAATCGTCGAACGCGAGTAGATCCAGGTCGATCGGCCGCGCGGCGAGGCGACGCGTCGAGGTGCGCCCGACGGCTCGCTCGATCTCGTCGAGACGGCGCGCGAACGCCTCGCGATCCTCGGTCACGTCGATCGCGGCGGCGACGTTGAGGAACGCCGGACCTTCGGCACCTTCGGCAGCCGGGCTTTCGTAGAACGCCGAGACGGCATCGATGCGAGCCGATGCGCGCAGGCGCTGCAGCGCGGTGAAGATGTTCGCGCGACGATCCCCGAGGTTCGACCCGATGCCCAGATAGACTCGATGAACGCTCATAAGCACGGCCCTTTTTCGACCCTGTAACGGCAGATTGCTTCATCTCGTGTCACCCTGAGCGTAGCGAGCGAAGCGAGCGGAGGCAAAGGACCGGATGGGACTTCCGCGTATCGGGAAGAGGACCAGATGAACGATCGAGTGCTCTATCCATACGTCCTCGAGCCGAAGGAAACGACAGCCATCTGGGGCGGCGAGTCGTGGAAGTGCTGGGACACGAATCGCGTACGCAACGGCGCGCTCGCCGGAAAGAGTCTCGCCGAGCTGCGCTCCGTCCTCGGATCGCAGCTCCTGGGAAAGATCGATCCCCAACGCATCTTTCCGGTGCTCACGAAGATTATCACCGCCAACGACTGGCTCTCCGTTCAGGTCCATCCCGATGACGCCTACGCACAACGCGTCGAGCATCAGCCGAACGGCAAGACCGAGTCCTGGTACATCTTCAGCGCGCAACCGGATTCGCAGCTCGTCTTCGGCTGGACGCGTGACACGTCGCGCGCCGAATACGAACGGCGCGTCGCCGACGGCACGCTGGGCGACCTGTTGCGGCGCGTCCCCGTGAAGGCGGGCGATTCCTTCTATCTTCCCACGGGCACGCTGCACGCGATCGGCGCCGGCATCGTGCTCTTCGAGACGCAGCAGGCGAGCGATCTGACCTATCGCATCTTCGACTGGAATCGCGTCGGCCAGGACGGCAAGCCGCGCCCGCTGCATATCCAAAAGGCCGCCGACGTGCTGAACTACCACGCGGAGAGCCGCGGCGCGCTGGAGACGATCGCCTACCGCTTCGAGGCGCTCGACCGCACCGCGTTGATTGCCGACCGGAACTTCGTCGTCGAGCGCATCGTCGCGACCGAAGAACCCAGCTCGATGTCGACGCACGACCGCCCGCTCATCATCATGGCCCTCGAACGCGAACTGCTTCTCTCTTGCGAGAACGCTGAAGTAACGCTGAAGAAGTACGAGACCGCCTTGGTGCCGGCGGCCGCGAAGCGGTGCAGCGTCTGCGCGAGCCACGGCAGCTCGTCGTTCATGTTCGTGACCCCGCCCGCCGACGATCGCTTCATGGCGACGGAGTTGCTCGCGGCGGGCGTCGAGCAATCGCGCATCGACCGCTTCATGGAGCAGTTTTGAACTTCGGCGGCATCGCGGCACCGGCACTCGCCGAGCGCTACGGGACGCCGTTGCTCGTCCTCGACCTCGACGAGTTCGGCGCGGCGATCGCTCGCTGTCGCGCCGCGTGCGAGCCGCACGGAATCGAGATCGCCTACGCCGGAAAGGCGCTGCTGCTAGTTGAGGTCGCGCGCTTCGTCGACGCACGTGGTCTCAACCTCGACGTCTGCTCGCTCGGAGAGCTGCTCACGGCAGAACTCGGCGGCGTTCCCGCCGGCCGCATCACGCTGCACGGGTGCGGCAAGAGCGACGAGGAGTTGCTCGCGGCCGTGGAGGGGCGCGTCGGGCGCATCGTCGTCGACGGCGTCGAGGAACTCGAGCGTCTCACGCGTGTCGCGCGCACCGACGCGCCGGTCCCGGTGCTCCTGCGGCTGAACCCCGGAATCGAGGCCCACACGCACGCCTTCGTGCGCACGGGCGGTGAGGACACGAAGTTCGGCGTCGCCCCGCGCGACGAAGCGCGCGCGCGCGCGATCTTACGCGATGCTCCGGCGCTGCGTTTCCTCGGACTTCACGCGCACGTGGGCTCGCAGATCTACGAGAGCGGCGCCTTCGTCGCCAACGCGGAGGCCTTGATACAAGCCGCAGCGCGGTTTGCGCACGACGGTCTGGTCGTCGAGGAGATCGTCGTCGGCGGCGGCTTCGGCGTGATGACGCATCCCGACCGGCCCGACGAGCGCATCGACTTTGCTGCAACGATCGCCGCCATTGCGAACGCGACGCGCGCGGCCGCGGCGCGGGTCGGCGTGCCGCCTCCCCGGATCGGCATCGAGCCCGGGCGCCTGCTCGTCGGTCCTGCCGGAAAGACGCTCTACCGCGTCTGCGCGGTCAAGCATCAGGCGCGCCGCACCTTCGTCGTGGTCGACGGCGGCCTCTTCGAGAACCCGCGCCCGGCCCTATATGGCGCGTACCACCACGCGGTAGCGGCGTCGCGTCCCAACCTCGATCTCCACGAGGTCACGCTCTGCGGCCGCTCCTGCGAGAACGACGAACTGGGGCGCGCGATGCTGCCGCAAAGCCTTCGTGAAGGCGATCTCGTCGCACTCGAGGTGACCGGCGCATATACCTACAGCATGGCGAGCAACTACAACCGCTTCGCGCGCCCCGCCGTCGTCGGGATCGAGGGTGGGAAGGACCGGCTCCTCGCTCGGCGAGAGTCGCTGAAGGACGTCGTGCGCAACGACGTGCTAGACTGACGAGGTTATGGGCACGATGAGCGAAACCGCGACCTTCGCGGCAGGATGCTTCTGGGGCGTCGAGGCCGCATTCCGGCAAGTTCCCGGCGTGCTCGACGTCGTCGCCGGCTACACCGGCGGCCACACGGAGCATCCCACCTACGAAGAGGTTTGCAGCGACCGCACCGGTCATGCCGAAGCGGTACAGGTCACGTTCGATCCAAGCCGCGTCTCATATGACAAACTGCTCGACGTCTTCTGGTCGATCCACGATCCGACGCAGATGAACCGCCAAGGCCCAGACGTCGGATCGCAGTATCGCTCCGCAATCTGGGTCAACTCGCCCGAGCAGGAGGCCGCCGCGCGCGCTTCGCTCGGCAGGGAACGGCCCAAGCACGCTCGGCCGATCGCGACGAGCATCGAGCTGGCCGCGGCGTTTTGGCCCGCCGAGGCGTATCATCAACGCTACTTCGAGCGGCACAACGTCGCGTGCCACGTACCCCAATCGTGAACCGCACCACATTTCTTTCACTTGCCGCGGGGACCGGGGCGTTTGCGATCTATCGCACCGTCGCCGTGGCACCGGCCGACGCGGCATTCTATCCGGTGCGGCACAGCGACGCACAATGGCTGCAAATTCTCGGCCCGGATCGCTACTGGATTCTGCGCAAGGGCGGGACGGAGCAACCCTTCTCGAGTGCGCTGAACGAGGAGCGGCGCGCCGGGATCTATCGCTGCGCCGGTTGCGATCTCGCGCTGTTCGATTCGCGCACGAAGTACGATGCCGGCGAAGGCTGGCCGTCGTTCTGGGACGTCTTACCGCACGCCGTGCTCGAGCAAGCCGATTACGAACTCGTCGCGCCGCGCACGGAAGTCCATTGTCGCCGGTGCGGCGGTCATCTCGGCCACGTTTTCGACGACGGCCCCGCGCCGACGCACCTTCGCTACTGCATCGACGGCTTAGCGCTGCGCTTCATCCCCGCTTAGGGACGGTAGACGAACCTCCCGACGTAGGAGCCTTGCGGGTCGGACCAGACGGCGAAGATCGTGCCCGTCTTGGGATCGATCGCGCACGTGTGCATACCGCGCGAAGCGTCGAGATGCGCGAGAATCCTCGGGGCCGAATGACCGTCGAAACTCAGGAGCGTGATGCCGGTGCCCGCACATGCGAGCCAACCGCGCGAGGCATCGTAGTCGCATTGATCGACTCGGTAGGGATATGGTACCTGATAGAGGCGCTTGCCGCTCAGATCGTAGACGTCGAGCAACTGGTTCTCGCCGGCGACGAGCAGCACGCGGTGGGTTGCATCGTATTGCAGCGGATGGTTGTTCTGCAGGTCCGGTGTTGGGATCGTGCGCGTCACGGCGAGCGCGTGCGGATCGATGACGGCGATCGCGCTGGCGTGCGGATCGGGATCGGAGATATTCTGATAGACCTGGTGCGTCGCGGGATCGACTTGAATGTACTCCGGTTTATGCCCCGGAAGCGCGATCGAGGCGATCTCCTCGAACGTGCGAGCGTCGATGACGAAGATGCGCGTCCCGTCGTCTTCGTCGCCGTAGATGCGGCCGAGTTGCGGATCGAATGCGATCGCGTCGACCGGCCCCTGCACGCTCACCGTTCGCAAGACGGTTCCGGCGACCGGATCGACCTCGGAGAGCGAATCGGAGCGTCCGTTCCCCGTGTAGACGTGGCCGTCGGAGGGATCGACGGCCGAGCCGGCCATCGGGCCGACGGTGATCTGCTTGAGGACGGCACCGGTATCGGCATCGACGACCAGCAGCGATTGCGCGCCGCCGTGCGCGGCGTAGACGCGGCGCCGAACCGTGTCGACCGTGACATAGTCGAATCCGCCCGTCGGTCCAACCGTCTGCGGAGGAAGGGCGATGAGCGGCATGCCGGCCGATTCGGGGAGGGGCGCCGGATTCCCGGCGCCCTTTGCCGTTGCGAGGAGGCTGGGTTAGAGCTGAGCTTCCAGCAGGGAGACGTCGATCGAGCCGAGGCCGCTGACGTAGTTGTAACCGGGTGCGGCACAATAGAGTCCGTCGCACCCCACAATGATGTTGTGGAACGCGCCTTGCGGAATCCACGGCGGCGGTCCGATCTGCGTCGAGCCGGCCGTGTTCGAATCGAAGTCATTGTAGAGCAGGGGCGGCGCATACCCGAGATTTCGATGCGCTTGCAACATGCGGGCCCACGTGCCCATCATTAAGGGCGAGGAGAGGCTCGTGCCCCCGATGACGGTCCACCCACCGGAGTCCGAGAGGTAGATGATCATGCCCGTCTGGAGGTCGCCGTCCATCGCGACATCGGGAATACCACGGTCGCCGCTGATGCGCTGCACTGTTGCTTCCCAATAGGGCTGGTATTCGAACTGGCTCGTTCCTCCGCCGGTCGAGTACCACGCAGCTTCGCCTTGGTACACACCGGCGTTGTCGGTGAGCATCGTCGTTCCGCCGACCGCTACCACGTATGACGATGCCGCCGGCCAGTTTACGAGCGGCGCACCGGCTGGAACGCCGTTCTCGCCGACCTCGACGGGGCAGAACGAGCCTGTGTCGCCTGTGGAAGCGAACATCGTCTGCCCCTGCACTGCGCCTTCCATGAAGACCTCATCCGCGAGCAGCATGCTGCCGTCGAGGTACGGGAAGGCTTCGCAGCCGCCGAAGGAGCTGTTCCCTGCCCGGGCGAGATCGTCGGTCGCCCATCGGCTGAACATCAGGACCACGTCGGAGTCATCGAGATCGATAGCATTGTAGACGTAGATCGTCTTGACGACACCTGCCATGCCGCTCGACGCGGACATGTCCAGCGTCCACTCGTCGGGTCCGCCGCTGATCTCCGCGCCGGGGATACCGACCTGCTTCACGATGACCGGCACTTGCGGAATGCCATCGCCTTGTTCGTTCGTGCGGAAATCGCTGACTGCGCTCCCGAGCCCTCCGGCGGTCATGATCGCAACGCTAATCCCGTTTGCCGTCGGCGTATTGCCGATGTCATACGCGCGCCAGTAATCTGCAGGTCGATAGTTCCGCAAACAGCCCACTTCGGAAGACGCCGGTTCCGGCAGCGGCGTCGGCGCGGCGAGGATCTCGAGCCCGTACAGGCTGCACGGCGATTCGGGAGTACCCGCCGGCGTCGGCTCCGGCGTCGGTTGCGTGGCGCCCTTATGCGTATCCATCGTCATCGCTTGCACGTTATTGAGGCCCAAGACCGCAACGACGATACCGCTGAGCGATGCGGGAACGAGCGCGGGGGTCGTGTTTGCGTAGACCGTCGCGCCGTTGAGCGAATAGCTCTCTAGCTTCGTATCGAAAGCGCTCTCCACTTGCGCCGCCGTGCCGGTCGCGCTGATGATGAGATTGTTCGGCTCCGCGGTGACGCTCGTGAGGCCTTGCGACTGCAAATACGATTCAACCTGCGAAACTTGCGCCGCCGTCGGACCGTACGTCGAAGCGAACGCCGACGGTGATATTGTTTGCCCTGATTGAATCGCCGCTTTCAGAGCCGCAACGTTGTTAAGTTGCAGTCCGACGCGTACGGTGATGGATTGCGTAGACGAGAGAGCCCCCATACTGCTTGCGCCTGAAAGCGCGAGCGGAAGCGTGGATGTTGCCGCCCAGCCGGACGGCACGGTCAGCGCCGTTGTCGCGCGTCGAGTGTTCCCGGTACCGCCTTCGACTGCCGCTGATTGCGAAGACATCCCCGTGCTCGGGAGTATGCCGGAACTGCCGCCATGGGTGCAAGACGCCGTCGCGAGCCCGATCGCGAGCGCTCCGAAGGCCAACCTATTCATTGTTTTTCCTCTCCGAGATGAGCGTAGCGAATGAAAGTTAGCCAGATTGATACCCAGTCAACCGACGGGTACACATCTGCTCCATATTCTTTTTGCCGCTATGTCACGCCGGGAGATTATGCGTTTTAATAAGACGAGGACGGCGTTTAACCGTCCTCACCTTTGGGAATGATTGGGGGTCGCGCATGGAGCCGACGATCGGGGTCGAACCGATGACCTGCGGTTTACGAAACCGCTGCTCTACCACTGAGCTACGTCGGCGGGATGGCTCTATTCGTCGAAGGTGCGCCGCTCGGCGGATTCGTCGAGCTTGAGATCCTCGAGGTAATAGTACACGATCCTTTTGTCCTCGAATCCGACCTTCGCAAGCTCGCGCCCCGCAATCTCGACGATTTCGTGGATCCGCCCCTCTCGGCCGGCGTACTCGTAGTTCACCGGTTTGTACTCCGGATCGGCCTCCGGGGGCTTCGGGATGACCTTGACGCCGCGCAGCGGCGTCTGATGACGGTGCGTTTTCATGCGCGGCCAGCCTTCGATGCGGGCTGGGGGGATACCCTGAAGCCGCCGACCGTGAGATAATAGGGCCGAAAGGAACGCCCATGAAGGATCGCCGCTTTCACCTCTGCGTGGCCATCTTGGTAGGGTTCTTTCTTTGCTCGGGTGCCGCCGCCCGGAGCGACGAAACCGGGGGAGTGAACGTCACCGTGCCGAACGCGGCGATCTCCACGATCTCCGATCCGAATGACGCGCTGCATTACGCCCGCGAACGCATCTCCGACCACGATCTTCCGGGAGCCGTTCTCGCCTTACAGCGCTACATCATGAACCATCCCGATGAGGCCGCCATCCAGCGCTTCCTCGGCGATCTCTACTTCAGCACGGGAGATCTTCGCGACGCCGAGTCGACCTACCGCGACATGATCTACTCCTTTCCGCTCGACGGCGACCTTCACCGCCGCCTCGGCGAGTTGTTCATGGTCGAAAATCGCACGGACGACGCGATAGCGCAGTTCCAGGAGAGCCTTCCGAACGTGCAGGCCGTGTACTTTCTCGTCTTGTTGCACCAGCGCAAGGGCGACCTCGCCGCGTTTCGAGATCAAATACGGCAGAACGCCGACACGCATTTGCAGGATGTCGACGCGCAAATCGCCGCCGCGCAGCTTTTTGGTGCGCTCTACGAACCGCGGGACGCGGCGATGGAGTTCTCGCGGGCGCTGGCGGTTTCGCCGAACTCGCTCGACGCCTTGGAAGGGCTCGCGCTTTCGCAGACCCAGGAAGGCGCGTACGATTCCGCTACGGATACGTTGGCGCACTGCCTCTCGCTCGATCCATCCAACTATGGTTGCCTCGTCGCGCTCGGCGCGCTCGACGTTCAGATTCATAGCTACGACGCGGCACAAGCGGCACTCGAACACGCGTACGAACTCGCGCCGGAAGCGCCGGAAGCGTTGACGGGTCTCGGGCGGCTCGCCGACGCTCGCGGTGACTGGCAGCAGGCCGTCGTGCGTTACGAGCAGGCGATCTACGTCTGGCGGTACGACACCGACGCCTACGTCCAACTCGCCTTCGACAACGAGGAGCACGGCTTGCGCGACAAGGCGCAGGACATCGTGCTCCAAGGTCTCGCGATCGCTCCCGACGATGCGCGCATGCACTACATGCTCGGCTACCTCTATCGCGAACGCGGGGAGCGCAGCCTCGCGCTCGCGCAGTTCGTCGAGGCAGAGCAATCGCTGGATCCGGAGATCGCGCACTTCGCGAAGCAGAGCGCCGACGCGCTCGGGGGCCCGCAACCGTAAAGCACGGGGCCACAGCGAAGGGCATCGCCGCGAGATCTGTGAAAGGCGGTCCCATGCTTTTCGAGTATCGCGGCAAGCGGCCGAAGGTTCATCCGTCGGCCTTCGTGGCCCCGACCGCGTCGCTGATCGGCGACGTGGAAGTCGGAGAAGAGTCGAGCATCTGGTTCGGCGCCGTGCTGCGCGGGGACATGGGTCCGATTCGCGTCGGCGCTCGCACGTCGGTGCAGGATAATGCGGTTATTCATGTCAGCGAGGGATGCAGCACGATCATCGGGGACGACGTAACCGTCGGTCATTGCGCCGTCATGGAGGATTGCGTCATCGGGGATCGCGCATTGGTCGGCAGCAACGCGGTGGTGCTCAACGGCGCCACGGTCGGGGAAGGAGCGCTGATTGGCGCCGGGAGCGTCGTCGCCGCGAACGAGAAAATCCCCGATCGCGTCCTTGCCGCCGGCGCGCCTGCGAAGGTGCGCAAGGTGCTCGAGGGCGACGCCGCGCGGTGGATTGAAATCGCCGCTGAGGAGTACGTGCAGCTCTCGCGTTCCTACCTTACCGAAGATTTCGGCTCCGCGGCGGCACAAGCGCCGGCATGACGCTCGTGCGCGAACAGCTTGCCCACTTCATCCAAAGTGAAGGGCATCGGGTCGAGCTTGGGCTGCTCGGCGACGACGACGATACCGCCGAACTGCTCTTTCGGACGCGCGGCTACGTCGTCTCGGTCGTCGTTCACGAAGGCGAGCCGCCGCGGTTCACGATCGCGACGGCATACGAGATCCCGCCTTGGGCGCGCGAGCGCGCTCAGAATGCGACGACCTTGCAAGACGTCGCGGGCGACGTCGGCGGCATCCGCTTCACGCTCTCGTCGAACGGCAAGAACTTCATGGTGGCGATCGAGCGCCAGAGCGACCTCGAGGCCTTCCAACGCGAGTTCTGGCCGAACGTCGCTCGCGTTCGCGAGGCCGGAATCGCGGCGTTGGAGCGCATCCTGGACCGCAGCGAGAGCCGCGCCGCCGCGAACAAGTTCATCAAGTCGCTTCAGCGAGGCGACTGACGTGGATGCCGATCGGCTCGCACCCCTCGAAGCCGCGCTCGAGGAAGAGGGTCTCATCTCGACGCGGGACGACGACGGCGACGCGCTGCGGATCGCCTTCAAGAGCGAGGGCGATCGCTATTTTATCGTGAGTTATCGCGACGATCCAAACTTCGTGATGATCGGATCGGGGTGGTCGCTGCCCAGCGGTGCCGAACCCGAGCGGGTCATGCGCGTCACCAACGCGCTCAATGCGCGCAAGAAGTTCGTAAAAGTCGCGTTGTGGGAGAGCGAAAACGACGTGCTCTTCACGGTCGAACTCTGCGTCGCGACCCCGGAGGAGATTCGCCCGCACTTCGGGCGGCTGCTCGACGTGCTGCGCGACACCGCGCTCGAATTCTTCAGAGACTTACAAGCCTAGGAGGTGCTGATTTAGTTCAGGCCAAGGAGCCGAGTGGGTGAAGTTTACTATGGTAAATGAACCCCGAGGCGACGCCGGCATGAGCTAAATCAGCACCTCCTAAGGAGACGGGTAGCGAGATTCGTCTGCGTAAGGAACGAAGAGCGTGAACTCCTTCTCGAAGCGCAGCTTCACGGTCCCGGTCGGGCCGTTGCGGTGCTTCGCGATGATGAACTCGGTTGCACTCGGGTCCGGACCTTCGGGGTTGTAGTACCCGTCGCGATAGAGGAATGCGACGATATCCGCTTCCTGTTCCAGACTGCCGGAGTCGCGAAGGTCCGCGAGCATCGGGCGCTTGTCGTTGCGCGTTTCGACGCCGCGGTTGAGCTGCGCGCAGGCGACGATCGGCACTTCGAGGTCCTTCGCGGTGACCTTGAGCGTGCGGCAGATCTCCGAAAGTTCTTCGTTGCGGTTGGCGTTGCGCGAGAGCGCTCCGGGACGCAGGAGCTGCAGGTAGTCGATGAAGATCGCGGCGAGGCCGTGCTTGGACTTCAGCCGCCGCGACCGCGTGCGCACCTCGCTGACCGTGAGCGCGCCGGTGTCGTCGAGGTAGATCGGCAGCTCGTTGAGCACGCCCATCGCGCGCGAGATGTCCTCCCACTGATGCTGCTTGATGTTGCCGCGCCGCAGGTCGTGCATCGAGATGCGCGCTTCGGAACAGATCAGGCGCTGAATCAACTCGTTGTTCGACATCTCGAGCGAGAAGAACGCGATCGGCTGCGCCGCCTCGCGCGCGGCCGCGACGGCCATGTTCAGGGCAAACGACGTCTTGCCCATGCCCGGGCGCGCCGCGACGATGATGAAGTTGCCGGGTTGGAATCCCGTCGTCATCTCGTCGATGTCGCGGAATCCCGAGGTCAGCCCGGTCCGGTCGCCGCGCATGTGGAAGAGGCGATCGATGTGCTCGAACGCGTCCTTCATCAGGCGGTTGACCGGCATGAAATCGGCGCGCCGCGGTGCTCGCCGATCTCGTAGACGAGCTGTTGCGACCGGTCCAGCGCACCCGCGACGTCCTCTTCGCCTTCGTACCCGAGCTGCCGATCTCGGTGCCGGCGTGGATGAGCCCGCGCAGGATCGACTTCTCGCGCACGATCGTCGCGTAGTACGACGCCGAGGCCGCGGTCTGCACGGTGTCCATCAGCGCGTTGATGTACGAGAGGCCGCCGACTCGCTCGAGCGCGTCGCGGCGGCGCAGCTCCTCTGCGACCGTAATCTTGTCGAGCGGCTCGCCGCGATCGAAGAGTTCCTGCAACACGCCGAAGATCGTCTCGTGGACGTGCGCGTAGAAATCGCCCGGCCGGACGATCTCGCCGACGACCGCCATCATCTCGCGATCGACGAGCACCGAGCCGATGACGGCCATCTCCGCCTCGAGGTTGTGCGGCGGAATGCGATCGACTGCTGGGAGCTGCGAGACGCTCATGACCGTGAGGCGGCTTTGCGCCGCCGCTCGGTGGAGCGCCTTGTGGATCGCTTGTGGAGATGAAGCCGCCGGAGCGCTTGCTCGACCCGGTCGACCGGAACGATCCGCAGTCCCGCAAGCGAGGCGTCGACCTCGCGCGCGTTCTCGCGCGGAATGAACACCGCGCGCATGCCGGCTTGACGCGCCGCGTAGAGCTTTTCGACGATGCCGCCGACGCCGCGAACCTTCCCCGCGATCGACAGCTCGCCGGTGATGGCGACGTCTTGCGGCAACGGCGTCTTTGCGATCGCCGAATAGAGCGCGAGAAAGATCGCGAGCCCCGCCGACGGACCGTCGATGTTGCCGCCGCCGACGACGTTGATGTGCAGATCGTAATCGCTCGTGTCGATATCGGCGACGGCTCGCAGTACGCTCGTCGCGTTGAAGACCGAGTCTTTCGCCATCGAGCCGGCGGTTTCGTTGAAGCGGACCGTCCCTTTTCCGGCTTGCGCCGCGGGAAACGCGACCGCTTCGATTTCGATGATGCTGCCGAGATAGTGCAGGACGCCCAAACCGAACGCCTTGCCGATCTCGCGCGTCGCGCGCGCCCGCACCGGCGTGTGCGGAACGAGCCGGCTCGTCTGCACGACGGCGCGCACGTCGTCCTCGGTGATCGCGAGGTCGCGCTTCGGCGCCGCCCCCACGCGGAAGAGCGCTTGCCCGTACGCATCGGCGACGATTTGCACCGCCTTGCGGCCTTCGATCGTGTACGACGCAATGAACGGGGCGACGCCACGCGCTGCTTTGGCGCCGAGACGCTTGATCGCCCCGTGGACGATCGAGAGAATCTGCTGCTGCGTGAGCGGCTGGAAGAACACTTCGGCGCAGCGCGAGCGGATCGCCGGATCGATCTCCTCGGGCTCGCGCGTCGTGGCGCCGATCAGGACGAAATCGGCCGGCGCGCCCTCGCGAAAGAGCCGCTTGACGTATTCGGGCACGTTCGGCGCGCTCTCGTCGTAGTACGACGACTCGAACGTCACCTTGCGGTCTTCGAGCACTTTGAGCAGCCGCGTCTGCAGCAGCGGATCCATTTCGCCGATCTCGTCGATGAAGAGCACGCCGCCGTGCGCGCGTGAGACCAGGCCGAGCTTCGGCTCGGGAATTCCCGCTTCGGCGAATTCGCGGCGGCTGCCCTGGTAGATCGGATCGTGCACGCTGCCGAGCAGCGGATTCATCGTTTCGCGCGGATCCCAGCGCAGCGTCGTTCCGCTCGCCTCGACGAACGGCGCGTCCTTGGCGAACGGCGTGCCGGGGCGCGACTTCGCGACCTCGAGCACGAGCCGCGCGACCGTCGTCTTGCCGACGCCCGGCGGTCCGTAGAGGATCACGTGCTGCGGATACGGCGAGCTGATCTTCGCGAGCAACGCTCGAATCGCGGCCTCCTGTCCGACGATCTCGCGCAGCGCCTGCGGGCGCAAACGCTGCAGCGCCGATGCGGCGAGGCTGCGCTGGGAGAGCGCGTTGAGTTCCTCCAGCTTCGCGCGAGTCGCGGGCGTTTCGGGACCGCCGTTTTCGCGCAGCGCTTCGATCTTGAGATCCTTGAGGTACTCTTGGTGGCGCTCGTTCATCTTCTCGTTGACGCGTCGCTCGATCGCGTCCTCGACGTTCTTCTGCGCGATGACGTCGGCCATCGCTTCTTCGATCTCCGCGATGACCTTGCGCTGCTGGGCGCGCGTCGCGACGCGTTCGAGCGTCGGGTCCTCGAAGACGAGACGCTGCAACGCGCAGAGCCGATCGGGCAGGTTCGCGAACGCATCATCTTCAGCGCGCTCACCTTTCCCGCACGCAGCACGAGCTTGTCCTGGCCGAGCACGCCGGAAAGCATCTCGTAGAGCGCGGTGACGTATCGATTCAGCTCGTCTTCGACGCCGAATTTGCGGCGAAAGCGAGCGCGATAGGGATGCTCGGCTGCGGCGGGCACGACGTTGCCCTACTCAGCCACGACGTCGACGGTCGTCTTCGCGACGACGTTCTTGTGCAGCTTTATCTCGACGGGATACGAACCGAGCGTCTTGATTTGTTGCTTGATATCGATCTTGTGCTTGTCGATCGCGACAGAGAGGGCCGCGTCGATCGCGGCGGCAACGTCGGCGTTCGTCACGGCGCCGAAGAGTTTCCCGTTTTCGCCCGCGCGGGCTTTCACGGCGACCTTTGCCGACTCGATGCGCCCGGCGAGAACCTTCGCCTCGGCGAGGACCTGCTCTTCGCGTTTCGCGTGCGCCTTCTTCTGCTCGCCGAGCACCGCGAGTGCGCCTTTGTTGGCCTCCCGCGCGAGATTTCGCGGCAGCAGGAAGTTGCGAGCGTAGCCCTCGGCAACGTCGACGACGTCGCCCTTGCGCCCGAGCGACTTGACGTCGCCCAGCAGAATGACCTTCATTATTCCGACGTGAAGGGAAGAAAGGCGATGATCCGGGCCCGTTTGACGGCGGTCGTCAGCATGCGCTGATGCTTCGCGCAGTTCCGGAGATCCGGCGCGGCACGATCTTCCCGCGTTCCGAGACGTATTTTCTTAGCCGATTGACGTCGCGGTAGCTGACGTCGATCGCCTTCTCGATGCAGAACGTGCACGGCTTGCGCTTCGGACGCCGATCCTTGGTTGTGCGCTTGATCTTGCTTTTTTTTGCTCTTGGGGGCACTGGGCTTTCCTTTCATCGACTAGGTGGTGTGCGGCAGCGTCGCTTCCAGTGGAGCGCGCGGCCCTAGCCATGTCCCAACCGCGGGACGAACGGGCGGAATCGTATCACGCCGCGGGCCTGGATTCCAGCCCGCACGAGCGCTTTACCTCATCGAACGTGTGTTCGTCAGTTCCCCGACCCGCGCCTTCACGCGTCGCCAAGCACGGCGCCAGCGGGAGCGGGCCCGCTCCGCGGCTCGATCCTCGAGCGTCGCGATCTCGCCCGCCACGAACGAGGTCGCGGGGTTGCTCGGCAGTTCGTTCAGGAAGCGAGCGAGGATGCCCGCGTCGTGCTCTTCGCCGAGCACGTCCTGCAAGCGCTCGACGCAGCGAGCGCATCGAGCCGCCTTCGAGCCCATGACGGGCCTGAAGCCCTCGAGGGCATAGCGTACGTGCTTTGCGGCGATGCGCACGGCGTGCAGCTGGAGATTCGTCGGATGCCGGCCGCAACGCCGAACGCGCCTTCGCAATCGCTTGTAGACTTCGCGCAGGAGCGGCGCAACGATGCCGCGAGCGGGACGTTCCCAGAGGACGCCGACCGCGGGGTGCTCGGCGGCAGCGGCAAGTTCGCGTAGCAGCGTCGCGTAGCCGGGATCGCGCCGCATCTCCGTGACGCGCGCGTACGCATCGCCGCGCCGCGCTTCTAGGCCGGCGAGCAACTCGCTCGATCGCTGCTCGTCGACGGGGTCGATCTCGGCGACCCTCGACCGCAGACGCCCAAGCATGACGTCCGCATCGCGCGCCGAGGACAATTCGTCGCTGACGCCGCGCAGACGGTCGCGCAGGCCTTGCGCCCAATGTCGATCGAGCACCGGCGTGAGCGTGCGGAGCAGCGAGCGCAGCTTGCGCACCGCGACGCGCATCTGATGGACGACCTCGGGATCGCGGTTGCCGCTCTCCCACTCGGCGTCGCTCGCGATGAGGTGCGCGACCGAGCCGGAAAGCGCGCCGCGGACGAACTCGCCGGTGCAGATGTTACGCACCGTCGCGATAGAAGCAACTCCCGCAGACCTGGATGTAATGGTGCTCCCCTTCGATCGCGATCTGCTCGCCCTGCGTGATCCGGCGGCCGTCGGCATCGATCCTGACGTTCATCGTCGCCTTTCGGCCGCACGCACACACCGTCTTGAGTTCTTCGATGCTGTCCGCGAGCGTGAGCAGGTACGCGGAGCCGGGAAACGGTTCGCCGCGAAAATCGCTGCGGAGCCCATAGCAAATGATCGGGATACCGAGAACGTGCGCCGCCCGGTGAAGCTGGCGAATCTGATCGGCGGTCAGAAATTGCGCCTCGTCGACGAGAACGCACGCGACGTCCTTCGCACCTTGCAAGCGTTCGTAGAAATCCACGTGCTCGTCGTACGTCCAGGCGCTGCGTTGCGGCCCGAGCCGCGACGTGATGATGCCGATCCCGTATCGGTCGTCGAGCACCGACGTGAAGATCCAGACGGCACGCCCGTGCTCACCGTAGTTGTGCGCGACCTGCAAGAGTGCCGTCGATTTTCCGGCGTTCATCGCCGAGTACCGGAAATAGAGCTTCGCCATGATTCTGCGCGGAGCTATTTCGCTGGCGCCCGCGGCAAGTCATCCGCGCAAAGGCGCCGCGCCGCTGCGTGAGGCAACGACGAAAAGCGGGAGCGCCGCGGCTTGCAGCAGGACCGAAAAAATGACGAGGCCGATCAATGATCGGTCGTAGAGTGCGCCCATTGCCGCGCTTCCGAGGAACCACGCGATACCGTAGAACCCGTCGAAGGTGCCGATCGCCGTGGCACGCCGATCCGCGGACGTAAGCCTTGCGATCACGGAGGGGAGGAGCGTTTCCTGCGCGGCCATGCCGAAGCCCCACAGCAGCACGCCGAGCGCTGCGAGAGTCGTATCACCGAGGAAGCAGAGCGGCGCGAAGAGCGTCGCCGCGGCGAACGCACAGAGCAACGTGGCGAGCGGAAAGCGATCGTAGAGACGACCGAACGGCGGCGCCGTCAGGACGCCGACGAGCATCGCTGCCGCATACAGGATCGGGATCGCGGGATTCGCGATCACGTGCGCTTTGCTGAAATGAAATGCGACGAGCGCGAAATCCGCAAAACCCGCGGCGACGCACGCACCGGCAGCGACGTAGAGCCAATAGGCGCGCCCGAAGCGGCGCGTGCTCGGCGCCGGATGGGGTTCGAGCGAACTCGGCGACGGATATTGTCTGCGTGCGACGCCGAGTACGGCGAGCGCAAGCAAAGCCGGGATCACGAGGACGCCGAACGCTCTGCTGAAACCGCCGTGGAGCGCGAGGATCACCGCCAGCAGCAGCGGGCCGGCCGTTGCGCCGACCTGATCCATCGCCTCGTGAAAACCGAAGACCCAGCCCTGCCCGATCTGCGAACCTGCATGCGCGAGCATCGCCGATACGGACGGCTTGCGGATTCCGCGACCGACACGCTCGCCGATCAGGAGCGCTCCCGCCACCGGCCACGTTTGCGCCAACGCGAGCGCCGGCACGCAGAGCACGTTGACGGCGTAACCGAGGAAGGTGAGCGGCCAATACGCGCGCGTTCGGTCCGCCACTCGGCCGGAGAGCACGCGCAAACCATATCCGAGCAGCTCGCCGAACCCGGCGACGAAGCCGACGATCAGCCCGCTCGCGCCGAGTTGCGCGAGAAACGGCCCCGCGATGCTGCGCCCGCCTTCGTACGTCATGTCGGCGAACAGGCTGACGATGCCGAGGACGAAGACGAACCGAAACGGCGTCGATCGCTTCAGCACGCGCGCGCTACAGAAGGTCCATGACGGCGCCCGCTGCGATCTCAATTCCAATATCCACGCTTTGATTGCCCACAACACCGAGCCCGAGTTCGAGAGCACCGCAGGCGAGCGAGGCAGCAATAAACTTCCAGAAGAACGAGGGCATATCGCCGTTACTTTGTACCGCAAAGCAGAAGAATTGTCTATATGTGCTCCTTGGCCCGCAGCTTGTCATTTCTCGTTCGGCGCGTGATGGATGCAGCGGTGGGGAGTTTCGATGGTGTCGACGCGCGGCCTGATACACCAGCGCGCTGCGAGTTCGATTCTCGCACTCTCCATCCGCGACGATCGTTGCGTAGCTGAGAAAACGGTGATACGCTGGTGTGGTATCAGGCCGCGCGTCACCGGGGCCGCTCAATAAGAGCGGCCCTCGGCATTTCACTCGCAGAAGCCAGAACGGCTAGAACGTTAGAACGGAATCTCGTCGTCGAGGTCGTCGCCGCCGAAGCCGTCACTCGGGCCGCTTGCCGGCGTCGCCGCGCGCGCTCCGACCGGCGCGAACTCTTCCTCGCCGCTGCCGCCGCTGTCGCGGCGACTCCCGAGCATCTGCATGTTGTCGATTACCACCTCGGTGGCTTTCCGCTTGTTGCCGTCCTTGTCGTCATAGGAACGGATCACGAGTCGTCCCTCGACGAGCGTGTTCTGCCCCTTCTTCAAATACGTATTGCAGGTTTCGCCGAGACGATCCCACGCGACGATGTCGACGAACGTCGTCTCTTCCTTATTACGCGGGTTGTTCACGGCGAGCGAGAACTTCGTCACCGCCTTGCCGGATTGCGTGTATCGGATCTCCGGGTCGCGGGTCAGGTTGCCGACCAGGATGACGCGGTTATAGGACCCTGCCATGTTGCTCTCTCTTTCGGTTCACGTTATAGGCTTGTGCGGAAAGCCTAAGCTACGAGTGTGCCGGGGGCCGGGCACTCTCGATTTCGGCGGGCTCGGCGGGCAGGGCCTGCGCCGCCGCCGCCATCTGCGCCAAGGCCTTCTTGTCCAGGCGAACCAGCAGTTCGCGCAGGACGTCCTCGTGCAGCTTCAGCTGGCGCTCGAGTTCTTTGGCGGCCGCGGGTGAAGCGTTGAACTGCATCGCGATGTAAGAGCCCTCACGGACGTCTCCGATCTCGTAGGCGAGGCGCTTCTTGCCGAGCTTCTCGGTGGCGACGATCGAGCCGCCCTGGCCGCGAATGATCTCGGCAATGGCATTTGCTCGCTCCTCGACCTCGGACTCCTCGAGTGCCGGGCGCAGAATATAGGTAACCTCGTAGTCGTTCATAGCCCCCGTATGCTATCACGCGCCTTTTAGGCACGACAAGGGAAGGGCCCGGTGGATTTCGTCCCGGAAGCACTCTCAGTGGGCTCGAAGGTCACGAGGCTACCGTTCTATGGGTAAGACTTCACCGGTGTCGATTGCTCGCTTCGCAAGTAGCCGCTTCGGCCGGCCGCTCCTGGCCGTGCTTTGGGCCGGGCTTGCTCTGAATGGATGCGGCCATCCAGGCCGCCAGGCTCCTCCCGCGCCCTACGTGGCGACCGCCCTCGCGACTCAGGGAACGATTCAGCCGGTTTCGCAGCTCGCCGGAATCGTGGCACCCTATGAAAACGTCGCGATCCAGACGACGGTCGTGGAGCCCGCCGACAGCGTCACCGTGCAAGAGGGCGAGGAGGTCTATCGCGGTGAGGTACTGGCGCAGCTCGACACCGCGGATCTCGAGGCCCAGCTCGCGTCGGACGAAGCAAACACGTCTCACACCGTCTATCAGGGCGGATTGTCGATTTCACAGGGGGTCGATGCGCTGCGCCAGGCGCGCACGACGCTGCGCACCGACACGCTGAACCTCGATCGTGACGAAGCGTTGCTGCGTCAGGGGTATGTCGCGCGTCAAGTCGTCGACTCGCAAGTGGAGACGGTGCGCAACGATCAACAGACGCTTGCCGCAGATGAAGCAAACGTCAGCGCGAACGGCTCGTTGACCGGCAGCGGATTGCAGGCTGCGAGCGTCGCGCAAGCCGCTGCCGAGGCGCAGCAGGTGCGCGTACAAATCGCTAAGGCCACGATTATCTCGCCGATCGACGGCGTCGTCGTCAATCGCAATCTCAATCCCGGAGAGTATCCGGGAAACCGGCAGATCTTCACGCTGCAGCAGGTCAATCCGATCTACGCGATCCTTCACGGCTCCGGCGCGCAAATCGCCGAATATTCAAAACGGCTCAACCGCGCTCGTTCAGGCGAGCGATCTCGGCAGCGCGCAGCATGCAGCGGCAGAGTCGTCGGCGTGCTCAACCAGATCAATCCCGGCTCGACCGATTTCAGGTGAAGGTGCTGCTGCACAACCCGCGGCGTCGCCTGCGCCCCGGCATGGCCGTTCAAGCCGCGGTCGATTGCCACGCGCTGAGCGGCGTGCGCATTCCCGACGACGGCTTTCACCGACGACAACCACGACGACGATCATGACGGTCACGCCGGACAGCATCGTGACACGTTGCGCACGTCACCGAGGTCGGCAACGACGGCACGACATCGGTCGTCACCGGCATCCAGCCGGGCACGCGCGTCGTCAGCGAACGGCACAGACGAGCGTCGGCGACGGCGAGAAGGTCTCGTACCCGTGAAATGAGCCTCACCCGGCTCTTCATCAAGCGGCCGACGCTGGTCTTCGTCATCGTCTCGTTGATGATGTTCGCCGGCATCCTCTCGACGGTGACGATCGTCAAGGAGCTCTATCCCGACGTCTCGCAGCCGACGGTCACGATTCGGTGCAGTACAGCGGCGCGTCGGTGACGGAGATGCGCGACAACATCGTCGCAGCCGATCGAGCAGAATCTCGCCGGCACGACCGATCTGCAGACGATCAACTCGGTCGTCCAGCAAGGCTCGCGCGTCGATCACCGCGATCTTCGACATCAACTCGGATACGGCCACCGATCTGGCGCTCACCGAATAAGGCCATTCAGGCCGCCGGAGAAGTATCTTCCGACGAACATCACGCCGCCGACCGTCAATCTCGCGATCCGACCCAGTCGGTCGTCGTCACGCTTGCGATCTATTCGACCAAAGCTCTCGATCTGAGCCAGCTCTCGCTCTACGCACAACAACGTCATCGCCCCGCAGCTCGAGCAAGTTCCGGGCATCTCCTTCGTCAACGTCGGCGGCGTCGTCACGCCGGCCTACGAGGTCGTCGTCGATCCGGCGAGGCTCGCCGCGCACAATCTGACGCTCAACGACGTCATCAACACGCGTGGCGACCAACAATCAGCGCGTGCCGGGCGGCTTCGCCTACGAGCCGAACCGCCAGACGACGATCGACGTCCGCGGCGACATTCAGACGCTCGATCAGGTCCGCGAACTTGCCGATCATTGCCCCGCGAGCCGGCGCCGGAAATCGCACAGACCGGCCGGAGCCAGTCGAGAGCTATACGGCGGCCTCTCGAGCCTCGCCGGGCACGTCAATCCGTGGACCGCGAGCAACGCCGTGACGCGAGTCGGCGACGTCGCCGACGTCGTCGCCGGCTACGAGCCGCGCTCAAGGTACGCGCACATCAGCGGCAAGCCGGGCTGTTCTTCTCCAGTCCAGAAGGCCGCCACCGCGAGCGAGGTCGACGCCTCGAACAACGTCCTGCGCGCGTTGCCGCAGATCGAGCGGCAGTTCCCGAGATCAGCTTCCGCGTCATCAACGTCGCAGTCGAAGTTCACCCAGCAGCAGATCGACATCGTCACGCGGACGCTCTGCCGAGCGATTCTGCTTACCGGCATCGCGATGCTTTTCTTCCTGCGCTCGTGGCGCAGCGCGATCGTCGTCTGCATCTCGATCCCGACCTCGCTCGCGATCGCGATCACGGCGATGAAGCTGATGCACCTGACGATCGACACGATTTCGCTGCTCGGCATGTCGCTCGTCATCGGAATTCTCGTCGACGACTCGACGGTCGTGCTCGAGAACATCGAGCGCCACTTCACCGAGCTCAAGCAGACCCCGGAAGACGCGGCGGTCGACGGGCGCGAGGAGATCGGCGCCGCCGCGGTCGTCATCACGCTCGTCGACGTCGTCGTCTTTCTTCCCGATCGCGTTCATTCAAGGCCAGGTCGGGCGCAACCTCTCGGAGTTCGCGATCGTCGTCGTGATCTCGACGCTCACCTCGCTCTTCGTCTCGTTCACGGTCACGCCGACGCTCGCCGGCCTGTGGGCGCTGCGCTCGCAGTGGAAGCCGTGGCGAGATCGTCGACTCGTTCGGCCGAGGATTTCGACGACGTCCGCAGCTGGTACACGCAGCGCGCGCTGCCCTGGGCCTCGAACACGGCAGGCTCGTCGCGGTCTTCTGCGCGCGGCACGTTCGTCGGTTGCGATTGCGCTCGTCCCGCTTGGGCGTCGTCGGCGAGGAGTTCATCCCGGCGACCGATCGCGGCGAGATCTTCATCCAGTTGATCTATCCGATCGGCACGCCGCTTCGAGCACGTGCGCAACCGGCGTCTTCGCGCTCGAAACGCAGCGTCGTCGCGCAACGCCGACGTGCTGCGCGAAACGACAACGTGCCGGCGCGTACGCGGCCTCGTTCGGCGGACTTCGTCTCGCAGAGCAACGTCGGCCCAGATCCACGTCTGGCTCAAGGACAACCGCAAGCATCCCGACGTCGTACTGGGTGACGCAGTTCCGGCAGCTCGCGCAGACAGATCTGCCGCGATGCGCAAGCCGTCGTCGTTCCGTCGACGGCGACGAGGCGGCGGCAACGCGCAGCCGATCGACTTTCTCGTCACCGACGTGACCGGCGGCGATCCGACGCCTACGCGCAACAAGAGTCCTCGACGCTGCTGCAGATCGGTGCCGGGAGCGACCAGCGTCAACAGCACCGGGACGCGCTCGCGCCCGAGATCTCGATCAAGTTCAATCGCACGAAGGCGCAGGCGCTCGACGTCGATCTCGGCCAGGCCGCGCAGGCCGCCGGCGCCGCGTTCGGCGGCAACGTCGCGACGCAGTTCGAAACGACGGCCGGCCTCGAACAAGTGCAGGTGATCTATCCGACTGCCGATCAGACCAACCTCGACCACGCTCGCAGCGATCCCGATCCGCGCGCACAATGGCTCGATCGTCTATCTCGGCGACATCGCGACCTTCGAATCGACGCCGACCCCGCCGCTGATCACGCGCACCGATCGCAACACCGTCATCCACGTCGACGCGAACGTCGGCCCGGGCTCGTCGCTCTCGACCGTCGAGAACGGGTTGCTCAAGCGTCTTCCGTCGCTGCACCTGCCGCCGAACATCGTCGTGCGCCCGGCGCCGCTCGGGCAGCAGGACTTCATGCACCAGACGCTGGTCGGGCATGGGAACTTCGATGATCGTCTCGGTCATCCTCGTCTATCTCGCTGATGGTCGCGCTCTACAACAGCTACCTCTCGCCGTTCATCATCATCTTCTCGGTGCCGGTCGCCGCGATCGGCGCGATCGGCGCGCTGTTCCTCACGCACAACACGCTCAATCTCTTCTCGCTGATCGGCACGATTCTGCTGATCGGCATCGCGACCAAGAACGGCATCCTGCTGGTCGACTACGCCAACACGCTGCGCACGCGCGGCCGCGACAAGCTCTCGGCGATCAAGGAGAGCGCGCATCACGCGCTTCCGGCCGATCATCATGACGAGCTTCTCGGTCGTCGCCGGCGAATATTCCGCTCGCGCTCGCGCTCGATCCCGGCTCGCCGTCGCGCTCGAGCCTCGGCATCGTCGTCATCGGCGGCGTGCTCAGCTCGCTCGTGCCTCACGCTGCTGCTCATTCCCGATCGTCTACATGTCGGTCGCGCCGGAGACCATTACCGCTTCCAACGCGCCGCCGGAATCAGGCGCGCCCTCGGAGGCCCAACCCGCCCACGCCTGACGGACAGGAGCCTTGACTAAACCCATCTGTTGGGTTAGGATTCGACCATGCCATCGGTTAAAATCCGCAGCCTTGCGTCGGATAGTGAAATTAGCGAGGCTTATCGGCGTCATGATCGTCGTTTAAAGCGGGAACCGCTAGCAGTTTCGGTCCGATACCTAACGTCTCGTGACAGCATTGCTATCGAAATGAACAATCGCGCAACGCTAGTTATTCCAAGGCATCTTCTGCAAGGGTTAGATCATGCCGGCCAGGCGCAACTGAGGCATTGCGTGATTGAGGGCGACGGAACGGAAGTCAGCTGGCCTGACGTCGACGCCAATTTTACAATCATGTCGCTTCTACATGGCGTCTATGGCGGTAGCCGATGGATGTCAGAACTTGCCCGCCGTGCGGGTTCAAGGACCTCGCCTGCCAAAGCGAGAGCTGCCAGAATTAATGGCACAAAGGGTGGTCGGCCCAAGAAAGTAAGGGGGGAGCAAGCCGCCGTGGGGCCTAGGGCTACGGGTGGATCGGGCCGCTTCCGCCGCCGAGGGGTGAACCCGAGCGGTTTCGTTCCACGGCGAGGATCTCGGCAAGAATCGAAAGCGCGGTTTGCCCGTCCGTCGTGCCGCCGAGATCGAGGCCGGCAGGTCCGTGAACGCGCGCTAGTTGGGCCTCGTCGTAACCTTCTTGACGCAATGCCGCGCGGCGCGCGCGCTGCACGCGGCGATTTCCGAGCAATCCGATGTAACGCGCCGATGATGCAAGGGCCGCGCGCAACGCCGGAAGATCCAGCTTGACGTCGTGCGAGACGATCGCGATCGCCGCCGCCTCGGCGAAGCGCCGAGACGGCGCTGCGTCGTCCGGCCAAGCGACGATGAGCTCGTCGGCGTCGGGCTGCCGCGCGAGGGTCGCGAACGCGGGCCTCGGATCCACGAGCGTAACCGCGTAGTCGGCGTGATGCGCGAGCGACGTCAGTTCCGCACCGAGCGCCGTCGCGCCGACGATGACCAATCGAAGGCGCCGGCCGATCGCGATCGTCACGCCCTCCAACTCGAAGGAGGCGTCTTCCAGGCCTTCGGCAGCGAGTTCCGCCGTCGGCAAGAAACTTCGCTCGGGCCTCCAGAGCACGATGTCGAGAGAGGCGCCGCATCCCGTACCAGCAAGGACCTCGTCGTCGAGATCGAAGCGCAGCATCTGCGCTTTCGCGTCGCCGTCCGCGAGCGCCGCAACCGCACGCTCCACGATCGCCCCCTCGTGGCACCCTGCGCCGATGTCGCCGTAAAATGAGCCGTCTGCCTCGACGATCAGCGTCGTTCCGATCGCCGACGCTTTCGCGCCGCGCGTCGCCACGAGCGTCGCCGCCGCAAACGGCGTTCCCGTGCGGAGGTGCCGAGCGATCGCGCCGTAGATCTCACGCATCCGCTGCTTCCCACTCTGCCGGCTCGTCGAAATCCGCGAACGCTCCGGGATCCTCAATTTCGACCCGCATCGAACGCAACGACGGATCGTCGCGCAATCGCGTGAGCGTGTCGCCGTCGGGCAGCGATGCGACGAGGTCCCGCGCGCGCGCCGCAAAGAGCACCGGATGTCCCGGCACGTCGGATGGATTCACGGGATAGACGACGTCGAAGCCGCGCAGCGCCGCTTCCAGTCGTTCGAGCGTCGCTCGTTGCACGAACGGCTTGTCCCCGAGCACGATGCCGAAATCCTCGCCCTTCTCGATCGCCGGCAGCGCCAGGCGCAACGAGTGCGTCATGCCGAGTTCCGGCTCGCCGTTGGGAACGACGCGCATCTGCGGGGCGATGCGTTGCGCGTCGCCTTGGCGCCCGGCGGGGACGACGGCGATCGCCTCGCGTCCTGCGAGCAGTGCGGCGATGCGCTCGAGCGGCGAACGGCCGCGCAACGGCGTGAAGACTTTCGCGAAGCCCATGCGGCGCGATTCGCCCGCCGCGAGCACGACGTAGATCATCGGCGAAAGAAGACGACGGTCATCACGACGCCGATCGTGATCACGACGAGACGAGCGTACGCGGCCGGTAGGCGGCGAAAGAAACGCGCGCCGACGTAGCCGCCCGCGAGCGCGACGACCGCCATCGGGAGGGCGAAGCGCCAGTCGATCGATGCGCGCGATCGACGAACGGGATCAGCGCGACGCCGTTGATCGCAACCGAGAGCACGTTCTTGACGGCGTTGTGTCGCGTTGAAGCTCGGAAAGCCGGAGAAGGCGAGGATCGCGAGCATCACGATGCCCATGCCCGCACCGAAGTAGCCGCCGTAGATCGCGACGCAAGAACTGCGCGACGAGCTGCCACCGCGCGTGGCGCGGCGTACGCCGCTGCGGGCGCACGAGCAACGGGCTCGCCGCGAAGAGCGAGCGTCGCGAAGAGCAGCAGCCACGGAATCAAGCGCTCGAAGAGCGTCGACGGCGTTACGAGCGAGCAGCACCGCGCCGATCAGCGACCCGACGACGCTCACGGCGAGCACCGGCAGCAAGGAGCGCGCGATGCTCGCGCAACTTCTTCGCGGTAGCCGCGCGCGCTTCCGATGGTGCCGACCCACATCGCCGCGTTGTTCGTCGCGTTGGCCGAGATCGGCGGCACGCCGGCGAAGATGCAGCGCCGGAAACGAGAGAAAGCTCCCGCCGCCGGCGACGCTGTTCATCGCACCGGCCACAAACGCGGCGCACCGTCGGGCAGCGAGCGCAGGGGCGTCACGACGTCTGCCTCCGTAAAGCGCGCGTGCGCTCGCGCTTGGTCACGCGATAGACGCGGCGCACGTTCTCGAGCGCTTCGAGCTTGGTGAGCAGCTTGTGCAGGTGATCGAGATCGCGAATCTGCACCGTCAGGCTCGCCACCGCGACGCCGTCGCTGCGCACGCGCGCGTTCACCGAGCTGACTTGCGTCTTGAGCTCCGCAAAGACGCCCATGATGTCTTGCAGCAGCTGCGAGCGATCGTCGGCCTCGACCTCGATGTCGACGCGTGCGTCAGGCCGGCGTCGCCGATCCATTGCGCCTGCAGAATGCGCTCCGGCGTCGCGTTCATGTAGGCGACGTTCGGACAATCGGCGCGATGGACGCTCACGCCGCGGCCGATCGTCACGTAGCCGATGATCGGATCGCCCGGCACGGGCGAGCAGCACTTCGAGAGGCGCACGAGCACGTCGTCGACGCCGGCGATGCGCACGCCGCTGCGCTGCGCGCACGCTCTTGCGCAGCGCGCGGCTTGCGCCCGATCTTCGTGAGATCGACGACGTTGTCGGCTTGAACTCGTCGCGAACCGATTCGCGACGGCTTGCGCGGAGGCGTCGCCGAATCCGATTGCGGCGAAGAGATCGGTCGGCGTCGCGTAGTTCAAGCGCGACGCGATGCGCTCGATGCAGCTCGCCGCGCGCGACGTCGAGCGCGCACGCCCGCGCGCGCCAGCTCCTGCTTCGAGCGCCTCCTGCCCGGCGAGCACGTTCTCCTCGCGCTGCTCCTTGCGGAACCACTGCTTGATCTTGTGCTTCGCGCTCGAGGTCTTGACGATCGAGAGCCAGTCGAGCGACGGGCCGCCCGCTCGACTTGTTGACGAGAATCTCGCAGATGTCGCCGTTCTGCATCTGGTAGTCGAGCGGAACGATGCGGCCGTTGACCTTCGCGCCGACGCAGTGATTGCCGACGTCGGTGTGCACCTGATAGGCGAAGTCGAGCGGCGTGCCGCCGGCCGGGCATCGAGTAGACGTCGCCGCGCGGCGAGAAGACGAAGACCTGCGAGTCGAAGAGATCGAGCTTGAGGTTCTCCATGAACACGCGCGAGTCGCGCATGTCCTTCTGCCATTCGAGCAGCGCGCGCAGCCAGGAGAGCTTGTTCTCGAACTGGTCGGCCTTGCCGCCTTCTTTGTAGCGCCAGTGCGCCGCGATGCCGTACTCGCTCGTGCGGTGCATCTCCCAGCGTGCGAATCTGAATCTCGAGCGGATCGCCGCTCGGGCCGACGACCGTCGTGTGCAGCGACTGGTACATGTTCGGCTTGGGCATCGCGATGTAATCTTTGAAGCGGCCCGGCAGCGGCGTCCACATCGCGTGCACGGCGCCGAGCGCCGCGTAACAGTCCTTGACCGATGTCGACGATGATGCGAATCGCGGTGAGGTCGTAGATGCGTCGAGAAGTCGCGGCCTTTGCTTGATCTTCGAGTAGATCGAGTAGAAGTGCTTCGGGCGGCCCTTGGATCTCGGCGTTGATCTTCAGCGTCTTCGAACTCGCTCGCGCAGGCGCGTCGATCGCCTTTGCGACGTCGGCTTCGCGCTCGCGGCGCGTCTTCGCGACGCGCTCGACGATCTCGCGATACGCGTCGGGATCGAGGTAGCGCAGGCACTCGTCTTCGATCTCCCACTTGATCTTCCAGATTCCGAGGCGGTGCGCGATCGGCGCGTAGATGTCGAGCGTTTCGCGCGCGATCGCCTGTCTGCTTTGGCCGGCGGAAGGCTCGCGAGCGTGCGCATGTTGTGCAGGCGGTCGGCGAGCTTGATGATGATGACGCGGATGTCTTTGGCCATCGCCATGAACATCTTGCGCAGGTTCTCGACCTGCGCGTCTTCCTTCGACTGGTAGGGAATTCGCGTCAGCTTGGTGACGCCGTCGACGAGCTGCGCGATCTCCTCGCCGAACTGCGCCGGCGACCTCGTTCGCTCGTGACGCTGCGTGTCTTCGACGACGTCGTGCAGCAGCGCCGCCGCGATCGTCTGGCGGTCCATCTCGAGGTCGGCCAGGATGCCGGCGACCGCGAGCGGGTGCTCGATGTACGACTCGCCCGAGGCCCGGCGCTGCCCTTCGTGGGCCGGTCGGCGAGCTCGTAGACGCGCCGCAGCCACGCCCCGTCGAGCGGTCGGGTCGTACGCGGCGACCTTGGCTATCAGTTCGTCGATGCTCATGGGAGGTATCCGCCTATTGTAACACCCCCGCAAACCTCGCCGGCCGCGCCGGCCTTACGGTACGGGGGTCGGCAGGGTGTCCCTGAAGATGATGCCCGCAACCTTGCCCGTCGGGTCGACGACCAGCTGCTCGTAGATCGAGCCGTTGCTGCAGAGCATCTTGTAAAGGTAGGCGCCGACGCCGGGCGGGAGGTCCGGGATGTTCAGCGGCCCGAGGTATTGCACGTCGATCAGCGCGCCGAGCGAGCCGAAGGTCTCGCGAACCCTGCTCCACCTTCTGGTCGTCGGTCTGCGCGCTCAACTGCGGCGTGTACTCGGCTCGATCAATGTGCCCCGCTTGCCACATGACGAACTGACGGCGCGCAATTTGCGTGACCGCAGGATCGGCGGGCGGGATCGGCGTTGGCGACGGGGTGGGCGTCGCGTGCCGGTGAGCCTGCGCGGGTGTCGCGATCAATGCAAGCGACAGCAACGCAACGCCGATGGAAGGGAACCTCGTATTTTTGAAAATCATCATGCTCTTTAGTATTTGATGAACGAAACGACTTCGGCGCCCGGTAGCGCGTCGCGTCCTTTGAGGGCGTCGAGCTCGATGAGAAAGGCGAACGCCTCGATCTTCGCTCCGAGTCGCTCGAGAAGGCGGCGTGTTGCCGCGGCGGTTCCGCCGGTCGCAAGCAAATCGTCGATCGACGACGACGCGATCGCCGTCGCCAAGTGCATCGGCGTGGATTTCGAGCGAGTTCGTGCCGTACTCGAGCGCGTACGATTCGGAAAGCTTGCTGTACGGCAGCTTTCCGGGCTTTCGAACCGGAATGAAACCGGCCCCTATACCATAGGCAAGCGGGGCGCCGAGCATGTACCCGCGTGCTTCGATGCCCACGACGTGCCCGATCTTGCGGCCTTGGAAGCGGTCGACGAACAGGTCGATTGCCGCTTTGAAACCCTGCGCGTCTTTGAGCAGCGGGGTGATGTCGCGAAAGAGTATCCCGGGCAACGGAAAATCGGGGATCGCTCGAATGAGGTTCTCGATGCTCACGAGCAACGGGGATTCGAGAGGCGCCTCGCCGCGCCTTCGGATCCGGTCCGCCCAACGAAACCTCGGCGCGGGTCCGCCGGTAGAGTCCCTTGAATGACTCCCTCGCTGCCCGAGGGGGCAGGGAGGCGTTATGGTTCGGTGGACGGTCGTTTCGGCGGTATCGGCAAGCCTCGTGCTCGCCGGCTGCGTCAGCGTGGATTTCGGCAGCGATCGCGTGCGATCGACGACGCACGAGCATTTCGCGGTAACACAGAACGCTCACGTCAGCGTTAAAAACGTCTCGGGATACATCACGATCATTCCATGGAACCGGCCCGTGCTGGATATCGTCGCAGTAAAACGTGGCGCCGACGCGGAAAGCCTGAGCCGGATGACCATCGACGTGAGCCGCGACCGCGTGCCCGCGTCGGACGTCGATATCGAGACGCACTACCCGAACGAAGGCTTCTCCTTCTGGGGACACAACGGCTCGGTCGATTATACGATCCACGTTCCCGCCGGCGTTTCGCTTCAGCTTGCCAACGTGAGCGGCGACGTCCAGGCGGACGGCATCGGCGGCGACGTCGACGTCGAGGAGGTCTCCGGCGACGTGGAGATCCTGCGCAACGGCGGAAGCGTGAGCGTCCACGCCGTGAGCGGCTCCATCGAGGTCTCGATGACGCGCATGGGCGCGGATCGTCGTGCGAGCCTCGAGGCCGTCAGCGGCTCGATACGACTCGTCATTCCACCAAACAGCGGCGCCGTCGTGAGCGCGCACAGCATTTCGGGCGGCTTCCACAGCGACTTCCCGATCCCGTCGCATTCCGAAACCGTTGGAACGAGTGCGGATGGAACCATCGGAAACGGGGCTGGGTCGATCGAACTGTCCACCATCAGCGGTTCGATGAGGATCGAAAAGCCGTAAGCGGCGGCCGCGAGGTTTAGGGAACCCCTTGTTACCGGTCCCCTCTGTCGTGAGGTGGTGAGTGAACTCACCCGACTCAGACGGAGGGACCAATGCAAGTCACAACCGTGCCGCCGCGCCGAACGCTCGAGTTCGGTCTCTATCGCGACGGCGACAACAACCTCGACGCGATTCAGGAGGCGACGGTATCGCAGGCCGTCGCCGTCTCGCGGCGCGATCGGCAGATCGCGTTCACGATCGAAGATACGAGCGCGATGAGATCCGCAACCAGCGATTTCACGCTTGCCGACGGGCGCATCGCGCACGATCGCACCTCGCAACCGCATGAAATGAGCGACCCGAAGAACCTCGCAGCCTTCGTGGCCCGCACGCTCGACGATGCCGAGGCCTGCGGCGCGAAGCAAACCTGGATCGACCTCGTCGATCACGGCGGCGGCGATGGAGGCGGCCTCGAGACGAGCGACGGGTGCATCATGCCGATGCCGGAGATTGCGAACGCCGTCGCGCAAGGCGTCGCCATGCATGCGCGGGCGCACCCCGAGGATGCCGGACGCGGGATCGACGGCGTCGTCGCCAACCAATGCTTGATGGCGAGCATGGGTTTCGCCGACGCGCTCTCGCGCGCGGGCGTCAAGTATCTGGCGGCAAGCCCGGAAACGATGATCGCCCCGGGCGCGCCGACGAGCGTTGCGGAGGCGATCGCCGATCACGAAGCCGATGCGAGCGCGATGGCCGGTGCGGTGGTCGGCGACGTGATGGGCACCGCCTACGATTTGGGCCCGTTTGGAACGTTCACGCCGGCGGCTGCGTTCGACGTGCTCGATCTCGATCCGCGGAAAATCGGCAGCGCGGAGACGGCAATCAAACGTTTGAATGACGCACTCGTCGCGCGCGCGCGCGATCCGCAAGCGCGCGACGCGATTCGCGCCGACGTCAAGAGCGTCGAGGGCATGGCTCGCATCGTCGATACACACGGTCTGCCATGGCGAGCCGATCGTCCGGCGATCGCCGTCTACGATCGTCTCGCGTCTGATGCGCGCCTCAGCCCCGAGGTTCGCGGTGACGCCGCGAGCGCGGCGAAGGCCGTTCTCGATCTCGTGCTCGCCCATCGGGAGAGCCGTTCGTTCGGTCCCTTTCAGGCGGATTACGGCGATGCCGTGGGGCCGACGATTCACCTCCCGGCGTCACGCGCGCAAATCGACCCCTGGGCACCGCGCCTTCGCGAAACCGCAAACGCCTTCTACCGCGCCGTCGATGCTTCGGCTCTCACCCGGGCAATCGCGTGATTCACAGGGAGGCTTCGCGCGCTGCTGAAGCGAGGGATCATGCCGACTGATTTTCGCGATGGACGAACCTTTCCGCGCCGCGGCCGCCAGCCGCTCGGGCAATTCCTATGGCTCGCCCGCGTCTTCGACAAAGCGCGTGCTTGCGCCAACGGCACGATCTTCGACTACATCTATCCGTGCCCGATGGATCAGGGGGTCTTCCAACGGTGGGGCGTCAGCTCCGGCGATTTCGATCGAGCGATTCGCGAGAATCGCGACGACGACGCGATCCTGCGTTGGGCACAGGCCAACGTCTCCGAACCCGCGCTCAAGGCGGCCAACGACTGGCTTTTGACGGAGCGGGTGGAAAATCTCGACCGCCAAGACCGCGAAGAGGGCGTCGCGTAAACGCCCGTTACGGGGAGGCGGTCGTTACGTTCCTGCGATGGTTGCGCGCGCTTCCAGCGCTTGTCGGGCAATCGCGGCGAGCGCGCCGAGGTGCGCTTGCGTCATCTCGTCGAGACCGCGGCGGCTGCTTGCGGCCGTCGCTTCCGCTGCGAGATCGACGAGTTGCAGCCGCGCGAGCGCTTGCGCGTCCGGCGGCGTGCCGGCCGCCGGCGACGTCCATAGTGCGGCCAATCGCTTCGCGTAGCGAATCTGCAGGTTGCGGCGCACGACGCCGTCATGGGCAACCGCGCCGGACGCAAGGTCGCCGAAGATGCTCGCGCGCGCCCAATCGAAGAGATCGGCGAGGCTCATCGTCGTACCCGCGCGATATTTCAGCGAGAGATCGTCGATGCGCTGCAGCGTCAACGGAGCGAAGAGTTCGTTGAGCACCGCGTCCTGCGCGGAAGCGGCGATTTGCGAGACCGCGACGTCGTGGCGCGGCGTCGGATTGTAGGCCCAGTCGGCGTCCGTGAACGAACTCACCTCGGAATAGGTCAAGCGATCGAGCACGTTCGGGTTGAACGCCCATGCGCGGTCGGAGAAGAGGCCGCTGCCGAGCAGATGCCATGCGCGCTCTTCCTCGGCCCGCGAGACCGGCGTGAGCGGCACGGCTGCATGGGGATCGCCGGCGTCGGCACGCGAGAGGTACTCACCGCCGATCACGTGTGCGGTCATGACGGAGCAGCGCACGTAGTAGTTCAAGGGCAGCATGAACGCGCGCCGAGCGTCGTCATAGGCTTGCCCGGCGGCTGGGAAGCGCAGGTTGACCGCATTCATGATCCGGTACATCATCGACTCTTGAACGACGCACCATCCGAGCGAATCGTTCGTCAGATCCTCCTGCTGAACGCGCGGATCGATCGCATGGCCGGTGGAGAACTGCACGTCCTCGTCCGACGCGAAGCGATAGAGCGGATCGCTCCACATCGAGGCCACCCGGCGTAGCGCCGGCAGTTCCTGGTCGGGCGTGGAGGCGCCCGGAACGTATTCGTAACCGTACTGCACCGCATGATAATCGTACGGCCCGAGCACGAGCTGAAAGTACTCGCCCTGCGGCGTTCCGCGCGGCCACAGGTTGACGGGCATGTACCCCATCACCGACGTGGCAGTGCCGTAGCGATCGGTGAAGGCGCGGCTCTGCAAGTCTCGCGCCGTGTACGCCTCCGAGCCGATGAAGTTGTGCTGCAAGCCGAGATCGTGCCCCGATTCGTGGAGCACGGTCGCGCGCACTGCCTCGAGTTCGAAGCGCTCCTCCGCCGCGGGATCGTCGGGAAGGCCGCGCGCGGGCGCCACGACGTAGCGATAGTTGCGACGTCCCAGCCCCTCGACGGCGTCGACGTTGACGCCGACGTTGATCTCCTCACCGGTGCGTGGATCGGTGACGATCAGCGCCTCGGCGCCGTACTGTGGCGACGACGTATCGATCCAGCGCACGACGTTGTGCCGGATGTCCTCGGGATCCCAGTTCGGGTCGTTCGGCTGCGCAGCGACTTGAATGGCGTTGAGGATGCCGATGCGCCGAAACGCGTTGTTCCAGGTGAGCAGCGCATCGCGAACGGTGCCGCGGTACTCGGCCGGAATGTCGTCGCTGAGATAAAAGACGATCGGATTGGTCGCATTCGAGGGCACGCCGGGATGCTCGGGCGCGAAATTCCACCGCGAGATGTAGTAGAGGTTTCGCGTCGGGTGCCGATCGTCCGCAAAGTCGAGCAAGGCTTGCTCGAAGTAGCCGACGCGAGGATCGGCGATGCGCGGCATGTACCCGTCATGCGGCGCGGCGATGAGATTGTACGACATCTGCACCTCGATGCTGCGCGCGTCGGGAGCGTTGTCGATCGTATCCGGGCTGGCACTGGCCCATGTTTGGCTCACGCGCAGGACGTCATTCTCCGGAAATGCTTTGGTCGCGGCGAAGAACGCGCGGGTGCTATCGAGATGGTAACCGTGCAGCGGGCTTGCGATCTCCTGATCGAAGACACCTTGCAGGTCGGCGACGTCGCCGAGAAATGCCGACGCCGAGATGACGACTGTTCCCGTCGCCGCATCTTCCGCGACGATCGGCGCCACGGCGATGACCGAACTCGGGAGCGACGCCGCGACGCCCGTTGCCTCGGGCGTCGAAGGCTGCACCTGCGCGAACGTGTTGGGCCATCGGAGTACGACCTTGTCGCCCACGCGATCGAAGTGCAGGATCCGCGCCGGCGCGACATACGGCTCGCCTTGCGCCGGACCGAACCCGCCCAGACCGGTCGCGGGAACCGAGGTTTCGATGAAGTCCGCCCCGAGCTGCGACGAGGAGAGGGCGAGGTAAACGTTGCCCTCTTTGGTGATGATGGGGATCAAACCCGGCTGCACCGAGGCGCCGGCGATGAAGGTTTGATAGGCGGCGGGCGACGCAGAACTCGCAGTGGTCTGCGCCGCCGCCGGAAGTCCGAGCGAAGCGAACGCGACGAAGGACATGAGAAATAACCGACGCTTCCACATCATGCAGCAGCGATACGCTCGATCCTCGCAAGGGTCCTGCCTCACCGGCGCAGGTCGACGTTGGGGTAGATGGGACGGTTGACGAGGCGTTCGAGGTCTTCGATACGAGCCGTCAGAGCGATCTCGGCGAGACGCTTGAAACTCTCGCGCGTCGCTTCGCCTTCGGCATAGCGCTCGTTGCGCTTCCATGTCCACCTTCCCGTCGACCGGCAGAAAGCGCACGTATCGGCCGTCGTCGTCTTCGCCAATCTCGACGAGGTTCGGATTCGGCAAAGATGCGCAGCGCCGCGCTCACGGTGCGTTCGTCGGCCTTGTCGAGGTCGAGCGTTCCCGCGAGATCTCCGAACGCCGCTGCGCAGCGACGCCGTCGCGCGCGAGCCCCTTCATGCCGGCGAAAGATCGCGCGCAGCACCGGCAGCGTCGGCGCGCTCGAGATCGATGAGATACTCGTTGATGCGGCGATCCGCGTCTCCGTAGAGCAGATGGATCCATCGCCGGCGCTCCGTCGCGGCCGGCGCGCCCGGCCTGCTGATTGAACTCCGTGAAGTCGAAGTTGAGGTGGTAGAGCACGACGTGGCGCACGTCGGGCAGATCGATGCCCTCGCCGAACGCGGACGTCGCGACGACGACCCGCAACGCGCCTTCGCGAAAGAGGCGCTCGACTTCGAGGCGCTCGCGCCGTCGGCATGCCGGCGTGATAGAACATCACCTCGTTGCCGAGCTCGCTTGCGCAGTCGCTCGCGCGACCTTCGTCGCTCTCGCTGCGCGAGTTGCAGTAGACGATGCCCTTCTCTCGCCGCCGCGTCGAAGATGCGGCGCAGGTACGCCGATCTTGTCCCTGGTTCCGCGCGCGTCGACGACGTGCAGGTTCTCGCGCACGGTCGGATCGATCACCCACGCATCGATGCGCAGCTCCTCGACGATGCGCGCGAAGGCCTCGTCGCCGGCGGTTGCGGTGAGCGCCAGCACCTGCGGATTGCCGAGCGCCGCGATCGTCGCTGCCGAGCGTCGCGTAGGCCGGGCGATGCCGCGATTCGTGGAGATGATGCGCTTCGTCGACGACGACGAACGACGGGCGCGCTGCGCTCCGCGAACGCCTCGCGATGGAACTCGAGGAACTCCGGCGTCGCGAGCACGATGTCCCACGCGCCTTCGCGCAGCGCCTCGAAGAGGTCTTCGCGCTCCTGCGTTGCGATCGAGCCGTTGGCGCGAAAGATGCGCAGTCCGAGCGGATCGAGGCGGCGCCGCAGCGCCTCGTATTGATCGTTGGCGAGCGCGCGCAGCGGATAGATGACCAGCGTCTTCCCGCGTCCGCAAAGCGCGCGCAGCGCCGCCGGGTACTGAAAGCAGAACGACTTTCCGCGGCCGGTTCCAAAGACCGCGAGCGTGTTGCTGCCCGCGCTCGACGCGTTCGAGCACGGCGCGCTGCGCTTCGTGCGGCGGCGACGCGCCGATCAGCGCCGCCCGGACGCGCTCGCGCCGTCGCCGTGCGCGCCGAGTCGCAATGCCTCGCGCGTGCCTGCGCAGCGCTCGCTCGACGGCTCGCGACCGCATCGCGCTCGACGAAGATGTTGACGCCGCGGTGCTTCGCGTCCGAGCCGGGCCGCCGGTGAGCGATCGCGACGCGCGCGCGATAGCGCGCGCCCGCATCGATCAGCGGCGCGAGATGCGCCGCGACGCGCGTCGTGACGAAACCGAGCTGCAGGTTGCCGTAGCAGACCGCGATCGCATTGCGATCGTGCTGGTTGTGCGGGCTGCCGCACGAGCTCGAGCGCGCGCTCCGACGCGCAAGCCCGGCGATGACGTCTTGCCGGCCTTCGAACGAGACGCCGGCGATCTTGCGTGTGGAAACGACGCCGCATCGCCGATCGTCGCATACGGATCGCGCAGATACTCGTCGCTCTTGGCGAAGACGCGCTCGCAACGAACGCGCTCGACCGCGTCGTCTTCGCGGCGCGGAGCTGCGTAGACGGCTCGGCGTCGTCGAGCGCGCGAAGGGCGCGCCTCGAACGCGGCTTCCGACGGCGTCGGCGGCGGCAAGGCCCTTAGGGCTGCGCCTGTCTTCGCCGGCTGCTCGGCATCTCGACGGGTGCGGATTCTGGTCGAAGCCTTCGAGGTTGAGCGCGATCTCTTCGTGGCCTTGCTCCAACGCCGCATCGTGCAGGCCGGCATTCTGCGCGTCGAGCGGATCGATCACCTCTTCGCCGCGCAGTACGGCTCTTCGACGGCAATCGGCGCGCTTGCCGCATCGCTGCGCTTCTTGCGATAGCGCGTGCGGCGGCGGCGGCGCGACGGTGCGCGCGGCCTTCGCCTTCTGCGCGCCGCTCGCGGCGCGCCGCGACGATGTCCTCGCGCGCCGACACCGCCGCGGCTCTGGGCGGCGCCGTCGGCTTGCGCGAGCGCGCTGCCGCGCTGCGATCGTGCGCGAGCCCGGCGCGCCGCTTGCGCGCCGCCGCCTCGAGCTGGCGCTTGCGGAAGACGAGCACGAGCGGCGCCGAGTAGAAGATCGAGTGATAACCGCCCGAGCAGATGCCGACGAGCAGCGCGAAGGCGAAGTTCTTCAGGCTCGCGCCGCCGAGCGCCAGCAGCGCGACGAGCGTGATGACGACCGTCGCGAGCGTGTTGAACGAGCGCGTCATCGTCTGCTTGATCGACTCGTTGACGATCGTAGTCGTACGGCGCGCCCGCCATGAGCTTGGTATTCTCGCGAATTCGATCGAGGATGACGATCGTATCCATGACCGAGTAGCCGATGACCGTCAGCACCGCTGCCAGGAAGGCGTCGTCGGCGCGCCGGTCGGCCAGCGCGTAGATGCCGATCATCATCGCGGCGTCGCGCACGAGCGCGATGACCGTCACGAGACCGAAGATGTAGTTCCAGCCGAAGCGGAAGGCGATGTAGAGGAACTGGATGCCGAGCGCGATCACCAGCGCCCAGAGCGCCTTGCGTCAGGTACTCGCGGCCGAGCGACGGACCGACGGACGGTGATCTGCGAGGCGGCGCGATCGACCGGCGCGACCGTGTCGAGCGCGTTCCAGATCGGCTGCCGAGTCGTTCGCGTACGCGCGTTTGGGTTTGAATCGATGAAGCCTTTGCCGTCCGTGCCGGCGGTCGTGACCGACTCTTCGGTCAGGCCGAGCGCCCGCGAGCGCCTGCTGTCACCTTATCGGCGGTCGTCGGCTGCGTGAACTGCACCGTGATGTCGGTACCGCCGGTAAACGAGAGCCCGAGGCGCAGCATGTTCGTTGGCTGGAAGCCGTGGCCGCCCTGGAAGCCGTGGTAGATCATCGAGCCGAGACCGAGCGCGATGACGAGATACGAGATCGTCGAGACGATCTGGAACCAGCCGACGATGTTCCAGTTCAGCCTGCGGAAACAGCATTACGCCTCCGCCCCGCGCCTTCGCGAAGATGCCGACCTCCTCGCGCTTGACGCCGTAGAGCTCGGGCGCGGTCAGCGATATCGTTGTCGACGAGCACGTCGACGAAGAAGCGCGTGATGAAGACGGCGGTGACGAGCGAGACGACGGTTCCCCAGAAGAGCGTGAAGGCGAAGCCCTTCACCGTCCCGGTGCCGAGCATGTAGAGCACGCCGGCGCCGACGATCGTGGTGAAGTGGCTGTCGAAGACCGCCGAGAAGGCGCGCTGGAAGCCGACGCGCACCGCGGCGCGCATCGTCTTGCCGTTCCAGAGCTCTTCTTTGATGCGCTCGAAGATCAGCACGTTCGCGTCGACCGCCATGCCGATCGAGAGCACGAAGCCGGCGATGCCGGGCAGCGTCAGCGTCGCGTGCGAGAGCGCGAGGATCGCCATCATGACGAGCACGTAGATCGCGAGCGCGACGTCGGCGAGCAAGCCGGGCAGGCGGTAGACGACGATCATGAAGAGCAGCACCAAGCCGAGCCCGAGCGCCGCGGCGTCGCATCGACTTGAATGAGGTCGATCTTGCCGAGCGTCGGTCCGATCGCTCTCGTTCTCGATGATCGTGATGCGTCGCGGGCAGCGCGCCGGCGTTGAGCTCGTTGGCGAGCGTGATCGTGTCCTGCTTGGGTGAAGCTGCCCGTGGATCTCGCCGCTGTCGTAGATCGGGCTCTGGATGATCGGCGCCGAGAGGTACGCGATGGTCGAGGAAGATGCCGAGCGGTCTTGCCGACGTTCGCCGTCGTCAGCTTGCCGAACTTCGCCGGATCCTTGGTCTGGAAGAGCACGATCGGCGAGCCGCCCTGCTGCTCGTAGCCCGCTTGCGCGCCCTTGAGATCTTTGCCGGAGTAGACGACCGGGCCCGCTAGCGCGTAGGCGGTCTTCGTTGACGTAAGCTTCTGCGCGGCGGCTTTCTCTTTCGCCGGAAGATTCGGGGTCTTGAGCATGTCGACGTACTGGCGCTCGGCCTTCCGCAGCAACGTCGAGCGGCACGATCTTGATACTCGAGCACCGCGACCTGTCTTGAGCAGCTTCTCCGCCTCGGTCGCGGATTCTTCACGCGCCGGCAGCTCGACCAGGATGCGATCGCTGCCGACGTTGCTGATCGACGGCTCGGCGACGCCGAGCCCGTTGATGCGGCGGTCGATGACCTCGCGCGTCTGCGCCTGAATCTGCGGCGTGATCTGCGGCACTTCGGCCGTCGGGTAGAGCTGCAGCAGCAGGCGCGAGCCGCCGACCAGGTCGAGACCGAGATGGATCGTCTGCTGAACGGGCCACGCTGAAAAGACCGAGCCGACGATGACGGCGAGGATCACGAGGGCTTTGATGGGTGTCTTGAGGTTCTTCCAGGTCATCCGGGCTCCAGACTTACCGCCCCCGCGACATTAGGGCCTGCCGGACGCCGTCAAACCGGCTCCCGGGCGCACGATCTCGACGGGCTCGAGGCGTAGCTCGGGGGCAGCTCGCCGTAGGCGAAGACGTCGAGGCGTAACCCCGAGCGCTGCAAGAGGTCGGCGAGCAGCGGCCGCAGCGGTGCCGTGCAGACGATGGCGGCTCGCTCGCGCGGCACTCGGGCCGCATACGCCTCGATCCGTTCGCGCAACGACAGCGTCTGCGCGGGATCGAGCGATTCCGCGCTCGACCATGCCTGCAGCAGCGTGCGCTCGAAGAGCGGATCGAGCAACATCGGTTCGAGTGAGTCCACGTCTCGCCGCCTCACCAGATCCGGCACGACCGCGCGCCGCGCCGCTTCTGCCAGCTCCGAAGGGTCGCGCGCGGCACATTCGATCATCGCTTCAAACACTGCGATAGGATCGCGCGGCCACACCTGCTCGCGCAGCAACAAGAGGAAGGCGCGATGAACCGTCCCCAGCGGCAGTGCGTCACCGCCGATCTCCTTCATCAGGGCCGGCGCGCGCAGCTTCAAGTGCTCGAGCAACGTTTGCAATTCCTGACGCCCGAAGAGCGCGGTCGCGTGCGCCCGCGCGATCTCGGCGAGATGCGAGCCCAAGATCGAGATCGGATCGAAGACGAGCGCTCCCGCGCTCGTGAGTCGCTCGCGCGACGCCGGGTCGATCCACGCCGCCGGCAAACCGTAGACGGGCTCGCTCGCGAGCGTGCATCCGAGCCGAGCGAGTTGCTCCCGATTGGCAACGGCAAGCAATCTTTCCAGCTCGAGGCGCCCTTCGCCGACGCGGCGATCGCGGACGAGAATCGCATAGACGTTCGGCTCCGCTTCGAGATTGTCTCGTAACCGCACGCCGGGGAGCACGAGGCCGATTTCCGAGGCGAGTGCACGCCGCACTTCACCGACACGATCGAGCAACGCGTCGCAGAGCGGCGGCGCGAGCAAGCGGGTCAACTCGCTGCCGAACTCGATGGCGACGGCATCGACGCCAATGAGTCCGAGCGCGAGCTCGGGACGTCGCATCGCGCGCCTCGTCGATTCGTCGCGCTGGGCGCGGGCGATAGCGTCGCGATGCCGCCCACGTCCGTGCGCGAGTTGCGCGGTAACGAACGCGCTCGCACCGAGTGCGAGAAAGAGTATGTGCGGTAGCGCCGGGACGAAGGCAAGCGCGACCAACAGGCCGCCCGCGCCGCGCAAGACATCCGGGCGCGCAAGCATCTGCGCGGCGAGATCGGCGCCGAGCGCACCTTCAGCCGCAACCCGGGTGACCATCATTCCCATCGCCGTCGAGATCAGGAAGGCAGGCAGTGTGGTCACGAGAGCGTTGCCGATCGAGAGGAGCGCGTACGTGTGGAGAGCGTCGAGCGGCGCCATCGCGTGGTCGGCGACACCGACGACGATGCCGCCGCCCAGATTTAACGCGACGATGATCAGAGCGGCAATGGCATCGCCTTTGACGAATTTCCCTGCACCGTCCATCGCACCGTAGAAGTCGGCCTCGCGCTGCACGGTGTCGCGTTTGCTCCGCGCGCCCTCGGCATCGAGCAGACCCGCGTGCACGTCCGCATCGATTGCCATCTGTTTCCCGGGCATCGCATCGAGCGTGAAGCGCGCGGCGACCTCGGCAACGCGCTGCGAGCCGCTCGCGATGACGACGAATTGAATGGTTACCAAGATCGTGAAGACGATGATTCCGACCACGAGATTTCCGCGCACGACGAACTCGCCGAAGGCCGGAATGATGGTGCCGACCGCACCCGGCGTCTGTCCTTGCGTGAGGATCATCCGCGTGGCCGAAACGTCGAGCGAGAGCCGGAAGAGGGTCGCGACGAGCAGCGCGGGAGCGAAAGCGGAGAACTCCAATGGATCCTCGACCGTCACCGAGAGCAGCAGCACGAGCGCCGAGCCGAAGATGTTGAGGCCGAGCAATAGGTCGAGCAACCACGGCGGCAACGGCACGACGAGAATGCCGACGACCGCGAGCAGCATCGCCGCGAAGAGATAGACGGGCGCTCGGGTCAAGACGCTTCCAACGCGCCCGCGCGCACGAGCGCCACCACGATCTCGGCGACGGCAACGTAATGCTCGAACGGGATCGGCCGGCCCGGCCGCGCATCGTGAAAAAGGGCGCGTGCGAGCGCCGCATTTTCGACGATGGGCACGTGCGCGCGCACCGCCAGATCGCGCACGCGCAATGCCGCGGCCTCCGCCGCGCGAACGAGCACGACCGGCACACAAATCGCCGGCGGCCGGTACGCGAGCGCGACCGCGACGTGCGTGGGATTGGCGACGACGAATGCCGCCTCACGCACCTTGGAAAGCGAGCCGCGCAGCAACTCGCGCCGCAGCGCTCTCCGTCGCCCGCGCACCTGCGGGTCTCCCTCTTGCTCCTTGATCTCACGTTTCAGGTCGTCAAGGCTCATGCGCAGCTTGCGCAGCCACGCGCTGCGCACCGCAGCATACTCCGATGCCGCAAAGAGTAACCCGATCGCGCCGGCGACAAAGAGCGTGCGCCGCGTCCCCGACCACGCGGCCGATGCAACGCCATCGATGCCGCTCGCGGCTGCCGCGGCCGCAATCATGCTTAAGACGGCAGGAACGAGCACGGCAACGGCTGCCGTGAAGGCGAGCGTGGCACGAAGCGCCCGCGCGAGCGTCTCGCGCGACCCGATTCGGCGAATGCCCTCGACCGGATCGAGGCGCTCGCCTTTGAGACCGAGGCCCGTCACGCTCAGGCCACCGGCCTGCGCGACGCCGGTAAAGACGGCGGCGAGAGCGCCGGCGAGCGCCGGCAGCAGCGCAAGCGCGAGGATCTCGCTCTCCGGCTGCAGCGCTATGCCGTGACTCGCGGCGGCGAAAAGTGTGTCGCGCGCTAGCCCGGCAATCGGCGAGGCGACGGCACACGCCGCAATTGCCCCTGCCCCGAATGCTGCAGCAGCGACGATCTCGGACGAGCGCGGCACGTTTCCCTCTCGGCGCGCTCGCGCGATCCGCGCGGGTGTTGCTTCGAGTGGCCTCTCCTCGGTCACGGCGCAGGCAGTGCGGGCGCCGCGTTCCGCGCGACGACCGACAGGCACAGCGCGCTTGCGATGAGCGCGACGCCGAAGACGATCGGAAAGGAGAGTGTCAGGCTCCCGAAGCGCGGGATCGTACGCGAGAGCGCCCCGAGCGCCACCTGCACCATGAAACCGGCGGCGATCGCCGGAGCCGCGATCTCGACCGCGACGCGCAAGATCGTGCTTGCGAGTTCCACGGCATACACAAACCACGCGTGCCCCGCAATCGGCGCGCCCGGGGGGATACGCGTGAAGCTCGATGCAAATGCCAGAATGATCGGCCGGTACGTGCCCAAGAGAAAGAACGTGCCCGTGAACGCAAGGGACCAGACCCGTCCGAAGCCGCTCGGTGCGACCAGTTGCACGCTCGGTGCGATGGCGCGCACGCCGACGTAATCGTCGACGGCGCGCCCGGCCGCATAGGCACCGTCGTACAATACCGAGGCGCCCGTACCAATGGCGCTTCCGATAAAGAACTCGATGGCGATCGCTACGACGAGCGGAGCGCCGTCCAGGTGCGAAGGCGTTCGCGAGACGTGCAGCAGGATCGCCGTCAGAGAGAGCGCAAGCGCAGCGCGCAATGCCGGCGGAACGCCCGGATACGAGAAGCCCGGCGCACGAAAGATGAAGCCGGTACAACGCGCGAAGACGAGGAGCGCCGCCGAAGTCATCCTCGAACGAGCTGCGGGATTGCCGAAAGCGCGTCGACGAAGAGCCTCGCACACAAACGCATCCCGAAGCCGCCGAAAAGCGCGACCGCGATGCCGACGGCAAGGATTTTCGGCAGCAGCGTGATCGTCTGCTCTTGGATCTGCGTTGCTGCCTGAACGATCGCGAGCGCGGTACCGACCAGCGCGGCTAAGGTAACGATCGGCAGAGCGAGCAATGCCGTCGTCACCAGCATCTCTCGCAGCAATCCATCGAAGGCGCTCACGTTCCGATGCTGAGGTATCCGCATTGCCGGGGAATGAGCAAATGATTGCGAGCCTATGTGCGAGAAGTCCCCTCGATGCGGATTCTCACGTTCGCGGTCGCGCTATCGGCTGCAGCCATGCTTCCGGCACATGCCGCCGGCATCGACCCCGGCGTTCGCGCCATCGTGTCACGAGCGGTCGCGCAGGCGCCGAGCCATTTTTCCTCGCTCATCGATCCCCGGCATGCGCCGGTTCGCGGCGACGGCTACCTCGTATACAACGCGACGCCCGCGCTTCGCGCGCTCTGCCCCACCTGCAAGATCGAAATCGACCGCACGACGACCAGCACCGCCGTGACGTGGAGCCTCAATCTCTCCTTGCCGGACGACACGCTGCAGGTGCGGGAGACGCTGGATGCCCTACGAGCGCTCGTGACGCCGCTCATCCCGAGCAGCTTCCACTTCACGGGTCACGAAATGGAGTGCGACGGCGCTTCTCAGAGCCTTCATTGGAGCGACTCGCACGGCCGTGCCATCGAAGTCGACGCGAGCGTCGACCCCGAACGCGGTGCTTCCTATGTCGGCAGCTCCGTGATCATCTCGTCGAGGCAGCGATGAAATCCGGGCGCCAAGCACTCGCGGCGAGCACGCCGGAAACGATAGCGCGCGTCGCGGGCGAGCGATTGAGCGTATAGAAGTGAATGCCGGGCGCGCCGCGCCGGAACAGGTCGATCGTTTGCATTGCGGCAAATGCGACTCCGAGATCTTCGATCGCGGACGCATCGCCGCGACGCGCCTCCATCTCGACGTGCAGCTTCGGCGGAATCTTGGCTCCGCACATCGCGACGAAACGCGTGATCTGTTCGTAGTTCGTGATCGGCATGAGCCCCGGCAGCATCGGCACGCCGATTCCGGCGGCACGAGCGCGGTCGACGAACGCGGCGTAGACGTCGTTATCGAAGAACAACTGCGAAATCAAGAACTCGGCGCCGGCCTCGACCTTTTCGCACAGATGTACCAGATCGCTCTCGGCGCTTTCGGCCTCCGGATGTACTTCGGGATAGCATGCCGCCCCGACGCAGAAATCGTAGTTACGCCGAAGCATGGCGATCAACTCACTTGCGTGCGCGAAGCCGCCTACCGGCGGCGTGAAGACGGCTTCGCCTCGCGGCGGATCGCCGCGCAACGCGAGGACGTTTTCGATCCCGGCTCGAGCGAGATCGTCGAAAAGCGCGCGCAGCTCGGCGCGCGTCGAGCCCACGCACGTCACGTGCGCAAGCACCGTCAAGCCGATCTCGCGCTGAACACGCTTTGCCAGTTCGACGGTTCTCGCTCGGGAAGAGCCACCCGCGCCGTAGGTGATCGAAACGTAGGCGGGCTTGAGCGGCCGCAGCGTTTCCATGGTCGCGAACAGCTGTTCCGTTCCCGCATCGTCCCTCGGCGGAAAGAATTCGAACGAGAAGAACGGCCACATCGTCGCGAGCGCCTGCGCTATTCTCACATGGAATATGTTACCTAAAGCTTGTCGCGACGCCTCCGCAGATCATCGCCCAACCGTCGACCATGACGAAGAGCAGGAGCTTGATCGGCAGCGAGACGACCGGCGGGCTCAGCATCACCATGCCCAACCCCATCAACATTGCGGCGACGGCGAGGTCGATCGCGACGAACGGCAAGTAGAGGGCGAAGCCGATGGCAAAACCGCTGCGCAACTCGCCGACCGTGAAGGCCGGCAGCAGGACGAGTGTCGGGATGCGATCCGGCGATTCGCCGGCGACGCCCGCGACGCGCTCGAAGAGCGCAACGTCGGCGGCACGCGTTTGGCGCAGCATGAACGCCCGCAGGGGCAGTGCCGCTCGAAGGAGCGCCTGCGATTGCGAGATGCGCCCGCGTGCGTAGGGATCGATAGCGTCGCGCTGGATCGCGCGCAGGGTCGGCGACATCACGACCAGCGTCAGGACGAGCGCAAGGCCCGTGAGAGAGGCATTCGGGGGAACCGCGGATGCGCCGATCGCCGATCGCACGAGGGAGAGAACGACGATGATGCGCACGAACGAAGTGCAGGTCACCAGCAGGAACGGTGCGATGCCTAGCAGGGTCAAGGTCACCAGAACGTCGAGCGGCGCGCCCGCGCGTGCGTGCGACGCGAGCGCGATCCATTCGCTCACGCGCCGGCTTCGCGCGGCGAGATGATCTCGGTGACGCGAACGCCGAAGCACTCGCCGACCGCAACGATCTCGCCGCGAGCGATCGGCGTGCCGCCGACGAGCACGTCGATGGGCGCGCCCGCAGGCCGATCCAACTCGACCACCGAGCCCTCTCCCAACTCCATCAGTTGGGCAACGTAAAGGCGGCAGCTACCGAGTTGCGCAGTGACCTCGAGAGGAACGGCGCGCAGGGCATCCAGGCCGCCCCTCTCCTCCCGCGACGTCACGATCGCGTGCGAACCTCGAAAGCATAGCGCTTCGCTTGCACGCCGCATCGCCCCAAAGCGTACCGAAGCCCGTTCGCCCGCATAAGCGCACGCTCCGGAAACGCCTGCAAGATATCCCCCGGGCGCAACCCGGCAACCGCGGCGGCAGGAACCGGAGCGATCTCAACCTCTACCGAGGCTGCGACGCTCGCGCCCGCGAGATGCTGCGGTAAGATCGCGGCCGCGCTCGTGGGCGGCGGCTCGCGCGAGAGCGCGATACCGATACAGAGTTGCGCCGGCTCGAGAACGTGCAGCTCGAAGTACGTCACGAAGCCGATGCGTCTGCGCGACGTGTCCACGGCGCCCTCGCCGCAAACGGGTGCGAGCGTCACGGCAACGGCTGCGACCGCCCGACGAGTGATCTCCGATTCGAGGCGAGAGAGCGCGCGGTCAGCGCGTTCGTGTGTCCGTTCGCCGAAGAGCAGCTCGGCAAGCATCTGCGCATCGAACGGCCGCAAGACGATCGCAGCGTCGCAGAGGGTACCGCGGACGACGTGCACTTGCGCGCCGCGCAAAATCGCCTCCCAGGCGGAGGCGCACGGAATCGCGGGGGGCCAGAGCCTCACGTCGACTTCGTTCCCGCAGAGCATTGCCAACCGCTCGCGCATACCGTTGGCTACGATACATGCGGCGCTCACGGGAAGGAGCGAGCGCTCTTCGAACACGCCCCGATGCACGCCCGCCATCCGTGCGAATACGAGATGCTTCATCGAACGAGATCCATCGCGCTTTTCGCCGCGCCGAATTGAGCCTGATAGACGGCCTGCAGCGCATCGAAGTCACGGTAGGCCACGCGCAGTCGTTCGAGTCCTTCGTCGATCTCGATGCCGCTGCTCTCTGCGCGCATAGGAGCGACCGCAGCAAAGTTGCCGTCGCCCGGAACACCGATTTGGGGCTCGATCCCGGAGGGAGCGGCAAGCGCGCCGGTGGCGTCCTCGCTCAGGCGCGTGCCCGCGACGAAACGCGCGAGCGCGACGCGCCCGACGACCACGCGCTGCACCTCCGGCCTCCCGCTGCGTGGATCGATGACGCTGCGATCGTATTCGACGTCGCCGTTCGGCGCGATACGGGCATTGCTCGTACGGCCGAGCGCGAGGTCAATGGGGTCCAAGCGGATCTCCGATACTCCACCTTCGCGCCTGAGGCCGAGAACGGCGTGGCCGTCTGCGGCGCAGAGCGTCCCGTTGCGAAACGCGAAGCTGCCGTCGCGGGTGTAACGCTTGTCGCCCGAAACGCCGCGTTCGACGAAATAGGCTTGTTCGGGCGGCGCCACCGAGAGCGCGTCGAGCGTCGGGAAAGACGTTTCCGCCCGCCCGACGTCGTCGAACGAGGGTTGCGCGCCGGGCGTAAAGGCGCGATTGACGTCCCCGGCGCGCTGTTCGACGCGACCCAGCGCCGCGAGGATCATCGGATCTACGTGCACGGACGGCCTTTCACAACGGCCTCCAGATCCGTGCCTCGCCTCGCCAGAACGTAGCGCGCCTCACGGAGCGCAAGCGCCACGCGCGCCTGCGCCGCTCTCGGGCAGATGGCCACCAGGGCAATCCGCGATCCTTGTCTCTGCAGGACGAGGTGCAGGCGACCCGTCGCTCCATCCAAGGCGATGCTCGTGCGTAGCAACTTGCGCGTTCCGAGTAGTCTGCTCCGGATGCGCTCGGCGAGCGGCGACGGCGTTCTCCGCTCCTGCGCTGCACGCGCATCGCGCTCGCCGTTCTGCGCGCATCGACGGCGTTTGTCATCCTGAGCCGAGCGAGCGGAGCGAGCGCAGTCGAAGGATCGCGCAAGGGTTGCGCCGCGGAGTCGTCGTCCGACTCTCGACGTCGCGTTTTCGACGCTGCGATCGGGACGACAAGATACCTCCTTTGAGTTCGCCGCCTCTCGAACGCCGAGCGCAGAACGCCAGGCTTGGGAGAGGGCGCGCCGGTCGATCGCCGCAATCGGCGCCGAGATCAAGCTGAGTTCGAGCGGCGCGGTGAGCGTGGTCATGCCTTTATCCTGCGGCACCTTGATGACCGCATCGTCAACGTCGTGTTGCCGTTCTGTGATGATAAGCCGCCAGCACGCCGTCGACGTAGCGGCGCGTTTCCGGAAACGGCGGAACCCCACCGTAACGCTCGACGGCTGCCGGCCCCGCGTTATATGCCGCGAGCGCCAAACGCAAGTCGCCGCCGAAGCGCTCGAGTAGCCCGCGCAGATAGCGCACGCCGCCCTGTACGTTTTCGATCGGGTCGTACGGTTCCGCAACGCCGAGTGCGCGCGCCGTATCGGGCATCAACTGCATCAGGCCTTCGGCACCGGCGCTCGAAGTCGCGTTCGGGTCAAAGCCTGATTCGCGCTCGACGACTGCCTCGACCAACGCCGGATCGAGACCGCCCGCCCGCGCGAGCCGCGCAATCGACGCATGGAGCGAGTCGGTGGGCGGCGGCGCCGCTTGGCGCGCCTCGATGATATCCCGAAAAGCGAAACCCGGCAGATCGAGCGGTTGCGGCCGCGTGCCGCCGATCTGAACGATGCGCTGCGAGAACTCGGTGAAATCGCTACCGATCGACATTCATTCCTCCAAGTCGCGAGCTAGATCGAGGAGCATTGCAAGAGTCTCCAACGGATCGTGCGGGCACGCGTTCTGACGCAAGAAGGCTTCGAGCCGCCGCTCGCAGCGAACGGCGTGGCGTAGCGCCTCGTCTTCCACGCCGATGCCGAGCGCACGCGCATCCGCGGTGCGCTCCAGGCCTGCGAGTGCAGCGCGCACGATGCCGGCTGCGCGAAGATGTCGCGGTTCGGCGACGTACTGCATCGTACGGCTCGTGCTTGCCGGAATGTCCAGTGCAGGAAAACGCCCCGCCCGCGCAAGCAAAGGCGACAGTTGCAAGTGGCCGTCGAGGAGCGAGCGCGCGGCATCGCTCACCGGGTCGCGCTCGTCCCCGTCGTCGAGCACGGTCGCGATCAGGGTGATCGAGCCTTCTCGCGCGGCACCGCCCACCTCCACGATGCGCGCCAGCTCTGCGAAGACGCTCGGAGGAAAGCCGCCGCGTCCCGTGCTCTCGCCGTTGGCAACAGCCAACTCTCGTAGCGCTGCCGCGGTGCGTGCAAGACTATCGAGCAAGACGAGGACGTCGAGGCGGCGTTCCCGCAGCGCACAGGCATGGGCAAGCGCGACGCGCACGCAGCGCAGGCGCTCGGCGGCCGGGCGATCGCTGCCGGCACAGACGACGGTCGTACGCGAGTCGCATCGCGCGATCCATGACTGTGCTTCGCGCCCGCGCTCGCCGACCAACGCGAGCACGACTGCGTCTGCCGCGCACCCGCGAGCGAGCGTCTCGAGCATCATCGTCTTGCCCGCACCGGGAGGCCCGAAGATTCCGGTGCGCGAGCCGACGCCGAGCGTGAGCAGCGCGTCGATCGCGCGAATGCCGCTCCAAAGCGGTGCGACGACGGGCGCACGCCGGGCGGGCGCGCTCGCCTCGATGGAAACGCTGCGCCCGCGAAGCGGCGGGCCACCGTCGAGCGGGCGGCAGCGCGCATCGATCGCGCGCCCAAAAGCGCACGTGCCCAGCGCCGCTCGCTTCGTCGAAGAATCGATGCAAACGCTCGCGCCGGCCGCGATCCCTTCCACCGCGCCGTGCAATGCGACGTGCGCGAGCGCGCCGTCGACTCGCCGCACTTCGCCCGTCACACCGCCCTCGATCGTGACCCCGTCGCCGATGGCCGCTCGCGGGAGGCGCGCGACGAGGAGCCCGCCCTCCGCACGCTCCACGAACCCGCATCCGGCCGTCATCTCTTCGCCTCGAGCAGTTGCGAGAGACGAACTCCGAGCGATACATCGATCGACCCATGGCGGAGGACGACTTGCAGATCGCCACGTCTGCGCCGCGCGTCGACGACGATCGGAAGCCCTAGTCCGGCGAGGGCAGGCGCGTCGTCGGCGTGCGCGAGAACGCGTAACGGCTCGTCGTCTGCAAAGCGCTCGAGCACCCGAGCCGCGATCCGCTCGATCTCGGCCGGTGCGCACGCCAACTCGCGCGCCAGCACGTCGACGGCGAGGTCGCGCAGCAGCTCTTCACGCGCTGCTTCGAATGCATCGCAAAGCCCGGCGTGAAATCGCTTCACGTCGCTCAATGCCGCGCGCAACTCTGGAACCTGCCGCGACTCCTGTACCGTATCCGGCTCCGGTGCCGAATCCGGCTCCGTCGGCGAAGCGCGAACGTACTGCTCCAACGAGATGAACTCAGCCACGCCGCAACAACTCACTCGGATCGGGAATCAGCGGCGGCGGCGCTCGGTGCATCCGTCGCACGATCGCGTCGCGCTCGTGTGGCGGATACAGCTCGAGTACGGCAGCGGCGGTCGCAGCGGGGAGCGCGCTGATCACCGCCGCGGCTGCGTGAGGCGGCTCCGAGTCGAGCAGCGTCCGGACGTGGGCCGGCGCCATATCCGGGGCGCGCTTCACGGTTTCGGAGATCCGCACGCGCTCGAGCAGCGCCCCCGCCACCGCCCCGAGCGGCGGCAGCGCGAAGCGCAACGCGACCAGAGCGCCCGCGACGCACGCGAGCGTCGGGAGCAACGGCACGAGGCTGCCGTAGAGCAGCCACCACGCATCCTTGCCTACCGGCGGGAGCCGTGCGAAATCCATGGCCTGCACCGCGAGCGTGTCGCCGCGACGCGAATCGAAGCCGACGGTCGCTGCCGCCAAATCGCGAATCGCCAAGAGATCGGCGGCGTGCGAAGCGTCCACGAAAACCGCGGTCGAGATGCGCGCGAGCGCGCCGGAGGCGACGCTCGATGTGACATCCCGAGTTCGCGAACCGCGCGTGCTCTGATCGGACGCCTCGTGGTAGCGCTCGCCGGCGTGCTGATAGGCGCGCGATGAGGCATCCTGTTCGATCGGCGCGCCCGAGAGCGGCTCCCGCGTGACGTCGTGGCGTTCGATCGAGGTGGGCTCGTATTCCATATGCACGCGCACGATCGTGCTTCCGGCGCCGAACGCCGAGTCCAGCGCCGACTGCAGCGCGTTCTGGAGTTCCGCGGAATCGTCCGATCCGCCGGTTGCGGTCCCGAGGGCGACGCCACGATCGTCGAGGATCGTGACGTGCGCCGGATCGAGCCCGGCAACGGCGGCCGCAACGAACGCGCGAATCCCGGCAACGGCATCGGCAGAAAGCTTCACCCCCGGATCGAGGCGCAGTCGCACGCTCGCCGTCGCGGTGCTTGCGCTCTCGTCGGCAAACTCGCCGCTCTTCGCCGGAGCGATGATCACGCGCGCATCCTGCACGCCCGTCACGTCGCGCAATGCGGAAGCGATATCGCCTGCGCGGCCGTCGAGGGTTTGCGCATCGATGACGCTCTGAGGCGTCAGTGCGCCGACGGCCGCCAGGGCTTCGTCGGAGCCCGTCAGATGTGCGTGAGGAACACCGGCGAGGGAGAGCCGAAGCAGCAGATCGTTCCGGCGGCGCGGGTCGACCATGACGTTATCCTGCGTCGGCGTAAACGGCACGTTCCAACTCGCAAGACGCTCCTCGACTTCTGTCAGTTGCTCCGGATGCAGTGGCGTGGCGAAGAGACCGCTCGCCGGCGGGCGCAAGGCGACGGCGACGAGGATCGCCATCAGCGCGAGCGCGAGCGCCGCCACGGCCACGAGCAATCGGGATGCTCCGCCGAATGCTGCCAAACGCGCGAACGTCGACGACCACGGCGCCGGCATCAGACCTGCATGTTGAAGATGCTCTGCAGGGCTTGCGCCGTACGCTGCGCTCCCGCGACCGCGACGGCGAGCGCGACGTCGGCCCGCGCGCGTTCGTATACTGCGTCACGCAAACTCCCTGCGCCGCTTCCATATGAATCCTCGGCCGCCTTCGCATCGTCGAAGATCGCGCCGAGCGCATCGACGGCATGCAGGAACGCATTGGCGTCCGCGTCGCGCGAGGACGGCGGCATGTCGGGCTGAGGCGTGTCGGGCTGCAAGAGGCGAACGGTCACAGGCGATCCAACTCGATCGTACGCTCGTCCAACGCCTTACCGGCATCGAACATTGCCGCCTCGCCATCGTAGGCACGCGATGCATTCATTACCGCCAGCATCTCCGTGAGAATGTCGACGTTCGTGCCGCGTTCTTCACGCGTGCCGGTGAACTCGACGAGGCTTCCGGCAGCTCCCTCCACGATGCGAAACTGCGGCACGGCGCGTGGGTAGGAGCCGTTCGGCCCGGCGGCCTCGGCCGCAGCGACGTTGCGCGCGGCAACGTCGAGCGCCTCCCGTTGCGCATCCATGCCGCTTGCCGCGGCGACGAGAAGATCGACGCTCATGTCTTCGCCGCAGTTTGCATCTCTTGCAGCCTTGCCCGTGCCGCCCCGAGCAACGCCTCGGAGAAGATGACGCTGCGCGCCATGCGTGCCATCGCCGCATCCGCGCCCTCGCCGCCGGCGACCTGCGCGTGCGCCACCGCACGCTGTGCCGCGCGCAATTGCTGATCCGCGGCGTCGAAGCCGCCGCGTAGGGAATCGATGACGTCGAACATACGCTCATTCTGCACCGCAGAAATGACCGGCGCAGATCGAGGATGTGACCGCGCGGTTACCGCGCTTCGGGCAAGCCTTGGCGATCCAGGGGAATGCCGAGCAGCAGGCGCGTGACCTCGCCGTAGTTGGCGATGCCCGAGGCGATGCGATTGCTCTTCAGGTAGGCATTGTACGCGAACCACGACCAGTGCGCGAAGAGGGCGTTGATGCGGCGCTCGTCGCGCGCGCGGATTGCCGCGAAGTCGCCCCAGACCAGCGGCGAGAACATCTTGTGCGGATACTTGCGCAGCGGCGGCAGCGAGAGAAAGAGTTCCAGCTCGCCGGAGTAGCGTACGGCGGGATCGCGCGAGCGCAGGCACGTGATGGCGGCGAGATAGTTTGCTTCGTCCTCGCGCGCGTAGGCGGCGTCGTGGCTCCATTCGTGCGCGAGGTCGAAGGGCCGCTCGAACCAGAGGAGGTCGGAGGCCATTTGAACGTTGAGCGTCAGCGGGTTGATGAATCCCTCCGTTCCGTTCGCGTTCATGATCGGATCGAAGAGCGTCGGCTTCGGCGGATCCGTCCGCGGGGTCCAGTCGTCGCCCGCACGCTGCACGGCCGGCAGCCACGCGGCGCGCAACGCCTCGAGATCCAAAGCCTCATTGGCGCGCGCGTGCGCCGCGGGCGCGAGCGCGTTCATCTGCGCGACAGTTCTTGCGCGCAGCGCCGCGAGCGCCGCAGGGCTGACGCGCGCGGTTTCGTAGCGCAGTCGCGTTTCGAGCGGGGCGCGATCGTAGTTCCACCCCCAACTTGCCTCGAACCAGATGGCGTAGAGCGCAAGAATCGCGAGGACGTCGAGCGTCGCGAAGCCGAGCGCGCGCCACGGGCGCTCCCGCCGCCCCTCGCGCACGCGCACGACGATCCGCCAAACGACGAGGCCGACGCCGAGGAGGACGGCGAGATCCCCGAGCGACCACGGCACCGGATGGTCGATCGCGACGGCGATCGGCTCCCAATGCGCGTAGGCGCCGTTTGAATAGACGCGTTCGACCCATGCGAAACTCGGGTGCACGCATAGCGCGAGCACGCCGAAGAGAATCGCGGCGATCCGCGGGATTATCGAGGGAAGATCAGCGTTTGCTGAACTGGAAGCGCTTGCGCGCCCGCTTGCGGCCGTACTTCTTCGACTCTTTCTCCCGCGAGTCGCGGGTGAGGAAGCCGTTCTTGCGCAGCGTCTCCTTGAAGGACTCGTCGAGGTCGACGAGCGCGCGCGCAATTCCGTGGCGCACGGCGCCGGCTTGTCCCGTCATGCCGCCGCCCTCGGCCTTCACCTCGATATCGAAACGCGACGTGCTCTCGGTGGCCTCGAGCGGTTGGCGCACGATCTGCCGCAGTTGTGGGCGTGGGAAGTATTCGTCGATCGGTTTCTTGTTGATGGTGATCACGCCCTGACCGAGCGTGAGCTTCACGCGCGCGACCGCGCGCTTGCGGCGGCCGGTGGCCGCGATGACGTCAGCGTTCAACGCGAAGGAACCTCGGAGAGCGGACGCGGCTGCTGCGCTTCGTGCGGATGCTCGGCGCCGGCATAGACCTTGAGACGGCGCAACTGCTCGGAGCGAAGGCGGTTCGTCGGCAGCATGCCGCGCACTGCGGCTTCGATCAGCCGCTCGGGATGCTTGGCATGGATTTCGCGAGCCGTGCGCGTGTGCAGGCCGCCGGGATAGCCGCTGTGGCGCCGGTAGAGCTTGTCGTCCCATTTCTTTCCGCCGAGTTCGATCTGCGCCGCGTTGATCACGACGACATGATCCCCATCGTCGATGTGCGGCGTCCAGGTGGGCTTGTGCTTTCCCGAGAGCGCCCGCGCGACGTGCACAGCAAGCGTTCCCAGACGCTGCCCGGCAGCATCAACGATGAACCACTCGTGCTTCGTCTCGGCAGTCTTTTGCTGGTAGGTCCGCACAACCCACGGATTCTATCGGGAAAGGGGCCCGGGGTCAAGGCCAGGGCCGCTCGACGCTCCGGGAGTGCCGTGCTACAATGAGAGCTCTCATGCCTGGGTGATCGGGAACGATTCTGCCGGGCTTTTTTCTTAGCCGAAAGGACTCACTCGTTGGCCCTAGCCGGCCCCCAGTGGGGCACCTGCCCGAGCGGGTGCCAATTTTCGCTACCACCTTCATCGACGCTCAAAATCTCTTTTACGGGGCCAAAGCGGCCGGTTTTGCTCCACACCGGACTTCGACGCGGCTGCCTTAGGGCTTGAGCTCTGCCGCCTCCGCGTTTGGTCTTGCAGGCAAGTTCGGCTGTACACCGGCATTCATAATCCGCGTTTTGCTTCCGGCCTCTCACGCGCTTGGGCAGAAAAACTCAAAAGGATGCGCGCAAGAGGAGTGCTCACAATCGTGCGTCCGCTTCGATACATCGGGAATCCGCCGGTTGCGCGGGAGAAGGGAATCGACGTTCGAATTGCGCTCGACTTGGTACGGCTTGCCAGGCAACGTGCGTTCGATGCCGCGATCATCGTAAGTCAGGATCGGGATCTTGGAGAGGCTGTCGACGAACTCTACGAGATTGCGCGGGAGCAAAGCCGCTTCATCAAGGTTGCCTGCGCTTTCGTGCAAGGCGTCGGGAATCGACAGCGTGGGATCAACCATACGGACTGGCTTCGCATCGATCGCGAACTCTACGACCGGGTGCGGGAGCGCCTTCCGTTTTATCCGCCGGCGAAGACCGGCGGCTCGCGGAATGAGTCGTAACCGTCGTCGTAGCTGACGCCGGCGAGATAGAGACCGCAGGAAGGTGCCGTCGGCGCCGCCGCCGCTCGGTCGCGCGCGGCCAACACCTCCGGCAGCGAGTCCGGGTCACGCTTGCCGCGCCCGCACGCGACCAACGTGCCGACGATCGTCCGAACCATGTGGTGCAAGAATCCGCCGGCGGTGATTTCAAAGCGCAGAAGTTCGCCGCGGCGCTCGACCGTTAGGCGAGAAACACGCCGCACGGTTCCGCCCTTCTCCGGAAGCACGCCGCAAAACGAGCGAAAGTCGTGCTCGCCGACGAGGTGTGCCGCCGCGCGTTGCATCGGCACCAACTCGAGCGGCCGATTCACGTGCCACGCGTAACGGACGAGCAGCGCCGACGGCTCCGGGCGGGAGAGCAGCGCGTAGACGTACGTGCGCCTGCGCGCCGAGAAGCGCGCGGAAAACGCGGGATCGACCGTCTCGACGTCGCGTACGCTGACGTCATCCGGCAACGCATGGTTGAGCGCGAGCGAAAGACGGTCGATCGGGAAGGGGCGCGGCAGCACGCATGAGATCACTTGGCCGCTTGCGTGCACGCCGCTGTCGGTGCGGCCCGCGCCCGTAACGGCGATGCGCTCGCCGAAAACCTCCGCGAGCGCATCCTCCAAGACAGCGGCAACGCTTCGCACCGCCGGCTGGCGTTGAAAGCCGTAGAACTGTGTGCCGTCGTACTCGACGACGGCGCGCACGTGAAGCGTCGGCTCGTTCAGGCGGGCGTGCGCACCGGGACCTGACGCTTCTCGTCGAGATCGAGAAGATCGGGCCACGTCACGACGTCGCTGCGGTCCGGCGCGATCTGACTGCGAAGCGTGAGAAGCGCTTCGAGCGAACGGCCTTCGGGCTTGTGCTCGAGCCACTCGTGGTTCCAGTGCGCGATTTCCTCCGCCGTTTTGCCTTGCACGATCGGCGCAAGGCGCGCCTCGATCTCCGCGTCGCTCTTCGCGTTGCGGACGATATCGAGCAGCTGCTCGCCGGTGATGCCGAGAAAGTCGAAGAGGCCCTGGTCCATCGGGCACTCGTAGTTGTACTCGCCGATGTTCCCGAAGGCAACGGCTTTGGCTTTGTCGATCGTGCGCGGGAGCTGGACGAGGCCCAGCATCTTTTCGTGCACGCTACGGGGATAGTGTTTCGTGAGATCCATGCCGCCCAAGACCGGCGTCGAGGCTCCGAAGTTGCGCTTCGAAGCGACCGAGCGCCTCAGCCGTGCTGCCGCTGGAGCGGAAAGAGCATGCACGTCGCGGATCGAGGCGCTGCCCGTCAGCAGCATGATGAGGCGGTCGACGCCGATCGCCGATTCCGGCCGTCGGCGGCATGCCGTACTCGAGCGCGCGCACGAAATCCCAATCGGGCTCGGGAATCTCTTCGTCGCCCGCCGGCTCGCTCGGCGACCTGCGCCTCGAAGCGCGCGCGCTGATCGTCGGGATCGTTGAGCTCGGTGAACGCGTTGGAGATTTCCATGCCCGCACAGAAGAGCTCGTACCGATCGACCAACTCCGGATCGTCCGGCTTTCCGCTTCGCGAGCGGCGAGATCACGACCGGATAGTCGGTCACGAAGGTCGGCTGCGACGAGGTGCGGCTCGAGGACGCGCTCGAAGATCTTGTCGAGCGCGTGTCCGTGCGTCGGCGACGGCGGCAAGCCCGAGCTCGTCGCAGGATCTCCGCGGCGCCGCGCGGATCGAGCAAGCGCTCGCGCGTGTACTTGCCGTCGCTGTACTGCTGCAATCGCCTCGAGGTAGTCGATGCGCGCGAACGGGCGCGCGAACGAGATCGTCTGCTCGCCGTGCTGCAGCTCGCTCGCCGCCGTCGGTCGCGACCGAGACGAGATGCGCGATCAGCGCCTCGTTGAACTCCATCATGTCGTGCGACGTCCCAATAGGCCGCGTAGAGCTCGAGCATCGTGAACTCGGGATTGTGCGTCGTGTCGATGCCTTCGTTGCGGAAGATTCGCCCGATCTCGTAGACGCGCTCGATGCCGCCGACGATCAAGCCGCTTGAGGTTCAGCTCGGTCGCGATGCGCAGTTGCATCGCCTGGTCGAGCGCGTTGCAGTGCGTGACGAACGGCCGCGCCGCAGCGCCGCCGGCGACGTGCAGCAGCGTCGGCGTCTCGACTTCGTAGAAACCGTGCGCGTCGATGAAGCGGCGCATCTCCGCGATCGATCCGGCTGCGCATGCATCATCGTATCGCGCACGTCGGGATTGACGATCAGGTCGACGTAGCGCTGGCGATAGCGCTTCTCGACGTCCTGCAGGCCGTGCCACTTGTCGGGCAGCGGCATCAGCGCTTTGCCGAGCACGGCAAACGCCGTGACGTGCAGCGTCAGCTCGCCCATCTTCGAGCGAAACATGTAGCCGCGCACGCCGACGAGGTCGCCGCGGTCGAGATCGCTCCAATCGCGCGAAGGCGCCTCTCGCCGACTTCCTCCTTGCGCACGTAGAGCTGCAAGCTGCCCGGTGCGGTCGGCGAGGTCGGCGAAGATGCGTCTTGCCCATCGTGCGTTTCGAGAGGATGCCGCCCGGCGAGGCTCCAGCCTTCGGCGCTCGGCGTCTTGGCCGGGTTCGAGAAAGCCGTAACGCGTCGAGCAGCTCGGCGGCGGTCGCTTCGACGTCGATAGCGCGTCTGCGCGAACGGATCGTTCCCGCGCGAACGCAAAGCGGCCAGATTCTCACGTCTGGCCGCTACGAGCGCCGCTTCGGTCTTGCCGAGGTCGTCCATTCAACGGCGCGCCGGCCTTACGACGCTTTCTTGGCGGCCTTCTTCGGCGCGTTGCTCTTGATCGACTCGATCTTATACTTCACGACGCCGCGCGGCGTGGCGACGTCGACGGTCGTCGCCCTTCTTGTGCCCCATCGAGCGCGCTGCCGAGCGGCGACTCGTTCGAGATGCGGCGATTCGGCGGATCGGCTTCGGCCGAGCCGACGATCGTGAACTCGTAGTTCTCGTTGTTCTTGAGATCTTTGACCTTGACGATCGCGCCGAGATGGACTTCGTCGGCCGCGTACTCCGATCTCGTCGATGATGCGCGCGTTGCGGATCATCGCCTCGAGCTTGAGGATGCGGCCTTCGATGAAGGCTTGCTCCTGCTTGGCATCTTCGTACTCGGCGTTTTCGCTCAGGTCGCCGTACTCTTTGGCCTGGCGAATGCGGTCGTTGACCTCGCGCCGGTGGACGCTCTTGAGCTCGTCGAGCTCTTGCTCGCAGCTTCGTGAGACCTTCCGGCGGTCAGGACGATCTCTTTGTCGTTCAACTACAGACCCTCGAGGGCGGGGACTGAGAGCGCGAGCGCTCGCTGCCCGCCGAATGTTGATGCGCCCGTCCGGGCGCTGGCGCGGTTTGTTCTTGAGGCCCGGTCCTTCCCCTGCCGCCGGGCCTTCGCACGCCCCGCCATGAGAGCAAAGGGCATAGCCCAGGAGCGACCCCGCCCCACGCGTACCAGCGCAGCGTGCGGCGTCTTCGGAGGCAACGGCCGACACCCAGGACCGCGAGCAAGGCGAGCGGCTCCGACGAGCGGGACGACGACGCCCGCTCGACCCGGGCCGAGCGGTCGCGCGAGGAAGCGCCGCACGCAGGCGAGGGCGCTGAAGACGAACAGGAGCCCGAGAAAGACGCGAGCTGCGCGTTGAGGACGAGCGTGAGCTGATCGGCGGCCGAGCGGCGAGAAACCGGTAACGAGTTCGCAGATCGTCGCAAGCACTGCGACGGCGATCAGCGACCAGCAGCGGCTCGTCGCGCGAATCGAGCGATGCCGAGCGCGCGCGGAAGCACGCCGTCGCGGCCCATCGCGAAGACCGAGCGCGAGAGGTAGAGGATCGTCGTCCAGAGCGCCGAGCAGCGTCGAGACCAGCACGGTCACGACGATCGCGAAACGCCAAGTCGCTGCCGCCGAGGCGATCGCCGACGTAGGCGAGCGCGTCGGACTGGTGCGTCGGCGAATCCGCCGACGCCGCCGAGGTCGCAGATAGGCGATCATGCAGAAACCGAGCATCGCCGTCGTGACGACGAGCCCGGCGATGCCGCCACGCCCCGAAGCGCGTCGCGTCGTCGTTGACCTCCTCGCTCGTCGATGCGGAGACCTCCCATCCGTCGACTCATCCACACGGCGAGCGTCATCGCGGCTACGAAGCCGGCGAACGTCATCGGCGCACCGCGGCGGACGCGTGCGTGAACGGCGACGGCGCCGGCGGCATGCAAGAACGACGCGACGGCGCTCGCCGCGAGAACGAGCCAACTCGACGAGCGAGCGCGATGAACGTCACGCGCGCGGTCGGCCGGACGCCGGCGTAGAGCAGCACGCGCGCTGCGCGAGGATCCAAACCGCGCCGACGACCGCCGACCAACGCGGATCCTGCGCGTGCTGCGGGCGCGACGAGCGCCAGCGTGTAGATGCCGGCCGGCACCGCGGTCGCCATCGTCGCGAAGAAGTTCGAGAGCATGAGCAGCCACGCGGCGTAGGCGCCGGCGACCGTCGCCGAAGGACTCATGCGAATCCACGAATACGACGATCCGGCATTCGGCGCGACGCGCGAGAGCATCGCGAACGCAATCGCGATGCAGAGCATGATCGCACCGAGAGAGAAGAGCGCGAGCGGCGCGCCGCTCCCGGCGGCGGCGACCATCGGCCCCATCGTCGACGCGAGCGAATACGCCGGCCCCATCGACGCCGACGCGAGTACCGAGATGTCGAAAAAGCGCAGCACGCGCGGTAGGCTGCGTGCGGCGCTTTGCATGGGCTAGGCCAGCTGCGATGACCGCGAGGCTTCAGGTGCAGCTCGTGCAGGAGGCGCTCGTAGTCGGCCGGCGTGACGTCGCTCCACTTCTTGCCGAGCAGCGCGAGCAGCGCGGCCTCGATGACGTTGGTTCCGAAGGAGCGCCCCGGAAGTCCGGCGTCGTCGTGATGAGCATCTGCGACGCCGCGCGCGCGCAGCTCTTCGACGTTGGCGTCGCGTCACCGTGTTCGTCAGCACGATCTTGCCGTCGAGCCGTTCGCGGCATGAACTGGCGCATGAAGTGGAAGTCGCCGGCGATGATCTCGGCCTCCTCGTAGTACTGCGGGTACTTCGGCTCGGGCGGCTTCTCTTGCTTCTTGCCGGTCGGATAGAAAAACTGAAACGGCAGCTTGCACGCATCGGGGAGATACTTCTCCGCCATCTCCTCGAACTCGTGGAGATCGCGAACCGGCATGTCCTTGTCGAGCGCGAAGATGAAGTCGCCGAAGAGCACGTCGGCGCCGGCGTCGACGAGCGCCTGCGCCATGCCGAAGCGATCGAGCGCGCTGACCATCAGCACGTGCTTGCCGCGCAAGTCGATGCCGAGCTCGTCCTGCATGAAGCGAACCGCTTCGCGCTCGAGCGTGTTCTTCAGGCCGCTTCCGTCGACGACCGGCGTGATCTTCGCGGCTTCGAGCAATCGCAACCCGTCGCGCAGCGCGTAGCGTTGCGTCCCGGCGTAGAGGTACACGTCGATGCCGCCCAGGCCGATCGCATCGACCTGTCCGTCGAGCTCGCGCACCTTCGCGATCGCCACGTCGAGCTTGCCGTCGATCCCGACGCGCGAGATGTCGAACTCTTCGCCCAGCAACGTCACCCGCGCGCGATGATCGCGCGTGCTCGAGCCGAGCGAAACGGAAACGACGCGCTTCACGCCGGACCGCTCGCGCGGCGCGCCTGGCGGCGGCTCGCGTGGCGGCGATCTTCTCGGGCGTGATCGCGGCGTCGAAGGCGCGCATGTCGGCGAGCGTAAAGCCGCAGCGCGCCGCCATCGCTTCGATCTCGATGACCTTCTCGAGCTCGATGCCGCGGCCGAGCGTGTAACGGTTCGAAGCGCCCCTCGAGCGCGAGCACCATCGTCTCGCTCATGCACGCCAGCGCCGTGCGCGGCGGAAGATTCAGATCGAACTCGGTGCCCGGTTCGCGCACGCGCTCGAAGCGCGGATTCCCGGGCACGAGCATGTTGCCGCCCTCGGTGACGAGCACGTCGGGGCGCTCGCGCGCGACGCGCCGGCTGACGTCGTGCGGCAGCGAGAGCTCGCAGACGACGGCGCCCGGTCTGCAGATCCTCGGGCTCGATGACGTCTTGCGTCGACGACGTCGCGGTCAGGATCAGCTGCGACGCGGCGAACCGCGCGGCGAGATGTCGGTCGTGTACTCGACGTCTCGCACGGCAGCTCGCCGGCGACTCTGCTCGTGGAACTTTCGCAGGCGCGTCTCGTTGCGCGCGACCAGCACGACGTGCTCGACTTGCGGCGCGATCAGCCGCACGCAGGCGCCGCCGATCGAGCCCGTCGCGCCGACGACGACCGCCGTCGCCGATGCGCGGATCGATGCCCATCTCGTGCGCGCCGCGAAAGAGGCTCTGCAACGCCGGCCGCAATCGTGAGCGAGTTGCCGGTCGTCACCGGAATCGGCGAGCGCTCGTCGATCGTGACGCCGCCGTCGCCGACGACGCCGGTAAACGCGCCCAGCCCGGCGACCTGCGCGCCCAGCTCCGCGCCGATCTCGATCGCGCGAACGATCGCGCGCGTAGACCTCTTCGCGCGGAAACTCGATCATCTGCTCGGGCAAGCAGCGGCGCCGCGACGAACCAGCCTTCGGTTTCGCGGCCGTCGGGCGCGCGCACGCCGGTGACGTGCACGGCGGCATACGACGGCATCCACTCCATGATCTTGCGCACGATCGGCGCGCCCTTGCCCTTCGCGCCGGGCTCGTAGCGCGCGATGTCTTCGAGCGAGAGCGGATGAATGACGAAGCAGAACTTGTGTCATGCCCGTCCTGTCTCCGCGCTTCCCGCTTGAGCGCCGCCAGCATCATCTCGCTGTTCTCGCGCACCTTCTTCTGCAACGTCGGACCGATCAGCTCGGCGAGCGTCGGAACGCCGAAATCGTAGTCGACGCCGAGGACGACGTGCGTCACGCCGTCGCGCTGCTTCGAAGGTCCAGGCGCCCTCGAACTTGTCGAGATCGCCTTCGAGCAGCTGGTAGTCGATCCGCAGCGCGTCGTCGTCGAAGCGGTCCTCCTCGGTCCACTCGATCGGCGCCTCTTCGACGAGCGTCTTCCAGCGCGAGATCACGCCCGTCGGGATGACGCTCGAGGATCGTCGACGGTCTCGACGTCCGGCATGAACTGCGGAAAGCGCTCCTGGTCCTTCGCCAGTTCGTAGACGCGCGCGCGCGGGAGCGGCGATCGCGATCGTGGTTTCGACGTAGGGCATCGCTAGCGTCTAGAGCACGGCCCAGCTTCTCGCAGCGCCGTCGCGACGCCGGCGCGCAGCGCGCCGAGAGCGCGGTCCGATCTCTTCCGCGCGTCACGATCAGCGGCGGCTCGAGCCGAATGACGCGCTGCTGGTTGAGCGTCCACGCGGCGGTGACGCCGTGCTTGAGCATCTCCGGAATGATCGCAGCCGCCATAGCCTTCGTTCGTCAGCTCGACGCCGACGAGCAGTCCGAGGCCGCGCACTTCGCGCACGACCGCCGGATACTCGGCGGCGATCGCGCGCGCGCCGTCGCAGCAGCTGCTCGCCGCGCTCGCGAGCGTTCTCGACGAGATCGCTCTTCTTCGAGCACGTCCATCGCCGCGATCGCCGCGGCGCACGCGATCTCGCTTCCGCCGAAGGTCGACGTGTGCAGGAGCGGCGCTTTGCCGAATGCCCGGTTCCACAGATCGGCGCACGCGCGATGAACGCGCCGACCGGAATGACGCCGCCGGAGAGTCCCTTCGCCAGCGTCATCACGTCGGGAACGACGTCGTCGCGATTCGCACGCAAAACGATATCCGCAGCGCCCGAGTCCGGTCTGCACCTCGTCGGCGACGAAGCAGCGCTCCCGCGCGATCGCACGCCTCGCGCGCCGCGCGCAGATAGCCGGCCGGCGGCACGTTGACGCCGCCCTCGCCTTGCACGGGCTCGACGACGAATGCGGCGGCATCGTGCGAGCGCCGTCTTCGAGCGCGTCGCGTTCGCCGAACGGCGACGTGCTCGAGTCGGCGAGCAGCGGCGCAAACGGCGTCTGGAACGTTTCGCGGCCGCTCACCGAGAGCGCGCCGAGCGTCTTGCCGTGATAGGCGTCGTGCGTTGCCGACGATCTTGGCGCGCCCGGTCGCCGCGCGCGCGAGCTTGATCGCGCCTTCGATCGCTTCGGTTCCGCTGTTGCACCAGAACGAGATCTGCAAATCTCCGGGCGCGAGCTCCGCGAGCCGCTTCGCGGCGCGTCCGAGCAGACGTTGAACATCGTCTTGCCCGAGAGCGCCATCAGCTCCAGCTGCGCGCGCACCGCTTCGACGACGCGCGGATGCGAGTGGCCGAGCGTGAAGACGCCGTAGCCGCCCGCGAAATCGAGATAGGCCTTCCCGTTTTGATCCCAGATCGTCGATCCGTGCGCGCGCACTTCGACCGGGGTGCCGGAGAGCTTCATGACGCGCGCCAGCGGCGGGTTCACGTAGCGCTTATAGTTCTCGTACGTCTCCTCCGCCAGTTGTGCCGGCGTGGCGGCCCCGTAGAGGGCCGCACGTTCCTCGATCATATGGCCGTCCTTCGCTATAGGCTCCCTGTCACCCTGAGCGTAGCACCCCTCAAGGGGTGCGAAGTCGAAGGGTCGCCTCCGGAGCCTGGTTCTCGACGAGCGCATCTGCCAGAGCGACAGCGTATCCCGCACGTTCCGGCAAGCCCAGCGGCGGATAACCGAGAGACGTTGCGGCCTCATCGCCGTAGAGCACCGCGACGATAGCGGGATAGGCTTTCGATTCGAGGTGCGACTCGATGATGTGTCGCGTCTTTTGCAGCGCCGCCTCGTCGAGATGCGGACGCATCCCCGCAAATCTCGCGGCGCGGCCCTCTTGCTCCATCATCGCTCGCAGCGATTCTGCGGCTCCGCATTCGCGTTCGTAGAGCGTGCGGTAGATGGCGGCGAGCGTCTCGACACGCGTGCGCTCGAGCGTCGGCTCCTCGCTCGTCCAAAAGAGCACCGTTGCCCAGCCGCGTGCGACTTCGTACTTCCGCTCGAAACGATTCGCCATTTCGGCGAAATAGCGGTTGGTCCAGCCGCCCTTGAGATCGTCCGCAAGCGCGATCGCGACGCGAATCTCGTCGTCGACGTCACAGAGGCGCTCGCGCGCCTCGGCGGCGGCCTCGGCCGCGGCATCCTCGACGCCGAGTGCGATCATGCGATCGAGCATCTCCGCGACGTGCTCGCGACCCATCGGGTTGAGCGCCGTCAGAGGGAGCGCAGCCTCGCCGGTCCCCATCGTCATCGCATTCAGATATGCGCCGAAACGCTCGCGCCCGCGCGGCACCGCATAGAGCGCGCGCTCCCTCTCCAACAACGGCACGACTTCCACTTGCAGTGGCATAACAGCAGCACCGTTCTCGCCGATGCCCCTTGCGCTCCCTTCAATGGCGCGTGATAGACAGGCAGCGCCCGTAGCTCAACCGGATAGAGTTCCGTTCTGACGAAGCGGGGGATGCCGGTTCGAGTCCGGCCGGGCGCGACCGACCTGACGGGGCACTTTGACGCGGAGTCGTCACCCGTGCTAAAGTCGAGGTGCTTCGTCAGGGCGGGCTTACGTATAGTGAGCTACATGCAGGGGCCGGAAAGTTTCCGGCCCCTTTTTTTCGTTGCTATACAGCCACGAGTTCTTCGAGGCGCCTTGACGCGGACTAGTCACTCGCGCTAAAGTCGAGGTGCTTAGTCACGGTGGTGCTCGTAACCCACGAGCTGCAAAAAGAAGGCCGGTAACACCGGTCTTCTTTTTTTTTAGGCGGCGCGGTCGAGACGCATGAGGCGCTCGCGCAGCTGGGCGGCCCCGGGAACGTTGAGGGCCTTGTTCTTCTTCCCAAGTGGCGTGATGGATGGACAGCGCCCGCAGTTCAACTGGATAGAACAGCGACCCGCTAAGTCGTTGGATGGGGGTTCGAATCCCTCCGGGCGCGCGCCGGGACCCAGGCGTTGGCTGGGGTCCATTGACGGGATAGCATCCGTCACATAAAATGGACCTCAGCGGGTCGTTGTTCTTGAGCTACGGAGGGAGCGGTTTCCGGTCCCTCTTTATCTCTTTAGGCGGCGATCGACGTCGATTCGAGGCGCGCGATCGTCTCTTCGATGAGCGCGATCGCGTCGACGGCGCGGTCGAGACGCATGAGGCGCTCGCGCAGCTGGGCGGCTCCAGGCACGTTCTTCAGATAGAGCGCGACGTGTTTGCGCATCTGCGGCACGGCACGGGCCTCTCCGAGTTCGTCGAGCATCGCGCGATAGTGAACGATCGCGAAGCGCAGGCGGTCGCCGGCATCCGGCGAGGGCCGCGCCTCGCCTCCCTGCATGAGATCGCGGATCTGTGAGATGAGCCACGGGTTCCCCAGCACGGCGCGCCCGAGCATGATCGCATCGACGCCGCTTCGGCGCATGCGTTCCATTGCGGCCTGGGCGTCGTCTAGATCGCCGTTTCCGATCACCGGGATATCGACGCAGCGCTTGAGGCGCGCGATGTGGTCCCAATCCGCGCTTCCTTTATAGAACTGCTTGGCCGTGCGCGCGTGGAGGGTCAGCGCCTGCACGCCGGCCTGTTGCGCCCGGCGCGCGACGTCGAGATAGGCGAGCTGGTCCTCGCTCCAACCCAAGCGCATCTTCATGGTCACGGGACAATCGACGGCCGCCACGACCGCGCGCATGATCGCCTCGCAGCGATCCGGGTCGCGCAGACAGGCGCTGCCGCCGTTGGTCTTGGTCACCTTCGGGGCGGGGCAGCCGAAGTTGATGTCGACGATGTCGGCGCCGCACTCTCGCACGAGCCGTGCCGCCTGCGCCATCGTCTGCGGGTCGTCGCCCCACAGTTGCGTCGAGACGGGCTTCTCCAGGCCGTGCTGGTCGATCATCTCCATCGTGCGCTTGCTGCCGTACTTGAGCGCGTTCGAAGAGACGAACTCGGTGACGGTCAGGCCGAGCCCGAACGGCTTGTAGAGCGCGCGCATCGTGCGATTGGTCACGCCCGACATCGGCGCGAGGATGAGCGGCGGCCAGACCTCGATCGGGCCGACCCGCAGCGGTGTAACGATGCGGCGGCTCAGCGGATCGCGATCGACCAAGGGCTGCCGATATCGGCGTTGCCGATCGTCTGCACCGGCGTCGCGGCCCCGGTCGCGCCGGGGGCATAAACGTAGACGTCGGCATTCGCCGCGTTCGTTGCGTAGATGTACCCCTTGCCGTCGACGGCGATGGCGGCCGCGCCGGTCTGATCGATGGTGTTCATCGGCGCAGCGTTGCCGCTCGCGGTCGCGGCAAACTCGAGCAGCGTAGGGCCGCTGTGGTTCGCAACCCAAATGTTGCCGCTGTGATCCCGTACAAGCTCCCACGGCTCGCTCAGCGTCGTCAAGCCGCCGCTGATCGTCACCATCGGCGACGCGTTGCCGCTGGCAGACGACGAGAACTCCTCGATCGAATCACCGGTGTAGTTGTCGACCCAAATGTTTCCGCTCCCGTCGACGGCGATGCCGCCGGGCCCGTCGAGGCCCGTGGCACCGCCGGTGATGCGGATGGCGGGGGTCGCGTTTCCGGTGGCGCCGCTGCTGAAGACGTCGATTGCTTCCGCTAAATAATCCGTGACGTAGATCTTCCCGGAGGAACTTACGAAGATGCCGCCGGGTTCCGCAAATGTCGTGTTCCCTCCGGAGATCGTGTTCGTCGGCGCGACGTTACCGGTCGCGCCCGCGGTGAACTCGAGCACATCCTTGGTAGCGAAGTTCGCGACCCAGAGGTTCCCGGAGCCGTCGTACGCGAGGCCGAGCGCGTTGGTCGACAACGTCGTGTTCACGCCCGTCAAATAGGTTTTCGCCGCGACCGCGCCGTTCGCGGTTGCGGGATAGGTCGAGAGGGCGCTGACCGAGTCGAGCGCCGCGACCGTCGTGGCGCGAAACAAGGGCGAGGGCGGAATCTGGTTGGTCGAGCTGCATGCGGCGAGAGCAACGGCCCCCAATACAGCAGCGATTACGAAAGACAAAAGGCGCTTCACGAACGACTCCTTGCTGGCGTGGTGCCGGCTGGCCTTTTCCAGCCGGCACCGAACGCTCCTGCCGCCTTCTCCTCGGCTAGGCCACTAGTGGATGGCGATGCCCCAGTCGTCGCTCAGATCGGTCGAGCCGCCGGAGATCGTCTGGACCGGCGCCACGTTCCCGTTCGCGCCCGGCGCGAAGACGTTGATGGCATTGAACGATGTGCCGACTTCGTAGATGTAGCCTTTGGCGTCGACCGCAACGGCCGTCGGATCGCCGATGTTCGTGCTCCCGCCGGAGATCGTGGCGATCGGCGCTGCGTTGCCCGAAGCGTTCGCCGCAAACTCGAGAATCGATTGCCCGCTATTGTTCGCGACCCAAAGGTTGCCGTGGATGTCCATCCAGAGGCCGAGCGGCCGATCCAACGTCGTGGCTGCCCCGGTGATCGTGACGATCGGAGCGACGCCTCCGCTTGCGCTCGCGGCGAACTTCTCGAGGTTGTTCGACGCCGAGTTTGTGACCCAGATGTTCCCGCTCCCGTCGGCCGTGATGCCGCCGGGCTCGTCGAGGTTCGTCGCGGCGCCGATGATCTGGGTGTTGGGCACGACGTTCCCGTTCGCGCCGGCATTGAAGACGTCGATGGCCTCACCATTGTAGTCGCCCGCGTAGATCTTTCCGGACGGTGCGATGTAAATTGCCTCCGGGCAGACGAAAGTCGTGTTCGTACCCGTGATCGCGACGGTCGGGGCGACGTTGCCGGTCGCGCCCGCGGCAAACTCATCGACGGCCGGCGTGCCGGAGCAGTTCCCGACCCAGAGGTTGCCGTGGGAATCGTAGGCGATGTTGTAGATGTTGGAGAGCGTGGTCGCGCCGCCCGAAACGAATGTCGTCGGCGTCAGATTGCCGGTTCCGGTAGCCGGGAACGTCTCGTACGCTCCGCTGAGGTTGGATGCGGCGACCTTCGACGCGCGGAAGAGTGGCGACGGCGGGATCGCATTGCTGTTGTGACATCCAACCAACACAGATCCCAGCGTTGCAAGAAGTGAGTAGCAAAGATAACGCCGCATCGGTAACACCCCTTTCAAAGCTTACAGTGATACTTAGTGGACCGAAACGCTCCAAAGGCCTACGAGCGCCGACGAGCCGTCGACGATGGTTTGTACCGGCGCCACGTTCCCCGATGCGCCCGGCGCGAAGACGTTGATGGCGTTCAGGCTCTCGCCGTCCTGGTAGATGTAACCCTTCGCGTCGACGGCCACGCCGGTCGTGTTGTCTTGATTCGTGAGGCCGCCCGAGATCGTGTCCATCGGCGCAACGTTGCCCGAGGCCGTCGCGGCGAACTCGAGGATACTGCTGTTCCCCAGGTTCCCGATCCAGATGTTTCCGTGGCGGTCGCGCGCCAATCCAACCGGTTCGTCCATCGTCGTAAGGCCGCCCGAGATCGTCACCGTCGGCGTTGCGTTGCCGTTGGCCGACGAAGAGAACTCCTCGATAGAGTCGCCGGTGTCGTTCGCGACCCAGATGTTGCCGCTGGAATCCACCGCGATGCCGGTCGGGCAATCGAGCCCGGTCAACCCGCCTGTGATCTGCCTCGCCGGGGCGACGTTGCCGCTCGCGCCGCTGTTGAAGACGTCGACGGACTCGTTGCCGCAATCGGCGACGTAGATTTTGCCCGACACGTCACGTAAATGCCCCACGGCTGCGAGAAGGTCGTAAGGCCGCCCGAGATCGTGACGGTCGGTACAACGTTGCCGTTCGCGCTGCCCGCGAACTCCTCGACCGAGGCACCGCTGTAATTCGAGAGCCAGATGTTGCCGCTTGAATCGTACGTAATGTCGATCGCGTCGTTGAGGCCGGTGTTCGTCCCGCCCACGACGGTGGTGGGCGTGACGGTTCCCGTCGCGGTCGCGGGATACGTCTCGAACATCGCGTTCGGTCCCGCATTATAGGCGTTCGCAGAGACGATCTTTGTCGCGCGGAAGAGCGGCGCCGGCGGAATGTTGTTCGACGAGTGACAGGCCGCAAGAGAAGCCGCCGCGGCAAGGATAAAGAGCGTGAGCGAACGATGCATGAGCGAACTCCCGTGTCGTGTGTGTGGATGTTGCTGCTTTCGATGGTTAATGGATGGCGACGCTCCAGAGACCGACGAGTACTCCCGCCGAAGCGTCGACGATGGTTTGCACCGGAGCGACGTTTCCGGTCGCCCCCGGCGCGAAGACGTTGATGGCGTTGAGGTTCTCGCCGTCCTCGTAGATGTAGCCTTTGGCATCGACGGCGATGCCCGAGGTTCCGTCTTGATTCGTGAGCCCGCCCGAGATCGTGTTGATCGGCGCGACGTTTCCGGAGGCGCTGGCGGCAAACTCGAGGATGCTGTCGGCACTTTGGTTTGCAATCCAGATGTTCCCATGGATGTCGCGCGCGAGCCCGAACGGATGATTGAGCGTCGTGAGGCCTCCCGAGATCGTCACCAGCGGCGCGACGTTGCCCGTGGCGGATGCGGAGAACTCTTCGATGCTGTTGCCGTCGTAGTTGGCGACCCAGATGTTGCCGCTGCCGTCGACCGCGATTCCGCCGGGATCGTCGAGGCCGGTCAAGCCACCGTTGATATGCTGGGTCGGCGCGACGTTACCGCTGGAGCCCGACGCGAAGACGTCCACGGCCACGCCGCTGTCGTCGGTCACGTAGATCTTTCCCGACGACGTGACGAAGACACCGTCCGGTTCATCGAGCGTCGTGAGGCCGCCCGAGATCGTCACCATCGGTGCGACGTTGCCGTTAGCACTGCCCGAGAACTCCTCGACCGAGGCGTTGGAAAAGTTCGCAACCCAAATGTGGCCGCTTGGATCGTAGGAAACGCCGATCGGGTCGTCGAGGCCCGTTGCGCCGCCGTTGACGTTCGTCGCCGGCGTGACCGAGCCGTTTGCAGTCGCCGGGAAGGTTTCGTACGTCGCGCTCGCGCCGGTGTACGCGTTCGCCGAAACGATCTTTGTCGCGCGGAAGAGCGGCGCCGGCGGAATGTTGTTCGACGAGTGACAGGCTGAGAGCGGCAACGCCGCAACCAATAAGAAAGGAAGACAGCGTCTCACGGAAACCTCCTAATTAGGGGCATTATATACCTGGCTCACAGGAGGTCAGGTAGATGCTGAGGAAAGCCGAGAGGGACGAGGATCGGCTCTCGATCCTGGGAGACGATTGCGCCCGGCTAGTGAGCCTGTGGGAAGTGCTTAAGAAATTCGCGGAGTCGTTCTATCAGCTTGGCGCGGTTATTGCCACATACCGCTTGCAGTTTAATCCAGAGAAGCCCCCAATCGCGTTCGCAGACTTGGACATAAAGACCAAAACGGCATATACGTTCTCAACTTTCTCCCTTAACCCGCTCAATCAACGCTTAAACGAGTTGGAGTTAACCTTTTCGCTGAAAGCGGTTCGCAAGTTAGAGGAGTTACTAAACCAAGGTTCCACACCACTTGGGGAACCCAAGCTGTGGCAGCTTGCAAACGCGATGGAAAGTATAGATGAGCATATCCGTCATGAACTGCAAGAGCGCGTTCTTTTCTACGTTTCCCCCGGCAAAGCTACCTGTTATGATAACTTCCGAGATGGATGGGAGGATGCGCTTAACAAGTTCGACATAGCTGCAGACGTTGAGGAGGCCGAGAAGTGCTATGCGCTCGACCGTTTTGCGGCGTCGGTATTTCACGCAATGCGCGTCACCGAAGCGGGGGTGGTTGCCCTTGGGGCACACTTTTCTTTACCGCCCAACATTTTAGAAACACCTTGGGGTAACATTATTCATGAGATCGAGGGTGTAGTTAAGAACCTCCCTCAAACAACACCGTCAGAAAAGGAAATACAAAGCAAGTTTGCTGCGATAGCGGCAGACCTGTTTCAGGTAAATCTTGCCTGGAGAATCCCGGCTTCCCATGTCACCCGAAAACCGGCTTCAAAGTATACCTCTGACGAAGCGGCCGATGTGCTTTCTCGTACTAAGGCGCTCATGCGTCATTTGGCCGATGTGCTCTAAAATGCTATACTGCGCCCATGAGCGAGACCGCCAAGAAGGCGACCGTAGGGAAGGCCCGATTCGAGCAGATCGTCGGGGCTCTCATGCACGTTGGCAAGGAAGAGACCGACGAGATCATGGAGACCGAGAAAAAGGCCCGCTCTCGCAAGCGGGCCCGCAAAGCCAAGAAGGCTTAGCCCTTCTTTCCCGTCAGCGCCTTATAAGTAAGGCGAACGCCATCGGCCTGCTTCACTACGACCGGGAACCGCTCGCCATCTGTCTTGTCCCGCTCGTTAAAACGGTGAACTTGCTCCTCAATATACCGCTGCAAGTGCCATGGACGCGGGGCGATATACGTCCCCTTGAGCGTCCGCTTCAGGACCGAGAAGAACGATTCACTCGAGTTCGTGTGAACGTGGCCGCGAACGTATTCGTAAGCATGGTCAACGACCTGATGGACATATTCCGGCGACAGGCCGCGATAAGCTGGGAAGCCATCCGTGTGGACCTCCGCTCCAGGCTTTACATACTTACGGATACCGCCTTGAAGCGATTCCCGGTCCACGAACGGAACAACAAAGGCGCGAATCGTCCCTTTTCGCTCGGCGGTGTTGCGCTCGATGATTCCAAGGACCGCAGCCTTTCCGCTGCCTCCGGTTCCCTTGGGAGCGAAACGTGCTCTGCGCTTGGCGTTCATGCTTTTGACAAGGCCACCGATATAGGTTTCGTCCACTTCGACGGGACCAGCCAGTTTCTCGAACGTCCCGCTTTTCATGGCAGCACGAATCCGGTGCAGCATGAACCATGCCGTCTTTTGCGTGATTCCAAGAGACCGCGCCACCTCGCACGACGAAATGCCGTTCTTTGCGTTTGTGAGGAGCCAGATCGCCGGAAGCCACTTATCGTATCCCAAGGGCGAATCTTCAAAGATCGTGCCCACCTTAGTCGAAAACTGCCGTTCGCACTCGTTGCAGCGCCAAGTCCGGCGCGTCGAGATGAAGTGAACGTCTGCCGAACCGCAGCCCATGCGCGGGCACGCGACCCCGTTGGGCCAGCGCATCTTCGTCGCGAAGGCGTGCGCTATAGCGGGGTCGGCGTAGAGACGGATCGCTTCCGCCAGCGTCTTAGGATACGGAATCTTGCCCATACCCCTAGTCTAACAGGAAACCGCCCGTGAGTCAAGTATATAATGCCCCTAATTAGGGTTTGCCCGAATGCCTTCACCTTGGCATCCAGCCTCCCTGCTAGAGCGAGGCGTGGTAGAGGCGCAGGCCCTCGAGGCTGAGATGTGGGTCGACCCGCTCGATCAGCTTCGAGTGGCGCGCGATCACGTCGGCGAGGCCGCCGGTTGCGACGACCCGCGCCTCGACCCCCATTTCCCGGCGCATACGTTCTATCAACGCCTCGCTCTGCCCGATGAAGCCGTAGACGATTCCGGCCTGCAGAGCCTCGATCGTGTTGCGTCCGAGCGCCGCGCGCGGTGCTTCGAGCGCAATCTGCGGCAGCTTCGCCGTCCTTCCGACGAGCGCATCGATCGAGACTTGAATGCCCGGCGCGATCGCGACGCCGGAGTAATCGCCGCTCGCCGAGATCGCCATGAAGACGGTTGCCGTTCCGTAGCTGACGATGATCAATGGCGATCCGTAACGCGACCGCCCGCCGATCGCCATCGCGACGAGGTCTGCGCCGACCTCCTCCGGCCGTTCCGTGCGAACGGGCATCAGCTTTTGGCGGTGCGGCTCGAAAAAGAGCGGCGCAACGCCGAAACTGCTCTCGCATGCGGTCTGCAACGAAGCGTCGAGCTTCGGCACGACGCTCGCGATGACGATCGCGCGCACGTCGCTCGCGGCGACGCCGCTCTGGCCGAACAATTGGAAGGAAGAGTGCGCTGCATTCATCGGGCGTGCGGCGCGGCTCGGTCGTGAGACGCCATGTGTGCAGCAGCCGCTCGCCTTCGAAGCAGCCGAGCTTCGTCTCCGTGTTGCCGACGTCGATGGCCAGGAGCATTACGACGGCTTCCTCAGTTCTTCCAGCGCATCGAGTAAGCGCGCTGCCAGCGTCTCCTTGTCGGCGGCGCCCAAATCCTTGCGGCCGTCCTCGCCCCACAATAACACGAGCGCATTGCCCCCGGTACCGAAACCGCGCTCGCCGCGGACGTCGTTCACCGCGATCGCGTCGAGGCATTTGCGTCGCAGCTTCTCGCGCGCGTTGCGCTCGTGATTCTCCGTCTCCGCCGCGAAGCCGACCAGCAGCGTCTTGCCCTTGCGCTCGGCGAGCGCGGCGAGGACGTCGGGATTCTGCTCGAAGCGCACGCTCATCGCATCGCCCTTCTTCTTCAATTTTTCCTCCGAACGCTCCGCCGGCCGCCAATCCGCGACGGCGGCGCTCGCGATCGCGATGTCGGCGCCGACCGCGTGCTCGCGTGCCGCCTCCAACATCTCGCTCGCCGTCGTGATGCGCACCGTATGCACGCCGGGCGGCGGCGCGAGCAGCGTCGGGCCGAGCACGAGCGTCACCTCGGCGCCGCGGCGCGCCGCCTCGCGCGCCAGAGCGATGCCGGTGGCCCCGGTCGACGCATTGCTCACAAAGCGGACCGGATCGAAGGCTTCGCGCGTCGGCCCCGCCGTAATCGCCACGCGCAGTCCCGCGAGCGTTTGCGGCTGGAGCATGCGCGCGAGCGTCTCGAGCAACCGCTCCTCGGAGGCGAGGCGCCCGATGCCGCGCTCGCCTTCGGCGAGGTAGCCTTCTTCGGGTTCCACGATTTCGTAGCCGCGCTCACGCAGCGTCGCGAGATGCGCCTGCGTGGCAGGATGCTCGAACATCGCGCCGTTCATCGCCGGAGCGACGGCGATTGGAATGCGCGCTGCGAGCAGCGCGGTCGAGAGCAAGTCGTCGGCCGTTCCGAGCGCGAGCTTCGCGATGACGTTCGCCGTCGCCGGAACGACCATGATCGCCTGCGCCTCGCGGACGAGCCGAATGTGCGGGATTCGCTCCGGCGCATCCCAGAGCGATCCGTACACCGGGCGCGCGGTGAGCGACGCGAAGGTCAGCGGCGAGACGAAACGCTCCGCCTCTGCGGTCATGATCACGTCGACGATCGCGCCGCGTTGCACGAGCGTCGACGTGAGCGCCGCCGCCTTATAGGCGGCAATGCCGCCGGTGACGCCGAGGAGCACGCGCGCGCCGTTCACGAGCCGGCCTCGCGAAGCCAGAGGTTATCGATCAGCCGCGTGCTGCCGAAGCGCGCGGCCCCGATGACGAATGCGGGCGTTTGCAAGCGCTCGAGCGGCTCGAACGACTGCGCATCGACGACGTCGAGGTAATCCAGCTTCGCCGATGCGCTGAGCGTGCCGCGCGCCAGTGCGGCGGCTTCCCCTTTGCTCTCGCCACGCTCGAGAGCGTCGCGAAGAGCGAGCAGGGAACGATGGAGGGTCGGCGCCGCCTTGCGTTCGCTTTCATCGAGATAGGCGTTGCGGCTCGAGAGCGCAAGGCCGTCTCGTTCGCGAACGGTCTCGACGATTTTCACTTCGACCGGCAGATCGAGATCGCGAATGACGCGCTGGAGCACCGCCGTCTGTTGCGCATCCTTTTGGCCGAGGTAGAGCACGTCGGGTGCGACCAGGTGCAAGAGCTTCACGACGACCGTTGCGACGCCTTCGAAATGGCCGGGCCGAACCGCCCCCTCGAACGAGTTTGCCATGCTTCCCACGTCGACGTTCGTCGAAAAGTGCGGCGGATACATGCTCTGCGCCGACGGCGCGAAGAGCAGATCGACGCCGGCCTGCTCGAGTTTACGGCGGTCTCCTTCGAAATCGCGCGGATATCGTTCCAGATCCTCGCCGGCGCCGAACTGCAACGGATTGACGAAGACGGACGCGACGACGCAGGCGCTGCGCGCGCGTGCGCACGCGACCAGCGCGAGATGCCCCGCGTGCACCGCACCCATCGTCGGCACGAAGCCGAGCGGACGCGACAGCGAGGAACGGAGGCCGCGAATCTGTGCGGGATCGGCGGCAACGCGCATCCTCTTGGAATCGCTCGCGCTATGCGCGCGTAACCCTCAGCGTCGTGCGCCCGACCACGAACGGCGCACCGATATCGAGGTGAGCCTCGCGCTTGACGTTCTTGCCCTCCAGCCTCGTTCCGTTGCGGCTTTCGAGGTCGGTCAGGACGATCGTCTCTCCCTCGGCACACAGGCGCGCGTGCTTCCGGGAGACGTAGCGATCGAGGGCGATGCAGGCTTCTGCCACTTTGTCGTCACGCCCGATCGTGATCTCCCGCTCGAACGACCAGGTCTTCCCGTCGAGGGGACCGCTGAGAACCTCCAAGAGGTACATTGCGGGCGAGCCCTTCTTTATAAACGGCGGCGCACCTTGCGCGCCGCCTGGCGCTACGCTTCGCTTCGGCCGCCGCGCGGCCTCAACTGCGCTGCGCGCCCCCACGCGGACTTCGCCGCGCGGGACCCCGTAAAATGGCGCTGCACCTTGCGCGCCACCCGGCGCTACGCTTCGCTTCGGCCGCCGCGCGGCCTCAACTGCGCTGCGCGCCCCCACGCGGACTTCGCCGCGCGGGACCCCGCCCCAACCCCCGGGCTAAGATTTTCTCTGGTTTGGACGATACCTCAGTGAGGTGACGATGAACGAGCGCATCGAGGAGTTGCTGCACCTGATCGAGGTCGAGCCGGACGCATTGCGCGAGGCGGAGTTCCTTCAAGCGCAGACGATTTTGGACACGATGATCGGAAAGACGATCGCGTCGGCGGAAATCGACGAAACCCGGATCGTCATCGGCACCTCGGACGGCAACAAGTACTTCTTCTACGGGTTCTTGGGGCAGGACCACAAACCGTAAGGCCGCTTACTCCTCGGTGACGCCGCCCAACATCTTGACGATGCCGTCTTGATCTTCGGGCGCGATCTGCGTGAAGGCGACGCCGTGCGCGTAACGTTTCGTCGCCGCGTCGAAAAACGACAGGACGATGCGCCCCCGCACGAGCGCTTCGCGGTCGCCCTTCGGGAGCGTGTACCGCAGCACGATGCTCTGCCCGGCCGGCAGATCCGTTTGCGTCGCGACTCGGATACCGCCGATGCTGAGGTCGAGGGCGTCGCCGGAGTAGACGAGTTCGTGTCCGGGGACGATGACCGTAACGGGAAAACCGACCGCGGCTCGGCGGAAACGTCGACGGCTAGGGCTCGATCGCTGATTCGCCACTAGGCGGAGTCCTTCTCGCTTGCGGATGCTCCGCCTTTATTGGCCGCCTGTCACCGCTCGCGCGGCGAGGAGCGCGCCGAGATAGGCGTGCGCGGCGATGACGCCGCCTTGAAGATAGACTTCGAACGGCGCGCGCATCGGCGCGTCGCAGGAGAGCTCGATCGTCGCGCCGCTGACGAACGCGCCGTCGACATGATGACGGGACTGCGCGTAGCCGGGCACGCTTCCGGGCTCGGGCCGAAACCGCGCGTTCACCGGCATCGCCGCCTGCAAGCCGGCGGCGAAGCGCAGCAGCAGCTCCGGCGACCCGAGCCGAATCGCCTGGACGATGTCGGTGCGCCGCGCGCCCGGCTGCGGATCGACCGCGTAACCGAGCGCCTCGAAGAGCGCGGCGGCGAAATCGAGTCCGCGCAGCGATCTGCTCGACGATCAGCGGTGCGAGGAAGAGACCCTGGCAGAAGCGCGCGGCCGAAGCCGAGCGACGGCCCGAGCGCCGCGCCGAGGCCCGGCGCGTAGAGCCGCGCGGCGACGCGTTCGACGAGATCGCGCGCGCCCCGCAACGTACGCACCGGCCGGCGCGAGCCGATCCGCCGAGGTTCTTGATGAGCGATCCCATGACGAGGTCGGCGCCGGCGTGCGACGGCTCGCGCTCTTCGACGAGTTCGCCGTAGCAGTTGTCGACGAGGACGTCGCGCGCTGCGGTGCGACGCGCTTTGACGGCCGCGAATCGCCCGCTCGCACTCGTCGATGCCGAGCGAACGGCCGCGGCGCGTATCCGCGCGAACGCTGCATGAAGATCGTCGCGTCGCCGGCTGCGCGAAGCGCTGCGTGCGACCGCCTCGAGATCGATGCCGCCGTCGCGGCGCAGCGCGATTTCGCGGTAGTCGATGCCGTCGGCGACCAGCGCGTGCGGCGCATCGCAGATCGCGTTGCGCAGCGTATCGTACGGGCGGCCCGGAGATCGAGAGCAGCGTTTCGCCCGGGCGGCGTGCACGCCGCGAGCGCGGCGACGATGGCGTGCGTGCCGCTGACGATCGAGAGCCGCGCGATCGCGCGCTCCGCGCCGAAGCACGCGCGCCAGCAGCGATTCGTAGCGCGCGCGCGCCGCATCGTCGTAGCCGTATCCGGTCGAGCCGGCGAGATCGCTCTCGTCGAGCCCTTCGTCGAGAAACGCTCGCAGCACGTTGACGTGCGACGCGCTCCTGCGCCTCGTAGCGAGCGCCGCGGTGCGCGTCGTAGCGCCGCGCAGCGCGGCATCGCGCACGCGCCCGCCGATGCCGAACCGCTCGCAGAGCTGCGGCGATCACGTGTTCACGCCGATTGCGATGCCAGAGTGGCGTTCGTACGCGCGCACGAACGGATACCAGATCAGCGTCGCGATGCGCGATGTTGACGCGGCAAGAGCAGCGATCGCGCGCAGGTCCTGCGTCGCGAGGTAGGTGGAGACGAACGTCGGCACCGACGACGGCACGTAAAAGGCCGCGCGCGAGACGAGTCCGCGTCGCGATCGCCGCGTAGGTCACCGTCGCCAGCACGAGCGGCGCGCCGACGAACGGCAACAACCAGAATGCGGATTGAAGACGACCGGCAGCGGCGAAGAGCAACGGCTCGTTGAGGTTGAAGAGCGCGGGCAGCAGCGTCGCGCGCCCGACGCGGCGCAAGCGCGGAACGCGCGAGATCGCGAGCAGACCGGCGAGCGGCAGCGTCGCGCCGGCACCGCCCGGAAAGACGAAGAGAAAGAGCGAGACGACGACGATGTACGGCAAGCGGCGCGTGCAGCGGTGAAGGCGTGCGTGTTCTGCATCTGCATCGTGAGATAGACCGGCGTCACGATCGCGGCGAGCATCGCCGGACCGTGGACGCCCGCGGTCCAGAGCAGCGTCTCGATTGCAACGATCGACAATCAGATGCGAACGTAGCGTGTCGCCCAGATCCGCGCGATCGGGTGCATCGCCGCGCGCGATCGCCGCCGGCAGCGACGAAATGCAGCACGCGCAAGAGCGCGGCGAACGTGCAGATCGCCCAGCAGCGCGCCGGCGTATCTCGCGCAGCGGCGCCGGCGCAACCGACCGGCGCGCCAAGCGCGATCCACGCAGCCGCGACACCGCAGGCGCAAGGATCGCGACGAAGAGTCCCGACGCGCCGAGCGTGCGCAGATAGGCGATCGCGTCGGGACCGAACGGCCGCGGCAGCGCGAGCGCGAAACCGCCGATGCTGCCGAGCAAGCAGCGGCGCGACGCGCGATAGCGCGCGCGCCGCGCGAGCGCGCAGCGGCAGCACGACGACGAGCGCGATCGCCATGACGCCGAAGGCCGGAAGCAGCGCCGATGCGCAGCCGCAGTGCCGATCGGAGACGCCCGGCGGCGCGCCGGCGACGCAACTCAACGGCGAGGATGACGCGCAAACGCGGCGACGAGGCCGATAAAGCTCCAGGGCAACGCCTCGCGCACGGCAACGACGAACGGCAGCTCGCCGAGCGGCGCATCGCCGGCACCGCGCGAGCTTCGAAGGCGAAAAAGGACTCTAGAGGCGGCGGACGACGGCTTCGACGCGACCGACGATCTCGACATCGCTCGCGTAGATTGGCGCCATCGCGCGATTCTCCGGCTGCAGCCGAACGCGCCCGGCTTCACGATAGAAGCGCTTGACGGTCGCTTCGCCGTCGAGCATCGCCACGACGATTTCGCCGTTTTCGGCCGACCGCTGCGGACGGACCACGATGAGATCGCCGTCGAGAATCGCGGCCTCGACCATCGAGTCGCCCTGCACTCGCAGCATGAACGCGTCCGAGGCGCGCGGCACGAAGCCGGCCGGCAGGACGAACTCGCCCTCGATGTCCTCCTGCGCGGTGATCGGCACGCCGGCGGCGACCGGCCGAGAATCGGCACGACGAGCGCGTCGGCCGGCGGCCGCGGATGCCGCTCGGAGCGCAGCGCGCGCGGCTTGGTCGGATCGCGCGAGATCAGGCCCCGCCGCTCGAGCGCCTTGAGATGCGCGTGGATCGTCGACGATGAGGAGAGGCCGACGCGCTCGCCGATCTCGCGGACCGACGGCGGGTAGCCGTGCTCGGCCGTGAATCGCCGGATGACCTCAAGAATGCGCCGTTGCCGCTCGGTGGCCGGCTTTTCGGTCATGCGGCCAAGATACCACAGAACCTGCAGGAAGGCAAACGTACGTTCGTGCGAACGGTCGTGCGCCCGGGCTTGACAGGCCATCGACGGCCCGTGCTAAGATGTAGTGGACGAACAGGCGTTTGGCCCGAAATATGGGTAAGATTCGTAGGCGAACATCGGTTCGGCCCAAGATATCGTCCTTCGACAAGCTCAGGATGACAGGGAGGAGTACTAGGTGAGGAAGCACAGACGGGTGAGCCTGATGCCGGCGATTGCGCTGGCCGCGCTGAGCCTGTCGGTTACCCTACCCGCGCTCTCGAGCGTGCGGCTCTACGCCGCTAGCGCGCCCCGTTCAACCTTCGTGACCGTCCACAGCGGCGACACGATCTGGTCGATCGCCGCAGCGCACACCTCCGCCGACGCCGACATCGAATCGACGGTCGACAGCATCAACGAGGCGAACCACCTCGGCTCCGCGCCGCTCCAACCCGGCCAGCGCCTGGAGAATTCCACTTTAGGTCCTCCTCCCGTCGGGTGGAAAAAGGGCCGCGAGATACGCCGCGGCCCTTTTTATTTTGGTTTGCGCGCCCGGACTATCCCAACGCTGTGCCCGGCGTGATCTTCGAGGAAGGCGAGCCCCTCCATCATCCACGAGTCGAGGCCGCCGCTCGAATGCCGCGCCACCTCGCGCACGATATGCACGCGATCCTTCAGCCATGCCAACTCGGCGCGCGTCGTCGTGGGAAAGATTGCGAGGTTGCAGTCCTCGCACCGATAACCGTAGCGCACTCTTTCGATACGTCGCTACTTGTCGCTCGGCATGTCGAGGTCTTCGAACGCTTCGGCAACGTCGAAAACCAGCCACGGGACCGATTTGCGCGAGAAACGCTCGCCGCTTCCGAACTGCCGGTTGCCTTCGAGATCGGATGCGACGATCGTTCTCGTCTCCGGGTCGACGTCGAGTGAGAGCGCGCAACCGTGCCCGAGGTAGAGATCCGTCTTCCGCCGCAGGAACGCGAGCGTGTCCGACGGCGAGCGCACTTCGATCGCAACATCCGGTGCGAACGGCGGCTCCTCGCGATCCTCTTCCGAGAGCGGCAGCAGCCGCTCGTAGGCAAAGAAGGCGACGTCGGGAATCAACTCGTCGATTCCTGACTCTAAGACGCAGCGCCATTCGGAAGCCACTTTCCCGCGGTTTCCGCAGCATCTTCGAAGGATCGCACCGAGCGTCAGTTGCACCGCTCCGTGTTTGCGCTTCGGGCTCACCTTGCGATAGCTCCGGCCGTCGACGAGTTCGGCCTCCATCGCGTCCGAGAGCACGACGTCTTGCAGCATGCCACGCCATTCTATCACGGCGAAGGCGCCGCGCGACAAGCGCTCTAGTGGTGGAAAAGCACCGCGACGATGGTCGTGACCCACGAAGTCATGATCGTGCCCATGACCCAAGCAAAGCGGCCGTCGATTTTTCGGTCGAGCGAATCGAGCCGGCCGCCGATCTTTCGGTCGAGCGAATCGAGCCGGCCCTCGATCCCATTGAGACGATCGGCTATCTGCTCGTAGGCGCTCACCCATCTCTCCTGTGCGGAAAGTATATCACGCGTCTTATCACGCGCGGCATCTGCGCCGGCAAGGCTGACGAAGCGCATTCGCTAAGTTCGCGCAAAAGTGAAGGCCCCGGATTTCTCCGGGGCCTTCGGGTTTCGTTCCCTGTTATCGCCTCATGTCGAGGACAGAATCACCTTAGAGGTGGATCTGCGCCTGGAGGTAGAGGTTGAACGGTAGGTATCCGCCGGCGCCGTTGGTTCCGCCCGGCAGATAGGACTGCGATTCCCACGGTTGTGGCGTTACGCCGTTCGTGGACGCATACGGGCTCGCGCCGACGTACGCTCCACCGCCGTTCGGGCCGCCAACATAGTTGATGCTGTTGGCACCGTAGCCGCAGATGTACTGTCCCGGCGGAGCCGCGGTTGCCCATGGCTCCTTCGACCCGCCGAAGCAGGTGTGCCAGAGCGAGGCAGCCGTCAACGTCAGCCGAATCCGCGGCGAGACGTCGTAGGTCGCTTGGATGTTCCCAACGATGATGCTCGGCTCGGTGTACGCACCGTACGACGCAAACGTTCCCGTCTGCGGGTTCGGAACGTACAGATAGCCCCACGGCGAGACGCTGCCACCCGCGTACGTCGTGTAGTCGCAGTTGTACGGGCTGTTCGTCGTATTGGTGCCCGTGAAGCCTTGGTTGAAGTGTCCGCTGCACGCAACCGGATCGACTCCCACGACGTCCATCGGTGAGCCGTACTTCGTGCCTGCTTCAAACTGCAAGCTCGGCGTGATCGCGAGCCGGTTCATACGCCAGTTCAGGATCAACGCCGCCGTGTAGGGTGAGGCAAAGCCGGTTGCATCGTTGTAGCCGGGTCCGAAGTAGAGACCGCTTCCGGTCGCCGCCGGATCAGGATACCAGCCATTGGGATCCATGTACGGCTGCACGGCCGCCGTGTAGTACGGGTTCGTAACCGTATGCGGGTTGGCACCCACACATGCCGTGGCGACGCCGGAAGTATAGCACGGAGCCGCCCCGCCGGCCAACGCCAGGTTGGGGATGTCGTGCGCGCACTTGGCGGTGTTCGCCGCGTAGTAGGAGCCGATGTAGCAGTTATAGGCTTCGATCGCCAAGTTCAACTCATCCACCGCGCTCGGACTGAGCAGCGACTGGTACTTGACCGCCGCGTTGGTGTACGTGAACGAGAACAAGCCGGAGAGCCCGTTGCGAGCGAAGTCGCCCGCTTGGATCGAGAACTCCGCGCCGTAGCTGCGGAATTGTCCGACGGGGATCTGCGTCACGTAGCCCGCGCCGATGAAGTACTGCTGCTCCCAGTTCGAGGAGGTTGTGTAGAAGGGCGAGATCTTGATCGACCAGTCACTTCCGCGGAAGTGGTGTTCGAACGAGCCGTCGTACTGCGCCGACGTCTCACCCGGGATCGGGTGGAAGGGCGACAGGAAACCAAAGAGCATGAAGTTTGCCCATTGGGACCGATTGTTGCCCGAGGCGTTGACGTATTGGACCGCCGCCGTGAGCGGAGGCTCCGCGTAACGCCCGGCCGAGATGCGCCAGACCGTGTCCGGATCCGAGGTGTACGTCGCCGCGCCACGTGCTTCCCAGTAATTGATGTCGTAGTTCGACGGCGAGTTATCGGTGAAGAGCGGATTGCTGCCAACGCCGTTGGGGTGGACGTAGCCCGCTGGGCACACCGCCTCCAGCACCGGCGACGGCGGCGGCGCCGTGCCGGGGGGAAGCGGGGTGAGGAGCGGAATCGACGTGCTCGGATTGACGCACGCGTAGTTCGCGATTTGCTGCGCGTAGAACGCGTTCTGGATGTTGTTGGTGTTCGGGAGGAGGTAGTTGTAGTTGTCGTAGCGCACGGCCAAGTCTATCAACAACCGGTCGTTCGGCCGGAACTCCTCCGAGAGGTTGGCGTTGTAGAACTGCGGTTGTACCGTGTTCCATGACGCGCTGGCATTCCCGTTCCACATCGACGAGTACTCCGCGCCGCCTGCCAACGCCGCGCCGACAATCGCCGGATCGCCGCACGTGTAGTTGCGGTACGCGTTGTTCGCGTGACCACCGCCGCAGGCCGTCTCGTTATTGCCCCACGTTCCGCCGGGGATGCACGGCTCGGCCGCTCCCGTCGTCGGATCGTAGCAGGTGAAGGCTCCGCCGTGGTACGAGATCAGGCCGACCGGCGACGAGGCCGCGCAGACGAGAGTCGGTACCGCGCCGCAGATAAACGGTGAACCCGTAGCACCATCGATGAACCCGGTGTTGTTCCACCGGCTCGTGGTCGCGGTGATGAGGTTCGCGGTCAGTTGGATGAGGTTGTGGTCGTTGACCTGATCGGCAAAGGCGATCTCTCCACCCGCCGTGTGCGTGATCAGATCGTAGTTCGGCGAGAGCGGCACGAACGGGCCGAGATCGTATTCGTAGGCCGCGTTCGGGTCGTCCTCGGTCCAGTCGGAGAACATCGTGTACCCGTAAACACGGAAGTACGCGTTGTCGCCGAACGGATGCGTCCATTGCAGCTTCGCAACGCCGACGTCGTTATGGAAGAGGCCGTTGGCATTGCTGGGCAGTTGCGACATGAAGCTGCGGTCTTGCGGGCTGTCCGGCTGGTAGTAGTACTGGTATGGCGTCGGAGCCAAGCCCGACGTATTGTTCACCGGCGTTCCGAACGGCACGTTGTAGTCGATGGCATCGCTGTAGTTCGGATAGTTGAACGGCGAGAGCGCCGCCCCGCTGGCGGTCAGCACCTCCAGCGGCAGGCCGGGACCGCCGCCGTTCGGCGAGTCGTCGACGAAGGTCTGCAGGGCCGAGTCGCTCCAGAGAACCTGGATATCGTCGCGCTGCCCGTCCCGGCGAGGAATGCCGAGGTGCAGGTTGACGACGTCTTCACGGTCGGTGACGTAATTGCCCTGGTTGCCGAGTCCGCTGTCCTGCATGAGACAGCCGAAGTAGTACGACGTCGCGGGAACCGAGCCGGCGAGAAGGCCATTCTGGTTGGCGCACTGCGCCGTCACGCCGTAGCCGTAGTCCCCTGAGGCTGCGAACTGGTTGATGTTGTTGTACGCATCGAAGGCGAAGATCCCGCCCGGTGCGAAGAGGCTCGCGCCGTCCTGCTGGTTGAGGATGCGGGCCGCTTGGTCGTAGCCGCTGATACCGACATAGTACGAGAAGTTGCGATCCGGCGTCGAGCCGCCCGCTTCCAGTTCCGCCTCGTGGTAGAACCCTTCGGTGCCAAGCCCACCTCCGAGGGTCGCAAAGCCCGGATAGGTTCCGGTCTTGATGACCTCGTTGATGAAGCCGGAGATGCCACTGGAAGAAACGCTCACCGGACCGCCGCCAGTGTAGACTTGCAGCTCCTGCAAGCCGAGGTTGGATTCGGTCGAAGTGTTGTATTGGTCGAACGCCCGGTTGACCGGAATGCCGTCGTACTCGAAACCGGTCGTGAACGGGTTGTTACCGTGGATGACGACCGATTGGTTCCAACCCATCCCGCCGGTCGGGATGTAGAGTCCCGGGACCGCGGAGATGGCGGAGTACGCGTTGTTTAGGTTACCGCCACCGCCGAGTGCGGCAGACGCCTGCTGCTGCTCGGGCGTGACGTTGTAGAGATCGCCGCCGACGCCCGACTTGACGAGTGCGGCCGCAGACGTTTGCGTGTGCGCGATGACCGCCAAGGCGCGCGGCGCCGTGATGGTCACTTGCTGCGTCTGGTCTGCGAAGACGGTTTCACCGGCCAGCGACGTCGTCTGATATCCAGACTCACTGACCGTTATGGTGTACGTATCGGGCGCGAGCGAAAGGAACACAAAGTGCCCTGACGCGTCCGTCGAGCTGGTCGCTACCTGCGATGGCGAGGAGGCCGTGACCGTTGCTCCGGCAACCGGCGCTCCATGATCATCGTTAACGACGCCTGCGATACCACCAGTGGTTGCTGCCAGTGCCCATGTTCCCTGGAACAAGAAACGCTACCGACAGTATCGCGGCTAACGACCACTCGACGGAGGGTCCGTGTTGAACTCATTACCTAACCCTCAATCTTCAGTTGATAGTGATATTGCGTCGCAAGGGGGCCCGCCTCGGGCACGCTTGCCCTCAGCAGTCTCCCAGACGACGTATGGGGGTCACTTCTGTCAGGCTCCGGGGGCGTTCCTTTATGCCTCCTTAAAAAAGCCTTAGCCCCCCGGCGCCCTCGTCAGGCCGGGGTGGCGGAGAGCGCTTCGGCTACGAGGCCGGGGATCGCCGAGGGGCGCTCGGCAACCGGGACCCCGGCTGCTTGAAAGGCCTCGATTTTGCTCTTGGCGGTGCCAAAGGAACCCGAGATGATCGCCCCGGCATGGCCGAGCGACTTCCCCGGCGGGGCGTTGCGGCCGCCGATGAAGGCGACGACCGGCATTTGCCGGCGAGGTGCTCGGCGACGAACGCGGCTGCCTCCTCCTCGTCCGAGCCGCCGATCTCGCCGCAGATGACGATCGCCTTCGTCTGCGGATCGTTCTCGAACTCGCGCAGGCAGTCGACGAACGTCGTGCCGATGATCGGGTCGCCGCCGATGCCGACGCAGGTCGACTGGCCGAGGCCGGCGCGGGTGAGGCCGTCGACGACCTCGTAGGTCAGCGTGCCCGAGCGCGAGATCAACGCCGACGCCGCCCTGCTTGAAGACGTGCCCCGGCATGATGCCGACGGAGGCCTTTCCCGGCGAGATCAGGCCCGGACAGTTCGGGCCGATGATCCGCATGCCGCTCGTCGTGCCGACGACTTTGAGCGTGTCGTGGACCGGGACGCCTTCGGTGATGCAGACCGCGAGCGTAATGCCCGCCTCGTACGCTTCGTAGAGCGCGTCGGCGGCAAACGGCGGCGGCACGAAGATGCACGTGTGCGTCGCGCCGGTCGCGTCGACGGCTTCCTTCACCGTGTCGAAGACCGGAAGGCCGTGCGTCGCTCTTCTGTCCGCCCTTGCCCGGCGTCACGCCGCCGACGATGTTCGTTCCGTACGCGAGCATGCGCGTCGGTGTGATACGAGCCCTCGGCGCCGGTGATCCCCTGCACGATCACCTTGCTGTTCTTGTCGACGAAGATCGACATGCTTATGCCTCCCTGCGACAAGGCGCACCGCTTCGCGCGCGCCTTCGTCCATCGTTTCGACCGGCGTCATCCCCGCGTCGTGCGAGGATCGCGCGGCCTTCTTCTTCGTTCGTTCCGGTCAGACGGATCACGAGCGGAATCTTGCGCGACGTCGTCTCTTCGAGCGCGTCGACGATCCCGCGCGCGACCTCGTCGCCGCGCGTGATGCCGCCGAAGATGTTGATGAAGAAGACGCGTCGCGCCGGTGTTGTTCACGACCAGTTCGTAGCAGTTGCGCACGCGCTTGGCATTCGCGCCGCCGCCGACGTCGAGAAAGTCGGCGACCTCGCCGCCGGCATTGCATCACCGCGTCCATCGTCGCCATCGCGAGGCCGGCGCCGTTGGCCATCGTGCCGACGTTTCCGGCGAAGCGGCGGAAGTTGCGGATGCCGACACCCGCCTGCGAGGCGAGCGTTTCGTCTTCGTCGAGCGGCAGCACTTCCTGCCACTCGTGCGAACTCCGGATGCTGGAAGAGCGCGTCGTCGTCGAGCTCGACCTTTGCATCCGAGGCGACGACCTTGCCGTCGGTGGTCAGCGCGAGCGGATTGATCTCGACGAGCTTCGCGCCGTACGCGAAAGAAGAGATCGTACAGCGCTCCGGCGATCGCCGGAAACTGCTTTGCGATAACCGGGATCGAGTTGCGCCGAAAAGGCGAGCTCGCGGCCGATGAACGGCGAATAGCCGATCGCGGTGTCGACGTAGATATTTGGCGATCGATTCGGGATGCTGCTCGGCGACTTCTTCGATCTCCATGCCGCCGAAGCGGCTCGACGATCGATCACCGGGCTTGCTTGCGCGCGCGATCGATCGTGATCGCGGCGTACGCCTCCTTCGCGATCGGGAGCTTCTCTTCGACGAGCAGCGAGCTGAATCGGCTCGCCGTTCGGGTTCTGGCGATTCGGCGGCATCGGCGTCGCCATGATCTCCTGCGGCGACGGTACGCGCCTTGCGTCGGCGGTGTTCGCGAACTTGATCTTGCCCGCCTTGCCGCGGCCGCCCATGAGCACTTGCGCCTTGACCACCCACTCCCCGGCGCTCTCGGCGACGAACTGTGCCGCTTCGTCGGGCGTCGTGCAATGCCGCGAGTGTGGCACGGGAATGCCCACGCGCCGGAAGAGTTCCTTCCCTTGATATTCCATGAGGTTCATTGCGGCCCGACTAATTCGCGATGCTTTTCACTCGGCCTTTTTACCGGCTGAGCCGATCGAGCGCCCCTGTCGTGGTTCGATTCCGGCACGCTCCAACCGCCCGGCTCCTTGCGGGACGGGACGCGGAGTGATAGTGTGGGGTAGAGGTATTAGCTCGGCTGTCACAACTGCGGGGGTGTCGAAAGGCGCCCCCGCGGTTTTATTATTCCAGCCTTCCCAGGAGCGAGCGGGCGATGATGAGTTGTTGGATCTCGGAGGTGCCTTCGTAGATCTCGGTGATCTTTGCGTCGCGGTAGTAGCGCTCGACCGGAAACTCCGTCGTGTAGCCGTAGCCGCCGTGAATCTGCACGGCTTCGGCGGCGTGCTTGCGCGCGGCGGTCGAGGCGAAGAGCTTCGCTTTGCTCGCTTCGAGTCGCGAACGGTTCGCCCGCGTCGGCGAGCGCGGCGGCGCGATAGCGTCAGCAGGCGCGCTGCGTCGAGATCGGTCGCCATCTGCGCGATCTTGAACGAGACGCCTTCGAAGGCGCCGATCGGCTTGCCGAACGCCTGCGCTCCTTGGCGAACTTCACCGACGCGTCGAGACACGCGGCGAGAATGCCGATCGCCTGCGCCGCGATGCCGATGCGTCCCGCCGTCAACGCCGTCATCGCAGTGCCGAATCCGTCGCCCTCCGCGCCGAGCAGCGCCTCCGCACGACGTGCACGTCGTCGAAGGCGAGATCGCACGTGTTGCTGGTGTGGATGCCGAGCTTCTCGGTCACGCGCTCGACGTGCACGCCGGGCGCTTGGCGATCGATCAGAAACGCGCTCATGCCCTTCGCCCCGCGACTCGCCGGTGCGAAACATCGCCATGATGACGCGGAATAGCTGCCGTTCGTGCACCATTGCTTGCGACCGTTCAGGACGTAGCCGTCGCCGTCGCGCTGCGCGGTCGCGCGAATCTGCGCCGCGTCGGAACCGGCGTCCGGATTCGGTGAGCGCAAAGCCCGCGATCGCATCGCCGCGCCGCAAGCAGCGGCAGCCACCGCTCGCTTCTGGCTCTCGCTGCCGAGCTTGCCGATCGCCGCGCAGATCATCGAGTGCACCGAGAGCGTCACCGCCGTTCCGGCGTCGACGCGCGCGATCTCCTCGATCGCGAGCGCGTAGGCGACGTAGTCCGCGCCGACGCCGCCGTAGGCTTCCGGCACGAGGATCCCCATCAAGCCCGGCGTCGTTCAGCGTGCGATAGAGCTCGCGCGGAAAGATGTGCTCGCGTCCCAACGCGCGATGTGCGGCGCGATCTCGCGCTGCGCGATCTCCGCCGCGAGCGCGCGAATCTCGCGTTGCTCGGCGGTGATCGAATGCGGCACGCTCAGCGCGTCATGCGTAGGCGTAGAAGCCGCGGCCGGTCTTGCGCCCGAGACCAGCCCGGCGGCGACGTACTGCCGCAAGAGCGGGCACGCGCGATACTTCGAATCGCCGAAGCCGTCGTGTAAGACGTTCATGATCGCAAGACACGTGTCGAGCCCGATGAAGTCGGCGAGTTGGAGCGGACCCATCGGATGGTTCATGCCGAGCTGCATCGACCGTGTCGATCGCTTCGGCCGAGGCGACGCCTTCGTAGAGCGCGTAGATCGCCTCGTTGATCATCGGCATCAACACGCGATTCGAAACGAAGCCCGGGAAGTCGCGCGCCTCAACCGGCGTCTTCTCCATCTGCTCGGCGAGCGATCGCACCGCATCGAACGTCTCCTGCGACAGTCTCCGAGGCCGCGAATGATTTCGACGAGCTGCATGACCGGCACGGGGTTCATGAAGTGCATCCCGATGACGCGATCCGGACGCTTCGTCGCACGCGCCCGAGCGCGGTGATCGAGATCGAAGAGGTGTTGCTGGCGAGGATCGCGCGCTTCGGCGTCTGCGCGTCGAGCAGCGCGAAGAGCGCGAGCTTCGTCTCGAAATCCTCGGTTGCAGCCTCGATCGCCATCTCGATCTGCAAGCTCTTGAGCGCGGGCGTCCCTCGGATCGAGTTCAGCGCCTCGTCGCGCTGCGCTTCCGTGATGCGAGCCTTCTCGACGAGACGATCGAGGTTCTTCCGAATGGACGCGATGCCGCGTTCGATCAGCGCGTTGTCGCGATCGTTGAGCAGGACCGTATGGCCGTGCAGGGCGGCAACCTGCGCGATGCCGGAGCCCATCTGTCCGGCACCGGCAATCAGAATCTCCACGCCCGTGTCATTCGCAGCGAGTCTTTATTCCACTCTGATCAAGAGCGCGTCGCCTTGGCCGCCGCCCGAGCAGATCGTCGCGATGCCGACTCCGCCGCCGCGCCGGCGCAGCTGGTTGATGACCGTGCCGGTCAGGCGAGCGCCCGACGCGCCGATCGGATGTCCCATCGCGACCGCGCCGCCGAAGAGGTTGACGCGCTCGACTTCGAGCCCAAGGTTGCGCGCCGACGTGATCGCAACCGACGAAAATGCCTCGTTGATCTCCCAAACGTGAACGTCGTTCGCCGAAAGACCGATGCTTGTCGAGCAGCTTCTGCGCGGCCATCGCCGGCGTGAGCGCGATGTACGGCGAATCCCAGGCCGCGGTAGCGTGATCGACGATCGTCGCGAGCGCTTCGTATCCGTGCGCTTTTGCGTACTCCGCCTCGGCGAGCACGAGCGCCGCCGCGCCGTCGTTGACGCCCGGCGCGTTGCCGGCGGTAATCGTGCCCTCGCGCTCGAGCGGGCTTCAGCTTCGCCATCGCTTCGAGATAGCATCGGCGCGAACCGCTTCGTCGCGGTCGACGAGCGTGTTCGGCACGTCGCCCGTCAGGAACGGGCGCGTAGGACTCGTAATCGAGGGTGAAGCGCTCCGACGGCTCGTGATCCCAAACCACGCTGCGACCGCCGACCGCTCGCCGGAACGCGGACCTCGCCGCGCTTCGGCAGCCGGTCGACGACGATCTTGCCCTTTGCCTTGGTCGCGACGCGCAACGGCACGATCTCGTCGGCGAAGTGTCCTGCCTCGTGCGCGGCGGCCGCGCGCTGGTGGCTCTCGAGGGCAAAGCGATCTTGCTCTTCGCGCGACAATGCCAAGCTCGCTCGCGACTTCGAGCCTTGCGTCGACATCGTCATCGGAAAATATTGATCCCACAGACCGTCGTAGATCATCGCGTCGACGAGCGTCCCGTCGCCGAAGCGATAGCCGAAGCGCGCATCGTGCAAGAGATAGGGAGCGTTCGACATCGACTCCATGCCGCCGGCCGCGATCACGCTTCTGCGCGCCCGCGTCGATCGATCGCATCGCGCTCGGCAACCGCGAGCATTCCCGAGGCGCAGACCTTGTTGACGGTCTCGGCGGTGACGGTCTTCGCGAGCCCCGCTTTGAAGAGCACTTGACGCGCCGGGTTCTGGCCGACTCCGGCCTGCAGCACTTCGCCGAAGACGACGTGCTCGATCTCGGAGGGGTCGAGGCTGCGAGCGCTCGATCGCGCGCGATGAGCGCTGCGGCGCCGAGCGTCGTGGCCGGGAAGCGGCGCGAGGGCACCGCCGAGCTTGCCGAACGGCGTGCGGGCCATTCCGAGAACGACGGTGGAACTCATGGAGAGGCGCTTCCTCCAACGGGAGGCGCAGCACCTCCCGGCGCCCTACGAGGAAGCGATCGACTTGAGCGCGAGCAGCGCGAGCATCGCGCCAAACGTCAAGAACGTCTTGCTCTCAGCCTGCGCAATCACACGTGCGTCCCACGTTCCCGCGCCGTCGGTCGCCGGCTCGATCTGCGGAACGATACGCGGAACGTGCTCGCAATAACGATCGAACTCGTCGCCGAACCGCTCGCGCAGATACTGCTCCTCGTGCGGCACGATGGTCGCGTAGAGGCCGGCCATCACCCCGAGCGCGCCGGCGGTCAACGCGAGACGTTCGAGCGGCTTGTTCTTGCCGGTGAATGCAACCGCAAAGCCGAGCGCGGTGACGAAGTTGCCGAGGTAGAGCGGATTGCGGACGTGGGCGTAGGGACCGGAGGTAACGAGCTTTGCCGCGGTGACGCGATCGGCCCGCGTCGTTTCGCCGGAGTAGCCGACCGCCCAGCAACGCAGCAGTTCGCCGGCGAACGCGGTCGGAAGCCCGACGGCGACGCTAAAGGCACTCGGCCGGCCGAATGCGGCGAGCAGCGCCGCAGGCGCCGCGAGCAGCAGCCCGCGATTGGCGAAGACAAAGGCCTGGAGTTCCTCGGTGAGGGGATCGGTCACAGCCCGGCTTTGTTATGCGCGTCTTGGTAGATGTCCCGCAACGACTGCGCGAGGCGATGCGCGGCGACCAGCCGGTTCGCTCGACGAGCTTCTCGATTGGAGCCGAAGGAGATTGCGAATCTCCGAGGGGCGCATGCGGGCGGGATCGTCGCGCACCTCGACGGGCACGCGCGCGATGCCGATCAGCTCGCGCAACAGCTCGCGAATCGCAATCGCCCGCCCGCTGCAGACATTGTAGACTTCGCCGCCTTGCCCGCGCTGCGCGAGCGCGACGTAGGCTTGCACGACGTCGCGCACGTCGAGCAAGTCGCGCTCCGCGTCGAGGTTCCCGACGTTCAGCAGCGGGCGTCTGCGCCCGCGGCGATCCGCGCCGAACCCGCGGCGAAGCTCGCGACGACGAAACGCGGTCGTCTCTGCCCCGGACCGATGTGATTGAAGGCGCGCGCGATGACGACGTCGCCGCCGAAGCGCGCGCATCTCGCCGAGCAGAATCGCCTCCGCCGCGGCCTTGCTCGCCGCGTACGGGTTGCGCGGCTGCAGGCGCCAGCGATTCGTGCAGCGGCAACTCGCTCGCGATCGCGCGCGCCGTAGACCTCGGCCGAGCTTGCGAAGAACAATCGCGGAATCGCGCCGGCGCGTCGAGCGTAGTCCCGCACCTGCGCGACGAGGCGCGCGGTGCCGATCACGTTCGTCGAGTACGTTTCCTGCGGCGACGCGCAGCGATTCCGGAACGAAGCTTTGAGCGGCGAGATGAAAGACGACGTCGGGGCGTGCGCGCTCGAGCGCGCGCGCAACGATGCGTCGTCGGAGCAGATCGACGCGGCAACGCCATCGTCTGTCGGAGCGGACCGCCGCGCGGCAAGCACTTCGCATCGCGCCGACTGCAACGCGGCAACGAGGTAGTTTCCCGACGAACCCGCTTGCCCCGGTTACCAGCGCGCGCATCTCAGAAGAAATGCCTCACGTTGACAGCCGCTCGAGGTCGGCGCGCACCATCATCTCGACCAGCTCCTCGAACGTCAACCGTCGGCTCCCAGCCGAGCACGCGCTTCGCCTTGCACGCGTCGCCGATCAAGCAGGTCGACCTCCGCCGGGCGCACGAACCGCGGATCGACCACGACGTACGGCTCGTACGAGCCAAGGCCGGCCGCTTCAAAGGCGATGCGCACGAAATCGCGGACGCTGTGCGTTCTGCCCGTGCGCGATGACGTAGTCGTCGGGCTTCTCTTGTTGCAGCATCAGCCACATCGCGCGCACGTAGTCGCCGGCAAATCCCCAATCGCGCCGCGCCTCGAGATTTCCGAGCCGCAACTCCTTGGCGAGCCCGAGCTTGATGCGCGCGACGCCGTCGGTGATCTTGCGCGTGACGAATTCCTTTCCTCGACGCGGCGACTCGTGGTTGAACAGAATGCCGCTGCACGCGAACATATCGTACGACTCGCGATAGTTCACGGTGATCCAGTGCCCGTAGACCTTTGCGACGCCGTACGGGCTGCGCGGATAGAACGGCGTCGTCTCGCGTCTGCGGCGACTCGGCGACCTTCCCGAACATCTCGGAACTCGACGCCTGGTAGAAGCGAATCGACGTGATCGACCGCGCGGATCGCTTCGAGCACGCGCGTCACGCCGAGCGCGGTGAACTCGCCGGTGAGTACCGGCTGCGTGCCACGACGCCGGCACGAACGACTGCGCGGCGAGATTGTAGATTTCGTCCGGCCGCACGCGCTCGCACGATCGCCGTGATCGAGGCTTGATCGAGCAGGTCGCCGGAGACGAACTCGATGTCGTCGATGATGTGCGGATGCGCTCGTGCACGTCGGTGCTCGTGCGCCGCGTCATGCCGACGACGCGATAGCCCTTCTCGAGCAGCAACTCGGCGAGATACGAGCCGTCTTGCCCGGTAATGCCGGTGATCAGTGCGGTCTTCTTCATGGCTTCGTTCCTAAAGCGCCAGAGGTTTCATTCCGGCTTTCACCGCCGCCGCCGAGAGATTCGCATCCCAGCAACCAAAGAATGCCGCCTTCCCGGTACCTCTATGCAAGGAGAGTGCCGATGCCAAGTGCACGGCGTCGTAGGCGCGTAAAGAGTAGCGTTCGGCAATTTCTCCGGCTTGGCGCACGATGGTGCTCCCCACTTCGATCACAAAGTACGTCAACCAATCTGCGTGGATGTCGGTGATTGCTTGGCGGTAGTCACGGGGTGTAATGTAACCCTCTCGCCGTCGCCTGGCCAACGCGGCTCGCAATTCGACGTAGGCAATCTCGGCAGTGGCGACCAAATGCGCTTCACCAGTCGATCGCCGCACGACCAGTGAGCCCGGCTCGTCGACGTACAGCTTGATTAGCGCGCTGGTATCGAGGTAAAGGTTCAACGCCGTTCCGAAATAATCGTCTCGGACATCGTTGGGCCTCCTCGCAACTTGATGGGGCGCCGAGAACCGGTCGGTTTTCCACCGTTCCACTTCGCAACACCCGTACGCAGCATGGCCTCGATTCGTTCATCGAGTGCGCCGTTCGGCGCAGGGCTGATGACCGCAACGGCACGGCCCCGGTCTGAAACGGTGATGCGCTCGCCTTTTTTCACGCGCGCGAGATACCGGCTCAGATGCGTCTTCAACTCACGGATGCCGACCGACGGCATGGCATTCTCCTTGTAGTCACATTATACAGCGAAGAGGTCTCTTTGGCAACGTCAGACCTGCTCCTTGGTTCGCTGCGCCATGCGGGTTGCGATGAAGGACGCGACCTCGCTCGGCAGCGTGCCCCGGCCGAAGCCGGCATCGTAACCGAGTTCGGCCGCCATGATGTTCGTCACGCGCGGTCCGCCGCAGATCAAGAGCACGCGGTCGCGGATGCCCTCCGCTTCGAGCAGCTCGGTCAGCGCCGTGAGGTTCTTCACGTCGCTCTGCTTCTGCGTTACGACCTGGGAGACGAGCAGTGCGTCGATCTCCTGCTCCTTCGCGAAGCGCATCAGCGACTCGACCGAAACCTGGCTGCCGAGGTTGAAGGTTTCGAACATCGCGTATCGCTCGAGGCCATAATCTCCCTTGTAGCCTTTCATGTTCAGGATCGCATCGATGCCGACCGTGTGTGCGTCGGTGCCGATGCAGGCGCCGGCGACTTTGATCTTGCGCCCGATGCGATCGCGGATCAGCGCATCGATTTGTTCCATCTGCATCGGCGTCGCCGCGACGGCCGAGGGCGCGATCGCGTCGAAGTCGACGGCGTTCGGCGTCTCCGCATAAACGACGAAGAAGGAAAAGCCCGTCGCCACCGGCCGCCCCTCGGCGACGGTCACGCCGGTGAAGCCCATCGAGCGCACGAGCCGCCGCGCCGCTTCGTCGGCGCGCTCGCTCCATTCGATCGGCAAAGTAAAGGAAAGCTGCACCTTCCCGTCGTCCCGCGTATCGCCGTACGGCCGGATGAGTTCCGCCATGATCGCTTAGCGGAACTCCATCTGGAAATTCTCACGAACGCCGGCACCCGCCGCGTTGCGCGCGACCAGCGTGCCGACGAACGGCCGGCGGTAGACCGAGGGAATGACCAGCACGTGCGTGCGAAACTCGAACTCGCCGAACGCCGAGCGATGCAGGATGAACGAGAACGACGGCGCCCGAAACTCCACGCTCGCCACGTTCGTCGTCGTCACGACGCGTCCCGACCACCAACTTCCGATGCGAACGACCATCGAGGAGAACTGCACGGCGAGGATGCGCGGCGGATCGCCGGGAGGCGCGACGATCGGCGCTGGCCACGCCGCCGCCGATATGGTTCCATGCACGAGGAAGGCCGCGACGGCGAACGCAAGTAGCCCGCGATGGACGCGAATGCGCGCATCTCGAAGCCCGATGCGGCGTTCGATTGGGCGATGGCGATCGGGAGCATTTGGACGATCGGCGGTCTGTTCTTCGATAACGCCGGCCACCTGCGCCACGACGTCGACACGTTCTTCACTTGGGATCATGCGTTGGTTTATTCGGGGCTCGCGTTCTTGATCGGCGCGGTCGGCGTCGAGGCGTGGCGCTGCCGGCGCGACGCCAGGACGCTTCCGCCCGGATACGCGCTCTCCGTGCTCGGGGTGGTATTGTTCTTCGTCGCCGGGGCCTCGGACATGATCAACCACATCTTTCTCGGATTCGAGGCCGGATTCGATGGACTCCTCAGTCCTACCCACGAGTTCATCGGGATCGCGCTCGCGATTCTCTTCGCGGGGCCGCTACGCTCGGCGATTGCCGGCGCGCCGCGAAGGCTGGTCGAACAGTTGCCCGCGATCATCGCCGCGGCGTCGATTCTCGAGCTGCTCCACTTCGCGACGGATCCGTTCTTCCGCGCCGATCCGGAGCGAATCTTCGGCGTGACGGTTCCGCACGAACTGACCCGCGATGCCTTCACCCTCGTCACGCTGCACTTTTACGGTCAGGGAGCCGGTCTTGTCGCGGTGCTCTTGCAAAGCATCCTCATGATGGGCGTCCTCTTCTTCCTGCTGCGAAGCGTCCCGCTGCGCCCCGGCGCAATCGTGCTCTACATGGTGCTCGGCAACGCGATGATCGCGATGGCGGTCGGTACCTCGTGGCTCGAAGTCGGCGGCATCATCTCGGCGTGCATCGTCGCGGGCATCGCCGGCGACCTCTTTCTCGCGAGATACGGGACGCTCGCGGCGCACCGCCGTGCCTATCTCGCGTTCGCCTTTCTCGTTCCAGCGGCATACCAGGCGACGTTCCTCGCGTACGTCGTCGCGCTCATGGGCGGAACGTGGTGGGATCCGCTCTTCGCGCTCGGTACGATTTTCTACGCAGGCTTCTTTTCATTGCTCCTGAGCTACCTCACCTTGGTTCCCGCCGGCGCTTCTTCGAAGGGATTCCAATAGTCGCCGGCACGCTCGAAGACGCCATCGAAGCCCGCGGCCGCCGTCGGGCGAACGCGAGACGTCGGCGAAGACCGCGGCTTCGATCGCGGCATCGAGCCCCATCTCGGCGACGCGCTCGAGCAGCGCTTCGCATGCTGACAAGCACGTGCGTGCGCGCGGCGCTCGATCGATCCCGCCCGCGCTTGATCTCGATCTCGTCGCCGAAGTGGCGCGCCGTGTTCATGACGTAGCGCGCGTTTTCGAGCGAGAGCGCGCGATCGCCGAGGAACGGCGTGTGAATCGCTTCGGTCAGCATGCCGCAGAGATGGATCGTCTGCTGCGTCATCACCGAGGTCAGGTTGAACATCGCGTCGATCAGATGGCCCTTGAAGATGTCGCCGGTCATGTGCTTGGTCGGCGGCATGTACTTGAGCGGCGCGTCCGGGAAGATCTTGCGCGCGAGCTGCGCCTGCGCGACCTGATAGAGGAAGCCGTCTTCGAGGTCGGGATCGATTTCGTAGGCGTCGCCGAGGCCGATCTGCTCGTCGGGCATGCCGGCGCGGTGCGCGAACTCTTCGTTGATGAACTGCGAGGCCAGCACCGCCGGCGCCTGCTCGACCGCATCGGCGGTCGTGAGGTAGTTGTCCTCGCCGGTGTTGATGATGATGCCGGAGTACGCGTTGAGCATGCGGCTGAAGTGCTGGTCGACGAACGTGCGCTGCATGTTGATGTCGCGAAAGAGAATGCCGTACATCGAATCGTTGAGCAGCATGTCGAGCCGCTCGAGCGCCGCCATCGCCGCGATCTCCGGCATGCACAGGCCGCTGGCGTAGTTCGTGAGCATGACGTAGCGCCCGAGCTTCTCGGAGACCTCGTCGAGCGCGTCGCGCATGATGCGGAAGTTGGCCTGCGTCGCGTACGTGCCGCCGAAGCCTTCGGTCGTCGGGCCATACGGCACGAAGTCGAGCAGCGACTGGCCGGTCGAGCGAATGACGGCGATGATCTGCGCGCCGGCTTCGGCGGCGGCAACGGCCGCCGTGCGATCCTCGTAGATGTTGCCGCTCGCGACGATCACGTAGAGCAGCGGCGGCGGCAGCTGCGGCAAGCGTTCGAGGCGCTCTTCACGCTCCGCGCGCTGCGCGCGGATCCCCGCCAGCGATTCGTTTACCCGGGCGCGGAGCGCGCTGCGCGCGGTCTCGTCGGAGACGCCGGCGCTCGTTTCGAGCGAGAGCTTGCGCTGCGAGAGGGCCCGCGCCAACTCGGCGGGCTCGAGCTCGCTCTGCGCAAGCGCGCGCCCGAATGCGAGCGCGATGCCGCGGCTGCGTTCTCGCGGCGAGAGCGCGTCGACGACGACATTCGGCAGGGGAACGTCGTGCTCGTCGACCCCGTCGACGCCGAGCAACCGCAACACGGCGCGCTCGACCGAAACCGTCGAATGCGCGCGGATGAATCGCTCGACCGGCTCGACGATGTCGCGCGCCAGGGCGCGGCACCGCTCGACGGACGCTTCGTCGATGCGCAACCGCACGGCGTTACTGCAATCCGAACGAGTAGAGGTCGTCGTCCCACGAGCCGACGTAAAGATGACCTGCCGTGACGGCCGGCGGCGCGAAGACGGGGCCCGATACGATCGACGCGCTATTCCAGAGCGGCGCGCCGCTGCTCGCGTCATTCGCGTAGATCTCGTCGCCGATCCCGTCGACCGAATAGACGACGCCGTTTGCGACCGTGGCGGCGACGTTGTCGTTGTCGCCGGCCGGCGAGCCTTCGGCCATCTGCCAGGCCAGGGCCAGCGTGCAGTCGGCCTGGACTTGCAGCGCGACCAAACCGCTCGCGAACGAGCAGCATCCGGCAGGATCGCCGACGTAGAGGTCGCCGGCGGCCGGCGAGTACGCGGCCACCCCGATGAACTCTCCGGCCTCCGTCGGGTTGGCCATCTCCAGCGCTTGCACCGCTCCCGACGCGATCGAACTCTGGTCGTAGAGATAGAGCGTGCCGTCCTTGTTCTGCGCGACGAACTGCGCCGGGCAGCTTCCCGCCTGATACAGCATCGGGGTCGAGCCGAAGTCGTAATCCAGCGTGCCCGACGAGAGGCCGGGGTAGTTTGCGGCCTCGACCGCAAGCATTGCCGTCAGCCGAACGACCTGCTCGCCGTTGGCGTCGTGGTCCGTCGTCGATTCGGTATTGCCGGTGGCGATGAAGACGTCGTTGCTCGTCGTATCAATTGAAGGTCCGCCCATGCCCCAAAGGCCGCCGCCGCTGTTCGCTCCGCCGGGAAAGAAGGTCGCGGCAACCGTCGCGCTGCCCGTATTGACGGCGATCAGTCTTCCCGAGTACGGCGCAAAGTCGCAGTAGCCGGCGGTCTGCGCGTAGAGCAGCTGATTTGCCGGGTTGAAGATCAAGGCGCTGTAGACGTGCTCTTCCGAAACCTCCGGGGTAATCGTCACCGGCCAGCCTCCGGCTTCTTTGCCCGTGGTCATGTCGAGCGCGTGGAGTTTATCCAAGCCGTCGGCAACATAGACTCGATTGGTCGAACGATCAAACGTCGCCGTGTCGGTGATACCGAACGTGCCGCCGGGGAGATCGGTGCAGCCGCTGTGCGTCGATCCGAGACTCTGCTGCCAGAGGACGTTCCCGCTGCTCGCATCGATCGCATAGAAGACGCCGCCCTCGGTCCCGACGTACAGTACGTTGTGAAGCGATCCGCCCAGTTCGACGTTCGCGGCGTAGAGCGGCTGGGCGTCGATCGCCGCGCCGAGGTTTCGCGCCCAAACCTGATGCAGGCCGCCGGCATTCCCCGAAGTCAGCGTCGCCTCCGACGCGTTGTAGCCCTGGCGCGACAACCCGTCGCCGAAGGTGTTCCAATCGCCGGGCTGCGGGCTTCCCGATGACCGTCCGCCACCAGAGAGGGGCGGGAGTTTTCCTCCGCCGCCTCCGCCGCATCCCGCCATCGCGAGCGAAACCAGAATTGCAGCGGCGGCCAAAGGGCGCTTCATCAATCGGTTCTACGACGCAACGCCACTCGATTCCTGAGATACGATGCTGCGGCGCGCCCCCGAGAACGAGGAGAAGCAGCCAGACCGCAAGTTCCGCAACGGCCTGCGCTGCAGCGATGCGATTTTCGATGAGCAGCGGCATCGCAACGGCGCGCCGCGGCACGAACCAACCGTTGACGCTCGCATCCAGGCGCACGTGTTGCAGCCGCGCGCGGTCTAAGTATGCGGCCCATCCCGTCTCGTAGGCGACATTGTAACGCAACGCTCCCGCGGGACCTGCCGGGAGTTTCGCGCGGATGAGCCATGGCGTGACCGGCGTGAAGTCCACAGCGCGATATGGGCGCTCGGGCGGATTCGCAGGTGCCGCGGGCGGTAATCCCTGCGCGGCAACGACGCACAGTCCGCTGCACGCGACCGCTGCGACGTTGGCCGGCAACGCTATCCAGCGATGGAGCGCGCGGAACTCGGCCGCATGGCGTGCCACGACCGGAGCGGCGATTGCTGCGGGAAGGCCTGCCATCAAGATCAGCGCGCTTAGCGTGTAGAATTCGCCGTAGTCGGAAACGCCGAGGCGACGGCTTGCGATCATCTGGAAAATAAATCCGCAAACAGCCAGCGCCATCGAGCCCGACAAGACGAGCGCGCTATGGCGAACCATGCCGTCCTCCCGTAGGAGTCCGTTGAGCCAGATCGCCACCCGAGAGGATGCCATCGCCGCCGGAGTCGATTTCGAATTTGACCCTTCGCCGCCTGCAAGCCCGATCGCGCTTGGTTTGCCGAAGGCGAGCGGAGGCGTGCCGCCGCCCGCGAATAACAGCAATGTATGGCGACGACGGCATCCTCGGCGCGGTTTGCGCGGCGTACGGCTCGCTTGCGGGCATCCACGATTCGCGAGATGCTCAAGGTAACGCAACAGCCCGACGTCATTTCCTTCGGCGGCGGTCTTCCCGCTCCCGAACTGTTCCCGAGAGACGAAATCGCGGCGTGCACGCGCGAGGTCATGCAACAGTTCGGCGCCGCCGCGTTGCAGTACAGCGTCACGGAGGGCATCCCCGAGATGCGCTCTTGGGTGGCGCAGCGCCTTTCGCCCAAGTTCGGGCGCGACATCCCGGCTGACGACGTCTCGATCGTGAACGGATCGCAGCAGGGGCTCGATCTCATCGGAAAGATCTTCATCGATCCGGGCGATCACGTCGTGCTCGAGAACCCGTCATATCTCGGCGCCATTCAAGCCTTCGATGCCTACGAGGCGCGCTATCTTACGGTCGAGACCGACGAGGACGGAATGCTGCCGGCGTCGCTGGAACGCGTGCTCGACCAGGCCGACCCGTTTCCCAAGTTTCTCTACCTGATTCCGAACTTCCAGAATCCGACCGGACGAACGCTCGCGGGCGATCGGCGCGAGCGCATCGTGCGCATCTGCGAGCACTTCGATCTACCGATCGTCGAGGACGATCCGTACGGCGAGCTGCGCTTCGAAGGCGAGCAGTTGCCGCCGCTCTCCTCGTTTGCGACCGGCGGGATCGTTCTGTATCTGGGAACCGGCAGCAAGATCGTCGCGCCGGGTTTGCGCGTCGCTTGGCTCGTCGTGCCGGATGAAGACGTGCGCGAGAAAATTGTGCTCGCAAAACAAGGCGCCGACCTCCACACCGGATCTCTCGCGCAGTACGTCTTTCACGCCTACGTGATCAGCGATGCCTTCGAGCCGCACGTACGGGACATCGTCTCGACGTACCGGCATCGCCGGGACGTCATGTACGCGGCGCTGCGTGAACACGCGCCGCAGTCGGTGAGCTTCAACCATCCGCAGGGCGGGATGTTCCTCTGGGCGCGCGCCCCCGGCGTCGACACGACCGAACTCCTCGTCGCCTGCGCGCGGGACCGAGTCGTCTTCGTGCCGGGCGAGAGCTTCTACCCCGCTCGGGACGTGCGCGACGGCATGCGTCTGAACTTCTCGAACTCCTCGGAAGAGAAGCTGCGTACCGGCATCGAACGCCTCGCGAACGCCATCCGTTCCTTCACCACGTAACGAACAGGGAGTCTTCCATGGCCGACCGGATCGTCGTAGCAGTCATCTCTACCTGTGACCCATCGCGCATCGAGCAGTCCGTCGCCGGCTTGAACCGGGCGAACGTGCGCGTGCTCACGGCCGAGGAGGAGTCGCCTCAGTACGCCGGCTCTCCCGTCACCTTCGTCCACATCGCCGAGGCGATGAGCCGGAATAGCCTGGCCGACGAAATGACCCGCGGTACCGGCGTGCTTCCGGACTTCGGGGGCGCGGCCGTTCCGGGCATCAACGACGCAGGTGGCTCGCTCGACGCCTTCGAGCATCCCGACGTGCTCGAACATCTGTCCGGCGTGGACATTCCCCCCCGCGACGCCGAGCGCTACAACGAGGCGATCGACGACGGGCGGTGCGTCGCCATCTACACATGCAGCGCAGATCAGGCGGATTCCGCGAAAGCGGCACTCGAAAAGGCCGGCGCGACCGACGTCAACGTCTTCTAAGCGATAGGGGCTTCGCGGTTTTCTGGCGGTGGGATCACGTTGCGCTCGAACTTCGCGAGGATCGTACGCCAAGCGAGCTCGAGTTCTTCGACGTCGAGCATGCGCGCGACGGCGACGAAGACGAGCCGCCGATCGCGATCTGACCGAAGAGGAACCAGGCGCGCGAGATCAGTGAGGCTTGTGGCGTTACGCCCAGCGACGCGATCCAGTCGAGCATGACGACCATCACGAAAGCGCACGCTCCGATCTTGAGCGCGGAGCCCAAGAGCGCTCCCCAGTCGATGTCCGCAACCAGCCGCGCAACGAGCCAGAGCAGCAGACCATCTGCACCGTCTGGCTCACGGAGTTTGCGAGCAGCAGCCCGCGCGCGCCGAGCGTCGGCAGCCACGTAAGCGAGAGCACGACGTTGAGGATGACGCGTTCCGATCGAGATCGTGACCGGCCACGCGTTTCGTGGCAGGCAAAGAGGCAGCGCGTCAGCACGACGTTGGCGGCGAGGGCGAGCAAGTCCGACCGCCGCATAGGGCAGCAGCCCGGCCGTGAGATCGACGGAACTCGCGCCGAACGAGCCGCGCTCGAAGAGCGTCTGCACCATCGGGTGCGCGAGCACGATGAGCGCGCAGACCGACGGAATCGTAATGAAGTTCACCAGCCGCAGGCCGGTAACGACGCTGCGCGCGACGCCGTGCCGGTTCTCGCGCGCGAACTGCACCGCGAGCAGCGGGAAGATCACCGTCGCGATCGCGGCCGCGAAGATCTGCTGCGGAAAGTTCACGAGCTTGCGTCGCGTAGTTCATCCCGGCGATGTAGCCGGGCGCGAGCGTCGACGCAAAGAAGCGATCGAAGAACAGCGCGAGCTGCCCCGCCGCGGAGCCCGACGATGATCGGCCCGAGCAGCGCCCACATCTTCTTCAGGCCGGGATGGTGGAGGTCGATGATCGAGCCGGTAGCTCGCCGATCGCGACGAATGCGGGAAGCTGCACGAGCATCTGCGCGATCAGGCCCAATACCGTTCCCAAGACCAAGCGCGTAGATGCCGAGCTTGCGGTTGAGCAAGACGACGCAGCGCGATCGTGACGATGTTGACCGCGATGCCGACGATCGCGGCGGAGCGGAAGCGGTGATACGCGTTGAGCATCGCCGGAAAGCACGCCGCGCGAGGCTGACCGCGACGATGCTCGGCATGAGCCAGCGCGTCATGCGGATCGCGACTCCCATCTGCGGCGTTGGGAAACCGTGCGCGATCAGCGGCACGTACCAGCGGCGCGGCAAAGTAGCCGATCGACGGCACAAAGCGAGAACACGATCGCGAGCATGTTGAGCGATCGTGCTGCCCAAGCGCCACGCCTCGTCTTCCTTGCGATCGTGCGCGAGATACTCCGAAAAGGTCGGAACGAGCGCGCTCACGAGCGCGCCGTTGAAGACGCCGAAGAGAATCGTCGGGATCATCGCCGCCGCGAGGAACGTGTCCATCTCCCAGCGCGTACCGTAATACTTGCGCGTTGACGACCTCGCGCAGAAAGCCCAGCAGCGTCGAGGCGAACGTCGCGCCCATGACGAAGAACGTCGAGCCGGCGTGACTCGAGCAGAGAGGTGCGCTTAATGCGCTCCGTCCTTCCGCAGCACGGCCGGGATCGTCTTCACGATGATGACGAGATCGCCGAGCGGCGTCCACTCGTCGACGTAGCGGTTGTCGAGCTCCATCCAGTGCTCGAACGAGACTTCGCTGCGCCCGTTGATCTGCCACAGGCAGGTCACGCCTTGCGGAACGCAAAGGCGCCGGCACGCGAAGTCGTCGTAGTGCTCGACCTCGCACGGCAGCGCGGGACGCGGCCCGACGAGCGACATCTCGCCGCGAATGACGTTGATCAGATTCGGCAGCTCGTCGATCGACGCGCGGCGCAGCATACGCCCGAGCGGATGGCAGCGCGGGTCGTTGCGGATCTTGAAGACCGGGCCGTCGCACTCGTTGAGATGCATCAGATGCTCGCGCATCGCGTGCGCGCCCTTGACCATCGTGCGCAGCTTGAACATCTTGAAGCGCCGTCCGTGCATGCCGACGCGCTCCTGCGCGTAAGAACGGGGCGCCGCGAGTGACGATCGTGATGGCGAGCGCCGCGAGCATGACGAGTGGGAGGGTAAGCAACAGCAGCAGCGATCCCAGCACGACATCGATCAGCCGCTTGAGCGCGAACCACGATGCCGGGACCTCGCGTTCGCTGACGCACACCGACGACGCTCTGCACGATGCGCTATTTCTCCAATGCCCGTAGTACGGCTGCGCCGACGTGATCGAGCCCTTCGAGTGTACCTAACTCCTCGCCCGGCGCCCTGCTCAGGTGCACGAACGGAACGTACTCGCGCGTGTGGTCGGTTCCGGGCGCGGTCGGATCGCAGCCGTGGTCGGCCGTAAAGATCACCTCGTCCGGCGGCTCCAGCAGCGCTTCGAGGCGCGGAAGCATCGTGTCGAGTTGCTCCAATGCGTCGGCATAGCCGCGTACGTTGCGACGATGCCCGTACTTCGAATCGAAGTCATTGAGATTCGTAAAAATGAATCCGTGCTCGACTCGCTCCAGCAATTCGAACGTTCTCTCCATCGCATCGCGATTGTCGGTGACGCGCACCGACGTCGCAACGCCGTGACCGCAGTAGATGTCGCAGATCTTTCCCACGGCATGCACGCCCACGCCTTCGGAAGCGAGCTCGTCGAGCAGGCTCGGAGGTGGCTCGATCGCGTAGTCGCGTCGATTCGGCGTCCGCGTAAACGCGCCCGGCTTGCCGACGAAAGGTCGCGCAATGACCCGGTTCACGTTGTGGGGTGGAACGAGCATCGCGCGTGCGCGCTCGCACCAGTCGTAAAGCGTTTCGAGCGGCACGATCTCCTCGTGCGTCGCCACCTGGAAGACCGAGTCCGCCGACGTGTACAGGATCGGTCGCCCGGTCGCCATGTGTTCGGGTCCGAGCTCGTCGATGATCTCGGTACCCGACGCAGTCTTGTTACCGAGCGGCGGCTTCCCGACGATGCGCGTGAACTCCTCGACGACGTCAGGCGGAAATCCTTGAGGATAGGTGGGAAAGGGGACGCTCGTGATGATACCGGCCATCTCCCAATGCCCGGTAATCGTGTCCTTACCGCGACTTCGCTCGCGCAGTCGCGCGACGCGCGCACGAGGTGTCGATCGCGCGGGAACGCCCGCGATTGCGGTCAAGTTTCCAAGGCCAAGGCGCTCGAAGTTCGGCAACGCAAGACCGCCCACGTGAGACGCCGCGTTCCCGATCGTGTTCGCGCCGGGTGCGTCGCCGTATTCGGCCGCATCGGGAAGCGCTCCAACGCCGCCCGAATCCAACACGATCACCACACAACGCGCCATGCGAGGCGATTCGCCCTCGCCTTTGCCATGCTCCTTGCCGCATGCATGATGGGGCGCGCCGAGGCGCTCACGACGATTCGCCTTCGCGCCGATCGGATCGCATTCTACTATGACCGCTTCCTTATCGAAGCCGACGGACACGTCGTCGTTCGCACGAGCGACGGCATCGAAATCCGCGGGGACGTCTTCTCCATGGACCGCGGATCGTTCGCATCGGAGGAGCGCAGCGAGGGCGGCCTCGAGGAGCATCCGCGCACCGCGATCGTCTCCGTCGCCGATAGCCAGGCGTACAGTGACATCGTCTACCGCTGGGCCGATCAAGCGATGCTCGGACAGGTCATTCAGCCGAACGTTTTCCCGACGCCCTACAACCCGGCGCCCTTCCCGAATCTGCCGCCGGGTATTCACACGCCGCACCCGTAGCGCGCTACCGCACGGTGATGGGCAACGATTGCTCGATCGAATCGCCGCGTGCGTTGTGCGCGATCACGTCGACCGTATACGTTCGCCAACGCAGGAAAAACGGAAGATGGGGGACCGTCAGCGTCAGCGTGAAATGTCCTTCGCCGACCTTGAGCATCGGCGTCGAGAAGCGCGCGACCCGAACTTCGACGGACGCGACGTTCGACGACGTTACGACGTTGCCGACGACCGTTTGACCCGGATGCACGACGTCAGACGGTAGCTGAACCTCGAAGATCTGCGGCGCGGCGTCCTCGGCGCGGATTGGAACGCTTGCGGCAGGCGAGGGAGCCGATGGGGTCATCGAAGCCGGAGCGGAGACTGCCGCGGCATGGAGCATGATCGGCGGAAGCGGCGTCTGCTCTGCCAGGGAAGGAAGAAAGACGACGCGAGCCGTGGGCTCGGGCGAGGGCATCGGGCTGCGCACCGGCAAGGGCGTTGGCGCTGCGCTCGCGTTCATCGGAGGTGGAGGAACGCGGGCCGGGCGCGCGGCGATCACCACCGCGTTCGCCGATCCGCGTGACGCGATCGGAGCTTCGCCGGCACCGCTGCGAACGAGTACCGCCGCGAGCGAGAGGAGCGCATACGTCACGACGACAGCCCACGGCGCATAACGCGTCATCGCAGCCCGCTTCTCGCTCGTGGGTGCGGGTTCCGTTGCTCGCGCGTCGAAGCCGCCGCGATGGAGACGAGCCGGCCGAAGCTCAGCGTCGTCGTACCGTTCTACAACGAGGAAGACAACGTCGCCCCGCTCTTCGAGCGCATCGAGGCGATCCTCGCTCGGCTTCCCGGCAGCCCTTCGTACGAAATCGTCGTGGTCAACGACGGCAGCACCGATTGCACCGCCGAGCGGGTTCGCGAGCAGTTGCGTCGCCGCACGGGCGTCGTGTTGGTCAACCTCTCACGGAACTTCGGCCATCAAATCGCCGCGACGGCCGGCATCGAGACGGCGCTCGGCGACGCCGTGATCCTCATGGACGGCGACCTCCAAGATCCTCCGGAACTCATCGCATCGTTCGTCGAGAAATGGCACGAGGGCTTCGACGTCGTTTACGCGGTGCGCCGCACGCGCAAGGGCGAGAGCGCGTTCAAGGTTTTCACGGCGCGGCTCTTCTATCGCCTCGTGCGCCGGATGACCAACGTGAACATCCCGGTCGATACCGGGGATTTTCGCTTGATGAGCCGCCGCGTCGTCGAGGCCCTGCGCCGCTCGCCCGAGCGTCATCGTTTCCTACGGGGAATGGTGAGCTGGGTGGGTTATCGCCAGACCGGCGTCACGTACGATCGCGACGAGCGCTACTCCGGAAGGACCAAGTATCCGTTCGGAAAGATGCTGCGCTTCGCGATCGACGGCATCACGTCGTTCTCCGACGTACCGCTGCGATTCGCGTCGTATCTCGGCTTTTGCTCGAGCGCGATCGCGTTCGTCTACGCGTTGATCGTCATCGGCTTCAAACTCTTCTCCGCACATCCCCCGGGTTATACGCCGGGTTGGGCGTCGACGATCGTCGCCGTTCTCTTTCTGGGTGGCGTGCAGCTGATTGGCATCGGCATTCTCGGCGAGTACCTCGGCCGCGTCTACGACGAGGTCAAAGGCCGCCCGATCTACTTGATCAGCGAGATCGAGCGATCTTGAAGAACTAGTAGGTCGCGTAGACGAGCGGGCGAGCCTGCGGCGGAGTAGCGGCGATCGTGAACGCCGGCTCCAGCGACGCAGCGTTTGCCAAGGATCCAAATCCGCGCGCGATCACGCCGCCGCGTTCGATACGATCTCCGACACGCGCGTCGATCCGGATGCCGGCGGTCGCCTCCGCACCGCTCCATATGCGCGCGAGATTTCCCAACTCGACCGCATCGATCGCGCCAACGTAACCGTCTTGCGTCGCGCGCAGCTCTTCGGCGCGTTCGGGTACGCGCATCCCTTCGAGCGCCGCTCTGGAGGCGCCCTGCGCCTCGATCATCGCGACGAACTTCTCGTATGCGGCTCCGGAATCGAGCGCTGCGACGGCGGCTTTCTCGGGCGACGAGATGCTCGCAAGCTCCAGCATCTCGGCTGCGATGCGAAGCACCGCTTCCCGCACGCGATCCTCGCTGCCGCGTCCGCGCAGCAAATCCCGCGCCTCGATCACTTCGATGCCGGTGCCGATCGAGCGCCCGAGCGGCTCGTTCATGTCCGTGACCAACGCGCGCGCTGGTCGATCGAAGCTCCGCGCGAGCTCGACCAACTCGCGGGCAAGCGCCTCCGCATCCGCGAGTCGCTGCATGAAGGCTCCCGAGCCGCACTTCACGTCGAAGACGTAAGCGTTCGCACCGCCTGCTAACTTCTTCGACAGGACCGACGCCGCGATGAGGCCGACGCTCGGGACCGTGCCCGTTCGATCGCGCAACGAATAGAGCCGCTTGTCCGCGGGAACGAGTCGCTCCGTTTGAGCCGCGATCGCGCACCCCACGCGCAGCACCTGCGCCACGAAGGCATCGAGCGAAAGCATCGTGCGCAGGCCCGGAATCGTTTCGAGCTTGTCGATCGTGCCGCCGGTGTGGCCGAGTGCGCGCCCGGAGAGTTTGGCGACGCGCGCGCCGCACGCCGCCGCAAGCGGTACGGCGACCAGCGAGACGATGTCGGAGACGCCGCCGCTCGAATGTTTGTCGACGACGAAGCTTCCGGCGGGAAAGCGAATCCGCTCGCCGCTGTCGAGCATCGCCTTCGTCAACGCTGCGGTTTCCTGCGTGCAAAGCCCGCGCCAGAGCGAGGCCATGAGCATTGCCGCCATCTGCGCCTCGTCGACCTCGCCCCGGAGATATCCGGCAACGATCTCCTCCCAGCGTTCCGGCGAGAGCGCTCGCCCGTCGCGCTTCTCCTCGATCGCGCGTCGCATCATCGCTTCGTCCATACGAAGCGCGTGGATTTCACCAAGGAGGAAGCGAAGCCCGCCTCTCGTGCATTACCAGCCGGCGGTCAATCCGATCCACCTTCCCGTGCCCCTCGATCCGCTCTGGACGATGTTCTTCGCGCTCGTCCTGATGCTCGCCGCACTCTCGACCACGAAACGCGCGGCCTATGGCGTCGCCGCACTCATCCTGGTACAACCGTTTGCGCTGGCGCACGACGTCCTCCAGACCACGGTCACGCTGCCGAAAGTGGTACTCCTCGGCGTCCTGCTGGGCCTCGCCGTTCGCCCCGGTTGGCGCGCCGCGTTGTCGGAGCGCCCGGTTCGCATGGTGCTGCTCGCGCTCACCGTCGTGGTCTGCGTCGATGCGGCCACCGCATTCGTCGCCCTGCATCGCGGTGCGACGTTGCGAGAAACGCTCAAATGGTTGGAGTACCTGCTTCTCTTCGCGGCGGTCTGCACCGCCTATCGGCGCGACCCGGACGACGGGCTCTTCGTTCGCTTCTGGACGATCGCCGTCGTTGCCGTCGCCGCGGCTTCGCTGCTCCAGGAGGTAATCGGCGCACCTTCCGGATTGGCCTTGAACGGCGAAATCGTGCCACGTATTGCCGGGCCGCTCGAGGGACCGAACCAACTCGCCGGGTATCTCGAGATCTCGCTCGCCGCTCTGTGCGCGTGGTGCGGGCGCGATCTACTCATCGGATTTGCAATTCCGCTCTCTTGCTGCGCGCTTGCGCTGACATTTTCACGCGGTGGTATCGTAGGCGCTGCGATTGCCGTCGCAATCGTGCTCGCCGTCAGCCCGCGCGTTCGGACGATGCTCGTGCGACCGCTGGCTTTGGGCGCGGTTCTCGGTGCCGCGGCGGCCGGAGCCTGGGAAGCGATCACGCACGCCGGTCTCATGCCGCCCCCGCCTTCATCGTCGGTTACGTACACGGGCGGCGTTGGCGATCGGCGAGAGTTGTGGCTCGCGGCAATCGAGCTGTGGCGCCTTCATCCTTGGCTCGGCGTCGGCGCCGGCAACTACGAGTTGGATCTTCCGGACGTGGGCTTGTCGGGTATCCGGACGCATGCCAACAGTTGGTATCTCCAGTCGCTCGCGGAGGGCGGCGTCGTGCTTCTCGTCGCGACGCTTGCGCTCATCGGTACGATCGTCGCTACGCTCGTTCGCCGCCTTCGTGAGGCCTCGCCGTGGCAGGTCGCAGCACTCGCCGCAACCGTTGCCTTCGCAGTCCATCAAGTCGTCGACGACATCGTCCTCTATCCGAAAGTCGGCGCGACGTGGTGGATTCTCGTCGCGCTCGGCGTGAGCGCGGTATCTTCGAAGCAGCGCCCGTAATGATAGAGTTCTTAGACGTTCTTGTCTGATCCGGCTTGAAACCGGCGACCGGCATCTCGACTTCGTATCCCGTGTCGGTGCGGGTAACCTCGATGAACAGGCCCGAGCTCCAGCCGCCGAAAAAGCTGCGGAGCGGGTCCCAGCCGAGAAGGTCGAAGCCTCACTGGACCGCATTAGCACTCTCTCTGTATGACTGCCAACCTCAAGAAGCCCCCGGTCGGCGCGGAAGTTTCGGCCTCCGGCCTGCCCCGAGCGCTCGCGTCCCTCTTGATCGAAGGTCGCGGGCCCGCCGCCGTGCTCGACCGGTTAGCGGGCGGGCGCAATGCAGCCCTCCATGAAACCATCGCCGCGGCTCGTCCGGCGCTCTTGGCGGCGCTCGCACAGGCCCGCAGCGGGCAGTACCTCTTCATCGTTCCCACCCCGGACGCGGCCGAACGCGTCTACGCCGACATCCTTTTCTATCTAGGAGCGAGCGACGACGGCGGCTCCCGCGGCGTCGCTCTCCTGCGCTCGCGCGAGGAGTCCTTCGGTGCGATCGAGAGTCCTTCGGAGCGCAGCGCCCGGACGAGCTTGTTCGAAGCGTTGGCCGACGGCCGCACGCTGATCGTCGTCGCAGCGGTTGCGGCGGTGCGCCAGTACACGATGCCGCCGAGCGTCTTGCGCGAGCGGCGGTTCGTTCTGCGGCGCGGCGATCCGACCGACTGGGAATCGACGCTGACACGGCTGCATTCGCTCGGATACGAGCGCGCCGACGTGGTCGGAGCCGTCGGCGAGTACGCGGTGCGCGGCGGGATCCTGGACGTCTTTCCCGCGACGGCGGACGCGCCGGTTCGAATCGAGTTTTTCGGTGACGAGATCGAGTCGATCCGCAGTTTCGACCTGGAATCCCAACGCAGCCGCACGGAGATGGATTCGATCGCCGTCGCCCCGTGGAGCGAAGTGCCCGACGGCGACGCGCGTGCGACGCCGCTCGACTATTTTCGCGACGATGCGGTGATCGTGCTCGACGAGCCTGTCTCGCTCGTCGCGATCGAGCGCGCGCTCGACGACGAACCGATCGAGGAGGAAACGCCGCGCCCCTCCCTCGCCGATCTCGGACCCGCAATTGCGCGGCGTCCCACGCTCGTGCTGCCCGGCGGGATCGAATCGACCCAAGCGCCGTCCTTTGTACCGCCCGCGCCGCGCTTCGCCTTCGAATGCCGGCCGGCCGAACACTTCAACCGGCAGATCGAGCTTTTTTCGGAGCGCGTGCGCGAATGGGTGACAGCGGGGGACCGAGTCGTCATCGTGAGCACGGCGGTTTCGCGAACCGTCGAGTTGCTCGAAGCTGCCGGCATCGATGCGCATCGCTGGAGCGCCGCATCGCGCGAGATTCCGCTCGGCCGCGTGCTCGTCGGCTCGGGATCGATCGAATCCGGATTTGCGGTGCCGTCGCTGCGGCTGCGCATTTTGGGCGACCGCGAGATCTTCGGGCTGCCGCCCAAACGCGTCAAACTGCGCGCGGTCAAGGAAGGCGTCCCCGTCACGCTCGCCGACCTCCGCGTCGCCGACTACGTCGTGCACGCGGTGCACGGAATCGCTCGCTATCACGGTCTACGCACTGAAACCGTGCTCGGCGCCACGCAAGACTATCTCGACCTACACTATGCCGGCAGCGATCGCATGCTCGTGCCGGTCACCCAGATGCACCAGGTCACGAAGTACGCCGCCAACGAGGGCGCCGCACCGCGCCTTTCGAGGATGGGCGGCGCGGATTGGGCGCGTACGAAAACGCGCGTCAGCGAATCGCTCGCGAAGATCGCGGACGGCCTCGTGCGGCTGTATGCGGAACGAGAACTCGCGCGCGGGCACGCCTTCGGAACCGACACGCCCTGGCAGGCCGAGATGGAGGAAGCATTCCCGTATGAGTTGACCCCCGACCAGCGCAGCGCGATCGAGGCGACGAAAGCGGACATGGAACGCGCGCGCCCTATGGATCGCCTGATCTGCGGCGATGTCGGGTACGGCAAGACCGAGGTGGCGATCCGCGCGGCCTTCAAGGCGATCGCCGATCACAAGCAAGTCGCGCTCGTCTCACCGACCACGCTGCTGGCCGATCAGCATTTCCGCACCTTTAGCGAGCGCTTCGCGAGCTTCCCGATTCGCATCGAGTCCTTCTCGCGCTTCTCCGGTCGCGCGGCGCTTCGCACGAACCTCAAGGATCTCGCAGAAGGGAAGATCGACCTTGCAATCGGGACGCATCGCCTGCTGCAAAAAGATATCGCCTTTGCCGATTTGGGCCTGATCGTCGTCGACGAGGAGCAGCGCTTCGGCGTCATGCACAAAGAGCGCCTCAAGGAATACCGCGCGAGCGTCGACGCTCTCACGCTCTCGGCGACGCCGATTCCGCGCACGCTGCACATGTCGCTCATGGGCGTTCGCGACCTCTCGATCATCCGCACGGCGCCGAAGAACCGCCTCTCGGTCAAGACCGTGGTCGTTCCCGCCGGCGATGCGGTCGTCGCACACGCGATCGCAACGGAACTGGATCGCGGGGGGCAGGCTTACTATTTGCACAACCGCGTCGAATCCATCTATGCGTTGCGCAACAAGCTACAGGAGCTGCTTCCGCGCGCGAGGATCGCCATCGGACACGGCCAAATGCGAGAGCGCGAGATCGAGCCCGTCATGCAAGCTTTCATCGACGGCAAGAGCGACGTACTCGTGGCGACGACGATTATCGAGAACGGTATCGACATCCCGAACGTCAATACGATGATCGTGGAGGATGCCGATCGCTTCGGGCTTGCGCAACTCTACCAGTTGCGCGGGCGCGTCGGGCGCTCGAACCAACAGGCGTACTGCTACCTGCTCTACCAAGCGCACAAGGCGCTTTCAGAGGAGGCGCAGGCGCGGCTCGAAGCGATCGTCGAGTTCACGCACCTCGGTTCCGGTTTGCAGATTGCGATGCGGGATCTCGAAATCCGCGGTGCGGGAAACTTGCTCGGAGCGGCGCAGTCCGGCTTCATCGCATCGGTCGGCTTCGAGACGTATTGTCAACTGCTCGCCGACGCTATTGCCGAGCGCCGCGGCATGGCGGCTTCCCTCGAGGAACGCGGCGAAGCGGTCATCGACGTGAAGATCAGCGCCTTCATTCCCAACGATTACATTCCGCAGGTCTCGCAAAAGATCGCCGTCTACCAGCAGCTTGCAAAGGCACGAACGCTGGAGGAAGTCGACGAGATCGCCGCGGGCGTGCGCGACCGCTTCGGGCCGTTCCCGCTACCGCTCGAACGCCTGATCGAGCTGACGCGCCTACGGACGATCGCGCTGCGCAAGCGGGTCACGCGCGTGGTCGTCGATGCCGAGCGATTGACGCTCGGGGTCGGGCCGGGCTTTGCGCTCGCGCCCGCGATGATCCCGAAGTTTCAATCCCTCACGAAGAACCGCTTCCGCTTTAGCGAGGGGAAGGTGCTCGTCGACCTGCCGCGAGCGCAGCCGCCCACGCGTCCCGAAGAGCTGTGGATGCCGCTGCTTCGCAATCTCCTGGAGGCGTTATAGGGGGTCCCACGCGGCGAAGTCCGCCGAAGTCCGATCAGCGTAGGGCTTGCTCGCGGCCGGAGAGGGCCGGGGACGCGTCCGCACGAACACGAGGCGCCGACCTTTTCTCCCTGGAGTGATCAATGCCCAAAGCTCTCCGCCTAATTGCGGGCTCGGTTACCTTTCTGCTCGGCGCGGCGCTCGCCTCATGCGCGGGCGGCGGTTCGGTGGTGACCGTCAACGGCCAGTCGATCAGCCGTGCCCAGTTCGATTCGAAGCTCGAATCGAGTCCGATCGCGCGTAGCGTTCTGCAGCAGATGGTGCAGGAAGCACTGATCGAGCAGTACGCCAAGAACAACAACATCACGGTCAGCGATAGCGACATTCAAGCGCGTGAAGACCAACTGAAGGCGAACTATCCCGGCACGCAGTGGTCGCAAATGCTTGCGGCCCGCGGTCTCACCGAGCAGGACGTCCACGACGCCTTGCGCCTCCAGCTCATTCTCGACGCCGCGCTCGCGAAGAACATGAACGTCAGCAACGCGGAGATCGCGTCGTACTTCAACAGGAACCATGCTGCGTTCGACAAACCCGCGCAGATCTGTGCGAGCCACATTCTCGTGGGCCCGAACGACCTTGCGTTGGCGAACCGCATCGAGGCGATGCTCAAGACGCGCGGGGCCGGCGCTTTCGCGCAGCTCGCGGGACAGTATTCCATCGATCCGGGCTCCAAAGCCAAAGGCGGCAGCCTCGGATGCTTCCGCCGCGGCGCTATGGTGCCGGCGTTCGACCAGGCCGCATTCTCGCTGCCCGTCGGTCAAATCAGTCAACCGGTGAGGTCGCCGTTCGGATACCACATCATCCTCGTCACGGCAAAGCAGCCGGGGCTGCGAGCGACGCTCGCGTCGGCCAGCGATCGCATCAAGCTCACGCTCATGCAACAGCAGGAGGCACCGCTGATCCAGCCGTTCCTGCAAAGCCTGCAGCAGAAGGCAACCATCGTCGCCAACGATCCGCGGTTTGCCGATCTCTTCCCGCCGCCGATGCCGGCGGCTCCGCCGGCGCCACCGGCAAGCGCGGCACCGGCCCCGCAGACGTCGAGCCCGCCCGCCTCGCCGGCGCACTGACGCACCGCGCGTGACATGATCGCGCGCATCGTCGGACTCGGCCCCGGCGATCCGGCGTTGCTCACGCTCGGGAGCCTCGAGACGTTGCGCGGGGTGGGAAGTGCCGTGGCACTCCTTGCGCCGCGCGAGTTGGTCGAGTATCTCCGCGGCGCAGGCGTCGCAATCGACGAAGAACTCGCGAGCGACGAGTCGTTGATCGTCCGCGGCAGCACCGAAGCGATTGCGGCATTCGCCGCCCGCCTCGAAGCGCTGCGCGAGCGGGACGTCGACGTGGGGATCGGTGTGCTCGGCAACCCACTTTCCGACTTTCCCGGCCTGCCGCCGCTGCTGCGCGCGCTCGACGCGCGCCGCATTCGCACCGAGATCGTACCCGGGATGCCGCGCGCGACGCTCGCCGAGTCGATCGCGATGCCGCTCGTGCCGCTGCCGCCGCAATCCGCGCACTATTCGTGGGACGATCTCGTCGAGATCATGGCGCGCCTGCGCCGTGGTTGCCCCTGGGATCGAGAGCAGACGCATCGCACCCTCCTGCCGTATCTCATCGAGGAGACGTACGAAGTCGTCGAAGCGATCGAAGAGGAAGCCGGCGCCGAGCACCCGGCGGAGGCGCTTTGCGACGAACTCGGAGATCTTCTCCTCCAAATCGTCTTTCACGCGCAACTCGCGACGGAGACCGGCGCCTTCACCATCGCGGACGTGGTCGACGCGCTCGCCAACAAGATGGTACGCCGGCATCCGCACGTCTTCGCCGATGCGGTCATCGAGGACGTCGACGCGCAATGGCGCAGTTGGGAACGCCTGAAAGCGCAAGAGAAAACCGGCCGCCGCCGGAGGAGCCGCCTCGACGGAATCCCTCGCCAGCTCGGCGCGCTGCAGCGCGGTCAGCGCATGCAGGAGAAGGCGGCACGCGTCGGCTTCGATTGGCGAAGCATCGAGGGCGTGCTCGACAAACTCGTCGAGGAGGCCCGCGAACTCTCGGAGGCGCGCGGCGTCGCCAAGCGGGACGACGCGCACGTGCGCGAGGAGTTGGGCGACGTCTTCTTCACGCTCGTCAACCTCGCGCGGACGCTCGGCGTCGACGCAGAGAGCGCGATGCGCGGCGCGAACGACAAGTTTCTGCAACGCTTCGCCTACATGGAGGAGCGCGCCGCCGCGCAAAGCAAGGCCTTGGGCGACCTCACGCTCGACGAACTCGAGGAGTTATGGCAACAGGCAAAGACGCAAACCACTGTCGCGCCGTGATTCGCGTGCGAATGAGCGCCGCGGACGCACATTACGGCGGGAACCTCGTCGACGGCGCGCACCTGCTCGCGCTCTTCGGCGACGTCGCGACGGAACTGCTCGTCCGCATGGACGGGGACGAAGGCCTCTTTGCCGGTTACGACAACGTCGAGTTTCTCGCTCCCGTTCGCGCGGGCGACTACGTCGAGGCAAGCGGTCGCATCGTCGCCGTCGGCAGGACGTCGCGCCGCATGGAATTCGAAGCGCACAAGGTCATCGCCGCGCGCCCCGAGATCGGAGCGAACGCCGCGGATCTCCTGACCGAGCCGCTGCTCGTGTGCCGCGCCTCCGGTACGTGCGTAACGCCGAAAGAGAAGAAACGGAGCTAGACAAGCCGTTCGTGGGTGCGCCTTTTCCAGAAGCGCTCGTAATAGAAGTACTGCAGCAGGACGACGACGACGAACGAGATCGGATACCCCATCCACACGCCGTTGAGGCCGAAGTAGTGCATGAGGATGTACGCGGAGGGCACCTCGACCGCCCAGATCGCAAAGATCCCGTTGATCGTCGGCCACACGACCGCGCCGCTCGAGCGCATGACGCCGCTGATGACGGAGCTGTTGCCGAAGAGCAGGTACGACCAGAGCGTGATCATCAAGAGCGTGTGGGCGATACGGAGCGTGTGCGGATCGACGATGAACCAACCGATGAGTTGCCACGCAAAGATATAGCAGAGCGCGATCAAGATGCCGCCGATCACGTAGTTGAGGCCGACCGCCGTCCTCACGACGGCGCCGAGCATGTCTTCGCGGCGCGCGCCGATGCATTGCGCCCCGAAAATCGAGGCGGTGATGCCGATGGAGATCGCGGGGAACTGCACGTAAGAGACGACGACGTTCACGGCTCCGTACGCGGCCGTCGCGCTCGAGCCGAAACGATTGACGAACGAGATGACGGCGATCTCGGCGAGGGAGACCATCACGACCTGGATGCCGGTCGGAATGCCGATGCGCAGCACGGTCCAAAGAATGCGCGGATCGACGATCATGTCGCGCGCCGTCTCGCGATCGAACTTCAGCGGGTGATTCGTCACCTGGAGACGGATGAGGAATGCCAAGAACGAGATGCCCTGGGCCAACAACGACGCGACGGCGACGCTCACGACGCCGAGGCGCGGCAGCCCGAACCAGCCTGCGATGAGCGCGGGCGTGAAGAGGGCGCCGAGCACCGTGCTGAGGATGAGGAAGTAAAACGGCGTCGTCGAGTCGCCGGTGCCGCGCAGGAACGTCGTGTAGGCCAGGTACGGAAAGATGATCGGCGAGATGAGGAACGCGACGCGCGCGTAGGCATCGGACTGCGCGATGATGTTTGCCGGCGTTCCCAAGAGCTGCAACATCGTCGACGAGCACAACGAGCCGACGATCGCCACGAGGATGCCGAAGGCAAACGTCGCTCCGAGCACGGTCCCGGCAACCTTCTTCACCCGGTGCTCGTCGCGCGCGCCGAAGGCCTGCCCGATCAAGACCGTGCTTCCGCTCGCGATGCCGATCAAGAATGCAAAGAGCAGGAAGATCACGGGAAAGACCGCCGAGACGGCCGCGAGGGCATTCGTGCCGATCATTCGGCCGAGGAAGACGCTGCCCAGCGTCTGCGAGGCGGTTTGGAGCAAGTTGCTGAGGATCAGCGGGATGAGAAAGACGAGGAAGATCAGCCACAAGGGCCGCGACGCGTCGAAGATGTTGACTCCGGGGCGTCGCGCGCCTTGCGCCTGCGCCATGAATTACTCCTGAGCGAGAAGCGTGTAAATCTCTTTGCGGCTGCGGTCGAGCATCTCGCGCACGCGCGCGATCGTTTCCGGCTTCGCGCTCTGCGAGAGCTGGTCGACTGCGGCGCTCAACCGTTCGAGCGCGTCCTCCAATTGGTCCACGGGTTCCTCCTTCGATTGCGATGCTGCCTCGAAGAATGCCGCGATGTCTGCAGCGCGCTCCCCGAGCAGCGTGCGCCCTTTCTCCGTCACCTCGTAGGTGCGACGCTCGCCGTCTTGCCGGCTCGTCACGTACCCGGCGGACTCAAGGAGTGACAGCAATGGATAGACCGAGCCCGGCCCGGCCACCCAGCCGTGCTCTCGAAAGGCCCGGATGAGATCGTAACCGTGGCGTGGCAGCTCGGAGAGAAGTTTGAGAATGACGAACTTGAGAATGCCGCGGCGAAAGCGCCTGCCATGCCGATCTCTGTGGCGACTGCGACGCTCCCAGGGGGCGTAAGGGCTCATAGCATCGCTATGATATGTCGATATATCGCAATGTGTCAATATCCAGCATGAGGCTCGACAAATTCCTGAAGGTCGCCCGCCTCGCGCGGCGGCGGAGCGAGGCGCACGAAGCGCTCGAGCACGGTCGCATCCTCAAGGGCGGTGTGCCGCTCAAGCCCGCCTACGCCGTCAAACCCGGCGACGTCCTCGAGATCCGCTACGCGTCGAGGCGCGTGACCGTGCGCGTTCGAGAGGTGCCGCTCCGGGTGACGCCGGCGGTGCGCCCCGCAGATTTGTACGAACAGATCGAGGTCGTGCGCGAAGAGTGAATGCTGCTCTCACGCAGGACACGAGCAATGCGCTCGCACGCGAGCTGCCGGAGGCGGCGCACTGCCGCAACGCGCTGATCGCGGCGCTCGTCTCCTACGGCATGCGGGGGCGTAGCGGCCGCTTCGTCACGCATCGCAACGCGGTCGCGCGACTCTTTTGGTCGCTGCTCGAGGAGCGTAAGCGTCATCCGATCGCTGCGACGACGAGCACGCAGCTGCGGCGCGCCGCCCGCTTCTCGATCGAGATACCGCAGCGTCTCCTTCACCCGGCAGGCGTACCGAACGCGCGCTGCGATCGTTTGGTCGAGGTTCGCGCCGCGTTCATGGTCTGCGGTTCGCTCGCCGCCGGTTCGCGCGGCTACCATTTGGAGTTCACGCCGCTCGACGACGCGCGCGCGCAGCGCTTGGTCACGACGCTGCGCGGCATCGGTTCCGCACCCAAACGCAGCCGCCGCCGCAATCGCCCGGTGCTGTATTTCAAAGACTTCGAGGCCATCGTCGATCTACTGGCGCGCATCGGCGCGCACGGCGCCGTGCTCGCCCTCGAAGAGATACGTGCGCTGCGGGAAACGAAGAACCGCATCCATCGCCTCGTCAACACCGAGGCCGCGAACCTCCAACGCACCGCCCAGGCGGCCGCCGCACAACGCCGCACGATCGAATACATCGAGCACGAGTTGGGCCTTCGCCGGCTCTCGCCTCCGCTGCGCGAGATCGCGGCGCTTCGCCTTCGATTTCTAGGCGAATCGCTTGCCGAGTTGGGACGACGCTGCCGTCCGCCGATCGGCAAGCCCACCGTTTCGAGCCGGCTTGCCGCGCTCGACCGGCTTGCCCAACGACTGCGGCAGGGGCGGCACGACGCCGTCCGGTAGAGTCTCTTCCGCCATGCGCATCGGAATCAACGGCTTCGGCCGCATCGGGAGAAATTTTGCCAAAGCGCTCTTCAAGCGCCGTCCTCACGTCGAGGTCGTCGCGGTCAACGATCTGACGAGCGCCGCCGAGTGCGCGCACCTCTTCAAATACGACAGCAACTACGGCGCCTACGAAGGCGTCGTCGGCGTCGAGGCGGAGACGTTGATCATCGACGATCGCCGCATCCGCGTGCTCGCAGAGCGCGACCCCGGCAAACTTCCCTGGCGCGATCTCGGCGTTGATGTCGTCGTCGAATCGACCGGGCTCTTTACCGATGCGGAGAAGGCGCGCGCACACATCGAGCGCGGCGGCGCGCGCAAAGTCGTGATTTCGGCACCGGCGAAGGGCGAGGACATCACGATCGTGCTCGGCGTGAACGACGATCGCTACGATCCAACGCGGCACCACGTGATCTCGAACGCCTCATGCACGACGAACTGCTTGGCGACGGCCGTGAAGCCGCTCGTCGATCACCTCGGGTGGATCAAAGGTTTCATGACGACCGTTCACTCCTACACGAACGATCAGAACATCCTCGACGCACCCCACAAGGATCTCCGTCGCGCGCGAAATGCCGCGACGAACATCATTCCGACCTCCACCGGCGCCGCGAAGGCGCTGTACCTCACGATCCCGGAGGTGCAGGGAGCCTTCGACGGCTTCGCCTTGCGAGTGCCGACGCCGACGGTATCGATGATCTACTTGGTCGCACAGGTGAAAACGGCGACGACCAAGGATGCGGTCAACGCGCTCCTCCGCCGGGCGGCAGAGAACGAGCTGCACGACTACGTCCGCTTCACCGAAGAAGAGCTGGTCTCGAGCGATTTCAAAGGCTCTCCGTACAGCTCGATTGTCGACGCAAAGCTGACGAACGCCAACGGCGACCTCGTGCAGATTGCCGCCTGGTACGATAACGAGTGGGGCTATTCGTGCCGGCTCGCGGAGTTGACGGCGATGATCCTCGAAAAGATCCCGACGGGAGCGTGAGATTTCACACGCTCGCGGAACTGGACGTTGCACACAAGCGCGTCCTCGTCCGCGAGGACCTCAACGTGCCGTTGCTGCATACGGGCGATCGAGTGAGCGTTGCCGACACGACGCGCATCGATGCGGCCGTGCCCACGCTGCGCGCTCTGCGCGAGCGAGCGGCGCGCGTCGTCGTGCTCTCGCACCTCGGGCGCCCCGAGGGGCGTCCCGATCCGGCGTGCTCGCTACGCCCGGTCGCCGAGGTTCTCGCGCAGCGCCTCGGCGCTCCAGTCGGCTTCGCCGCGGATTGCATCGGGCCCGTTGCAAAGAACGCCGCCGACGCATTGCGCGACGGCGACGTGCTGCTGCTCGAGAACCTGCGCTTTCACCCCGGCGAGGAACGCAACGATCCGGCATTCGCGGCGCAGCTCGCCGAGCTTGGCGACGCGTATGTCGACGACGCCTTCGGAACCGCGCACCGCGCGCACGCGTCGACGCAAGCGCTCGCGCACCTGCTGCCCAACGCGGCCGGGCCGCTGATGGAGGCTGAACTCTCTGCGCTGCAGCCGTTGATGGAGCATCCGGAAAAGCCCTACGTCTGCGTCATCGGCGGCGCGAAGGTCAAGGACAAGGTGGGCGTCTTCGCTTCGCTGATGGAACGCGTCGACGCATTCTGCATCGGCGGCGGCATGGCCAACACGCTGCTCGCGGCACGAGGCGTCGACGTGGGAAGATCGCTGCGCGACGACGATCTCGAACCGGCGCGCCGCATCCTCGCGCAATCCGCGAAACGGGACGTCGCAGTGCACCTGCCCGTCGACGCGATCGTGGCCTCCGATTTCGACGCGGACGAGGAGGCGCGCGCCGTCGCGATCGGCGCTGTCGGCGACGGCATGATCCTCGATATCGGTCCGGCGACGGCGGCCGCCTACGGGCGCGTCATCGAGGAGGCGAAAACCATCGTCTTCAACGGCCCGATGGGCGTGTACGAGAAGCCGGCCTATCGCAGCGGCACGCAGGCGATCGGTGAAGCCATCGCGCGCGCCACGGCAGCCGGAGCTACGAGCATCGTCGGCGGCGGCGATGCCGCGGCCGCCGCGCACATGCTCGGTTTTGCCGGTGCGATGACGCACGTTTCTACCGGCGGCGGTGCGACGCTCGAGTTTCTCGAGGGCAAGACGCTGCCGGGCGTCGCCGCGCTGATGCACCCGTGAAACGCCTCGTCGTCGGCAACTGGAAGATGCACGAGACCTCCGCGCAAGCCAAGGCGCTCGCGAGTTCGATCGTCGCGTCGATGCGCGAATGCCGGATGGAGCCGAGCGTGGAGGTCGCGATCGCGCCGCCGTTCACGGCGCTTTCTTCCGTTGCGCCGCTGCTCGCCGGTTCGCCGATCGCGCTTTGCGCGCAAACGATGCATTGGGCGCACGAAGGGGCATTCACCGGGGAGATCTCCGCACCGATGCTGCTCGATCTCGGCGTGCGATGCGTCATCCTCGGCCACTCGGAGCGCCGCCGCCTCTTCGGCGAAAACGATGCGGCCGTCAATCGCAAGATGCACGCCGCGCTCGCGCACGGATTGATGCCGATCCTCGCGGTCGGCGAAACCAAGGAAGAGCGCGACGCGGGGATCACCGACGAACGCGTCGTCGCTCAGACGCAGGCCGCATTGGAGGGGATCGCGCCGGAGCGGCTGCCGGAGATCGCCATCGCGTACGAGCCCGTCTGGGCGATCGGCACCGGGCGCAACTGCGAGCCGGACGAGGCGGATCGCGTGATGGCGCTCATCTGCTCCGCACGCGCGGGCCTCGATCGGACACCGCTGCTCTACGGGGGCAGCGTAACGCCGGCGAATTTCCGGGGATACCTTGCGCGAAAGAACTGCCAAGGAGGATTGATCGGCGGAGCCTCGCTCGATGCCGCGGCGTTCGTCGCGCTCTGTTCGCAGGCGCTCGAATCCGCGCGCACATGAGATTTCGGCCCGTCGTCCTCACCATACTCGACGGTTGGGGCTGTCGAGACGCGGAGCACGGCAACGCGATCGCGGCCGCACGCCTGCCTAACTGGCGCTCGTTGCTCGAGCGCTACCCGTTCACGATGCTGCATGCGTCGGGTGAGTGGGTGGGCTTACCGAAAGGCATCATGGGCAACAGCGAGGTGGGGCATCTCAATCTCGGCGCCGGACGAATCGTGCCGCAGGGTGTCACGCTGATCGACGCGGCCATCCGCGACGGAACGTTCGCCGTCAACTCCACGCTGCAGTCCGCGATCGCGCACGTGCGGAAAAGCGGAGGGCGCCTGCATCTGCTCGGCCTGCTTTCCGACGGCCTGGTGCACAGCTCGATCGAGCATCTCTTCGCGCTCATCGACGCCGCCGTGTCCGGCAACGTCACCCTCGCGATTGACGCCTTTCTCGACGGGCGCGACGTGCCGCCGACATCTGCGCAGCGCTACGTCGCGCGGCTCGAAGAACATCTCGCCCAAGCCGGGCGCGCGGGAGAGATCGCGAGCGTCACGGGGCGATTCTACGCGATGGATCGCGACCGGCGTTGGGATCGCACGCAGGCGGCGTATGCCGCGCTCGCGCACGGGCGCGCCGAGTTTCACGCGAGCGACGCGCAGGAAGCCGTGCGCGCCGCCTATGGACGCGGTGAGAGCGATGAGTTTGTGCGCCCGACGATCGTTGGCCGGCCCCGCCCGATCGCAGACGGCGATGCCTGCATCTTCTTCAACTTTCGTCCGGATCGTGCGCGACAGTTGACCTGCGCCTTCGACGAGGCGCTTCGCAAGGGCGGCGGTGACGTGCGATCCGGCGTTCCGGAATTCGATCCGGGGCCCTGGCGCGACGGTCTCTTCGCAACGATGACGAAGTACGACGAGACATACACGAACCCGGTGCTTCTCGGGCCGCGTCCGCAGTTCGATACGTTCGGCGACGTGATCTCGAAGGCCGGTCTACGCCAACTGCGTCTGGCCGAAACCGAGAAATACGCGCACGTGACCTACTTCTTCAACGGCGGTCGCGAGGAACGGCTGCCCGGCGAGGATCGCGAGCTGATCCCCTCCGATCGCAACGTGCCGACCTACGATCTCGCGCCCGCCATGCGAGCGCCCGAGATCACCGACTTCGCGTTGCAAGCGATCGATGCGGGAACCTACGATGCGATCGTCATGAACTACGCGAATGCGGACATGGTGGGACACACCGGCAAATGGCAGCCGACGATCGCCGCGGTCGAAGTGCTCGACGTGCAGCTCGGACGCCTTTGCGACGGCGTGTTACGGGCCGGTGGGCTCCTCGCGATCACGGCGGATCACGGCAACGCGGAGGAGAAGCTGGATGCCGAAGGCAACCCGCTTACGGCGCACACCACCAATCTCGTGCCGTTCGTGCTCGTCGCGCCGCATCTCGACGCGACGCTTGCGCCCGGCGGTAAGCTGGGCGATGTTGCGCCGACTTTGCTCTCGCTCATGGAGCTGCCCATACCGAGCGCGATGACCGGAACGAACCTCTTGCAATGACCGAGTTCAAACCCGACGATCGAGCGATCGCGAACGATGCCGCAATGATCCGCGACGCCTCAGGCGGCGTAATCGAGATCGGCGTCGTGCTCGGCAGTGGTTTGGGGCCGGCGCTCGGCAAGGGCTTCGCGCGAACGGCGATCCCGTACGACCGCCTTGCCTCGCTGCCGTTCTCGCCGCTGCCGGGACACCACGGTGAAGCGCTCGTTGGAACGTGGAACGGCCGGCGCGTTCTCGCCTTCTCCGGGCGCGCGCATCTCTATCAAGGTTTTTCGCCGGCACAGGTGACCGCGGGCGTGCGGCTTGCGAACGCGGCCGGCGCCACGGCGATGGTGCTCACGAACGCCGCGGGCGCTCTCGAACCCACCTATGCTGCCGGCGATCTCATGCTGATCGCCGACCATCTCAACCTCACCGGCCGTAGCCCGCTGGTCGGCGACGCCGTCGCGCAGCCGTTCGTCGACATGTCGGACGCGTACGCGACTCGCCTCCGCGCGATCGTGCGCCGCCATGCAACGGAGCGGCACCGACTGCGCGAGGGAGTTTACGCGGGACTGCTTGGCCCGAGCTATGAAACGAATGCCGAGGCCCGCTACCTGCGGACGATCGGCGGCGACGCGGTCGGCATGTCGACGGTCCTCGAAACCATTCTCGCTCGAGCGCTCGGCATGGAGGTGCTCGGCTTCAGCCTCGTCACGAACGTCGTCGGCGAGGCCGAAACGACGCACGAGGAGGTCATGGCAACGGCAAAGGAGGGCGCCCCACGGCTGGCCGACCTGATCGAAAGGACGCTGCCCGAGATCTGAGGGCGCTCGAGGGCCAACTCCTCGGCACTCCTGCGGCGCGCGACTGTGCTATACTTTAGCCCATAGGCTTCGCATTTTCCGGTTCACGTTTTCCGAGTACTGGCGAGTCGGAACCTCAACAACACTTCAACGTTTAGGAGACTCGTTACAATGTACACCGACGAAACCCTCACCTGCGTGGACTGCGGAAATACCTTCCCGTTCACGGCCAGCGAACAAGAATTCTTTGCCGCCAAAGGCTTCACGAACAAACCGAGCCGCTGCAGCGACTGCCGCGCGATCCGCAAGGCCGGTCGCAAGGAAGGCGGCGGCGGCGCAAGACAGCGCGAAATGTTCACCGCGACGTGCAGCCAGTGCGGCGGCGTGGCCGAAGTCCCGTTCCAGCCCCGTGGCGACCGCCCGGTATACTGCCGGAACTGCTTCACGCCCAAGCCCAACTATCGCTAACCGGTTCGATAGCTGCCGCTTGCGTCGACGCTGACGCGGCGGCCGGCGATTACGATCGAGCGCACGCGATGATCCCAGAATCGCAAGACGCGTACCACGACGGGCGCTAGCCTCGCGACGAGATCGCGGGCGCGCTGGGATATCGAGACGCCGTCCCGTATCCACTTCGGGTGCCCCTGAGGTAACAGCTCCGTCTCCGAATCAAAGGAGATGAGCGGCGGTGCGACCGGCTCGGCATCGCGCGCGGCGAGCGTCCCGATTCCGCCGCGCTCGACATGCGACTCGTCGGCGTCAATGCGGCGCAGCATCGAACGCCTTGCGAAGCCGCGCGATCGCGGCAAGGTGCAGTTGCGACGCGCGTTGACCGGAGATGCTGAACGCGTTGCCGATTCGGCGGAGCGACGTGCGACCGTAGTAGTGCGCGAGCATGAGGCGGCGCTCCCGATCGGGCAGCGCCTCCACGAGCGTTCGGAGGTAGGCGCGCTCTTCGTCTTCGCTCACAATGCTCGCGGGGTCCCCCGCCGTGTCGACGGGACCATGTTCGCCCAGCGGAAGCGGCGCGTCGAGTGAGAGCGGTAACGCGCGATAGACCGCGTATTCCGCTCGCGCCAGCGCGGGACGAGCGTATGCCATCTCGACCGTGGTCGGCATGCTGCCGCGCAGCATCGCGAGCCGGTAGCGCTCCCGCTCCCCTTCGCGCAGCGTTCGCCGCGCGCGCTCGGAGGCGGGATCCATGCGTCGGAGTCCGTTGAGCATCGTGCCGATGACGACCTTGCGCGCGTAATGTTCGAGTGAAGCGCCGCGCTGCGGATCGAACGCATCGACCGCCCGTACCAAGCCGACGTTGCCGTCGCCGATGAGATCGCCGAGGTCCGCGCGCGGAACCATTCGGCGTATTCGCGCCGCAAGGCGGCGCACGAGCGGTAGCAGCGAGCGAATTCGCGCTTCGCGCTCGGCCTCAACCACGGCCTCGCTCCAGCGCGCGCGCGATCGCGGCGCCGAATCCGCTTGCGTCCTCTTGGGCAATCCTCTCCGCGACGCACGCGGTTCCATAGCCGCCGAGCGCGGCGTCGCTGCGGGCGAGTGGTTCGAGGATCTGCTGCAACATCAATGTTTCGAAGACGACGCCGGCGCGCCGAGCGACTGCGCTATCCACGTTGCAGGTTGTTGGCGATGCGCAACATCTCGTCGGCGGCCTGCACGCCTTTCGCATCCGCTTCATAGGCACGCTGAGCCGCCAGCATCGACATCATCGCCTCAACGACGGAGACGTTCGATTCCTCGAGCATTCCGAAGCGCACGTGCGGGCCTTCGCCGCCGGGATTGATGAAACGCGCGGGCCCGGACTCCGGCGTCGCTTCGAACAGCGTGCCGCCGACGGCGCGCAAATGCTCCGGCGCGGCGAACTCTGCGAGCCGAATCCGGCCGACGATCCGGCGCCCGGCTGCGGTAGCGATGCTCACGCTACCGTCCTGCGCGACGCTTGCGGAGAGCGCGTCGCTCGGGATGCGCACGTCAAGCAGTCTTCGGCCAAGCTCGTTGCGCAGCGTCCCATCGGCTGCGCGGGAAAACTCGCCGTCACGCGTGTAAGCGCGCCGGCCGCGGTCGTCGACGACCGCAAACCAACCCGGCCCGTCGATCGCCACGTCGAACGATCCGGTCGCACTCGAGAGCCGCCCTTGCGCGAAAAGCACGTGCTCGCCGAGCGGCATCGTTCCCAGGCCGGCTTCGCCGGGTGCCGCCAACTCCGCGAACGTCGGCGCAGATCCCTTGAATCCGGCGACGTCGGCGTTCGCAAGATTGTTCGCGATCACGTCGAGGTTGAGCTGCTGCGCGGCCATGCCGGTCGCGGCTGCATACAACGCTCTGTCCACCTAGCTCACCTTGGCGACGTCGCTCGCGGCTTTTTGCCGCGTCTGGTCGATCGCCGCGACCACCTTCTCGGCGCTCTCGAAGGAGCGCTCCGCGGCGAGCATGCTCACCATTTGGCCGATCGCGTCGACGTTCGCGGCTTCGAGAAAACCGCTGCGCACGCTGCTGCCGCGCGCCAACCTGGTGCCGATCAGGAGGCGGCCGGCGTCGTCACGCAAGTGTCCGTGCGTGTCGCGGCTAAAGGCCCCGTCGCGCGTCGCCGTGATCTTGCCGCGTGCGTCTCGCACCAAGAACGCGCCGGTGCCGAGGACCGCGAGATCGGAGGCACGCCCCGTATGTCGCAGTGGCCCATGCGATCTCATCGGCGTTCGACGAATCTCGACGCCCGCGGGACCTAAGAATCCGCGCGCGTCGCTGCCGCTAAAGCCGTTGGTCGAAACGTTGGCGAGGTTGTCGGCGGCGATCTCGAGCCGCTCGCGCGCGGCGACCATCGCGCTGCCCGCCCATGCGATCCCGTCCATCGCATTGTAGCGTACGCCGAATCTGTTACGCCGTTGCGGCCGCGATGTTGCCGGCGGATGACGGCCGCGGGGCCGCTAGGGAAGCTCCGATTTAGCGCAGGCGAAGGAGCCGAGCGGGCGAAGTTTACTATGGTAAATGAGCCCCGAGGCGAGGCACGCCTGGGCTAAGGCGGGTCTGATTTATTCGGGCGCGGTCGCTTTCCCCTGTGTCACCCTGAGCGTAGTCGAAGGGCCGCTCGGATCGCGTGCTTGCGAACGCTTGTGATCCCTTTTGTTTGGCGCATCCTCCGGTGATTCGGGCGGTGGGGCCGTGCATTTCCCGACTTCGAGTGACAGCTACGCCGTGGAAAGGCGCAGTTAGTCTCTTCTTGGACATGAGTAGATTGGAAAGCGCAAACAGGATGTTGAGGCAGTTTTCGGTTTTCGCAAGCCCGCGATAGCACACTTTCTTGAAGCCAAAGTACCCTTTGACCGTCCCGAAAATATGTTCTACGCGCGAGCAGATCGACGACTTGCGTCGATTCGTCGCTTGATCCTGATCGGTCAACGGTCGGTTACGGTAACCTTTCTTGTTGATAAATGCCCGCGCTCGGGGCGACTTCTCACGGATAGCCTCACCTTTGCCGACGTACGCCGAGTCTCCGTAGACACGCGTCCCGCGGCCATGCAGCAGGCCAGCGATCACCCTGATGTCGTGGACGTTGGCAGCCGTCGCCACGATCGAGTGAACCAGCCTGGTGCGGCTGTCCGCACCGATATGGGCCTTCATGCCGAAGAACCATTGATTGCCCTTCTGAGTCGAATGCATCTCGGGATCGCGCTCGCCATCTTGATTCTTGGTCGAGCTGGGTGCAGGGATGATCGTCGCATCGACGATCGTGCCGCCACTGATCGTGATGCCGCTATCGGCTGGATACCGATTGACCTCGGCGAAGAGCTTCTTGCCTAGGTCGTGCTTCTCGATGACGTGACGGAACTTGCAGATCGTCGTCTCGTTGGGAACCCCGGATTCCCGCAAATCTATCCGCGCGAATGCCAGCATCGAGATCATGTCGTAGAGCGCTTCTTCAACCGTCGGGTCGCTCAGGTTGAACCAGTGCCGGAGGAAATATATCCGCAGCATGCGCTCTAGATCGATCGGCCAGCGGCCAACGCCTTCCCCTTTGTAGTAAAAGGGCCTGACGATCTTGCGCAGGCGCTTCAAGGAACGATTCGATCCATCTCCAGCAGAAACTTCGTTCGCCTCGTCGTCTTCGAGTGACGCTCAAAACCTGTCGCGGCTAAGGTCAACTGCTCTTCCATGCTCACGAGAGAATTCTACCATAATTCTCGCTGCAGGGCGTATTGAGCCGCCACTCGACAAGCTCAGGGTGACACGTCCTGAGGCGGCGAACAAATCTACAACGAAAGCGAGGTGCACTGAGATGCCAAACCGACGGTCGACCGTCGTCGAACTGCGTCAATACACGCTTCACGCCGGTCGCCGCGACGAGTTGATCGATTTGTTCGAGCGCGAATTCGTTGAGTCGCAGGAGGCCGTCGGAGCCGAACTCATCGGTCTCTTTCGGGATGCCGGTCGTCCGGAACGCTTCGTCTGGCTTCGCGGCTTTGCCGGGATGGACGTGCGCAAAGACGCCTTAGGCCGCTTCTATGGCGGCCCGGTTTGGAGGGCGCATAGAGAGGCCGCGAATGCGACCATGATCGACTCAGATAACGTGCTGCTCCTGCGCCCCACGGGATCGGCGGCCTTCGAGTCTGTGGGTACTCGCGTTCGAGCGCCCCTCTTGTGTCTAACGTATTCGTTTGCAAGCGACGGCGAGCGCGATGCCTTCGCCGAACTCTTCGCGACCGGCCTTCAGGCGCAGCTCGAGAGCAGGGGTGCTGCGATACTCGCTACGTTCGTAACCGAGCCGAGCGCGAACACGTATCCAAACCTTCCCGTCCGCGAAGGCGAGCACGTTTTCGTCGCTTTCACGAGCGGCATCTCTCTCCAAGACGCGTCGGCGCACGAACTAGAGCCTGCAGAGGCGGCCGAACTCGTGCCGACCGCACGATCGCGCATCCACTACTGACAGCGGCTCCCCAGCCCTCGCTTATTCTTCTGCGGACTGCTTCCCGCGACGGCGGCTTTGACGTTTTCCCGCTAAGATCTACTTTTTTCGTCAAATCATCCGGTGAATCCGGAATAAATCAGACCTGCCCTAAATCGGAGCTTCCCTAGAAGAGTTTGACCTTACCGGTGTCCATATTCGAGAGATCTTCGTCGGCGACGACTTCGCCGTTGATCGTCTCGGCGACGCCGCGAGTCTGCTCGCGCGTGAACCCCATCGGTCCGCCTTTGTCGAGCAGCGCCAAATGCGTCATCAGCAGGCTGCGCAACTCGCTGCGCGTCTTCTCCGACTCCTCCAAGGCGCGCTGGTTCTCGCGGCGAACCTCGGCGATCGCTTCGTTGTAGCCCGCAATTTCACGCTCGGCGGCGAGCCTCGCCTGCTCTCGGATGAGATCCGACTCCTTGTGCGCCGACGCCTTCACCTCATCCGCGGTGCGCTGCGCGAGGACGAGCGTGTTGTGCAACGACTCCTCCATCGCCTTGAAATGGCTGATGCGCTCCTTGAGGTCGGCAATCTCCGCCTCGAGCGCGGCGCGCTGCGTGGCACCATCCTCCATCGCTTCGATGACTTCGTCCAGAAACTGATCGACCTCGGCGCGATCGTATCCCTGGAGCGCGCGCTTGAAGGTCTTGTGCTGGATGTCGATGGGCGTGATCTTTTGCATGAATTCCTTTCTATAGTCGCCGCACCTTGCGCGGCTCCTGGCGCTTCGTTTCGCTTCTGGCGCTACGCGCCGTCAACTTCACTGCGCGCCCCCAACGCCGACTTTGCGGCGCGGGCCCCCTATTTACCCATGAAGTCGAGCGTCCCGGCCATCATCGCGTCGCGCATGCCCTCGGCATTCACGACAACCCCGGCGGGCACGATGAGATAGATCGATTCCGCGAGCTTTTGAATCTTGCCGTCGATCGTGTATGCGACCCCGGACGTGAAGTCGACGACGCGCTGCAAGAGCGAGCGGTCGGCATTCTGGAGGTTTACGATCACGACGTGCTTGCCGCGCAATGCATCCGCGATCTCGACGACGTCTTGGAAGCTCCTGGGTGAGAAGAGGCCGACCTCGACGCCCTGGCGGCGGCCGCTTTTTGTAAGCGGAACGACGCGCGACGGGCCGAGCGACTCGTCCTCCTCGTAAAGCTCCTCGTCGTCCTCGTCCCGGAGCGAGAAAAACGATCCGATTCTCCCCAACATCCTACGTGGGCCCCCTTTCACTTTTATGGCGGCGCACTCCGCGCGCCGCCTGGCGCTTCGTTTCGCTTCGGCCGCCACGCGGCCCCAACTTCACTGCGCGCCCCCACGCGGACTTCGCCGCGCGGGCCCCCGTTCTCCAATGGCGGCGCACTCCGCGTGCCGCCTGGCGCTTCGTTTCGCTTCGGCCGCCACGCGGCCCCAACTTCACTGCGCGCCCCCACGCGGACTTCGCCGCGCGGGCCCCCGTTCTCCAATGGCGGCGCACTCCGCGCGCCGCCTGGCGCTTCGTTTCGCTTCGGCCGCCACGCGGCCTCAACTTCACTGCGCGCCCCCACGCGGACTTCGCCGCGCGGGCCCCCGTTCTCCAATGGCGGCGCACTCCGCGCGCCGCCTGGCGCTTCGTTTCGCTTCGGCCGCCACGCGGCCCCAACTTCACTGCGCGCCCCCACGCGGACTTCGCCGCGCGGGCCCCCGTTCTCCAATGGCGGCGCACTCCGCGCGCCGCCTGGCGCTTCGTTTCGCTTCGGCCGCCACGCGGCCTCAACTTCACTGCGCGCCCCCACGCGGACTTCGCCGCGCGGGCCCCCGTTCTCCAAACAATGCGGTCCCGATCCGCACCATCGTCGAGCCTGCGCGCACCGCCTCGCGCCAGTCGCCTGACATCCCGATCGAGAGCGTACTTCCACCTACGGATGCAAACGTCTTTGCGGCGGTCTCGAAAGCACCGGCGATCTTCGCGCGATCCGCCTCGATCGGCCCGATCGCCATGACGCCGTCTACGCGCAGCGACGATTCCGCGCGAAGGCGCTCCGCGAGCCGTTCCGCCTCCTTCGGAGGACAGCCGAAGCGCTCCGCCGGCGAAACGTTGATCTGGATGAGCACCGGCAGCATGCGCCCGAGCCTTGCCGCGGCCTTCGCGAGCGCGAGGCCGGCGTCGAGGCGATCGACGCTCTGCACGAGGTCGAACAGCTCGGCGATGGGTTTGGCTTTGTTGCTCTGCACGTGCCCGACGAAGTGGCGCCGAACGTGCGGCAAGCCCGCAAACGCGCGCCGCGCCTCTTGAAGATAGTTCTCGCCCACGTCTTCCAGGCCGGCGTCGAGCGCTTCGCGGACCGCCTCGATCGGCTGCCCTTTCGCGATACCGACCAGCGTCACGCTTTGCGCGGCTCGCCCGCACGCCCGTAACTCATCCTCGATTTCCGTCCGGAGCGCTGCATAGCGTGCCGCGACGCTCACGCCGATTGCGCAGAACTCTGCGGTTTTCCGTGCTTCGCCACATACCACAACCCGACGACGCCGATCGCGATCATCGGCAGGGCGAGTAGCTGTCCTCCCGTGATGACGCCGAACACGAGGATGCCGGGCTCGCGCCAGATCTCGGCGATCGAGCGGGTGATGCCGTAGAGCAGAAACCACGTCCAAGCGACGACGCCGTCGCGCGGCTTCGCTCGATAGAGCAGCAGCAGGATCGGGAGCGTCGCGAGGTCGAGCACCGCCTCGAAGAGCTGTGACGGATAGCGATATTGCTGCGCCGGATCGCTGGGGAAGATCATGCAGTACGGATGGTCCGGCACGCAGACGCGCCCCCAGAGTTCGTCGTTGATGAAGTTCACGATTCGCGTGAGCGTGATGCCGATCGGCGCAAGCACGACGATCTCGTCGGCAAGCCTCGTAACCGTCAGGCCGGGATGCTTGCGCACGAAGAGAAAGATCGCGACGATGACGCCGATCAAGCCGCCGTGGAATGCCATCCCGCCGTTCCATACGGCGATGAAGTTCAGCGGGTGCGCGAAGTACTGCGCGGCGTTATGATACGTCAGCATGTCGGCGATCACGAAGAGCGCCCGCCCGCCGATGAGCACGCCGATCACCGAGTAGAACATGAAGTCCTGGACCTGCTCGCGCGTCAAGCCGAGACGGAGCAGCGCCGCGGACCGGCTCATCCAGAGGTAGACGCAAACGAAACCGATGAGATAGGAGATGCCGTACCAATGGATACCCACGCTCCCGATATGGATCGCGATGGGGTCCACGTTCGGATACGTGAACCAGTGCCGCATGGGGCGTCTTAGTTGGTTGACAGGCTCGGAGCGACCTGCGAGCCAAGTTCCCGCCACGGATGACTTCCAGCGCCCCGCTCTCCGTCGGCATCTCCTTCTTGGCCGGCCTCGTCTCGTTCGTCTCACCGTGCGTCCTGCCGCTCGTGCCGGCATATCTCTCGCTGCTCACCGGCGAAAGCCTCGAGGAGCTGCGCGCAGGCAATCGAGCGGCCGCGCGCGCCTTGCCGCATGCAGCCGCTTTTATCGCCGGCTTTATGATCGTCTTCATCATCTTGGGGCTGACGGCAAGCGAGATCGGGGCTCTGTTGGGCGCGAACCGCCGCGTCATTGCGGAGATCGGCGGCGTCATCGTGATCGTTCTCGGCCTGCAAATGATGGGAATGCTGCGTATCCCCATGCTGATGATGGACACGCGCGTTCAGGTGCATCGGCAACGCCGCACGATGTGGACGTCGCTCATCGTGGGGATCGCCTTTGCCGCCGGGTGGACGCCGTGCATCGGCCCTATCCTTGCCGCGATCCTGGCGCTCGCTTCGCAGCAGCATAACGGCATCGCCGCACTCCTGCTCTTCTGCTACTCGCTCGGACTGGCGCTGCCGTTCCTCATTGTCGCGGCGGCAATCGACGCAATTCTTCCGCTTCTGGCCCGACTACGGCGCTATTTGCGGGCGATCGAGTTCGCGGCGGGAGCCTTCCTCGTCGTCGTAGGCCTCGTACTGGCCAACGACGCATTCCTCAACGTCGCCGGATGGTTTTATAACTTTGTTCCACAACCAAAGATCTAAGCTCGGAACCGTTACGATCGGCGCGATCGCGATCGCGGTACTCCTCGTCGATCAGCTCACGAAGCGCTTCGTGATCACGCACGTCTACTTCGACGGTCAGTGCCTTCCATGGTGCGGTCATAAGGAGATCGTTCCCGGCTGGCTGCGGATTGCGCCGGAACCGAACTTCCATGGCGCGTTCGGGATGCTCGGCAGCAACACGTTCCTCCTGATCGCGATGGCGCTGATCGTCCTCGTGATCTTCTGGCTCAGCTTTCGCGAGGCCGCGGAGCGCTCCGCCCTCGTCTGCGTCGCGTTCGGCCTGATCCTCGGCGGCGCGGTTTCGAACATCATCGACCGCGTTCACTACGGGTACGTCATCGACTTCATCGATTTCTATCGCTTCCCGAACCTTTGGCGCTTCACGTTCAACGTCGCAGACTCGTGCATCACCATCGGCGTGATTTTGCTCCTCATTTCTAGTGTCGCCTCACGCCGTCACGCCTGAGGAAGCCGGCCTGCGCGCCGACGTGCTGACCGCGCGCCTCTCGGGAGCATCGCGGTCCCTCGTCGCGCAAGCCGCTCGCGATGGCCTGCTACGCGTCAACGGCGAGCCGTCGAAAGCCAGCCGCGTGCTCGTCGCGGGCGATCGCCTCGCCTTCGAGATCCCGCAGCGGGCGCCGCTGACGGCCCAGCCGGAAAAGATCGAGCTGCCGATCCTCTTCGAAGACGACGACGTCATCGTCGTCGACAAGCCTGCGGGCATGGTCGCGCATCCCGCCCGCGGCGCAGTGCACGGCTCGCTCGCGAGCGCGCTGCTCGCGCACGCGGGCCGGCTTCCCGGTGACGCCCTACGGCCGGGCTTGATCCATCGCCTCGACCGCGACACCTCGGGACTGCTCGTCGTCGCGAAAAGCGAGCGGGCGCTGCAGGAGTTGCGCAAAGAGATGGCCGCGCGTCGAATCTCGCGCGAGTACCTGGGTCTCGTGCACGGCATTCCGGCACACGCCCGCGGCCGGATCGAAGGCCCGATCGGGCGCGATCCACGCAACCGTCTGAAGTACGCCGTCACGGCCGACGGCAAGGCCGCGATCACGAACTACGAAGTGCGCGAGCAATTCCCCAAACACGCGGAGTTGATCTTCCGGCTGGAAACCGGCCGCACCCATCAAATCCGCGTACACGCGGCGGCGATGGGACATCCCGTGCTCAACGATCCGCTCTACGGACACGAGGAGCCGCGTTTCGGCCTGCCCGGGCAGGCGCTGCATGCATGGCGGTTGGCGTTCGCGCACCCGCGCACCGGTGCGGCGATCTCTTTCGAATCGGAGCCGCCGCCGGCCTATCGGCGCGCGCGGGGAATGCTCTCGTGAAATTCGAACTGCTCTCGCGCGACGGCAGCGCGCGGCGCGCGAGAATGCACTTGAGCCACGGCATCGTGGAGACTCCGGCATTCATGCCCGTCGGAACCGCCGCAACGGTGAAGGGGTTGACGCCGGAGGAGCTGCGCGGTGCGCGCACGCAGATTCTTCTCGCCAACACGTATCATCTCTGGCTGCGCCCCGGAAGAGACGTCATCGTGGAGGCGGGCGGCCTGCATCGCTTCATGGCGTGGGACGGGCCGATCCTCACCGACTCGGGAGGCTTTCAAGTCTTCAGCCTGCGCGACCGTCGCACGCTGGACGACGACGGCGTCACTTTTCGCTCGCATCTCGACGGCAGCGAGCATCGTTTCACGCCGGAGAGCGTCATCGCATTCGAAGAGGCATTGGGTGTCGACGTCGCGATGCTGCTGGACGTCTGCGTTCGCCTTCCCGTGGAAACCGAAGAGCTGGAACGCGCCGTGGCTTTAACGAGCCGGTGGGCGGCGCGCGCCGTCGCGGCGCGCAGTTCCGAGCAGACGGCGCTCTTCGGCATCATGCAGGGCGGGTTGGACGAGCGCCTACGCGAGCGGAGCGCGCGCGACATCACGGCGCTGCCGCTCGACGGATACGCCATCGGCGGCCTCTCGGTGGGCGAATCGCGCGAGGAGATGGAGCGCGCCGCCCGCTTCTGCGCGGAGTTGCTCCCGGCGCAACGCCCTCGCTACCTGATGGGCGTCGGCACCGTGCGCGATCTCGTCGGTGCGATCGACTGCGGCATCGACATCTTCGACTGCGTCTACCCGACGCGCTGCGGTCGCAACGGCCGCGCGATGACGCGCTCCGGGGAGTTCCACATCCGCAACGCAACCTACGTCCGCGACCTGCGTCCTTTGGACGAGGCTTGCGATTGCTCGGTTTGTCGCACGTTTACGCGTGCCTACCTCGCGCATCTCTTTCGCTCGAACGAGATGCTTGGACCACGCTTGCTTTCTTACCATAACGTCTATCTGCTCAACGCGCTCATGGAGGAGGCGCGCGGCGCCATCGAATCCGGCGATTGGCGTGTTTTTCGAGAGGCAATAAGCAAGACGGCCGAGGGCCCGGGGCACCGGCGCTGCTGAGCGTCAGCTCTCCGTAACGCGATCGAGTGCGCGCGCGACCTGCGCGCACTCTTCGCATATTCCAGGGTACGCGGGATCGACGCCGAGCGCGCGATATTTCCAGCATCGCGCGCACTTCTCGCCGTCGGCCGGCACCAGGGTCAACCCAAATCCTTCATCCTGCCGGATTTCGACTTGAGAGACGACGAGCGCCTCGCGCACGTCCGCTTCGCCGAATCCGTCGACCCCCGGCCTGACGATGGCCTTGACCTCGAAGTCGCGAAAGTCCGGATTCGACGAGACTCCGGAGCGAAGCGTGCGCAGTATATTCCACGTTTCCTCGACCGCGGCGGAGCTTTTCGCCCCCGTGAACTCCAGGTCGAAGACGCTCTCGCGTTCGCCCCGCAGCGACTGCGGGAGCGCTTGCCACGCCTCCTCGGCGGTGAACGACAGCACGGGTGAGATCGCGGCAAGGAAACCGGTGAGTAACGAGAGCAGCGTCGACTGCGCGCTGCGACGCCGCGAATCGTCCTTCGCACGCGAGTAGAGCGGATCTTTGACCGCGTCGAAGTAGAGCGCGGACATCTCCCGTTCGAACTCTAGCATCCGCAGGTACGCGGCGTGGATGTCGAAGTCCAAGTACGCCTGCCGGATGGCGTAGAAGATGCCGTCTGCGTAGTCGCGCGCGAGCTTGTCGAGCGGTCGCGTGACGTCGCGCACGATCGCCTCCGGCTCGAGATCGCTGAGATTCCCGAGCATGAAGCGAAGTCGGTTGCGGATGTTACGATAGACGCGCCCAACCTGTTCGACGACGTTGGGGCCGAAGCGCACGTCGTCGACGAACTCCGTCGAAGCGGCCCAGAGCCGCAGCACGTCGGCGCCGTAGCGTTCCATCGCGGCGTGTGCGTCGAGTCCCGTGCCGCGCGACTTCGACATGGGCCGCCCTTGCTCGTCGTTCACCCAGCCGTTCTTGACGACGTGCTTGTACGGCGCGGCGTTCTTGACGGCGACGCCCGTGACGAGCGAGCTGCGAAACCAGCCTCGGTATTGGTCGCCGCCCTCGATCACGGCGTCGCTCGGCCACGACAAGCCGTCGCGCCCGAGCACGGCAAGATGCGTGACGCCGGATTCGAACCAGATGTCGACGATATTGCGCTCCGCTGCGAACTGCGTTCCTCCGCACTTCGGACACGCGAAACCCGGCGGCAGGTACGTCGCGATCGGATCGCTCCACCATGCATCGGCGCCGGCCTCCGCAAATCGCGCTGCGGCTCTTCGTGCGACCGCGGGATCGAGCACGGACTCGTTGCAAGCGAGGCAGACGACGGCCGGGATCGGCGTTCCCCACGTGCGCTGCCGGGATATGCACCATTCGGGATGATGTTCGATCATCTGCTGCTGCCGCTCGCGCCCCCACTGCGGCGTGTAGGCGACGCTTTCGATCGCCTCGAGCGCTCGCGCGCGCAAGTCGTTGCGCTCCATCGCGATGAACCACTGCGAGGTCGCGCGGAAGATGACGGGGTTGTGGCAGCGCCAGCAATGCGGGTAGGAGTGCTCGATCTCCTCGGCGCGCCAAAGCGTGCCGTTCGCGTGCAGGTCCTCCACGATCTTCGCGTTGGCCTCGAACACTTGCATCCCGGCATACGGTCCGGCCTCCGCCGTGAAATGGCCCGTCGCATCGACCGGATTCACAATCGGCAACCCGTATTTCACGCCGGTCTCGAAGTCGTCCGCGCCGTGTCCGGGCGCCGTGTGCACCGCGCCGGTTCCGGTTTCCAAATCGACGTAATCCGCGAGCACGATCCGAGAATCGCGATCGAAAAGCGGATGCCGAGCGGAAAGGCCTTCGAGTGAAGCGCCTTCCGTGCGCGCGAGCAGCTTCACGCCGCCGAATGCATCGCCGAAAAGTTGCGGCGCGCGCGCCTCTGCAACGAGCAGCGCTTCGTCGCCCACGCGATAGAACCCGTACGACGCGTCGGGACGCAGCGCCACGGCGGAATTCGCCGGCAGCGTCCACGGCGTCGTCGTCCAAATCAGGAGAGAAACCTTCGCCTTGTCATCCTGAGCGTAGCCCCGAAGGGGCGAAGTCGAAGGACCGCCGACACGCTCCAGCAGCGCTTCCCTCTGCGCCTTCGACAGCGGAAAGCGAACGTAAACCGAAGGCGATCTCTTCTGCTCGTACTCGATCTCGGCTTCGGCGAGTGCCGTTTCGTCGTGGATGCACCAGAGCGTCGCGCGCAGCCCCTTGTAGATCTGCCCTTGCTCGGCGAGCACGGCGAGCGTCTCGACGATGACCGCCTCGTACGACGGATCGATGGTCCGGTACGGATGTTCGTAATCGCCGAACGTTCCCATGCGCATTCGCACGTCGCGTTGACGCTCGAACCAGAAGATCGCGCGCTCTTTGCACCGTGCGCGCAACTCTAGCGGATCGACGGCGTGAAAATTCTTGATCCCCAAATGCTTGAGCGTCTCCAGTTCGATCGGCAGCCCGTGCATGTCCCAGCCGGGGACGAACTTCGCCCATCTCCCGTCGAGCAGAGCGACCTTCACGAACATGTCCTTGAGCACCATGTTGAGGAAGTGCCCCATGTGCAGCTCGCCGTTCGCGTATGGCGGCCCGTCGTGGAGGATCCATGGCCCGCGTTCCCGATTCTGCTCGAGCCGGCGCTCGTACGTGCGCCTTTCGCGCCACCATGCGACTCGCGCGGGCTCGCGTTTCGGCAGTTCCGCCTGCATCGGGAACGCCGTCGACGGCAGGTTCAGCGTCGCGCGATAATCGCGCCCAGAATTCTCGCTCACGCCTGGCTCAACAGCTCGGCGAGGACTTCGAAGTTTCGCTCTGCGAGCGCCTGAAGGCTCGGAATGCGCGCGGCGAGGTGGGCGCTCAACTCGGCGTGGCGCGCCATCACATCGTCGACGAGCGCGTCGGTCTCCTCCGGCGCCGGCGCGGCTCGTCCCGGTTCCCACAGCGGCTTGAGCGGATAGCCGAGATCGTCCAGCAAAGAACCGACCTTCGGGTCGTAGGAAATAGCAAGCAACGGTACCGCACCTCGCGCGGCGAGGACGAGCGAATGGAGGCGCATTCCGACGACCAAGCGCGCTCCCGCGATCATCGCCGCGGCCTTTTCGAGCGTCGGCTCCGGCAGCAACATCGGTGCGCTGCGGCAAGCGCGGATGACGGCGGTCGAAACCTCGGCATCGGTCCTTCCACCGAAGGGCAAGAACGCGACGCGAACACCGTGCGCCTCGGAGAGGCGATCGACGGCGCGGGCGACGGTGCCGATTCCCTTGGAAAATGCCGGACATTTTCGCAACGCGACGATGGCATACGGGGCGGCTTCCGGCCCGAGTCCTTCGCGCGAGAGATCGATCGTCGCGTCCGGATCGTAGAGGAAGACCGGGTCCGCGGTTCGCTCGATGGGCGTCTGCGGTAACAGCGAGCGCAGGAGCGCGCGCGAGCGCTCGTCGCGCACCGTTGCACGATCGAGCCCGCGGCAGGATCGCCGCACGAGCATCGCCCCCAGAGCGTCGAGCGGTCCGATCGACTGCGCGAAGATCATCGTCTTACGATGCGCGCGGATCGCCGCGCGCAGGATTCCGGAGTAGTAGAAGAGACTGCGCAGTGAGGTCGCGCTTTGAAGCAGCCCGCCGCCGCCGGAGAGCACGGCATCGGCGCGAGCGATCGCAGCTTTCACCGCGCGCAGGTCCCAGCGCGGCGTCGCTTCCACGCCGAACTTCGCCGCCGTCGCCTCGGGCGTCGCGGAGAGCACTTCCAGGCGCACCGGCGGAAAGCGCAGGCGAATCTTCGCGACGATCACCTCGAGCAGCGCTTCGTCGCCGAGGTTGCCGAAACCGTAATAGCCGGAAAGCAGCACGCGCACCACGGTTCCTAACGCGCGAAACGGCGGTATAGCCAGATGAAGATCGCGCCGATGACGATGCCGATCCACAGCCCGTTGAAGACGCGCAGGGTCGAGACGAGCAACGGCGTGTGAAGGTGCGAAAACGTGTCGACGATGTCGCCGATCCCGACGCCCGCGCAGAGTGCGAGCAGCCACCCCGCCAAACGCCGATGCGCAGGTGTCAGCGCCGGCACGAGCATCATCGCCGGGTAGCCGACGAGGAACTCCTTGAAGCGCGGGCGTACCGAGAGCACGCTTTCGAGCACGTGGCGCAGGACCAGCTCCGCGTGCGAGGGCGCGATATCGCTTTCGTTTCCACTCCTCATCACCATGAGCGCGCCGGCCGCGACGATCGCGAGCCCCAACAACAACTGATAGGACCGCAGCTGCGCAACGAGCAAATCGCGCGCGCGCATCGAGCCTGCCGAGAATTTGCCGCTAAAGAGGTAGAGCAGCAACGCGATCAGCGGCGGAAGGCCGAGCACGAGCTTCACACCGCGAAACTGCTCGATCTCCTCCATCGCAAGCGGCGAACTCATGAGCCCCACCACGACGAGTGCGCCCAACAGCGCGACGCCGGTCGCGATCGAGGTCCAGCGCACCGAATGGAGGAGCTGCGCTCGCAGCTTCGCCTGCGGTGGATCGGTGAACGCCGGCGCAAGTGCGAGCAAGGCGGCCGTTTCAAAGAGCAGTGCGCCCGCGAGCGCGAGGATCGAGCGCGCGAAGAGATCGTGGTGCAGCGCGAGCCCCACTCCATAGAGCAAGATCGTCAGCGCGTACGCCGCAAAGACGATCCAACGCCGATACCAGCCTAGCGCGAGCAACAACAGCGCGAAGACCGCCGGAACGCTCAACGCCGCAACGCCGACGAGCACTCGGTTGTCGCCGTGATAGAGCGGAATCGGCGTCGCGCGGCCGAGACGATAGCCGTGCGCGCGCAACTCGTCGGCAATGCGCTTTACCATCTCGACGTTCGTTTGCTCGATGGTCAAGTTTCCGTCTTGATGTTGCCACGTTCGCAGGTACACCACGCGCACGTTTCGCTCGCGCACCCCGAGCACGTACCGGTCGATGACGTCGTCGAGCGTGATCTTGTCCAGTTCGGTGCGTGCAATTGCCTGCACGCGAACCGTCCGTCCCGGGATCGCTTTCGCGAGCGTGTCGTTCCCCTTTTGGATTTGGGTCGGATCGTACACTTCGATCGAGCCGAAATTGAACGTGTGCCCCGGCTCGCCAAAGACCGCCGCCGCGTCGTCGAGATGATCCGGATACCCCCACACCTCGTTGCGCAGCCCGAAGAAAACGACGGTCGAGACCTTCGGGTCGTAGCGCAACACTTGATCGATCATGGCATCCATCTCCGAGCGCGTGAAGCGCTCGTCGTTCTGGAAGCGCGGGATCACGAGCAACCCGAGATGTTTGGCGAGCAACAGTTGATCGGTCGGGATGCCGAGGGCTTCGCCGTCGAAATAATCGATCTGCGTGTGGACTTCGATCAGCCATGGAAATCGGTCGCGCAGCACGTGCACGCTCTTGGCCATGAAATGCAGCGGTAGCTGCGCGCGATAGCGTTCGTAGGTCGCGCGGTCCGAGACGATGAGGTAGACGGCATCGGGATCGAGCTTGCCCTGGCGTGCGAGCTGCGCTAAGACCGGGTCCGTGAGCTGCGAGAGCTGCGCTTGGTCGAGCAAGATCCCGCCGGTCGCAGCGTAGGCCTTGCCGTTCGTGCCGATGTCGGAGCCCAGCTCCTCGGTGAGCGCGAGCGAAGTCAGGCCCGCACGCCGCAACGCGATGAGAAATGCGGCTGGATCGTAGTCGTACGAACGCGCCAACTGCAAGAAGTCGCTGTAGTCCATCGCCAGCTCGACGCGCCGCGTCTGCGTTTCGGTGTGGAACCGAAAGACGCCGACCACCGACGACGCGAGCAGGCCGAGCGCCAAGATCAGCGCGGCGTATCGCGCGCGCGGGTCCGCTGGAATCACGAAGTCGCCCTTTCGTTGAAACGGCGATACACCTTGCGCGTCGCTCCTTTAAGAAAACAAGAGGCCTCGCCGTAGGCGAGGCTCTTGCCGTCGCGTATGCGGTTGCCCGCATACCGGGTGTGGGCGACGTCTTTTTGCGCTCCTGCGGGGCGGGCCCACGACCACTGCCGAGGAGGTCCCGGGGGCTTCTAGTCTAGCGGGACGGGCCCCTTTCGGCAACTACGGGGCCCAATGCGGCGGCCGCCTTTCAAGGAAGGCCGCGATCCCTTCCTGCGCCTCGTCCGCGAGCGCGTTGCTTGTCATGACTTCTTTGGTGTAGGCGTACGCCTCGTTCTGCTCGCGCTCGATCTGCGTGTAGAATGCCCGCTTTCCGATCCCGATCACGACGCGGCTCGACTCCGCAATGCGAGCCGCGAGCGAAAGGACCGCGTCGCGAAGTGCATCCAGCGCGACGACTCGATTCACGAGCCCCCACGCAAGCGCCGTGGGAGCATCGATCGCTTCCCCCGTCAGCAGCATCTCCATCGCACGCTTTCTTCCGATCGCGCGCGTCAGCGCGACCATCGGCGTGCTGCAGAAGAGCCCGATGCGCACCCCCGGCGTCGCAAACGTCGCCTCCGTCGAAGCGACGGCGAGGTCGCAAGCCGCGACGAGTTGGCATCCCGCGGCGGTCGCTACGTGCGCGACCTCGGCGATCACCGGCTGGGGAACGGCGCGGATCGCTTCCATGAGCGCGACGCACGCATCGAAGATTTCACGGTACGAGGCGAGGTCGCCGCCGCGCAGTTCGGTGAGGTCGTGCCCGGCGGAGAATGCCGGCCCTTCTCCCGCTATCACGATCACGCGCACCGAGCGATCGTCGCCGAGTTCGAGCAACAGCATCGTCAGCTCTCGCATCAACTCGAGCGAGAGCGCATTGCGCCGCTCGGGGCGCCGCATCGTCAGAATCGCGGTGCCCTCGATGCGCTCGAGCGAGCAGTACGTCCGTTTACCGGTTTGCATGTTCGAAAATGGGCGATGACGGGCTCGAACCGCCGACATCCTCCTTGTAAGGGAGGCGCTCTCCCAACTGAGCTAATCGCCCATAGGGACTACCGCGGGGCGACGGCGATCTTCTTCTGAAGGTACGCAACGGCGGCACGCAGCTGCGCGTCGTGGTCGAGTTCTCCGAAGCGCGCATCGTGGTTCTCGTCGATGCTGACGTCGGGATCGATCCCGCGCAGATTGATGTCGCGTTGGCGCGGCGTCAAATAATGCGCGGTCGTGATCTTGATCGCGGAGCCATCGGGCAATTCCGTGAGCGTTTGCATCACGCCCTTGCCGAACGTCCTCGTTCCCACGAGCGTGGCCGCGCCGTCGTCCTGGAGCGCGCCGGCGGTGATCTCGGATGCGGAGGCCGTATAGCCGTTCACGAGCACGGTCGTCGGGAGATCGATTTGCCCCTCGTCGTCCGAATCGATCGTCGTCGCGCGGTCCCCGCGCTCCTCGACGGTCAGAATCGCCTGATTCCCGACGAAATGCGAACTGATGTCGAGCGCCGAGTTGACGTAGCCTCCGGTGTCGTTACGCAGGTCGAGCACGAGCGCGCGTGCCCCTTGCTCCCGAAGGCGTTGCAGCGCGAGATTGAACTCATCCGGCGTCGAGCGGCCGAACGCGAGCACGTACACGTAGCCGATCTCGTTCGGCAGCATCTTGAAGACGACCGTCGGCGGCTGTACTTCGGAGCGCGTGATCGGTACTGCGTGCGGTGCGACGTGCAGGGACGGCGCGACTTGCAGGTTTACGACGGTTCCCGATTTGCCGCGGAGCAGGCGGCTCGCGCCGTCGATCGTCAAGCCCTTCGTCGAGGTTCCATCCACGGAGATCAGCAGGTCCCCTTCGTGCAAACCCGCGCGCTCCGCCGGCGCGTTCGGCAGCACGTATGAAATACGAATGTAGGACGTGTCGGGATCTTGCTCGACCAACACGCCGATGCCGGAGATACGATCCGGATCGAGCGCTTCGTTGAAATCGCGATACTCATCCGGGGTCAAGAACTGCGTGTAGCGGTCATCGAAGGCCGCCGCCATCCCGTCGATCGCCGCGTAGGCATATTCGGTCACGTCTCCGTGCGCCGCCGCCGCCGCGTTCGCGATCGCGTCGTCCAGCGCGCTCGCCGTGCGAGTTTCATCGCCGGTGTCGTGAAGCGCCGGAACCGTAATGGTGACGCCGTGCCGGTGCGCGTTCGCGATGAGCGCGCTACGCGCTGCATCGATCACCAGCTGCGGGTCCATGGCGCGGTACGCGGTGGTTTCCAAGAGATGGAAGCTCTGCTGTACGTCTTCCGCCGTTCTCGCCGGCAGCGTCACTTGCGCGGCGACGGGTTGCGCGCCGATCGCGAAGAGCACCAGGAACGTGGCCGACGCAAGACGCCGGAGAGATTGCTTCATATGACTTCCCCTATTGGCAGTGCCCGGTGCGATTCCTCGACGCACGCAGCAGACGGTCGGCGATCGCCAGGCCGAGCCCCCGCTCCGGTACGGGCTGGGCGTCGATACGGTCGAGACCCAGCTCGTCCAACTCGTGCAAGGCCTCGAAGAGCCGCGCTGCCGCCTCTCGAAGGTCGCCTGTCGACGAGAGCAAGCGCACCTCCGCGTAGCCGCGCGGGGCTCGCGACATGCCGAGGAAGCCCGCGCCGGAGCGTTCCTCGACCGGCACGTGCTCCGGCTCGACGATCCGCAGCGGCGTCCGCGGCGCGTAGTGGCGCGGCAGCCTTCCGGGCGACGAGGGCGCATCTTCGTCCGGAACTCGCTCGACGGAACCGATCGCCGCCTCGATCTCCTCCAGCGGTAGCGCGCCGGGACGCAGCAGCACGGGAGTCGGATCGAGTCGCAGGATCGTCGATTCGATTCCTAGCGGCGTCGGGCCGCCGTCGAGGATGAGATCGACGCGCTCGTCGAGTGCGCGCTCTACGTGCTCGGCTCGCGTGGGACTCAACGCGCCGAACGCGTTCGCGCTGGGCGCGGCGATCGGAAAGCCGGTTTCGCGCAGCAACGCGAGCGCAACCGGATGCGAAGGCATCCGCACCGCGACCGTGGCGAGACCCGCGGTGACGAGCAACGGTATCGCGTCGCCTCGCTCGAGCACGAGCGTCAGAGGCCCGGGCCAGAAGCGTGCGATCAGCTTACGCGCGCCGGGAGGAACGTCGCGAACGACGCGCGAGAGCATCGCCTCGTCAGCGACGTGCACGATGAGCGGGTCGAGCGACGGGCGGCGCTTGATCTCGAAGATCCGCGCGACAGCCCGCGCGTCGAACGCATCGGCTCCCAAGCCGTAGACGGTTTCCGTCGGAAATGCGACGACGCCGCCGCCGCGCAGAAGCTCGGCCGCGTGCCGGATCGTCTGCGGGGTAGCGGGAGCAACCGGCATGCAATGCAAAGCATCATAACATGATTATTGCAACCACGGAAAACGTCGCCGGGCATCGCACAAAACAGACGCTCGGCCAGGTCTTCGGGCTCGTCGTTCGCAGCCGCGGGCTCGGAGGAAACATCGTTGCGGGCCTCCGCTCGATCGTCGGCGGCGAGATCGTCGAGTACACGCAGATGCTTGAAGACGCGCGGCGCCACGCCACCGATCGCATGGTCGCGAACGCACAGGCCATGGGCGCCAACGGCGTTACCATGATGCGCTTCGACTCCTCCGAGCTGGGAAATACCATGAGCGAGATCGTCGCGTACGGCACCGCAGTGATCCTCGAAGAGGCGCCGTAATGCTGCGCGCCCTCGTCGCCCTCTTCGGCGTGCTCCTGCTGATCGGCGGATTCCTCACGCTCTCGCGAGCGCCGTTCGCATGGCCGGCCGCCGTGGAACTCTTCTTCGGCGGCGGCTTATTGCTCTTTGCGATTGCCTTCGAAGCGCGTCGCTATCGTGCGAAGACCGCTTCGTCGGGTCGGTGGGAAACGACGGGAGAACGTTTCGTCGATCCGACGACCGGAAAACTCACCGAGGTGCGCTACAACCCGCAGAGCGGCGAGCGGAAATACGTCGAGATCAACGAGCGGCCCTGAGCGCCGCATCCTCGGCGCGAATCCGCCAGGCAAGCAGCGCGAGGTTCAGGATCGTGAAGATGCCCGCAATCCACAGCGCGCCGAACGCCAGCGGCAACAGCGCGATCTCGACTACGACGATTGCATAGTTGGGATGGCGCATGAAGCGATACGGGCCGCTTCGCACGAGCGGTGAGCCGGGCAGCACCAAGACCCGCGTCGTCCAGCGCGACCCGAGCGTGGCGAGCACCCATAGACGCGCCGGCTGCATCAGCGCGTAGGCGGCGATGAGGCCCCAGTTCGGCATGGTCTCCGGGGAGATGAAGAGCAGCATCGAGAGCAGCCACCCGCCGTGCAGTGCAATGAAGAACGGATGCTGCGCGGACGCGTATTCGATTGCCCCGCGCCTGCGCAACGCGCGCGCGTTCCGTTCGGCATAAATTGTTTCGGCGATCCGCTGCACCGTAACGAGCGCGAGAATCCAATAGAGCGGCGGAGCGTTCATCGCTCCAGCAAGACGAATCCCGCCGTGAAGCCCGGGCCCATCGCGGTAACGAGAGCGCGACGCCAGCGATCGTCGCTCAGCGCGCCGCTCGCAAGCGCGCGTTCCAGCACGAACATCACCGTGACGGCGGACATATTGCCGAACTCGCGCAGGATCGCGCGCGAGTCGAGCAGCGTTCCCTCGCCCAAATCGAATGCGCGTTCGAGCGCCGCGAGCACCTTTGCCCCTCCCGGATGACACAAGACGCGATCGACGTCCCGCATCGTCAAGCCGTTCTGCGCGAGAAATTCATCGACGACGCCGCGGAACCGCGTTTCGACGAGCGTCGGAATGTCGCGCGAAAAGATCGCCTTCAGGCCGTCGTCGACGACGTCCCAGCCCATGACGTCGAGCGAGTCTTCGAACAAGTACTCACCCGATGCCGCGACCGCGGGCCCGCGCTGCGCCGTCGAGAGGATCGCGGCGGCCGCGCCGTCGCCGAAGAGTGCCGTCGCGACGATGTTACTCTTGCTGATGTCGTCGCGCCGAAAGGAGATCGCACACAACTCTACGACGAGAAAGAGCACCGTCGTTCCGGGCCGCTCGCGTGCGACCATCGCCGCGCGCGCCAATCCCAATGCGCCGCCCGCGCAACCGAGCCCGAAGATCGGCAGACGCCGCACAGTCCGTTTGAAGCCCATCCGTTCCACCAGTAAGGCGTCGAGGCTGGGGGTCGCGATGCCCGTGGTGGACACGACGACGATCGCGTCGACGTCCTCAATACGCAGGCCCGCGCGTTCGAGCACGCTACGCGTCGCGCTTTCGAGCAGCGTCACCGCCGAATCGAGGTAGACGGCGTTGCGGTCGACCCAGCCGTGCTCGGTATAATACCATTCAAGCGGCACGCAGGAGTACCGGCGTTCGATGCCGCTGTTTTCGAAGACGGGGAGCAACCGTTCCACGACCGCTTCGTGGCTGAAGACGGCGCGCACGCGCTGCGCAACGTCTGCCTGTTCGAGCCGGTACGGCGGGACGGCAGTCGCTATTGCAGCGATTCGAGGCAGCGGCGTCATGGACTCCCGCCCTTCGGCGGGTCTCGCTTGAACGCCCGCGGCGCGGGCCGCCGGCTCGGCCTTGCCTCAGTGCCGGATTTATGGGATAACTGAGAGGCGCCAAACTTTTTGTTAGGGAGTACAATCATACCGGTTCGTAATCGTAAGCGTAGGGGCGCCGAAGTGCGAGCGCCTAAACCGTCGCCGCAGGACACGAAAGAAGCCCCGCTCGAGGTGTTCGGGACGATCAAGCAGGTCTTTCCGAGCACGACCTTTTCCGTCGAATTGGATAACGGCCACGTGATTCTCGCGCATATTGCGGGGCGTCTGCGCCGTCATCGCATCAAGATTCTTCCCGGCGATCGCGTCGACGTCGAGATCTCTCCTTACGATTTGACCAAAGGCCGCATCGTGTACCGCTATCGCGCCGGCGAAGCGCGCCGAACATAAGCGACTCGGTCAACGCCTCAATAGTCCACGCGGCGACCTCGATGCTTGCATCGGGGAAGCCTTTGCGCGAGTTGCTTCCCGATCTTTGCGACGGCCTGCGCGAATCATTCGACGCGAGCGCGGTCGCGCTCGTCTTGCGCGGGCCCTCCGGCTATCGTACCGCATACTGCGTCGGCGCGAAGGCCAGCCTGCCCGCCGTGGAAGGGGCCGCAACTCAAGCGCTCGCTGCGGCGCGGCCGCATCGCGAACCGGGGATCATCGCCGCCATGATGCCCTTCGCTTCGAACGCGCTTGGGGGCATCGCCCTGGCACGCTCCACCAAAGACTTCGACGATCAGGATCTGCTGACGCTCGAAACGTGGGCCGCGATCCTTTCGATGCGCGTGCACCAACTCTCCATCGAAGAAGAAAATAAGCGGCTTGGGCAGATCGCCGAGGGCGATCAACTCACCGGCATCATGAATCGAGGCACCTTCGATGCGCGCGCCCGCGTCGACTGGAACCTCGCGCGGGAGTTCGCACACTCGGTCGCCGCGATCATCATCGACATCGACTATTTCAAACCCTACAACGACCACTACGGCCATCTCGCGGGCGATGCTGCGCTGCGTCGCGTAGCCCAGGCGCTGCAAGCGTGTCTCCATCGTTCTCGCGACACCGTGGCGCGCTTCGGCGGCGAGGAGTTTGTCGTTCTCCTTCCCGACACGGACGAGGCCGCCGCCATTCTCGTCGCCGAGCGCATGCGCACGACCGTGCTCGAACTCGGTATACCGCATGAGGAATCCGCACTCGGCTTCGTGACGATCAGCGCCGGCGTCGCCGCGACGATTCCTCGCGAGCTGAGCGAGGTCGGCGACCTGCTCGGAGAGGCCGATTCCGCGCTCTATCGCGCGAAAAGCTCGGGGCGAAATCACGTCGCAGGCACCGCCTATCTCTCCGCGTCGGCGCCGGCAGCGCGCATCGCGGCCACCGTCCAGAATCTGCCGCCGGTGCGCTCGGCCTTCGTCGGCCGCGAGACCGAGCTGCAGACGCTCAAGGACGCGCTCGCGCGTAGCCGCATCGTTACGCTCGTCGGTCCCGGCGGTGCGGGCAAGACGCGCCTCGCCGTGCAAACGTCGCTCGCCCAGGTTTCCGGTTTTCGCGATGGCGCGTGGTACGTCGACGTTTCGGGAGCGAGCATTCCCGGCGGCGTCTACGCCCGGATCGCGACGGAGTTACAGGTCGAGCACGACGTGGACGTTCCCGCCGCACTGATCGAACGGCTTCGCACGCGGCGCGTTTTGCTCGTTATCGATGGCTGCGAGCATTGCACGGCCGCGACGGGCGAAGTCGTAGACCAACTGCTGCGCGGCACCGAGTACCTTCGCGTCTTCGCGGTAAGCCGCGAGAGCCTCGGGATCGCCGGAGAAGCGGTGTCGCACTTGCGGGGGTTGCCGCCCGCCGAAGCCTTTGCGCTCTTCACCGCAATCGCGTCCCCTCGCTCTCCCGTCGCGCGCGACGAGGCGCGCATCCGCGAACTCTGCGAGCAAGTCGCGGGCCTTCCGCTCGGCATCGAACTGTTTGCATCGCAGCCGGCAGATCTGCCGTCGACTTCACTCAAATCGCTCGACGACGTCATGGAGTGGAGCGTCGCGCTCTTCGACGAGCGCCGGCGCATGGTTTTTCGCTCGCTCTGCGCCTTCGACGGCGTGTTCTCGGCAGACGCCGCCGCCGCCGTGAGCGGCGCGCAAGCCGGCGACCTCGAAGCATTCGAAGCAAAATCGCTGCTGGTGGCCGAGTCCGGCGACGACTCGCGGTACGCGATGCCGGACACCGTCCGCGAGTTCGCCTCTCGTGCTCTTACCGCATCCGAGGTCGAGGCGCTGCTCGAGCGGCAGTTTGCCTATTATCGCGATCTTGCGAGCGAAGGCAGCTACGAGCGATTCGAGCACGAGCGAGAAAACTACGCAGCGGTGCTCGAGTACGCGGCCTCGGTGCGAAGCGAAGAAGAGATGCTTGCGCTCGTGAACGCCCTCGCGCCGTTCTGGCTGCGCCGAGGCCACCTGCGGGAAGCGCTGCATTGGTTACAACGCGCGCTCCAACGTCCGATCGAAAAGGAAGGGCTCGAACTCGCGCGGGCGTTCCGGTACGCCGGGATGACCTGCCGCCTTCTCGACGATTTTGAAGCAGCTCGTCGCTACAACGAGTCCGCGTTAAGCCAGTTCCGCCGGCTCCAAGATCTCGAAGGAATCGGCTCGGCGCTCAATGGCCTCGCGCTCATCGAGCATACGCTCGGCAATTTCGATCGCGCGCAATCGCTCTACGAAGAATCGCTCGAATACAGCGAGCGCCGGGGCGATCAACTCGGCATCGCCATGGCGGTCAACAACCTCGGCGGCCTTGCAAGTTTTCGCGGCGACTACGCCCAAGCGGACCTGCGTATGCGGGACGCCATGGATCGCGCCACGGCGTTGCGGGATGCTTCACTCGAAGCAATGGTCACGAACAACTTGGCCGAAGTTCGCTTTCTCGAACATCGCTACGAGGAAGCGATCGAGTTGGCGCAACGGAGCCTCGGAATCCGTCTCGACCTCCAGCACCGGCACGGCCTGGCCGCGTCCTGGCTCTTGCTTGCGAACGCGCAGTTGTCCAGCGGGGAGGAGAGCGATGCTTGGCATTCCTCGCGAGAGAGCCTGCTGCTCTACCGCGACATCGGCGACCGGCGCGGCCTCGCCATGGCTCTGCTCACGACGGCGCGCCTGCTCGCAAGCCGTCGACGCGACGACGACGCCGCGCGCCTGGTTCGCCGCGCCGACGCGCTGATCGAACGCTCCGGCGCGCCGCTATTCGGAGCGGAACGAGCGATCCGCGAGATGCTCGACGTCGTCGGCGCCGCCGCCGGTCGATGCAGCGGGCGATTTTGAAACAGCCTTCGAGGACGCGCTCGCAACATTTCGCTAGCCGAGCCGATCTCCGTAATTCCCGCCTTCTTCACATCCGCTTCCCATCACGTTCGTACGATGGCCATTATCCGAAGCCTGCGAAGGAGCACTCGATGAAACAGCAACCCCGCGGCGCGCCTCTTCTTGGCTGCGATCTTCACCTTCTGCGGGGGCGCGCGAAGATGACGCTTACGGTGCACGTACTACCATGAAGACACCTGCGCGCGCCGCACTCTCCTCGATTGCGGTTGCGGCGTTCAGCACTGCGATTTGGTTGAGCCCTGCCGGGACGAAGGTAGCGCAAGCGATGCCCAATTTTGCGCAAGCGTACGGCATCCCGTGCTCGGAATGTCACATTCAAATACCGGCCCTTAACGCTTACGGCCGCTACGTTCAGCGAACCGGGTACGCGGTGTTGAACGCGCACGTCCTCGCCCGCGAAATCCCGGTGTGGATCGATTACCCGGTAGGGTATTCGGAACAGACGCCGAGTACTGGTGCATGGGATGTCCGCACTGTAGGGCTGCATGCCGACGGCGCGATCGGAACCGATATCACATATCACGTGCAGCAGTGGCTTTGGCAAGCGGGTCAAGCCGGCGGCCTCGACACGATGTGGTTCTCATACAACCACCTCCTCAATGGCGCCGGCCACATCTTCGTAGGCAAGCTCGAGGAGCCGGTTCCTTCGCCATTCAGCCAATGGTTCGACATCACCGGACTTGCGATAAACGCCGGCGCCGAGCTGACGGTCGGCGAACACACCTATGAGTTGGACGCGAATCGCTGGGGATACAAGTTTGACTACGATCGTGGCGACGTCGATGCGGAGATCGCATACGTAACGGCCAACACCGATCTAAACGGTTTCAACGATTACGACTGGCTGCAAGACAAGACGCTGCAATACAAGGTTGCCTTTGCCAATCCGAGCTATCCGCTCGAGTTCGGGTACTATGGCGCGCGCGGTTCCTGGCCGCTGACGGAAGGCGGGTTCGATCAGTACTACGCCAACGCGTTTTACGTGCAGCGTGATCCCGTCCATGGCGTCCCGGGTGTCCTCGCGACCTATCAGATGAGCTACGACGGCAACCCGGGCATGGGCGCTCCTCCGGCGGCGAGCAACGCCGTGGGATACGAACTCTATGACAATATCGGCCAGCGCGGCTTAGTCTCTATCGGGGAGCAGCTCACGAACGACGGAATGGGCAACCACCAGCAGATCGGCAACATCGACGTCTCGTATCATGTCTGGCGTTTCATTCAGGTCTATGGCGAAGAAGCGCTCGCCAACGGACAGAAGCCTACGTGGAACGGGTTGATCTGGTTTATGCTGCCAGTGGGAGGACAATGGCCGAACTCGTCCCAGTAACCTAAGAACAGGTTGCCGGCTTGTGCCGTCGAAGGGTGCCGCGTCTGTGAGCGGACTGCGCCGCCGGACGGAAAGGCCGCGCCTTGAAAATGAAGTTCCTTCTTCCGCTGATCGCCGGAGTCGCCGTAGTGGCGTTGGTTCTAGCGATTCCCCATACCCGCGTCATCGGCGCTCAGAATCCCGACGGCAGGACGATCTTCCTCGTGAACTGCTCGGCCTGCCACCGGCCCACGGGCGAGGGTGGCGGTCCGTATCCCCCGCTCGCGCGAAACCCGGATGTCAATGAGGTCGATAGCGCCAGATTGATCGAGACCGTGTTGAATGGACGCACCGGTCCCATCACCGTGAACGGTACGCAGTACGGTGGCAACATGCCATCATGGCGTAACCAGCTTTCAGATGCTGAGATCGCCGCGGTCCTCACATATGTCCGATCGACGTGGGGCAATGGCGCTCCGGCCGTTTCCGCAGACCAGGTCGCTTCAGCGAGGTCGCCTGAAGCGCTGAGCGGCGCTGCGATCTTTGCGGCGAAATGCTCGGCTTGCCATCAGCTTTCGGGCCAAGGAACGGATGCCTTTCCGCCACTCGCGGGCAACCTCGTCGTCACCGCGGCCGATCCCAGCACCATGCTCGGCGTTATTGTTAACGGCCGCAGTGGTCCGCTCGAAGTAAACGGAAAGACGTTCAACGGCACAATGCCGACGTGGAACGGAAAGCTAACCGATGCCGACATCGCCGCGGTGGCGACGTACGTTCGCTCCTCCTGGGGAAACAATGCATCGCCGGTAACGGAGCAAGAGGTTGTCGCGGCAGGACCTCCGGTCTCGGTCCAAGTCGGGGCCTCGATTTTTGCGCAAAACTGCGCGGCATGCCATGGGGCGAACGGAACCGGTGGAATCGGCCCCGCACTCGCGGGGAATCCACACGTCAATATTGCAGATCCGACGAGGTTGCTGACGACTATCCTGCAAGGGCAGAACGTCATGCCGTCGTGGCGTGGACAGCTCTCGGCAAGTGACATCGCCGCCGTCGCAACCTACATACGCACCTCGTGGGGCAATCATGCCGGTGCGGTAAGCATTGGACAGGTCATGGCAATCAGATAAGCCGGCCCCCTACATGTTAGCTCCATAGCTTAGGTTGGTTTGGCAACTGCGATATTGAAAAGGGCCGGGAGTAGATCATCGCAAGCGCAGAAAGCCGATCGGGTGGCGGGTCGCCCCATCCAGCGCGAGGTCGGCATTGATCTCTCCGACGACGCTTGCAAACTTGAAGCCGTGTCCGGAAAATCCCCCACAAATTACGACGTGCGGATGATCGGGATGCACGTCGATGACGAAATGCTCGTCGGGCGTCAGCGCGTACATGCATACCTTCGCTTCCCGAAATGAAGCGGCGGCCCCGGGCATCCACGCTTCGAGCGCGCGAGCCAGGGGCGCGACGTCGCGAACCTCGTCGATCGCTCGATCGAGTTCGCGGGGGTGCGTGATCGGGCCGCGCCCGTGGAAGGCCGCCTTCACTCCGTCGCCGAGATCGGGAAAGCCATAGAGCGGAGCGGGCAGCGACGGACGATCGACGAGAAACGCCGGAAAGCGCGTCGCGGTATATGCGTCGCTCGCCGGCTCGAACCACACCTGCACGTTCCGCTGAAATTCGTAGCTGCACGCCGATCGATTCCATGACGGCTTCGAACCATGGGCCGAGCGTGAGCACGAGCGTGCGCGCGTGCAGTTCGGTTCCGTCCGAGAGTTCGACCTTCGCGTCGTCGCCGTCGGCGCTCCACGAACGCATCTCCGTTTCGAAGCGCAGCGTCGCCCCCGCCGCCTCCGCGAGATTTTGGAATGCGCGCACCGCAGCCTCGGGAACGAGCAATCCGCCCGCACGCTCCAAGAGCGCAATCTCGCCGGGTTCCACCCGCAGCGCGGGGTAACGCCCGAGGAGATCGCGAGCGGTCAGTTCTTCGAGTTCCAGGCCGTGCTCGCGCGCCGCATCGCGCGATCCTTGGAGAATCGCAGAACGCTCGCTTCCCACGAGCAACAATCCGACGAGGTACAGGATGCGCTCGCCGGAGCGGCGCTCCAAGTCGTGCCATAGCTCGTAGGCACGCATCAAGAGCGGCACGTAGGCGGCGTTTTCGTAGTAGTACGCCTGGCGGATGATCCGGCTCTTGCCGTTCGACGCGCCCATCGCATGGCCGCGTTCGAACTGCTCGATGCCGAGGACGCGCGCACCGCGCGCGGCACAGTGCATCGCGCTGCTGCTGCCCATCGCGCCGAGCCCGACGACGATGACGTCATACGGTTCCGCGCCCAAGCGTTACGCCGGCGCGCGGGGGAACCGCAGCGTCACGCGCGTTCCCTCGCCCTTCGCACTCTCTATGGCGATACTGCCGCCGCAGCGTTCGACGGCGCTCTTCGCAATCGCCATCCCGAGGCCGGAGCCTTCGATCGAGTACTTCGCGTTGCCGCGGTAAAAACGCTCGAAGACGTGCGGCAGGTCGGCGGAATCGATGCCCGGGCCGTTGTCGGAAACGGTGACGACGATTCCCCCGTCCTCCGACGCGACGCGAACGTCGACGGGCGAATCTGGTGCGTATTTCACCGCGTTGTCGACGACATTCTTGATGGCTTCATAGAGTTCGGCTTCGTCGGCGCACGTTACGGCGCCCTCGGCTGCCTGCAACGAAATGCGCTCGCCGGCCATCGGCGCAACCGCCGCGATGGCGCGGCGCGTCACGGCCGCCACGTCGACGTCGGCCGCCGGGGCGATGGTCGGGCGCTCGAAGCGCGCCAGGAGGATGAGTTTCTCGATGAGCGCACGCATGCGCCGGCTCTCGTCGAGCATCGTCGCGTGAATGCGCGAGACGCCTTCCCCGTCGCGAACCGCGCCCTTCTCCAGCACGTCGAGATAGCCCATGATGACCGTGAGCGGCGTTCGCAGTTCGTGCCCGGCATCGGCGATGAACTGCCGCATGCGCGCCTCGTTTTCTTGGCGTTCGGCGGTCGCCGCCGTGAGGCGATGTGCGACCGCGTTATACGCGCCCGTCAGCGCGCTCAGCTCGGTTCCGCCGTTGGCGAGCGGTGCCGGTCGGAAATCGCCGCCGGCGATACTGCGCAGCGCCGCCGTCACGCGCTCGAGCGGATCGAGAGCGCGGCGCGTGATGCTGCGACCGGCTAGCCATGCCAGTAAGACGGCGACAATGCCCACCGGCAGCATGATCGACCAGTACCATCCCAAGAGCGAAAGAAAGCGCGAGAGGTCAGGTTCGACCACCACCACGCCGCCCGCGATCGGTAGGCTCTCCCGGCGCGCACCCGCGAGGGCACCGAGCGGCTCCAAGAGGAGTTGTCCGAACGAGGGCGGCTCGGGACGCCCGGCCAGCAGATCGTGATGGTCGTCGAAGACAAAGATCTTCACGCGCCCGTGTCCCAAGCGACTCGCGATCGCCGTCGCAGCCTGGGCAGGCGTTGCGTGCGCCGCGTGCTCCTGCGCTGCCAGATCGGCAGCGCGCTGCGCGGTTTCGGTCACGGCTTCGTTGAGCGTTCCCGCGAAGAGCAGGAACGCGAGCAGGGTCGAGGCCAGGACGACGAGCAGGATGAGGGCGCACGCGAGCACGACGTAGCCGCGCGTGATGCGCCCCGCAAAGGATGCAAAAGCATTCATTGCGAGCGCAGGGTGTAGCCGACGCCGCGAACGGTGTGAATGAGCCGCGCCGGCAATCCGTCGTCGACCTTGGCGCGCAGATAGGAGATATACCGCTCGACGGCTCCCTCCGTGATGTCGCGGTCGTCGCCCCAGACGAGATCGAGCAGCTCTTCGCGCGTGAAAACGCGTTTGGGCCGGCGCAGGAGCGTGACGAGCAGATCGTACTCGAGCCGCGAGAGGTCGAGCGTTTTCCCGGCGCGCTTTGCGGTACGCGTTTCGAGATCGACGTGGAGATCGGCGAAGTTCAAGGCCGTGGGATGTTCGAGATGAGGACGCCGCAGCTTGGCTTCGACATGGGCCAACAGCTCCGATATCTCGAACGGTTTGCTCAGGTAGTCGTCGGCTCCGTGCGCGAGACCCTCGACGCGATCATCCAGTTCACCCTTCGCGCTGAGCATGATCACCGGAGCGTCGGTGACTTTGCGCAGCATCGGCAGGAGCTCAATGCCGCCGATCTTCGGCATCATGACGTCGAGCACGACGACGTCCGGTGCCCACTGGCGCACGAGCGCGAGCCCGGCCGCTCCGTCGGCTGCGCTGCGCACGACGTAGCCATGGTGCCCGAGCGCGAGTTCGAGGAGATCGCGAATGCGCGGCTCGTCGTCGATGACGAGAACCCGCGCCTTCTCGGAAGCCTCGACCGTCATTCGAAGCGCAGCGCTTCGATCGGGCTCAGCAGCGATGCCTTGCGCGCCGGATAGTATCCGAAGAAGATGCCGACGAGCGCCGAGAAGAACACCGAAGCGAGCACGCCGGAGATCGGAATCACCGTCGACCATTTCGCGAGCAGCGAGACGAGCATCGTGCCGACGACGCCGGTGCAGACGCCGATTAATCCACCGGCGGTCGAGAGCATGACCGCTTCCGTCAGGAACTGGCGCAAGATCGTCTTGGCGCGCGCGCCGAGCGCCATGCGCAACCCGATCTCGCGCGTCCGCTCGGTAACGGAGACGAGCATGATGTTCATGATGCCGATGCCGCCGACGATGAGCGATACCGCCGCGACGCCGGCGAGCAGAAACTCCATGATTGCGCCGGTCGAGGAGGCGGCGGCCGCTACGTCTTGCAGATTCCGCACCTGGAAATCATCCGGTTGCGGAGCGACGATGCGGTGACGCTGCTCGAGCAGCGAGGTGATCTCGGTTTGAACCGTATCGACCGTATCGGCGCTGCTCGCCGAGACGTCCAGCGCGCTCACCGTCGTTTGCCCCGTGAGACGTTCCATCGCAGAAGTGTACGGCACGAGGACGGTGTCGTCCTGGTCCTGGCCGGGGCCGCTTTGGCCGAGCGGCTCGAGCGTCCCCACAACCGTGAACGGCACGCCGTCGATCAGCACGCTGCTGCCGAGCGGGGACGAGCCGGCGGGAAAGAGATTTTGAAGGACCGTTTGTCCGAGAACCGCCACCTTGGCGGCCGAAGCGACGTCCTGTTCCGTGAAGAAGGTGCCCGATGCAAGCGGCCAGCTGCGCACGAGCGTGTAGGTCGGCGCAACGCCGTTGATCGTCGTCTGCCAGTTCTGCCCGCCTGCGACGACCTGCTCGCGCACGGTGACCGTCGGCGAGACGGCGGCGACCTCCGGAAGCGACGCGATCGCGAGGCCGTCTGCCGGCGTCAGCGTCGACGCGCCGCCCACTCCGGTGCGCGCGCCGCTCGTCGTGACGCTTCCCGGCTGAACGATCAAGAGATTGCTGCCTAAACTTGCGATCTGCTGCTGCACGGAGATCCGAGCGCCGACGCCGATCGCGACGGTCACGATGACCGCGGCAACGCCGATAATCACGCCGAGCATCGTGAGCAGCGAGCGCGAACGGTTGCGCAGCAACGCCCGCAGGGCGAGGGAGAGCGTGGCGCGTGCGTTCATGCCGCTTCCCGGCCCTGCAACGCGTCGGAGAGGACGTGTCCGTCACGGAATGTCACGAGCCGCTTTGCGTGTACTGCGACGTCGGGTTCGTGCGTGACGAGCATGATCGTGATCCCGCGCTGCTCGTTCAACTCGCGGAAGAGCCGCATGACGCTTTCGGCGGCCTTGCTGTCGAGCGCGCCGGTGGGCTCGTCGGCGAGGATCAGTCCGGGATCGTTGACCAGGGAGCGCGCGATTGCAACGCGTTGTTGCTGTCCGCCGGACATTTGATTGGGCAAGTGATCCTTGAGATCCGCGACGCCCACCTCCTCGAGCTTTTCGAGTGCGATGCGGCGACGATCGGCCTCGGGAATACCCGCATAGACCATCGGCAGCTCGACGTTCTCGATCGCACTGGTGCGTGCGAGCAGATTGTAGGCTTGGAAGACGAAGCCCAGGCGCCGGCTTCTAATGTCGGCGCGCGCGTCGCCGTCGAGGCTCGAGACGTCCGTGCCTTCGAGCCAGTATCTCCCGTCGGTTGGACGATCGAGCATGCCGACGATGTGCATGAAGGTGGATTTCCCCGAGCCCGACGGGCCCATCACCGCGACGAACTCACCGGGTTCGATCGTCAGATCGACGCCGTCGAGCGCGCGGATGGATTGTCCGTCGAGATCGTAGATCTTCGTTACGCCGCGGACGTCGACAACGGGACGCATTAGTGGATCCCTCGCGTCCCGCTGAAGGCGGAGGTCGTCGGCGCCGAGGTGGTGGTCGTGCGGCGCGCGCGCGTTGCACCGGAGTCGGCGATCACGACCGCGTCACCCGCGGCAAGCGAACCCTGCAGCGGCGTCACCGCGGCCTGCATACCGTTGACGAGGTCGACGCGCACCGCAACTCGTGCCGGTCTGCCGCCCGCGTCGACGAAGATCGTGCCGTTGCTCCCGGAGACGATCGTCTGCGTCGATGAACTCTGCGCCGTTTGGCCCCACGGCGATGCCGCCGATGCGCCCGATTGCGGTTGCGCGGTCGCGGTTTGGGGATGCCGGCCACCGGCGAAGTGCGGCTGATACTGGAGCGCCTGAAGCGGCACGACGAGGGCATTTGGGGCGCTGGCGACATCGATCGTCGCGGTCGCCGTCATGCCCGGCAGCAGCTGACCCTTCGGGTTGTCCACCTTCGTCACGACGGTGTAGGTGACGACGTTGTTGACGGTCGTCGGATTCACGCGCACCTGCGTGACGACGCCGTGAAAGATTTGGTTCGGGTAGGCGAGGACGGTGAAGCTCACCTGCTCGCCCGCGCGCACGGAGCCGATGTCCGGCTCGCCCACGGCGACGTCCACTTCCATCTTCGTCAGGTCCTGGGCGATCGTGAAGAGCGTCGGCGTTTGCAAACCGGCCGCTACCGTTTGACCGACGGAGACGTCGCGCGCGATGACCGTGCCGTTGACGGGCGACGTGATCACCGAGTGCTGCAAGTTCAATGCATCCTGTTGCACGACGGCGGCTTCCGAGACCGCGGCCTCCTGTGCGGCGGCAGTTGAGGCGCCGCCGCCGGTGGCCGACGAGGAGGCCTGCGAGGCCGCCGATTGCGCGCTCTCGAGCGCGGCTTCGGCGCTGACGACGCCGTCCTGATCGGTTTGCACTTGCACGCGCGAGACGTATCCCTGCGCGAGCAGGCTCTGGTCGCGTTGCAGCGTGTTCTGGGCGAGCGCGAGGGCGCTCTGCGCCTTGGTCACGCCGGCGCCGGCGGCGGGGATCGCGGCTTGGTCCGAGGCTGCGGCATCGGCCTGCGCAGCGGCCTGATCTTGCGCTTGTGCGAACGACGCCTGCGCTTGATCGAGCTGCGCTTGCAGCGTGCTAGGATCGATGCGCGCGAGCACCTCGCCTTCGTGCACCCTACTGTTGTAATCAACGTCGATCGCGGAGATCGTGCCGGAGATCTGCGAGCCCACCGTCACGGTGTTCTGCGGATTGACGGTGCCGGATGCGGAGACGCTCTGCACGAGCGTCTGCTGCACGACCGGCTCCGTAGTATACGTCGTCGCCGCATGCGCGCGTGCGATCACGACGCTCGCGACGACCGCGAGGACGAGGAAGAGTGCGAGCACGGCGACCGCCATGCGGTTTCCAAGCAGGCTGGCAAGCCGTTCCACGACGCGGGCGATCCGCGCGTTCGGGGCGTTGAGCGTTTGCGATGAAGCTGACATTTCAGCCTCAGCCTATCGCCCGTTCCAGACAGAAGCCGGAGAACGCCGAGCTGCGGCGGTAGGGCGCAAGCGACTTTAGTCGTAGCCTGCTTGAGCTGACCCATATGGGTCGGCTCAACACTCGTTTCTGCCCTTTTCCAAGGGCAAGGAGGCTCGACTCTCATGGCCTTTCTAGCGGCCCTATTACTGCTTCTCAGCGTCGGTTTCAGCACCGTATCTCATGCCGGGGGTGCGACGCATGCCAGCCATCTTCACGTGATGGACGGGGGTGGTTCGCCGGTCGGCGGCGGGGGTGACGGCAGCGGGGGCGATGGCGGAGGCGGCAACTAGCCTTGTCTCTAAAGGGAGGGGGCAGCCGCATGAGCCGGCCCCCTCCCCCGTGAATCCTCTCTACATAGTGGATCCGCCAACGCGTCGCGGCCGGTTAGAAGGCGGCGAATCGAGGCTTACCGCGCGCATGTGGGAGCTTTGGGAGGCAGCCCGCTTCAAGGATGCCGCGGCGGTCTATGACGCGGAGGCGTTGGAAAGCCCGCCGGCAGAGGCGATGATTCTGCGCGCTCGCGCATACCTCAAGAGCGACGAAGCCCCGGCAGCGATCGGCCTCCTCGAAAGAATCCCGCCCGGCAGCGATGCGCTACACGCTCGTCGCTCCATGGTCTTGGCGTCGGCACATGCGCAGATCGACAGTTACGCGGTCGCTGACGAGCTTTTCGATGCGGCGGCAGCTGCCGCGTCACAGATGCACGATTCCGAACTGGCGGGTGATGTTGCGTTCTACCGCGGACAGCGCTATGTGTTCGAACGCCGCCCCGATCTTGCGAGAAAGGTGCTTCCGCAGGCGCGCGCCTTGGCGACTCCGTTCGGCCAGATGCGAGCCCTGCTTCTGGAGAATCTAGTGCTGTGCCTGGAGAACCACCACCGCGACCAGGCACTTGTCTTGCTTCAGTTACTCGGGCGCATCGACCCGAATCGATCCGAGTACATGGAAATTCGGGCATGGGCAACGTATACGCTCGCGACGCTGGCACGGGAACTCTTCCTTCCGGAGGCACTTGTCGAGATCGAGCGACAGTTGGGCGGCGTAGATTGGCCTCCCGACTTCGACGAGCGTAGATTTCAGACGCTCAAGGCGCTCGGGTGGGCGCGCGGTTTGCGCGGGGACTATTTCAATGCTTTTCGGTTTCTGCGGCTGGGCGCGCAGAAAGCGACGAACGATGCGTGGCGCACGATCGCTGCAGCTGAGAGAGCCGAGTTGGCCCGGTGCATGGGCGAACATCTTTGGGCGCGCCAGGAACTTGCGGAGGCAGAGGAGCACGCGGGCAATGTCAGCTGGAACACGATACGCGACGAGACCCGACTTGGGTTGCTCCTACTCGCAGAGCTATTCGTGCCCATCGACGCTGCGAAAGCGGCGTACTACCAAGCACGATTCAACGAGTACGAAAATATCAAAGGAGCAAACTATCTTCTTCGGGACGACCCGCGGTTGGAAGCGCTTGCTCAATACTCCTCCGCCGTCGTGGACCTCTCGGCCGGGCACCATAAATTCGCTCTTGGCCTGCTCGAGAACGCGCTCGAAACGTTTCGCGCTCACGGCTACGACTGGCGGGCCGGCCGGTGCGCCTTACGCCTCTACGAAGAGACTCGCGACGAAAAGTACCTCCGCGTCGCCGGCGAGCATCTGCGAAATTACATGGGATGCTGGTTGGGCGACGAGCTGCGAAGGCTCGGGACGCCGGCGATCGATCTGCCGCTGACGCGCGCCTGAGCGGCGGCTCTTCGCGCTACGCTCCGTACCAGCGCAGGCGCGGCCAGATCACTCCAAGCGGTGCGACGGGATCCTCGCAGAGATAGATCGGATCGGGGCCTTCGTCCACCCATCGGTACGGCTCGCTGGACGTCGCGATCAGCTTCACGCGGCGATAGTAGCGTCGAAGCACGTCGATGCGCGAGGCGCCGACCGCAATCAGCGTCGTCCCCATTTGCCCGCGCGTTCCCCAGAGATAGTACGTGTTCTGCGACGAGATCGCCGGCGGCAAGCCGTAGCGTGGACCGAAAAAATCGAGCGCGCCGGCATCGCCGTACGTGTCGGCATAGATCGTCGCGCGGGAGCGCTGCTCCGGTGGAAGCGCGCGGTAGACGCGGGCGACGTCGCGAGCGAGTCGATCCCAGCCGAACTCCTCGGCAAAGGCAGGCTGCACGAGATGCGGCGTCGTGCCGCCGCGCCCCGTCAACCCAAGGCCTTTCATGTAGGCGATCAACGTATCGGCGGGGAGCACCGGTAACGTCAACGGTAGGCCGAGAACGCCCACCGCGAGCGCCGCCGCGGCGATGCTCGCGCGCAACGGGAGGCGTAAGGTCTCGAGCCACACGCATCCGATCGCTAAGAGCGGCCCGTAGATGCCGATGACGTAATACCCCTTCCCGGTCAGCAGCGCCGCAATCACGAGCGCGACGATCGCCGCGATGCTGATAAAGCGCGCGTCGCGAAGGGCCGCGATACGAAACGGCGCGATGATACCACCGATCCAGATCGGAGCGGCGAATGGGTTCGTGTAGAGGAACTGCTCGACGACGAAGGCGATCGTGTTTCGAATCAGGCCACGGTACTGGAGTGCAACGCCGCCATTCGGAGTTGGACGATAGGCAGCTTCATTGCGCACTAAATCGAAAAATGGCCAGCTGTGGCTCGCCTGCCACGCGAGATTCGGCGTGATGAGCGCGACCGTGACCGCGATCGCGATGGGAAACAACGGCGTCAGCAGCGCGCGCCGCTGCGGCGTCGCGAGCAGGCCGAGGATCAAGGCGAACGCGAGCAGCGCGATCGAATACTTGGTATAGAGTGCGAAGATGAATACGAGCGCGAGCGCGGCCCACCAACGCGCGCCGGCGCCGGGCCCGAGGCGCACGATGCGTAGGGTGCAATAGACTGCGAGCATCCACGTCAGAGGTTCGAATGACGTGGTGGTCAGCGCGTTTCCGAGCCAGAGATTCCCAGGAAGGATCAGGACGAGCGCCGCGGCGGTCCAAGATGCGAAACCGCCGCCGCCCAGCTCGCGGGTGAGCTTGACGGTGAGCGCCACGGTGCACGCCGCGGCGAGAATGGGGAGCGCGCGCAACGCAAGCAACGCATATCCGGACGGCGCTGCAAGCCACGCGGCGATCGCCACCAGCGGCGGCTGATCCACGTAGCCCCACGCCAAATGCTTCGCGCAGTCGATGAAATACAATTCGTCGCGGAAATATCCATAGCGGCGGGCTGTCGTCGCGTGCAATACGAGCGCCACGAAAAACCCGACGACGCCCGCGCCGCGGAGCGATATCAGCCAGTGCCTGGCCACGCGTTTAGACGGCTTTGGTGGCGCGGTATCGCGGTTCCCACATGGCGTCGCGAATCGCCGCCTCCAAGTTCGGCAGGCTGACTCGCGCAAGCCCTTCGCTCTCCGCCTGCTTCGCGACGGCAATCGCCACGTGGACTGAAACGTCACGAAGGTTCGCCATCGCCGGGAGAATCGGCGCTCCGAGCTGCGATGCGTCGACCATTTCGGCGATCGAGCATGCGCCGGCCATGAACATCCCGTCGCTGATCAGTCGTGCACGCGTCACGATCGTCCCGAGGCCAAGGCCGGGGAACAGCATCGCGTTGTTCGCTTGCGCGATCGCGTACGTCGTGCCGTTGTAAATCACGGGATCGAAGGGACTTCCGGTAGCGATCAGCGCCCGGCCGTCGCTCCACCGGATCAAGTCGGCCGGCACGGCTTCCGCGAGCACCGTCGGATTCGAGAGCGGCAGAATGATCGGGCGTGGCGTGCTCTTGATCATCTGACGCACGATCGATTCGCGAAACGCGCCGGAAACGCCCGACGAGCCGATCAGGATCGTCGGTTGGACCCGGCGCACGACTTCCTCGAGATTGATGCCATGCTCACCATCGCGCGTCCAATCGGCGACCTCTGCCGAAGGACGCGCGTACTGCCTTTGGAAGTCGTGAAGGTCGTCCATATCGTCAACCAGCAGCCCGTGCCGACCGATTAGCCAGAACCGGCGCGCAGCCGCCTCGGTGGAGAGGCCGTCGCCCATCATCGCGTTCCGGACGAGGTCGGCAATGCCGCACCCTGCGGTCCCGGCGCCGAAGATGACGATCTTTTGGTCTCGCATTCGACCGCCGGCCACCTTTATTGCCGACATCACCGCGGCCAGCACGATCGCAGCCGTGCCTTGCACGTCGTCGTTGAACGTGCAGACCGACGATCGGTAGGTGTTGAGGATCCAGCGCGCATTGGGCGCGCTGAAGTCTTCCCAATGAAGCAGCGCTTTCGGGTACAGTCGCAGGGCGGTCGATATGTATTTGTCGATGAAGGCTTGATACTGCTCGCCGTGGATGCGCGAATGGCGATACCCGAGGTAGAGGGGGTCGTCGAGCAGCGACTGCCGGTTCGTTCCAACGTCGAGCATCACGGGGATCGTGCGCGACGGGTCGATCCCTGCCGCAGCGGTGTAGACAGCTAATTTCCCTACGCAGATATCGATGCCGCCGACTCCCCAATCGCCGATTCCGAGAATTGCTTCGGCATCCGTCGCCACGATCAGATCGATGTCGTCGGCGCCAACCCCAGGCTCGGCGTTCAGCAAGGCCTCCTCGATTTCGTCCGGGCGGTCGATGGATAGAAAGACCCCACGGGGTCTGCGGTACTGATGGCTGTACTCTTGAATTGCCACGCCCACCGTCGGCGTGTAGACGATCGGGAGCATCTCGACGACGTGCTCGGCCAGCAAGTGGGCGAAGAGCATCTCGTTCCGGTCCTGCAGCGCCGTGAGGAACGTGTACTTGGCGAGATCATTCGCCTGCTTCTGAAAAAGCCCGTACGCGCGCTCGGCTTGCTGCTCGATCGTCAAGACTGCGGGCGGAAGCAAGCCCATCAACCCTAATGCCTTCCGCTCCTCGAGCGTGAACGCCGTCCCTTTATTGATCTGAGGGGCACGCAACACGTCGAAACCGCGAGCAGAAATCTCAAAAGCGCCGTTTTCGTCGACGCGATAGAACTTCGCCGGCTTGCGAGCGCTCGTGACTGCCATAATATGCCTTCCCCTTCCTATACGCCGCGTTCCACGTTGTAGCCCGGCGCGCGATAGACGCTGCGCCCTTGGCTGTCCCAAGCGGCGAGGATCACGTGTGCGCGGGGGCTGTAGTCCACGCTTCCGTCGCTGAGTTTGCCCAACTCGCTGATTTCCGTTCTCGTCTTCATCAGAAACGCGCGATCGGCGAGGCGCAGCATCGCTCCGCCAAAGATCGGAACCACCTGGATCGGACCCGTCGTCCGAAGATAGCTCGTTCCGTGAACGTCGCGGCTCAGGGGCATTCCCGTCGTGAGCCAGGAAATCCCGACGATCATCGCCGCGCTCATCACCCCAATGGCTGCAAGGAAAGCCAGGATCACGCCGCCCTCGCCCGGCGTTTTGTCCATGACCCCAGCGATCGCGCCCATCACGATGAAGAAAGCGGCTAGCCCACCCGCCAGGTACAGCATGAGTCGCCAGCTGCTTGCGCCTTGCCGCCCGATCACCGCCGCCACGTCGGGTGACATCGGCATCGCCATGGTCATCGCGCTCTGGGCCGCGGCATCGGACGGCGCCGGCGTCGATTGCACGAGCCCCTTTCCCGATTTGGCGACACTCCAGCCGATGGCAACTAAGAAAACCGAGACAAAGAGGGGAAGAATCGTGAGATGCGCGCCGCCAAACTGCGCGAGCACGTACAGGACGAAGAAAAGAATCCCGATAGCGAGCGTCACGTATCCCCAAATGCGCAATGGCCTTCTCCTCGGGAACGATGCTTTGCTCCGACTTCGCGGTCGGCTTTGATTTACCGCTCGGCTGCGGGCGAAGCAGAGGCTATCGCGCTCTGATGATGTACCAAACGGATACGTTCTTTGGCCGGGTTTCGCGCCGAGACGCGTACACTTGAGAACCGCGCTCAGCCGTGTCCACCGTGGGCGGCGCCGTGCGAATGGTGCCCACCGGGGCTCCGCCCGCATTGAGCACGCCTCGCTCATTTCCAAGAGCCGAAGCAGTCCTCGCTTCGATGGTGTGAATATGATCCATGAGTGCGTCCTCTTGCAGCGTTCCGACTTGCCGGCCCTTATCGGGGTCGTTTCCAGTCGAAGCGTTGGTCACGTTCGGACTAAAGTCTACTCCACGAATGAAGAGTCCGCGCAAATCAGGTAATCTGAAAGAGACAGCCCCTTCGGCGTTCTGCCATCCTGCTCCGAGTACTTCAGCCAGTTCCTTGTATGTGCTACTTGGTATCTGCCGCCCGTCGCAGAGGAGGAACCCCGCTGATTCGATCTTGGCTAGGCTCGCCGGTGTCCCAGCATACGGAATGATGGATCCTATGGGTACCACTGCCGCCGCTGCGGGGCTCAGTTGTGCTTCCGCGGAGCGCGGTAGTAAACTCGCAAGGCTCCCGGCGACTGCGGCAGCGATCAAGTGCAAACGCGAAACGTGTTTCATGAGGCCGCTTGGGTTCTGCGGTTGGATGCTGGGCCCTTGCCTCGCCCGCGACCGCCTCGGGGCGGCGCGAACGTGATCAGCGTCAGCGGACGACCGGTCCCGGCCCAGCTTTCTAGAAGAGGGTGGCGGTCATGAGTCGATTGTGGAAGGTCGTCCGGTGGGGGGCATTCGCGTTCTCCGCCATTGTGGACGGCATCATCTTTTATAGCGCCGCTCCCTTCAGCGCCCTGAGTTTCATCGCAAGCGGAAGTGCCGCGTTGGTGCTCTACCTCATCTTCCTCGAGCTGTCTCTCCAGGCGCGCAATCAGTGGCGCATCCGGAGGGCACTCGTTGAAAATGAAAAGGTGGTGTACCAAACGGGCCTCCACTGGATCGTGCTCTTGCGCAACGTGTTGAATGATCGGGTCGCACGATGGTGCATTGGACTTCCGATTCTACTCGCGGTTCTCGTCGTGTTTTACGAACTCGGCTGGGCTGCGTGGCTTGGCATCTTGCGCTCGGGATTCGGCTCCTACTTCTCGTGGTTCCCGAGCTTCATATACGGCTCGCTGCCGAATGACGGCGTGATTATGGCGGGATGCATCCCTCTTCTCCTGGCAATTCCGTTTACGATGACGCAGGTCGTCGACTGGGGCACGCATAGGTTCGTCATCACGAACGATCGCGTCATGATCCTGTCGGGCATATTTAACTACGATGTTGAATCGATATCGTTGGAGCGAGTCGTGGATACCGAACTCCATCTCTCTTTCTGGGACCAGCTCCTTAGGTATGGAGATGTACTCCTGCGCATGACGGCCGGCGGAGAGCAAAAGCCGCTTAACGATCTGCGAGATCCGATAACCTTCGACAAGAGGCTTCGGCAGCGCATCAGCTCCCATGGAAGGGAACCTGCGGTGTCAGAATAGTGCGCGCAGCGCCGATCATGCGATGGATACATCGAACTTGCTTGCGCCGAGGGGCGAGCAAGAGGCACGATGATCCGCATAAGCGGCGCTGGGTAGCGGCGCGCTCACGCACGTAGGCGGCCAGGCTCTAGAGCCCGCCCGGAGAATCCTAAGCAATCGGAGGCGCGTATGCTCGCACTCAAGCGCACTGCTTTAATGCTTTCCGTCGCGGCCGCGGCGCTCGTATTGTTTGCCCCCAGCACCGCCACTGCTACCGGCAACGCCACTGTCGAGGTTGCCCTCGGCCTCAAGTACAAGAACGGCCACGGCGTTCCTAAGAACTATGCGAAGGCTCTTCATTACTTTCGACTTGCCGCTGCGCAAGGCAACGCCGCGGGCGAGGACGACCTCGGTTACATGTACGAACACGGCCAGGGCGTGCCTCGGAATTACGCGACGGCGCTGCACTGGTATCGATTGGCCGCGGCCCACGGTAATGCAAATGCCGCCATTTCACACGCCAGTCTGAACAGAATCGCGCCTGCGGATGAATACTTTGGGCGCCACAGAGAAAGCATTCTTGAGATCAGAAATCGGCTCGATAGGTTCGATGAGCGCAGCGACGACGATATGCTGCAACCGGACACGACGCACGCCCTCGCCGACCTTCAGGATGCTATCCTCGATTGGCAGCACAGGTACCCACGCGATCCGTGGCTGCCGCGGTCGCTTCAGCGTCTGCTTCGCGACTATCAGCGCGCCGGCGCCGCATCGAGCCCGGCTTCGCTCGAGATCATCGCGCTCATGCGCAAAGCCTATCCTAACGATGCGGGGACCGGCGAGATGATTGCCTCGCTCTCCGGCTCTTCGGAAGCGCCCGCATCCGACAACGCGCCTCCCGACGTTGCACCGGACAGTGCGCCTCCCGACGTTGCACCGGACAGTGCGCCTCCCTCCGACGTTGCACCGGATAGTGCGCCTGCTTCCGACGTCGCACCGGACAGCGCGCCGCCTCCCGACGTTGCACCGGATAGTGCGCCTCCTCCCGACGTTGCACCGGACAGCGCGCCGCCTCCCGACGTTGCACCGGATAGCGCGCCTCCGCCCTCGGAGCAAAACGCGCAGCCCGACGCCGACACGATCGCGCTCCAGGGGACGGTCGTCGATGCGCAGAGCGGGGAACCGATCATCGGCGCCGTGATCTTCGTCACCACGGGCGACGGCACGCTCGATACCTCAACACCGGTCGTCGCAACCGGCGAAGACGGCTCCTTCAGCATCGACGGTCTTCCTGCGAGCACGCTGCAAGTCATAGTGGAGCCACCCCGCGGCAGCGGCTACGCCCCTTATCGTGTCACGGTCGACGGCTCGAACGGCGACATCGATGCGGGCGTGATCGCTCTCTCAGTCGACGACTAGGCCAGTCCGCCGGTTTTGCGATCGACGTCGCGCCAGGGGTCGGGTAGCGGCTTGCGCGCGAGAGACGAAGGGAAGCAGCCGTTGGGATTGCGCTCGAGCCATGCGGCGGCGCGCATCGCGACGAACTCGAAATCGTGATACTGCGAGTCGCCGCGCGAGCGGCGCATGATTGCCACGGCCGGCAACACATGCTTCCAGCAATGCACGATTAGGCGCGCAAACAGATCCATGAAGGGGTCTTCGGAGACGAGCTGATGCTTGAGCAGCGTTCCGAGCTCGTTGCACCAGTTGCAGACGTACAGCTCCGGATGCTTCGTCGCGTCGATAAAGCCGATCGCCTCCAGCTCTCGCCGGTACGCGGGATCCTCGAGCCGCTGCGGAAGCCGCCCTTGAACGTACGACAGCGCTTCCTGTAGATCGGTTTCGCGAAAGTCCCGCTCGAGCGCCAGCAACGCTTCGAGCTGATTTCCGGCTCGCATGTGCCGCAGCTGGACCAGCGCCGCAGTCGCGCTTGCGCCGATCACCAAGAGCGTTCCGAGCGAAGCCCACGCGCTAATCGTCTCAGTGTTCACGGCGTCGCACTGTTCTACGACCGTCGCGCCTCGAGACCTTCCGGCGCCGGGACGACAGGCGCCCCGGCGCGAAAGAGAGGGCCGTGCATCCGACGGGAGTGGTCACGCTCGTGTTCTCGGACATCGAAGGCAGCACGCAGCGCTGGGAACGCGATCGCGATGCCATGGCGTCGGCGCTTGCGCGTCACGATCTCTTGATGCGCGACGCCATCGAACGAGCCGGGGGCTATGTCTTCAAAACGGTCGGCGACGCGTTTTGCGCTTCGTTCAGTATTCCCGAACAGGCTGTCGCGGCGGCACTCGCCGCGCAGCGCGCGTTGCTCGCCGAAGACTTCTCTGCCGTCGACGGCCTGCGCGTTCGCATAGCGCTGCACGTAGGCCCGGCTGAGGAACGAGCGGGCGATTACTTCGGCCCGTCCGTGAATCGCGTCGCGCGGCTGCTCGCGACCGGTCACGGCGGACAAGTACTGCTCTCCGGTGCCGTAGCCGAGTTGACGAAAGGGCAGCTGCCGGAGCAGTGCAGCTTGCGCGATCTCGGCGCGCATCGTCTGAAGGATTTGCTGAATCCCGAGCGCGTCTATCAGCTGCTCGCACCGGAGTTGCCGGACGAGTTTCCCGCGCTGCGTTCCCTGAACGTGCTCTCGAGCAACCTGCCGCCGAAGTTGACGTCGTTCGTAGGGCGAGAACAAGAAGTATCGGAGATCGCAACGCTGCTGAGCGAGCATCGGCTCGTCACCCTGACCGGCGCGGGCGGCATCGGCAAGACGCGTTGCGCGACGCAGGTCGGCGCGGATCTTCTCGACGGATCGGGCGACGGCGTCTGGATTGTGGAGCTCGCTCCCGTCTTGGACCCAACGCTCGTGGAAAGCACCGTCGCACGAACGCTGAGCGTGCAAGCATCCGGCGGACGCCCGATCCTCGAAACGCTGCTCGAGTACTTGAAGCAGCGGCGGCTGCTGCTCATTCTCGATAACTGCGAGCATCTCATCGCAGCCGCCCGCAGCTGCGCGGCAGCGATTCTGCGCGCTTGCTCCGATATCCGCATTCTCGCGACCAGCCGCGAAGCGCTCAACATCGCCGGCGAGCGCCTCTACCGCATGCCGTCGCTGGCGCGGCCCGAAGCCGTCGAGCTTTTCGTGGATCGCGCGCGTGCGGCCGGTCCCGCGTTCGCTCTGGACGAGCGGAGCGCACAGCACATTGCGGAGATATGCCTCCGCCTCGACGGAATTCCGCTTGCTATCGAGCTTGCAGCGGCGCGCGCGAACGCGCTTTCGCCGGCGGAGATCGCGCGGCGCCTCGATCAGCGCTTCCGCCTATTGGCCGGTGGCGATCGAAGTGCGTTGCCGCGCCATCAGGCACTGCGCGCGACGATCGACTGGAGCTACGAGCTGCTCGACGAGCGCACCCGAACGATCTTCAGGCGCCTGGCAGTCTTCGCCGGCGGCTGGACGCTGGACGCGGCCGTCAAAGTCTGCGTCGACGACGCCATCGACGAATGGAGCGTCATCGAAGACCTCACGTCGCTGGTCGACAAATCGCTCGTCATCAGCGACCCGTCGGGCGGAGAGCGGCGCTATTCGATGTTGAGCTCGATTTGGGAGTACGGCCTCGAGCGCTTGGCGGAATCGGGTGAAGCCGATGCGATCGCGGAGAAGCATGCGCGGCTCTACGCCTCGTTCGTGCGCGAGCTTCAGCCGCTCGTCGCCGACCTGGAAGATGCGGAGTGGAGACGCCGCTTCTCGGCAGAGCTCGATAATGCGCGAGCCGTCATCGAGCGCACGATCTTCGAAGGGCACGATCCGCACGTCGGCCTTTCGTTGCTCGCGGAGCTGGAATGGCCGGAGCTCGTCACGACGCCGCAGGAGGCGCTGCGATGGTACGACTCCGCGATTGCGTTCGCACAGAGCGCTCCCGACGCGCTCGTACGCTCCCGACTGCTCCGCCACCGCGTTCACCTGCAATGGCTGCTCGGCGTTCCGCTTGCGGAGCACGAAGCCACCGCTATACTCGGGCTCGAGGCCGCTCGCGCGACGAACGATCCCGACGAGATCGCACGCGCGCTCGCGAATGTTGGTGCGTGCTATCGCGCCGGCGCGCGTTTCGACGACGCCGACCGCGTCTTGAGCGAAGCGTTCGGCGCGCCGCACCTCCTGTCGCGCGTGACGAAGAACGCGGTGCTGCGGACGTGGGCGGTGACCGACTTGCAACGGGGAGCGATCGATCTCGCGCGGCAGCGGTTCACGGAGGTGGCGCGCCTGGAGCGCCCCGGAAGCGAATCGCATGCGAGCGCGCTGCTCAACCTGGGCGAGCTCGAGTTCGCGCTCGGCAACGTCGAGGCGGCGCGGGAAGCTGCGCGCGGCGCGAAAGAGACGTACGCGCGCCTGAACTCTGCCTATATGGTCTTGCTTCTCTCGAACCTCGCAGGGTATGCGCTGGAGGCTGGAGATCTCGAAGACGCGCGGCAGCATTTACATGAGGCGCTGACCTTGCTGAAAAATTCGGCCACGGATGGCTTGGTGCCGTGCTGGAGCACAACGCCTTGCTCGGCGTCCTCGTCGGGAGCCGCGAACGAGCCGTTCTTCTTTTGGGCTTCACCGAGGCGCACTACGCTGCGACCGGCAAAGTGCGGGAGGTCACCGAACGCCGCGCGCACGAGCGTCTTGTGGCTTTGCTTGCGAACGCGTACGCGGCCGAGGAGCTGGCACGCTGCTTACAGGCGGGATCGCTGCTCGACGAAGAGCAGGCGCTCGCCCACGCGGCGGCGATACTTGAGGTGACCACAACGCCGACGGCTGCGCCGTCAAAAGGAGTAGAGAACAGATGCCGGATGCACGAGCAGAGGCCGAGAGCGCGCTGAACGCGCACGGGCGTTCCATCGAAGCACTCCATCAGCGGCTTGCCGCGATGCCGGGATGCAACAAAGAGCGCCTCGCGGTTGCCGTCGACCGTTACAAGGCCGCCCACCAAACCTTCCACGACGACGCGCTCGGGTGCGTGGGCCAGTAATCACCTACTCCGACCGAAGCGCGCGTTCGATGTTGTCGCCGGCGGGAACGCCGAGTCCGGTGCACGGATCCCACCCCGCCGTGCAGCGGAACCGATCGTTCCCGCCGGTCGTCACGTCGCGCAGGGACAGCCCCGGTGCGGAACGATAGAGAAGGGGCGCGAAGAATCCGATGGGGTGGCCGAGACGCTCGTTGAGCCGCGCGGCGAGCGCCGCCCACATCGGCGCCACGGCGCTCGTTCCGCCCATTGCAAACTTCGTTCCGTTGAAGAACACGGTGTAGCCCGGAACGACTTGCGCTGCGACGTCGGGAACGCCGCGCCCGGCAGCGAGGCCGTAGCCGGCAGCGCTCGACGCCACGCTGCTCTGCCACGGCGGCACGCCGAAGGTGCTGCTGAAGCCGCCACCGGTTTTCGCCCACGCCGTCTCCCCATCGTCTGCAATTGCCGTTCCGCCGCACGCGTGCGCGAACGGGCTCGACGCAGGAGCGAGCACGTGCGGTTTGCCGTCGTAGTCCATCTCCGCTCCGTTGTCGCCGCTCGAGCAGAAGATGCTGACGCCCAGGAGCGCCGCGGCCGTGAAGAGCTCGTCGAGTAACGCGAGGGCAACCGGCGTCCAGAGAAACTCCGGAAAACCAAAACTGATCGAAAGAATCGAGGGCCGGTACTCTTCATCGAAGATCGCGGTGCGAATGGCGTCGAGCACGCCGCGCTCGTCGTCCGGTGCGGCGTAGATCACGATCTGTGCTGCGGGAGCGAGCTGCGCAACGATCTGTGTGTCGATGGCGGATTCGATGTCCTTGTCGGTTTCGACGTCGTGCGCTCGCTCGGCGTTGTCGACGCGTTTGAGGACCGGCGCTTTGGCGGCAATGCCTTGCGCCAACATGCACGCCGCGAAATCGTCGGGGCGAAACGCACCTCGCATCTGCAGAACGCCGACGGTTTGGCCCGCGCCCGCAGCATCGGGAAACCGGTAGCGCGCGACGACATCGCTTGCCGAAAGCGGCTGCGTCTCGTTGTGCAACGGTCCGAGGCGCCGCGAGCGCGGCCACTCGTGAATACCGAAAGGCCCGCGCAGCATCTCGGCGATCTCCTGCGGCGCGTGCAGCGACTCCGAGCGATGGCGAAAGCGCCGCTTGTCGGGTGTTTCGTGCATCGCGACCGTTGCGCCGAAGGCGCGAACCGCGGCGTCGATCGGTCCGCTCACGACGACGGAACGCCAAGGCGTTGCGACGGCCTCGATACCGAAGCTCTCGCAGTAACGACGTAGTAGATCGATGTCTTTCGGGTCGGCGCCGGTATCGCGCGCCAACGCCTCTCGCTCGACGTAGACCCGCTGCGCCGGCGGCGTTGCACCGAGCGCTCGCGCTCGCTCGACATCGAGCTCGCCCCCGCGCTTCTTCCGCAGCCACGCAGTCAGCAAGATATCCGCGTCCGACGAAACCTCGGCAACCGGGGTCGTCCCTGGCCACCGAATACGGTGCGTCCCGACGATCGGCACGACGCGATTCCGGCTCACTCCGACAACCTCATCAGGCATATACAGTCCAACTTCGTCCAGTGCGCCGTCCAGCCGCGGACCAACCCATTATCCAGCGCCGCCAGCGCCTGCTCCACGCCGCTCTGCGCGTCAATTGCAGTTAGAAGCTCCTGCGCGCGGGCACCAATCTGCTCCGCCAGCGTGGGGTTCCACGCGCGCAACGCCGTAGTCAGAAATCCGGCCTGCAGCGCAGCATGTACGCGGCGCACGCCCAGCTCGGTGGGCGCGCCCTCGCTGGCCAGATCCGGATCGTCGGCAAAGCTGCCGTGCACGGCAACCTGCCGCGAAGTAGCCCCCGTGCTGAAGATGGCGAAGACACGCTGCGAGCCAAGGGCAAACGCCAGCCGCGGCGTGAGTCCGCCCGACCACATGGGTTTGAGCCCTAATTCCTGCGCGCGCTGCTTGAGAGCGACGATCTGTTCGAGCGTCAGAACGCCGGCCGTGTGCTGCGCGTCGCGAACCAGATACCGCGCGGCGATGCGGTCAGGGCAGTCGAAGAGCACCAGCCGTGCGCCGGCCGCATGCACTCTCTCCATCCACAACGCTGCGGCCTCGACCACACGCGACTCGTCGAAGACATCGTCCGCGGTGACCAGCGGCGTATCCACGTAAAACGCCGGAACCGTTGTCCATCCTTGGGTCCAGTGGCTGACGAGCGCGACCACCCGCTCCTGCTCCTCGAGCGTAAGCGGCACAAGGCCGTACTTGCCTGCCGTGAACCCGTAGGAGCGAGCCGTGTGCAGGCCGGTCCAGATCGTCCGCGCCGTCGAATCGGCGTCCACCTGGTAGCGATAGACGAGCCGGACTTTTTTCTGCCGAGCCGCAGCAAACAGATCGCCCAGCGTGCCAACATCCACGATGTTGAGCAGCGAGGCAACGCTCGTGCGCTCGCGCGCCTCCGGCGTGAGATAGCCGTCGACGGCAACCTCGGCGACGCCGGCCTGCGCGGCGATGGCCAGCACGCGCTTGATCTCGTCGACAGGTGCGCCGTTGATGATGGGCCCGTTCGCAATGGAGAGCAGCGCGAAACGATGAAGCGACGCCGGGCCAAGTTGTCTTTGGGCACGGCCGGATTCAAGTTTCGCAACGAGCCGCTGCACGGTTGCCGGAGCATCGGTTGGCTGCACGATAAGCCGCACGGTGAGCGGCCGCGGAACACCATTGGGAGTCTCCAAGAATGGTGCGAAGGCTGCGAAGACACGCGCCAGCCACGCTGGTTCGTCTTTGGCAGCGTCAGCAATAGCGAACTCCGGCAGCAGACGGTAGAGCCGCGCATTGGCGCGGACACCCACGTTGGTGGAGCAGAGCGTGCGCTCGAAGGCCGCCGTAATCAGCTTGGCGTACTCGTCGGGTCCGATCGGGCCTTCGCCCGCGCTCACCATCCGCTCGCCGTCGATCATCAGGCCGATGGGCATAGCTCTTGCCGGGTGCAGGGCGCGCGCTTTGGCCGAGGCGTACGCTGCGCGTGCGATGACCTCGGCGTTTTCGCCCTCGTCGCTCACTGCAAGCAGCGGGCCGAAGCGTTCGGCGTCGTACTGTTCGAGCGGCTGCGTCCAGGGAGGATAGAGCGCCGGCCACTCGGCCATAAGCGCGCGAAGTTTGTCGTCGTCCGTGCGAATGCCGGCAAGCGCAAGCGTCTTTCGCTCGTACTCCGCGCGCAGCGTTTCGTCTTGTTGAGCAAAGGTGCCGGCGCGGCTCTGTGCGGGCAGCACTGCAGGCGCAGCGAGCAGTGCTGCGCCCTTGAGGAATCGTCGGCGGGAAACGGTGGAAATTGACTTGCGCAAGGTGTGCCCCCGAGGGAAACAATGCGGAAATTGTTCTTTCGCTCCCTGCTTTAGTCCATGAACTCGCTGCGCGTACTTGTCGAAAAAGCACCGCTCACGAGAACGTCCGTGCAACAACGGTGCAAAACGGAGCAGCGAATCGTGGTAGCGCCAACGGGAATCGAACTTACCACACGGGGTCCCGGCCGCTCTCGTCCACTACCGACGAGGCTCGTCTTTGTGCGGGATTCCGCCTCGCCACTTCCCTTCCGCTACCGGCTGATACCGGGTGTTCCCGACCGCTCTGTTAGAAAATGTTAGACAAATCGCTTATGCTAGCGACACTCTCCCATGACTATCGCAGTGCTCGCCATGCTGATGATGGAGATGCGACGCAACGAGATAGTCTTTGTGGCCGTCGTGTGGAATGCTCTCGTGTCCGCATTCATCTCCGTGCCGATGCGATTCCGCATGCCCTTCGCAAGCGTGCTGCGCGCAGGATGCTGGGTGCTTGTCCGATGCGGACAGCGCATGCTCGTCGATGTGATCGGCATGCTTGCTGTGTAGGTGCCCTTCATGAAGGTAGTCGACGTGATCGTCGTGTCGGAGCTGCGTATGACCGCAACCAGCCCCGTGTTGGTGCTTGTGGTCAGGATGAACTTCGTGTGCCATAGTGGCAGTATATCCCGCGTTCCGCGCCATAGCAACTAATCTGCGATTCGTTACTCATTTGAGCCTAGCCGATCTCGAAGCGAGTAATCCTCTCTCCGCTGCAACGAGCCGTCGCGCAGCCGCGCAGTCGCGTTCTCGGCAAAGGGCCGCCATGTAGAACAGATTCGGAACGCTCGGCACGCCGGCAACCGCAACGACACGGCCCCGATGAAGGGGCGAAGGACGAGGCGAAAACGAGAATCGCCGAAAGTGCAGTTAGGGAGCGCTTCATAGCACTATCTGTGAGGCGCGCGAAGGTCCGTTCCTGTCGTATCCCACGAGAGGCTTCCCAGGCCCTAGGAATCAATAAGAACGGCGCATGAAGCGCGCTCTGTTCGCCTGTCTCATCGCCGGGACCGTCTGTTTTGCGAAGTCGAGCGCCGGTACGGCTCCGCCGTCGATGACGAATCTCTTGCAAGCCTTCTTCTCTCTGCCTGCGTACGGTCAGGTCGCGATCTCTCCGAACGGCAGCGCCGTCGCGTGGCAGGAGACAACGCGGCCCGGCGGATTCGCGCATCCATTGCCGGAGACGGCGCTGTACGCGCAACGCGGCACGAACGCACCCGTTCGCCTGACGGCGGGCGACGGCCATACCTTCTACGACGAGTCCGACCCGGTGTGGTCGCCCGATGGGCGCACGATCGCGTTTCTCTCCGACGCGCCGTCAAAGAATCAGAAACAAATCTACCTTGCCGACGCCAACGGCTCGAACGTCCGGCAATTGACGCACCTTACCGGTGCGGTGCAAGCGCTGCGCTGGTCGCCGAACGGCCGCTGGGTCGCCGCGCTCTCTATCGCGCACCCGCATCGCCCGTCGGGTGCTACTTCGGTCGGCGCGCGCCAAGTTGGCGTCATCGGCTCTGTCATCGACGAGCAACGGCTGGCGATCGTGGATTCGACGTCGGGAACGATCCGTGAGCTGACGTCGCCGAACGCGTACGTCTACGAGTACGGCTGGTCGCCTGACTCCAGGCGCCTCGCCTACACGTATGCCTACGGCAGCGGCGACAACAACTGGTGGATTGCGCGTCTCGCGGTCGTCACCACTGCGGGCGTGACGCGCGATCTCCTTCGGCCGTCGTTCCAGATGAACGACCCGTCATGGTCGCCTGGCGGTCGCACGATCGCCGTCATCGCCGGCCTCATGAGCGATTTCGGCTCGGTCGGCGGCGACGTCTATCTCGTCAACGCAGTGACGGGTCGCGCGCGTGACGTCACGCCCGGAACCTATCTCTCGTTTTCGGCGCTGCATTGGACGGGCAGCACGCGCATGCTGGCGCTTGCGCACGAGCTCGGCTCGCTCGTGGTCGTACGCGTCAACACGGCGAACGGCGAGACGTCGGCAGTCGGCTATCGCGGTGAGACGGTTCTGAGCCTCGACGCGACGCCGAGCGGCTCTCGTATCGCGTTCGTGCGCACGTCGTTCGCTCGGTCCGCAGACGTTTGGGCTGGACCGCTGTTCCATCCCGAGCAGTTGACGCACGGAATAGCATCGCCGCCTCGCTTCTGGAGCAAGGCAGTCTCGATCCGCTGGAGCGATGGCGCATATCGCCCACAAGGGTGGCTCATCTATCCGCTGGGCTTTCAGGCGCACAAGCGTTATCCGCTCGTCATGATCGTTCACGGCGGGCCGAGCGCCGAGAGTCTGCCGACGTATGCGAACACGAGCGTCGCGGCGCTCGCGAGCCACGGTTACTTCGTCTTCGAGCCGAACCCGCGGGGCAGCTTCGGCCAAGGCGAGGCGTATACGCGCGCAAACGTGAAGGATTTCGGCTACGGTGATTGGCGCGACGATCTCGCAGGTCTGGACGCCGCGATCCACACGGGTCACGTCGATCCGAAGCGTCTCGGACTCTACGGCTGGAGCTACGGCGGATACATGGCCATGTGGGCGGAGACGCAGACGAGTCGCTTCAAAGCGATCGTCGCGGGCGCGGGTATCGTCGACTGGCTTTCGTACTACGGACAGAACGACATCGACCAATGGATGATTCCGTTCTTCGGCGCCTCGGCCTACGACGATCCGGCCGTCTACGCGAAGAGCTCACCGATCACGTTCATCACGCACTCGCACACGCCCGTGCTCATCCTTCAAGGAGAGCGCGACGAGGAAGTGCCCGCGCCACAGGCATTTGAGTTCTACCACGCGATGAAGACGCTCGGCGTGCCTTCGATGCTCGTCGTCTACGCGGACGAAGGTCACGGCCCTCGAAAGCCCGCAAATCAAATCGATTTGTTGGAGCGCACCGTCGGCTGGTTCGATCGCTACCTCAGATAGCGCACTACTGGCTTGAGAAAAACCCATCGTTACGGGCTTTCTGTGGTATGGACGTCTGGTCAGAATGGAACACTGCGTTACGCCCGTTCGGTTGGCTACTTGCCGCCGTCTTTGGTCGGCGGCTCGATCAACTAAATGTGCCGCTCTCAGCTCTGGAGATGCGCGACGGGCTTACAAGCCGCATCCTAAACGTTCTCGGTACTGATGGAACGGCGAGATACGTGGCGTGGCTTCGCACGACTCGAAGCACTGGGCGTGTGCTATATGCTGGAAGTTACTCCCTGTGCACCGTTCCGGGTCACGATGGCTATTGCGTCAAGGTCGTATTTCCGTTACCAAACGGGAGTGCGACTGTCATCCTCTGGCCGCGAGTGATCGGGTTGCTACCATTCGTTCGCGCGGGCTAGCGAGCGCCCGGCGCCGCCCCTTAACACACCACAGGTGCTTACATCACCCCGTTGATCCTTCTTGCGATAGGCGCCAAGCGCGTCAGAACGGCATCGAGGTTCTCGAAGCGGCCTTGCACGAGCTCATATGCGGGAACATCGAAGAGTGACGCAATCTGGAGCACCCCACCAGAAACGCGCCCTACGAAGTAGAGGCCTAGCGCTGGAATACGCACCGCAGGAATGCTCGTGTCGCTGCGTTCCCGTACGCGCGGCACAAGCTGTTCGAATTGCTCTAGACGCTGCGCTGTCCCGGTGTCCCCGATGCTGAGGAGCTCCGGAGCCCTATTGGAAACTTCGGAGACGCGAACCGACGAGCGAATCACACCGTTGGCGACAATAGGGTAGAACAGCGTCGTGCCGCCGGTCAAAACGCGCGAAGCGGGCGTGCCAGGTACATAACTCTGGAGAGCGTCGAGTCCCACCGAATACTCCCGTAACGGGGTTCCGAGCGTCGCGTTCGCCGCCTCATCGGCATTGGCAAAGCCGAGATCGAGGATAAGCGACGGCGGCGCCGTGCGGATTTGTTCGAGCGTTTGGGTTGCGACGCGCGTAGTCTGCGGTGCTGCGACGGTTTGGCTCAGCGGGTCGGGCCCGATCGGATTTCTCAGTGCCGCAAGTGTTACCTGGAGAGGCAAATGGGGCCGAACTTGGATTGCCTGACTATCCGTAATGTTGTAGAAGTCGGCCCAAGTCACATGGTCGTATCCTGGGCCACCAACCCATGCCTGGTACGTAAACGATTCATGTGCCCCACCTGCGTATGGCGGGTCTATAACTTCCGCTGACGCGCTGCTTGGCGGCGGCCAGGGATCGTTCACGCGCACGTAGTTCGTGCCGAACAGCGAGAACCAGCCCACCGCCACCAGCATGTGACCGCCACCGCCATTCCAGCCGATTGCATACTCCACCGGCGTGCGCAACGTCGAAATCTGCTCCACCAGCGTATTCCAACTGATCGCAGTGTTCGACGTTGAATCGAATCTGAATCCATTTTGGGAGAGCATCTCCCAGCCTGTGTAAATGCAGCTATCGGGAACTGGAAGAACGCAGCAGCTTGAAGTCCCGCCGGCTTGATTGGCGAGATCGCATTCGCGAAGCGTGCTCCACGGCCGAAAATACCTGATGACCATGAGGCTCGAGGCATCCCAGCACCAGACGTTTGTCTGTTGCTGGTACAATGGGACGTTGAGAAGTCCCCCAACCCCGAGCGGAAAAATGGGCCTCACTACGAGAGTCGGTACTGCGGCGAATCCGGCTTGCGTGGTTACCATTGAAAGGGAGAGTGCAATTGCGGCGACTACAAACGGTCGATAGCGCCGATAGAGGCTCAACATCATCAGGATTACTCTTTCAGCCAAGTCCAACGTCTTCCCCAATGGGGTTTCCCCTTTTGGCCAAGGCTAGGTGATTCTGCTGCCAGACTACATCACGGCGAGGCTGCAGGCAAGCATGACACCGGAGTTTCCTGTGGATACAATTCCAGGCGCCGGACCGCTTTTGGGTAACTTATGACCGGCGGGCTTAAGTGCCGTCCTCCCCCGAGATTTCCGCGAGGTGGCTCTATGAAGTTATTTGCAGTCTCGATGGCGGTCACGCTGGCCGTATTTCTCACCCTGCAGACCACCCGCCCTGAAAGCAAACCACCGATAGACCCGACCGGGCCCCCGGGCCTCCCTAATTTTGCCCTAAATCCCCACGGCGAAACTTGTGGATGTGATGCTTTCGTGCTCAACTACGGCCAGCGTCGCATCACCCCGTTGGAGCGGTCGATAGTCAAGTTTCCTTATGTTTGTAGCCGCGGCCACCGCTCTGACGAGAGCTGAGGAGTCGCCAGGAGAACGAGCGCGGCATGTGCCGCTGATTGTATTGTAGGTTCGGGGAAGCGGCCGCGACGAATAAACCCGGGTTCAGAAAGAACGAGAAAAAGGAACCGGCCACGAGGCCGCCATTGTCCTTAGGCTCGATCGAGGGAGGTAACGTCCATGGCGTACGTCAGGGTGCTTCGCACCTGCTTTTGTACCATTATCTCAGTTCTCACCGTCGCGCTGTGGTGTTCGTCTGCGACCCAAGCAGCGCCGAGCGTACGCGCAATAAGTACGTTGAGCCTCGACCAACGGCTGCACCTTCCGGACGTAACGCCGGTTACCGTTAACGGTAAAGCGACGACGCTCGGGGACGTTCGGGCGGCACATGCAGTGCGGCTGCGTATGGCCGCGCAGGCGGCATCGCTCGGCCGCCAAGTCGCCTTAACGATTCGCGGCCAAGACTTCCGGCTGCTCGGGAACCGGGTCATCTCCGTATCTTCGAATAGGACGTACGCGTTGCAAGTCATCGAGGCGACGGCAAACGAGGTGCGTTTTCAACCCGTCCAAACATCGAGCGGAATTCTCGCTGGGATCGTAGGTCGTAACCTCCGAGCGATTCCGCGGGAGGAGTATGGATTTCAGCCGATATCGCTGAATGCCGGCTTGGGCGCATTGCAGCTTGGAACGATCATTCCAATGCCACAATCGACGCTTTCCCATTTTGCAAAAGACTATCAGGATTTTTGCACTGCGGCTCAGGCGACGGCGTGCGGTTACTTACCCCCGCTCGAGAGCTGGGAGACAGCCTATAGCTCCGGCGCCAACGAGAATCTGGTCATCGTCGATCCACTCGTTACGGATTCAAGCGTCTGTGCGGCAGGCGGCGGGCGCTTGGATTCGTCCGGGGCTTGCGAGTATACATATCCTGTCCAGGAGACGACAGATTACCAGCCGGCGTCATCTAATCAGGCGTATGTTACCGATTGCCCGGGCGGCAAAAACGAGTGGAACATCATGATCGACCCGCACGGCGCGGCATCCGTACAGGCATATTTCGGTACGTGGAACGCTATCATAACCTCTCCCGTGACCTGCGTCATCCAGGTGTTCACGTAACGGCTCGGTGCTACGTGCGAGAGTTAGGAATTTCCTAAGACGGGAAAACCTGCCCTAGGCTGAGAGCGTGACGGTCGCGCGCTCTTAGCCTAGAATCCGACGATATCCGCGTGTAGGTGGAAGCGCACGAGTGCGGATCCTGAGTGAACGCCCCGGATGCGCACCTGCGCGATGCCGCCTCGAACCGGGACGGACGTCACGGAGCCGCCGCCGTCAGCCAGCACCGCGGCGCCGCCGACCTCAAAGTACATCGTGCCGGAGTCCGATGCCGGCAGTCCGTCGACGTGTACGGTCACCGTTTGAACCGAGCCCGTCTCGGTAACGCCGAGCGGATCCGCATGGAGCGACACGACGTCGGCCGGGAAGGCATTAGAGGTTGCACTTCCCGACTTCACTGCGAACATGTGTCGCCCGAGCGAGAGCGAGTTGTCGAGCTGGCCCTCCGTCTCCATATTCGACACCGCGACGGTCTCGATGTGGTTGGCCGATCCGTCGACGAGCATCCGCGCGCGTAGCGGATCGATGCCGTGCGTCTGAACCGCGACGAGGTTGCGCCCGGCCCCGCCCTGTTCGTATGCCGATGCGGCGCGCTCGATCGCCGGGCCCGAATGCGGCACGCTCGTGACGGCATCCGTGTCGTTCAGCGTGCCGTGCGCGTCGACGGTGCAGTGCGCCGCAGCGTCATCCGGTCTTTCGTCGCGCGTGAAGTGCGTGAAGAGCGCGGTCGCCACAGCGTAGGCAGGGAGATGGAAATTGATGTGACCGTCGGGATCGGTGAATGCATCGTACCAATGCGAATGCCCGTGAGCTTCCTGCACCTGCACGGTAACCTCGTCCACCGGTCCATCCTGCGTCGGATCCGTTACCGTCGCGACGATCTCCGAGCTTGGGCCGGCGATGCTCGGAAGGGAGACGTTCTCGGTGTCGTTGCCGCCGCCGGCTTGCGGCGTCGTCGGGAAGAGCTGCGAGATGGTGTGGAAGTCGGTCCAGGCCCCAGTCGACGGATCGAAACTGCGCTCGCTCCTCTCGGGGCGGTCGTTATCGTGTTGTTTTCTTACCGTCTGATGACCGCCGCTCTCTTCCCAGTGTCCACCGTTGAAGGTGGTATACGTCGACTCGCTCGTGTAGTGGATAGTCGTCGTGGTATCCGTCGTGTCGTTGACGACCCTGGTGTCGGATGTGACGGTGCGCACACCCGTAGTCCAGTTCGTTTGCTCGTCCCAGATGCGCTTGGTGCCCCCGATCACCTTGCCACCCTTCTTGTCCCAATTGTAGTGATTGTGCTCCTCGTGGCGGCTGATCTCACGACCGCCGCTGGTGATGACCGTCGTCGTATCGTTGTCAGTCTGATACGTCGCTCCCGGCTGGCCGTTGCTCATCGGGCCGGAGAGGTTCGTCGTAGTGGTTGTCGTCGTGGTTCCATCGGCGTTCTGCGTTACCGTTACCGTCTGCGTTCCGGTCTCGCCGAACTGCTCGACCTGCGTCGTCGTTGTCGTGCTCTGAGCGAGAACGGGAGAGAGATTCAACAGGAAAGCCGCTGACAGCGTAGCTGCCAGGATGCGATACGCGCGGACGGACATCATGAACACCTCCGAGTAGGTGGCCGCTTTTGCGGCATCGTAAGAAACCCCTAGGAGGATCGGTCATGAAGCGCTTCGTCCGCCTCCGGGGTGCCCTTCCCTAGCGGCCGCCGACGCACGGGCGCCGCCCCATATTCGCCTTAAATCCCCACGGCGAGATTAGGGGTGAGACAGGTTTGTGCTCCGGAATCTGAAGCATCGTACTCTTAGGCCTGCAGCACGACGGCTCTTGGATGGAGCTGTTGTTGACCAAGAATGGTGTGCGATTGGTCAGTGGGTAGGCAACTCACGTCGAGCGCCGTTCGCTAGCACGCGCACCTTTTGTTGCTCGCCGAGTAGTCCGAAAATCCGCTCTTGGTGCTGGCCGGCCTCCGAATAGCGTACATTGGGTGGCGGTACAAACAGTTCCGGCTCGTCGGGAAGACCGGTTTCGTAAAGTAGGTAACGCAGCACCATGACCAAATTGCCGTGTTGGTAGTAACGTGCAAGAGCCGGTATCCCGGAGCCGGGCCGCTCGAGAATCTCCACGGCGTCTGACCCGACGTCAACACGATAGACCTCGTATCGGTCGTTACCGACTTGCTCCGATCGAACGGGCCTAGGAGCATTCGCAGCGATAAAATCTGCCTCACAGCCAAACTCGAGGTCCATCAGCTTGCCTGAAAGTCCTTCGATGCCGAAGACCGGCGCCTTCGCTAAAAACGTAGGTCCCGGGTCCACGCGACACCGCTTTCTCAGTACGGGCCCGATGGCTCTTCGGTCTTCTCATGACGCGCTTAAAGCCGCCACGACGACGACGAACGCCACGATGCAAAGGCCGAGGATCACGCACAATACGATGAGAGCGCCCTTTCCGCCTTTGAAGCGGAGCAAAGGCGAGAGCCAGTGGCCCAGCGCCGCCGCGACGGCAATCGTGGCTGCCACAGCGATGCGAAAAAGCTCATCGTCACCGGCAAGGAGCCAGAACACGACTGCAGCCGGCACGAGTATCTTGGCTACGTCAAGGAACGTGCCCGCGATTTTCGCGCCCTTGCCGAACCTTCCGAGGATGTGCCCGAAGGGAATCGTTCCGATGAGGAACGGAGGCGCGACGATCGCGATGATGATCAAAATGAACGCCGGGAGGATATTCGGGCCGCCGATGTCGCTCACAGGAGGCGCTCTTCGCGCTCGTGGGCATTATCTCCTTAGAAATACTACTGTCTGCCGCCGTTCATGACATGAGACAAGCGCGATAGAGTTCATCACGGATACCCTCGCCGCGGACGCGTTTGTCTTCGACCGCGCCGATGGAACGCTATGGAATCCGGGAGCGTTCTCACTGGCGTTCGCACGGCTCGTCAAGCGAGCAAAGCTTCCGCATTTTCGGTTCCACGATCTGCGGCGCACCTTCGCCACGGCAAGCCTTCTCGCCGGAATCGATCTGAAGACCGTTTCCGCGAGCCTGGGCCACGCGGAGATCGGGACGACCGGCAACATTTACGCGCACGTTCAGGAACAACTGCAGGAGCGCCACGCAAGCAAGGTCGAGGCAGTAATGGGCAACGCCCTCGCCGCGGCAATGGGCGACTCCAAGCCGGCACTGGTGACTGAACGTAAGTCACGCGTAAGTCACGCGACGAGTGTCGCGATGAAAAACGCCCGTCAAATCAAGCGAATCGTGGTAGCGCCAACGGGAATCGAACTTACCACACGGGGTCCCGGCCGTTTCCGTCCGCTACCGACCATGCTCATTTTGTGCGTGATTCCGCCTCACCACTTCCCGTCCAATCCCGCCCGTTACCGGCCGTTCCCGCCCGCTCCGTTAGAAAATGTTAGACGAGGTGCTCGCATAAACCGCGCTTCGAATCCTGGATCGCAAGATCGGAAAGCTCGAACTCATGACCCCTTAGAGGCGAAGCAAATGCAAGCGAAAATCGAAGCCCGATTCTAAACGAAAAAAGCGTCGTCGACGAGGCAAATAGCACGAACGAGTGTTCGCCAGAGTCCGTATTCGTTCGCCAAAGTTCGCCCCATTGGTGGTCAAAAATCCGTCCTGTTAGGCTGGCCTGCTTGAAGATGTTGGATACTAAATCGATATCCCCAGATGGAAGAGCTTTTCGACGCCAGATGCCCTCTTCCCGACCTTGAAGGCCAGTAAGGTACAGGACGAACTCAGATCTTGCGCCCAGGTTTTTCACGCTGTGGCGAAGTACTCGGTGCCGGAGGCATTCAACGCATGAAACGACGTATCGTTAACATCGCCCTTGCATTTACGATAGTCTTCGGCGCGCTCACACCCGATTTCGCAGGCGCGCAAGGGTTTTCGGTCTTCACCGCTTCGTCGGCTGCGATTAGAGTCACGAATGGCTCGTATTTTCTGGTTGCGCTGGCATCCAACCCAACAACCGGGTACAGCTGGTCGTTCAAGGGATTCAGCCACTCCGGGGTCGCACAAGTTCTCGGTTCTGACTTCATACCTCCAACGTCCGGACTCTTGGGCGCCGGCGGAACGTATGTCTACCTGCTCAAAGCGATCGGACCCGGAACGACGACGCTGACACTGGCATATGCCCGGTCCTTTGAAAGCGCCGGAGGAACGCTCCAGACCTTCCAAATCACGGTTACACCGTAACGCGCGTTCTCTTCGCGCAGCTGCGGGAGTTCGCGGATCTCGAGTGTGCCTAAGCTGCCAAAGCGCTTGCGCCAGGCGTAAAACGTCGCTTCGGAGATGCAGAGCTTTCGCGTGATGTCGGATCGGCGTGCCGGTTTCGGCTTGCCGTAGGCCGCGGCGATCTGCTCGTCGGAGTCGTTACCGGAACCTCGAAGACGCGCTGACCAATTTCTGACCAATGTGCGCCTTGCTAGAAGAAAAGGCGCACCAAACCTAGCGAATCGTGGTAGCGCCAACGGGAATCGAATCTGAACCGGTTGAGCCTGACGACGCGCAATGAGACTGATTCAAGCGCTTCCACGAGGGAAAATCAATGACGCGAGGGGTGCCCAGACGGGTCTAGACCTAGCCAAACGCAAGGACTCGGTGCCACAACGGTGCCACGTAAGGCAACCGCAAGACCAGTTCCTTAGCTGGCGCTAACCAATGCGATGTTTACGATGAGCGGTTGAATGCGGCGGTCTTGAAACCACCTACGGCCGTCTCGAAGCGCATTCGCAGGTCCCGTTTAAGCACGAATTAGACCTGGAATCGGTACTTGCCGATACTACTCGATACCTATTGCGTTACCAAATTGTTCCCAAATTGCGGATTTGGTAACGGACGAGAGAAGTCTCGCGGGCTGTCATGCGAGAGACGCGTTCGCGAATCCGAAAAGGGGACCGGCTTGCTCGAAGTTCCCCCGCAGCGCGGCGATCGCACCAAGATGCTGAATCGAAAACGCGATGAATGCGCCGAGTTGGAGGTCGAGCGATTTTCGGAGTGCGTTTCTTGCGAGGTCGTAGGCCTGGTCCATGTCGCCGAGGGAAATAGGCCGCAATGACTCTTAATTTCGGTGTCCTCGATGAAAATCTGTTTGGACCACCCCTGCTGGCAACGTTTCCCCTCGCTTGGAGATCGCTCAAGCCTATCGCAATGAAATACAGAGCAGAGCCGCGCATGCCCATCTACAGTGACATCGAGTACGTAGTCTATCGGTACGCTAAAGGCCTGAGCACGATGAACCTAAAGCCATACACCGAGGACTTCCACAAGCAGCTCGGCATCGAAGATCTTCCGGACCAAAAGAAAGCGCGTAACCCTGGGCCCCGATGCGCCGCGCGGCGCGGGCGCGAGTTTCAATGTCCTGAAGCCCCGTCCATTTCGCGAGCCACATCAATCGATCGCTGAGGGGTGTACGTCGTTTGCCGTAGGATCAGCTTAACATTGAGAAATTACGCCTAGGCCTGCGGAAAGTACTTCCCGACCTCCACCAATTGAAAATCCCGCAGTTATTTTACTGGGCGGCTCGGAATGCCGGCGCCATCGTATCCTGTTCGGCGCCCGTGATCCCAACTTTCGCTGCGATTTCCCGCCAGCCAGCCATCGTCTCGCGTAATCGCGTAATGGTCTGTAGTGCCTCGGGGTCTCGGACGCGAAAGTATTGCGCGATGGATCGCGCGAGGTCGAGATCGAGCGCGTTGTCACTATCGTCGATATCGAGTGCTAATCCCAGCGAATCAGGATTCGGATTCATATCGTAGGCCGGAGAGAGCCTCCAGCCATTCGGCGTGAGCAAAAAACCGTGATTGCGCAGATGATCGTCGGTATTCGAGGCCATGATGTTGAAGACGATTCGCGTCCACAATTCTAAAAGGTCCGCGCCGGCTTCCGCCCCTTGTGAAGCGAGAACATCTGCGATCTCGAGGTAGCTCGCGCTCTCACCGTCGACGTGTCCAGTCAACGTCATCGCCGACGCAAAATGAATGCGCTCGCCAGCTTCCCTTCGGTCGAAGCGGCGCACCAGAAACGTGCGCGCGGCACTGCCAAAACGGCGGGCCGAGGCAGTAGGCACGCGGATGCCGCATCGAGACGCCAATTCGTGCAGGACGTACTCCCACGCGCCGGCATCATGGCGATCGTTCACGCTCGGGAACTTCGCGATCCAGAGATTGCCGTCGGTATCGCTCACTGACGCCTTCGGGCGCGCTCCGCCGAGTGACGCGCCGGGCGCGAGCAAGATGCGTAGTTGCTCGTCGAGGCCCGCGTCGTCGTCTTTGTCGCTTTCGAACGCGCGGCTCGCTGCTTCGAGTTCGCGAATGCGTACGAACGGGGGCGCCGCGATTGGGAGGTCAGCGGCAAGAAAAGCGCCCGCATCGTCGAGTTTGAAACGGAGCGCCCCCGACCGAAACGCGTCATGAACACCGAGCAAGTAGTCCGATTCGCTGAGCCGCGCGTTGGTCGGCAGATTACCCGCGCGCTTGCGGCGTGCAAAACTGCGGTCGATCAAACGCCGTCCCCAGCGGTCGGGGCTCGAGTCGGCAAACATCCCGAACTGTCTGCGCCCATTGCGGGGATACTGCGGCCCGGCAAAGAGGCTGATATCTGGATCGAGCTGCTGCCGCGCGAGGTGGGGGTCCCTGAGCGCGGCCTCTGAAAACGCGAAATTCGAAGATCTCACCGGTTCCGCCGGCGCGCGCGTCGAGCAATCCGAGGTGCATCGGCTCTCGGTCAGGCGACCAGTCGGCGTAGACGCCAATGCGATGATCGTTCACGTTTTCACATGTTGCCGGCGCTTCAGGCTCGCGTCCTGAAGGTCGCGCCCAATCGGATCGGTGGCGGCGACGGCGTCGAGGTCGGCGTCGAGTCCAAGCACGTGGAGCACCGAAGTGTAGGCGCCAATCGTCGCGCCGGGGCGGCCTTGCTCGACCCCGCGCAACGTCACAACTGACATGCCGGCGCGCTCCGCGACAAGCGCCGCGGGGAGCCCGCGTCGGCGGCGCGCGCTGCGAATGCGCTCGCCAAGCTGACGCAAGCGACGCTGGACACGGGGGAGAAGAGTTGCGGTGGTCCTGGCCATGGACAGTATTCTAGCGCTTATTGCCGTTAACGTCTAGAATACTGATACCAATACGACCAGACTATCGGACTCCGGGCGCACGGTGCTCGAGTTCGCAGCTTCCGGTGAGAAGGCCGGGGCGGGGCGCGTTAGGGCCCCTTGTCGCCAAGGGTACGCTGTGCTACAGTCTACGGGTATACCGACGGGAACACCACGGGTATACCCATATAGATCTCCGGGTCGCCAGGCGTGCCCAGAAAGCTCGATCCAATGCCCAAGACTTCGATTGCACTGTCCAACTTGGTCTACGCCGACCTTCGGAGCTGGGTGAATGCGTATGGCGGCAACCACGGGACCGTCTGCGAGGCAGCCTTGATGAAATTTCGCGAGGTGCCGGACGCCGATCGTCGCCAGCTGGTGAAGCGGATCGCTGCGAGCAAACAGGCGCGAGGCCGAACGGGTTGGATCGGGCTCTACTGGGACGCCTATGCCGAGGAATTTGGTGCGACGAACTTCGACCCAGCCAACGAGCGCTATTTGATGAGCTTGCGGCAATACATGGGCTTTGATTGCATTATGCTCCAGTTGCCGCACGAAGTCGAAGGCGATCAGCGCGGATTCGAGATCCATGTTACGGAGTCGCCACCAAGCGTTGCCGGCATTGAGCATATCACTCAGCGTTTCCGTTTTACGCTGGACGATTCGCCGTTCTCTGCGGCGGCTAGGGTTGCGGCATGGGTGCGCGAGCAGCAACCTCGCGCGGCAGAGTTGCGCGCGCAACGTGATCGTGTAATCAACCTGCCGGCGGTCGCCGACCGCCCACTCGGTAAATCAAGACAATGACTAACAGCCGTAAACTGAAAGGCGACCTTCTCGAGAAGATCGTCAACACTCTCTGTTCGCGGTTCGTTGACGCCAAGGTGGAGGCGAACGTGCGTGTCACCGGGAAGTCGGGTGTCGCGCGTCAGGTCGACACGCTGATATCTGGGCGCATTGGCGCGTTTCCGGTCACAGTTGTCATTGACGCGAAAAATCATGCGTCGCCGATCGACATCGGCGAAGTCGAGGGCGTCGCCGGTCTAACATCCGATGTTGGTGGGAACCTCGGCATTATTGTTTGCCCGTCCGGCTTCACGTCCGGGGCGAAGCTCCGCGCCGAAAATCTGGGCATTCAGCTTTACGAGATATTCCATGAGCACTTGGGGAACACGGACCAGCTCGTGCCACTACAATATATCGAGGCGCGGATCGATAAGTTTGCGTGGGGGCTTACCGCGACATCTGCTGCCGGGCAGTTTCGACTGCCGTTCGATCAAAGTGGCTTGCGGTTTCATCTCGAGACCAAGGCGTTGGAGGCACGCGAACTCTCGATACATGCCTGGAACAAAGGAGTGATTCCGCAGAAAGCGGGGGAGTACAATGTTGACCTCGGCCCCGTAAAACTCACGGACATGCATGATAGTAGCTACGTGCAATATTGCGATCTGTCGCTAAAAGTGTCCCTCGTAGAAGACTATTACCTCAAACTATATCCGGCATCGTTCTTGCGCCGCATTGACGACAGCAAAGACGGCCGCCAGGCGCACCACGACCTTCGCCTCGACATCTACTCCTCGAAGGAACAGATGTTGCGTCGCCCACAAGACGTTCGCGCCGCTGCCGAGCGCTTCGAATCGCTCGGGGCAAAGTCGTGTTATGCGGAGTTGCGCAGCGACCACGGCCACGACGCCTTCCTTGCGGAGCCGGAAGCCCTCGCAAGCATCCTTGGGAGCTGATGTTGCACTGACGATTCTCGCCGATGTCCCGCACGATCAGAGTGGCTATCTTAACGCGCGTCCTTGCTGCTAACGGCTATTGCGCCAAAGGTGCATTGACTAATACCGATAATTGACCCTTATCGGTAACGAGACGCTGGATCATGGAAAGTGTTCCACGCCCATTTGACGGCGGTAATGATCGTGCAAGAAGTCTCGCGCGACGCCTCAGCGCGACAGCCTCCGCTGCATGAGGTCGCGCAGGACGACCGCTTGGTTATGAAGTTCGTCTCTCGCACCGTAGACGAGCGTAATGACGCGTCCCCCTTTCGCTGCCCCAAGCAGCCGCGCGATCTGTTGCCGAGCGTCTGACCTGCGGAGTTCCTGCTGGTAGCGCCTACGAAACTCAGGCCACCGATTAACAGCGTGTCCGAACCACTGCCGCAGTACAGTGGATGGGGCGATGTCTTTCGCCCACAGGTCCACGTGGAGGCGTTCCTTGCTCACGCCTCGGGGCCATAGGCGATCGACAAGCACGCGCATGCCATCGCTTTTTTCAAAGGACTCGTATGCACGCTTGAGGCGAATCGTTGGCATTCTAGCGATTCAACATCGCGGCAAACTCGGTCAACCTCGAGCGATCCAGGCGTGTGATGCGGCCATTTTCACGACTCAACGCTCCGCCGCCCTCGAGCTGGGCGATAGCACGGTAGACCATGTCCTTTCCGGCCCCTGCTGCAATCCCTATCTCGACTTGGCGCATGCTCGGCAGAGGGGGTAAGGCATCTGCAAGACCGGGCTTTGGCGATGCGTATGCCAGCAGCACTTCAGCGACGCGTGCCATGATCGGGCGTGAGGCATACTGGGCGAAGCGGTCGAGGATCCTGCGAAGGCGTTGCGCGATCAATGCATTTAGAGCGTTCGCCAGCATCTGATTACGGCGCGTGAGCTCGGCAACGGCGGGCAAAGGCAGAAGCATGATCTTCGTATCTTCGGCGCGAGCAACATATCGCAATGGTGAGGTAGCAGTATCGACGATGGCGCTCGCTCCAAAGACTTCCCCGCGCAGGACATCGTACATCGCCAGCTCACGGCCATCGGACGTGACGAGCATCGCTTGCACGATGCCTACGACAACGATGCCTACATAGGGCCAAGAAACACCCTGCTGGACCACGGCCCGGTTCCGGCGTACGCAAACCACGCGTGCGCGAGCGGCCAAGTCCTCGATGGATTCCTTGGGCTCATCGGCAAACGGTGGAGTGCGCTGCAGAATCTCCGAGGCATCGCCCGAAGCGCGCGGCAGGGAGACTTTTCGGATTGTGGCTTCCCAGTGTCCGTGACTGACGCATCGTTGTTGCCACGAAAAACGGCCGGAGCGCGCCTGCTCGAGCTCTGCGCGAAGCGGTCGAGGCTCGTGATCCGTCGTGAGCACCAGGGACCGATCGTCCTCGAGGCTGTCGAACAGAGCGAAGATTCGTGCATGCCGCTGGCCGACCGGCACGGGCCGAACGTCAATCGCGAGAGGCTGGATCAACGCTTCTGTTGCGACATTTGTCGGAGATGCTGACCCTCCCAGGCGGGTTCGCGGAAGGCTCGCCATCGCTATTCTTTATGCATGCCGTACGTCATTACGGAACCCTGCATCGGGACCAAGGACACCTCCTGCGTCGACGTTTGCCCGGTCGATTGCATCCACGGCGACAAGGAAGACCCGATGCTCTACATCGATCCCGTCATCTGCATCGATTGCGGCGCATGCGTCAGCGCGTGCCCGGTTGAAGCGATCTTCGCCGAGGCCGATGTTCCCAAACGATGGGAATCGTACGTCGAAATCAATGCGGCGTTTTACCGCAAGACGCCGGCATAGGCGATGTTCTCACGCCGCCATTGGATTCCACCGGGTGGCTTGCTTTTTGCGCACGTCGCCCACGGGCTATCGTGGATGCTGTTGTTCTGGATCGCGTTGGGCGGCAATATCAACGGTATTTCGGGGGCGGGCCTTGCGTGGATTCATCTCGTCGCACTTGGTTGGTTCACGGTTGCGGCACTCTCGATTCTGTTGCACGTGATCCCGGGCTTGACCGAATTGCAATGGCGATTCGAGGGAGTGGCGCGTGCATCGCTTGGAGTGTTCGCCGTGGGCGTTGCGGCGTTCGTGGTGAGCCTCTTTGTAGCCCAGCGCCTAGCCGGGATTTCCGCAGCGGTAACACTTATCGCGCTGCTCTGCTACGTCGCCGCGGCTTGGGCAACGCTCGCGCAGGCGCGGCAGCTCGCGCGAAGGGAGCGTGCGATTGCGCGCGCGCTCTCGATCGTGCTCGTCATGCTCGTTGCCGTTGCTCTCCTCGGCTTGCTGCTCGCGCTTTTCCTCTCAGGCGCTGTGGCCGCCACATGGATCGCACAACTGCCGGCAGCGCACGCGAACCTCGCCTTCTACGGCTGGCTCTCGCTGCTCGTGTACGGCGTCTCGATGCGAACCGTCCGGCCGATCTGCGGGGCATCGTCGCGCTTCAAGCAAGTACATATCGTGGTCGGCACGTCGACGCTAATCGGCGCGCCGCTGCTGGCGGCCGGGCTCGGCCTCGACAATGGGGTCCTCATATGGCTCGGCGCGGCGCTACTCGGGCTAGGAGCGCTCGTGTACGCCGGCGACATAACCGATATCTTGACGCGCGCGACGACGCAGCACCGTCCGCCACAGGCGTTCATCGCTGCGTCTATCGTATCGCTCGTCACCGGCATCGCCTTAGGTGCATCCGTGCTTGCTGGCACCTCGCTCGTGCTCGCCTATGGCTTCGTCGTGCTCGTCGGCTGGGTCGGCCAGATGGTGAACGCGCACATGCATCATCTCGCCACGCGCGTCATTGCGACGGTCTATCGCGGTGATGACGACGAGACTCGTCCGCAAGCGCTTCTCGACATACGGCTCTCGTGGACGAGCTTCGCTCTTTTCCAAATAGCCGTCGGATTCGCCGCATATGGGCTCGCGCTCGCGGCCGCATGGGCCGTAGTTGCTGGTGCGTCAGCTGGTATCGCAGCGTGGATCGTGATGTCGCTCAACTTAGCACGTGCCCAAGCTCGCGCGCGATCGCCGTCACTGATCTCGCTTGGGGGTATCTGATATGCCGTATGTTTCACGACTCTTCATCAAGACCGGGATCGCCTATCTTGTTGTGACGTTCGTTGCAGGCGCGGTCATGCTCTCGCTCGAGGCCTTAGGGCACCCCGTGCCATTCATCATCGGTATCGAACATGGCCATGCTGGTTTCATCGGCTGGCTCGTCAATACGGTGATCGGCGTTGCGTACTGGCTGCTCCCGGCAAATCGTGCGCGGTTTCCACAGACGCAGGGGCATTACCCGGAACGCGTCGCGCGATCCTCGTTCTACCTGCTCAACATTGGACTGATACTGCGCCTCGTCGGTGAGCCGCTTCTCGCTGTCGGCGTCGTAGTTCGCTTCATTGTAGTTGTCGCAGCGGTACTCCAAGTCGTTGGAATCGCTGCCTTCGCCTGGATCGCGTGGCAGCGTGTTTTCGCGCCTCCCTTACGGCCGGATGTCTAACGCCGGGACGGCGACCATCAAGAGGAGCGTGCCATCGCGTTCTGCAAAACCTGAATGGAGGTTACTATGCTCGGCTTGGTCGTCCTGAAGGTCTTCCTCGGTGTTGCGGTTGCAGCAGTCGCTGCGATGATCACCATGGCGCTCTATGGCTCACGAACGCCGACATCGCAGGAAGCCGTGTTCTCGAAGGGTTACGTCGTTCGCCGCTACTGGCTCGCGACGGTCCTCGTTGTGGCGGTCGCGGCGTTCGTCATTTCGATTCCGCACTTCCCTTACCCGAGCGCTGCAACGACCGGGCGCCACTACACGATCATTGCCCAGCAGTACAGCTTTGAGCTGCCGGCCGTAATACCGGCCGACACGCCGGTCGTGTTCGACGTAACGTCGCGCGACGTCAACCATGGCTTTGGAATTTACGATCCGCAAGGTCGCTTGATCGGCCAGGTCCAAGCCATGCCGGACTATGTGAATCACCTCCCGTTTGAATTTCATGCGCGCGGCCGCTACACCGTTCGCTGCATGGAGTACTGCGGGATGGGGCATGCCGGCATGCAAGGGAGTTTCGAGGTACGATGAGCGCTGCATCGATTGGTGCACAAGTGACCACAGAACCAACCCAAGCTGAACTGCGCGCGGCGAAGCGTATCATGTGGCTCTATTTCGCAACGGGGCTTGCGATCTTCTTCCTCATGACGCTCGTCGGCGTTGCGCTACGGGCCGAACAGGCGGGCTGGATCACATTGACGCCCGGCTGGTTCTATGCGCTGCTGAGCCTGCATGGAATCGGTATGATCGCCGCGATGGCGATTGCCGGGCTTGGAACCCTTTGGTATTTCGTTTGCCGCGAAATAGCGCTCGACGCGCGAATTGCGTATGTCGCCTACGGCTTTTTCATCGCCGGCGTCGTGTGTGTCATCGTTTCCGTCATTCCCGGCGAATACGGTGCTCTCTGGTCGATGCTCTACCCGCTGCCCTTCGTCGGGACCTACTGGCCGAGTTGGGCTACGGGGACCTGGCTCATCGGTAACACGTTCGTGATGATGGGCTTCGTCGTGTGGTGCGCGCAGGTGCTGGCGGGCTTGCTCGCGCGGTACGGGGGCCTACGCGGCGTCCTCGGCATCGACTACGTCCTTGATAACCGACGTTTCACCGAGCAAAGGCGGGAACCGCCGCCGCCGCAAATGTTCGCCGCCGCAATCACTGCGATCGACGGTATGATCTCGAGTGCGCTGGGGATGGCTTACGGAGTCGCGATGCTCGTCCATTGGATTGATCCCTCGGTACCGATCAACCCGCTCTGGGCAAAGAACCTCATCTACCAATTCGGACACACGTTCGCGAATTTAACGATCTACATCGCTATTGCAGGTCTCTACGTCGGCTTAGCATTATGCACGAAGCGCAAGTATCATACATCGATTCCGCTCGTCGTCGCCTGGTGGGGAACGTTACTCTTTGTCATTCTGGCTTACTTCCACCACTTGTATATGGATTTCGTGCAGGCGGAGGCGCTCCAGTACATCGGCGAGATCGCTTCCTATCTAGCAGCAGTGCCGGTGGTCGTCGTGACTATCTTTTCCGGCGTCATGCTCGTCCATCGCTCCGGGTTGAGGTGGGGGCTGGGAGCGATGTTCCTATATGCGGGAATGGTCGGTTGGGTCGTGGGCGGCATTGCCGCACTGCTCGACGCGACGATCCCCATTAACTTCGATCTCCACAATACGTTGTGGGTACCCGCGCACTTCCATACGTACTTACTCGAGGGTGTTCTGCTGTTTATCATGGGCTGGATGTTCGTGAGTCTGGAACAGCGCAGCGGCACGCTTTCGACGCTTGTGACGCGATGGCTGGTCGGAGGGAGCATCTTTGGCGGTGGGGCACTGTTCTTGCTAGGTTTCTACGTTGCCGGTGCGGAGGGCGTGCCAAGACGATACGCCATCGAGCCGGCGCCGGGCCCGCACATGGCGAGCCTTGCCACGATCGGAGCGCTGATCGTACTTGTCGGCCTCGTTTTGACGAGCATTGAGGCGATGCGGCTCATGCGTCTTCCGGAAACTACAGAGCCCGCGTGAACCGCCGACACCTGTGGGGGTGGGGCATTCTCACAGCAACGGTCGTGTTTGCCTTAGCGCCACTCTATCGGGAAGGAGAGGTGTCGGTGCCGCTCCATCACCTGTTGCATGTCATCATGCTCGTTGGCGCAGGGGTCTCTGCACTATTACTCACCTCGCCCGTTACACTGTCACGCGGAAGAGCTCCCTGGCTGGTCCTCTCCATCGTGTCGCCGCTTCTCGCCATGTTCCTGATGTGGCCTTCCGATTATTCGGTGTTCGAGCGCTCGCCGATGCTGCACGTAGCGCAACACCTGGGCCTAGTCTTCTTCGGGTTCCTAACGGGCTACGCAGGCCAGCGATATGCTGCCGGCATCGGCATTGTAATGTCGCTGAGCCTCTGGCTCATGGGCCTTCTCGCAATCGGAGGATTCGGCGTCAGTCCGCCGTTACAAGTAGGCGTCATCTCGCAAGCTGCTGCGCAAGCTCCGCTTTCAGCATCGCCTCAGGTGGCATCCGTGCCGAATGCCGCGCACGGAGCTACGCTATTTCAACAAAACTGCTCCGCCTGCCATGGCGTACACGGCCAGGGCGGTATTGGCCCGTCGCTTATCGGGGAAAGCTCTCGCAAGAACCTTCAACAGGCGGTGACGTGGATTGAGAATCCAGTGCCCCCCATGCCGAAGTTGTACCCGGCAACCCTCAACCAACAAGACGTTCACGACGTCGCGGCCTATGTGGAATCGCTGAAGTAGCAAGGATTCGTCAAGGTGGACGAGCCTCGCCGAACGCACGTGTCATGCATATGCCCGGCAGCGCGCCTTACGGATAAGTTTCGTTTATCGGTAAGGAGACGTTGGATATGAAAGCCCGAAGAGGTCGCTGATCGTCGTCACGACCTTCCTGCCTTTGGATCGCTTTCGAGAACGAAGGCCGCGAGCCCGCCAGCAGTCGTGACGGCAAGCCTGGCGTGCTTCTTGTCCAAGCCGACGAATCCGTCGGGCTTGCCGTGGCCCGCGCCGTACGCGTTCCGCAATTCCGTAAGCGATCCGCAAAGACCCGAGAGGTTTCCAAGGAAACGCTTCAAGATTGCCATCGCCTTCGCAGGGTCGGTCACGCTTGGTGGAAGGACGACGAGCACGTTGCGAACTGCTTTGAACATTTCGGTAACGTCGGCATCTTCGGGGATCTCGATCCGGTGATGCTGCGCGACCGTGCGAAAGACCGACTCAAGCAATTCTTTCGAATCACCGATCGCGCCCGCAGGATCCGAGTCAACCTTCTTCTCCGCAGCTCTTATCTGGTCGTGAAGCCCCTTCAGGTCAAGCTCACGCGTGATCGCGACCGCGCCAGAAACCAGTGTGCCCGTCGCTTCCGTGAGTCTGACGCCGTCCCATTCGAATCCGTCGCGTCGAAGATTGACGATAAGCGGCTGCAATGGATCCGGCCTCTGTGGATCACTATATTGTCGGGCAATCGTGCTCATCATGTGCGCAAATGCGATGAGCAAAGCCGATACATTCTCCGGCTTCGATTGATCTACGCTTGCCATATAGTCCATAAATCGCGTGCGGCGTTGACCTTGGAACTCACCGTTGGCTTTTCCCATCGGGATACGCGCGGCGCCAAAGGCATCATCAATCTCGCGCAGCACCAGCCCAGCGGAAGCGTTTCGAAATTGCACGATCGTTCCGTCGCTCACTGTCGGGTGTCGGGGCCCGCCTTTTCTTGCAGGGAAGCTGAAAATCAAGTCTTGATCGTCCACGACCTCAGGGTTTCTTCGGAACCTGCATCTCCTCCGTGCTCGAGAGCCGCCGTCTTGACCTTTCTAGTTTGCCCCTGCAGGTAATCCGAGATAGTCATATTCATCTTTTGACATGAGTCCAGTAGTTGCGATACCATTGAGGCGTTGCCTAGGCCTGTTCCAGATCGTGATTTCCGCGCACATCGTCACTACCTCACAAGTGATGACTACGGAGACCCTGGCGGCCACGAATACGTTCCTCAGGGCATAATCGATCCTTCGATTTGGCACGGGATGCTTGACGCGATCGACACCGTGCTTCTTGAGAGTACGGATTATCAGCCGGACTTGATTGTTCAAGCCACGGAGAGAGTCGGTTCATTCTTAGAAGTAGCAGAACGCCTGGCCCCAAATCCCGAGGAGGGCGGTCCGCTGCATCTGCAAGTCGTAACCGCATACGAGGACGCTGCCAGCGGTCTATTTAATGCTGCGTGTGGCTGGTACCGTACGGCTGGGGTGTGCCTAAGGACAGCTCTCGACGATGTGATTCTCGGTTTCTATTATGAGTTGTGCAAGACCAATGCAGGTGAATTCGAGGCCATCTTGTCCGGCGAGCGTAGAAGTGATGGAATTCGGTCAATGCTCCGAGCACTATACGGAGTGACTGCGGAAGACTGTTTTGAACCAAAGACGGGAGCCTTCGTCCGTCTATACGATCAGCTCTCTGCTTACCAGCACCGATTATCTAACTTTGCTCTCGTGGATTCAACTGCTACTGTTTACAGACATGAGGTCCTGAGGCGCTGGTTCGCTGAACTCTGTGCCGTATGCGACCTGGTGTGGGACAGCGCGGTGCGCATCGCGGGGACCTCTTCTTGATAACTCTCAGTGTCGCACATGCTCGATGCTTGAAGGAGCTGAGGCAAACGCCCAAGGCTGACGGGAGCACGGACAAGTCGAGGCACGAGGTCGGACACCGACAATGCAGCGCGAGCCATGCGTCGCTACACCTGCTGGTTGCTCGTCTTCCCGCCGGTCGTCTCCGCAGGGGCAGTTCTTCAGAGCGCGGCGATCTTCGGGAGTAATCCCCACTTGGGCGGATACCATTGATCATACGTTGCCTTCGGAGCCTCGAAGCGCCGTTTTATGCGTGTGCGCCCTAGCCCGGTGGCCGTCGGGTGGGCAACGCGCGAATACTTGTCGACCTCGCAGAAGAGATTTTGGCAATCGATCAACTGCAACGAACGTCCCCACAGCGAGCGGAACGAAAGTCCGCGTGCTGCAAATTCCCGATCGGCATACTCGGTGACCGCACGTATGACATCCTCATCACTGAGTCCAGCCCTGTCGCTAAACGCCTTTCGGATGCCGCTGCGTGCCCCTGGTCCGGCGACGACGTGCTCCATTTCGGAAAAGTTCAGGAATGGACCGTAGTTGAGATCGATGGAAAACTGAAACGCCAAGAAGTCTCCGAGCGACGGGTACCCTCGCAGGAGCTCGAAGACCTCACGCAAGGAATGCGAGGCGGCTAGTCGACGGGGCAAACCGTCACGCATCATCATAGTCAGCAGCATTAAGTGATTCGAGTGCTTGCGGGCTCTCCCAAGATCTGGCGGCGGAACGATGTACGCCCCCGAATAGACGCGCTCGCCGCGCCGCCTGAGATCACCAAGGACACTGTCGTACCGGTCAAAATCAAACGTCGCCCAGGCCGGACGCTGTAGGCGTTCCACGAGTCGCTCCCAAGTTTCGATACGGTTGAATATCTTGAACAGGAAGACGCGAAAAAATATCTCATCGACCGTCTGCTGGCCCTCATAGATCACATGTCGGATTAGATATTGGCTCACGCGGTCGGACGCACGATAGACGTTCGTGAAGCGAAACGCGCGCAGGATGCCGTCAGCAGTCCAGGGCGGCGGATCACCAGCGAGCCGCCGATAGAAGATTTCCTGTCGCTCGTGCGCGAAGCGCCAATACGTTTCGAATACCGGCGTCACCGATAGGACCAGGCGCGTTGAGACTTTGAAAGTGCGCCGATGGGTCATTGCTCTAACGCTTACGAATGTGCGCGGTCTCTTTCCTGTGGGGAGCTCGGTATCTAAGCGTGCGCTGTCGAAGGTTCCATGCAACCCGCCCACCGCGATTGGCTCTGAGTAGGCGAAACACGCGAAAGCCCTCGAGGATTGCGTGCTCCCATTGCCATACGGGTACGATCTCAACTTCATAGCCTCGGACGAACTCTGAGATGCTCTTCAGCAAGTTGTAATCAACCTGCGTCGCGCCCTCGAAGTAGCGCGCGTGCTTGGCCCTACTGAAGGCGATCGCCGAGACGGCTTCTTCTATGATCACAGCGCGCCCGCCGTCCTGGTTCTCGTCGAGATCGGGATTACTCTTGCGTTTGCAGCGGAAGAGACTGCGAATCACCGGCGACCATCCCAGAAAGACGGCGTAGGACAGATGAAAGATATCATGATACCGATAGTGATCGGGATCGGAAATGTTGTCGTTGATTCGTGCGCCGATGTTGATGTCGTTGCAGCGCAGCACGACTTGCGTGCGCTTGCCGCGGCCGCGCTCGATGAACTCGACCTCCATTTCGCGCGGCAGCCGTTCCTCCCGAGGAATGTCGGCGTCGAACAGCGGGTAGAAGTCCGAGGACCTTGGCCAACCTTCCCTCGTGCTTTCGACCGGCCAACGACTACGGGTCTTAAGAAGGTTGTTTGCGGCGGCATGCCTGAGCGTCGTACGCGAAGCAGCGGCAACTCTCTCTAGTGATGTCCATGCCGCGATCATGGCACGTCGCAACGCCTGCTTATCCTTCGACTCCATCGCTGAGATGATGCCACCCGCCGCGGCACCCAGATCGAGCGCGCTCATCAGCGCGGAGCGGCGGGTGCCGCGGACGGGCCGTTTGGCGAGAAGCCGGAGCAGCGGGCGATCTAAGAGATCGACGAGGCGGACAAAATACCAGAGCGAATCGCCCAATTCTTCGCCCAGCGAGCCGAGGTAGTCCGGGTAGACGTCCTGTTCGCGCTGACGTTTCTTGACCTCGGCCAGGGTGCTGCCGGCTTCACCGAGCAGTCCCGCAGCGATCAGAAGCGCGTGGTCCGCCCGTCCCCGGAACATATCGGAACTCTTGGCTGCCTTCGCATAGTCGATGAGCCAGCGGTTCGTCAGCATCAGTTCCACTCAATTCTTGCAAACGCAGCCGGAGCGCCGATGTATCCCCAGGAACCTATGGAACGCAGCCACCCTACGACGTTCGCGATGTAAGCCTGCGAGAAATTGCACCTGTGTCCGGGCCCGTTCTTCCATAGCTCGCGTCCAGCCCTTCGAAATGAACCCGGTATCCTGGGCGCGGACCCGCCGAAGTACACGAAGTCGTTCGAGATGAGCACGCGGTCGGTCTGCGTGTCGTTGAGGATGTTCGCGCGATACGGCGCGCCAGTGTCGCGGCTGTGATGCGAGTTCTCTTGTATCCAATGGCCCGTGCGCGGGTTGCGGTGATAGATGCTGTCACCGAACCATTGCTTTAGGCTTCCGCTCAGATTTGGACGCTTGTGTAGGAAGCGCTGATCGTTCCAGTAGCCCTCGAACGTTTCGACCTCGGTCACTCGCATGGCAAAGACCAGGTGCTCCTGAAGGTCGTACTTCTTCGACCCGGTCCCAATGATCCAATCCCCGACCAACGCCGTCTTTCGGATCTTCGGTTTGCACGTCGCTAGCGTGCAGAAGCCGTAGAAAGGATTGGGTGCGAAGCCGAAATCGCGTGCGATCACATACGAGTAGAGCTTCAACAGTTATACCGCGGGATCGCCACCTCTCCGCGCTCGCTCCCGTCGACGTTGCACCACGCATCCTTGCCGTTGATGGCGTCGATAATGCTATCTGCTTGCCACCCGACCATCGCGTCGGCATATCTCTTGAGGTTTTCTGGTAGGTCGGCGTCTTGGGCTCCCCGGTCCCATACACCGACGATGCGCTTGTCGTTCCGTTCCGCGTATTCGATTTCACGGTCAACCCAGACGCTCTCGTGCGTTCCGGACGATACGAGCACGACCAGAACACCGGCCCAATCGATCTGTGGAGCAAGAACGTCCCACATGATGTAGTCTTCATTCTTCGCTTTGTTGGGCTTGGTCGAGTTAATCGAGCTATCGCGTACGTCATATCCGCGCTTCGCAAGCAACTCCTTGAGCGCCGGCAGGCGTTCGTCGTCCTCATGGATGTGGCTAATAAAGATGTTCTTGATTTCGTCGCTCATGCTTACGGTCTCGCCCGCCCACTGGCGGGTGAAACGTCGCCCCTTTCTTCATCCTACGAAACCGATCAGGCCGTCGGGGGATGCACCGGAGCCGGAGAGAACAGAAGCGACACCATGCCGCCGAATCCGGCCGATACACGCCCACTGTGCGCCATCTACGTGGCTTGGCATCCCGCGTTAGGCTCCGGCCAGACCCTGGCGGCGCGCCTGTATCAGCACTTTAGGCGAGACCTTTTCACCAACGTCGCCGGCGGCGTAGGCTTGAGTGTCCTCTACCGCTGGGCGAACGCGGGCCACGGCGATCGTCCCTCCCCCGTGCCGATCGACGATTCGCACATCACCGTCATCTTTCTGCTCCTCAGCGCCGCGATGACAACAGACGTTTCGTGGCGCGAGTACGTGCGCGACCTTCTGGCCGATGCGAAGGCTCGTGGTCTTACGGCGCGGGTCATTCCGATTTGCATGGATGGCCACGGTCTAAACTTGGTCGGCGAGATCAGAGCGCTGCGCTACGACACATGGGCTGAAACCGAACCGTTGCGCGAGGCGCGGCTGATTGGTACGCTTACATACGAACTCTCGCGACTGCTACGCACTTACATCGCTTCCAAGGAACACCCCGGCGTGGCGGTCGATCAACTCAGCGTGTATCTCAAGAATGTTTGCGTGTTCCTGAGTCATTCGAAGCATGATTCGTACGGCGAGACTATCGCCCTTGCAATCAGGGACTTCCTGGCCAAGGATTCTGCACTCTCCCAGTTTTTTGACGTGCGCGACATTCCAGCGGGCCTTCCATTGCCAGACGTGCTAGAGCACTACGTGCAGAAGAGCGCCGTTGTCGCTATCTATACCGACAGCTATTCGTCCCGCGAGTGGTGTCGTCGCGAAATCATCGAGGCAAAGAGGTCAGATCGCCCACTCGTGATAGCGGACTGTATCGACGAGGTCGACGAACGCAGCTTCCCATATCTCGGCAACGTCCCAGTCGTACGCATGGAGCCGCGAGCAATGCAGAGGATTCCATATGTCGTCGCGCGCCTGCTCGACGAAGTTTTCAAGGACTATCTCTGGAGCGCGCGCCTATCGCATGATGGCCGCAAGTCCGATGCGAAGGTCCGGTACTTGCCACGTACGCCCGAATTGGTAGCTCTGTCCGCCATGAGGGTCGCCACTCAGGAGACGCCTCCCCTGATCGTCTATCCCGATCCGCCACTTGGCGCTGAAGAGGCGCAGCTGTTCTACGACGTTCGTTCGGATGTGACGCTTATGCCATACTCTGAATATGTTGCGGAGAACGGTGGCGCACCATGATTAGCGAACGACGCTGGCTCACCGGTATATCCATCGCCCTGTCGGTCGCGCCGCCGGAGGATCTCGCTGCCTGCGGGATGGGTCCTGAACACCTGCGTGACGCCCTAGGGGAGATCTCGCGCCAGCTGCTCGCGCTCGGCGCACAATTGATTTACGGCGGCGACCTCCGTAGTGGAGGCATCACGGAATTGCTTTTTGAACTCGCGGCGCGATACGCGCTGCCACTGGAACAGAGAGACAAGCAAGTGCCGGCGATCATCGACGTACTTGCATTCCCGATGCATGCGAATTTGACGTCGCAGGAATTGTTATCGTGGGAGTCCGAGTTCGCACCAACCGGTGAACTACGCTATCTCGACCCGGACGGCGAAGCGTGGTCGTTCAAGACGCGCCCCGAGCGTCTCGAGCAATTGTCAAAGGAGCAATGGCCAGCCGCACTGACGGCGATGCGATCATACGTCACGCATGTTTCGGACGCGAGAATTGTTCTCGGCGGCAAGACGAGAAATTATGAAGGGAACATGCCGGGCATCATCGAGGAGGCCTTAATCTCAACCCAGGCATCCCAGCCGTTGTTCGTCATCGGCGGCTTTGGCGGTGCGGCGCAAGGCATAGCGCGGCAAATCCTTTCGAAGGAGCCGACGATGATTCCAGGAGTCGACCACGCTTATCGAATTGGCGTCGAAAACGGCCTCGCAGAGGCGGAACTGATGCGACTGGCGGTGTCACCGCATATCGACGAAATCGCGGTGCTCATCACCAGGGGGCTTCGACAGTTGTTTGCAAAGCAAAGGCGCCCGTGAGCGGGGAGCACGCGAGACTGCGATGTGTCCGACCATATCCGGAGCACCCACCCGTTTCTTTAGTGTGTTGGTGTTCTTCTTATGTATATTCACCTCCGACCTTGTCCATACAGGGGGCTACGTGTAATGGCCACAAATGTCTTTATTAGCTTCGACCACGATGACCAACGGCAAATCGGCGGATTTCGATCCTTAAAGAGCAATCCCGACCACGATCTCGAATTTCACGATCATTCGCTAAAGGAACCAGTCACGAATGCGTCCGGAAAGCTGTTAAGATATCCACCGAGCGATGCTAGATCAAAGCCTGTTCGCGACGAGATCAAAGAGCGGTTTGGTCGGTGCTTGAAACTCGTCGTTCTAATCGGCGAGAATACACATAAGAGCGATTGGGTCACGTGGGAAATAGAGACGTTCTACGACATGAAGGAGCCGCTCTCCGGAGACAAGACATGGAAGCGAATCCGTGGTATGAGGCTGAAGGGCATGGATGATGCTATCGTCCCAAGCGCGCTAGGCGACCGCGCGACTAAGACAATGAACTGGGACCCGGAGTCACTTGATAGATGGATCGATAAAGACCCCGATGCCTGAATCGCTACAGAATCGTATCGGTAACCTTCGGTCTATTGCAGTGGCGGCGCCAGACCCGGATTGCGCCCGCTCGGCAGGCTGGAGCCCGTTACCGATAACCCTCGCTTATCGGTGAGCACTGCTTGTAGACTCGGATCATCCCAGAGTCATGCCACAGAACGGCCGGCGTTTCTGCGCCTAGCACTCAGCGCTCGGATCCGCGCTTTTTGTAAAGCGCGTTGCAAACTTTTGCATCAGCGTTTGCAAATCTTGGCACGTCGCGCGAAGCCTTGCCCTACAAGGCTCTCGCGGCGCATGGGCCGATGCATGGCGGATGCAGGGTGCATTGGGGGTGCCCGTCCGGGCGTGAACACCTTTGCTCCACGCATAACTGCTTGGGTTAGTGAAGCCGCTGACCGACCAGGTTCCCTTGCCCATCGAGAGGGCAAGGGCCAGCCAGGAGTGGATGAGAGCGGCTAGAAAGCGCTAGTCTGTCCGAGGTGCCTGATGTATGCTAGGCGAGGTTCGGTCCAATGTCTTCGGTTTCGGCGAGATTAGATATGCTCAGATCTACCTTGGTTCTCTGTTGGATGGCTGCCGCGGCGGCAATGACTCTCGGCTTGTGGGCTTCGATTCACCCTTCCGCCGGTCACGAACGTCTTACGCTTGAGGCAAACCGCGAAAACAACCGCTAGGAGTGTTACTCGCGCAATCTTGGTTGGCACGTCACGAGCTACTGTGACGAGTCTCGATAGCCTCTATAAGATGGTCGCTTACATCTATTGTGAGCAAAATATGGCCCGTAGCATGTCTGCATCCTTTGCAAAGCTTTTGGAAACAGCCGGAATGCTCACAATTCACCACAGTAACAAGGTCAGGGCTGGATTTACCGTGACGGATGCACTTTGTAAGATGCTAAATTGGTATTTTGCGGTCCTGGCCAAAATGCGAATCAATAGCGTCGAAGCCTTAATTTATCGCAAGTACCCATACGTCTGTCCGTACTGTCTAGTGGCTCCGCACGAGGCTTCTGAGTGCAAGAAAACGGGCGACATTGGTGGACATATCGACAAACTTAAACTCGAAGCTATCCGTGAGAGCACGGCCAAACGCCCATCCGGCTTGGATGCTTGGCAGAGGATGTTCAAAGACATCTATCCACCGCCTGCCGCAGATCGCTCTCGAAATATGCTCGGTCTCTTCGAGGAGTTAGGGGAATTGGCTGAAGCGGTTCGCGTTTTTGATAAGAAGCCCGGCTACTTTGCAGGCGAGGCGGCAGACACATTCTCTTACCTCATGTGCATCGCGAATGAGCATTCAGAACGCCATGGGAGTTTCTCATTTCAAGCCGAGTTCCTTAGTCGATACCCCGGGATGTGTCTTGAATGTGGAGCGCGCGTATGCGTCTGTCCTGCCATACCCGAAGCAACGATCGGAAGAATGGCCAAAGAAGAGGCAATCGGCCCCAGCGATATGTTGTTCGGCTACGCTCCGGATGCTTTTGAACGCGAAGGTAACAGAATAGCTTTACGCGTTCGTAAGTCCATACATGGCGTAACCGAAATGCAACTGCCTTTTGATCGAGGAGAGGTCAATAACACGCTGGTTGCTCTTTGCCTATTAGTGGCCGACGCCATTTGCAGCACCAAGCCTGAGTGCGCAGAACATTTACAAGCGCGAGCCCTCGAGACTAGTATCGCAGCGCAACCCCCCGGAAGTCGCCCAAGCGCTTTCAACGCGCGGCTGATTGTGGACGAGTTGAAATGGGCTTGGCGGTCTCTAAATCATGAACAACAAGTTGACATCAGCTCCAGGATCAGGTCCACGGGAGGCTTGCTTGACGACATCTGCCATATTATCGCTACTGTATAGCCATCGCTACATGCGCGCAACTTGAGGCTGCTCGTTGGCCAAGACTGTTGATGACATCGGGGAGGGAAAAACTGCTGTGACAGAACAGTTTTTTTACCAGCTTGGGCAGATGTATCCGGCTGACGAATGGAACGGCGAGGAAAAACAGGTCCGAGCCCTGATTTTCAAGCTCGAGCAAACCCTCAGCGACCGCTATGCGATCATCGCGCCACTTGGAGTCGGTGGGATTGGCATCGTCCTGAAGGTACGCGACTCGAACCTGAGCGCATTTCGCGCGCTTAAGTTTGCTCGTCCAACTATCGGTCATGAGATAGTCTTCGCGGAAGTAATCACTGAAGAAATTTCGCATCTTCTGCAAGCCATACACCCGAATATTACGCAGATATACTACAAGGGCAATCTACGGCTGAAGGGCCAGAAACTCGCGTTCCCCTACTACGTCATGGATTACATAGATGGCGCTACGGATGCACTAAAGTTTTTTGACAGTTGCCGAAGATCCCAAGAAGATATAATTAGGATCTTGAGACAGGTGCTCTTGGGCTTGCAGCATCTTCACAAGATGGGGATATTACATTGCGATGTCAAGTTAGAAAATGTTCTCGTCTCCGGCGACGGTCAAAAGGCTGTGATTTCTGATCTGGGATCTGCACGCGATATGAATAAGACGCTAAGCCCGATCTCCCTGATTTATAGCGATGCTTGGGCGCACCCAGGACTCAAAAGGCTACGTCCGTTGGTATCAACCAGCCCCTTGCGCCGGCGGACCGTGCCGATAGCTAGAGAAAAATTCAAACTTGAATGGGACTTGTATGCACTCGGAAAGAACATCCTCCGGCTCCTGAAAACGTACGAGGGTGGCATTGCGCCGCTGAGCCCTTACGTACAGAAATACTTAAAGCTCATGGCATGTCGTCTACTGGATGGGCACAACGACGAAGCCGGAGAGCGGCCATTGGGATTACCCAAAGTAGCCTTTGCTGATATCAAGTACAGAACAATTCAGCAGGTGGAAGCCGACTTCCTAAAGCTAACTGGTGAATATGACCTTCTGGCAGCTGTTCCCGAACTCGATGTCCACGCCATACGGACAATCCAGACATCCAGTCTCGGGCCAACTCCTCTTACCGAGCGTTTAAGCAAGGTCATTGCGCATCCTATGATGCGTCGACTAGCTGGCGTCACGCAGTTGGGCTTTATAAGCCTAGTGTATCCGACTGCGACTCATTCACGACTTGAACATGTCTTGGGAACATTCACGAACGCTGTCGCGTTTTGCAACGCGCTTTATAGCGATGCTGTGAACCCGCTCTTCAAGCAGCTTGTCACTAAGGAGGACATCAACAGCCTGCTACTGGCAGCCCTCTTTCATGATCTCGGGCAGTACTCGCTGGCCCACGACCTACAAGATGCTAACGACTCGTTCTTTGACCATGAGGACTTGGCGGTGGGCGTGCTTGAGGGTTTGTATGGCGGACACGATGCAGAGAGTCTTACGAAGCTCATTATTGACGAATGGAGCGTTGATCCAAAGCGAATAGCTCGGATTATAAGACCCTTGACCGAGCGCTCGGTCACAATAGCTAGGGGCCAAGGCCGGCGAGTGCCTAAAATCAGCAAGCGGGCGTACGCGGCGGAATCGATCCAGGATCAGCTATTTAGGACAATGATTAGCGGCCCAATTGATGCAGACAAGATCGACTACCTGGTGCGAGACTCCATCAATTTGAACGTCGCTTTGGGAAATGCATTGGATTTTGAGAGGCTCCTTCAAATCCTGACCGTCGTTTATCATACTGAAGAGGAGCAGTTTCATGTAGGCCTTGGCATACATGAAAAAGGGAAAATTGTTGCGGAAACGGTTGCATTCATTCGCTACGCCATGTTTGGCGCTGTGTATTGGCACCATACATCTCGTGCGGCAAAGTCAATGTTACACCGAGCCGTCTGGGAGGGCTTCGCCCATAAGCGGGCACTGTGGGGCCGTGAGGATCTGATAAAGTGTGCGCTTAAGCTGCGGGAAGAGCAGATAGGATTATTGTCACGCGCTCGCTTTCGAGAAATGCGGCCCCAGGACTTGGAAGTAGAGGCGAAACAAACGGAGTTCGCAATAGGGGATTTCCCTTCTGAGTTCACCCAGGTCTTACCGCCGGATAGAGAGATGATAGAGTGGGTTGCAAAACGTAGCTCTGCAGAAGGTGCTAGTTTGTTGCAAATGCTCGTGACTCGACAACTGTTCCGTCGCCTCTGCGTCATAAGTAAGGCAGAACTTCCGGGAGACAAGGATGAGCAGAACGACGAGACACGCGACCTTTGGACGGATTTGGTGGACTTCCGAACGTCCATAATCGGAAGAGAGTACGCGTCAATGTTGATGCTTCAAAAGGGAATTCAGGATCTAGCTGCTGAGTTTCTAGGGCAACTCTCGAGAAAGCGGAAGACCGAGATAGATGATCTGGTCGGCGAAGATGGAGCAGTCGATCGCCTCGTCCAAGCTTCTGAGCGGTCAATTCTCCTCCTCCTTGACATACCAACGGAGCGAAAGGGCAGCAGAACGAGACTTCAATATCTTCCCGAGGCCTTTCGGAAAGAAATGTTACAAGAATGGACAGAACCAAAGCCCTTGGAACATTCTGTTATTTGGAGCAAATTACACGGTTCGTTCCTTGAATCAGTTGGGAAAGTGCGGTTGTTCTCCCATCCCGTTTACACAGCTACCTTTAGGGCAGCGTTCAATAGGAGAGAACTGCAGCAATTCATCAGACTAGCGCTAGATGCAACTAGGATTGAACAGGCGGATGCGTCGGAAGCGAATTGGTAAGCCTTCATAATGTGCTGAGCAGCCTTTTCCGGCGCCTTGGGCGCCGTGAGAGTGCGACGGCGCCGAAAGTAGCGTCGCGCCCGCCCGCGTGCGTGCTATCCAGCCGTCTTCCGCCCGTTGCTGATAACGATTCCCTTATCGGTACCTTAAGGAGAGGCACTTGTCCGCGCTGGCCATTGCCGCGCAGGCAAGGCCCCAAGCACCAAATAAGACCCGCTCAAAGCCCACGCGTCGAAAGAGCCTAAGAAAGAAGCACTCGCCTAGGAACGGATTAAAAGCAGCCTCTGAGATGGAAGAAAAAACGGGTTCTAGCGGATCCTCTTCGGATTCCAGTGACGCAGCGCTCGAAAGAATACCCTTGTGGGTTCAAATTCCATGGGTCTTGCTTGGCTTCGCTGGCTTCGTCGATAACATCTTCGGCGTGGGCTCGGCCTCATTTCCGTGGCACCCCGATTGGTCCCTAGCATCGCTAGCATGGCTCGCATTTGCGGGGCTAGGAGCTGCAGTGAACCGCATAGATAAAATTGCACTCCCTGGCGGAGCGCAGTTCTCGTTCAGAGAGCAGCTGGCAAAAGCGCGCAAGAAGGCTTCAGTACAAGAGGAATCGATCGTAAAGTCCGAGTTTTCTGCAAACGCCGTGTCAGAGGCTCTTCTCGCTTATTCCGATCTGATACAAAATTGGGCAAACGCCGTGAATCTATTGGACGAGCAGCTCGAAAAATACGGGGTGAACGAAGAAGCCGTTGACGAGATCGTAACCCGGTTCTGCCTAGGAAGAATGGAAGAGGCCAAGTGGCTCATCGAAGAGGAGGGCGACAGTCTCCGCTTCTCGTTTTGGCTTTATTCGGAGGATGCTGGCGGCTTAAAGCTGCTGTTCAGCGACGAGATCCACGATGAGAAAACGCTGCGGCACGTTTTTAAGCCCGGAGCCGGGCTATGCGGCCAATGCTATGTTGAAAACCGCTATTTTAGCTTCGCCGATGCGCCAAAGTCTATCTACTACGAGAAAATACGCGACGAAGAACCACAGTATCACGGACTCTTGCTCTACCCCGTAAAACCAAGGAGTGATGAGAACTCAATCGGCGTACTGTCGATAGACCGGATGCAGAAGGAAGAGTTTAGTAAGGATGCTGCAAATGTGGCGAGCGCACTATCAGACCTCATCGCATACGCTATGAAAGTCTCAGTCACTTATCCACTTGAGGACTCAGCCTAGTTTCCGGGCCTGGTCAAGTAATTCTACTGCTTCCGCGGAGGCCTCGCGAGCGCGTTTAAGTAGCGTCCCTGCATTGGCTTTACGCGAGACGCCCTCTTCCATTTCTTCGGACTGTGCCGTCCGGTTCGGGGCGACCTTTGTGACGGCCTTTCGAAAGCGCCTCACAATGGCTTCATTCCCCTTTAAACTGCGCCGTCTCATCTATCCTAATAACCCCCACAGCCTGCAATTTTGTTGCGGCGAGCTTTCGCTGAGCCCCGGCAGAATGGCCTCCTGAGTTTAGGCGGTTCGCCCTGTTGTCCAGGAGGCCCAAGGCCGCGCGTATGCGGGTCCGAATTTCGTTCCCCCCCAACTGTGCCTCGTCCTGTCACGGCCTTGCCTAGCACCTCCGGCCTAACCTGTGAAGCGGGCAATCGCCCTTACTGGCTTAGGGATCAGCCGCCGCCCAAGTGAAACACCGCACCGTCATCCACTAAGTCTCATGGCGCTAAATTCGCTCGGCTCGGCGCCTTTCGAGATCGCGCGGAGGCAGAACAGAGACCTTCGCGGCGCCCAAGGCCGAGACTAGTGCTAAGCTGGGGCGCCTTACCGATAAGATGTTGTTATCGGTAACGCGGCGTTCCGGCGGCCGTAGAATTTCTGGTTGGACCATGTCCTCTGCCTTGCGTACGTGGGCACTAAGCTGGTTGGAGCCGCCTGAACCACACCCGGGTGGCTCCGATCGCGATTCTCGGGGAACTTGCCGCGGCGCGTCTTTCGTGATACGGTCACGCGCAAGATGAGCGCTTGCGTAGCAATCAACGAACTTCTCAAGAGAGAAGACCCGCGAATCAGCTACCGAACGGGCGAACACAACCGGTTCGACGGAACCCCACTCGATGGCGGCCGATGGGACGGCCAGTCCGGTTGGTATCTCGGCGATAGAAGGGCTATCATCGGTGCGAGAGACGACCAGATCGCTCTCGTGGCCTACTTCATCGGCGATCGCATAGTCGACGTCCGGAAGTTCGGACCGCCAAGGCGCTTCCCGATCTGCGATACGGCGGGATATTCGATACTGTCGTTTCTGCAGGTGTCGACTTTGATGGATGCGCGCTGGCTTAGCTAGCAACTGCTAGGCCGGACCTGCCGTTAGTCGGGGCCAGTTCACCAGTTTGCTACGGTAACATCTTTCGTGGCGCAACAGAGCGAGTCGGAGTAACACCATCGTTTGGCGCAATGCGTTAATTGGCGACAGCCAAAAATGCTACCCATATCGTGGGCGGCTCAGGCGGGCCCAGCCCATAGCTCCAGTTGCTGGCCTGGACTAGCTTTCGCCGTCCTCTGGGGCACGTTGAGAATTACCTCAACCTCAGCGCTTATCGCTCTAGAAAGGTCAACGGGGTTGATGCTTTCGCGATGGGCGAGCAGCTCGCCAACCTTCCCGTTCTCAAGAACCCCGAGGCTAACGAGCCGATCGAGAGGGCTTTGAGGCCGATCGTGTTTCCTGGCTTTTCTAAGACCTCTCTGTATTAATCTGCAAGACGGCAGAAAGTAGTTCCAGAGAATCGACAGGTCGTCGCGATAGAGCCGATTCATTCGGTCGACTTCCTGTCGTCCGTCAATCCGTTGTTCACCGAAGACTGAGCGGATGTGCGTGCCGTTCTTTTGTTCGATATGCGCATTATCGTTCTTCGCCCCAGGGCGGCTTCGCGTGGGTTTTATGCCGTGACTCACGCACCATTCCATATAATAGTCGTTAAGGAATTCACCGCCGTTATCGGAGTCTAACTCCTTCAGCGGAAAAGGCAACGCACGCCGAATTCCCTCGAGCGCTTCGACTATGCGCTTTGGCTCCTTGCTCGGGACAGCCCGGGCTTCAATCCAACATGAGCGAATATCGGTCACGACCAACGAATACGCTAGCCCGTGCGAAACCATGTCTACTTCGCATGATCCAACTTCGACTGCTATGTCCCAGAGTTTGGATCGAATCGGTATCCGACGCTTTATACGCGTTGTGACGGTCTGATAGCGACGGGGGCATTCTCGAGCACGATATGGCTTCAACAGGCGATCCATAGAGCGCGGGCTCATTCCAAGAAGCACTCTTGCAGCCTCCTCTGAAACATTGCGCGCTTTTTGCACCGCCGGCAACCACAAGGGGATTGCTTCTTGGAGGCGCTTTGAACACAGCATACCTGCCGAACGCCATATCACTAGGAGCACACGAACCACTTCATCCGTAAACTTTGACCGACTAGCTCGCGCCTTGCGTTCGAGCGGTACGCGACGAAGCACTCGATTTGCATGCTTGCGGTGGCAGCCGGTTCTTAATGTGAACTCGTCCAGTAAGATGCCCTTTTCATTGTTGGACTTTGCCTCGGCATAACGCTTCCGCATCTCCTCGTAGCACTTGCGGCGAGCTTGAGGATCGCGCGAACGCGCTTCATCTAGGAGACCCTCGCGGTCGTGTACGCTCACAGAGTGCAACTAGCGCTTTCCTGCGTATCCCGAGGGATCGGAACGAGCACATGCCGTAGGCTCGGGGACTTCTGTCCCCTCTAGCTCTTCGAGAAGGTCCAACAGAGCGTGAGCGGATGCCGCATCCTCCAGGAAACAGACATCGCAGGGCCCCGGGGGGACATCGCCCACTGGCTGGTCGGTCCTCGCCGGGGTCTCTGTTAAGGGTGCGGATTCGGCTCCTAGCCGATTGCTCGGTCTCCGCGCGAGGCGCGGCGGAACAGATCCCGGCCCTTGAGGGGAGGAGGACATCCCGCCTACCGTCGCAGGACACATAACTTGTCGGTCAAGGGGGGTGCCGACGACCGTTGTCCGCATATCACCATTCGTACGCCCGGGCCCTACGGAGACTCGCGGAGCATGTCCGCATAGAGGGTCCCAGCGGTCTGGCTAAGCTTGCCGGCGTGTCACGCCGAACGGCAAAGGCCCATTGGCTCGGGGAGAGATTGCCCGGGCTCGACGCGCATCGGGCCTACGCACAAGCCGTAATTGCGGCGCGCCGTCACGACCTTGACCCCGGCGACATTATCGGTCCTGAGTTGTTCGCGCAAGCCCTGACCAATTTGGAGACGAGCTGGGACTTCGGGAACAATTCGATGCTAGAGAGTAGCTTTGTGGAGCGCGACGAGCGCGCGAAGGCGATGCCGTGGCCTGACTTCCTGACAGCCTACGAGGCTGGCGTTCTCGACAATTACAGAATGCTCAGCGTCGCCATCGACTTTTCTGGCTATCGCAGTGTAGAAATAGGCTGGATTCTCTTATTGCGGCCGGCTAATAAAGTCAGGCGAGAAGCGTTCGTCGTAGCTCGGTACAAGGGGCGAACCGTCTTATTGCAGAGGTTGCAGCACGCGCCTAATCCCCGAGCGAGAGAGGTCTGGAGGATCTGGCCTAATGAAATGCTTTGGCGCGACCCTCATAAGAGGCAAATCATGCCTCGCATTGGTGCGCTCGAGATGGATATAGACGCGTTGAAGAGGCGCGACCCAGAACTAGAGGTTTTCGTGCCGGAGATCGTTCGCAGACAAGACCCGGCGCTTGAGATCATCTACGTTTGCGACCCTTCGCGGCTCCCAACGTGAGAGAATGCCGCGTAAACGCTTTAGGCTGAAATTGAGGGACTTCCCAACGAATTACGGCTCCACCGCAGACCGCCTTTAGTCGCGGTCACACCGCCAAGCGCCGCACAGAGCCTCGCCATAAGTTCTCGCTTTGCCTCATACGGCGCGCGATCAAAGGTCTGCCAAAAACCGGCAAGTAGCCGTCCTGCTTGCTCGAGCGTGCGCTTTTCGCCGTCTCGCCTCCCGAGGATCTGTTGCAGTTCCAGAAGTCGCCGCTGACTGTCAATCCGTTTTCGATCGATCCGGGCAAGCTGCGCTTCCAAGTCTACTGCACTGTGAGGACCCTCGAGTGCCAGATCCCATACTCGAGACCGCATCGTCTCGATGTATGTCTCAGACGTTCTGTGTTCCAAGCCAACTAGCTCTCGCCGAAGTTCGTTAAGGTCGGCGCTAGGGCGGTGACCAATAACCCACTCCCGCAAGAGCTTTTCGTTAGCAGCAACGCGATTCACATCGTGTCTGAACCATTCTTCCATCTCGTCGGCGTTTATGATCACATTGCAGACGATGCATCCATAATAGCGAATACGCTTATACTTATACGTTGCAATGGTCCCATCCGCAAGCCGCTTGTTTCTGACGCCGCTGGAAGACCGGCCATGAAACGAACGGCCGCAACCGCCGCACTTAACAGCCCCGGATAAGGGATACTCGCCCTTACGGGACTGTCTCCACCTCGGTTTATCCGCAAGCAGTTGCTGGGCCCGGTCGAAAACTTCCGGTTTAACAATCGTCCCGCGATAGCGACTCTGCCGCAGCATCTTCAGAATCCGATTGTACTCCCACACAGGATGGCGAGAGCGTGTCACCGGCGCCCCGTCTGGTCCAACCCGGTTAGTCCAGACAACGTGCGGCGGTGCGTTTCCCTGGAACCTACGAGCTATGGTATGCGCGCCGATACCGCTTAAGTACCACTCGAAAGCCCGGCGCACCCAAACGCCACTTTCCGGAGCTTCAACGTCACATTCGTTTCGTAGTTGCAACCCGTAGGGCGACTTATTGGATGTCGGCTTTCCCTCGCGACGCCGCCGATCCCATGACGCGCGCGCTCTGTTTGATCGCGCTTCATTCTCGGCTTCGCCTCCCATAGATCGGCCAACCAGCGCTGCCCGGTCGCCAAAGGTTTCCGCCTTGATTAGTCCCATGTCGCGAATGAACAGCCCGACCTTTAGGCTGCGCAGAGTGCGCGTAACCACGAGAGTGTCAGTCATATCCCTGGAAAGACGATCCAGAGACGTCACGACAATTTGCTTTGGCCGTTGGGAGGCGGGAAGTCCCTGAACGGAGGCCATCATTCGTTGGAACTCGGGGCGTCCGACGGTCGACCTGGCCGACGCCCTTTCGCGGAATACTACCAGGGCCTCGCCCAGGCCGGCAGCATAGCTTTCGGCCCAGCGCTCCTGCTCGCCGAGGGAGAGTTCTTGCTCGTCCTTCGTCGTGGAGACCCGGCAGTACGCCCAGATACCGTGCGCCATGGCAGGGGGAATTCGTGGTTGTATGTGTTAAATCCGTTATGCGATCATGTCGGCGGATGTTCACCCGTCTTGCGCAAAATGCGCGTTGCCGAGATCGCGGACGGCGGACAAACCTACGGAGGGCACGCGTATCACGACTGCCTCGAAACGGCGCACGCTGACGGCGTGCCGGTGGTCTATCCGCGTGCCGGCGACGTGTGGCGCACCAATGACGGCGTCGTGTTGCATTTCATCGGGCCGTCGCTGCCGTTCATCGTCAGCAAGAATCAGATCAACGACAACTCGATTGCGTTCACGCTGCGCTATCGGGGCTTCTGCATGCTCTTCACCGGCGATGCCGGGACGGCGGCGGAGCAGCGCTTCTTGAGCGAGGGAGTGGACCTGCGCTGCACGATCCTCAAAGTCGGACATCACGGCTCGGCGTACGGTACGACACCGGCGTTCCTCTCAGCGGTGCGGCCGAGCGCTGCTATCATCTCCGTGGGCCGCCACAACGTCTTCGGCCATCCCGCGCCCTCGACGCTCGCGACGCTCGGGCGCTTCGGCGCGAACGTCTACCGCACTGACGAAAATGGGGCTGTGAGCGTAGCGACAGACGGTACGCACGTTACCATCTCTTCAATGCTCGTAATGAATCATATGTTCTGACTCGTTCTTCTAAGTTGGGGTTGCCGTTGAGTTGACGGCAGGCGCTACTCGGTGGAACCCTTTACCTTTTGAACATCTGCCGCTGCACGAATCCGCTCGGCTATGGTATCAGGTAACGCCGTTATCGCAACGGACAGCGATTGCGTGGTGCCCGACAGCGCCCCAATCGCCTTAAGAACGGCACCGTTCGAGCCATCGCCCTTCACCGAGAGCACGTCCAGCGCGGCGCCAACGCCGTGGGCGACCTCCAGCAGCGATTCCCGCTCATCCGGTGCAAATGCCGAAGAGTCTCGTTTGCTCTCGCAGGCGAGCGCGCCGACCAGCTTCCCGCGAGCGGTCATCGGAAACAGCATGCCATCAGGAAAGGCTGTCTTGGCGTCGCGCGTGTCGACCGGCTCGTTCCAGCGCCGGAGCTTGACCAGCAGCGGGTCGTCGAGAGCGACCACCGCCGGAAACTCCGGCCCGCTCGTTCGCACCGCCTGCGCAGAGCCGTCGTGCGCAAGATAGATCGCGACCCCGCGTGCTTCGGTGTGATTGCTCACAGCCTCCAGCGTATGATTCAGCAGCGCATCGGCCGATGTATACGCCTCCGCTTCGCGTCCGAAGCGTCGTAGCGCCGATTCGTCGGCGTGACGCTTGGCAAACAGGACGCGATCGACGAAGCGATCGACGTACCGGTGGAAGTAACGAATGGATATCCCGAGCGCGAGCGCCACGACGAGTTGGGCGACCAGCGAAGTCGTTCGGCTGGCGTTGATGAGCAGCGAGCCCAGTAAGAACTCGACCGCGACGAAGATGGCGATGATCGACGCGGTGAGGACCCCGTAGACGGCCACGCGATTGAGGACGAATCCGATGTCGAAAAGGCGGCGGCTCAGCGTGGCATACGTGAGACCGATGGGCGCGATGAGCATCGCAAAACTCTCCACGCCTAGAAAAGCCAAACCTTTGTTGTACGAGGTTGCTTGATCGACACCGATCAGGGCCAAAGGCTGGGCGCAGAACAATACCGCGAGCGACGAAATCGACCACGCGGCACGCTGTCGTTCGATGCCACGGGACGCAACGATCGCGCAAATGCCGCACGCCAGAGCGAGCACCACCTGAACCAAGGACGGGACGACCCAGGCGGGGGCGAGCGCAAACCCAATGGGATCGAACCATAGCGTAGCGGTCCCCAGCGGATACGCGATGCCGACAAGCGCCGAGATGAGGGCAAACGCGTAACAGAGCCATTTCAGCGTGCGCCGCAGCGGCGAGAGTGGCTGCGCGAAACGCGAGGCATAGGCAGCCCACAAGGCAATCGCCAACGCCCCGGTCACGGCACGGACGACGCCTGCCACAATATACAGCGCCGCCCACGGGGCAGCAACAAACCTGAGATCTGTGTTGAGCCACAGCGTGCTCGATGCGAGCGCCAACGTCAGAAGACGCATCTCCGGCGCAGCGCCGCCGCGCTGCATGAGCAATAACGCGAATAGGATCAACCAAATAGATGCAAATATGCCGACCCAGTAATACCAATTCTTCCGAAACTCACCCGGAAGGGGAATCATGGTCACGCGGTGGAGCTGCGCACCGCGTCGCACGGTGAACTCGATCGGCCGGTAGGCTAGGGGCTGTCCGACAAGCCCAAAGCGTTCGAGCATCGAGAGGCTTCGCAAATCGATGAGATCACCAGTACGCAACCCGGCCCGATCGCCGGGACCCCCTGGATCGATGTTCAAGACGAGTTCCGTGAACGGCTGCGACGACGCACCCGCGAAGATACCTCGCACTCCGAGCCATGGCGGCGCACCAGCACCGCTCAAGGAGAGGACCCGGAAGATTGCCACGAGCGTGGCAAAGGCGCACACCGCGAACACAACCGCGCGCGAAGGGCTCATCTCAACTACGTATCGCGCGCCCGCTGCATTATCCTACCTCAAGGCCGTCGAGCGAACTCGAGGAGCGCGTCCCGGAAATGCGTGACCTGCACGAGCTTGCTACACAATAGTTTGCCTTAAACCCTCACGGCGAGATCAGCGGATGCGATATTTTCGTGCTCAGCTCTTGCGTAGAGCTGGATCAAAGGCGCGTGAAAACTCACGGTCTCCGTCTGTCCGAATCCGCGCCTACAGATCAGGGGCATACTTCCGGGCGCGGCGTTCCTGATCGCGATTACCGATGAAGTCGTCGATATAGCCACCAGTTTTTAAGCAAGGCATGAGCGGCAAGAGCTAAGGCAGAAGAGAGCGCCATGCACCATCTGGTTCGACTCCGCTCAATCGCGCTCGCGCTTGGCATTGCGACCGTGGCCTTTTCTCACAACGCCGCGGCGGCGCCTAACCCGTGCAGCCTGGTGACACAGAGTGAGGCTGCCCAGGCGATGGGGACGCCGTCGTTGCCGGGGAAGTTCGAAATGGGCTTGACGGGCGCTGCGTGCCGTTACTACTCGCCCGATCACACGAAGAACGTTTTTATCCAGATCATCAATGCAAAACTCGTGAACGGGGCGGGAATGATGGGCGGCAGGCGGCTGCCGGGCGTCGGCGACAAAGCCTACTGGCTGGGCGGCACGGTCTTTTTACAGCGTCACGCCAACTACGTCCAGGTTGGGCTCTACCTTTCGTCGGCGAGCATGAGCCGCATGGATCCGGGTATCGTGCCGCTCGCAAGGCTCATCGCAAGCCGGCTCTAACAATCGACGTCGTCGATCTGCGCTTGCATGCGTGCAGTTGACGTGCGCTGGGAAGTTACGCCGCGGATACCTGTGAAGGTTATCGGAAGCTGATTGGCCCACTCACGGCCGCAATGTGCGCCGGTCAGAATAGGCCTCCAGCGTCACAAGCCTCGCAGCGCCGTGCAGCGTGGCACGACGAGGGCGAGGCTCTGCGTTGCATGGGCTCTTAGCGGCGCCAAAACTACGTCGCGCAAGGCCCGAGTTCGTCACCTGGGCTTCGCGGCGCTACGCGATCGCCGCGCGGGGACGATGTGACAGAGGTTTAAAGCCGAACGAGCTCCACGCGCCGGTTGAGCGCTTTGTTCGCCGGCGTAGTATTTGGGGCGACGGGACGCGAGTACCAATACCCGACCGCTACTAAGCGCGAACGCGCGATATGATATCGGTTCACCAAGTCGTTCACGACCGCTTCGGCACGGTTCTGCGACAGCACCACGTTATGCTCGTAACCGCCATCGGAGTCGGTGTGTCCTTCGACGCGGAAACGCCATGTGGGATTCTCGCGCATGATCTTGGCGATCTCGGCGATCACCGGTTCGGACCTCGGCTGAATCGTCGCTTTATCCACGTCAAAATGAATGCCGTAAATGCGAATGCGCCGTTGCACTCGGAGTTGTTTGGCGATCGGCATGGGCGTGGCAGTAGCGATCAGCACGGGCTGCGCGGTAGCGACGCCGGGAGTGGGAGATGCTTGCGTCAGTGAGAAACCCGGCTCGAACTCGAGCTGCGCAGCGGTACCGTGACGGTCCGCGTAAAAAACATCGAGCAGGTGTCTCCCCGCTGTGAGATGCGCAACTTTGTACGGCGCGGTAGCGAGCGGCTTGACGCCTCCGTTGTCTACCGCAAGTATCCCGTCGATGAAGACCCACGAGTCATCGTCCGATCCCAAGCTCAACCCGACCGTTCCGCTGGGCGGCGCCGTGAAATACCCCTGATAGTGAGCGGTCAGGAAATACGTGTCGTCGTCATCGTAGCCGTCTGGAAACATCGATTCGTTCTCGATGGGCAGGCATTCGGTGACGACCTTTTCCATCCTCACGCCGTTCTTGCTTGTCGTCGACCACCAAAGGATCTCGCCGGCCGAGTTCACGTCGCTGATCGGACCCGAAACCTGCTGCCCTGACCGGCCCACGTTCGTCACTACCGGCCAGCCGTCGGGGCCCAGATGCTCGGCGACCAGTCCCGTAACGATACCGCCGTCGACCCCGCGTCCGACGTCGGGATGGTTTTCCGGAAGCGTGAAATAGCTGGCAGTTAGCCTTCCTGCTCCAGGCAAACACGTGGGAGCCGGAGTCACCGCCATAGGCGCAGCGCTCGCTTCTGCCTCCGGCGCGGACGCGGTCGCGGATGCCGTCACCTCGGGGGCCGCTGTCTGGGAGGCCTCGGGCTTTCTCCAGCAAGCCGGCAATGCAACTGCGAGCGCTGCAACGATAATGAATCCCCATCTCACGATTAATATAATTCCTTAAATTAGAGGCGCATCTGAATATCCAAGTCGGGATTCCCCGTATAGCCGTTCTTTTCGAGCCGCCACGTGGTGGTTCCGGCAGCTTTCGAGGTTTTCGGGAGCCGCGCGCTCATGTTGGGAGAAGCTGAGTCTAGGGTAGGCGCGAGACGTTCTTGCAGTTTGCCTTGACAATGTCCATTCTATCAGCTGAAACCGTCGAAAAACCCGTTACGCCACAGTCAACTGTTTCGACGCAACCATCGTAAACGACGATGTTCGTGCCTTCCCTGCCGGCTTTGACCAGCACGGGCACCGGCGAACACACAGCGTGTCCAGTTCCGCCGCCGGTTGTGATCGAACCAGCGGTCTGCTGCGCGACGGTTACCGACGACACGCCCCCGGCCGGGCAGTCTGCTTCGCCGTCGCTGACTCTGCAACCGGGTGCCGTGATTGGAACCTCCGTATCGCCATTGCTTGCGTGGAAGTAGAAGCACGGATCGAGCAGCTGGGGACCACATCCGCTGGTTGAGTAATCGAAGAGCAGCAGACCGCTCTCACCGGTCATGGTCGCGACCAGACTGCCGTTGGAAGTACGGCTCACGGTCAACCTGCCGGTATCCGCCGAGGCGCCGCGATAGACCAAGAGCAGCGCACAAATGAGGACAATGAGGGAATATCCCAAACCCCAAGCTCGTTTCATCGACAGTACTCCCTATGAAACCCTATTGGAAAGTTCATATTCGCCCTATCTACTACTCGCTTCCCGCAACGCGGTGTCGGCTTGGCGCTTAATACGCTTATGAAGGCTTCGCAACGAACGCCGTGCACCAACCGTTCGGGCTGATGGGCCCTGGAATGACCTTACATGTTCCGTTGGCAGTCACTGTCGCGCCCGGGGTGAACAGCGTGCATAGCGAGCACTTCTGGTTTCCCTTCGGCGTCGACTGATACCTGAGTTGAGATCGCATGTCACCCAGTGCGACGGTTGTGGCTCCGGCCCCCAGGGCGCTTGCAAGCGCCGGAAGCGCAATGAGATTTCTTATCGCATCTCTTCGCGACAGGCGCTTCAAAGAATTCCTCCTCATAATGCTACGGGATCACGTTGACCGTGAATGTCGTGCGCATGTGGTCCGGTCCACAGGGAATCCCGCAGTGCAGAACGTGGGTTAAGACTTTCGTCGGCGTAAAAGTCACGGTGTTCATCGTGCCGGGCTCGATCAAGCATAGCAGACACCTCCGAGGCCCTTGCTTCTCCGAGCAGCCGCTAGGCCCTATCCCGACTGGCTGCCTTCCCCAGCGCCGTGACGAGCTTCGCGCGATTTCTCGCAAGAGCAGTATCAGTGGGCGGCGCTGGCGCGTTGGCGCTGGCGACACCTACTGGATCAAGAACTATACAAAATGGTTAGAGCTGCCACTTCGGCCTTAGCGAGCTTCATCGCCGTCACAAAGGCGCTTTCAGCGCATGTTGAGCTATCAAAGGCAACGAGTATCTTCTTGAAAGTCATCTGGCGCCCGCCTTGAATCTATTTTGGGCGAGCCAAGAGCTGGTAACGCATAAGGTCTTTCTCCTGCTTATCGATCCGCGCACGGCACGCGGTCACGATGCCGTCCAGAAAGTTCTCAAGTGTCTTCTGGGCAGCACCGGCGACAAGCGAAACGATGGTGCCGAGCGTGGCTGTCAATCGGAAACGTTCGCTGACTGCTGCAGCGGTCGCACGAGGCCGCGCAGGAAGTCGAGCTCGATGCGCATGCGCGCGTTCTCCGCGGCGCGCTCGACGCTCGAAACGTGATCGTACGCCATCGTCGCGCGCGCCACGAATCTCTCGAGGATATCCTGCTCGTTGGGATCGATGTCCGAGGCGTTGACGTGCGCGCCGAAGAGCGCGAACCCGATCACGCTCTCGCGAATGCAGAGCGGCACGGCGAATGCCGGTGCCGCCGCGCCCGTCGGGAAGGCGGGATGCCCGGTGAGAAACGGGCCGCCTGAGATGCCGCGCTTTTGTGCCTGGAGGTCGAGCGCGATCGGATCGTCCGCAGGCAGGACGCCGGCAGCGTCGTCCCAGCCGACGGCGGCTTCACGGCGAAAGCTTTGGTCGGTGGCGCGGCGGAAGACGGCGGTGGAGCGGAGCTGCAGCGCTCGCGAGCTCTCGGTAACGAGCATTTTGTCGATGCCGGCAAGCGACTCCGAGTACATCATCGCGGCGCTGACGCGCTCGAGGTGCTTCTCGGCTTCGTGGACGGAGCGAAAGACGTAACGATCGACGAGGGCGTCCACGAAACGGTGGAGATGCTGAATTCCGACGCCAAGCACGAGCGCGCCCGCGACCTCGACGACGATGCCGAAGCTCTCCAGGCGCTTGGCGACCGCCCAGTCCAGAAGCACGAGGAGGCCGATGCCGGTCGTCGTGAGGATGCCGTAGACGAGCGCGCGATTGAGGAAGAAGCGAATGTCGATGACGCGATGCTTCAGGATTGCGTACATCACGGTAATCGGGACGAGTACGTTGAGCGTCTGCAAGCTGTTGGTCAGCCAGATCGGAAGGGCGATGCCGTCAGCGTACAGAGCGTTGTAGACGCCGAGGCCGGCGTAGCCGACGAGGAACCCGAAGATCACCCACACGACGCGTGGACGCTCCTGCGGCGTCGCCTGAACGAGCGTCGCGACGAACGCGGCGGCGCCGACGAGATAGCCGAGCCCAACGAACCAGTTCACCACGATGCCGACGGTGATGGCCCCGGGCGCGAGGAACTCTTCTCCGACGCCCCAGTAGAGATTCGCGGCGAGCAACGGCACCGCGACGTAGAGGACGACGCGCTCGACAGTGCGCTTCCAACCCGCAACGGAGTTCGACGGAAAGCGTAGGGCGAAGATGATAAACGCCGCAAGGCCGGCGATTTGGAAAGCCGCGCTCCACGCGTAGCTGAGCAGCTGCAGGCTGGTGGGCATGTACGACTGCTCGAGTGTCGATCCGTTCGCGACGGCGAGGGCGTAGATGAAGAAGGCCCACGTGAGGATCCCTGGGCGCGCGAGCAGCAGGAACATCGCAATGATCGGAAAGGCGCACAAGGTGAGGATCTGAGCGACATCGGTGATGTTGTCCGCCAACGTTCGCGCATGCGGGCCGGCAACGAGCGTGACCGAGTGCAGCGTCCTCCCGCGAACGATTTCGAACGTTGCCCGCGTGCCGGGACGCTCCACGTTATATGACGTGAAGACAGATCGGCGGTCCTCGAAGGGCATCGCCGCGAGATCGATCGTGTCGCCGACATGGATGCCGGCGCTCTCGGCAGGGCCGCCTAGCGTAACGGTCGTGACGACCGCCGTCGTGGGCGTCGCCGGCGTATCCGTCATGCCGTAGTTCGCCCAGGGGTGCCATGGCAGGAGCAGGTCCGGCGCCGTGTAGGCCAACGCGATGGCCGTGAGTGCAATGACGACGACCGTGCGCAGTTGCGCGTTCACGCGGCCCTCTTCGGGGCACGTTCGGCCGATTCTTCGCAAGCGGCTGGAGAGACAGGGCGCCCCGGCAGAAGCCGATGGGCAACCGGTTGGGGCCTGTTAGGCGATTTTCGGGCGACAGCCGCCGAGAGGACCCGACTTCGCCTTAAATTCCCACTGCGATCATGTCGGCGGATGTTCCCCCGTCTTGCGCAAAATGCGCGTTGCCGAGATCGCGGACGGCGGACAAACCTACGGCGGGCACGCGTATCACGACTGCCTCGAAACGGCGCACGCTGACGGCGTGCCGGTGGTCTATCCGCGTGCCGGCGACGTGTGGCGCACCAATGACGGCGTCGTGCTCCGCTTCATCGGGCCATCGCTCCCGTTCATCGTCAGCAAGAATCAGATCAACGACAACTCCATCGCGTTCACGTTGCGTTATCGCAACTTCTGCATGCTCTTCACCGGCGATGCCGGTACCGCCGCGGAGCAGCGCTTCCTGCGCGAAGGCGTCAACCTACGCTGCGCGATTCTCAAGGTCGGCCACCATGGCTCGGCCTATGGCACGACGCCGCAGTTCCTCTCAGCGGTGCATCCGAGCGTCGCGATCATCTCCGTGGGCCGCCACAACGTGTTCGGCCACCCTGCGCCGTCGACGCTCCAAACACTACAGCACTTCGGCGTGCAGGTCTATCGTACCGACGAAAATGGCGCTGTGACCGTTCTCACCGACGGCCGCACCTACTCGGTGGAGCCGTTCATCTTAAAATAGGTCCCGCATCTGGCCAGAGAATCCACCATTTAATGTGCTAGCCGGGCGACTTCGATGCATTGGCGACGACCCTCACCATGTCCATTTGATGCGGGTTTGCGGGACACTCGTTTGGTTCCCCTACTGCAAGTCAGAGTAGGGGCGGTTCGCTTGCGTCCTCACGCCAATCACGAGAAGGTATACGACCATCGAGATCTCCGCGATTGCTGACGGAATGGTGACATAGCCATGAATCTCTCTGCTAAGGTCGGGAACCAGAAACGCCGCGAGCAGGTCCACGAGGTAACAGGCACCCCCTACGACGAGTAGGGCGCCCAATAGCTTGGGAAACATCCCCGATTTGTAGGCGAGATATCCCAGCGGCACAAGCCATAGGCCAAAGAAGATTTGCGCGACGAGCAACCCATAGTGCTGCATGTCGAGCAAGAGCAGCACTAGGGCATTCGAACCCCCAGTGCCGAGAGCGCCCAAGTTGACGGCACCAGTTGCGACCCGCAAGCCCTCAAACTCGAAGACTGCATTGAGGCATGTGATGCCTGCAGCGAGTGCAACGAGGACTAACTTGGTGCAGCTCGCGCAACGATGCAGCGTCGCGAGAAGCCGCCGGCAGCCCCGCTTTCGCGGCGACGGGGTATGGCGCCGCGTCGGCTCGGTGATGGCGAGCGGCAGGCGATTCTCGATACGGCGCATAGCGCACGCTTTGCCGACCTGAGCGCACGCGAGATCTATGCGACATTGCTCGATGAAGGACGGTACCTCGGTTCGATTTCCACGTGGTACCGTGTCTTGCGCGCCGCTGGAGAGACGCGCGAACGCCGCCGTCAGGCGACGCATCCGGCGCGCGTGAAACCGGAGCTTGTGGCGAGCGCTCCGGGGCAAGTGTGGTCGTGGGACATCACCAAGCTCCTCGGCCCGCAGAAGTGGACGTATTTCTATCTCTACGTCGTGCTCGACGTCTTCAGCCGCTACGTCGTTGCTTGGCGACTGGAGACGCGCGAGAGCGCGACGCTTGCCAAAGAGCTCTTCGCGGCGGCGGTCGCTCGCGAGGGCGTTGATCCGACGCGCTTGATGGCTCTCGCCACACTCTTGTGCACGTGCTTTAGCAAGATATAGAGAGTCAGGGCCAGGAAGACAAAGAGCGTCCCGTCCAACAGGTCGGCGACGACGCCCATGCGGGCAAGTGAGGAGTTCGCGATAACCTTCCCAGCTGTGGCCGCCGCGTTGCCGGCGACGTACATCTTGGGTTCCACATATCCCTCGGCGAAGCCGCCGAAGATGCCAAGAAGCAGGTAGAGAACGCCGGCGATCCTTGCAGTCTTTTTGTTTGAATCCATTTCTTCGCCCTTATCGAAGGCTTAAGATAATCCGCATCGCGACCGCGCGCTGTTGCTCATTCAAATGCCGAAAAGTAAATGCGATTACCTCTCCCGGGAACGGCATGCGGCGGACGAATGAGAAATGGCTGGTGGTACACGAGCATTTGAATGCTCTCACTCCCACGTACCTGATGGTCGAAGGGTTCGTAGCGTACAGGACCCCGGTGGCTCTCGATAACCGCAGGGGCGGCATTTCAAGACCGCCGCATTCAACCGCTCTGCCACCTCTCCAAGCCCACCGGTTTGCCAACATTTTGCTAACGAGACTAGTCACCCTCTTCTCGCGCCTGGTCGGACTGCGCGAGGCAATAGTTCGCCTTAAATCCCCACGGCGAGATGGGTGGATGCCATATTTTCGTGCTCGGCCCTTGTCAACAATGCCAGCGGCATCGCAAAGAAATACACCTGGCACACGACCGCAAGCCCCTCGCCGCAAGGACACGTGGTGGTGAGCCGCGGCACGATTGGCAGGATGGTCTCGTTTCTTAGACTATATCCTACTCGGCTTCATCCGAGATTATGATTAAGGACACTCGCATGAAATACTTGGCAATCTTTGCCTTCGCATTCGGCATGCTGAGCGTGACAGCCGCGGTACCGACGGTCCAGGCCGCCGCACATCGCTGTGCCCCGCATACGCACTGGATCCCGGGCCATTGGGCTTGGTCCGGCTGCTTTCGTTATTGGGTTCCGGGCCACTGCGGAAAGTAACCAACCACGCATAGCCCCAAGACCTCGCCCCAAGATCGGCGTCGTTTCCACTCAAGGCCTCCGGGCGACTTGTCGTGACCGGCTGGTTTGCTGAACAACTGTTAGGCTGCGGCCTATTCCATCATAAAAGCAGGCTCTTTTATGCACTCACCCTGCGCGAACCTTACCGCTTCGACGAATGCTTCTCCCCACTCATTTAACACTTTGGAGGTTAGACAATGCCTGCCACCCCGCCACCCTTCACCGCACCGCCTAAAGGCCCAAACGCTCGACTGGAGCAACGACTCCAGAAGATAGAGCTGGCCCTGATTGCGTTGTGTGAGGCTGCTCTTGCGCAAGATCATACCGAAGAGACGTTACGGCATCTTCGAGCAGCGGTCGTAGCACTTCGCGCCGACGGCGCGCAGAAGCGGTAAGGATCGTCAAGAAGAGCGTCGATGCGGTCCAACAGAAAAGCGCGGCGCTCCGAGTTCCGCGGTAGGTAATAGTTCGCCTTAAATCCACACGGCGACACTTCATGGCGAAGGGGCGGGGCATGAGGATTCGGGTTATCGCGGCCGCAGTTTCGCTCAGCATGGTGCCCCTCGCCCTCCGCGCGCCACGCTGGACGCCACTGCGAGGCTCGCGATCGCTTTGTGTTTAAGGCTGAGTCGCTGAGAGCTCAACTGCCCCGAGCCTTGCTGGCAGGCACGTGCGGATCGGCACACTAGATTTCATTTGACCCGCTGACCCGCTTGTGGATGTCCGCCAAGAACGATTGATTTGATATGATTTGATGTTCGCGGCGTTCGCCAACATTCCGACATGTGCTACGATGTCGAAGATGCAGCGAGCTGAATGTCTTGAAGATATATCCGCAGTTGCCGCTCGGGCGGTAACTCCTCCATCGCGGGTGTACTCACACTGGTGAAACGCGTCTGATAATGGACGACATGAGGCCAACACTTCACGCTAGAGAGGTCGAATAGCAAGATGATCGTCCGACTGATGCGAGTCGTTTTGTATGTGGTTGGGATATTGACTACCGCGAATATCGGCGCACGCTCCCAGGATTCCGATACGCTGGCGACCATCGTTGCGCGTCACGTCGCGGCATTGGGTGGCCTAGCTGCCGTTCATGGAGTGCACTCGTTCATCGAGCACGGCTGGTATCGCGAAGGCGATCTGTATCTTGCCGATACATATCAAGCTCAGATGCGCCCGTTCTATCGCGTCATCGGCGATCCAAGCCACGCCCTGACGGAGATTCACGAGGGCTACGACGGCAGCGCTTGGGAGTACTATCCCGATCCGGGAATCGTCGTTCGCACCGTCGGCGATGCAGCACGCGCAACACGACACGGCGCAACGTTTGACGATCCGCTGGTTGATTATGCAGCGCAAGGCACTACGCTGAGCTATGGTGGCACCGAATCGTTTCGTGGAAATGCTGTCTATGTTGTCCATGTAACCCTTGTGGACGCGTTTCGGGAAGACCTCTTGGTCGACGAGCGTTCCTATCTTATCGATGCTCGCGCACAAGTCGTACCGATGCATGCATTCGGCGAGCGCTTGAATACATACGACGTATTCGAAGATTATCGCCCTGAAGGTGGCGTCATGATGGCGCATCATTTCCTCGAGGTCGATGTGTCGAAGAGTCGCACGCTCGACGAAAGCGGAATCGAATCCGTCGAGATCAATCCAGTTCTTCCGTTAGCCGAGTTTTCGCCACCGCAATGGGATCGGACGCCCTTGCAAACGATGATTGAGCGTATCTACGAGGAACTAGATGACCCGGAAGCAGTCGTCGTTACGTATCATCAATTTCGTGTCCTGGTCGACATGGCAGCGACAGCGACCGGAGATGCCGTTGATTTTGTTGGATACCAGTGCGTCAAGATGGGCCATGCTGATTCGGGCGTGGCGCTCCTGACGCTAAATGTGAGCGACCACCCAAACAGTGCCCGCGATCATTACGGGCTTGGGCGTGCGCTCGAAGCGGCCGGCGACCGAGCCCGCGCTGGGCGAGAGTATGAACGCGCACTGCAAATTGACCCGAACTTCGAACGAGCCCGCACTGCACTCGATGCGCTACGTTAGAAAGGGGGTAACTGTACACTCAAGCTTCGGAATCAAGAACAAGAAATGGTTTGCGACGAGATTGGCCGGCTAACGCGTGAGCGTGCACATTCCGATGGATGCACGACGAAGTCGCCGGGCTAACGTCATTGCGTCTGGGCAGAACACTTCCGTCGGCCGCTGGGCCGGAACGAACCGCAGCCTGCATCTGTACACGTTTGGGGCGCCACTCTTCCTAGCCGGGCCGTGGCCCTCCGCGCGCCACGCTGCACGGCGCTGCGAGGTTCACGATTCGACCTTGTGCATTCGAGCTGCCCGCAGTGCGGTGCTCACGATACCGTCCGATCTCTGTGGACGCCACGGGCAGGCCGCCTATCTATCCCGCGGGGTTCTCAACCCAAGGAGTTCAACCAGCGTGACCTGCCCTACTGGCATCATACAAGGAGCTATCCCAACTCAAAACGAGCCCTACCCCCTCGGTGCACAGCGTCACAAGTGCGAGGCATCGTCGAGACCTCGCACTAAGCCTCGCAGCACCTCGCATCGCCTCGCATCAGAGCGCGAGGCGTCTTAGCGTTCTAAGCGCTCAGCGATCGCAGCATAGCAGCGCCATGCAGCGTGGCGCGCGGAGGGGCGAGGGGCTAAAGAGAGGCCTCGGGTTACTGCGCAAACGCTTTCTCGCGCACACACCACCACCATAGACCGGCGGCGAAGGCGAGGTTGAGCAGGAGCCCGAGAACTCCGATCTCCGGACCGTAGATAGCGGTATTCGTGATGCCGAACGCTCCGATGTTGCTTCCGAATCCAAAGAGCACATAGGCCAAGCCATTCCAAACGCCGTGACTGACGCTTGCGACGATGAGTGAACCTGAAAGCAGACGTAACATTCCCCAGATAGCGCCGAGCACTGCAGCATTGAGCAGGAAGGTCGGGACTTGCGCCATCGGCGGATTGAATCCGGTCGGGAGCACGACCGATGACCAGTGCCAGAGGGCGAACGCGAGGCTCGTCAAGACCAAGATTGCAATCTTTCCCGCGCCGGCGCGCGCCAGTGATGCCCACAGCCAACCGCGGAAAAACCCCTCCTCGGTGAGGAGGACGACGGGGATGGTCGTTCCGCCCATGAGCAAGATTCTGTACCACAAGGCGTGCGTATGGTGTGGCGCGGCGGCAGGATTGAGCGCTCCCGTCAGCGCCGCGATACCTGCGATCGCACCCATTACGACTAACGGGTAAAGTATCGCGAGGCCGTAGGAAGGCAGCACGCGCGATCGGCCCCACGAGAACCCTACTTCTCTCGCTGAAAACCGCTGCAAGAGCCAGAAGAGCGCGAGTAGCGGAAACAGCGGCAACGAACTGAATGTCGATGTGCCTGTGGCGTCCATCGTTGACGTGATGACAATCGCCACGAACAAGCCGATGACCGGCCATTTCCAGGATTGATTCACTTCTACCTCAAAGAGACAGTTTGCGAAACCAAAAAACTATACGGTCCCTCTGCTGTACAGGTTTCATCAACATGGTGTAAAGACCGTATCGGCTGGACCACGTCGAACGCGAATTTGGTAAGCTAATCCCAATGCACAGGCAGCGCTCTCCTACTTATGGCTGCGGCAGTCCTCCCGAAGCTGCTTGCGCAAAGAGAACTTGAGAAAAGTTGATACGATACGGTGGCCAGGATGCCAGAAGGGGTTCCTTCGCGCTAAGGCCTAGAAGTCCGAGTGCAATGATCGAATCGCTGCCGCCAAGTGCACCCGAAGCCGACTCGGGTGCAACCTACCGATTCGGGCCACACATGCTCGATGTTGCGCGCCGCCGTTTGCTTTCCGGATCTGAAAGCCGGCCCGTGCCGGAAAAGCTCTTTGAAATTCTGCTTCTGTTGCTCGAAGCCGATTGTCACGTGGTGGAAAAGCACGTATTTTTTGAACGGCTCTGGCCCGGTGCCGCCACCAGCGATGCGAATTTGACACAGCACGTGTTCATGCTGCGTGGGATGCTTGGCCGACAGGCCGGTGACGAGGTGTACATCGTTACGATTCCGGGAAAAGGCTATCGGTTTGCCGTTCCAATCGAAAGAAAGCTGGGTCTTTCGATGAAAGGCTCTTGCGAACGTTGCAGTCGCCCGCTGCCAGCGTCCGATGAAGCGTACATCTGCTCGTACGAGTGCACGTTTTGCTCGGAATGCAGTCAATCTTCTCATGGGCGCTGCCCGAACTGCGGCGGCGAGCAGGCCCGGCGGCCGCGGCGCTACCCATCCGTGAAGGGCGTGCCATGAGGTTAACTTGGTACACAATCGCGGCACTGATCGGTGTTCTTTGCATCTCAATAACCTTCCGACTTCTTATTGTCGCGCACCGAGAAAGCCCTATTGAATTGCCGCAAGACGTGAGCGTACCTTTCACTCTTGAACGCCATCAGATAGTGTTGCATGTTAAAGTCAACGATCATTCTGCAGTGGCCATGCTACTAGATACTGGAACTGATCCTTCAGTTATCGATCTAGGTTTTGCGCGTTCGGTTGGGATTCCGGTGGGGAGCAGCCAAGGTGCCGGTCAGGGTGGCGGCGCTGGCGCAACTGAGACATATGACTGCCCAATCCCGAAAATGCAAATTGGCCAATGGCGATTGAAGGACGTCCCGGCTACTGCAATGAGCCTCAAGCGCTTTCATGGATTTCCGGAACCGATCTTGGGCGTTATTGGGTATTCTGTCTTGAACGGTCACGTTATCGTTATAGATTACGCACACCATCGCATTGATTTTCGTCGCAGTTCGACATACGCTCATCCATTAGGTAGCGTTGATATTCCTTTCACATTGCAAGACGGGGAGGTGGTCTTACAGAACATCCGTGTAAACGGAAGCCCCGTTACTGGCAACTTGGATACGGGCTCATCAGGCGGTATTAGTCTACCGCCATCAACCATCGAGAGGCTTGGCCTTGAGGCGGAAGCAAACGCTGGGCAGCCTGTTAACGGTACTGGTTATAACGGGACTACGCGCAGTACATTAGGCTTCGTCAAGGAGTTTTCGGTCGGCCCTTGGGAATTCAATAATGAAGCCGTCAGATTCTGGAAGCGAAACGTCGGTTACGACCATACTATGTGGGATGTGAACATCGGCAATAGGGTTCTCGGCCAGTTCTCAATGATTGTGGTTGATTATCCAAGGTCGCAAGTTACATTCGTGCGTTAAGGAAGTGGAACTTTCGACAAACGTCGATTGGAGCGCTTCACGAGCGGGCTCCGACTCCACCAATGTGCCCCTCGCCCTCCGCGCGCCACGCTGCACGGCGCTGCGCAGCTGCGATCGCTTAGCGCTTAGATCGCTGCGAGGTTAGCGCGCTGGCGATGGCCGATCGGTTCCTATCAAGAAGTCCATTCCAAGATCATAGCGTAGCACAGCGGGGTGCTGGCGGGAGCGCCGAGGGCGACGGCCACCGGTCTCCCGTCAAACAGGTCGCAGTGCCAGGAAGGAAGGAACGATGCCTCTATGATCGAGGCAGCGAGGAGGCTCCGCGCCGTGGCCATGGCAGCGCTCGTTGCGCTAGTGCTCGCCGGTCCCAGGTCCTTTGCGCTCGCGCGGGATCTCACTCCGGATGTTCGCAGCCTGCTACAGATGGAGGTGCGTTCTGTCGAGCTGATGCGCGATCCGGCAACGATTACGCTCGACGAAACCGACTATTGGGGCTACTACAAGTGCCCATACTTCAGAGCCTATGTGAACGGCCGCGGCCCGTTCACGTTCCTGTTCGACTCGGGTTCTTCATACTCGATCCTCTCGAGCAAAGTCATCGACACAGCCGGTGTGGCCGTGGTCTTTCATCGAGGCGGCTACCACGATATCGTGCTGGCGAAGAACGTTCGCATCGGGAACGTACAGCTACAGGATTTGTACGCAGCTCGGGACGATAGCGGCGACGTCGATGGGATTCTCGGGTTCAACGCTTTTGGAAATCGAGACGTCACGTTGCGCCTTGAGGAACACAAAATGCAGATCAGCTCGACGCCAGTAGCGCTGGCGGAAAGCTTTCAAGTACCCTACATCGTGAGCCGCTTCACGCCCGACATTGAGCTCTCCGTCGGCACCGCGGTTATGACAGTTCTTGTCGACACCGGCGACGACGCGTATCCATTGGAGGTTCGGAGCGCCGACCTTCGAGGGCTGCCGCTCGAGCACGTTCCGGTTCCGGCAAGCGCCGTCGTCAACTTCGACACCGGGGTCACGGCTACAACGCTTACAACGCTTGCGGGCACACTCCGGATAGGACCTATCCTCGCCCCGAATCCTGTCGTTGCAATAAACGACGGACTCGATATCGGCGATGTCGGCGTCGGCTTCTTGCGAGGGTTCAACATCGAGTTTGTTCCTGAGAAACGCGTGCTCGTTCTTCAACCGCTTCTTAGCGGCACGACGATGTCGATTCGCGGGCCCCTAACGCTTGGATTTTGGACGAGTTTTCACTCACGCCCGCTGAAGGTGGATGCGGTCATCCCCGGATCGCCGGCAGAACGGGCCGGACTGCGGGTCGGGGACGTGGTCAGCGCGATTAACGGCGAGCCGGCCGATGCATATAATCCGCGGACATGGGACGCGCTTATGGTTCTTGGCACAACGGTGCGCATTGTTTGGAGCGATGCAAGCGCACAGCACTCGGCCGTCTTCGCGGTCACCGAGCTTCGATAGGTTAGCCCCTCGCCCTCCGCGCGCCAGTGCACGGCGCTGCGATGCTGCGATCGCTAAGCGCTTAGATCGCTGCGAGGTTAGAGGCTTAGAGTGCGAGGCCTCGCGCGAGGCGGCTTAGCGATCTCGCCGACCTCGCGCCATGATCCCGGCGCACGTCAGGACTTCGCGCAGGTGGTCAGTCCTTCAGTTCTACGAAGACGACGTGTGTGTCGGTGGTTCCGATGTTCTCACCGATGTGGACTTGGGCCGGCGACCATAGTGCCTTGCCTACCTCCACAGCTACGTCCCGAACGTTATCACCCACGGTCAGACGACGCCGGGAATCGGATAGGGTTAATAGCACGCTGTTAGGGTGATGATGCGGCTTTGTCTTTGCGCCAGGCGTATCGCGGAAGTCGAGAACTCGTACTCGATCATTCTCGAAGATTACCTTGTACTTGTCCGGATCGGTCAGCGTCGGATCTAGATCGGCCATTGTATAACCTCCTGTTGGCCACCTCGCGCCACGCTGCACGGCGCTGCGCAGCGCGATCCGCTTAGGGTTCAGCGGCTAAAGGAAGGGCTGCCCCCGCCGCCCGAGCCCTGCGGGGCAGTACTTCGCCTTAAACCCCCACGGCGAGATGGGTGGATGCAATATTTTCGTGCTCAGGTCTTGCTTAGAGCTGGATCAAAGGCGCCTGAGAACTCACAGTCTCCGTCTGTCCGAATGCGCGCCTACAGGTCAGAGCCCAGCGTTGAGGATCGCGATCGTCGCGAGCGTCAATCGGGCAGATATGACGATGCTTTTCATCTAATTGTCCTTATCTAATACGGGCAATAGTAGGGCGTCCACGGCGGGTCGTACCACGGAATCCACTCGTAGCCGTCCCAGAACTCGCAGTCACCGGGGGCATACTCGTAGACGAAGACTTCGATTCCGTAGAGATCGAGCCAGAAACCATAGCGGTTGTTCCACCACATCCAGTTTTGGTTCCGCCAGTAATAGTGCCAGTATCCATTGTACCAGCGACGGCTGCCGTATGCGTTCCATTGCGCGCCGCGATAATACGAGGGGTGGTAGACGTACTGCAGATTGGGATTGAAGTGGTAGTGGTTCGTGTGGTATGAGGAGACGCCTCGAACGAACGTCGTGCTGCGAAGGCGCGTCGACTCGTATTGCGTGCGCGTTACCGGCGTGCGATACTGGGGCGCCGGCGTGTGATAGTTGGGCGCCGGCGTGTGATAGTTGGGCGCCGACGTGTGGTAGTACGGCGTCTGTGTGCGATACTGGGGCGCTGGCGTGTGATAGTTGGGCGCCGACGTGCGATAGTATGGAGCCGGCGTGCGATACTGGGGCGCTGGCGTGTGATAGTTGGGCGCCGACGTGTGGTAGTACGGCGTCGGTGTGCGATACTGGGGCACCGGCGTGCGATAGTTGGGTGCCGCTGTGCGGAACCGGGGCGCTGGCGTGCGATAGTTGGGCGCCGGCGTGTGAGGATTGCCGCCGTGTGACTGTGGCGCCGGGCTGCTGCCGTGACCGCGTGGCGGCGGGGTGCTGGTGTTTCCGTTGCCAGGCCCCTGTTGCTGCGCTGTCGCAGTGAGACTCGTCGCTACGAAGGCCGCTGCTAGAGCAACGCCGAGCAGTTGCAGAATGGGAGCGCGCGTGCCTCCTGTGCGCTTGTTCATGCGTAAGCCTGACTTTCTGCTGTAGTTTGTGACGTGTGCTGGGCGCTTACACCGTACCCCGCAAGACTATTGGGAGGCGCTGGGGACCGAGTGCGGGTGCGTTCATACGAGGCGCCTTCCCCGGCAGAGCCACCGCCGGCATGCTTAACGTTAGGCTGAAGGTTAGCGGGGGCCTGTACGCTTCCATACAAAGTGGCCATTTACTCCGGGATACTGGCCAATGTGAAGTGATCCGTCGGCATCGAGATACGACAGGTAGTAGTGCGGCTCCGGACTCGACGCGGCCTTCGCTGTTCCTCTCCGCTAATGCACAAAGACGTAGCTGCCGGCCCAGCTGCCCCAGTTGCCGGAAGCGATGCCATTGCGCGTTGTAGCCATGTAGCTCGAAAGACCGGGGCGAATCTCGATCGTAACTGTCCCGCCTCGCTGTAGCGTGATTAATCCGGCATGAACGGCGGCCGAGCAAACCTGACTGTCGTCGGTGTACGTGTCCGTGCCCCAAACGCTGCCGGGAGAACCTCCGGGCGGGCACGCAAACTTGAGTCGTTCGCCGTTGTGACCGCGAAATGCGGTTGCGTTTGCGTCCCAACTGATTCCCGCTAAGTTGGAGATCGTTCCGCCACCGCCTCGCACGAAGACGTAGCTGCCGGACCAACCGCCCCAACTACCAGATGTGATCCCGTTGCGAACCGATCCGGCATAAGCGGAGGTGCCCGGGCGTATCTCTATGGTCACCGTTCCGCCGTTTCTCAGCGTGATCAAACCGGCATGAACGGCGGCCGTGCAAACCCCGCTATCGTCGGTGTAGACATCGGTGCCCCATACGCTGCCGGGCGCGCCTCCAGATGGGCAGATGAAAGTGAAGCGCCCACCGTTATGGCCGCGGAGTGCCGTCGCGTTCGCGTCCCAGCCGCTGCCGCCGATCGCTGTAGCCGCGGGCGTCGCTGCTTCAGTATCAGCTGTAACGAGCGGGCTGGCTGACCCCGACGCGCCGGTCATCGGAGCAGACGTTTCGGTCGCCCCGGAGGCAACGGCCGCGGGCGACGCCCCTTCGCTTGCAGCGGAGCTCGTCGTTTCCGCTGAAGTCGACGTTTGCTGTTGTTTGCTGCTGCATGCAGTAACGAGCAATACCAGTAAAAGGGCTCCCACAATCGAGGCAGCTCGCGCGATGCTCATGCTCGCTCCCTTACGGCGCGTGGCTAACGTGCTCCCTCTTCCGTACGACACGGGCCAGGGCGGCTTCCGCTCCGGGTCGTAGCAAGCTGCCATGGTATGCACGGGGCTCACCCTTTGCATTGTAGCTGCGGTTGCGCAGGCCACGCACCCCTCGCCTTCCCCTGTGCCCGTGCCGGCAAATGTCGTCCTCCGTCTACACGACGACCGATGTCTACGCTTGAAGCCGAGCGGACTGGTAAGCATTAGCATCGACGGACTCTCGCCTTCGGTCGTCTCCCTGCATGCGACGTTGCATTTGAATAATACGAGTGCGTCGCTGATGCTGTCATTACAACCGGGGCTTTACGCCTTGAACGCAACGAGCCCTCGATGCTATTGGTTGCATCTTTTGACGTGCTCTCGAACATGCCGAGTGGGGGACCGTGCGGTTAGGGTTTGGGGGGCCGGCTTGGCTCGGACGTGGTGGCTTCAGGGTCTCCCTTGGATGCAGAAGGGCGCTGTAGGCGCCCCTTTCTCATGGGCAAGACGTTGGATAGGCTCAGGTTCGTCTCTGCAGATGGGTCGGATCGTCCGTTTTCGCGAAAGGCGGCAGCAATGAGTTTAAGACACTGGGCGGTGCTGGGCGGCCTGTCTTGCGCAATCGTCGTCATGTCTGGTCAGTCTCTCGCCCGAACAGTCGTGCCGAATCCGTCCGGTCCAACGCAAAACCTATCGCTAACCCTTCCGGCGCCCGTGAACGTGCGTGTTACACAGTCTCTCGCCAGCTGCCGGGCCTATGCGGGTGGGGGCCTCGCCGGCATAGGCTGTGCAGCCGCAATGGGCAATCGCTGGTACATCCTGATTTGGGACTGGCACGGCGTGAGTATCGACGGATATCGAGTCTATCAGAGACCACCGTCAACATTGGCGAGGGATCCGTTTGCAGGCAGGACGCCGATTCAAACGATCTCGCAACATGCGCAGGTACGCGTCGCGCTGCTCGATCCGAGACAAGTGGGCACGAACACATGTTTCACGGTGACGGCGTATTCCGGGACGATCGAAAGCCCCCGCAGCGCTCAAACGTGCGTGAGCGCTGCCAGCGCCACCAATCCGATCTTTAAATCGGTGGCGCTGGTCCCTACCACCTCTCCCTTCTACGGCTATCATCACGAGCGGACGCACCGCCATGACTGCTCGAGTGGCTCGTGGCCGCAATTTGCGGACGGTACCCTCGTCTGGCGCGGATTCTACCCGGTATCAGTCGATTGGGGTATGGTGATGTATGAAGCGGACTGGCACGCCGGCACCCAGCCGTTCCCTTGTCCGGAGTTCTTTACGCAGGTCCTTCGGCTCGGTTTGGTCTTTCCGTTGCCGTCGGACATCGCCACGCTGCAATCGGCGACACTGGTCGGGACGGTTCAAGAGACCAACGGCAACTGCTCGTACGCGCTCTATTCGCTCGCATCCGAGACCATCGCCGTTAACCCAACGCAGCAACTCGGTGGGGGCACCCAGCCAGGCGGCTTCGCGCAAGCCATTCCGGGCCCGATCGGGTGGCAGGGAACCATGTGGCTGTATCCCGCGAGCCAGCAGGCCATCGCCGGTTTCTGGGCCTGGCCGCCCAGTCAGCATCTTCTCCAATTGAATACGGACGTCACTGCCGTCGTACGGCAGCACAGTGACTTCGCCGCCTTTCTGCTTGAACCGCAAGACTCGATAACCTGGACTACTGGCGACGCGTTCGGATCGCCCGCCGGCAGTTCTTTTGTTCACCAAGACCTCCCCCTATGCCAGACGGTGATCCGAAATATTCGCCTCAACCTGAAATATATTTCAAAAGGCGGCTCATAGGTACGTGGCCTTGCAATATCGCCGCTGAGCGTGCCATCAATGCGCGAGAAAGGATTCGTAACTTCAACTTCGCGTGCTCCGACCCCAAGGGGATCAGTGCCGGCGCCGCGCGGTGTGTAGTGAACATCAACCATGCAAGGAGTTTATACATGCGAATCTTTGCGCCCATTCTTGCCGTGCTGACCCTCGCCGTTTCGGGGCCGACCTGGACCAGTAACGACTTCATCGGTAGGTGGAAGTGCAACTTCACGAGCAACGGCGGCACCTCCGGCGTCCTTTACACTTCTACCCCATCGGTCGGCATAACGAACACCAGGGCGGTCGTGAACGGGCACACGAGCGTCGAAATCGATCATTGGACCTACAGGGCCTCAGGGCCAGCCACCGCAGTCTTGACTATGACATCACCAACCCGAGCGGCGGAAGAACAAGCTCAAGCGGCGGAACTCCACAGGCCGATTCCCCCCGCGGCCCCGTACGTTATCCACGTGCACTGGCTTAGCCACGACCATCTGCTCGAAACCGGATCAGACGGTGTGCACTCTGCCAGTTACGACTGCAGGCGCGTGCACTAGCTCATAGGCATGCGAAGTACGCGTGGTCGACAGGGAGACTACGGCGCAAAGTAAGTGACGAACAGGCACCCGTCAGGATCCCCGGCCCAACGTTCGCTCTGGACCATCATATTCACGAGTTGGGTCGAACCGCCCAAGACTGCCTGCAGAAGCGGGTTGCCGTTGCCGACGTAAGTGACTTGGGGCACGGTCGAGCCCCGGATCGTCACCGTGTTGACCCCAAGTGTCCCGGGCGCTGGGGCGCACAACCAGTACGGTTCGTTCGCGTTCATCGCGCGATCTGGCCAGGAGCACTGGCCAGGCTGCAAGCCCGATGAAGTAGGTCCGCTGGCATGCCGGAAGTTGACATCAGTGTAACCGTGCCCGCCCGGGACTCCCCCTTCAAAGTCCAGACGAACAGCGTTCATCGAGCCGATCTCGCAGTTCAACATATAGCTTTGTGCTGCATCCGCGGGCGCGAGTGCTGAAAGCGGTAAACCAAACGCGACGATAAAGATGAGCGAAAGTCGCTTTAACATTTTGAGATCTCCTCGATCAAAGGGGACGCATAATCTACCGGAGGCTACGGGCCAAAGTGGTCGACGATAAGGCACCCGCCAGGCTCGAGGACATTTTCGCTGTAGACATATATATTCATGAGCTGGGTCGGACCGTACAAGGCAGTCTGCAGAAGCGCGTTGCCGCCGCCGACGTATGTGACTTGGGTCACCGTCGTGCCCCTGAAGGCAATAGTGTTGACCCCCATTGTCCCGCGCGCTGGGGCACACAACCAGGACGGTTCGTTCGCGTTCATCCCACGATCCGGCCAGGCGCACTGGCCGGGCTGCAAGCCGGATGAAGCAGGTCCGTTGGCTTTTCGGAAATTGACATCAGTGTAACCGATCCCGCCCGGGACTCCCCCTTGAAAGTTCAAACGAACAAGGTTCATCGGGCCGATCTGGCAGGTCAACATGTAACTCGCTGCGTCTGCCGGCGCACGGGCTGAAAGCGGCAAACCCAATGCGACGACTGCGACGACAAGGATGAGCGAAAGTCGCTTTAGCATTTTAAAACCTCCTCCGAGGATCGCCAACACAAGCACTTGGCCGACATGCCTCAGATACTCGAACTATTCGACGCCATTGTCGCTATCCAGCCTTGAGGGCACGTCAACCACCGCGGTTGCAGGTCAGGTCGATGCGTAGGCTGGGCTGGCTCGTCGTGTAATGGGGCTGGCCCTGCCACACGCTGCCGGGATCGATCTCGATCAACAGCTTCTGCGGTTTGCCGACGGTCTGCGGTTTGACATCGTACGAGAAGTTCAGCGTGTAGGTGAAGCCGGCACTCGGAGGCAGCGTTTCGTTGTAGAGCGTGCTCCACTGGAGGTTGTCCGGCGTATAGAAGTCGAGCGGGCTGCCGTCGTCGAGGATGAGGTTGATGGGGTTGCGGACGCCGGTTGCGACGAGGACGGTCGACTTCTGCGCACCGTTGCGGACTTCGATCGTCACACCGTATCCGGGCAAATCGGAGGACGTTCGCGTGATCGGGGCGACGCGGAGCACACGTATGCGCCAGATGCCGTTGAAGAGCCACTGGTTCATGCAGCCCTGCAGGGCGTTGAGCTGGTGTGAGCCACCGTGGGCGGTTGCCCGGGGTGCGGGCTGTGCTGCGTATGACGGCGCGGCACAGAGCGCGAGGGCCAAGAGCGCGGGGACGGTGGCAAACGGAAAACGCTTCATGGAATGAGGTCCCTTCTAGAGACGTGAAAGACGCTTACACGCGCGGAGGGTTCCCGTTCCCTAGCCCGCTCACGCGCACCCTCTGAGTTTGGGCGCGAGGTCGCGCGGCGTCGTTCTCGTCACGCAGTAGGAAGCCAGTACGTCTCACATTGTGAACGACTTGTGAACTTGGCGTGAATGCCTCCGCCGATGCGTTCATCAAGACCTCGTAAGTAAGTAGCTACCATGGCCTATGGTGCGCCGCCCTCCCGCTGGCCATGGCTGACATAACTCCGGTCGTCGATCTGCTGGCCGAGCGGGGCACGGGGCCATTTCGCTCGCGCCGGCCCGTCTATGTCGACCATCTGCCCCCGTGCAATCAGGCTTGCCCTGCGGGTGAGAACATTCAGGCTTGGCTCGCATGCGCGCAAAGCGGACGCTATCACGACGCCTGGCTGCAGCTCGTCGAAGATAATCCGTTGCCCGCCGTCGCAGGTCGCGTCTGCTTTCATCCGTGCGAATCCGACTGCAACCGCCGCGAACTCGACGACACGATCGGAATTCACGCGGTCGAGCGTTACCTCGGCGATCTCGCTACGCGCGAAGGGTGGCGGTTTCCGGTCGCTGCTCCCACCGGAAAGCGCATCCTCGTCATCGGCGCGGGACCATGCGGATTGTCGGCCGCATATCATCTCGCTCGCATGGGACACGGCGTCGAAATCCACGACGCCGGCTCCTTGCCGGGAGGGATGCTCCATTTCGGCATTCCCGCCTATCGCTTACCGCGCGAGGACCTGATGCGCGAGATCGCGCGGATCGAAGCGATGGGGGTGAAGATCGTGCCCAATCATACCGTGTGCGACGTGCTCGCCGAGAAGAAAGCCGGCGCATTTGACGCCGCCCTCATCGCGGTTGGAGCGCAACTCGACCACCGGGTCGAGATACCGGCACGCGACGCCAGCCGCGTGCTGACCGCGCTTACGGTCCTGCGCGGCATCGCGACGGGCGAACCTCCGCAACTCGGACGACGCGTCATCGTATACGGCGGCGGCGACACGGCGATGGATGTCGCTCGCTCGGCACGGCGCTTGGGCGCTGAAGAACCGTTAATTGTCTACCATCGCGACCGGCGTCACATGAAAGCGCACGAGCTGGAGATCCGTGAAGCGCAGGACGAGGGCGTCAAGATCCGATGGCTCAGCAACATCAAAAGCATCAGCAATAAAGAGGTGCTCGTCGAAGAGGTCCGGCTCGACGAGCACGGCGTCCCGCAGCCGACAGGAAAGGTCGAACGCCTGACCGCCGATAGCGTTGTGCTGGCGCTGGGCGAACGCGCCGACACATCATTCCTGCGATCTGTTCCCGACATTCAGCTCGGCGACGACGGCAGCATCGCCGTGGCCGAGAATCTCATGACCGGATGCGCCGGAATCTTCGCCGGCGGCGACGCGACCCCGGGCGAACGTTCGGTCACCGTTGCGGTAGGTCATGGAAAGAGAGCGGCGCGGGCGATCGACCGTTGGTTCAGGGACGACGGGCCGCCCGATGTCGCCAAGCACCCAGCGGTGACCTACGAGATGCTGCACGTGCCGCACTACAGCGACGTGCGGCCGAAAAGCGAGCGCCAAGCGCCGCTGCAAGAACGGTTGTCCGGTTTTGGTGAGACCATCCTGAGCTTGAGCGAAGCGGAAGCGCGATACGAAGCGCAACGCTGCCTCTCGTGCGGCAACTGCTTCGAGTGCGATCAATGCTATGCGGCCTGCCCCGAACAAACCATCTTCAAGATAGGGCCCGGAGAGCGGTACCGCATCGAGTATGAGCACTGCACCGGCTGCGCCGTTTGCTTTGAGGCTTGTCCGGTGCACGCAATTGAAATGATTGCCGAGCCGAAGAAAGCGGAATGATGGAGCAGCCGGCACGCAGGACGACGACCGTCGACGCGAACACCGCGGTTGCGCGTGTCGCATACCGAACCAACGAAGTCTGCGCGATCTACCCGATCACGCCCGCTTCGCCGATGGCGGAGCTCGCGGACGAGTGGTCGGCGGCGGGAATGAGGAATCTCTGGGGGACGGTGCCCGTCGTTCAAGAGATGCAGAGCGAGGGCGGCGCCGCCGGCGTGTTGCACGGATCGCTGCAATCCGGCGCACTGACGACGACGTTCACGGCGTCACAAGGGCTGCTCCTCATGCTGCCCAACATGTTCAAGATCGCCGGCGAGCTGACGCCGACGGTCTTTCACGTCGCGGCTCGCTCCGTCGCCACGCACGCGCTCTCGATCTTCGGCGACCATTCCGACGTCATGGCTGCGCGCAGCACCGGTTTCGCTTTGCTCTCTTCGGCGTCCGTGCAAGAAGCCCAAGATCTTGCACTCGTCGCCCAAGCGGCGACGCTCGAGAGCCGCGTGCCGTTCCTTCACTTCTTCGACGGCTTTCGGACCTCGCATGAGTTTAATACCATCGAGCCGCTCTCCGACGAGCAGATGCGCGTGATGATCTCCGACGAGCTCGTCTGGGCCCATCGACGGCGCGCACTCGACCCCGAGCATCCCTTCATTCGCGGGACCTCCCAGAATCCAGACACGTTCTTCCAAGCCAGCGAAGCCGCGAATCCGTTCTACGAACGCGTCCCGGCCATCGTACAGGCGGCGATGAACCGGTTCGCAGCACTGACGGGGCGTCGTTACTCGCTCGTTGAGTACTGCGGAGATCCGAAGGCCGAGCGCGTTGTCGTCGTCATGGGCTCGGCAAGCGAAACGCTACGGGAAGTCGTCGCCCATCTGTGCAGTCGCGGCGAGCGCGTCGGCGTTCTTACCGTTCACCTGTACCGCCCGTTCCCTGCGCGACTGCTCGCCGAAACTCTGCCGTCCTCGTGCGCCGCCGTCGCAGTGCTGGATCGCACAAAGGAGCCTGGATCGTGCGGCGAGCCGCTCTTCCTCGACGTCGTGACGGCGCTCGCGCAAGCCGTCTCGGGAGGACGGAGAATCGGAATGCCGCGAGCGATCGGCGGGCGCTACGGTCTGTCGTCCAAGGAGTTCGATCCGGCGATGGCCCTCGCCGTCTTCGCAGAGCTCGAGCGCGAACGGCCCAAGGAGCATTTTACCGTCGGTATCAACGATGACGTATCGCACGCTAGTCTGGACTACGACCGCAGCCTCGACTTCGAATCGCCGAACGTCACGCGCGCGGTCTTCTACGGCCTCGGCTCGGACGGCACCGTCGGAGCGAATAAGGAGAGCATCAAGATCATCGCGGAACAAGCCGGACTCCACGCTCAAGCCTATTTCGTATACGACGCTCACAAGTCGGGCGCGCAAACGATCTCCTTCCTGCGGTTCGATAAGGACCCAATCCGCGCTCCCTATCTCATCAAGTCGGCGAGCTTCGTAGGCTGCCACAAGTTCGACTTTCTCACGCGAGTCGACGTGTTGCGCGTTGCTGCCGACGGCGCGACGTTTCTGCTGAACAGCCCGTGCGGGCCGGAGAAGACGTGGGATCGCCTGCCGCGTTCCGTCCAGGAACAGGTCATCGCCAAACATCTGCGCCTTTTCGTCGTCGATGCCTCGCGTGTGGCGCGCGACGTCGGCCTCGGGATGCGCACGAACACGATCTTGCAAACTTGCTTCTTCGCGCTCTCTGGAATGCTCCCGAAGGACGTCGCTATCGATTGCATCAAGCGTTCGATCGACGAGAAGTATGCCGACAAAGGCGGCGACGTGCTGCGCGCGAATCGAGCGGCCGTCGATCGCGCGCTCGGCGAACTGCACGAGGTCAGTGTCCCGAGGACGGCGACCGCTGCGATCGATCTGACGCTGCTCGTGCCGCCGACTGCGCCTGCATTCGTTCGCGCCGCGACCGCAAAGATGTTGGCTGGACGCGGCGACGAGATCCCGGTGAGCGCGATGCCCGTGGACGGAACCTATCCGTCGGGAACGTCGGCGTACGAGAAGCGCAACATCTCCGATCTCGTTGCGGTCTGGGATCCGAACCTGTGCATCCAATGCGGACTCTGCAGTTTCGTCTGCCCGCACAGCGTAATCCGCGGCAAGTACTACGGCAAAACCGAGCTCGCAGACGCGCCCGCCTCGTTCAAATCGGCGTCGGCGAACGTGCGTGGTTTCCCGGATGTCGCCTTTTCGCTGGCGTTCTCCGTCGAAGACTGCACCGGGTGCGGATGGTGCGTCGAAGCCTGCCCCGCACAGAGCCCAACTTCGTCCGAGAAGAAGGCCGTGAATCTCGAAGAGAAGTCGCCGATCCTCGAGGAGAGCCGCGCGAACTTTGCGTTCTTCGAACGATTGCCCGTCAACGACCGCGCGTTCGTCGACTTCTCGAACGTGCGCGGCGTTCAGTTCCTCGAGCCGACATTCGAGTTTTCCGGCGCGTGCGCCGGATGCGGCGAGACACCGTACCTCAAGGTGCTCTCGCAGCTCTTCGGCGATCGCCTCCAAATCGCCAATTCGACCGGATGCTCCTCGATCTACGGCGGGAACCTTCCGGTGACGCCATGGGCGGCAAACTCGGAAGGCCGCGGGCCGGCCTGGTCCAACTCGCTCTTCGAAGACAACGCGGAGTTCGGTCTCGGCTTCCGGCTCGCCGCCGATAAGCACCGGGAGTTCGCGGAGCTTCTCCTTACGGAGCTTGCGCCAAGGATCGGCGAAGATCTCGTACTCGAAATTCGCAACGCCCGGCAGATCGAAGAATCCGAGATAGGCGCACAGCGCCTGCGTGTCGCACGTCTCAAAGCGGAGTTGCACAAGCTCGACGACGAGCGCGCGCGGCACCTTCTCTCGGTCGCAGATCTGCTGATCAAGCGAAGCATCTGGATCGTGGGCGGCGACGGATGGGCGTACGACATCGGCTACGGAGGCCTCGACCACGTCTTGGCAACCGAGCGCGACGTCAACATTCTCGTGCTCGATACGGAAGTGTACTCGAATACGGGGGGCCAAGCATCGAAAGCGACGCCGCTAGGCGCCATTGCGCAGTTCGCCTCCGCAGGCAAACGCCTTCCGCGCAAAGACCTAGCCCTTCAAGCAATCTCCTATGGGAACGTCTACGTCGCGCAGATTTGCATGGGGGCGAATCCGCAGCAGACGCTGCTCGCGCTACGCGAGGCCGAGGCCTACGCGGGGCCGTCGCTCGTGCTCGCGTACAGCACGTGCATCGCGCACGGCTTCGAAATGCGCAATGGTTTGCATCAGCAAGACCTCGCCGTCGCCAGCGGTTACTGGCCGCTCTTTCGTTTCAATCCCGCGATGGCGGCCGCCGGCCTGGCCCCGTTCCGGCTCGATTCACCGAGGCCGACGATCGGCTTCAAGGAGTTTGCCTACAACGAAACGCGGTACAAGGCGCTCACTCTCACGCGCCCGCAAGAGGCGGAAGCGCTCGCGCAAGCCGCGCAGGCTGCGATTTTACGGAAGTATCACCAATACGAGATGATGGTTCAGCTCCCGCCGCCCTGATCGACGGACGTCGGCGTGTGCACCCAGTTAGGAAGGGGGCCAGCCTGGCGTAGGGTTTTCGCCTTAAATCCCCACGGCGAGCATTAGCGGCCGCGTTTGGTCAGCCGCCGGATTCAAGCTCTACCTCGCCGGTTATCGCGTGCATCGAGATCCTTGCAGCGCCGCCGCCGATCCTTGCGGCGTGGAAATCGTTAGTGCTCGAGCCGAGCATCACACCGGCATCGATGGTCGCGCTGCTGCTTTGCGGGATGCGAAGCGTGATTTCCCCGGTCGTCGTCCACAGCGAGATATGCTGATCGCCTGCGACTCTGGCCATCCGCACATCGATTTCCCCCGCCGAGGTTCGCACCTTGACGCTTGCACGCGAGCCGCTGACTTCGGTCAGGCCGGCGCCGCTGGACAGGTCGAGGTCGGCGTTCGCCGGCACGTGGATGACGAGGTCAACGTCACCCGCCCGCATGAAGGCACCGCTCCCGGCGTAGGTCGTCGAGACGGAGACACCGTCCGCCGTGCGCTCTACGATCACGTGCATTTGCCGAAGCGCGGTCTCGTCGGAGGCGTACTCGACGGCATCGACGGACACCAGCGGCTTGTCCCACGCCTCGACCTGGATCTCTCCGGCGCGCTCCGACACGACGAGTGATCCCCGATCTGATATCGCAATGCTCGCGTGGAAACGGCCGCTTACGCGCCGGCCGTCGTACGAGCAGGCCGCGAGAGCGATGACCGAGAGGGTCGAGAGGAGCGCCAGGGTGGGAGGGGGGCAGTGGAAGCGGCTCATGGCCACGTGTACCTCCCGCGGGCATTAATGTTCCGCCCTTGCCTGAGACCCCTATCTAGGTCAATAATTATCAAAGCGAAACACCGGTTGCCGCCACGCTGTACTTGACCACGTCATGAGACTACGCATAGCCGCGATAACTCTGTGCTCTCCGATCGCTTGTATGCTCATGGGCACGGTGGCGGCCCCATCCGACTCCATCACGGTCCAATCGGCAGCGGACCAAGCGGCACATATGGCGATAGACGACATGCATGCACCGGGCGTTGCGATCGCGGTCGAGATCGACGGAAGGATCGTCGTCGAACGCGGATATGGCCTCAGGAATCTCGCCTCAGGGGCGCCCGTGACGGCGAATACGCATTTCGAGATCGGATCGGTTTCGAAGCAGTTCACCGCCGCAGCCGTGCTGCAACTTTCCGAACGGCATCAGCTTAACCTTGATGATCTGCTAGGGAAATACGTCCCCGAATACAGCGCCGGAGCCGCCGTGACGATTCGCCAGTTACTGTATCAAACGTCCGGCATTCCAAACTTTACCGAAGGCAACGACTTCATGGAGGTCGCGTCCACGCAGAGACCATCGCTTCAAGCGATTCTCGACCGAATCAGTGGGAAGCCGTTGGCATTTCCACCGGGCTCCGATTGGGCGTATAGCAACACCAACTACGTTCTTCTCGCGTACGTCATCGAGCACGTCTCGGGTGAATCATACGACCAGTACATTCGAGAGCGCGTTTTTGCTCCGGCAGGCATGACGAACTCCGGTTTCGGCTCGGACGAGCCCCGCCTCGGGGATGTGGCAACCGGCTACTATCCCAACGGAAACGTCGTCACGCCGTCGCCGCACGTCGATGAGGGTTGGGCACCAGGGGCGGGCACCATCGTTTCAACGCTTGGCGACATGATCAAGTGGGATCACGCGCTGCTCCAGGGGCGAGTGGTGTCCTTGCAATCGGTTCGTCTCATGCGCGAGGCCGGCTCGACGTCTTCGGGCAAGTCAACCGGCTACGGAATGGGGTGGTACATCGACACAGAGAAAGGCCACGAGCGGATCTGGCACAACGGCGGGACCTTCGGTTCGAGCGCCACGAACACGACGTTCCCGAGCGACCACGAGATCATCATCGTTTTCGACAACAATATCGGGGTCGACGCCGAAGCGGTAGCGTCGCAGATTTTCGATGCCACACACTAGAGGACTCTGTCGTATAAAGGCGCCTGTTCTCCCTATGTTTTCTTAAGAGTCCTCAAGCGATCCCAGGTCCCCGCACCTGGCCGAAGAACCCAAGCAGCCCGGAGGTGTATATGCTCACCCTTGAGCGCGCCGGCCTTGCATCCTTGGCGTTCACGCTGCTTCTCACGCAGATTTCTGCTGCTGCAATGACGCAACCCGCGCAGCCCGGTCAGCCCGTGCCGAGCGGACTAGTTGTAGTCATAAAGGACGTGCCGCAAAGTGCATCGTTGGATCTACGGGCATTGAGTAATCCCTACATTAGCGGCGTCGCGCTGCAGATCCATTGGAGCGACATCGAGCCGGCCGAAGGAACGTTGGATTGGTCGAAGCTGGATGCGCTGTTCGCTGCTGCTAAATCATCAAACAAGTGGGTACAACTCTTCATCTTTCCCGGCTTCTTTACGCCTGCATGGGCCCTGGAAGGCGTACAGACCGATCGGTTTCCACTTCAATACGGACCTGGCGGAGGCACCGTTGAGACGCTTCCGATGCCCTGGGATAGCGTGTACCTCAAGCGCTGGTTCGCTTTCCTGAAACTACTGAGCGACAGATACGGAACGTCGACCGCTTTTAGAGTGGTGGCGGCCGACGGACCGACATCGGTCTCTGACGAGGCCACGTTGCCAAGGTCGCGACAGGATCTTAGCAAGTGGCAAACTCACGGTTATACGCCGTCCAAGTACGTATCGGCGTGGCGTCAGACATTCCGGGTTTACGCCGCCGATTTTCCTAACCAGTACGTTTCCCTATCGGTAGGGCGGGGGAGTGATATTCTTGGTATCAATGACCAGGCCGCTAGGCAAGCAATTGTCAACGAGGCAATTACGCTCCTAGGACGCCGATTTGCACTTGAGATGAACGCTCTCCATGCGGGCCCGGATCCTTATCCTAACGGTCCTACTTCACAAGCGTACGATCAGTTCATCATAGGTTATAACGGACGTATTATCACCGGGTTTCAAATGGGCGGCAGCATGGAATTCGCCATTGGAAGCCGCAAGACGGGCGCTCCGGGCAATCCCCCTCTGGCTTTGAGAAGATCGATCAATTTAGCACTGGAGCCGAACAGTGCCGGTCAGCATGTAAACTTTGTAGAAATCTACGAACCCGACGTGCTTCCAGCTGCAATGCAACCAGTGCTGCGTTACGGAGCGTCGCTATTCTGAGGGGGCGCCGCGCGGCGGGTCTCGTAGTAGCCCGCCTCGCGGTGAGGGTCGCGCTGCGGAATCAGCGAGGAGAGGATGCGGCCGATGCGCTCCCATACCGTCAGGCGCGTCACGCCCGCGACCTGACGCGAGTTGCGGATGTCGGAGAGCGGTACCGCGATGACGTCCTGCGTGCCGCCGTCGACGAGTGATGCGTTCACGATGATCGGCGAGCCGGTGTTGAACTGCATGTCGGTTGCGATCGACCCGATCGGGCGCCCGGTCCGCGCGTCGAGTGCCCACAGGAAGCCGGCGCGGTCACCGAAGTAGAGGACGCCGTCGTAGGCCGCGATGCCGCCCTTGACCGAGCCGCGAACGCGCGATTGCCAGAGCACGTGACCGCGCATGTCGAGTGCCGTCACGATCGGAGAGACCGCGCTGCCGACGTAGATGCGATTGCCGTAGATGAGGGCGATGGCGGCTTGGTTGTACGCCGGCACCGCTCCGCTCACGCCCCGCGGCGCGGTGTCCCATAGGAGCCGGCCGGTGCGTTTGTCGAGTGCGTAGACGTGCTGCCGCGCTCGGGAGAGGTAGGTGACGGCCATTCCGTACGGACCCGGAGCGGTCGGCTGCAGATAGACGCCGACGAGATCGGCCGCCGTCGATGCGAGGGGATCGTCGCCGACCGCGCCGGCGCGCCGGTCGAAGTCGTACCGCCAGAGCAGCGAGCCGTCCGAAGCCCGCAGAGCGAAGGCGGCGTTGCTAAATCTTCCCGTCACGAAGAGGCGGCCGTCTCCTCCGTCGACGACGCTCGACATGGAGAACGTCGTGGGAAGCTCGACATCCCATCGATAGGCGCCGCTGCGCGCGTCGAGCGCGAGGACGGTTCCGTCGCCGTCCGCGGAGATGATCTCGTTCCCGACGATCGCCGCCGACGGCATGCCGGATCCGTCGAGCCCGCCCCACCAGCTCTCGATGCCGTCGGTCGCGTCGATCGCCTCGACTTTGTTCATCCCGGTGCCGACGAGCGACATGTGCGGCGGATAGTACATGACCGTATTTGCGTTTCCGATTCCGACGTAGATGAGCCGGCCGTCGTACGCGGGCTGCGACATGATTTCGTTCTCGGCTCGATAGCGCCATCGCACGGAGCCGCTCGCGGCATCGATCGCGTAGAGGTGGTCGTCGTTCGCCGAGACGAGCACCGTCGTGCCCATCACGGTCGGCGATGAAGAGATGCCGCCCGTCGGAACGCGCCACGCGAACTCGCGCGGGAGCCCCGAATTCACGACGACGACGTTGAGGCCCCCACCCAGCCTGAACTGCGTCCATGCGTCGTCACGATCGGCGCGGAAGACGGCGACCAGGGGATCGAGCGCACCTGCCAGGCCCATCTCGCGCGAAGCATAGTGCGCGGCGCACCCGCCGAGGGTTGCGGCAACGGCAAGCATCGGGAACGACCGCACGACGCGGATGAGCGACTGCCTGAGAAGCATGCCCACAGGGCTCTATACGCTCGTGAGGAGGCCGGGCCTGCATGCGAGAATGGCGTTGTTTGGGGAGAGCGTTGCCATGCACGTATTCCTAGCATTACTGCTTGCCGCTGTGCCGTCCGTTGCGCCATCGGCTTCGCCCGCCGATTGGCGGCCCACCGCGATGCGTGAATTTTTCACATGGGCTTTGGATACGGCACATCAGATGTCGTCCCAGGGGCCGTATGCCGGCCCCAATCATACGCCCGACGACCTGCGCCGGCTGATCGGCGGTTGTGATCCCCAGATCCGGGACGAAGCCACACTCAGCCTCGATCTCTTTTGCGGTAATGCGCCCGACGGCGTTTTCGCGGATCGAGCCGACTTTCTCGCGATTGCAAACGGCTCGATGCCGGCCGGCTTCGCAAGAACAGCTTGTCCGCCGGCCTCCGGCCTTCCCGATTATCTCGCAAGCATCGTCTTCCTGGAGTGTCTGCGCAACTCGATCGGCATCGAGATCGATCTGGAGTACAACAGGGATCCGCGAATAGTGGGCAAGTTCGGGATTTCAATCGTTGAACTTCCGCATCCGTAGAGACGCACGTGCTTCTCGCATTGCTGCTCGCAATGACGCCGCCGGCCGTTCCGCCAGCCGATTGGCGGCCTGCCGCAATGCGTGCAATCTTGGTGTTTGCCGTAAACGGTGCCGAACAACAGTTCCGGAATACGGAGGCGACGCCGGAGGATGCAGGGCGCGTTTTCCAATACAACTGCGAGGTCGTCCCCCGCGATCTCGTGGTTCTCAACTACGCAGAGATGCGGCCTCTTTTCAGGTGTTCCGATTCGCGAGAGGGAGTCTTTAGCGGGCGAACGGAGTTTATCGCGATGGCGCGCGATGCGTTGCCGCCCGGATTCACTCGAGCGCCCTGCCCGCAGGATTATGGGGTTACGGTCTTTATCGCGTGCCTTCGCAACTCCGACGGCACCGAAGTTCGCCTGGATGCCGACACCGGATTCAGCACTGCGACCTTTGATATTCTCGTTCTAGCGCCGACGCTGCCGCAGCGCGAGCGAGCTAGGGTCCTCGGCGAAGCCGCGGCGGCCCTCGCGCCGCCCTTTGAAGAGCTGACGGCGATAGTTGCGCGAGGCTTCGATGACGCGGACGTATCTCGGTTTGCGACCGAGTATGAAACGATGCTCGATGGTTGTGGGGTTCGCAGGCCTGCGAACGGGCGTCCCGTGGTCGCCTGTGACGTGCGAGACGTCTGGTCTTTCACCGAAGCGGACTTTACTGCGGCGGTACGCGATGCACTTCCGAAAACCTTTCGCCAAGCCGAGTGCGTGCAGCCCAGTGAGCTGCCGGTATGCGAGCGCAACGACAACAACGTCGAGGTGCACGTCGGCGACTTTCTTCGTATCGAAGCCGACGATACGCATCCGGTGCCTCGAACGGCGCTGATGCGGCGGTTTCTCGACAACGCCGTAGAGGCCGCCGGCCGCAACTTCCAAGGGTTCGATTCCGATACGGAACTGCCGTACTTCGGCCACCAGTGCACCGTAGAGGTCGAGGACAACACCGCGCGCAGATACCTCGCATGCTCTCTGCTCAGTAGCGTGCCCGGTCGCGGTGATCTCGCGTTCGCTTTGCTCCCGGTCATTCAAGCCGCGCTTCCGGCAGGATATGCCGGCGCCACCACATGCACGCTGGACTATTGGCCGACGCAGATGATGAGCGCCGTTGACTGCTTCGCTAGCGATCGCGTCGAGGTAGACGTCGGTGAAGGCGCCCAAATGCAATGGTACGTGTACGTCGGTTCATCGAGAAACTCCCGACCCTAGGCTCCGCTAGAGACGATCATCTCCGGTGGGCAGGCCCGAGAACGAAGATCAAATCTTCCCCGACATCGTTTGTACCGCTACCGATCTCGCGCCCGCTCGATCCACGGTAGCATGCATCGAGCGATACCTCTTCCGATTCGAGTGATTTGAAAGCGCTGCACGGCGTCGTTGCATACCCGCCGGGAAGCGCGCCGCGGACGACTTGATCGAAGTCCGTGTCTCCGAGGAAGGCATGTTCGTAGCCCGATATGGAGCACGTCAGAAGGCTACGCCCTGCGATGGTCCCCGTCTGGCAGTCTGCGTTGAACGGCGCGTACCGTTTGTAGGAGTAGCCCGCGAACGCGTGCTCCGAAGCCGCCAGCGCTGTCGCCAGAAATCGTTGGACCGGCGCTATGCGAACGTCGACGTAGGACGCATCGTACGCATAGATGCGCAGCGGCCATTCCTGGGATGCAATGCCGACCTCAACCCCGCGAGGCCCTCGTAAGCAGCTTTCGGCATCCGTAACCTGTGCGCACCCCGACGACGCAAACCCCTCGGGAAGCGCCGCTCGAATCGCGGCAACGAAATCGCTCGGATCTGCGAAGGCGCCGTTTTGACCACGGCACTCGATGACGTTTCTGCCACTGCGATACTTCTCGAACCCACACGCTTCGAACGCTGGGTAGTTGGCCACGGAGAACGCGGTTACGCCGCGAAAGTTTTGCGCGGCGGGGCCGGCGATGCCGAGCAAGAGCCGCGAGAGCTCGGTCTGCCTCGCGCTTCGATCTATTGCCGGCACCGGAGCGACGACGTAGGTCGTGTAAGTGTCGGCTTCGTGGCAGCAGTTCTTGACGTCGACAAGATCGATCTCGACGCCGCTCGCCCCGCGCAGGCACGCCAGGTACGAATGATCGATGATGAGCGCGTCCGTCGGGCACGTAATGTCTGCGAAGTCCGCCGGTAACGCGGCACGGCTCGCAGCAACGAACGCAGCCGCGCTGTGGAACGCGTCGGTCTCTTCGCAGTTGACGAGGAACTTTCCGTCGCCGCGCCATCCCCAGATCGAACAGTATGGGAAGGGCGCCACGTTGTCGATTTGAAACGTATCGACGCCCCGGAACTGCTGCGCCGCGAGACCGACGATCTTATGCACGGACCGCGCGATCTCGGCTTGCGGCGAATCCGCCGCGCGCGCTCCGGATAGGCTGAAGAGCGCGAGCATCCCGAGGGCAAGAATGAATCGTTGCATGGCCGCACCTTGCCTACAGCTTGCGTTTGAAGATTTTGCTATCGATTGAGTATTCGCCGGGGCCCATGAGCAGCAGCGCGATCATCACGACGAGATAGTCGAGCGGAACCTCGAACGCGGCGCGTCCGCCGACGAAATGGCCTCCCGCCGGAATGTGAAACCTGACGATCGCGGTGAGCATGTCGATCGAGAGCACCGCGGCGACGAGCGGCGTCAGCAGCCCGAGAATGAGCGCGAAGCCGCCGAAGAACTCCGCGAAGGCGACGACGGCTTGGAGCCAAGGCGGCGCAAAACCGTTCGGACCCATCCAACTGAGGGGAGCGTGCATCTTCCCATAGCCGTGAAAGATGAATCCGAGACCGACGATCGCTCGGATTGCAAAGATGCCGAGTGCTGCACGGCCGCGCAATGGCGGCGGGGACAGCAGTCGCATCATGGCTTCGGCGTGTTTGCGGGCGCGGGCGAGGCGTTCAAGGGCGACGCCGACGGGGGCGTGCCGCTCTGCTGCACGATTTGGCCGTTCACCGTGACCGTCGACCAGATGCTCCTCGAGGAGGTTAGAACGAGCGCGTTCCCGTCGCTCGTCCAGATGTCGCGCTTCCCCGCGGCGATCTCAATCGGATCCGTGCCGTCCGCGGAGGTAAGCGTACCGTCGATCAACTGGTGCACGATCGTAATGAAGGCTCCCTCGCTTTGCTGCACCGAGTCGATCGTCGTCACGCACTTGGAGAGGGAAATGGTGCTTGCCGCGTTTCTCAAATTCGTGACGACCGCATCGCGCGTCACGGTATGTCCATCCATCTCGCCGGTGAAATTGGGGCTCAGCGTTCGCTGGAAGGACGTGAAGTCGCCGCGCATGAGGTCGGAGCATTGCCCGTCGTAGGCGGCCTGCACGCGAGCCGTCAGAGCCGCGTCGCTCGCGAGCGTCCGCGAACCGGCGAGGCTGAATGCCAGCGCTGCGGCGATCGCGGCGACGACATACCTGCTTACCATGCCGACAACGTTGCACGGTGGGGGCGGCAACTCCGCTTGCGCGTAGGAGAAGAGCACGCTCGAAACGCAGTCCTAGTCATGGGCCGCTCCCTCGCGCTCGCGCTTCTCGCATGCTCGCTTGCTGCGTGCGCCGCGAAGCCGCAACCCTCGCAACCTCCGGTGCGCGCGGTCAAGCTCGGCGATCTCGGCGCGTTGCGTTGGCGCTGGGTCGGTCCGGCACAGATGGGCGGCCGTCTCGACGTCGTCGCGGGCGTCCCTGGCGATCCGCGCATCATCTACCTCGGTCACTCCTCCGGCGGTCTCTACAAATCGACCGACGGCGGCCTCACCTTCACGTCGATCTTCAACGCCGGAACGTCGACCGCGATCGGCGCGCTCGCCGTTGCGGCGTCGAACCCGAACGTGATCTACGTTGGAACCGGCGAAGGCTTTCCGCGCAATACCGCCTCACCCGGCGACGGCGTCTTCAAATCGACGAATGCCGGGAAAACGTGGACGTTCGCCGGCTTACCCAAGAGCGAGCACGTCGCGAAGATCGCGATCGATCCGCGCGACCCCGACGTGGCAATCGTCGCGGCGCTCGGGCATGAGTGGTCGCCCGGCGGACAACGCGGGATATTTCGGACGCAGGACGGCGGCAAGACCTGGCAGCAGGTGCTCTACGTCAACCCGACGACCGGTGGGAGCGACGTCGTCTTCGACCCGCAGGATCCGCAGATCGTCTATGCGGGAACATTCGATTTCCTGCGGCAGCCGTGGAACTTTCGGGGCGGCGGCACGGGCAGCGGACTCTATGAGTCCACCGACAACGGGCGCTCGTGGCAACGCTTGACGGACCCCGCGCTGCATGACGGCCTTCCGGGCGGAATCATCAACCGAGTCGGCGTCGCGCTTTGTTACGGCAGTCCGAACGTCGTCTACGCGCTCGTGCCGACGAAAACGGGATTGCTCTACCGGTCGAACGACGGCGGCGCGCATTGGACTTCGGTGAACGCGAACCAAGAGCTGGACTTCCGCCCCTTCTACTTCTCTGTAATCCGCGTCGACCCACGAAACCCGAACCGCGTCTACGTGATCACCGGCGAGAACCAAGTCTCGAGCAACGGGGGCAAGAGCTTTACGCATTTCGGTGGCGGCGGCGACAACCACGACTTGTGGATCGATCCGACCGATCCGCAGCGCATGCTCGCGGGAAGCGACATGGGCTTCGAACTCTCGGTCAACGGCGGCACGACCTGGGATTACATCGACACGGTCCCGTTCGCGCAAGTGTATCGCGTCGGCTACGATCTCGCCGTGCCCTATCACATCATGGGCGGCCTGCAGGACCATGAGGTCTGGTGGGGACCGAATACCCTTTGGAACGACGGGGAGTACGGCGGCGTGCCGGGCGGCGCGTGGCGGAACATCTCCGACTGGGGCGACGGACAATACGCGATGGCGGATCCGCGCGATCCGGAGATCATCTACGAGGACACGCACTTCGGCGATCTCGTGCAACGCAACTTGCGTACCGGGGAGGCGCGCAACATCTCCCCGCAGCCGATGGTGACTTTCGGCACCGGCGCGGGCGCGTATCCGTACCGTTTCAATTGGAGCGCGCCGTTCTACATCTCGCCGCACGATCCAAACGTGCTCTACTTCGGCGGCAACGTGCTCTTCAAGACGACCGACGGCGGCTCGAGCTGGAGCGTCATCAGCCCCGATCTCGGTCAGCCTTGCGATCCGCGCCGCCTCGGACCGAGCGGCGGCCCGATCTCGCGCGACGACACGAATGCGGAAGCCTATTGCACGATCTACGCGATCTCCGAGGACGCGGCGGATCCGCAGACGCTTTGGGCCGGGACCGACGACGGCAATCTTTGGATCACGCGCGACGGAGGCGCTCGTTGGACGAACGTCATCGGCGCCGTGCCGAACCTGCCGGCGGAGGCGGAGGTGTCGTCGATCGACGCTTCGCGCACGACGGCGGGCGTCGCATACGTCTCCTTCGATCGTCACGGTTTCGGCGACCAGCGGCCATACGTCTATTACACGACCGATTACGGTCGGACGTGGAACGACATCTCGCGCGGATTGCCGAGCTACGCCCACGTCGTGCGCGAGGATCCGCGCCAAGCGAACCTGCTCTTCGCCGGAACCGAGCAGGGGATGTCGGCATCGTTCGATCGGGGGCGCCACTGGATCAGCCTCATGCTCGAGCTGCCGCCGGTTCCGGTCTATGACGCGAAGATCCAACCCGTCTTCGACGATCTCATCCTCGGCACGCACGGCCGCGGCTTCTACATCCTCGACGACCTGACGCCGCTCGAGCAGATCGCTCAGCGCCCGGCGACGCAAGCGGCGCTCTTCGCGCCGATGCCCGCCTATCGTTACGAGCCGCGCCCGACGTACGAGCCGGGGCGCGGCGCCTTCGTTTCCGATAACAAACCGTACGGCGCGGTGATCTCATACTATCTCCCCGCGCGACCGAAGAAGGCGCACGCACCGAAGGTGACGCTGCAGATCGTCGACCCCAAAGGCAATCTCGTGCGCACGCTCGACGCCACGACGACACCGGGCATCAACCGCGTGGTTTGGGATCTCGGCGCCGACCCACCGGGCGGCAAGAGCGCCGTGCAGGACCCGCGTGATTTCTACGTCTTTTATCCGCTCGAGATCTCGGGGCCGCAAGTGCTGCCCGGCTCTTATACCGTTCGCTTGCAAGTATCGCCGCGGCGTGGGACTTCATTCATGCTGGAGGCGCCGCTCGAAGTACGGCTCGATCCGGCGGCGCAGGCCTCCGAAAGCGGATTGCAGCAGCAGTACGACGCGCTCGAGCGCCTGGCGCAGCTTCAAGAGCGCGCAGAGGTCGCCCTCAACGTCATCACGGGCCTCGACGCGCAGATCGCCGATCGACGGCGCCGCGCGAAGGATGCCGCGCTTAAGGGCGCGCTTTTGCAGTACCGGCACGACCTCGATTCGACCGCAGATGCGCTGCGCAACGGCAACGGCAGCCAGAACAGCGGTTACAAACATCCTGCGGCGTTGATCGACCAGATCGCCTACCTGCTGCATCTCCTGCCGGGATATCTCGGGCCGCCGACGCAGGCCCAGCAGGCGTTGATCGACCGATACGCCTCGCAATCCGACGCGATGGCACAACGCACGCAAGCGCTATTCACGACCGAGTTGACGGCGTTGAACGTCCGGCTCGCGCGCGCGAAGCTCAAGCCGCTACGAGCGAAGACGACGACCGCGCATCACGGGGCACACACGGCAGCGCCGGACTAGCTTCGTTCGCCCTCGTCGTCGCGCTCCTCGAGCACGCGCTCGAGCGCCGCCTCGATGCGTTCGAGGCTCTTGCCGCCCGCCTGAAAATGTCGCAACTCGTGCTTGCGATTGAATACGTAAAACGCCGGCACGAACTGGTTCTCGAAGCGATCGACGATCGCGTGCTCGTTATCGATCGCGCACGGTTGTGTCAGGCGCATCGCGCCGATCGCGTCGCGGCGAACGGCCTCGACGTCCAACTCCTCTTCGGAGCGCGGCTGATGGACCGCGACGAACGCAACGCCGTGACGCGCAAACTTCTCACGCCAGGCTGCGACGCGCTCCGCGGATTCGTGACAGAGATGGCACGAGATCGACCAAAACGAGACGACGACCGGACGATCCCGCAACTCCTGGGCACTTACGCCGCCGTCGACCCACGCGACCGCGCCCTCCAGCGACGGAAGCGGGCTGCGCATGCGCAACGCCACGCTTACGTCTTTTGAAGCAACTTCGCGCCGGGCTTCCATTCGGCGGGGCAAAGGCCGCCGGTTTGAAGCGCCTGCAGCACGCGCAGCGTCTCGGCGACGCTCCGTCCGACGTTGTCATCGGTCACCACCGTGTACTTCAGAATGCCTTCCGGATCGATGATGAAGAGCCCGCGCTGGGCCGCGCCGCTTTTCTCGTCGAGCACGCCGTACGAGCGCGCCGTTTCCTTCGTGAAATCGGAAACCAACGGATATTTCGTACCCGCGATGCCGTTTTTCTCACGCGGCGCGTTCAGCCACGCCCAGTGGCTGTGGACCGAGTCCGTCGAGCAGCCGAGAATTTCGGTGTCGAACTCCCGGAACTCATCGTAGCGATCGGAGAGCGCCGTGATCTCGGTCGGGCAGACGAACGTGAAATCGAGCGGATAGAAAAAGAAGACCAGCCACTTTCCGCGATAATCCGAGAGCGCGATCTCCTTTCCGAGGTCCTTCGCGCCGGTCGCGCCCTTCGTGCTGGGCAACTTGAAATCGGGAGCCGCTTTACCAACTTGAGCCAACATGCTCTGCATTATATACCCGCGAGGCCCGGAAGTGAACATGACTTTCATCTGGAAGGACGGCCGCTCGGCCGCTATCGCGAGGGGCGGCGCCTGGGATTCCGCGCGGAGGTTCCCTAATCATGATCCCTATGGATTCCGAGGCACTCGAGAAGGCGTCGGCCGCGAAAGCGGCCCACGACATCCAGCCGCCGGAGGCGCTCGTTGCCTTCATGGCGCGAGATTGGCTGCAGCGGCCGCTGGACCGGCGCTCGCATCCCCAGGTAGAGCGGCTGCGCGAGCGGCGCGAGGTCCTTTCGCGCGCCTACGCGGGCACGTTGCTCCTGATGCCGGCCGGATGCGAGCACGTGCGGGCAAACGACACGTATTTCCGTTTTCGACCGTCGAGTGAGTTCGCGTATTTCATGGGCGGAGGAGAGCCCGGCGCATTGCTCGTCTTCGAACCGGAAGGCACCGGGCATCGGACGCGTCTCTTCGTGCCCGAGCACAACCGCGGCACGGCCGCCGCCTTCACCGATCGGGTCCACGGCGAGCTGTGGGTTGGCACGCATCGCGGCGTCGACGAGAGCCGCGCGTACTACGGCGTCGACCACTGCGATCCGCTTTCGCGCATCGACGAATACCTCGATGCGCTGCGGGCGGAGAATCCGCCGGTGCGATTGCATCGCGGCGTGAACGCCGCAATCGATGCACGCTTCGAAGCGCGCGATGCCGACGCCGATTTTGCGACGCATCTTTCCGAGATGCGCCTGCGCAAAGACGAATACGAGATCGCGGAGTTGCGCAAGGCGGTCGAGATGACGAAGCGCGGCTTCGAGGACGTGCTCCGGGTGCTTCCCGACGCACGGAGCGAGCGGGAGATCGAGGCAGCGTTCTGGCGACGCGCGCGCATGGAAGGCAACGACGTCGGCTACTTGACGATTGCGGGAGCTGGGGAGCATGCCTGCACGCTGCATTGGACCCGCAACGACGGACTGCTTCGAAGCGGCGAGCTGCTGCTGCTCGATGCGGGCGCCGAGTGTGATTCGCTCTACACTGCGGATGTCACGCGCACGCTGCCGATCGGCGGGACATTTTCCAAACAGCAACGCGCGGTGTACGATCTCGTCTTCGAGGCGCAGCGCGCCGGAATCGACGCGTGCGTCCCCGGTAACGATTTCCTCGAGCCGAACCGCCGCGCGATGCGCGTCCTCGCACAGGGCCTCATCGACATGAAGGTGCTACGTTGCTCGCTCGACGAGGCACTCGACGAAGATCGTCAGTTCTACCGGCGTTACACGCTGCACAACGTGAGCCACATGCTCGGCTTGGACGTGCACGACTGCGCGCGCGCGCGCGCGCAAGCCTATCGATACGGAAAGCTGGAAGCGGGCATGGTGCTCACGATCGAGCCCGGCCTCTACTTCCAGCCGGATGACGCAACCGTTCCAGATGAGCTACGCGGCATCGGCGTGCGCATCGAAGACGACGTCGTCGTCACAAGCGGCGCGCCCGAGAACCTCTCGGCGATCCTGCCCTCGACCGCCGAAGCGGTCGAGGCTTGGATTCGCGAAAACCGCTAAGCCGTCGGTGTGGGTGGGGTGTAGCCGGTCTGGACGGGCGGGCCGCTTCGGCCTTGCAGAACGGGCCAATCTCCGAAGGCGAGGATGAGGATGCAGATCAGCTGCCCGACACCCGGCACGAGATTCAAGAGCGCGAGCGCCCCGCTGAACCCGGCCTTCTGGAAAATTCGCCAGTAAAACCAAATGAAAAGTGCCACCATGGCGACGATAAAGAGCATCCAAACGACGAAGAAGGTGCCCATCATTGCCGCCGTCGCGGCGCCGGCGTTCGTTACGTCCTGGGAGTTGTCCACGAATCGACCTCCATATCATGATGAGGCCGCGGGCGTTGCGCGGCCGTTGGAGGGGGCGTTCGCTTGGCACTCGGGCGCTCCTGTTGCATCGGGAGAAGCGCATCCACGCGCTTTGATTCTGCATTCTGTGATGGGATGACCGGCAGCACGTACCGCATCGAACCGACCGACGCACTCATCGTCGTCGATCCTCAGAACGATTTTCTCCCCGGCGGAACGCTCGCCGTCCCGGAGGGCAACCGTATCTTCGAGCCGATCAACCGGCTCATGCCGATGTTCGGCTACGTCGTCGCATCTCGAGACTGGCATCCGCCGGAGCACGCATACTTCGAAGCCAACGGGGGCCCGTGGCCGTGGCATTGCCTCGCCGGAACGCCCGGCGCCGCCTTCTCCGTGCTGCTCAACGCGGAGCAGATCGACGAGATCGTCGATAAGGGCACGGATCCGCAGACCGACGGATACAGCGCGTTTGCCGGAACGGATCTCGCGCAGCGCCTGCGCAACCGGGGAGTCCGGCGCATCTTCGTAGCAGGGCTCGCAACCGATTACTGCGTGAAATCCACGGCGCTCGAAGGCGTCGACGCCGGCTTCGACGCCGTCGTGCTCACCGACGCGATCTGTGCGATCAATGCGAAGCCGGGTGACGAGCAGCACGCCATCGACGAAATGCGCGCGCGGGGCGTGCAGTTCGCGGAATCGAGCGCTCTGACGTCCGCCGCCGCAGGAGCGACGTGAGCGAACACGTCTACAAGGACCAGGTTCTCGAGGTTGAACCGACCGGCATCGAAACCGTCGCGGACGAGCAGCGCCACGGAAAGCCGTGGCATCTCTTCGGCGTATGGTTTTCGGCCAATGCCGAAATTGCGACGTGGATGGTCGGCTTGGTGATCGCCGCCTCCTTCGGCACCGACTTGCGCAGCGCCACGATCGGGATCGTGCTCGGAAACCTCGCCGGCTTCGCGGTGCTCGGCGCGCTGGCCACGTTGGGCCCGCGCTACGGCGTCCCGCAGATGGTCGCCGGCCGCCTCGCGTTCGGGCAACGCGGCAACGTCGCACCGGCCGGCTTGAGTTTTCTCGCGGGCGTCGGTTGGTTCGCGATCAACACGGTGTTCGGCGCGTACGCGCTGCAGACGATCGCCGGCTTTCCGTATCTGCTCGCGCTCGTCATCATGCTGGCACTGCAAATCGTGCTCGCCGTCTACGGTTACAATCTCATTGCGGTCTTCGAGCGGACGAGCGTCGTGCTGCTGGCAATCGGCTTTCTTGCGCTAGCGTTTGTGACCTTCGGCCACGCGCAGTGGAATGCGCCTTTCAATGCGCACGCACCCAGCGCCGCCGGCGGCCCGTTGGCCGGCTTCATCTTCGCAACGGCACTTGCGTTCTCGTACGCGCTCGGCTGGGTGCCGTGCGCTTCAGATTATTCCCGGTATCTTCCGAAGGCGACGAATCCGCGTGCGGTGTGGTGGTACTCCTTCGCCGGGTGCGCGTTGCCGTGCATCCTCTTGGAAGTCGTCGGGGCCGCGACCGTCAGCGCGGTCCGCGGCATCGATCTCTCGACGGTGCTTCCGACCCAAGCCGTCTCGGTCTTGCTCGGAGCAGGCTGGATTGCAAAGCTCGTGCTGGCCGCGGTGGTCCTGGGAACGCTGACCGCAAACTGCATGAACCTCTATTCCGGCGCGCTCGCGGCGCTCGTCGCCTTCAACGTGCATCTCAAGCGCGCATATGCCGCGCTTGCGGTCGGTATCATCGGCGCGCTGCTCGCGATCGGCGGAAGCCAGTGGCAGCAAATGGAGGTCTTCTACACGAACTTCCTGCTGCTGCTTTCCTATTGGGCCTCGCCGTGGGCGGGCGTCGTGCTCGTCGACTGGTGGATGCGGGGCGGTGCTCCCGCCGATCCGCAACGCTCTCCCCGCTGGCGCCCCGGATTCGTCGCGTGGATCGTCGGGTTGCTCGCATCCGCGCCGTTCTGGAATCAAGCATGGCTCGCGGGGCCGATCGCTCGCGCCTATCCGCAGCTCGGCGACCTCTCGTACTACGTCGGCTTCCTGACGGCCGCAGCTGCGATGGCCCTCCTGTTGCGCCTCGACGCACGCGTCGTCGCAACACCATAGATCGAAGTTCGCGGTGCTGCTCGTCGATAGAGCCCGAAAGGATTTCGGGAACGTCCACGCGGTTGCGGAGGTCAGCTTTTCGATCGACGACGGGATGACGTTCGGATTGCTCGGCCCCAACGGCGCCGGAAAGACGACGACGATGCGCATGATCCTCGGCATCTTGACGCCCGACGGCGGCACGATTACCTGGAACGGCGCGGCGACCGACGCGCGGACGCGCCGTCACTTCGGCTATCTGCCGGAAGAGCGAGGACTCTACGGGAAGATGCGCGTGCGCGATCACATCGCGTACTTCGGACGGCTGCGCGGCATCGGAGCGCGCGAAGTCGCCGGTCGCACCACGGAATGGATCGAACGGCTCGCATTGCAAGAGTATGCCGACCGTCCGTGTGCCGAACTCTCGAAAGGAAACCAGCAAAAGGTGCAGGTCGCGTGCGCCGCCGTGCACCGGCCCGCGTTGCTCGATTCTCGACGAGCCCTTCTCCGGGCTCGACCCGGTGAACGCCGAGCTGCTGCTCGCGGTCCTCGAGGAGTCTGCAAGACAACGGAACGACGCTCGTACTTTCGAGCCACGAGATGTGGCAACTCGAGCGGCTCTGCTCCGATTTCTGCATCATCGCCGCAGGGCGGAATCTCGCCGCAGGAACGCTCGCCGACCTGCGGCGGGGTTGGCCGGCACGTCGCGTGCGCGTCTGCTCCGGGTAGCGCGCCGGTGACGCACACCCTGGAGGGGATCGACGGCACGCTAGCGGTGGAACGCGACGACGCCTCGGTGACGTTCGACCTGCCGCCGACGACGGACTTTGCGGCGCTGCTGCGCTCGCTGGTCGCGGTCGATTCGATCATCGCCTTCGAGCCGATCGAGCCGTCGCTGCGCGATCTCTATTTGAACGTCATCGAGAAATCGATCGAATGAGCGTCTTAGCGACCGTGTTCTCGGCAGAACTGATGCGCCGCTCTGAGATCGCGCGCATTCATCGTCGGATTGATCTTCGGGAGCCTCAGCATCGCGCTGGTCACGCGCCTGCCGACGCTGCTCGCGTCCATGACGTTCGGCGAGCTGCACAACGTGGCGATCGCCGGACCCGCCGCGCTGACCGCGCCGGCGAAGGCATTGCTCGAACGGGACGGCGACGTCGCCGTCCGCGTCGTTCCGAATCCGCGGGCGCGCCGAGCCAGGCGATGCTGCGCGCGTGGCACGTCGGCTCGCTGCTCGAACTCTCGCGCGCGGGCGATCGCCTTCGCGTCGTGATCTACACGCCCGACCCCTCGACCGTCGAGCTTTCGGCGATTCGCGGACCGCTTCTTCCGCTCGACGTGTCGCTGACCACGCATCGCTCGCCGATACAGCTGCGCGCAGAGCTGAACTTCGCCGTGGCCGTTCGCAGCGTCGCGCGCTTCCGAAACGCCGCGCAGTCGGAGGCCGCGCACGGGATCGCCTATCTGCTGCTCGTTCTTCTCTACATGCTGATCGTCTTCAACAGCCAACTCGTGCTCACGTCGGTCGCCGAAGAAAAAACGAGCCGAATCGCCGAGTTGCTGGTCGCTTCGGTGGATTTGACGACCCTGCTCTCGGGGAAGATCCTCGCCTCGACGGTGCTCGCCGTGCTCCAGATGGCCGTGTGGGTGGTCATCGGCGCGGCTCTCTCCGGCGGCTCCGGCACCTCGGCGACGAGCTTCGGCGCCGTTTCTCTCGCGGTGCTCCCGCTTTCCACCGTGATCGGCTTCCTCGTGTTCTTCGTGCTCGGCTTCCTGCAGATGGCCGTGCTCTTCGCGGGCGTCGGATCGTTGGTGAATCGCACCGAGGACCTCGGCGCGGTGAGCGGACCGCTTTTTTTGCCGGTGATCATCGCCTTCGTCGTCGCGATCATGGCGCTGACGAACCCCGACGCACCTTACGTCGTCGTTTGCAGTTTCATCCCCATCCTCTCGCCCTTCGTCATGTTCTCGCGCCTTGCGGTTTCGAGCGTTCCCGAGTTGCAGCTGCTCGCGGCGGCGTTTATTGACGTCGCGAGCGTCGTGCTCTTCGCGTTCGCCGGCGGACGACTCTATCGCGTCGGTATGCTCCTCTATGGCCGGACGCCGTCCTGGCGTCAGGTCGCACGCACGATTGCCGGAATCGGGACGTAAAGTCTTTGTAAAAAGGCCCGTAAGAGGTTGCTTGCCCTAAAGCCTCCGAGCCGCGTGGACGATTGAATGAAGGCAGGGTGGCTCCAACTTCAAAACGGAGGAACGGATGTCAACTGGGGTCCCGGGCCCAGCGCGGACGCCCAAGAAGCCGACTCAGAGTATCACTCGCGAGCGGCTTCTCACGTGGCTCGAACGCAGGAGCGAAACGCCGCTGCGCGCGCTCGTCGCGCCCGCCGGTTTCGGCAAGAGCACGCTTCTCGAGCAATACGCTTCTCGCCGCCCGAACTGTCGCTATGCGCCGATCGGCCGGCTCGGCCGCGTCACCGATCGCCTTTCGATGGTGCTCTGCGAGCGCTTGGGCTTGCCGCTCGAATCGGGACGCTCGGTCGAAGCCGCGATCGCCGCGCTCGATGCGCTGCCGGAGTGCGAGATCGCCATCGACGAAGTAGACGCGCTGCGCCCTGAGGACCTCGACGCGTTGGCAATGATCGTCCTGCAGGCGCCGCCGCACGTCGGTGTCATCCTTGCTTCGCGTTCGCGCACGACGATCGGCGATCCGCGACGCCTTCTCGACGGAACGACGGCCATACTCGATGCATCGCAACTCGCCTTCACGGCATCGGAAGTCGCCGAGTTATGCGATCTCGTCGGCGTGGACGCGACCGATCCGCAGATTTCTCAGCTTCTCAGGGAGAGCGAGGGCTGGCCCCTCGTCGTCTCCGGCGCCGTGCGCGTCGCCGCCGAAGCGGAACGCAATTTGAACGATGCCATGCATCGCTGGAGCGTGCAGCGTGGTCCGGCCTTCCGCGAGATGATCGTCGCCGATGCCGCCGCAAGCGAGTTTGGCCCCGCGCTGCTGCGCCTCTGCTCGGCCGAGGGGCTGGTCTCGACCGACGAGATGCACGCGCTCGAGCGCGCGGGACTCTACGTCGCGCGCACGGAGAGCGGCTATGGGTTGCTGCGCCCCGTCGCCACGGCCTTCGGCGTGCACGGCGATTCGGGCGACCTCTCCATGCTACCGGACGCAGCGCCGATCTTCGCGCAGCTGCTCGGCGAGTTCGAGGTTCGCATTGCAGGCCGGCGCGTGGAATGGGTGCGCCGTAAGGACGCGCTCCTCTTCAAATATCTCTTGCTCGAGCCGCTTGGACGCGCGTCGCGAGCCGAGCTGTGTGAAGTCTTTTGGCCGACGCACGATCGCCAGCAGGCCGCGCAGAATTTGCGTACGACGTGCAGCAACGTTCGCTCGGCTTTGCGCCGCTGTCTGCCGGATGCACGAATCGACCTCTACTTTCAGGCCGACGGCCGCGACGTGCGGCTGCGGAACGACCTCGCCGTGACCGACCTCGCGCGCTTCTTGGCCCACGTTGCCGCAGCGCGTGAAGCCATGACCGAACAGCGGCTCGACCGTGCCGTCGAGGCATACGAAGCGGCACGCGCTCTCTATCGCGGACCGCTGATCGTCGATCCTCCGACGCTCTCGCGTCAAGCGATGGCTCGTGAGGTCGACGAGAGCTTCAACGAAGTTCAGCGCCATCTCACGGCACTGCGCCGTCTTGGCGCAGACGTCGTGCCGCTGCGTGCCGCGCAGAGCGCCCGCGGCTCCCGTCTCGAGAATCTCGCCCAGGCGACCTAGCCGGAAGCAGGCTCGCGGTTACGCCTTACCGAGAGCCCGCCGGACCGGAATCACGTTCCCGATTAGAGATCGTTTGACGCGTTTGAGAATAGGCTCGAGATATTGCCTCCCAGCGTTGCCATTGCGGCGACCGCTGCGATAGCGACGAGCGCGAGCAACAGGCCGTATTCGACCAGGGTCGCACCGCTCGTGTCCTCGATGAGGCTTTTCAGATAGGTCATGCTAATCTTCCCCCTTTTCATTGGAGCCTTTCAGGGTCTCCACTCTTGTAGGTTGTCGATCGTGTCGACGCGAGCAAGGGTTCGGAGCCGGAGGACGTCGCCGAGGCAAATGCCACGGCGCCGGATCGAACCCGCTGCAAGCTCCAGCACGGCGCGTGCGGCCTTGCAGCCAACAATTGGACGCCACGGTGCGACGTTCGGCACCGCGCGGATGACGCGCCGATCGGCGTCGAGAAAGACGACGTCGATCGGCATGCGCATGAAGAACGTGTGAATCGAGGCGCAGCGTTCGAAGAGCATCCCTTCGTCGTCTCCGACGTGGGTGCGGCCGATCAAGCCGACGGTGCGCTGCAGCAGCGTTTGCGCAGGATTGACGGTGAGCGTCGTGCCGCTAGCCATGAATGCTGACCCCGAACGCGAGGAGCATGGCGATCACGATGTACGGCGCGAACGCGATCGGCTGCGTGCCGCGCGTGCGAATCACCGAAACCACGGTTGCGGCGAAACACGCGACGGCAAGCGTCAAAAGGGAAACCGGGAGGCCCAATGCCGCACCGCCCAGCATCGCGAGCTTTGCATCGCCCCAGCCCATGCCGCGGCCGCGCGAGAGCGTCGCCGCAAGCGCGAAGGCGCCGAAGATCACGATCGCGGAGATCGCAATCCACCACGTATGGTGCAACAGGACGCCGATCGCGATGATGCCGAGCGGAGCGAGCGTGAAGACGTCGGGAACGATACCGGTGCGCGCATCGCTATACCAGGCACCGACGAGCGGAATGCCGAGCAGCGCGATCGTGCCGAGTTGCGCGACGTTGCCGCCGCGCGCCGCGACCACGATGCCGAGCAGCGAAAAGAAGACGATCGGGATCGCGGGGTGCAGACGAATCGGCGCCGGGCCGTCGTCGTGGCGCTCGAAGCGCGCGCAGACGAAGTGCGCCGCCACGACGCCGCACGTGGCGGCGCAGGCATAGATGAAACCCCAGGCGAGCAGCACAACCATCAGTGGTGTAGATACCTCGCGAAGACACCGCCGAAGATCATGATGAAGAGCGCCGGCAGCATGCAGAGTGCCATCGGAAAGATGAGTTTGTTCGAGAGCGCGGCGGCCAGCTCTTCGGCTCGCATGATACGCCGGTCACGTGAATCGGCGGCCAGCTCGTCGACGACGTGCGTGAGAGAGGCTCCGACGCGTTCCGATTGCACGAGCGCGGTCACGACGGTCGTGAGGTCGGGCTCGCGCACGCGTGACGCCATCGCGATGAGCGCTTCGCTTCGCGAGCGACCCAGCCGCACGTCTTGCAACGCTGCGCGCAACTCCTCGCCGAGCGCTCCTTTCAAGCCTTCGGCCGCAACCGAAATCGCGGCGTTCAACGCGACGCCGGCTTCGATCGTCGTCGAAAGGAGATCGAGAAAGTCAGGCAACGACCGGTGCACTTGGGTCTTGCGCTCTTTGATCGCGCCCGCAAGCTGACCGTACGGACGATAGGCGCCGAAACTCGCAAGCGCCACGATGCCCGCCGTCATCACGGGCGTGAACAAGTGGAAGACCAGCATGAGCAGAAAACCGATGCCGGCGCCGATGCCCGCATAGACCCCCGAGCGCGCGAGCAGTTTGGCCGGCGTCACGTTGTACCAGCCGGCTTCTTGCAGACGCACTTCAAGGCGGTAGCGGCGCTGCTCGTCGAGCAGGCGTTGGAAGAGCGTCGCTGCGTCGTCGCCGCCTCCCAAACCGGCCGATGCGTTGATGGCGGCGAGACGCCCCTTCACCTCGCTGTTCGAGCTGGTGACGGCGTAGACGATAACGCCGATTGCTCCGACGACGAGCAGCGGAACGAGAATCAACATCATATGTCGAGCCTCGAGAGCCTGCCGAAAACGATCCAGCCGATGGCGATCAAGCCGACGACGACGGCGAGGCAAATGTTTCCGATGAGCGTGAAGAGCAATCCCGAGCGCATGTCGGGTTCGAACGTCATGATGAAGGCGCCGACGCAAATCGGCAGCGCCGAGATGATGTATTTGCTGAACTTCGCTTCGGCGGTCAGTGCGGCGATCTTCCGGTTGATTCGGCGGCGCTGCTTGATCGTCTCGGCGAGATTTTCTAGGACCTTTCCGAGGTTGCCGCCGGTCGTGCTTTGAATGCGGATCGCGCGCGTCATCATCGCCATCTCGCCCGACGGCATGCGATCCGCGAGCTGGTCGAGCGCGTCATGGATGCCCACGCCGATTTGCGTCTGGCTGAGCACGCGAGAGAACTCGATGCGCGCGGGGTCCGGCATGTCGCTGACGACGGTCACGAGCGCCTGCCGCAACCCGAGGCCGACACGCAACGCGCCGGTGATGAGGCGGAGCACCAGCTCCATCTGGTTGTTGAACTGGCCAAGACGCTTGGCAACGCGATAGTTGATGTAGGCGCGGCAGCCGACGAAGGCCATCAACGACGTGCCTGCGAGCATGACGACGCCCACCAGCGGCGAGGGCTTGAGGAACGCGGCGAGCAGACCCCACGGAATGATCGCCGCAGCGATCACCATCATCGCCAGCTCTTCGGCTTTGACCGGTATGGCGGCGCGTTCGAGGAGCTTGCGATACGGCTCGACGCGCGCCGCGACCCAAACGAGCACGCGGTCCCAGAATGCAAAGCACGCGAGCGCAACCGCACCGGCGACGCCGAAGAAGACGATGAACGGTGCCGCGGAGGTCACTTAGTTCACCACGCTGCGACCGAGAGTTGCATCTGCGAAAGGCGCTCGACTTCAAAACTGATGCCGTACTCTTCGAAGCGGTGCAGGAAGTTCGGCTGGACGCCCGTGTAGACGAAGTTTCCGGCGAGCTTGCCTTCCTTGTCGAGGCCGTGCTGGTCGAATCGTACGATCTCTTGCGTCGTCACGACGTCGCCTTCCATGCCGACAACCTCGCTGACGGAGGTGATCTTGCGGCTCCCGTCGCGCAGGCGCGAGGTTTGTGCGATGACGTCGACGGCACCCGCGACCTGTTCGCGAATCGCGCGCACCGGAATGTCGAATCCCGCCATCAGCACCATCGTCTCGATACGAGCGAGGCAGTCGCGGGGCGTGTTCGCGTGAATCGTGGTCAGCGAGCCGTCGTGACCGGTATTCATTGCCTGCAGCATGTCGAGCGCTTCACCGCCGCGGCACTCGCCGACGACGATTCGGTCCGGGCGCATGCGCAGCGAGTTGCGGACGAGGTCGCGGATTCGAATCTCCCCGCGGCCCTCGACGTTCGGCGGACGTGCCTCCATACGAACGACATGATCCTGATGGAGCTGAAGCTCGGCGGCATCTTCGATCGTGATGATCCGCTCGGTCGTAGGGATGAAGCCGGAGAGCACGTTGAGCAGGGTCGTCTTACCCGAGCCGGTGCCGCCGGAGATGACGATGTTCAGCCGAGCCTCGACGCAGGCTCGCAGGAGGTCTGCTACCTCCGGCGTGAGCGACGCTTTGGAGACGAGGTCGTCGACGGTCAGGCGGTTCTTCGCAAAGCGACGAATCGTGATCGTTGGGTAGTCGATCGAGAGCGGCTCGATGGTCGCGTTGACGCGCGAGCCGTCCAGGAGGCGCGCGTCGACCATCGGCACGGCCTCGTCGATGTGCCGCCCGATCGGGGAGATGATGCGCTCGATGACCAGGCGCAGCTGGTGCGCGTCGTTGAAGCGCATGCCCGTCTGCTCGATCCGGCCGCGGCGCTCGACGTAGATGCGCTCGGGACCGTTGACCATGATTTCGGAAACCTCAGGATCGCTCATCAAGTCTTCCAGCGGTCCGAGCCCCAGCGATTCATGAATGATCTCTTGGCGCAGGCGCGCGACCTCTTCGGCTGATCCAATCGAGGGCCGTCGTGCGACGATCTCCGCGACCGTGCTGTCGACCTCCGCTCGCAGTTCTTCGAGTTTGAGCTGGTCGGCATTCGAGCCGATCGCGGCAAAGTCGATTCGCCGGGAAAGCTCGCGATGGATCTCGGCCTTCATCTCGCCGCGTTCGGCCTTCTGCTTTTCGGACATCGTGTCGGCGGAGCGGTTCTCGATCGCAGCGCTTGGAGAGACGCCGTTACCCTTCGTTCGGTCGTTCATGCGGCGCTCGCCAAGCGGCGTGCTCGCCGAGGGCTGAAGTACGAGCAGCTCCGCGGCCTGCGGGCCTGCCTCGAGGCGTTCCGCGAGCGCCACGATGCCCTTCTCGAAGCGCTTGTCGTCGACGGGGGGAATCTCGCCCACGATTTTCAGTTTCAGCGCTCGCTCGATTTCCGAGGACGGCACGCGGCTGCGCACGTCGCGCACGCTGATCACGGCGCTCAAACGCGACTCCGGAACGCCGAACTTCAGCAGCTCGAGCTGCATGACGCGGCCGCCGGTCACGCCGAGCATCGAAGGCTCGACGACCAGCATGAAGGCAGACGCGCGAACGGCGAATGGCCGAACCGCCGCCGCGAACGGCTGCGCGGCGTCGACGATGATCGTCTTCGTCGTATCGGCGGTCGCACGGAGAAACTGCTCGACCTTATCAGGCTTGATGGTGAAACCGTCGTGGATCGAGCCCGCCATCTCGAAGAGCGTCAGGTTCGGCGCAACCTCGGCGACCGCAAAGTCGTCCTGCGCGCGCCTCGCGTCGATCTTCGCAATGGCATTAAATACGACTGCGCCTGCGCGCCGCCCGGAGAGATCGCCGTCAACGAGCAACGTCGGACGCGTCTGCGCGAATTTCGTCGCCAGGTGCGTCGCAATGGTCGTCGCCCCGACTCCGCCCTTGGAGCCGATGACGAAGAAAATCTCGGGCATCGCCGTTACCGCGACGAGCCGGAGTTGTCGGGCTCGCCGATCTGATCGCCGTCGATGATCTGGACGGGCGACGACCACATCGGGCGAGCCGGGTGCGGTGCCGAGGCCGGCGCGGAAACGGCCGCCGGCGGCGCACCCGCGAAAGTGGTTTCGGTTGCGAAGACGAGTTCTTGCGTGGTGCCGGAGCGATCGCCCTTCGGCCGCAGCGCGAGACGCAGTGTCGCGTTGAGATCGGCCATCGCGAGCAGGTCCGCCTGCGACGGCGTCACTTCGAGCGTCACCGATCTGGGAACGTTCGGCGTTCCCGCGGGTGGCGGCGTTCCGGTGTTTTCCGGTTCGACCGCGCCGCCGACCGCAAAGACGGTGACGTCGCGCAGAATGATCGACGCCGTCGGCGCCCCGCTTCCAATGCGCGGCGGGACCGCGATGATGTCGACCTTATCGCCGGGTTGAACGAGGCCGGAGACGTCCCGGACTTCATCGACCGGAATCGAGATCGCGCGCATGCCGCGCATCAGATGAAGCCCTTGCGTTGGGCCTTCGTCCTTGCTCGTGTTCGACGAGGTAATCATTGCGCCGGCCGGAATCGGCCCGAGCGCAACGTCGCCATTGAGGTCACTCGGCGACGAGAGGGCGTTCGGATCGACGTCGCTGCTCGGGCGCATTTCGACGTTCACCATCGTGCTGTTCAGCCATGCGTGCGCCGGAATGTCGGCCACGGCGACGAGCACCGCGCGCGGCGGCGAGGTTGCGACGTGCCTGTTCGCCGCGGAGAGATAGTTGAAGGTGAGCAGGCCGGCGCCGGCCGCAAGAATAGCGGCGACGATGAGCAGCGTGTTGCGTTTGTTCAATGGACGATCCTCAGGACGGGAAAGGCGCTTTGCGCCAGCATGGCGATCGCGAAGCCCGCGCCGATCGCTATAGCATAGGGGATACGCGCACCGCGCGCGTCGACGGCCGCTACGGCGGCGGCAAGACTGCGTCCGGCGATCGCGCCGGTCACGCCGAGGCGCATGCGCCCGACGACGCCTCCGAGTTCGCCGCGTGACGCCGAAACGGCAATGGCAAGTGCCCCCCCGCAGAGGGCCGAGTAGAGCGCAACATCGATGCAGGCCGGAAATCCGGCAAGTGCGCTGACGCCTGCGAGGAGTTTCACGTCACCGCCGCCGAGCACGCCCGCGGCGTGAACGAAGGTGCCGACGATGAGCGCGCCGGCAGCAATCCCTGCCGCCGTCAACGCGGCGTGGATGCCGTCGAACGCCGCGAACAGCGGCGCCGCGCCGAGCAGCGGCAGCGTCAAGACGTTCGGGACGCGTCGCCACGCCAGGTCCGTTCCGGCGGCAATACCGCAGGCGGTGCAGGCGAGCGCGAACGCGGCAATGTGCGCCGGTGACATCATGTGATCCTTAAAAATCGTTGGCCGTGTTGGAGTACATGGCCGAAACCTGGCCCCCGATCGTGCCGAGCACGGCGACGACGACCACGACGATGAGGAGAAGTAACAAGCCGTACTCGACCAGCGTCGCACCACGCTCGTCGCGCAAGAGGTTCGCGATCGCGTACATCATTAGGTCTGCCCTCCGTCGTTCTTCGTCCGGCTTAGAGCGAGCTCGCGGGCTTACGTACCGTGGAGCCCGCTCTTCGCCGGAGGTGTTGCTGTGTTTGGAACTAGAGGTCGTTGGAAGCGTTCGAGAACAGGCTCGAGACCTTGCCTCCGAGCGTCGACATGGCGGCAACTGCCGCGATGGCGACCAGCGCGAGCAACAGGCCGTACTCGACCAGCGTCGCACCGCTATCGTCCTTCACGAGGTTCTTCACTGCGGATATCATGGTGCTAGGTTTCTCCTCACTTATTGGATTTTGTAGGGGTGTCGATTTGAGCTACGGTCCGTTATCGTTATCCACGTCCGTGCTTTGGATCGGTGGCCCGAAGCCCGGAGTGCCGACGACGAAACGCGCGGTGCCCGGGGTGCTACCCGGTGCCTCCGCGAGAATCAAGATCTCGGTGCCCGGAATGTAATCGGGGGCGATCGGAACTGTTACCGCAAACGCACCGGAGGCATCCGCAATCGCAGAAAAGCGACTGAGGAGAACGACCGGTAAGTCAATCGAGATTCTGGCCCGAGCCGTGACCTCGACGGACGTCCCCGGCGGTGCGGTCCCGGTAACATCGATCGCCTCCGCTCCGCTGTGTTGGCGGGCGGACAAGACGATCGCTCCGGATATGGGTGACTGCCCGACGAGTACCGGCGTCGCGCCGGCGGCGGGAGGTTGTGCCCCCACGCCGCCCGCGTCGGACGACGGTCCCTCCGGGGCCGAGAACCCATGGCCCGGATAGACCGATACAACGGCCGCCGCAAGATCGTTCGCACCTACCCAGTGGTGCTGCGCCTGCGACGCCGTCGACCCAAGGACGCCGGCCGAAGCCGTACCTCCCAAAGCCATAATGATTGACGCTGCCGCTGCAGACGACGTGAACGAGCGATGCAACATGCCGTTCTCCTTTCCGTGAACGTGGGACGATCATAGTCGAGGGCGGCACCCCCTGGAAATGCTGCTTCCCGAAGCTTTACACAAAGCAAACGGTGCGTTTATGCCGTAACCGCGAGCCCCCATGGCATAATGGCCTCCGATGCCTACTAAGGAGTTTTGAGTTGATCGATACGCTATGCCGGCGCGCGCTCTGCGCGACGCTCCTCATCACGATCGCCACCCTGGTGCGGGGTGTGCCGGCGCTTGCGCATCCGGACGTGATCCGAATCCAGAGCGGGCACTCCACGCTCATGCACATCGATGGCATCACGCGCGTCGCGATCGGTGACGGTCACATTGCAGGCGTCGTGCCCATCGGCACCAGCCAGCTGATCGTCAACGGAAAGGAACCGGGAACGACCTCGCTCTTCGTCTGGTCGGACGGCGTGCGTCTCACCTACCTTGTGAGCGTCACCGACGAGTTGCTAGACAACTTCGCGCAGATGATCCAGGCCGCCGTCAACAACCCCGGCGTTCGCGTTACGAATTACGGATCGAACATCTTGGTAAGCGGCACGGTCCCCGACATGGCGCAGTGGGTCAACCAGAACACGATCGTCCAAAGCTTCGACGTCGTCGCCAGGGAGCAGAAATACCATCTCGTCGACGCGGTAGCGGTCACGCAATCGCTCGATACGCTCCAACAAGACTTCGCGCGCTCTCCAACCGCGCGCGACCTCCAGATGGAGCCCGACGGGAAAGGCAACATCATCGTCAGCGGCTACGTGCGCGACCAAGTAGAGGAAGAGCAGGTGATCGCTCGCGCCAAGACGCTCGCTGGCCCCTACCTCGCGGCGGACGGGAAGGTCATCGATCGCCTCGAGTTGATGCTCACGAGTCAGATCAGCATTCGAGTCTACGTGCTCGAGATCGACAAGACCGGTCTCGGCGACCTCGGCCTCGAGCTGCAATCCGGCGTTCCCGACCCGAGCAATCCGAACTCGATCCAACTCGAGCAGCCGTCGTTTCCGATCCTAGAAGGCGGCGCTGCGGGCCTGTTGGGCAAGGCGTTGAACATCGCTCCGTTCTTCCGCACGGTCCGGCTCGCGCCGACGCTCAACCTCGTGCTCCAGAGCGGCCACGGGCGCATGCTCTCTTCACCGAACCTCGTGACGACCCCGGGGAACCTCGCGACCTTCCTGGTCGGCGGCGAGATCCCGTACGTCTTCTCGACCGGCATCGGCCAAACGTCGGTCGATTGGAAGAACTACGGCGTTCAATTGAACGTCACGCCGACGCTATTGCCCAACGGCAGCATCGAGAGCAACCTCACCCCCGACGTTTCGAGCCTCGATTATCAGGACGCCGTGCAGCTCAACGGCTTTTACATCCCGGCCCTCAAGGAGAGCAGGCTCTCGACCGACATCATCACACAGCCCGGCGAGTCGATCATCATGGGTGGCCTGCTCCAACGCGTCAGCCAACGCACGATCTCGAAGATTCCGATCCTGTCGTCGATTCCGATTCTCGGAAAGCTCTTTCAGTCGACGAACTACCAGAACTCCGAGACGGACGTCGTCTTCATTCTGACCCCGGAGATTATCACGCAGTGACGCGCCTCGTGCGAGCGCTGCTCTCGGACGAGCGCGGTGTCGCACTGCCGGAATACGCCTTGGCACTGGCACTCATCTCGATCGGAGCGATGGTGGCGCTTGCGGGCGTCGCGGTCGCCTGCAGCGTGACCTTCGGGAACACGACCACGGCGATGCAGAACTTCACGTCGGCGGCACCGCCATGAGGCGAACTCGCTGTGCTCTCGGCGGCGCGCTCGCCGAGACCGCAATCGTCCTGAGCTTCACGCTCCTGGTTATTTTCGGCGCGATGCAGATCGCGCTGATCGGCTTTTACCAGACGCAGCTCGACGGTGCGACTTTCATGTACTCCCATTACTACGCGAACGGATCGACGAACACGGCCGTTTTGGCGAGCGACCTCGGCCCGATCTTTCCGGATATGCCGACGCTCACGGAAGGCGCCGCGAACCCGCTGAGCACGAGCTTGACGACGATGCCGAACTTCACCCAGTGGGGGAGTCTGACCGAACGCTTCGGCGGCGCTTCGATCATCCGCAATCAGCTGATCCAGACCCATGCCTCGATGACGGTTAACGGTCTCTCGGTCCTTGGGAACTCCATCACGCTGAGCTCGGGCAACGTCGAAGGCGCGCCGATGGTCGGCAACCATGACGACGACGCGCAAGGCGCAGGCTACAATACCCAGACCGTCTACAACACGCTGGTCAACCCGATCACGCAAGACGATCAGAACGTGCCGCCCTATTATTTTACGTTCGCGTATGTAAACTATTGTTCCACGTTCCAGTTCGGCTCGTCCTGCTCGAGTTGGGACACCGGCGGCGGCCTGCGCTCGCTCGGGCTGGCCGAGTATCTCAAGGACGATCAAACCGGAAACGCCGGAAACTACAACACGAGCGCCGACGGCATCGGCTCGAACGGCACCTTCCAGACGATCGCGTGCCATCAGCGCATCTTTTCCGATCTCGCCGCCGCGTTTCCGGCGGTCATGCCTGCGCCCTCGCCGGCGGCGGGCAGCGACTGGGACGAAACCTCGAGCGGCCCGTCAACGGTGTCGGCGTTCAACGGGGCGTCCTTCCGCATGGTGTACAGCTGGGACGTCCAGGGCGTTCACGGCGAATCGCCGAGCAATAAGACATTCGCGAACGGATACCCCCTCGATCCGGGTTACGGCTGCAGCGGCGGAGGGCCCGGCTCGTGATGCGGAACTCGCAGCGCGGACAAACCTTCCCGATTTGGGCCTTCGGCACGCTCACCGTGCTCACCATGCTCGCGCTGGCGATGAGCTACGGTCAAATGATCGCGTGGCAAATGCGCGCGATGAACGCGGCAGATGCCGCGGCGCGCGGCATGCTTTCCGTACAAACGACGCAGTGGAACGAAACCGAAGCGACGCTCCACGCCGCGGCGGTCGAGGAATACCGGCTGCGCGTCACGATGAACGACCTGCTCGAGGTGATCCGCGGCAACGGCGGCTGTACGGCGTCGACGACTCCGAGCTGCGCGACACTCTATGCGAACCTGCGCCAGAACTATCTCGACGAGCTGAGCCGCTACACGAACGACGTGGCGGTCTTGGGGCGGATTTCCGCGCCGACCTTCGCTAACCAGGTGACGCTGATCCAGGCCGCGCTCGCGCAGTATCAGGCCAACTGCGGCACGACCAGCGGTGGTGATTGCGCCTTCAACTATACGCTCGTCGAGGCAACGCCCCGCCCCAAGACCTATCTCGAAGACGTCTACGGCGACTGCTGCAATGACGTCGTCGGCGGCGGGACGAGCGGTAACCCGAAGCTCGACCTCACGCCGATGCAAATCGAGATCGTCGCGTGCGCGAAGGTCACCCCTTGGGTTCCGAACTTCTGGAACTGGAGCGGGGCGACGTTCAACGTCGTCGGCCGCGCCGCGGCGACCTCGATCATGGATACGCAGGAGTTCATGTGGGTAGGATCGCTCGTCAACCCCAGCAGCCTGAGCAGCGCGGTTTTCCAAGCGTCGGAGTATCCGGAGAGTTCGAACAACCAGACGACGGGGTTCGCGAACAACGACCAGTACTATCGGATCGACTACGGCGGTAACCCGAACAACACGAACAACACCGGAGACCCGTCGACATCAGACGGCGTCGGCGGCTTCTACTATACGGCGAGCGAGCCGGGGCTCTACGTCGCCGACGGATGGTGGAGCACCATGGATATCAAGCCGTTCGCCGGGAACCTCGTCGCGGGAACGAACTACACATGTCACTGAACTTGCGCGAGCGCCTGCACTTGCAGCGCGGGCAGGCAACCGTGGAAACCGCGGTCTTCCTGCCGGCCTTTCTGCTCATCCTCTTCGGCGTGATTTGGACCGTCCAATCTTCGGTCATGAGCGAACGCGCGCAGATTGCGGTGCGCTTCAGCGGCCTGGTTTCTAACGAAGCGAACCCGTATACGAAATACAGTCTGGGCGCGCTCTACGACGGCTTGCCCGACGTCGCCGGCGCCGAAACGTACGCCTGCGTCGCTCCCACGCCCGACGCGCTGGAGAACAACCCGAGCAACGGCTACTTCCCCGGTCCCCAATCACCGCCGTTCTTCCAGCCTAGCGGAACAACGACCGGGACCTGTACGCCGGGCACCGCGCATCTCTCCGGCGGCACGATGTCGTCACCGCTGCTCTTTGTGCACACGCAGTCGAACATCACGACCGGAGTCGCCGTGCCGTCGTACCTCCAAAGCGTCCTGGGCGCCACGCAGAACATTACGGCGGCCCAAAATTTCTTCGACGGCCCCGACGTGCAGACGATCTTGAACTGCTACGCAGATATCGGAACGGCGGCGGAGCAGTCGCTCGAACACGAAGCGATCAATGCCACCTCCGCGGCGACGCCGCTCCCCGACTCGCCGAACACCGCCACCCTCACGCTCTCGACAAGCTGCTAATCCTAGCGCGCGTGGACGGTGATCGGCTGTAGGATCACCTGATCCGCGGTGCCGCGCGTAAAGGACGCGACGATGACGAAGCGCCGGTCGGTCGCGACATAGGGCGCGCGGAACTCGACCACCGAAGCGCTGGGCGCGATCGAGGGCACGGCCACCGACGAACCGCGGTCGTCTTGCAACATCAACCGGAGGTTCCCCGGGTGCGCAAGCAGCTTCACCACAAAAAGATGCGCCGAAACGACGTACGCGGGCGCCACGCGCAAGAGTTGCGCGGCGGTGAGCACGCCGGAGGGAGTTGCGCCCGACGGCGGCGCCGGTAGACTCTTCGGGATGACGAGCAACCCGACGGAAGCGCGAGCCGTCGACGCTCCGCGCGTGACCTCGAGCACGATCTGGTATTGAGTCGGCGTCTCGACCGGCGGTGCGGTGAAGACGGAGAATCCCTTCGCGCTGTACGGGGCTCGCTGCAACGGGATCTGCGCGGCATCGACCAGCGCGACGCTTCCGGAATCTGCGCGCGCGACGTACCGCACGTCGACGGGCGCGCCGGCAGCGGCGACGCCGGGCTCGATCTCCAGCGCGTCGACGACGGCCGTCGCCGGAGCGAGATGCGCAACCGAAGCGACGGCGAGCGATTCCCGCGCTCGCCCCAAGGGCCCCGCAAAATCGAGTGTGACCCGGTAGCTGCCGGTGCGCGGCGCCGTCGTGAACGTGAAGGATCCGTTCCCCGCCGGAACGACGCCGCTCGCGATGGTCTTCCCTGCGAACGACACGTCGTACCGCGCCGTTCCGAGGCCGGAGAGTGCATAACTCGCCGTCGCAGGCTTGCCGGCAAGCACCTGCGCCGGCAATGCGAAGGCCTGGATTGTCGGTCGAGCCGCGATGAAGAAGAGCATGCCGATCCCACCGAACGCGGCCAGGGCTCCCACGATCGTTGCGATGCGCACCACGGGAGCGACGGGAACGTCAGCCTGGGCGCTCGCGCGCAGCGACGATGTTTCCATTTGTAACGTGAGCGAGCGCAGACGCCACGGAAAACGCAGCGGCGCTTCGACGGACACGGCCGCTGCGGACTGCGGGTGCACCCAGAACGAGCTGGGGGCAACGAAGGCCGAGCCGCGACGCGTGCGACCGCTCAGCGAGCAGAGCAGCGGCTCCGCCGCCTGATTGACGACCTTCGCGACGAACTCCGAGGAGGCGAAGCGGCGCTGCGTGCACTCGAGCGCGCCCATCACCGCCCGCTGCTCGTCGAGGACCGCGGCAAAGCCGCGCGACTGCAATCCGTGCACCGGTTCCGCAAGCACCGCCGGAAGCGGCGCCGGCTCCACGATCTCGCCGACGATTGGCTCCGCGCGCGGCGCCCGCTCTTTTGTCGCAGCCGCTTGCGGCGCGGAAACGTCGGGCGGCTTTGCTTTCGGATGCGCTCGGCGCCTCCGTTCGTAGAGAACGATGCCGACGAGCACGCCGATCAGCAGCGCGGCGATGCCGATCGAGAGCACGACGTTGCGAGTCTGTTCCTCGTCGATCTCTGCCTCGAATCCGCACGCGAACGTCGTGCCGCTCACGCGCACGAATGCGGATCGCCTGCGGCCAAAGCGCGGGATCGCAAAGAGGAAGCCCAACTCCGCGTGCGGGTCGCAGATGAGATCGAGGTCGGTCTGAAGCAGGGCGCTCGAATCTCGCTTCGTGCCCGGTGCACAGCGCACCGGCTCCTCCGTGTCGTTTACGACGTGGACGCGCAAGACGATCCGGCGCAGCTCTTTGCGAAGAACGGAGATCGTGCAGCGTACGGCGGAGGCGGGTGAGGTATCGACGCACTCGCCGGAAGCGGCGGTTCGCAGAGACGAGACGTCGAGCGCGCGTACTGCCAAGGATGACAGCCTACGCGGTGATACGGTGGGGCCCCTGCGCGATGCGGCGAAGTCGTCCGCGATGCCGCTCATCGTCGTCCCGACGCCGCTCGGAAATCTTCGCGACATCACGCTGCGCGCGCTCGACGTCTTGCGCGACTGCCGACGTGATCGTCGCCGAGGATACGCGCGTCGCGCGCAAGCTCCTCAGCGCCTTGGGACTGCCGAGCAAGCGAGATCTGGAGCTATCACGAGCAGAACGCGGCCGCGCGCGACGCCGGGAATTCTCGAGCGTGCGCGCACGCACGCCGTCGCCGTCACGACCGATGCCGGGATGCCCGGCATCTCGGATCCCGGCGCGAGCTCATCGCCGCCGCGCGCGCGGCGGGCATTACCGATCGACGTGCTGCCGGGGCCGAGCGCCGCGATCGGCGTCGCCGTCCTCTCGGGATTTCCGCTGCGGCGTTTCGTCTTCGAAGGGTTTCCGCCCAGCGCGCGAGCGCGGCGCGGCGCGAGCGCTTCGCGCGTGCATTGCCGTCCGGCATCGACCACGATTTGGTACGAATCGCCGCAAGCGCATCCGCGCAACGCTCGCCGATCTCGAAGCCGTCGCACCGGACGCGCGCGTCTTCCTAGTGCGCGAATACACGAAGCTGCACGAGCAGCAGCTGCTCGGCACGCCGGCCGAGGTCGCGGCGGCCGCTCGCCGAACCGGTGCGCGGCGAGATCGCTGTTCGCGATCGCACCGCGTCGAGCGAAGCCGCAGCCGAGCCGGACGAGCGAGGTCATCGACGCCGACGATCGACGCGCTGCTCGCGGACGGCACCTCAGGGTCCGCGAGTTGCCAAGCCGCTCGTCGGCGCGGGGCTCGGCGATCGCCGTCGAGCTCTACGCTCGCGCGCAGCGGCGCGCGGAAGGGCGCGGCAGGCGACGCCGATTCCGCCGAAGAGACGTAACGCACGATGACGCGCGCCTTTTACGTCACGACGCCGATCTACTACATCAGCGGCGAACCCGCACATCGGCCACGCCTACACGACGGTCGTCGCCGACGTGCTCGCGCGCACGGCGCGCACCGCCGGCCCGGCGTTCTTTCTGACCGGCACCGACGAGCACGGGCAAAAGGTCGCGAACGCCGCCGCAGCGGCCGGGAAGACGCCGCAAGCAATGGTGCGACGAGCTCGTTCCGCGCTGGAAGGCGCTCTTCGCGGCCTATCACGTCGCCTACGACGATTTCATCCGCACGACCGAGCCACGCCACGAGCGAGACGTGCAGCGCGTCTTCGAGCGGCTGCGCGAAAGCGGCGACATCTATCTCGGAAAGTACGAGGGCTGGTATTGCGTCTACGACGAGACGTTCTGGCTCGAATCGAAGCTCGTCGACGGCCGCTGCCCGACGTGCGGACGCGAAGTGCAGTGGCTCTCCGAGGACGATTGGTTCTTCCGGCTCTCGACGTATCGCGACCGCCTGCTCGGAGTACTTCCGCGCGCATCCCCAGTGGGTGCGGCCGCAAGAGCGTCTACAACGAGATGATGGCGCTCCTCGAGGAAGGGCCTCGACGATCTCTCGATTTCGCGCACGCAACTTCGATTGGGGCATCCCGATTCCGGGCGGCGGCGGCGTGATCTACGTCTGGTTCGACGCGCTGCTCAATTACATCACGGCGATCGGCTGGAGCGAGGACGACGCGCGCTTTCGATACGTACTGGCCGGCCTCGGTGCAGCTCGTCGGCAAGGAGATCGCGCGCTTTCACACGATCATCTGGCCGGCCGTTCTGTGGGCGCTCGGCGAGGAGGCGCCGCGAACTCGTCTTCGCACACGGCTGGATCACCGTCGACGGGCAGAAGATCGGCAAGAGCCTCGGCAACGCCGTCGATCCGTTCGCGCTCGCGCGAGCGCTTCGGCGCCGATTCGATGCGCTATTTTCTGTTGCGCGAAGCGCCGTTCGGAAGCGACTTTTCGTATTCCGAGGAGAAGATCGCGCAGCGCCACAACAGCGATCTCGGCAACGATCTCGGCAATCTCTTGCACCGCACGCTCTCGATGCTGCAGCAATATCGCGACGGCATCGTGCCGCAGCGGCGCCGGCGTCGCGAGTGCCTCTGCGCGAGCGCTTCGCACGACCTTTCGGAGCGCGCGCGTTCGCATCGCGATCCTCGACCTGCGATTTCGCGACGCGCTCGGAAGCCGTATGGGAGCTCGTCACCGCGCTGAACCGCGCGATCGACGAGCGCAAGCCATGGGCGCTTGCAAAAGGAAGGCCGCGCCGACGAGCTCGACGCGTTGCTCTACGAGCTTGTGCGAAGGATTGCGACGGCTCGCCATCCTGCTGCATCCGGTCATGCCGGAGCGCATGGAGGAAATGTGGCGACGCCTCGGCCTGGGCGAGCGCGACGTCGACGCGGACTGGCGCGCGTCGCTCGCCGCCGGCGCGGGCATCCCTCCGGGAACGCACACGTCGCTCGGCGATCCGCTCTTCCCGCGCATCGAGCTGTAAGGCGTGATCGACAGCCACGCGCACGTGCACGACAAGGCCTTCGACGTCGATCGAGATGCGGTGATGGCGCGAGCCGGACAGGCGGGCGTCGAGAGCATGATCACCGTAGGATGCGATCTCGGGGATAGCGAGCGCGCGATCGAGACAGCTCGAAAGTACGGGATCCGCGCGTCGGTCGGAGTGCACCCGCACGAAGCAAAGGGCGCGCCCGAGGATATCGGCGCAGCCTTCGCACCATTGCTGCAAGAGCGCGAAGTCGTCGCGATCGGGGAGACCGGGTTGGATTTTTACCACGACCACAGCCCTCGCGAGGCCCAAGAACGCGTACTGCGCGCGCAGATCCACGTCGCGCGAGAACGCGAGCTACCGCTGGTCTTCCACGTTCGCGATGCGCACGAGCGAATGATCGAGATTCTACGCGAGGAGTTGTTTCCGGGGATGCGCGGCGTCGTGCACTGCTTCACCGGCGATGCCGAGCAGGCTCGGACCTATGTGGAAGAGTTCGACCTCCTTCTCGGCATCGGCGGCGTGATCACGTTCAAGACGGCAGAGCCGCTTCGCAGTGCGATCAAAGCCGTTGGCATCGAATCGCTGCTACTCGAGACCGACTGCCCGTATCTCGCCCCGATCCCGATGCGCGGCAAACGCAACGAACCCGCATTCCTGACGCACACGCTCGAACGAGTCGCCCAGACGCTAGGCATCGACCGCGCTACGGTTATCGCCTCGACGACGCGAAATGCCCGCATGCTGTTCGGAATCACGGAGACCCGTCTCTAGAGGAGAGGCCGCGGTTATGCTGCGACGCGCGCGTCATGCGCTTAGTTCGCGCGCGCTTTGCCAGCGTGATTCGAAGCGATCGCGGAGGTGCGCGACGATCGCGCGGTCGCGCGTGCGGGCGCCCCAGTCCAACTGATTCGGATTGGGATACGCCGACGTCGCGTTTGCGGAGCCGGTCCACGCCCGATCGCCGGCGAGCGCAAACTTTTCATTCGACGCACAGACGCGAACGCGCACGCCGTTCGCGGCGAGCCGCGCGAGCCGCGAGCGCTCCCTGCCGGAAAGAGCTTCACGCGATACCAAGAGGCGCGGCGAGCGGCCGGCGCGCCCGAGGCGTTCGAGCCGCGAGTAGACGGCGTTGCCGATGCCCACCGATTCGCTCTCGACGATCACGTCGTCGCGGGAACGAGCGCCCGCGAGCAGGCGCGCCTCGAGTGAGAGCGCGTCGCGTTTGCGCCAAGCGAACTCTCTGGACGGCGCATCCACGCGGCCCGCGACGGCGTCGCGCAGCGCCCGAGCGTCGCGGCGGGAATCGTCGCGAAGAACCGTCCCGGCATCGCCGCTCGAAAAGTTGACGTCGTCGACGTAGAGCGCACCGTCGATCAATGCCGCTTTCGCGTGCAAAGACTCGTCGCTACCGCGCTCGCGGACGAGTCGAGCATCGGCACCCGCTCGTTTCAACTCGTCAACGACGGATCGGTTCAATCGCCGGATGCCGCCGTGTGCGTCGGCGTACGGATGTCCTTCGAGCCGCACGGTCACATGCGCGCCCCGCTGCAAGGCCGCCGCGAGCGCATCGAAGACCCGGCCGCGCGGCAAGAGATAGGCGACCAGCGTCACGTCGTGCGCACGCTCCAGCGCCGAGGTCATCGCGCTCTGCGAAGTCAATCGTACCATCGCCCCTCCATCCCGACGGAGGGCGCCCCCGGCAAGGGTGGAAGGGGGCGACGTGCACTCCGCCCCTTCGGCACGCTCCGGCGACCGCGCGACCTACGTCCGCGAGATGTTCGCGCGGATCGCCCCGCGTTACGACGTCGCCAACCGCGTGCTGACCGCCGGCCTCGACGAAGCGCTGGCGCCGCCGCGCGATCGCGCTGCTCGCCCCGCCGCAGGGCGGCCGCATCCTCGATCTCTGCTGCGGCACCGGCGACCTCGTCTTTCATCTATTGCGCACCGATCCGACGCTGCGACGTGACCGGGATCGACTTCTGCGAGCCGATGCTCGAGCGGCGCGCGGCGCGCGCGACAAAGGAGGCCCGCGGCGACGCCCGCGTTCGTCGAAGGCGACGTGATGGCGCTTCCATTTGACGACGATGCCTTCGACGGCGCGACGATGGGGTTTAGCTTGCGCAACGTCGTCGATCGTCGACGGAGTGCTCGCGCGAGGTGCTTCGCGTGCTCAAGCCCGGGGCACGCTTCGTGAACCTCGACGTGAGCAAAGCCGCCGAATCGGATCTGTGCGGCGCCTCTTCGACCTCTATTTCTACGGAGCCGTCCCGCTGGTCGGCGGGCTCGTCGGCGGATCGCGCCAAGCGTACGCCTATCTTCCGAATTCGCTTACGCACCATCCCGACGCGCCGCGAGCTGCGCGAACGATTCGCGCGCGCCGGCTTCGCCGATGCCGGCTACGTTCCGCTGATGGGCGGCGCGATCGCCGTCCACTATCGGCACGAAGCCGAAGCCGAGCGCGGCATGATCGACGAGCTTGCCGAAGAGTCCGACGCTCAAGCGAGCTGATCGAGCAGTTTTTTCGCTCGACCTTCACGACCGAGAACGAGATCATCACCGAAGCCGTTCACCGCATGCTCGCCGCCGGCGGCAAGCGGCTGCGGCCGCGCATCACGCTGCTCGCCGCCGAGGCCTGCGGCGGCGACGCCGTCGAGCAGCCTCCACCTCGCCGCGTACATGGAGCTGATCCACGTCGCCACGCTCATTCACGACGACGTCGTCGACAACGCCGCGACGCGCCGCGGCGTCAACGCAACCGCCGTCGACTTCGGCAACCGGGTGAGCGTGCTTGCCGGCGACTATCTCTTCGCATGGATCTTCAAGAACGTCACCGCCAACTATCCGCACGCCGATCCCACACGTGCTCTCGGCGACGCTCGCCGAGATCTGCGACGGCGAGGTCTTGCAGCTGCGGGCGCTCGGCAACCTTTCGACTGCCGCTGCGACCGATACGTCGAGATCGCCCGCAAGAAGACCGCCTCGCTCTTCGCTGCCGTCGGCGGAGTGCGGCGCGATCATGGGCGGCGGCACGACCCCGCGAGATCGCAGCGCTTCGCGCTTTCGGCGAGCGCTATCGGCATCGCGTTTCAGATGAACGACGACCTGCTCGACATGACGGCCGACGAGCGCTCGCTCGGAAAGCCGGCCGGCAACGACTTGCTCGAGCGCAAGATGACGATTCCGCTGATGCGCGCGCTCGCTCGCGGCGACGCCGATTTTCGCGCCGCAGGTCGACAGGCGCTTCTACCGACGGAAACGCGAACGACGGATTCCGCCGATCGTCGAGGCGATCGGCGGGCAGGGCGGCCTAGCGGCGACGCGCGCGCAGATCGCGCGCGTTCGTGCGAGCAAGCAAAGGCGGCGTTGGAGCCGATTGCCGCCGAGCGCGGCGAAAGAGAGACTGGTGCAGCCTTGCCGGAGTGCGCTGCTAGAATAGGATCCTTATGATGACGTTTCACCCGCATCTTCGCACTCATCGACGCGCCGATTATCATCGGCATCCTCGTCGTCGGCGCGCTGCTCTTCGGCGCCGAAAAGCTGCCGAAGCTCGCGCGCAGCGCGGGTCAAGCCAAAAAAGAGTTCATGATGGGCCAGGCCGAGGCCGACGAGGCCGGCTGCGCGCCCGTGAAGAAGCACGGCGCCGCACCGAATCCGAGCACCGCGACATCATGGACAACGTGGAGGCCGGCTCGATCGGCGGCGAAGCGGTGCCACCGCCGACCGACAGGCACCCCCAGCGGCTAATGATGCGCCGATTTCGCCCACGCCGGCGTCGCCTCGGGACTTATTTACCATAGTAAACTTCGCCCGCTCGGCTCCTTGGCCTGAACGAAATCAACGCATCATCGTTACGAACTGATGCGCATGTTAGACGAGCCCGGGCCGCAGGCGGCGTGGGATCAAAAGGAGATGCCGTTCACGGAGCACCTGCGGGAGCTTCGTACCCGTCTGTTGATCTCGATTGCGACCGTCGGCGGCATCGCCGTGCTGCTCTTCTGGCCGTCGCAGTTCGTCATCACGTGGATGACGCGAACGTATTTTGCGGGCATTCAGCTGCACGCATTCGGACCCGCCGACGTCATCTTCACGGAGTTCAAGTTCTCCATCATCGGCGGCATCGTCATCGGCCTGCCGGTGCTGCTCTACCAGCTCTGGCTCTTCGTCGTTCCGGCGATCCATCCACGCACCCGGCGCATGGTCTATGCGTTCATCGTCCCGTCGATTCTCCTGGCCCTTGCGGGTCTCGCCTTCGCTCACTTCCTCGTGATCCCGCGCGTCGTCGCACGCGCTGCTCGCACATCACGAATGCGGTCGCGACGCCGACGTTCGGCATCGGCCCGACGATCAATTTCGTCCTGATCCTGCTCGGCGCTCTTCGCGATCATCTTCCAGATGCCGATCGTGCTGATCGGACTCGCGCGCCTCGGCATCGTGAGTTCCGGATCGTTGCGGCATTATCGCCGTCATGCGTTCTTCGGCTTTTTCGTCGCCGGCGGAATCGCGGCGCCCGATGGAAATCCGATGACGATGGCGCTGCTCGCGCTGCCGATGTATGCGCTCTACGAGATTTCGATCTGGCTGATTCTGCTGTTCGAACGCTCGTGGCGCGCGCGCAGTGAACCGGCACCGTGACCGATTCGCCTCTCGCCGAATTTCGTGCGGACCTTCGGCAACGTGCTCTTCGCCGTTTCGCTTCTTCGTCGTGTGGGGCGTGCTGACGCTGATCGGGGTCATCGTGACGCAGGGGCAGAGATCCCGACGCTCTATTTTGCCAGCTATCCGGCGCCGATTGCGCGCGCGATCCTGCGACTGAACTTCGACAACATCTATCACTCGCCGTGGTACGTCGGCATCATCGGGCTTGATGCTCGTCTCGCTGACGATCTGCACGTTCAAGACGCGTGATCCCGCGCGCGTCTGCCTCCCTCCGGCCGGTGAAAGTCGAGGCGATTCCGCTCCACGCGTACGTATCGAGTCGACGGCGATCCGCCCGCGTGCGCGAGCGCGTCGAGGCATTCTTCTCCAAGCGCGGCTGGCGAAGTACGCGACCGCGACTTCGACGGCATCGAATGGACCTTCGCAGACAAGCACAACTGGGCGCGGCGCGGCGTCCTGGTCAGCGCACGTCGCGATTCGTGATCATCGCGGCCGGCACGACGCTCTATTGGGCTCGCGGGTTTTCGGGTGAAATGGCGATCCTCACCGGCCAGTCGACGCAGATCCCGCAGACGCACGCCATCATGCGCCTCGACGACGTTCTCCTACAAGATCGCAGCCGATCATGACCAAGAGCGGCATGGTCTACCAGCCGATCGACTACGTCTCGCACGTGACGGTGACGCGGCAACGACGGCGTTCCCACGCCGATGATCGTGCGCGTCAATCATCCGATCGACTTCGACGGCACGCTCTACTACCAGGCGAGCTACGGCTTCGGCATGCGCTTTGCGCTCGCGCACGAACGGCAAGGCGCTTCCGGCGCTCTCCGACCGCACGCTGATGGAGGGCGACGCGCTCGATCTCCCGGAAGCTCAGCGTAGCATCGTCTACGAGCGTTTCGCTCCGACAGTCGACCAGCAGTAGCGGCATGCCCACCGCCGATCCGCGCGTCAACGATCCCGCCGTGGTCCTGACCGTCGCGGACGGCGGAACGCCGCTCGGCGAGCGCGCTCGTACCGCTGCATTCCCGCCTCGACCTCGGCAACGGCTGGCGCGTCGTGCCGAAGCGCTACGTCCTCTACAGCGGCTTCCAGTACCGCCACGATCCCGGTGTGCCGCTGGTCGGCATCGGCGCGTTCGTGCTGCTCGCGGTCTGGTCATTTCATTTTACTTCCTGCCGGCTCGCCTGCTACGTTCGCGTCGACCCCGGCCCCGACGGCACCTCCACGGTCGGGGCTCGCCGCGACCACCGTCAAAGGTTACGACATTTTCGAGACGCAGTTCGCGCGAGCTCGTCTCCCGACTTGAAATCCGAGGTTTCTTCATGACGCATGCGATGCCGCTCGACGAGGTCCTGATGATCCGTCGCGCTCTGCTCGCTACACGCTCGGCGCGCTCGCGCTCTCGTCTACTTCTTTTCCCGCGAGGAGTGGCTGCGCAACTTCGGCGCGCCGCTTGCCGATCGCTCGGCTGCGTCGCGCAGTTCGCGCAGCTCGTCGCGCGCTTCGCAGAGACGCACATCTGGCCGCTGCTGAATCTCTACGGCTCGCTCTCGCTCTTTGCGGCGATGTCGGTGGCGATCTACATCGGCTTTGCGTTTCGGTACCGGCTCTGGTTCGCGGGAGGCTTCGTGCTGGCGCTCGCAGCGATCTTTCTTGCCTACGGCGTCACATGGAACGAAGGCACGATGCCGGCGGTACCTTCCCTGCAGTCGTACTGGGCGAAGATCCACGTACCGATCGTCGTCTCGTCGTACGCTGCGTTTCTCGTCTGCCTTCGTCTTCTCGTGCATCTATCTCGTGAAGTACTACGCCGAACGGCGCTTTGCGAGACGCGTTACGCCCTTGATCGCAGCCGGCGAGACCGGCGGCTCTGCGACTTCGCTCACGTCGTTTTCGACGCTCGGGATTACCGGTGCTCCATCGCAGACACAGGCGGCGCTACGCGATACGCCCGCACTCGCGACTGCAGCGCAAGGCGGCGACGCCGTCGCAACCTGGTACGCGACGCTCCCGTCGCTGGCGCAACTCGACGTCATCGTCTATCGCGCGGTCGCGATCGGCCTCCCGTTGCTCACGCTCGGGATCATCACGGGCGCCGCTGTGGGCGAACGAGGCGTGGGGCGCGTATTGGCAGTGGGACCCGAAGGAAACAGCGGCGCTTGCGTCGTGGATCTGTATCCTCGCGTACATGCACCTGCACACCCGCAGCGCTTGGCGCGGCCTGCGCTGAGCTGGGTGAGCGTCATCGGCTTCTTCTCGATCATCTTCTGCTATCTCGGCGTCAACATCTGGATCAGCGGCCTCCACAGCTACAAGGTGTGAGGAGGGCGGCGGGACCCGGTCTGTTGTTTGCAGCATCCCGGTAAAGAGGGCGCGCTTATAATGCCGTCGGAAAGGCGGGGCATGGCAGTTCAGAGCACGCATAGGGCCTACGACGAACCCGAGACGCCGGACGAGATATCCCGGCGTACCTTCATGGCGAACGCCATGGTCACGATCGGCGGCGTCGTCGGCCTCGTCCTCGCGATCCCGATCGTCGGCTCGCTGCTTCCGGCGAAGAATCCGGGCACGGCAGCTGGGCTCCGCTCACGCAGGCCGAACTCGCCGAACTCGAAACGGCGACGCAGAAGCCGGTGAAGCTGACGTTTTGCCATGACGACCAAGGATGCGTATCTGCCGGAGCAGACCTTGCCGGATTACGTCTGGGGCATCAAGGTCGACCCGCAATCGCTTTCGGCGGCGCGCCCCGACATCTTCAACGGCCCGGCGGGAAGGCCGACGTTCCATACGACGTCGTCAACATGAGCTTCGTGGTCTTCAGCCCGATCTGTCCGCATCTCGGGTGCCGCTATAACTGGGATGCATCGACCGGAATCGGTTCATGTGCCCGTGCCACGGCTCGCAGTATACGATCTCGACGGCACGCACCTCGCCGGCCCGGCGCCGCGCGGACTCGATCCGCTGCCGCTGCGCGAGCAGAACGGCATCGCCGAGGTGATGTGGATCGTCTACCAGTCGAACACGACCCCAGATCGCATCGTCATCTCGTATCAGTCGTAGGTAGCGCACGATGCTGAACTGGATCGAAAAACGCACCGGCTTCATCTCGATGACGAAGGACTTCCTCACCGAAGACGTTCCGGGCGGCGCAAGCTACTGGTACGTCTTCGGCAGCGCGACGCTCTTCGCGATGATCGTGCAGATCGTCACCGGCATCTTCCTGACGTTCTTCTACGCGCCGTCGGCCGCGACGGCGTGGGAATCGACGCGCGCGATCTACCTCAATCCGTACACGCACTTCCTGCTCTCGCGTGCACTACTGGGGCTCGTCGGCGATGATCGCGCTCGTCTTCCTGCACCTGCTGCAAGTGCTGGTCTTCGGGCGCGTACAAGTCGCCGCGCGAGCTGCAGTGGGTCGTCGGCGTGCTGCTGCTGCTCGTCACGCTCGTGCTCGGCCTCACCGGTTATCTGCTTGCCGTGGGACATGGACGCCTACTTCGCCTCGCAGGTCTCGCTCAACATCACCGGGTCTGGCGCCGGTCGCCGGCCCCGTTCTTGCAGCACGTCGCGCAGGGCGGCGGCGTCATGGGAACGGCGACGATCAATCGCTTCTTCGGCCTGCACGTCTGGCTGATGCCGGCGGTGCTCGTTGCTGCTCGTCGGCGCGCACCTGGCGATCTTCCGCCACAACGGCTCGGCGGGACCGGTCGTCGACGACCGCCGCAGCGCTCAGCCCGGGCGCTTCTGGCCGGATCAGATGTTCATGGACGGCGCGTCTCTCGTTCATCGTCTTCATCATCATCGTCTTTCTCGCGTTCGTCGCGCCGCCGTATCCTCGACGCAGAAAGCCGATCCGACGAAGTTCTTCGTACCGTATCCGGCGTGGTATTTCTTGTCGCTCTTCGGTCTACTCGTGATCTGCTTCCCGGCCCGCTAGCTCGACACGCTCGCGACGATCATCGTCCCGACGCTCTTCCTGCTCGTCGTTCTGCTGATCCCGTGGCTCGATCGCAGCATGACCAGATCGTTCGGATCGCGCAAGGGCGTGCTCTGGGGCCTCACGATCGTCGTTCTCGTGATCGTCGGGCTCTCGGTCCAAAGCCAGTTGAGCATGATGCAGAAGCAGGCCGCGGGGCCGCCCTCGATCCGCCGAAGCGCAGATTCTCGGGGCGGCGCAAGCCGCGCCGACCGCCGCTCCGCCGGCCGGCTCCTCCGCACCCGGCACGACCTCGGTCGCGTCAACGAGTTCCTCGGCGGCCTCGGCGACACGCGGTGCAAGCGTCTTCGCGCAAAACTGCTCGAGTTGCCACGGCGGTCAAGGGCAGGGCATGCCCGGCACCTTCCCGCCGCTTGCAAACAATCCGGTCGTCACCGGCGATCCGAGCAAGGTCATCTCGATCGTGAAAAACGGTTTGACCGGCGCGATCCAAGTGAACGGTCAGACCTACAACGGGCAAATGCCCGCGTGGAAGAGCCAGCTTTCGGCTGCCGACATCGCCGACGTCATCACCTACATCCGAAGCTCCCTCGGCAACAACCACGCGTCGCCGGTCACGGCGGCCCAGGTCGGCAAGTAGCGCCGCTATAGGGGGTCCCATGCGGCGAAGTCCGCATGGGGGCGCGCAGCGAAGTTGACGTCGCTTGAGCGACGGAAGCGGAGCGGAGCGCCAAGCGGCGCGCAACGTGCGCCGCTATAAAGGAACAGCGCCGCTTTGGCGGCCGTCGCGACGATGCGGCGGCTGCGTCCGTAGGTGGGATCGAATGCGGGCCGGCTCCGCGGCGCCAGCAGCCAGACGCGCTTCGCGCTGCAGATGACGCGGCGCGGATCGCTTGCCCCGTTGCTCGGAACCGTTCCAGGCGGCGCGAGCACGACGACGCCCGGCTGAGTGTAGAAGACGAGGGCGTTCGATCCGGAAACATCTTGGATCGCGACGACGTCCTGCGGTTCGCGTTCGCGCTCGATCGTTTGCGCCAACTGCGGAACGGGCTTGAACGCTTCCGCATGGGGAAGCACGGCGACGGCAAGCACGTCGACGGCGGCGAGCGTGGCGGCGGCGAGCGCGTACGGCGCCGCGCGAAGCGCCGAGCGACGCGCGAGCAGCACGGCGCTGATCAGCGAGCCGATGAAGATCGCCGCGGCGGCGCCGAGCAGAGCCGGGACCGCAGCGGCAACGGCCGTCGTCAGCCGGTTCTCCAGGGAAAAAATCCGAATCGCGATCGCGAGCAATCCGATCGTGACCGGCACGATCGCCGCGGCGATGACGGCCGATCGGGTCGCCCCCTTACGGACGACCGCGTCGAAGTAGAGCGCCGTGATGAGGGCAAGCCCGGGTAGCTCGAGCGCGATGTAGTTCGGCAACTTGGTCTGCGCAAAGCTAAAGAAGAGCAGTGGCGCGACGATCCAGACGAACCCGAGGCGCAGCGCATCCGACTGCTCGCCGCTCGTTCGCAACGCTTTGATTCCGTACGCGATCGCGGGTGCTACGAAGGCGATCCACGGAAAAAATCCGAGCACGAGAACCGGCAGGTAGTACCATACCGGTCCCGCCTGATTCTCGATCACCCCGGTATACCGGCCAAACGAATAGTGCCCTAGGAGTTCGAGCACCCTGCCCGCACGCGTTCGCGCGGCGAGCGCCGCGAACCACGGGATGGCGATGGCTGCGAATGCGGCGATTCCGAAAATCCACGCGCGGGCGCTCGGAGGGCGCAGCACATCGCGCCCGCGGCTCCAATACGCATACGGAAGGATGACGAGCAAGGCGATCGCCGGAGCCACCGGCCCTTTCGTGAGAAATCCGAGTGCCGTCGCAATCGAACCGAGTATGTAGTAGCGATCGCGGCCGGATTGCAGACCGAAAGAACCACAGCAAGATCGCAGTGGTGACAAAAAGATCGAGCAGCGCGTCCATGATCGCGAGGCGACCGATGATGGCTTGCATCAGTGCGCTCGAAAGGATGATGCTCGCGAAGACGCCGACGCGCTCGCCGGCCTGGCGCGCTACCGCATAGCCGATGGCGGCGCCCATCGCGACCGTTGCGAGCGCCGACGGAAGTCGCATGGCGAATGTCGTAACGCCCAGGAGCCGTGCGAAGATCGCCGCGATCCAGAAGTAGAGCGGCGGCTGGGTAAACCACGGATGTCCGTTCAAGTGCATGACGACCCAATCGTGCGTGAGAAGAATCTCCCGCGCGACCTCGCCGTAGGCCGTCTCGCTGTTGTCCCAGAGCGTCCCGGCGCCCAGGCCCGGAAGCGTCGCGAGCGCACCGACCAGCGCACCGATAGACGCCGCGCGCACGGGCTCCCTCATCCCGAACGGTGTTTTGCGGGGGTGCGCGGAACTCTTCCTAAAACCCATGTCTGATCCCGTCTTACCGGTCGCGTTTCGAGCGAAGGGCCGTCACGTCGCTATCGTCGGCGGCGGCGAGGCCGCGCTTCGCAAAGTCCGCAGCATCCTCGCCGGCGGTTTTCGTGCCGTCGTCGTTGCGCCCGAGGTGCGCGCCGAGTTGCGAGCGCTCGCGCGCGACGCTGCAATCGCGTTGCGCGAACGCACATACGAATCCGGTGATCTCGAGGGTGCCGCACTCGCAATTGCCGCTACCGGTGACGATGCCGTGAACGCGCGCGTCGTCGGCGATGCGCGCGCATTAGGCATTCCGGTCTGCGATGCGAGCATGCCCGATCGCGGCGACTTCACGATGCTCGCAACGTCGCGCCTCGGCGATCTCACCATCGCCGTCGATTCGGGCGGCGCCTCACCTTCGTTTTCTCGTCGCGTGCTCGGCGAGATCGAAGCGCACCTCGGCCCCGCCTATGGCGCGGCGGCACGAACCCTGGCTCGGATGCGAACCTACGTGCGCGCGGTCGTTCCCGCGGAGCATTTCCTTCGTAGGTCCGTTCTTCGTTTTCTCGCCGAGCTACCGGTCGAAGAACTTGCCGCGATGAACCCGTCACAGGCCGAGCACGCCGCGGAATCGGCGATCGAGCGCGCGAAAGAGTGCGCTCCGCCCCAGCCCACGCGCCGGCTCGTCTGCGCGTCGCGAGCGAGCGCGCTTGCAACGGCACAAGCACGGGGGATCGCGGCGCTGATCGCGCGACACGGCATCGCGAGCGAGATCATCGACGTCACTACCGCCGGTGACCGCGACCAGCGCACGCCGATCCACGCGCTCGGGGACGCCAACGTTTTCGTGAAGGAGCTGGAGGCGGCACTGCGCGAGGGCCGCGCCGACTACGCGGTGCATTCGTGCAAAGACCTGCCGAGCGACCTCGCGGGCGATATGGCGATTGCCGCGATCTCCGTGCGCGAGGATCCGCGCGACGCGTTCTGCAGCGAGCGCTACGAGAGCTTCGAGATGCTCCCGCCGGGCGCAGTGGTCGGCACGTCGAGTTTGCGCCGCCGGCGTCAGCTCGAAGCGATGCGCCCGGACTTGACCTACGCGGATCTGCGCGGAAACGTCGACACCCGCCTGCGCAAGCTGAGCGAGGGCGCCTATGACGCCATCGTGCTCGCGATGGCCGGCTTGAACCGCCTGCGCGCGCGCGCCGCCTACGTCGTCCCGTTCTCGGTGGAGCAGATCGTGCCCGCAGCCGCGCAGGGCGCGCTCGCCGTCGAAACGCGATCGCAGGACGCTGCGCTCGCGCGCGAGCTGCGCTCGGCGGTCAACGATCCCGATGCGGAGCGTTGCGTGCGCTGCGAACGCGCGGTGTTGCGAACGCTACGGGCCGGTTGCAGCGCGCCGGTCGGCGTCCACGCACGCGCCACCGGCCGGCACATCGCCGTCGAAGTCGCGTACGCGGTCCCGGGCGGCATCCTGCGCGAGCGGATCGATGCGGATGCACCGACACCGCCCGAAGCGGAGGCGCTGGGCGAAGCGCTCGCGCGGCGGCTCTTGCCGCGCATCGCCGTGCCGGCGGAGTCGACGCCGTGATCCCTATTCGTCCGCGCCGCTTGCGGCGAACACCGGCGATTCGCTCGCTGGTTCGCGAGCATCACCTCCTTGTAGAGCATCTCGTGCAGCCGCTCTTCGTCGTCGAGCGCGCTGCGGACGCGGGAGCCGTGGCTTCCATGCCGGGGATCTCGCGCTTCACGGTCGACGGCGCGGTCGCCGAAGCGCGCGAACTCCGTGCACTCGGGATTGGGGCCGTGCTGCTCTTCGGCATTCCGGCGAGCAAGGACGCCACCGGATCGGCCAATGCGGATCCCGACGGCGTCGTACAGCGAAGCATTCGCGCGATCAAGTCTGCGCTGCCCGAAATGCTCGTCATTGCCGATCTTTGCAACTGCGAGTATGCCGATCACGGGCACTGCGGCGTGCTCGACGAAAGCGGCAACGTCGACAACGACGCGACGGTCGCGCTCCTCGCGCGCGTCGCGATCACGTACGCTCGCAGCGGCGTCGACGTCATCGCACCGTCGGATATGATGGACGGCCGCGTCGAGGCGATTCGCAGCGCGCTGGACGCGCACGGTTTCAGCGATGTCGCAATCCTTGCGTACAGCGCGAAATACTCTTCGGCGTTTTACGGCCCGTTTCGCGAGGCGGCGGAGTCGGCGCCCCGGTTCGGCGACCGGCGAGGCTACCAAATGGACCCGCCAAACGCGCGTGAGGCGCTACGCGAGATTGCGCTCGATATCGAGGAAGGCGCGGACGCCGTCATGATCAAGCCCGGCCTCGCCTACCTCGACATCGTGCGCGCAGCGCGCGAAGCCTTCGACGTTCCGATCGCCGTCTACAGCGTCAGCGGCGAGTACGCGATGCTCAAGGCCGCGATTGCCAACGGTTGGCTCGAGGAGCGCGTGATCGACGAAGTGTTGATCGCCTTCGTGCGAGCGGGCGCCGACATCGTCATCACGTACTTCGCAAAGGAGTGGGCCGCGCACACCACATGAACGTCGAGCGCTCGATCGCCGACTTCGCACGCGCGCGCAACGTCATTGCGGGCGGCGTGAATTCGTCGGTGCGCGCCTTCAAGGCTGTGGGCGGATCGCCGATCTTCATGAAAAGCGGCGCCGGCGCGATCATCCGCGACGTCGACGGCCACGAGTACGTCGACTACGTGCTCTCGTGGGGGCCGCTGCTTGCTCGGTCACGCGCACCCGGCGGTCGTCAAGGCCGTCTCCGCTGCGGCGGCTCGCGGCAGCTCGTTCGGCGCGCCGACGGAAGCCGAAAGCGGAGCTTGCAGAGTTGATCTGCGCGATGGTGCCGAGCATCGAGCGCGTGCGCTTCACCTCGAGCGGCACCGAGGCAACAATGAGCGCGGTGCGGCTCGCGCGCGGCTACACGCATCGCGAAAAGATCGTGAAGTTCGCGGGATGTTATCACGGCGCCGCCGATGCCTTCCTCATTGCGGCCGGTTCGAGTGCGCTGACGCTCGGCGTGCCGAGTTCGCCGGGCGTCCCGCGCGGCACCGCAGCCGATACGATCGTCGTCGCGTACAACGATGCCGACGCGGTCGATGCGACTTTTGCCGCGCACCCGGGCGAGATCGCGGCGATCATCGTCGAACCGTACGCCGGCAACATGGGGCTCGTGCTACCGAACGTCGGGTTTCTCCCGCGCTTGCGCGAGACTGTGCGACCGCGATCGGGCGCTGTTGATTTTCGATGAGGTGATGACCGGCTTTCGCGTGGCCCGCGGCGGCGCGCAGGAGCGCGAAGGCGTTCGCCCCGATCTCACGATGCTCGGAAAAGTCATCGGCGGCGGGCTCCCCGTCGGCGCCTTCGGCGGACGGGCGGAGATCATGGCCTACTTGAGTCCCGACGGCCCGGTCTTTCAGGCCGGGACGCTTTCGGGAAACCCGCTCGCGATGGCCGCCGGCATCGCGACGCTCAAGATCGTGCGCGACGATCGCGACGCTCTACGAGAGGCTCGAGGTGCTTGACGTCAGCTCTTGACCAGCGGCCTCGGGGAACTCTTGACCAAGCACGGGGTTGCCCATCGCACCTCGCATGCAGGCTCGATGTTCTGGCTCTTCTTCTCGCCCGAGCCGGTGGTCGATCTGGCCACCGCGATGAAGTCCGACGCGACCCTCTACGCGAAGTACTTTCACGCCATGCTCGATCGCGGCGTCTCTCTCGCGCCCTCGCAGTTCGAAGCCGCCTTCGTCTCGACCGCGCATACCACGCGCGAGATCGAGCGCACGCTCGCCGCAGCCGATGCCGCGCTGGCGCGAGATCGTTGATCGGCCGCGAAATGATCGCGCCCCTCCCCCAACCGCTCGTCGGCGTCTCGATCCCGCGGCTCTATGCGTACCATCGGGCCCTGCGGCAGGCACAGGCCGCCGGCGCGAACGACGATCACGTCGCACGGACTGGCGGCGCTGCTCGGCCACACGATCGCCAGCACCCAGATTCGCAAGGACCTCTGCGCCCTCGGGCCCCTCGGACGGCGCGGGCAGGGCTATGCGATCGATCCGCTTGTCGAACAACTCGCCTGGGTCTTAGGATTGGAGCATGACTGGCGGATCGCGATCGTCGGCTTCGGCTATCTGGGCCACGCCTTCGCGACGTTCATCACCGCTCGCGAGGCGCGATTTCGGTTGCCGCCATCTTCGATCGGTCGCCGAGCGTGTCGGACAACTCTGGCAAGGCATCGACGTCGCACGACATCGCCGAGCTCGCGCGCATGCTTCGCGCCACGCGGTTGCAACATCGGCGTCATCGCGGTGCCGGCCGAGGCGGCGCAGGAGAGCGCGCATCGTCTTGCCGCGCTCGGCATTCGCGCGATTCTGAACTTCGCTCCACGCTGCTCCATCTGCAGTCCGCGTCGCGCCGGTCATCGTGCGCAACATCGATCTCGCCGGCGAGATGTCGATCTTCACCCATCGCCTGGCCGTCGGCTCGTTCGAGGACGAGGAGCAGGCGCCGTAATGCCGATCGCCTGCATCGGCCTCTCGCACCACACCGCGCCGGTCGAAGTGCGCGAGCGCCACGCCTTCCCGGCGTCTCGCATGGCCGAGGCGCTGGTCGCGCTGCGCGACTACGAGGCGGTGCGCGAAGCGGTCATGCTGCAGACGTGCGGCCGCTTCGAGATCTACGCGGAACTCGACGACTACGAAGCCGGCGTCGCGCAGCTCAAATCGTTTCTCTCGAACTTCCGCCACGGCACGATCGAGTACGACATCGAGTCGTACCTCTACACGCTGCTCGGCAGTGCCAGCCGTCGAGCATCTCTTCCGCGTCTCGCACCGGACTCGACTCGATGCTGATCGGCGAAGCCGAGATTCTCGGACAAGTCAAGGACGCGTACGTCCAGGCGCAGCGCGCGAACTCGCTCGGCACGACGTTGCACCGTCTCTTTCGCGAAGCGCTCGCGGCCGGCAAGACGGCGCGCTCGCAGACGCGAATCGGCGGGGAATCGGTCTCGATCGCGACCGCCGCGATCGAAGCGGCGAAAGCGCGCCTCGGCACGCTGGCACGGCACGTCGTCGTCGTCGTCGGCGCCGGCAAGATGGGGCGCACCGCGCTGCAAGCGCCTGCGCGACGAAGGCGCGCGTCGCGTCGATCGTCGCGAATCGCACGCTCGCGCACGCGCGGCGCTCGTCGACCGACGTCGGCTTCGGCGAGGCGGTCGAGATGCCGGCGCTCGTCGACGCGCTCGCGCGACGCCGACGTCGTTGTCACCTCGACCGGCGCGTCGCATTTCGTTCTGACGCAGGAGCGACGTGGCGAACGCGATGTCGCGCCGCCCCGACCGCCCGCTCTTCATCGTGATCGATATCGCCGTGCCGCGCGACGTCGATCCGGAGGTCGCTGCGATCCCGAACGTCACCGCTCGTCGACATCGACGGGCTCAGATCGCGTGGTCGACGAACGTCTCGAGCTGCGGCGCGAAGCGATTCCGGACGTCGAAGAGATCATCGCGAGCTACGTCGAGCGCTTCGTGCGCTGGTATCACTCGCGCGTCGCCGTGCCGGTGATCGCCTCGCTGACGCAAAAGGCCGAGGCGATCCGCGCGGCCGAGCTCGAACGGCTGCTTCGCGCGCTGCCCGGAGCTGACCGAGCGCGAACGGATGCTCGTCACCGGCATGACGATGACGATCGTCTCGAAGCTGCTGCACTCGGCGATCTCGAAGATCCGCGAGAAGGCGACGCGCGATCGAAGCCGAGGCGCTCTCGCACGCGCGCGTGCTCGACGAGCTCTTCGAGCTCGAACCTCGCCGAGCGCATCGCCGAGCTATCAGTGATCGGCAGCGTCGCGCTCGGTCGGCGCAGGCCCGGGCGATCCGGGCCTGCTGACGTTACGGGGCGCCGAGGTGCTGCGCGATGCCGACGTGCTCTTCTACGACGCGCTCGCAAGCGACGCCGTCGTCGCCTTCGCGCCGCGGATCGTGCGAGCGCATCTTCGTCGGCAAGCGCGGCGGCGATCACGCGATGCCGCAGGGCGAGATCGAAGCGCTGATGATCGCCAAGGCCCGCGAAGGGCAACGCGTCGTGCGCCTCAAGGGCGGCGATCCGTTCGTCTTCGGACGCGGCGGCGAGGAGGCGCAAGCGCTGCACGCGGCCGGCGTTCCGTTCGAAGTCGTTCCGGGCATCACGTCGGCGATCGCCGCACCCGCGTACGCCGGCATCCCGGTGACGCATCGCGAGCACGCCTCCGTCGTTCACGGTCGCGACCGGACACGAAGATCCCGCCAAGCCGGCAGTCGACGCTCGATTGGGCGCGAGCTCGCCGATCCGCATCGACGCTCGTCTTCTTGATGGGCGTGGAGCAATCTGGAGTCGATCGCGCGCGCGCTGCTCGCACACGGCCTCGATCCGAAGACGCCCGTCGCCGTCGATCCAGGACGGCACGCGCCCCACCCAACGCACCGTGATCGGACGCTCGCGACGATCGCCGCCGACGCCGAACGCGCGGGCATCGGGGCGCCCGCCGTCGCGATCGTCGGAAACGTCGTCGCGCTTGCGCGAAGAGCTCCGCTGGTTCGATCGCGGACGCGCTCTTCGGCAAACGCGTGCTCGTCACGCGCACCGCGACGGCAAGGGGCACGCTTCGCGCGCACGCTTCTCGCCCACGGGGTCGAGCCGATCCTCGCGCCGACGATCGCGATCGCCCGCCCGACGATCCCGCGCCGGCACGATGCGCCGTCGACGAGCTCGCAGCAGTATGCGTGGATCGTCTTTACCTCGCAGAACGGCGTCGACGCGTTTTTCGAGAATCTGCGTGCACTCGGCAGCGACGCGCGCCGCATCGGGCGCACGCGGATCGCGGCGATCGGCCCGAAGACGGCGCGTTGCCTCGAGAGCTACGGCGTCCGCGCCGATCTCGTCTCCGGTCGATTCACAAGCGAGGACGCTGCGCGCGACGTGATCGAGCGCACGCGAGACGGCGATCGCGTGCTGATCTATCGCGCGCAAGAGGCACGCGACGTCCTGCGCTCGCTGCTCGAACGGGCCGGTCGCGTGCCGACGGCGGTCGCCGCCTACAAGACGCTCTTCGCGGTCGACCCGGAGTTCGCGCAGAAGGTCGCGCGCGCCGACGTGCTGACGTTCACCAGCGCGAGCACGGTTCGCGGCTTCGCGGCGCTGCTCGGCGGCAACGCGGCGGCGATCGAAGCCGCGCGCGGGAAGCTCGTCGCCTGCATCGGCCCGATCACCGCCGACGCGGTCGCGCCAGTCGGCCTGCCGGTCGACGTCGTCGCCGAAGAGTTTACGACGGAGGGTCTGCTCGCCGCGCTCGAATCGCACTTCGCGACGCTCGCATGATTCAGGTCGAGATCGCGGCAATCGCCTCGCTGGCCATTGCCTCGCTCGCGTACGTGCTGCGGGCGCTCACTCCGAGCGGAGCGTTCGCCGCGTTCGCGATCGGCACGGTCGTCTTCGGCGTCGCCGGCTGGCCCGCGGCCGCCGTGCTGCTTCGCGTTCTTCATCTCGTCTTCGCTGCTTTCGCGCCTCGGCGCGCGCGCAAACGCGGCCTTGTGGATTTCGGGAAGCACGGCCCGCGCGACGCCTGGCAAGTGCTCGCAAACGGCGGCGTCGCGGCGCTGTGCATCGCGTTGAGTCGCACGAGCGATGCGCCCTTGGCGCTCGCCTTCGCGGGTGCGTTCGCCGCCGCGACCGCCGACACGTGGGGAACGGAGATCGGCACGCTCGCGCGCGTGGAGCTGCGTTCGATTCTCACGTTCCGCCCGGTGCAAAGCGGGCTCTCCGGCGGCGTCTCGCTGCCCGGAACGGTCGCGCAAGCTGTCGGCGCGGCGTTCATCGCGCTCGTCGCCTACGACGTGCGCATCGCGCCGTTCTGGCCGGTCGCAATCGGCGGCGTCGTCGGCGCATTCTTCGATTCGATCCTCGGCGCGAGCGCGCAGGCCTTGCGATGGTGCCCGACGTGCGCGCGGGCGTGCGAGGTCAATCCACATTCCTGCGGCACGCCGACGACGATGTTCCGGGGCCTGCAATGGGTCGACAACGATCTCGTGAACCTGTTCGCAACGCTCTCCGGTGCGGGCGTCGCGGTGCTCGTCGCCTCGCACTGGCCGAGTCTCCGGTGAAACGCTCGCCGAAGAACGCCGCGCATCTCGCGCGCCTCGCCAAGCGATCCGCCGCGAAGCCGCACGCCCATTTGCCGCCGCTCCCGCGCAAGACCTACGACATCGCGTACGTCGATCCGCCGTGGTACTACTACGGCAGCCCAATCAAGGATGCCGCGGCGGCGAAGCACTATCCGCTCATGGATCTCGACGAGCTTGCCGCGATCGACATCCGGCGGCTCCTGAACAAGAGTGCCGCGGTCTTTCTTTGGGCCACCTGCCCGCGACTCGACTTTGCGATCGAACTGATTTCACGGTGGGGACTGCACTATCGCGGCGTCGCCTATCTCTGGGTCAAAACCAATCGGCACGGAAAGATCATCGGCGGCCAAGGCGTGCCGCCGACGTTTACCAAGCCGACGAGCGAGCTGCTTCTCGCCGCCACCACAAAGCCGATCGGGCGCCCGTTTCCGATACGCGACCTGGCACAGCCGCAGGTGATTCTACATCCGCGCGCCGCTCACAGCGAGAAGCCGCCCATCTTTCGGCGTTTGATCGAAGCGCTGTGCGGGAAGCGCCCGCGCATCGAACTGTTCGCGCGTTCCCGCACGCCGGGTTGGGACTCCTGGGGCGCTGAAATCCCCTTGCGCTAGTACGTCAGCGCCCAGATCGTTTGCGTACCGCCGATCCACAAGCGTCCGTCTGGGCCATTGGTGATCGCGGAGTCGCCGTGAGCGCCTAGGCCCGGGGATGTTTGCGAGACGCTCTGCGTTGCAATGGTGACCTTGCCGAGTTTCGCGGTGGAGTACTCGGTGAAGTAGAGGTTGCCGTCTTTCCCGACCGTGATTCGGTTGGGGTAGCTGTGCGGCGCGATCGATCCGACCTTCGTGATCGTTCCGGCGGTCGTGATGCGGCCGATCGCGTCGTGCGACGAGCTGTCCTCGGAGACGGTGAAGTAGAGGTTCCCATCGGGTGCTGCGACGATGTACTCCAGAGACTCACCCGTCGAGACGGAGCTGGGATACGACGCAAGGACCGAGCCTGACGGCGAGATCTTGTCGATTGTGTTGTCGGCGAAATCTGTTACCCAGAGGTTCCCGTCGGCGCCGACGGCGATGCCGCTCGGGTCCCCACCCACCGGTAGGGAATACTCGTTGACGACCCCCGACGTCGAGATCGTCCCCACCTTTTCGTTTCCGTAGTCCGTGAACCAGAGCAGGCCGCCCGGGCCGGAGACGATGTCTCCGACGTGAGCGCCGGCGATGGGATAGGTCGTCACGCTCCCGCTCGGCGTGACCTTCTCGATGCTCGGGCCGTAGCCGCCCGTCCAGAGGTTCCCGTCGGGGCCGACGGCGATGCCGTTGGGTTGCGTGAGCGCTCCGGTCGGATACTCGGTAACCGTGCCGCCGGTCGTGACCGCCGCGAGGTTGTCTCCTGAGAACCCCGTGAACCAGACGCGTCCGTCGGGCCCGCTCACGTCGTCGTACAAGCCCGCGTTTGCCGTAATCCCGGAAGTGAAAGTAGACGAGAGGACCGGGCCGCTCATCGGGGGATTCGGCGCGCTACCGGCGCTGTTGCAGGCTGCAAGGATGCCACCAAACAGCATCGCGACCGTGACCCGCGCGATCCGGAACATTGCGACCTCCCCGGGAGCTAGCGCTCCACTGCTCGATTTTTCGCCTTTGCCGGGAGCCTAAACCTGCGTCTCGTCTCTGACGAACGGAATTGCGAGCGGGTAGCGAAACGAATGGCCGCTCGACGCCGCGATCGCCCCGAGGACGCAACTGACGACGTCCCCGAGCACGGCGAAGAGCAGCAGGGCGACGAAGCCGAAGAGTTCGCAGATCACGGCGAGCGGCGGCCCCGAATTGTTACTTCCGGAAGAAACGAGCGTCGCGGTGAGACTCGCGCCGACGACGGTAAACCCGACGATGAACCCGACGACGATCGCGATGGAGAACGTAATTTGGAAGTTCAGCGACGCTCTGGCATGCTCGATCACGAACCTCGACGACTGGCTTCGGGCCTGGAGGTAGCAGACCAGCGGCCCGATCACGTTTGCGAACGGCAGGTGCGTCATGACGAGCAACCCCGCGAGATGCGAGAACATCGCCCAATTGCGCTCGGCACCGGAAACCGGCTCGTTCATCGGCCGTATCGCTTTCCGACGTACGCGACGATCGCATCGTCGTCGTCGGCGATCTTGAGGTCGCCGTCGATCATCGACGGGATTCCGGTCTTGCCGAAAAGCTCGGCGAGCAGCGTGCGCTCGGAGTGCTCGCGCGGCACGTTGACGATCTTGTAATCGAGCAGCATGTCCGTCATCGCCATGCGCACGCGCGCGCAGTACGGGCACCATTCGGCTTGGTAGAGCGTGACATCCGTTGGTTTCATAAGATAGACTTTCCCAAGCCGGAGCAGATGAGCCCGACCGTCAGCAATGCGGTTTGATTGGAGCGATCGAGGATCGGGTTGATCTCGACCATTTCGATCGATCCCAAGTGTCCCGATTCCGCAAGCATCTCCATCGCAAGATGGGCTTCTCGATAGCTCAGACCTCCCTTGACCGGCGTTCCGGTTCCGGGCGCTTCGCTCGGATCGATCCCGTCGAGATCGAATGAGACGTGCATCGGACGCCGATCCGCGCCCGCGACGCGGATCGCTTCCTCGACGACGTTCGCCATCCCGATTTTATCGACGTCGGTCATCGAAAAGGCGCGAACGCCGCGCTCGCGCAGAATTCGCTTCTCCGCCGTATCGACGTCTCGCAGCCCGATTTGGACCGTGTGCTCGGCGACCGCATCGCCCCGCTCGAGCGCGAACCACAGCGGCATGCCGTGCACGTTTCCGGTACGCGAACTGTCCGGACTGTTGATGTCTGCGTGCGCATCCACCCAAATCAACCCGGCGGCGTGACCGTACGCGCGCCGCAATCCCGAAAGCGTGCCCATGGCGATCGAGTGATCGCCACCGAGCACGATCGGCATGCTGCCGTCACGCACGATCCGTTCGACCACGCCGCTCAAACGCCCGCAAACCTCCTCGATGACGTCGTAGTAACGGGCCTGGTGATCGGCGCTCTCGGCGGCTTCGCGAATCGGAACGTAGAGGTTGCCGTGATCGACGACCTCTTGAATGCCCAGCGCCCGTAGCCGCTCGTGGAGGCGCGCGTACCTCACCGCGGACGGTCCCATGTCGACGCCGCGCCGGCTCGCGCCGAGATCCATGGGGACGCCGACGATGTCGACGCGCCTCATGCGCCGTCCTCGCCTTGCGCATGCAGGCCTTCGACGGCGCGCGACGGCCAGATGCGCTTGACCGCGCGCACGAAGAGCTTCGAGCCCAAGTGAATCGGAGCGCTCAGCATCCGCCAGCCTCCGGGGAGATACCCGTCGTCGAGATCGATCACGAAGAGAAAGAGCCCGCGCCGGCGCGGCAGGCTTTCGCTCCACGCTCGTGCCGCGCGTATGCCTTCGGGGGAGCGTGCCTGGAGGGCGGCAAGGACGTCGGCATCATCGGGCGCATCGCGGACGATTTGAGCGAACTCTCGGTGCCGAACTCCGAGCGCTCGCAGCAGCTCGCGATCCACCGGACTCTGTCCGAAGAGGTAATCGCCGAGGCGCCCGGACAGCGCCGCGCGCGTCTTGTCGATGAGCCTAGGCAGCCAGCGAATCTGCCCAAGCGACTCGTTCCAACGACGCGGCGGCCCCCTTCGAAGATCGCGCACCATGCGCCGCGCTTACCCGCTCCCCCGAGATTCCCCTACGAAGGCATCGGGGGGGCTGCGGACGTACTTCGCGCAGATGAACCGGCGGGCGGCCATTGCAGTGCTCGCGGGAATGCTCGTCCTCGCAGGCTGTGCGCTGCACCACCGGGGACCGCTCCCGGGGCAATTGAAGCTCGGGATGGTCACCGACGTGGGCGGCTTGGGCGATCGCTCCTTCAACGATTCCGCGTACCGCGGGCTTCTTCAATCTCAAGCGGGACTCGACGCGTACATCCAGGTGCTTCAGTCGCGCTCGGCTGCCGACTATCAGCCGAACTTGAGCGCGCTCTCCAATCTGCACTTCGATATGATCTACGCGATCGGTTTTCTCATGAGCCGCGATCTCGACGAGGTGGCACAAGCAAATCCCACGCAGCACTACGCGATCATCGATGCCGTCGTTCCCGATCCCAACGTCGTTTCGGTGACCTTCAAGGAAGAGGACGGCTCGTTTCTCGCGGGGGCGCTCGCCGCCATGATGAGCCGCACGCATCACATCGCCTTTCTCGGCGGCCAAGATATTCCGCTGCTCGAAAAATTCGAGGCTGGATTCGTCGCGGGCGCCCATGAGGTCGATCCGAGCACGAAGGTCGACGTGAAATACGTCGGCAGCTTCGACGACGTCGCCGCAGGAAAGGAATTGACGCAACTGCTCTTCGACGGCGGCGCGGACATCGTCTACGCCGCCGCGGGGAAAGCGACGCTCGGCTCCATCGACGCCGTCCGGACGCGGAGCGGCGCATATGTCATCGGCGTCGATTCCGATCAAGACGGACTCTTGCCCGGAAAGATCCTTACCTCGATGGTCAAGAAGGTCAACGTCGCCGTCTTCGACATCGCGAAAGCCCTCAAGGACGGGCATCCGCTGACCGGGCATATCGTGCTCGGCCTCAAACAGCACGCGATCGGCTTGACGGATTTTCGCTACACCCGCAATCAGATCGGGCCGGCACGACTGGCGCGCCTGGCCGAGATCGAGCGCGCGATCGAAGACGGACGGATCGTGCCTCCCTCCACGCGTCCCGGCGAAGCGACCTTCAAACCGGTGCCGCTGCCGTGACGCCCGCGCTCGAGCTGCGAGGCATTCGCAAGACGTTTCCCGGCGTCGTCGCGGTCGACGGCGTCGATCTCGAGCTGTATCCCGGCGAGATTCACGCGCTGGTCGGTGAGAACGGTGCGGGCAAGTCGACGCTCGCGGCAATCGCTTTCGGCGAGTTGCGCCCGGATGCGGGAACGATCCGCGCAACGGGCAGCGTCGGCTTGGTCCACCAGCATTTCGAACTCGTCGGGCGGCTGCGCGTCTGGCAGAACGTTCTCCTCGGGCGCGAGCCGCGCGACGGCTGGCGCATCGACGTCGGCGCGGCGCGCAAGCGCGTGCGAGAACTCGCATCGGCGAACAATCTCTCGATCGAGCCCGAGGCATTCGTCGACGAACTGCCCATCGGCATCCAGCAACGCGTCGAACTGCTGCGCGAACTGGAAAGAGAGCCCGCGGTGCTCCTGCTCGACGAGCCGACCGCCGCGCTGGCACCTGCCGAGATCGACGCTTTTTTCGCAACCGTCGTCTCGCTCGCTCAACGCGGAACGGCAGTCCTGATCGTCACGCACAAACTGCAAGAGGTCGTCTCCCACAGCGCACGCGTCACCGTGATGCGGCACGGCAAGATCGTCGCCTCGATGCCGACCAAAGAGACGACCATCGACGAGATCGCCCGCGCGATGGTCGGGGGAGAGTTGCCGACGATTGCCGCGCGCGCGCAGACCTCGCCGCAGCCGTGCCTGCACGTGAGCGGCCTTCGCGCGGGAGGTGCGGAGGGCGGTGTCAGCAGCATCACGCTCGACGTGAACGGCGGCGAGATCGTCGGCATCGCCGGGGTCGAAGGCAACGGTCAGACCGCGCTCACCGACGCGATCGCCGGCGTGATTCCGTATCGCGGCACCGTGACGTTCGCAGGCGCTCGCAGCGCCGGGGTCATCCCGCAGGATCGTCACACGGAAGGCCTCGTCCTGAACTTTACGATTACCGAGAATGCCGTGCTGGGCCGGCAGCACCGCCCCGGGATCACGCGTGGCCCGTTGCTCGACTACACCCGCGCTGCCGCCGACGCGCGCGCGATCGTCGAACGATTCGACGTACGCGCCGCCTCCATCGACGTGAAGGCGCGCACGCTCTCCGGCGGCAACCAACAAAAACTCGTCGTCGGAAGAGCGTTGATCGACCAGCCCCGCTTCGTGCTCGCGTACAATCCCACGCGCGGTATCGACGTCGGCGCCACCGCCCTCGTGCAATCCCGACTCGTCGAAGCGCGCAACGGCGGCGCTGCGATTCTCTTGATCTCGTTCGAATTCGACGAGATCCTCGCGCTCGCCGATCGCATCCTCGTGATGTACCGCGGGAAGATCGCCGGCGCCTTCGACCGTGCAAACGTCGATCGCGCCACGATCGGACGCTTGATGGCAGGTTCGCAATAGATGAAACGCTCCGCTTCGTTCATTTCGGGGCCGCTCGGCGCGATCGTATTGATCGTCGCACTGATGTCTCTCGCGATGGTCATCGCCGGAACGAATCCGATCGACGGCTTCACCGCGCTGATCCTCGGCTCGCTCGGCGGGAGAAGCCAGATCGGTGAGACGCTCGTCGCCACCACCGCGCTGCTCTTCCCCTCGCTCGGCGTCGCGCTCGCTTTTCGCGCGGGCCTCTTCAACATCGGTGCCGAGGGACAACTGCTCGTCGGCGGCATGTTCGCGGGCGCCATCGGCGCCGCGATCACGATGCCGCCGTTTCCGGCGATCCTGCTCATGCTCGTGCTCGGCGCGGTCGGCGGCGGACTCTGGGGGGCGATCGCCGGATGGATGAAAGCAAAACTCCAAGCGAACGAGATCATCTCGACGCTGATGCTCAACTTCGTCGCGCAGTACGTCACGCTCTACTTGGTGAGCGGCCCGCTCAAAGGCCCGGAGGCAACCGGCGCCGAGACGGCATGGCTGCCGATCAATTATTGGCTGCCGACGCTCATTCCGCACACGCGCCTCTCCATCGGCCTCTTGGTCGCGGCAGCAATCGCCGTCGTGCTGCAATTCGTCTTCACGCGCACGGTCGTCGGTTACGATCTGCGTGCGGCCGGTGAAGCGCCCGAGGCGGCGCGCCGTAACGGCGTCAACCTGCCGCGTTTGACATGGATGGCGCTCGCGGCGTCCGGCGCGATCGCCGGGGTCGGGGGCGCGACCATCGTGACCGGCGAGCTGCACCGCTTCAACACACAGTTGTCACCGGGCTACGGATTCATCGCGATCGCGGTCGCGCTCGTGGGTGATCTCGACCCGCTCAAGGTCTGCATCGCTTCGTTCGGCTTCGGCATTCTCGAAGCGGGTGGACTTGCGATGCAGGCCAGTGCGCAGGTACCGAAGGACGCAATCCACGTGATCGAGGGCCTCATCATTCTCGTGCTCGCCGCGCGGCGATACGTCGCGCAGCGCAGCGAGCGCATCGAGGGAGCGCCGATTGCATGACCGGCTTGATCCTGACGCTTCTGCTCCTGACGCTCGTGAAATCGGCGCCGATCATCTACGCGGCGCTCGGCGGTGTGATCTCCGAGCGCTCCGGCGTGATCAACATCGGTCTCGAGGGCATGATGGCCGCGGGCGCCTTCGGCGCCGTTGCCGCATCGTATGCCACGCATAGCGGCATCGTCGGCTTGATCGCGGGAGTCGCCGTCGGAGGGATCGTCGGGTACGTGCTGGCGCTGGCAGCCACGAAGTTCAAAGTCGACCAAATAGTTGCCGGCATGGGGATCAACCTCATCTGCTCCGGCGGCGCCGCGTACGGACTCGTGCTGCTCTTCGATCAGCCGGGTGCAAGCAGCGAGGTCAACAGCCTGGGCAACAACGGCGAATGGGCGCTGATCGGCGTCGCGTTCGTCCTCGCGTTCGCGCTGCATTGGGTGCTCTACCGCACGCCCTGGGGGCTGCGCGTGCGCGCGACGGGTGAGAATCCGCTCGCGGTAAAATCTGCGGGTCTCGATCCGTTGCGCTTCCGCATGCTCGCGGTGATCGCGAGCGGCGCGCTCGCCGGGCTCGGCGGAGCCTTCCTCTCCATCGGTGAACTCAATCTTTACTCAGACGGCATGACCGCCGGACGCGGCTTCATCGCGCTCGCCGCCGTCATCTTCGGACGTTGGACGCCGCTGGGAGCGACGGGTGCCGCAATCGTCTTCGGCCTCTTCGAAGCGCTGCAATACGCGCTCGAGGGCCGCTTCGCATGGCTGCCGGCCGATTTGCTTTCGGCGCTTCCGTACGTCGCCGCGCTCGTGGTGCTTGCGGGCGTCACGGGCAAGGTCCGCGCACCTGCCTCCGACGGCGTGCCCTACTAAGCAGGCCGCGTGGAGCGCTTGACTCTGGCGCCACGAGGGGCCGCGTGCTACAATCGTCGGAACGTGACGGGCCATCAGCGCGGACGCGCTTGTGCATTTGCCGTCGCGGCGATCGCGTTTATCGCCGCGCTACCGTGCGCTGCCGTCGCCGCGCCCACGCCGCTGCAGCAGTTGCGCCGCGAGGTCCGTACGATCGCCGCGCACTTCCCCGCGGAGAGTGCCTTCGAAGTGCTCGATCTGTCGAGCGGCTTGGCGGCGGGATATAATGCCGATGCGTCGATGCCCGCCGCATCCACGATCAAGATTGCGGTCATGGTCGAGGTTTTCAGGCGCCTCGAACGCGGCGATTTCGCGCTCGACTTCCGCGTCGGGTTGCATGCAAGCGATAGAGACGACGGGTCCGGCGACCTCTGCGACGCGCCGATCGGCTCGATGTACTCCGTTTCGGATTTGCTCTCGCGAATGATCGACGTCAGCGACAACACCGCTGCAAACATGCTGATCCGCCTCGTCGGACGGCAAAACATCAATCGGGAGATGTATCGGCTCGGCTTGCATCACACCCAGCTCACGAACTACATCCGGACGCAAGGGTGGGCCGTTCGCACGGAGCTGCGCAGCTCCCCCGCGGACATGGTGCGGCTATTGGCGATGATGGCGCAGCGCCGGCTCGTCGACGAGTGGTCGTCGAACGAGATGATCGATATCCTCGAAGACGATCAGTTCAACACGCTGCTGCCGCAGCCGCTGCCCGACGACGTCGCGATCGCGCACAAGACCGGCAGCCTCTTCGACACGCTTAACGACGTCGGGATCGTCTACGCGGACGGCGCGCCCTACGTCATCGCAGTGATGACGACCGGCCTTCCGTCCCAAGGCATGGGGCGTGCGTTCATCCATAGCCTTTCGCGTCTCGTCTACCGCGGCGAGATGCGCTTCGCCACCTGGCGCATCGCCCGTGGTCTCACGGCCTTCGACATCGGAAACGCGCGCATTCCGAACGCTCCCGACGTGCGCTACTGGGACAACGCCGCCACCGAGGGCACCGGCGGCCTGTAGCCTTACGCCCCATCCCGTATGTGGGAACTAGCGAACGGCGTGCGCTGCGTAGGCGCGCGTCAACCACGACGCATAGCGCGGCTCGCGGCCGATGACGATGCGATCGTAGAGTTCACCGATGCGCTGCGTGATCGGGCCGATGTTGCCGTCGCCGACGACTCGGCGATCGATCGAGGTCACGGCGGCGATGCCCGCCGCGGTGCCCGTGAAGAACACCTCGTCGGCCGCGTAGAGTTCGCCGCGATCGATGGCGCGCTCGACGACGTCGATTCCGAAATCGTGCGCGATCTCGATGACCGCGCGCCGCGTGCAACCTTCGAGCACGTTCTGGGAAGGGTCGGGCGTGTACAAGATCCCACGGCGCGCAAGGAAGATGTTCTCGGCGGAGCCTTCGGAGACGTGGCCGTCGTGCGAGAGGAGGATCCCTTCGTCGTAGCCGTTCGCGATCGCTTCACTCTTCGCGAGAGCCGAGTTGACGTAGAGCCCGGTGATCTTTGCGCGCGGCGGGACCATGCTGTCGTCGGCGCGGCGCCACGAACTGACGCAGGCGTGGACGCCGTTCGACTTGTCGAGATAGGTCACGAACGGGATCGGCACGATCGCGAACGCGGACGGCACGTCGTGCAGACGCACCCCGACGTCCTCGGCGGCTTTGAAGATACACGGGCGTACGTAAACGTCGCATTCGAATCGGTTACGCGAGCAAAGATCGACGGTGATCTCGATCAGCTCTTCCGTCGAATGGGGTAAGGCCATCAGCAGGATCTTGGCGGAAGCGGCGAGCCGTTCGTAGTGATCGCGCAACTGCACGAGGTACAGCTCGCGCTCCTCGGGCGACCAATAGCCGCGAATCCCCTCGAAGCAGCCGGTCCCATATTGCAGTCCGTGCGTGAGCAGCCCGACTTTCGCTTCGTCGTACCGGCGAAATCCGCCGGCGGCGTAGACGACCGTCGCATTCAAATCTCTGGTCGTAGCCATGCGGCAAGGATGCGCCGCCGCGAGGGAATCGCCTGCCTTAGGGCCCGCCTGCCAGCGGCGCACACTGCTGATATCCATCCGCGAAGACCAGCGTGAACGCTTGCGGCAGAACGCCCAGTGCGGGTGAAACGTTCTTGAACGTAAACCCGTTTTCGACCCCCGGGTAGACGACCGTCCAGACCGAGTCGTTCAGCGTCGGCGAGTGGCTGGTCGCAATGGCATACGCGCCCGTCACCTCGTTGACCTCGACCGACACGCGTTCGCTTCCGATGATGAAAATGTTGTATTCATAGATGACGCGCCCGCCAGCGGGCTGGTCGAGCGCCACGCCCTGCCACCAATAGCCCGGCATCCGCGTGATGCTGAGATACTCATCCGCACCGATCGGACTACCGTCGCTTCCATACGTCGTGCATCGCAATGTCGGCGTGGGCGGCGCCGCAACCGTCGGAGTGGTTTCGTCGCACGACTGCGTCAAATCAGCGTATTTTATTCTAAATTGGTTGCGCGACAACGTAAACGTATAGCTGCCTTGTTCGGACGGAAAGACGATGTTCCAGTGGGAGCCGTTCAGCGAGCGGTCATGGCTGACGCCAACGAAGAATACCCCACTGCGAGGATCAATTTCGATGTAGATTCTCTCCGAACCGACCTGGCCAAGGTAGTAGTCGTAGTTTGGGCTGTTTGCGCCGTTTACCGGTCTCGCCGTGCCGTGCACCCACCGGCCGCTGTACTCCCACGTGTCCTGCTCTTCGAACGTTCCGCCGTTCGCCGGCGTCGTCAAACAGTGCCACGTCCGCTGTGCCCCTTGCGGCGTCGCGGCGGAGGCACGCGTTCCCGGCGATCCGGCGGCGAGCATGAGGGCGATGACGGTGATCAGGCTCACGACGTTCTTGCGCATCGGCACCTCTAATGGGGAGGCGGAGTAGCTTGAAGCAGGTCCTGGATCGATTCGTGCGCGTTCGGCTCGGTGCAGAACGGCGCGGACGGCGTGCCCACGCGGTGCTCGCCCAGCCCCGTCGGCGGATTGTAGGCGGGCAGGACGCGGGCCCTTCCGATCACATCCTGCGCATTGGTTCCGATCGGAAGAGACTGGGGCTGCCAGCAGTTCATGTCCTTCACGAGATCGATCGCAACCGACTGCAAGGCGTCCCACGTCTGCTGATCTACGGCAGGTCCCTGGGTGAGCGGCGCGGCGTTGTTCGTGTACGTCAACGAACTTCCGAGAAACGATCCCGCGACGCTGCCGAGCCCGCTGGCATTAACCGCCGTTTGGTTGGTGGTGACCATCTGCGTCACCCTGCCGCTCGGCGGGGGCGAGGGCTTGGCCGGATTATTGAATACTCGCGTCGTGGCGGTCGCGTTCGTCCGTGATGGAGCGAACTCGAGATAGGCCGCTCCCAACGTCAAGAGCATGGCAAGCGGCGTCAACGGCGTCAGCGTGATATGATGATTCTCTTCCTTCGCCATATCCGAGATCCAGACGTAGGACGGAACGCCCGGTGAGGACGGCGTGCCGTGCGTGCACTGCGCGTACAGGGCAACCGCTTCGATTGCCGTCCAGTTGCGACGGCGGATGAACTCGTCGGCAGCGCCGCTCCCAGCCGCAGTAATCTGAAGGTTGATTGCGCCTTCGACTTGAGGAGAACTCTCGCATTGCGTCGCGTACATGTCCGGCGTCCAGCCCGGCTCCGGGATCAAGACCGCATCGCCCGCAAAATAATATCCCGTTTCGTCCCTGCCGTCGTTCAAGTACACGACGAGGGTGGAGATGAGCTTGCCCACCATCGCCGGATCGCCGCCGGTGCCGAACACAAAGATGACGGGCCGATTCCCCGGGCCGGACCGCGGCGGGAGCTGCCAACCGACGACCGGCGGTCGCGGGACGGACGGCGGATGAACCAGCAACACGCAAAACTGGAGATGCGTCCAGAGGATGCGCACGTCGTTCTCATTGGCAGACGGCAGACACGCCGTTGCAACCAAGGGGGCGCGCATCACCTGCCGGCGCCCGCCGAGCAGCGCCCAGCACTCTCTGAGTCGCTGGCGTAAGAGGTAGGCGAGATAGCTCCGGGCACCCGCAGGAATGGGAGCGGGCGTCACTCGCGGCGTGGGCGTCGTCACGTAGGTGGCCATGACATCGGAGAGCTGCGCCGTGCTGCAATCACTCGCCGAGATCGGCGTCGGCGACGGCGCCGTCATGACTTGAGCATCCGCCGTCACCAGCGCGCAGGCGCCGCTTGCGAGCAGCGCGAGAGCGAACCCGCACGATGCGATAAGAGCGAACGTCCTCTCCCTCATACCGAAGAGACTCCTTCCGATGTCGTGACGGTTTGTTGGCTCGCAGGAGGCGCTTCCCTGCTCGGATGCAGCCACACGGGATCGAGAAAGCCCTCGAAGTCCTCGATCGAAATGCAGCGCTGCGCCGCCGCTTTCCCGACCAACTGCAGTTCCCGCAGATGCCCCGTTCCGTCGAGCGGCTGCACGGCTTTCGGGTCGATCTTTTCGTCGAGGTCGAGAGTCGAAAGACCGGCCTCGGAGAGTTCCACGTTATAGCGCGCGTAGGTGAAGAGCTTCTCCGAAAGCGGAGCGTCGTTCCCGACGAGATTGCCGATCTCCGAATCGAGTTCGGGAAGGCTGCAGCCGGGCCGGAGTTTGCCGAAAACCCGACAGAGCAGATCCTGCTCGACGGTGGCCGCACGCATGAGCGCCGCCGGCAGCGACTGCACGTTGTACAAGACGTTCATCTCGTTGGGCATGAGATTGAGATTCGCGCTTTCGCATAATCCGGTTCCGATGGAAACGAGCAACATGTTCCGCTCGCCGGTGGCCCATCTCAAGTTGTAGGTGGGAAGCGTCGCCATCAGGAAGAGTTGAAAAGCCGGATTGTTGTAGACGGTAATCCCGCCGTCGACGAACATGAACGGCTTCTTGACGCCGGGCACGTGGATCTCTTCCGCCGGAAAAAATACCGGCGCCGCCGTGCTTGCTCGGACGAGCTGCCACAGCGGCATGTCGAGATTCGAAGGCTTGGCGGCGTCACCGCTCTTAAGATTGTACTTGGCTTTCGGGTTGTTCGAAAGCGGCCACGGCGAGTCCGTGCTCGCGTTGCGGGTGACGATCAACAACAGCGTGCGAAGTTTCTCGGTGCCGAGCGTGGTATCGTCGCCGAGGACGGCCTTGATTTCTTTCTCGAGAGCCATCTGCGTGAAGATTGCCGTCGAGCGGAGCATTCCGAGCATGCCCATGACGGTTGCAAACAGGCCTTTCGACCTGCGGGCGACACGCTGGAAGGCATTCGCCGGCTCGAACATCGTCTTGGCACCCGTATTGTAGAAGCTGCGGATATCGTCGACGGCGTAGCCGCACGATATGAGCGTCGCGATGATCGCGCCCGTACTCGTGCCGCCGATGTAGTCGAAGTAATCGGCTAGAACGAGATCGCTCCGCCCGAACCTTTGACGCAAAAGGTTTTCGGCGCGCGCGAGAAATTCGATGGCGATGAGGCCACGAATGCCGCCGCCGTCGACGGAGAGGAGTCTCTTCGGTCCCGGATCGGTGATCAGCGCGTCGAGGTGGCTCACGCTTACACCATCACCACTTTCATCGGACGCTCGCGCCGCGCGATCAGCCAATCCGCGTGTTCGATCAGCGCCTCGCGTCCCAGCGCAAGGATGATCTCTCGCGGTTTCCCGGGATGCCCTTGCTCGATATTGAGAAGCTGCTGCCGCGCGTTATCGAAGATATGAAACATCCGTTCGTAGCGGCGCGCATTCCCTTCGATGTTCTGACTCTCCGTGTAATGGGAGAACAGCGCTCCAAGTATGGCCGCCATCGCCACCGGAACGGTCAAGAGGTACGTCAAGGTTTCCGGCGGCATCACGTGAGACGCGCAATACCTCGACGCGGCCCCGAGAAGCGCGCAAGGCAAGTTCCGGCCGATGACGACCGCGGAGACGATGGTCGAAAGGATGCCGAGCGCAAGCGCCGCCATCCCGATCCTGTCCAACGTCCTCTTGCTGCCGACGAGCGCGCGGCTCTTGGTCCGATAGTACGACCATTGCGAGCTGATCCAGTCCTGACAAACGGGATGATCGTGCGAGGCGCCGGATAGTTCGTGGTCTTCGCAATAGATCAGGTAGAAGCAGCGCAGCGCCATTCGGATCCACTGCAAATCGCCTTCCTGCATGCGAAGGTAGGCTTTGTCGACGAGTTGATGCCGTAACCCCGCGCAGTACCACGCGCTCTGAACGCGTAGCCCTTCGGCCAGCGCACGGTAATCTTGGTACCGGTTTTCATAGTCGTTCTTGCGCGCCAATCCATATGCGGCGAACGCAGCGAGGATGCCGACGACTTTGAGAATCGACGGGAGCCCGGTCATGATTTGTACAGTCGCCGCAGCAAAGGCGACCGCGAAGAGCAGCATTTGGAAGAAGTTCGTATGCTTCTGCAGTCGGTTGGCCGTGCGGTCGGTTCGCTCCATCAGCGCGAGAAGGCCCGCCTCTCCGAGTTTCGGCCCCGTGCGAGAGAGGTCGGTGTTGTAGAGATCGATGCGAGCCAAGATCGTGTCGAAATCTTGTTCGACGGTGTCGTCGTGTGGAAAGCGCCGAGGATAGAGCCGCTTCAACGCGTACGCATCCGCCGGCCGCGTGCCGCTCGCGCGCGGCGTGACGATATGATACACGGGCCCGAGATCGGGGAGGTACGGGATATCGGAGACGCCGCCGGGGGAATGCAAGTGCGGAGTCATGCGCATGTGCACGACGTCGGCGGTTCCGCCGGAGCCCCGCGATTGGTCCCCGTCCCAGAACGCGACGAGCAAATGGCTGTACTGCGCGATGAAGAGACCCGTCGCAACATAGCCGTTTTCGCGCTTGTGCGACGTGACCGTGACGCGCGCACAGGCGGCGAGCAACGACCGAAAGCGCGCCAAGTCTTCGTGGGAAAAGTCGTGCTCGTACTCTTCGACCGGCATCGGCAGGCACGCAATCACTGGAATGCCGCGCGCAATCGCTTCCTCCGCAGCCAACGAATCGGCGCCGGCCGCCAATCCGGAGAGGACCAGGAGCGGCGTGTGCGGGCACGTCCTTTCCAACTCCGATAAGACGTTGCCGAACGTCACGCGCAACGGGGCCTCGTCTTCCTTTGCTATGTCCCGGTGCCCGGTAACGCCGACGACGAGGCAGAGACGATCCGTCGGTATCTCACGCATCGCAGTTCACGTCCCCGCGGTGCTTTGCCAATCCGAGCCTGGCGCCCTATGGCTTTCCCGAGCGCACCTTTCGTTTGCGAGCGATGAACTCGAGCAACTCCGGGAGCGGCTTGGCATTGAGGACCTGCTCCTTCGTCAATCCGGCGCGGCGCGCTTGGCCCAGCGCCAGCTCGACGCCGTCGAGCCGCTCGATCCGGTGCGCGTCGCTGTCGAGGCTGAAGATCGCGCCGAACGAGGCGGCGCGCCGGGCGAGCGCCCCGCAAAGATCCAATCGAGGCGCCTGACCGTCGATTTCGAGCGCGGTTCCGGTCCGCGCCGCTGCGGCGAAGACTGCGTCGTGGTCGAAGTCGTAGCCGTCGAACTCGCCGAAGCGCCGCCCCGTCGGATGGCCGATGATCGTCACGTACGAGTTCTCGCAGGCGAGAATCAACCGCCGGGTCATCGCATCGCGCGAAAGATCGAAGGCTGAATGAACGCTCGCGATCACGAGATCAAGCTCGGCAAGGACGTCTTGTCGTAATCGAGCGATCCGCTCGGGAGAATGTCGACCTCGCTTGCGTGCAGCGTGAAGACGCGATACTTCTCGCGCGACCTCTCGATCTCGCGGCGCTGCTCGCGCAACGCGCCCGGCGTCGAGACCGAAGTGGCCGCGTCCCGGCGAGTGGTCGCTGATCGCATGATATTCGTAGCCGCGTGCCTCCGCCGCTTCGATCATCGCCTCGAGCTCGTCGCGGCCGTCGCTCCAAGTCGTGTGCATGTGGAAATCTCCGCGCAAATCCGCGATCTCGACCAATGCAGGCAGCGCGTGCCTGCGCGCGAGATCGATCTCGTCCAGACCGCTTCGCAACTCCGGCGGAATGAAATCCATGCCGAGACGATCGTAGACACCCGCCTCCTCCGCTGCGGTCGTGACCGCGCCGCTTGCGAGATCGACGATACCGTTCTCGGAGACGCGCAAGCCTTTGCGCACGGCGTACTCGCGGAGCTTGATGTTGTGCTCGCGCGAGCCTGTGAAATGCTGCAAGAGGTTGCCGTAGAGATGATCGGGCAGCACGCGCAGGTCGATCTGCAATCCGCCGGCGAGCCAGATGCTGGCCTTCGTCGGGCCTTCCGCGAGCACGGCCTCCGCCCGCTTCCAGGAGGTAAAATAGCCGACGACCGCCTCCGGATCGTCCGACGTGCAGACGAGATCGACGTCGCCGACCGTCACCTCCTGCCGGCGCAGGCTCCCGGCCGGAGTCAAGCGATGAAGCGGCGGCCCTTGCGCCAAGAACGTCATGACCTCGCGCGCGATCGTTCGAGCCCGCGCAAGCGGCGTGCGCACCAGGTGCCCTTTGTATGCGAGCATGCCGCGACGCCAGTTCTCGAGCGTCTTGGGGCCGAGGCGCGGCACGCCCTCGAGCGTCCCGTCGCGCAGCGTGCGCTCGAGATCGTCGAGCGACGCGATGCCGAACTGTTCGAAGAGCATCGCCGCGCTCTTCGTGCCGATGCCCGCGACGCCGAGCACTTCTAGGATCGTCGGCGGATAGCGCCGGTGCAGCACCTCGAGCGGTTCCGCGGTTCCGGTCCTCACGAGCTGCTCGATGACGGCGCCGATCGACTTGCCGATCCCCGGCAACGCTCAGGTGCTCGCCGTTCGCGACGAGTTCGGCGAGCGGCGGCGCGTTCTCGACCGCTCGCCGCCGCCTTCTCGTACGCCATATATTTGTAGAACGACTCGCCCGCCATCTCCATGAGCGTGCGGATCTCGATCAAGCGGCGTGCGATCTCGGCATTCGACGGCACGTCGCAGCCTTCTCCTCGACCGGACGAGGTGCCCGCCGCGGCGAAACGGACCGCATGAAGCCTCGTCTCGATCCCTCCATCTTCAACTTACCCGTCGAGAAGATGCGCTCGGGGTACTATTCCGATACGTACTTCAACCGGGCGCGCGAGATCCTCGAGCGCGACGGCCATCACGCGGTCGTTCGGATGCAGGTCTTCCAACGCAGCGACGCGGTGCTCTGCGGGATCGACGAAGCGCTCGCCATCCTCAAGCTCTGCAGCGGCCGCACGACCGCCAGCGGCGCTTGGGAAGACGGCTGGAATGCGATGCGCGTCTACGCGCTGCCCGACGGCGCGCACGTCACGCCGTACGAAACCACCCTCCTCATCGAGGGCGACTACGCGCTCTTCGCGCATCTGGAAACGTGCTATCTCGGCGTGCTCTCGCGGCGCACGCGCATTGCGACAAACGCGCGCGACATCGTTTCCGCAGCCGCCGGGAAGACCGTGCTCTTCTTTCCGGCGCGTTTCGACCATCATCTCGTGCAAACAGGTGACGGCTACGCCGCCTATATCTCCGGCGCGCTCGGCGTCTCCACCGACGCGAACGCCGAATGGTGGGGCGCGCGCGGCGTCGGAACCGTCCCGCACGCGCTGATCGCCGCATATGGCGGCGACACCGTGCTCGCGACGCAAAAGGTTGCAGAGTACGCCGAACCGGAGGCACAGGTCATCGCGCTCGTCGATTTCGACAACGACTGCGCGGGCGCGAGCCTCGCGGTGGCGCGCGCGCTCGGCCAACGTTTGTGGGGCGTGCGCCTCGACACCTCGCGCACGCTGGTCGACAAGTCGATCTGGAGTCAGATGGGAACGTTCAACCCGACCGGCGTCTGTCCGCAACTCGTTTGGAACGTGCGCAACGCGCTCGACGGCGAGGGGTTCGGACACGTGCGCATCGTGGCGAGCGGCGGTTTCAACGCTCGGCGGATCGCGTCGTTCGAAAAAGCGGGCATTCCGGTCGACGCCTATGCGGTCGGCAGCGCCTTCTTCGACAACTCCGGCAGCTTCGATTTCACCGCCGACATCGCAGCGCTCCAGGAGAACGGACGCTGGCGCCCATGCCACAAAGTCGGGCGCCCCGAGCGCCCGAACCCGCGATTGGAACTCGTCGAAATGTAATTCGGCGGTCTACGCGACCGGAGCGACGGCCGTTGCGAGCTTCTCGAGCATCGCGCGATTGAACTGCGCTAAGTCCTCGCCGCCGCGCGTCGAGACCCAGTTCGAGTCCGCTAACGGTCGGCTGATCGCGATAGAGCCCGCCGGCGTTGCGAATGTCGTCGGCGATCGAGTTGGCGCCGGTCAACTGACGCCCGCGCACGACCTGCGCCGAGATCAGCACCTGCGCGCCGTGACCGATCGACGAACATCGGCTTCTTCGCCGCTTCGAACTCGCGCACGAGCCGCTGCACGTCGCGATTCGTGCGCATCCGGTCGGGCGACGTTCCACCGGGGATGAGCAAGCGCGTCGAAATCCTCGGCCGTGCAGTCGGCAATCAAGCTCCTCCGCCTTGAGCGCTGCCCCGTCGTCCAGACCGCGCTTGCCGCGGATGCGCTGGCGCGAGCGTTCGTCGATGCCGACGATCGTGACGACGGCCCCCGCCTCCTCGAGCGCGCGGCGCGGTTCGGTGAGGTCTTGTTCTTCGAATCCATCACCGATCAGCGCGGCGATTCGCTTGCCTTCGACTCCCTGCATAGGGCCCCCACGATTCGCCCCCCTAGGGCGCCCGGCCTCCCCAACATGCGTCGCGCGCGCTATCCGAAGAGACCGCGAATCAATCCGCCGTCGATCGCGATCGTTTGCCCGGTAACGTAGCTCGCCGGTACGCCGCAGAGAAAGACGACGAGCGGCGCAAACTCTTGCGGTGACGCTACGCGTCCGATGGGAACCTCGCGTTCGGCCGCCGCGCGCATCTCGTTCTCGTCGGGATAGAGTTCGCGCAACCGCTCCGTTGCGACCCGTCCCGTCGCAATCGAATTGACCGTGATCCCGTCGCGCGCGACCTCATTCGAGAGCGTCTTGAGCGCGGCGACGAGAGTGGTGCGAAAGGCGTTCGAGAGCACGAGGTTCGGAATCGGCTGCTTCACCGAACTCGACGTCAAGGCGACGATGCGCCCCCACCGTCCTTTGCGCATCCCCGGCAGCACGCCGTCGACGAGATCGAGCATGCTGCGTAGCGTCGAACGATACGCCGCGTCCCAATCCGCGGGCGCGATCTGGCTGTAGGCTCCGGGTTTGGGGCCGCCGCCGTTAGCGACGAGAATCTCGACGTCACCGAACGCCGCGCGCACGCCGTCGAGCATCGATCGCACGCTCCCGGCGTCCTGCAGATCCAGCGCGAACGCGCGCGCTTCGGCGCCGAGTTCGCGCGCTCGCTCCGCAACCGACTCCAACCGATCGAGGCGACGCGCGGCGACCGCAAGCCGGACGCCTTCGGCCGCGAGCCCGAGCGCGATTGCTTCACCGATGCCCGAGCTGGCGCCGGTGACCAGCGCGACCTTACCGCGAAGAGCCAAATCCATCTAGCGAGCGCATGCGCTCCCACCCCACCGCTCCCCTTGCGACGCGCCGCCGCGGCGTGCTATGGTACCTCGGTCGCCGGGGCGGAGAGACGGAGCTGCACCCGAGCGAGACTATCCTGAGCAAGGAGTTTGTGACCGTGCCCCTCACCAAAGAGCAGAAGACGGAGATCGCCGGGAAATTCGGCCGGGGTCCGAGCGACACCGGCTCCGCCGAAGTGCAGATCGCGGTGCTCACCGCCTCGATCAACCAACTCACCGAGCATCTCAAGACCCATAAGAAGGATCATCACAGCCGCCGCGGCCTCTTATTGCAGGTCGGCCGGCGTCGTGGGCTGCTGAACTACCTTCAGCGCACCGATTTGGAGCGCTATCGCAAAGTCATCGCCGACCTCGGCCTCCGCCGCTAGTAACCCTGAGCAAGGCGCGAGGCAACCTTCATGGCCGCGCTTCGTAAGCTTTAGACAGCGTCTCAAGAGCCAGCTGAAACCGTTGGTTAGTGTCGTCGTCACCGTGCTCAAGCTTTTCAAGCGTTGCGGCGAGAGTCTTCCAATCGATTTTCGTGCCGGCGGTGGTCAGCGCACGCTCTGCAACGTCGAGTGATTGCGAGTCCTGCCAGTACAGAAAGGCGGCAATCCGATCGGCGATTGCGTCCTGGAGTTTCAGAACGGTAACGTTCCCTCGTAAGGTCTGCACACGATCGAAGTCATGAATCGGTCGCTGATCAACGTACGGAGTATCGGCCACGACGTCGACTACATACGGCGTAGTTTCATTGGCATATGAACGGCCTTGCGACTTGAAACCCAATCCGGCGAGCGCTTCTGCGATGCGGCGATGGTTCATCCCGGTTGTCACCGCAATATCGATGTCGTAGGACGTGTATACACTTGGAGCGTGAATCGTGATCGCACTTCCACCGACGACGGCGACCGATATGCCGTAGGCTCGAAGTTGCGCCTCTACTGCCGCCGCGACATCCGCCAGCGACCATCCATCCAGGTTCATCCCTTCTTGCCGATCGCACGCGGGCGACCGCGCACCGATGCCCAGCGCTGACGGTAGCGCGGCATCTCGCTCATGCGCAAGAGGAGAGCGTAGAGCTCCTTTGCGCCCCAAAAACGCGGTTCGAGCTGAACGACCCGCGTTCGGCCCATCCGGCGCGTCGCGACAACGCCGACGCGTTCAAGCGAGGAGACGGCCCGTATGATTTCGGTCGGACGCCGATCAAGCACGCGAGCGAGTTCGGAAAGGAAGGTCTGCCCGAGTCTGCCGATGGCAATCAGCGTGTCCGTCCGCACGCGGGAGCCGAATAACTGGTCCATGCGGCAATACTACACGAATTCGTGTCGATATGACAACACTTCCGTATTGCATTAAGCGCCTCGTTGCCCGCGAGCCAGGTCCGCTCTGCGGGTTGCCCGAACCTGGGGGCTGTTCACATAAAGCGAATATCACACACAATCTAGGAGTAATCGTGCCCGAATCCGTGACCTTGACGGTCGGCGGGCGCACGATGGTCATCGAGACCGGCGAACTGGCGAAGCAAGCAAACGGCTCCGCATTGGTTCGTTATGGCGACCAAAACGTCGTGCTCTGCGCCGTCACTGCCTCCGAGAAACCTCGCGAAGGCATCGACTTCTTCCCGCTCACCTGCGATTTCGAAGAGAAGATGTACGCCGCCGGAAAGATTCCGGGCGGCTACATCAAGCGCGAAGGCCGCCCGCCCGAGCACGCCGTGACTCAGCTCGCGTCAGATCGATCGCCCGATTCGCCCGCTCTTTCCCGACGGATTCCGCAACGACGTGCAGATCGTCGCGACCGTGCTCTCGATCGATCCCGAACTCGACGCCGACGTGCTCGGCGTCTGCGCCGCGGGCGCCGCGCTCGCGCTCACCGACATTCCGTTCGACAAGACGGTTGCCGCCGTGCGCGTCGGCCGCGACGAGAACGGCGCATACATCTGCAATCCGACGCTGCCGCAATACGAGAGCGGCGGCATGGACATCGTCATCGCCGGCACCGCCGATGCCGTCATGATGGTCGAAGGCGGCGGAAACGAGATCACCGAGGACGACTTCCTCGGCGCGGTCGAGTTCGCGCACGCCGAGATCAAGAAAATCGTCAAAGCGATCGATCAACTCGCCAAGAAGGCCGGCAAGACAAAGCGCGAGTATCCGCGTGCACAAGGTCAACGCGGATCTCGATCGGTGGGTTCGCAAGAACGTTCGCGCAAGGACGTCGCCAAGGCGATGCGCATCGTCGACAAAGGCAGAAGCGCGAAGCGGCCTTCGACGCAGCTCATCGTCGACGAAGCGCTCGAGCGCTGTGGCAAAAAGGACGACGACGTCAGAGCGCTGCTCGAGGAGCCGCCGGCGACCGCAAGGACTTCAACAAGATCATCAAGGCGATGGAAGAGGACGAGCTTCGCACGATGGTCGTCGACGAGAAGATTCGTCCCGACGGCCGCAAGCCCGACGAAATCCGCCCGATCTGGTGCAAGGTGCACTACGTGCCGCGCGTTCACGGCTCCGGCATCTTCACGCGCGGACAGACGCAGGTCTTCACCGCCGCGACGCTCGGCTCGACCAGCGACGCACAGCGCCTCGACGGCATCGTCGCGCTCGAAAACAAGCGCTACATGCACTTCTACAACTTCCCGCCGTATTCGGTCGGTGAGACGCGGCCGATGCGCGGCCCCGGCCGCCGCGAGATCGGCCACGGTCATCTCGCGGAGCGCGCGCTGCGTGCCCGTCTTGCCGCCGAAGGACGAGTTTCCGTACACGCTGCGCCTCATGAGCGAAGTGCTCGAGTCGAACGGCTCCTCGTCGATGGCGTCGGTCTGCGGGTCGACGCTCGCGCTGATGGACGCCGGCGTGCCGATCCGCGAGCACGTCGCGCGGCGTCGCGATGGGCCTGATTCTCAAAGGCGAGCAAGTACGCGATGCTCACCGACATTCAGGGTCTCGAAGATGCGCTCGGCGAGATGGACTTCAAGGTCGCGGGCACCAAGAAGGGCATCACCGCGATTCAGATGGACATCAAGGTGCAAGGCGTCACGATCGAGATCATGCGCGAAGCGATGGACGCAGGCGCGCAAGTCGCGCTTCTTCATCATCGACAAGCTCGCCGAGACCATCGCCGCAACCGCGCGAGGAGCTTTCGCAGTACGCGCCGCGGATGATCGTCATCAAGATCGATCCGGACAAGATCAAGGACGTGATCGGCCCCGGCGGCAAGGTCATCAACAAGATCATCGCCGACACCGGCGTCGAGAAGATCGACATCGAGGACGACGGCAGCGTCTTCATCACCTCGCTCGACGGCGAATCGGGCGAGAAGGCGAGAGCAGATCGTCGAAACATCACCAAGGAGATCGTGGTCGGCGAGACCTACCTCGGCACGGTCACGCGCATCATCACCATCGGCGCCTTCGTGCAGATCCTACCCGGCAAGGAAGGCCTCGTGCACATCAGCCAACTCGCGCCGACACGAGTCGAGCAGAGTCGAGGACGTCGTCAAAGTCGGCGACGAGGTCATGGTGAAGGTCATCGAAATCGACCACCAAGGCCGCATCAATCTCTCGCGCAAGGCCCTCCTCAACGGCGCCGCGGGCGACGACGACGGCGGCCGGCATCCTCGCGAGCGCCGCGAAGGGCCGCCGATCGGCGCGGCCGCGGGGCCCGGAGCACCGCCGATGCGGCGGCGCCGCCGTCCGCAAGGCGGCCGCCATCACGGAGACGAGTAGGCTTCAGGCGATGCGCGCCGTGTTGGTGACCGGCGCTTCGAGCGGCATAGGGCTTGCCGTCGCGTCTGCGTTGCAGCGCGGCGGCATCGCCGTTTATGCGGGCGTGCGCAACGACGAAGATGCGGCTCGCCTGCGCGCGCTCGGCGATCGCGTGAATCCGCTCCGGCTCGACGTCACCAAACCCGAAGAGATCGCGCAGGCTGCGGCACGCATTCGCGCCGACGGCCTGCCGCTTGGGGCGGCGATTTGCAACGCAGGCATCGCGCTGGGCGGACCCCTCGAGTTCGTGCCGCTCGACCGCCTCCGTTACCAACTCGAAGTCAACCTCGTCGGTCAGCTCGCCGTCGCTCAAGCGATGCTTCCGCTGCTCCGCGAAAGCCGCGGACGACTGGTCTTCATCGGCTCGATCGCCGGACGCATCACGCCGCCTTTCGTCGGGCCGTACGCCGCCTCCAAGGCCGCGCTTGCGGCGCTCACCGACGCGCTGCGCATCGAGCTGGAGTCTTCGGGCAGCGGAGTGCGAGTTTCGCTCTTCGAGTTCGGCGACGTGAAGACGCCGATCTGGGAAAAGGGGCGCGGTTCGATCGACCGGCTCCAGCAACAATCTTCGCCTGAGCAGCAGCGGTATTACGGCAGCATCCTCGACCCGATGCGACGGAACTTGAAAGCCGGCACAGAGCGCGGAATGGACGTCGACGTGGTGGCACGCGCGATTTGCGCCGCCGCCGTGGGGCCGCGTCCGCGTGACCGCTATCTGCTCGGCGTGCAAGCGAAGCTCGGCGCGCTCGTCGCCCTGTTGCCGGTTCGCACGCGCGGAAAACTCTTGCGCAAGGCGATGCACCTCTCTTAGCGATGCCTTTTGATTCGCTGCGCGACTTCGTCGACGCATTGGAGAAAACCGGGCAGCTGTTCCGGGTCCCGGTTACGGTCGACCCGAAGCTCGAGATCGCCGAGATCACGGATCGCGTCGTGAAGGCCGGCGGCCCGGCACTGCTCTTCGAGAAGGTGAAGAACTCGAAGTTTCCCGTGCTGACGAATCAATTCGGCACGCACCGCCGCATGGCGATGGCACTCGATGCCGAGCATCTCAACGAAGTGGCCGCGCGGTTGCGCAAGCTCCTCGATCTCGCGCCTCCCGGCGCTTCATTGGGTGAGAAGGTCGGCGCGATGATGCGCCTGGCGCCGCTCGCCAACGCGGTGCCGCGCATCGTGCGCAACGGGAGCTGCCAAGACGTGATCGAGCGCGAGCCGGATCTCTGGAGCTTGCCGGCGCTCACGACGTGGCCGCTCGACGCAGGCCCCTTTATCACGCTGCCGCTCGTCATCACGCAAGACCCGCGAACCAAGGCGGTCAACGTCGGCATGTACCGCATGCAAGTCTACGGCGCTCGCGAAACGGGCATGCACTGGCAACGTCACAAACACGGACGCGCGCACGCCGACGCCTGGGGCTCGCGCATTCCGGTCGCGGTGGCGATCGGCACGGAACCTGCGCTCACGTACGCCGCGACGGCGCCGCTGCCGCCCGTGCTCGACGAGTTTGCCTTTGCGGGCCTGCTTCGCGGCAAGCCGGTGGAACTCGTGAACGCAACGACCGTCGATCTGAAGGTTCCGGCGCAAGCCGAGTTCGTGCTCGAGGGATACGTCGACAACGCCGATCTGCGCGTCGAGGGCCCCTTCGGCGATCACACCGGCGTCTATAGTCTCGCCGACCGTTATCCGACCTTCCACGTCACGTGCATGACGCACCGCCGTAATCCGATCTATCCGGCGACGGTCGTGGGCAAGCCGCCGATGGAAGACGCCTGGCTCGGAAAGGCGACGGAACGCATCTTCCTGCCGCTCCTACAGATGATCGTGCCGGAGATCGTCGACATGAACCTCCCGGTCGAAGGCGGCTTCCACAACCTCGCGCTCGTCTCGATCAAGAAATCCTATCCGGGACAGGCGAAGAAAGTCATGAATGCGCTGTGGGGCCTCGGGCACATGATGATGCTGACCCGGGTCCTGATTGTCGTCGATGCCGACGTCGACGTGCACGACGTGCGGCAGACGGCATGGTTCGTGCTGAACAATCTCGCGCCTGAGCGCGACGTCGTGATGATGCCGGGGCCGGTCGACGACCTCGATCATGGCTCGTACACGATCGCGTACGGGACGAAGATCGGCATCGATGCGACGCGCAAGAGCGCGGCCGAAGGTTACACGCGGCCGTGGCCGCCGGACATGATCATGGACCCGAAGACCCGAGCGCTGGTCAACCGGCGCTGGCACGAGTACGGACTCGATCGCATCGCCGAGATGCTGCAGCCGGACTCGTGGAGCGGGCAGGGGCTTCGATGAAGGCAACGGCGCTCTTCCTGCGCGAGATTCGAATCGAGCACACGCTTTTTGCTCTGCCGTTTGCGTACGTCGGCGCGCTGCTCGCGGCACGCGGCGTGCCCTCGGCCGCAGCATTGCTCTGGATCACGCTGGCGGTGCTCGGCGCCCGCACCGCGGCGATGGCCGCGAACCGCTATCTCGATCGCGAGATCGACGCTCGCAATCCGCGCACGGCACGGCGCGCGGTGGCGAGCGGACGGCTTTCCGGCGCCACGATGCTCTGGGGCATCGCGGTCGGATTGCTATTGCTCGTCGTCTCCGCATGGATGCTGAATCCGCTCTGCGTGAAGCTTCTGCCGATCGCCGCGCTCGGCGTGCTGCTCTATCCGCTCTGCAAGCGCTTCACCTGGTTCACGCACTTCGTCTTGGGCGCCGTCGACGGGCTCGCTCCGCTCGGCGCCTATATCGGCGTCGCAGGGAGGGTCAGCCCGAGCGCGCTGCTGCTCTTTGTCGCCGTAACGTTCTGGGTCGCGGGGTTCGACATCATCTACGCGTTGATGGATCTCGGCGTCGATCGCGCGCAGGGTCTGCGCTCGCTTCCCGCTCGCTTCGGCGAGGCGCAAGGGCGCCGGTTCGCGATCGCGCTGCACCTCGTCACCGCGCTCGCGCTCGCCTGCGCGGGATACGCCGCGGGAGCTTCGTGGCCGTACTATGCCGGCGTTGCCGGTGCGCTGCTGCTGGCGGCCTACGAGCAGCGGCTCTTGCACCGCGTGGAGAATCCCTTCGTCTTGAACGAGCGCGTCTTCACCGCGAACATGGCCTTCTCGGTCTTCTTCCTCCTCACGACGCTTTCGGGAGCGACGCTGCCGCGATGAAACGGCGCGCATTTCTCGCCGGCTTCGGCGCCGCGGCGGCGGCCGCGCGCGCGAGCGCCCAGATTCCGCTGCACCCGATCATCCCGGGGCAACCCACGCAGCCGGCACGTCAACTCACCATCGGCATCAACGTTCCGCTCTCCGGCGACCTCGGAGCGTACGGCGCCCAGGTGGTGCAAGGCGTGCGGGCGGCGATCGACGAGAGCAATCTCCTCTCCTCCAATATCACGCAGATCGCCTACGGCTTGCGAGAGTTCGACGACCAGAACTCCGCTGCGATCTCGACCGCGAACGCAAACATTGCGGCCGCCGACCCGACGATCGTCGGCATGGTCGGGAACCTGACCGGCGACGTCACCATTGCGACGCTCTCGCAGTATGCGAACAGCGGCTTTGCGGTCGTCGTCCCGAGCGTGACCGCGGTTGCGCTGACGCAGCGCGGCTATCACAACGTCTATCGTCTGCCGACGCGGGACGACGTCGCGGGCCGCCTCTTCGCGTCGACAATCTTTCGCAAACAGCCGTCGCACTTCGCGCTAGCGGTGACGCTCGACGGCGAGTACGGCCCGGACGTCGCGCGCGGTTTCGTTCAGCAAGCCAAGAGCGATCACCGGAGCATCGACCTCGTGACGCTGCCGACCAGCGCCTTCGACGCCGCCGGCGCGGCGCGAGCAATTATCGAGCGCGATCCGGATTATCTCTTTCTGTGCGGCAAGCTCGGCGCGCTCGGACCGCTCGTCCCCGCGCTCGCGAACGCGCGATACAGCGGCGGCCTCGGATTGAGCGACGGCTTCTTCTCGCAGGACACGATCACGCAGTACGGCGCGCAACTCGCCAACGCCGTCGTCTACTCCTCGCTGCCGCCGCTCGATCGTATCCCGAGCGTCCTCCAGCAGCTCACCGATCTGCGTCGCGAAGTTCAGGGCATCACCGCCTTGATCGCTTACGGGTACGCCGCCGCCCAGGTCATCATCGCTGCGGCAGCCGAGCAGAACGCCCTGACGCGCTATTCGCTCGTGACCGCAATGCAGATGGCCGGCAACTTCAACACGCTCGTCGGACCCTTCAGCTTCGACTCGAACGGCGACGCGCTGATCCCGAACCTCTACTTCTTCAAGATCAGCGGAACGTCGTTCAACTACTTCGAGCCTGCGGTGCGCAATGGGTACATCATATAGAAAACGAGTTTCCTAACGGCGATTTGGGAAGATTCGGTTGAGTTTTTCGTCGGAGGCGAGGCGTAGGTCGCGCGACGGCGCGACGGCGGCTGCCGGCGGCGCAAGCTCCGCGTCTTCGATCGCAAGGGCGAAGCGCAGCCGCCAAGAGCCGATGTTCAGGCAGAAGTGCGTTCCAATCAGTTCCATGATCAAGCCTCCAGGCGCCGCCATTGCAGCAACGCTATTGCGAAGTAGACGATCGAAAGTAGGAGCAGAATCCCTGCGCGCACGATCGAGGGCGCCGAGAGAACGCCGAATGCGACGCCGACGCTCGGCTCGCCGTTTCCCGGCCCCGAGCTGATCGAGGTGTGCACATAGGCGATCGGATCGAGCAGCGTCAGCACGTTGAAGACCGCTCCGAACACATGGAAAACCGGGAGTTGCGAGAGGTTGAGCGCGACGGCGAGACCCGGAACGAAGAGTGCTGCGAGCCACCCGAGCCCGAGCACCGCGCCGCGTCCGCGCTTCAGGGAAGCCGCGGCTGCCGTCAGCAGCGCGTACCATGCCGTCGGCATGAGCACGCACAGCGCGAGAACGGGAAGCGTGGGCGCGTCGATGACGATGTGCGGAATCTCGAAGAGCGCGGTTGCCGCGAGCGCAAAGACGATCGCGAGCGCCATGGAGATAATGATGCCGAGCGCATCGACGCCGAACATGCCCAAGGCCATCCGCGTGCGGCTCACCGGCTTCGTCCAAGCGACTTCGAGATGGTTCGAGTTCTCTTGGGTCAGCGGCGCGGCAAGGAAGGTTGCGATGATCACGCCGACCCACGTGGCCAAGAACAGCAACACGCGCGCCGAAACCGGTTCGTCGGTGTTGATCTGCACCACGCCCGAGCCGCTCGTCAAGTGTTGGCGAACCCGCTGAGCCACATTGTGGAGTACGTGCACGCCCAGGCTACCGATCTGCACGCTGTGGCCGGTCGAGTCGCTCGTGTCGACCTCGGGTCCGCTGATCGTGATCTCTTTGCCCTGCCAGCCGCGATCGACGATGACGATGTGTTCGCGTTTCGCGGGATCGTCGATCGTCGTCCGTAGGCTGCCGTCGCTCTGCCGCTGCTGCACCAAGTGCACGCCGGGCTTGCCGGCCTCCGCGTAGATCCAGTTGTACTGCGCTGCAGGCGAGCCGACCGAGATGCGCACGACTACGGCGACGGCGAAGAGGACGCCCAAGACGATGGCGAGGATGCGAAGGCAGCTGCGAACGCGCAGCCATTCCACATAAAACATGATTACGAACCTTCCACGACGTCGGCGGTCGCCGACGCCGGAGCAACGGCGAAGAGAAAGATGTCTTCCAGATTTAGGTCGACGATGCGGACGCCGGTTCCGCCGACCGATTCGAGGCGATGGGCGAACTCCGGAGCGCCGTCGAGCACCATGAGGCGGACGATGCGACCGCTTCGATCGATCCGCGCGATGCGCCGATCGCCGGTCAGACCGTCGAGCGAGTATCGCTCGTCGGGGAAGATGGCCTCGACGATCTTGCGATCCGCCTTCAAATCGTCGACCTCGCCTTCGAGGACGAGCCTCCCACGATCGAGGATCGCGATACGCTCGGCGGTACGCTCGACCTGGCCGATTTGGTGCGACGAGAAGATGACGGAACAGCCGCGGGCGGCTTCATTGATCATGAGATTGAGCACGTGCCGCTGGTTCACCGGATCGAGTCCGCTGGTCGGTTCATCCAATACGAGCACGTCCGCTTCGCGCGCGAATGCGATGGCGATGGCGACGGCCGTCTTCATGCCTTTGGAAAGCGCGCGCGTTCGTTTGCGCAGGTCGATGCCGAAGGTATCGAGCAGCTCGAGCGCGCGCGGCGCCTTGAAATGTTTGAAGGCTCGGCGGTTCATCTCGACGTGCTCGGCGACGTTCATCCATTCGTAGAGAACGCTGCGCTCGGGCACATACGCAATGCCTTCGAAGAGCGGCGGCACGAGGCGCTTGCCGTCGTAGGTGACGGCGCCGCCTGTCGTCCTTGCTAAGTCGAGCATGCACTTGAAGGTCGTCGTCTTGCCGGCGCCGTTCGGGCCGAGTAATCCGAAGATCGTGCCGCTCGGGATCTCGATCGAGAGATCGTCGATCGCAGCGAACGTGCCGTACTTCTTGCTCAAGTGTGAAATCTTAATGCTCATCTTTCCTCCGGAAACCACCGGTCGAGAACGGTTTCGATGACCGCGCGTAGCTCGCCGCGAGTCAATCCCATGGATTTGGATTCGCGCACTGCGTGTTCGACGGCCGCGCGTGCCACGTCGTTTGCGGCGACCTTCGTCGATCCGACGGCACCATCGCCTTTGACGAAGGAGCCGCGACCGGGCGCGGTTTCGATGACGCCGTCACGCTCGAGATCGCGATAGGCGCGTGCGACGGTATTTGGGTTGACCGTCAGATCGAGGGCCAACTGCTTGACCGTGGGCAGTTGCTCTCCGGCTTGCAGAACGCCCAGCGCCGCCGAGCGTTTGACCTGCTCGACGATCTGCTGGTAGATCGGCACGCCGCTGCGCGTGTCTACGGTGAGCGCGACTGGCACTTCGGGCTGCCTTAGATCTTCGGGCCCCAGCCCTGGAAGAACGAGCCGTCGCGCGGGATTGCGATGGGCGCACGATGCTCGGTTACGCTGAGGTCAGGCTGCGGAAGGTGGTGATTGGGGCGAGGATTGGGGGCGTACATGAGGGGGCTCCTTTGTCTTAGTGCGATGTTGTACTAGTACAATAGTACAATATTCCCCTCCCGTCAAGCCCCCTGGCCGGAATTCTTCCCCAGCCTTTTTACCCTTGCTGCTCTAGACGAAGGCGCTCCCTGCTCGGGAGGCTTCCGAACCGCGGGTCGTTGGTCGTTGGCTATCAGGATCCGGTCCTCGGGCGTCATGCGCCCCTGCAGCCGGCTGACCGGCCCGTCGCCCGCCGCGAGCAGCGCGAGCGCGAGGTCCTCGGGCCGAACGCTCGCGGCGGCGGCACGCGCGAACCTACTGCGTCGAGCGCAGAACGGTGAGGTCCGGCCAGCCGTAGACGCAATCGCACCAGGGCCCTCCGTGGTGCGAAGAGACGGTCGTTACGTGCCGTGCTCGCAGGCGCTCGTAAAAGCCGCGCGCGGGATTGGTGGAGAGCACGTTGAGTTGCATGCCGTGGAAGCCGCGCTCGAGCAACTCGCTCGCAAGCAGCGCGAGCAGCGCACGCCCGATGCCGCGGCGATGCTGATCGCGCAGGATGTAGAGACTGAAGAGGAAGGCGTCGTAAGGCGGCTGCGGTTTTTGGTGGGGTCCGCCCGACGCGAAGCCCACGACTTCTGAATCGGAGCCGAGGTCTCGCTCGGCAAGATAGGTGATGCGCGCCGGGTCGGCGAGCCGCACCCTCCAGAGTTCGAGGCGCCGCTCCAGCGTCATCGCGTCGAGAAAATCGTCGGGGAGCATCCCCCGGTAGGTTTCGTTCCAGCCTGCGAGATGGACAGCAGCGATCGCCGAAGCGTCGCGAGGCTCCGCACGCCGCGTCTTCATCTTTTTTGCCTGCGCGCGTGCAACAGTTTGAGTCCCGACCACACTGCGACCGCTGCGAGCAGGCCGCCGATCAGGAGCATGACGCCGAAGCCGAGAGCGATTCCGACCTGCAGCGCCGGGTCCACGTATCCCTGAGCCTGCTCCACCGCCGTGATCTCGGCGTGTACCCGCGAGTACGCGTATGCGACCAACACGACGCCCGAGGCGCTGAGCAAGAGGACCGAGGCGTACGACGAGACTTCCGGCCTAATTTTCACCGGGTCGGTCTCGTCTTCGGGGGACTCGGCAGGGGCGGCGCCCAAGAAGCGCCCTCCGGCCACGTGCGTGCGCTGCCATGCGGCTGCATTCGACGGGACCGTTAGAGAACATGGGCGCCAAGAAGTTTGCCGCGGGTCACGTTAGAGCGTGGCTCTCCGTCAATGCCGTCGCCATCGCGATTGCGGCCGTGCTTCTGCTCGTCGTTGCCTCGCTGATTCGCGTTTGGCTGCATCCTGCGATCTTGGGGGTTGCGGTCTTCACCGCGATCCTTGTCTGTGTTGCCGCGCTGGCGATCGCAGGCATCGGCGTGCTCGGCGCGCTGCGCCGCCTCGCGAACGCCACGCAGACGACGACAAGCGATCTTGCTTCGATCAGAGAATCGGCGGAACGCGACCTCGCCGCAGCGCGCGAGAGAGCCGAGACGTCGATCAAATCGGCGCAGGACGCCGTGCAGGCGAAAACGGACACCGCCGCTTTCTTCGAGCGCCTCCGCTTCACGCAGATGCTGCTCGACGGCCGCGACGTCCGCGAGCCTGCAGAATGGCTGGACAATCTCTTCCTCAACAACGGCGGCGATATCCGCAAGATCCGCGACGAACTGAAGCGCGATCTCGTTTTTGGCAATCTCGACGCAACGCGCAACGCACTCGCGATCTACAATGCGATCGCGGCGATCGCGGAGTACTTCTATTCGAGCCTCGTCGTGCCGGAGATCATCCTCTCCCGCATGGCGGTGCGCGCACAACTCGCCGGCTACTACTTCGGGCCGGCGTTCAGCGCGCTCGGCATGATCAACCGCACGGCTTCGCACAACGTGCAGCGCTTCCTCAACGACACAAAAACCTACACGCGGAAGAACGAGCCCTGGCTCGAGCAGCTCGTTCCCGAATTCTACCAGGAGTCTGAGGCGCAGGCGGGCGCGTCGTTCCCGGTCGTCACCACCGGCGAGATCGACAAGGTTGCGCAGTTCCAACAGAACATCGGCGGCAAGGGCTGATCGCGGCGCTTCGCACACCGCCGGGATTGAGCCGCTGGAGTGAAAGCGCCCTTTGGCCCCATACGAACCGATCGCCTGGAGCTGCTGCGCCGCTACCATGACGGGGAGCGGTTCGGTTTTCCGATCTATGTGTATTGCATCACCCGAGACGCATGGCACTCGCACTCCCGTCGCCTCAGGTGACGATCTCTGCAGCGACCTCGACTGGGAAGTTTACCGAACGCGCGATGAAGCACAGGCGATGCGCGTCGTCATGGAGAGAGAGCGCTTTGGCCCGATCGCTGTCGCGAGAGATCGACACGACGGGCCGAAGCTCGACGCGCACGAACTGGCCGAACCCGTCGTCATTTTCTTCCATCGCGCCCGAGGCGTTGTCTCGATAGTCGACGACCGCTATTCCGTTGACGGAGCAGAGGTGCAGGTACCAAAGCATGTGGCATGCGCAGAGGCTTGCGACGAGCAACTCCTCGGGGTTGTATCTCGCAGCATCGCCTCGAAAGTCTGGGGCGCTCGAGCCGCGAATCTCAGGCTTTCCCGCAGCGGTGATCGTGTGATTGCGCGAGTAGTTCCTATAGCTCTTCGTGCTCTCCGAGTCCGTGGCCGTCCAGTGCACGCAGGCTTGATACGTGTGGGTCTTCATCGTGCGGTCCCGTGCTCAGCGCGCCGTAGCCAGCGACCGCGCGGCTCTTAGCGTTTCTTGCGCGAGGTTTTCCTGACCGTCTTCCGTGGAGCCGCTTTACGCACCGCCGGCTTCGTGGTCTTCTTACGGCGAGAAGTGGTCTTTGCACGCCGTTTGCTCATGACGGCTTCTTTCAGTGCTTTCGCGGGTAGGAACTTGAAGACGCGCCTCGCGGGTACTTTTACCGGTTGACCGGTCGCCGGATTGCGGGCGATACGGGCGGCGCGATCGCGCACTTTGAATTGTCCGAATCCCGGAACCTTGACCGGCTCGCCGGCGACACAGCTGGCGGTGATATCTTCGAAGACGCCGTCGATCAGAGCGACGGCATCGCTCTTCTTCAGTTCGACTCGCTCCATGGCGGAGCGGACCAGATCTACTTTGTTCATCTATTCCCTTCCATACGTTAAGTGACTCCTGAGGTCTAGCGGCTATCTCTTATCTCTGGCTCTATCACCATAAAGCCTACTTCTCCGCTTATGCACCAATAAGTCTGGAGCGCCTTCTTGTATCCAAGAAGTCGATCAACGCCCCCGTCGGCATCGGAAGCGCCACGGTCATCCCTCGCGGGGTGGCGACAGGGCCGGCTCTCGGCGGCTCCTCGATCGTCGGCTCCCGATGTGGCGGAGGAAAGTTCGGCTGCCCGCAAAGCGCAGCGTGCCCATTTGGAGGCCGAGGCGGGGACGGGATTCGAGCGCTTGTGGAGAACCGTTTCACCAGCCGGGAAGCAGGCAAGGGATCGCAGGATAGAGTGCCATTTCAGCTTTTCATTTCGTACGCGCGAAATGACGATAAAGCGCCACCGCTTTCAGCCGGGGGTAAGGGCTTTGTAACGGCGTTGCGCGATCAGCTCGATTTCGAGTTCACGAATCTCGGTGGTGAGGTTCCGCAGACGTGGTGGGATCGGCGAGCCATCGAACCGCACGAGCAGTTTGATCCGGTTATCCAAGAAGGGATCGACGGGTCCGAGCTGTTGCTCGTTGTACTCTCGAGGAACTGGCTTGCTCGGCCTTGGTGCCAGCGCGAACTCGAACTCTTCGCTCGGCATTGGCAGAGCGAGAGTGAACGGCCGCTTCGAGAGCGTATCTGGGTAGTCTCCAAACAGTACATCGATCCGCAAAGTCGACCCTCGCTTTTGCAGGGCCAGTCTTCGTATGAGTTTTTCTTTAGAGAGAAGAGCGCACGCGAAGGCGATGAGCAGGAGTACTTCAGGCAGGGCAAGCCGCAAGAGGGGTATCACGAGATCGTCAAGCGCCTGGCGGTGAACTTGTGGCGGCGCGCACAGCCGCGCACGGAGAAGCCGCCCGCCGAGGCTCCGCTAAGAAAGCCTGTTACGGTGACGCAAGAGCCAAGGCGTACGATTTATGTGGCAAAGCCGGCGCGCGATATGCGATCGGCGTACTTACGGATCGTCAACGAACTTGGGGGCCGTAACTACGCGGTCACTCCAGCACCCGATGAAAACGTCCCCCTTGAAGACGCTCTCGGTTTTGTCGACGCTGCCCTGGAGCGATCCGAAGCGTCTATCCATCTCCTTGGCGAGAACCTCGGGGGCCTGGATGGTTCGCTACCGATCGTGAAGATGCAGCTTGAACGCGCTGCCAAGCGCGCGGCGAAGAACGACAGCTTCAAACGGATAATTTGGGCGCCGAAGGTCATGGTTGACGAGGACGGCCACGCGGTAGGAGAATGCGAACGCGACCCCCTGGCTGTGGTCGAGGAGTGTGGAAAGCAGCTCGATTCGGATAAGATCGACGGCTCCGAGCTTAGCGCATTCGTCGACTTCATTCTCCAACACCTCGAGCGAATCGTGCAGGCCCCCAAGGTCGCTGAGCATCATGATAAACAGATCGCGGCGGGTGCGAGTGTTTACGTCGAATTCGCGGAGAAAGACGTCGATTACGGCCTGGAGTGCATGGAAGCATTGCAACAACGCGAGGTATATACAGAAGCTCCGGCCTTCGACAAGACCGAACCAGCAAGAACGCGGGCGATAAACCGGAAGAAGTTACGAGACTGCGATGCCGTCTTTCTCTGTTGGAAAGACGCTCCCGATAACTGGGTCGATTGGAAGGAAGAGGAGCTCAAGGACGTGAGCAAACTGCGCTCAAAACCCTTTGCGCTCAGTGCGTTGGTTGTCGGGCCGCCGCCCGATGATGCCTCCAAGAAGGTGCACTTACGAAAGAAGAGCAGAGCAATCGACATCGCGCTCGACCTCACAAAGTATCCAAGCTTGCCGCCCGAGGCCCTCGATCCGCTAATCGATAAGGCGCAATCGGCTGCGACTCCGCAAACCGAATAGTGATTACGCGCGCGGGAACAGCGCTGTCAACGGAGCGCCCCTTTCCTGGTCTGCGTCCCTTCGAGTTTGCTGACCGCGCGTTCTTCTTCGGACGCCGAACCCACGTCTATGCGCTATACGGTCTTCTTGATCTCAGTCGATTCATCGCGGTCATCGGCAGTTCGGGGAGCGGAAAATCCTCACTCGTACGCGCCGGGCTACTTCCTCTGCTTGAGGACGAGAAGAGTCGTCGCTTTATAACGCTACATCCGGGAGACCATCCCATAGCCGCGCTGGCGGAGGCATTGGTAACACTAGCGCAGGACGATGCAAGCGAGCAAGGCCAGAAGCGTCGCTCGATTCGGTACCGCCGCATCGAGCTCGCTTTGAAACGCTCGAGTTTCGGCATCTCCGCCTCACTCGAGGAAATTCCGGCGCTGGGAGATGCGTCGCTGCTCATCGTCGTAGACCAGTTCGAAGAGTTATTCAGATATGCAACCTCGGTCGGGGTACTGGTGCATAAGCGATTTTCGGATACGCTCTTACGCGACGAGGCGGCAAGCTTCGTGCAACTGCTGCTCGAGGCAGCGCGAGCGCAGGGACGTTCCATTTCCGTGCTCATCACGATGCGGTCGGATTTCATCGGAGATTGCGCGCGCTTCAACGGTTTGCCCGAAGTCGTTAGTGCCGCGCAGTTTCTCGTGCCTTCCCTTACGCGTGACCAACGCGAGGAAGTCATCCGTGAACCGATCGGGAAGGCGGGCGCAACGGTCGAACCGGCGCTTGTTGAACGCCTTCTCATCGATGTCGGTCCGGACCTGGACCAATTGCCGGTGCTCTCGCATTGTCTTGCGCGACTTTGGAGTTGCGCAGGCGATGGCGAAGAACGGCGTCACCTGACCCTCGAACACTACGAGAGAATCGGACGCTTAGATGGCGCCCTTTCGCAGCATGCCGACGAGGTTCTCGCGTCACTGCCGGGGCTCGAGGTCGGAACCGAGCAGGTGTTCCGAGCGCTAAGCGAACGCGACAGTGAGGGGCGCGCGATGCGGCGCGCGCTGCTCTTTGGGCGCCTGCTTGACGAGAGCGGCATCTCAAGGTCTGATTTGGTTCAGATCCTGGAACGCTTCCGCGCAGACGATTGTTCATTCATACTTCCCTCGAAGTCGGCTGTTCCGGACCTGCTGGACGATACACGTATCGACGTTGTGCATGAGGCACTCTTACGCCGTTGGGATCGGATCAACGCCGACGGGTCCGGTTGGCTTACCGCCGAGGACACGGACGGAAGGCTCTATCGCGCACTCGTCGTGCTGCTTGAGGGAGAGTCGACGTCAGGCAAGATAACGCTGCCGCTCGATCAGGTCGAGTCGCGGTGGCGGTGGTGGAAGTCTCGTCCCAGGACGCCTGCCTGGGGAGAGCGGTACGGTGGCCACTTCTCGCGTGTCGAAAGGCTCTTCGCAGACAGCCGCGCCGCCCTGGCGGCAGCGCGAGCGGCGAGGACTCGAGCGATAAGGCTGCTCTTCATTGGCCTCGCCGTTGCTGTAGTCGTGCTTTCGATTACTACCGGGCTTGCACTACAGCAGCGAGGCCAGGCTGAGGCCGCTCGTGCCCAGGCTGAGGCCTTAAAGATCGATGCATATCGGCAAGAGTCGGCATTACTCGGCCCAAGAGCGTTCGGCGCTTTCTCGCCAAATGGCGAATTCCTTGTCACGCTCTCGTGGGTGAAGATCGCGCAACTTTGGCACGCGAAGAAGAACTTCACCGAACTCGCTACGTTGCAAGGCGATGCTAACATCATTACCTGCGCGGCCTTCTCACCAAGCGGCACTCGCGTCGTCACAGGATCAAACGACAAGACCGCTCGGCTTTGGAACGTGGCGGGGAGGCAACTCGCAATCCTACCCCATGACGATTGGGTTACGTCCGTCGCCTTTTCACCCGATGGTACGCGTATCCTCACCACGTCATACGACAAGAGTGCGCGGCTATGGGATGCGAACACCGGAGCGCCGATCACCGTTCTACGTGGTCACGACGACGTCGTGACATCGGCGGCCTTTTCCCCGGACGGCGCCCGCATTGTTACCGCCTCTTACGATAAGACGGCTCGCGTGTGGGATGCTCGCACCGGCGCACCGATCGCCGTTTTAACTGGGCATACGGGCGGTGTCTGGTCGGCGATGTTCTCGCCGGACGGCAGGCGCATCGTCACGGCTTCGGCCGACGAAACGGCGCGCGTGTGGGATGCGAGCACTGGAGAGCCCATCGCTGTTATGCGCGGTCACGAAGGTGTGGTGACGTCCGCGACGTTCTCGCCTGACAGCAGACGCGTTCTCACCGCGTCCTACGATAGGACCGCGCGCGTGTGGAACGCGAGCACCGGGGCGCTCATTAGCGTTCTGCGCGGGCATGACGACGTTGTGACATCGGCGGCGTTTTCGCCCGACGGAACGCGTATCGTAACGACGTCGTGGGATAACACGGCGCGGTTGTGGGATGGCCGAGATTATGCCCCCGTCGCCACTCTCCGCGGGCACCAGACGAGTGTGTGGTGGGCTGCCTTTTCGTCCGACGGCTTGCGTGTGGTGACCGCGTCGAATGACGGAACAGCCCGGCTATGGATGGCAAGGACGGGCAGGTTGCTGCATGTTTTTTCGCTCGTCCGCCCGGGGATCGCTGAGATATTCAGCACGCGCCGCATCATCATTGGTGCACGCAGATGGTTAGCATCGCGATAGAACACCACCAAAAGCGCCGGGCTGTGCCATCAAGGCTGGAGACCGACAATCTCGGGTCGAAAGCTCGGCCATTATGGCGGATGTCGGGTAAGGGGATGCGGTGGGCGGCCTGGGGTGTGGCCGGGGTCGTCGCGATCGTTCACCTGTTAACGGCCGGCCGTTATGGCCTGTTCGTCAACGAGCTGTATTTTATCGTGTGCGGCCGTCACCCGTCGTTCGGCTACGTCGATCAGCCGCCGCTCGTACCGCTGATCGCTGCGGCCACGCAATTCGGCGGTACGCACGTCTGGTTGTTGCGTTTGCCGGCCGTCCTGGCGGCGACGCTGCTCGTGCCGCTCACCGTTGACTTCGCACAACTGCTGGGCGCGAGCACGCGCGGAGCCTGGCTCGCCGCGATCGCGGCGGCGTGCGCGCCGATGCTGACGGCGATGACTGCAACGCTCACGACGTCGACGTTTGAACCGCTGGCATGGACGGCACTCGCCTACTGCGTCACGCGTGCGGTACTCCGCGGAGAGGCGACCTTCTGGTGGCTCGCCGGTGCCGTGGCCGGACTCGCCTTCGAGGTGCGATACGGAGTGCTTCTTTGGATCATCGCGCTCGCGATCGGCATCGCGCTGACGAAGCAACGCCCGGTGTTTCGAACGCGCGCGCTGTGGATCGGCGTCGGCATCGGTGCGCTGATCGCACTGCCGAATGCCCTCTGGCAAATCCTGCATGGTCTCCCGTTCTTGGAAGTGGTTCGCAACGATAGTGCGGGCAATCTCACCGGAACGCCGCTCGTCTTCACGATCGACCAAGTCTTCTCGCTGAACTTCATGCTCGCCCCGCTGTGGGTCGCGGGTATCGTCGCGCCGTTCGCTTCGCCGGGCTTCGCGCGGTTTCGCTTTCTCGCAATCGCCTTCGTCGTTTCTGCCGTGCTCGTGTTTGCAACGCACGGAAAGAGCTACTACCTTGCCGGGGCCTATCCCACGATGTTTGCCCTAGGTGCCGCGGGATGCACCGCCTTGCCCGTCGTGGTTGTGGCGATTTGGGTGGCGCTCGCAGCGGCGAACGGGGCACTCGCGCTGCCGCTCGTGTTGCCCGTCTACTCCCCGGAACGGTTGAAAGTAGCGGTCGACAATATGCCCGTCAAGTTGCGGCCGGTGGAAGTGGCGAGTATCGGAGCGCCGCTCACGCAGGTTTTCTCGTATGAATTTCGGGTGGCGCGAACTGGCGAGGACCGTAAGCGATGTTTACGCGTCGCTCCCGGCATCGGATCGCGCGCGCGCGGCGATCTTTGCATCCAACTATGGCGAAGCGGCCGCGATCGACGTGCTCGGCAGCAACCTGCCGCCCGCGCTCAGCGGCAACAACCAGTACTACCTATGGGGCCCACGCAATTACGACGGCTCGGTGGTCATCGCCGTAAACGTGGATCCGGCGAAGTGGTCGCAATGGTGCGATTCGTTGCGCGTCGTGGCGCGCTTCGGTTCTTCGCCGTACGTGATGCCGCGCGAACGCGATAAGCCGATTTTCATCTGTCGCGGCATGCACCCGCCGCTCGTGCAACTGTGGCCGCAACTCAAGTTCTATGGAATATAGGAGGGCTCGCTTCCGCAATTTCTCAGCCTCCGCGGGTGATTCCGAATCACTCGAGAACCGGCTCACAGGGCAGGCTCCCGGCGGTTAGCGGCGGGTGGACACCCGACCCGAGGCGGCGAGCAACTGCCGGAGATAGCCGTGCCAGATCGCGGGAAGCGTGTGCGTGCCGTGTCCGCGCGTCGCACTCGTGATCGGGAGAAGCACAAAGCGACCGCGCTTGACTTTACCGATTTCCCGCTCGGCGATATGAAGCTCCGGTGGATTGATTTGATCGTCGGCGGAGTTGATCGCGAGCAGTGGCGCGACGATTGCACCGAGCTCGGGCTCCGGGTTGTAATCGCGCGACGCTTGAATCTGATAGAGCACGTCGTTGGCGTCGAGGTGCGTCGAAAGCTCCGCGATGACGCGGTGGAAGTAGGCGTCGGCCGCGGCACCCGTCGGCATGAGACGCTGGTCGTAGACGGGCGCGCTCCCCATGAACCAGAGAAGGTCGGCTGCAGTTTTCAGGCCGGCCACCGGCTCCGTCGTGTAGTTTCCACCCTCATATGCCGGATCGCTCACGATGGCGTCGGCGATCATGTCGCGCCAGATACGATTGCGCCCTGAGATGGCGATCGGAAGACTCGCAAGCGGCATCAGCGCGTCCATGAACCGCGGGTACATTTCGCCCCACATCCAGGTCTGCATGCCGCCCATCGACGTTCCCATCACCAAGCGCAAGTGGTTGACGTGCAGCCCGTCAACGAGCAGGGCGTGTGTCGCACGCACCATATCGCGGTACCCATAGTGCGGGAACCTCGCGCGAAGTCCGTCACTCGGCTTACTCGAACCTCCATGGCCGATCTCGTCGGGGAGGATGATGTAGTAACGCCGCGCATCGAGCTGCCCGCCCGGTTCGAAGAGCACGCCCGCGAACTTCGGCTGCGTGAACTGAGCGCTCGATCCTCCGGTGCCGTGAATGATGAGCACCGCGTTCATCGTCTGGCCGTTCGCGTTGCGCCGCGGTGTTCCGTAGGTAACGTAATGGAGCCGAAGGCTCTGAAGCATCTCGCCGTCCGCGAAGGCGAAACGTGCGATGATGTACGTGCCACCGGTCGGTTTGGGGAACGTGGCGGCCGCGACCGAAACGACACAGCTGAGCATGGCAGCAGCCAAAGCAATCGCGAAACGCATCGTCGGAGAGTTCCGCTGCTCGGCGACGGCTTCCCGCGGCCTCGCGGCCTCTTACTCTCTTGCTCTCTGGCTGATCACAAATATTCGATTTTCGCGCCTTAAGTCCCAGATATTCTGGGCGGCGTCTTTAAATCCCAAAAATGGCTCAACCCGTACCCCGCTTGCCGCCGCCTCGAACCCAATGTATCAGCACCTGCGTTCTGCTCGGCGTGGGGATTTAGGGCGAAATAAGAGGTCCCGGGCCCTGGACGGGCCCATCGGCGGTATGCCTTCGAGTTTTCGCGCGACGTTTTCGACGGCTTGACAGATACAACTTCGATGTTGTCACAATAGAAAGCGGACCGTTTGGGGGCGGCAGCTGGCTCCTACCCGCTCCTAGCGAGAAAGTTCTTTAGCGGTGTCCAATACCTCAAGGCCCACCCGGGGTAGAGGTGGTCATATTCGCCTTCCGGGAAGCCCGTATGATCGAGAACGATCAGAGTTCTCGAAGCCTGCGGCTTTAATTCGAACCTGACGATGGAGTAGACGCCCGGGTCCCAATGAGTGGGGCGCCACGCTTGCACGATTCGCTCGTTGGGGATCAACTCGACGTTCCGTCCGACGATCATGCCTGCGAACATGGAAAAGGCACCGCCCGCTTTTGAATCGATCTTCGCGGGCATGCCGGTGAATGCGGCGAACCGTTTCGAGTCCAGGATTATCTCGTATATTCGCGCAGGGCTTGCGTTGAAATCGATTTCTTGGTGAAGGAACGTGCGCGTCTGGTCTCTTGCCGTGCTCGGTATTTCCCTCATGGCCTGTTGAGGCTGTGCCCAAACCCGGGAGGACGCAGCCAGGCCGCCAAACGCGCCCGCAATGCCGACGATCACTTGCCGCCGCGTCGACGCGGCACCCGGTACGGCCGGGTTCCTTCTTTCGCCCACGATTCGTCCTTAATATTTAACAGGAATGTTTACTATGGCTCTTATAACCTTATCGCACGATGGTGTCAAGCGCCCGAGCCAAGCGCCGCAGTGCGGACCTGAAATTAGACCTTATTTTTCAAGCGCTCTCAGACGGTACTCGTCGAAAACTGATCGAAAGGCTCGCTAAGGGCCCGGTAATGGTCACTGAACTCGCCGAACCATTCGCCATCTCTCTGCCGGCGGTGTCGCGTCACCTCAAAGTCCTCGAGCACGCAAATCTCGTAAAGCGAACCATTGATGGGCGGATTCACCGCTGCTCACTCTCGGCCAGGCCGCTTCGCGATCTTCAGCAGTGGCTCGATATCTATCGTCCCTTCTGGGAAGAGACACTTGACGCATTGAGCTATTATATCGACGACGACAAATGACGCGCACCCTGAGGTTGGTCGTACGGAGAACGATTCTTACAACGCCGGAGCGACTCTTCGATGCGTGGACGCTACCCGAGCGGCTGACCAAATGGTGGGGGCCGAGCGGCGCCTCGTGCCCGCATGCCGATATCGATCTCCGCGTCGGGGGATCGTATCGAATTACCAATCTGTTCGCGACCCACGAAACGCTGCATATTTCTGGTGAGTTCCAAGTGATCGAACGACCCAATAAGCTCGTATACACGTGGCGAATAGAGGAGAGCGAGGGCCCAGCCGAGCTCGTCACCGTTCTTTTCGAAGAGCGCGAGGCCGGCACGGAGCTCATCGTCATCCACGAACGCATCGGCGACACTCAAATGCTGGAGGGGCACGAAGCCGGCTGGCATGCATGTATCGACGGCCTCGTTGCCTATGTGAGCAGGGAATGAACACCGCGGCTTGGCGCCGGTTCTTGTTAACGCTTTGTGTATTGGCGCTCACCCAGACCGGCGCGCAGGTGTGGCTAGACCAATCCCTTGGCGGCATCGGCGGAGTCACCCAAGCCGCCACCGGCAGCGCCTTCGTCCATAGGGTTACCGTATCGCCCTCAAGCCCTGCGTATCTTGCCGGATTGCGGACCGGCGATGTCGTGGATCTACGTGAACTCTCTGCGGCCGATCGTTACCGCTGGACCACTGGAGTTTGGTGGGTCGGCGAGCGTGTACAGCTACCGGTAGTACGCGGCAACAGGATACGGCGCGTCTGGCTTACGGTCCAGAGTTATACCTTTCGCTGGGACTGGTATCTCGGCTCTGCAGGCACCCTTTGGATGCTGCTGTTTGCCGCGCTTATTGCGTGGCGCCGCGCGGACAGCGCCGAAGCGCGCACGCTCGCGCTGCTGCTCATCCTAGTCAATCTCGGAAGTGATTTCGAGCCTGGTAACTGGATCACGCCGTGGCCCGGCGTTGATGCTGCCGTAGCAGCGCTTTCGCCGATCTTCAACTACGCGGGCGCGGCATTGCTTGCGACCTATGCGATGCTCTTTGCCCGCCCGCCGACGATGCTCCGGCGCGTCTTAGCGTCGCTTTCGTACCTGAGCGCAGGCATCGCCGCACTCTATGGCATCGCGTATGTTGCCGGCATCTGGGCCTTAACCGGCGATCCGACCGCCGCCTGGTACTCCGGTGTGTTCACTCAGTTCGTAAAGTGGGTCTTGCCGTCTCTGTTTCCGCTCCTTTGCGTGCTCGTTACCCTAGCGCAGACGCGCGGGGCTGAGCGAGCGCGGATCGGCTGGGCGAGCGCATCCCTCGGGCCTCTCTATGCCTATTTTGTGGTGCTTGGTACGCTGCTCGCAGTCGATCCCGGCTTCGGTTCTCGCGCACTCACATATTTTGGCAACGTCGTCCTATTCATAGCGCCACTCGGATTGACATACTCGCTGCTCAATCGCCGTCTGCTCGACATTGGTTTCGCGATCAATCGTGCCGCAGTCTTCACCGGCGTCTCCGTCATCATCGTCAGCATTTTCGTCTTGGTGGAGTGGGCGCTCAGCAAATGGTTCAGCGGCGCGAGCCACACGACGAATCTCGCGATTAGCGCGGCGCTGGCTTTGGCGCTGGGCCTTTCCGTGCGAGCAATTCATTCACGTGTCGACCGCGTGCTCGATACCGTATTTTTCCGCAAGCGGCACGAGGACGAAGAGGCGATTCGTATGCTGGCACGCGAGGCAGCATACATCACCGATCCGGAGGTGCTTCTTTCGCGAACGATCGCGGTTTTGGAAGAACACGCAGATGCTACCGGCGCTCAAATCTTGCTCGATGACGAAGCCGGAAACTACGGCAGCGTCGGCGAGAACGATCCTGCGATCGTGCGCCTTCGCGCGACGCGCAACGTGCTCGACCTGCACGACGTTCGGACGGTCATTCATGGCGAGTTCGCGTATCCGATGCTCGCGCGCGGACGCCTCTTAGGCGTGCTCGTGCTCGGTCTCAAGCGCTCCGGCGAGTCGTATGCACCGGACGAATCCGACGCCATCGCGCAGCTCGCACATGATGCTGGTTCCGCGCTCGACGTGCTTTCGATGAAGAAGGACAACGTCATAGATTCGATGCGCAGCGAAGTACATGCGATGTACGAGGCGATCAAAGCGCTTCCGGCGACCATCGCGCAGGCGAACCGAGAAAGTGAAAGGGTATAGCGTTCGGTCGGTGGCGAGAGGCCGTTACTATAGCAACCTGCATCGGCATCTTGCTCTGGTCGTATAACATGTATACGTTTTCTCACATGGGCGCATTCGCGCTGCGAGATCGGCACGCGCGGACGATGTTTTTCTACGACCCCCGACGCCGAAGCCAACCCACGAACCCTAGGCGTCGCATTTACGTTCCACTCACGAAAGGAAGTGCTCAGATGAAGAGACTCTTTGTTGGCCTTATGGCGTCGGCGTTCTTGATGACCGGCGCTGCGATAGCTGCACCGACAAAGCCCACGCCCAAGCCGATGCCGGGTTGGCTGAGGCATCACGTAGCGACTCCAAAGCCCAAGGCGACGCCGAAACCCACGCCTAAGCCAACGCATAGACCCTAACCGCGGGATCGTTTTTCATCGGTCAGAGGGCGCTTTTCCCTGAAAGCCCGCCTGTCAGGCGCGTATGCAGTCGATCGTCAAGCCGTGCCCGCCTGGGAAGTTCGTCATCACCCAGTGGTTCGGGCTCTTCCAGTTCAGCATGCTCGCGTGGCTGGACGCCCACCACGGCGTGTGCGTGAGCGGGATCACCGGGGTGTTCCCGCGCGGCGTTCTCACCTGCGCGGTTCCCGTTCCGTCTGCATTGAGCGTGAGGTAGTAGCCGCGGATGCTGGTCCTGCCGTTGAGCGTCCCGTTACACGCCCACGTGCCGACCATCGCGGTTCTGCCGGGGACCGCCGCGGCTTGGTGTACGGCTGACGAGACTGCCGACGAGACCGCGTTGACCGTTGACGAGGTCGAGGCGTGACACGCCGCGAGAGCGGCCACGAGGAGGATGGAAAAAAGGCGAAAGCGTTTCATGCCGGGGATGTTCGCCTTAGCTCGTCCCGTTCTTCGTACTCCTTGAGCCAGCCCATGATTAAGGCGAGGTTACGCGTTGTCAAGGCCCGGTGTCGACGGTGCAGGGTCGAAAGCTACGCGTGGCGTCCGCGCTCCGCGAGCGAGAACGCATCGAGCGAAGGTTCGAACCTCTGATCAACAGAACGTGCGTAAGAAGGCCTGATGCGAGAGATATGGTATGCCAAGCTGCCCGCTTCTAACGTGCGCGCGCGATGGATCCTCGCCTCTATATTTGTGGCGTCGATAGCCCTTGCAGGCTGTGCGAAATCGGCCCAAAGTACGGCCGCGCCGTCGGCAAGCCCCACCGAAATTGTCGCGCAGGCTTCGCCGTCAGAATCGCCGACAGGGTCGCCAGAGACCAACGCGTCGCCCGAAAGCAGTGCTTCGCCCGAAGAATCGCCGTCGGAATCGCCCTCACCGCTGCCGACGATACCGACGCCGCCTCCCGGCCTGCCGTCGGGTTGGGAAAAAGAGTACGTACGAACGGAGAACGGCCCCGAGGCCGAGCTGCTCGTGCGAACTGGAGCGATCGACAATCTCGGATTCGGATGGCCAGTGCACTTTACGCCGTTCTCGGGCGAATCGACGCCCGCGCATGCTTGGATCTGCACGTCGCGGCCCGGCTCCGCTCCGGGAACCGATCGCAGCGAGCTCGGCACGGGGGTCCCCACGGAAGACGGGGTAGCCCTGCATCCGCTGGAAGGCTACTCCGGCTGCAGCCGGCGCCCCGACAACCTGCCGCAAGCGATTCCGCTCACAATCGGCTCCTTGCCGCCGAAGATTCACCGCGTCTTCTTCCAACTATTCCTCGACGACTTTCAGCCGGTGCCGCTGCACTCGCATTTCCAAATCACGCTCAACGGCACTCGCATTCCGACCTTCGAAGACGCCGTCAACCAGCTCGATCAAACCGGCCCCATCGGAAAACTCCTGACGCTCGAGCTGCTGCCCGAATACTGGCCGATCCTCAAATCGGGAACCGTGAATCTCCTCATCGACGATCCGACGACCGGCATGGCCGATGGCTACGCCGTCAACTTCGTGCGCGTCTTGGTGAATCCGAAGCCGTGGCGCTATGCCGTCAGCATCTCCTGCAGCGTCATCGACGCGGCGACGCAAAAGCCGATCGCCAAGGCCGACGTCAGTGCCGCGGACGTTACCGCAATGACCGCCAACAATGGCAACTGCACGCTACGCGACGTTCCTGCGGGCTTGGTCTCGGTCAATGCAGGCGCCGTCGGCTACGACAGCGCCGTGCAGCTTCTCGACCTCCCTGCCGGGCAGCACGGCACGGCAAACTTCCAGCTCAAGCGCCACAAGGAAACCGTCGCGGATATCAAGCGCCAGATCGCGCAAAGCGGAACGGTCGCTATCTACGGCATCCACTTCGATACCGCATCGGCGAAGCTGCGTCCCGACAGCCTCCCGTCGCTCGACGAGATTCTCCAGGTCATCAAGAGCGAGCCGTCGTCGCGCTGGATCATCGCCGGCCACACCGACAACCAGGGCGGCGCCGCGTACAATCTCGGGCTTTCGCTAGCTCGCGCGCGCTCGGTCGTCGCATGGCTGACGAAGCACGGCGTTGCGGCGAATCGCTTGACCGCGAAGGGCTACGGCCTGACGCGACCGGTCGCCGACAACTCGACCGACGCCGGCCGCGCGCTCAACCGCCGCGTCGAGGTCTCGCTGCAAAAGTAATCCCAACCGCTACCGCGGCGTCGTAACGCCAGCCATTCTGCGAAAAATCGAAGCCGCTCCGCTTGCTCTCTTGCTCTCCTTGCTCTCTTGCCCAGAAAGGGACTCGAACCCCCACGATGTTGCCACCACTGGTACCTGAAACCAGCGCGTCTACCAATTCCGCCATCTGGGCCAGGGCGACCGCCTCGCATTCGTGCCGGTCTACGGCAGCCCTGCTGCGGCGGCGAGCAGGGCGCGATGCGGCACGCGTGAAACCTCCGCGATGGCCTGCGGTTTGGAGTTCGACCATGCTCAGATGCACGATGTCGTCACTCTCCCGACCTCGACGGACAGCTTCTCCCGCGAGCTCGATCCGTATTCGCAAGCCGTCACGACCGCGGCCGAACGCGTCAGTCCGGCCGTCGTCGCATCGAGGTCGCGCAACGGCCGCCACGGCGGGAACGGCAGCGGCTTCGTCTTCACGCCCGACGGCTTCGTGCTGACGAACAGCCACGTCGTCCACGACGCCGATCGCATCGGCGTCGCGCTGCTCGACGGGCGCGAGCTCGCCGGCCGCGCTCGTCGGCGACGATCCGCACTACCGATCTCGCCGTCCTGCGCGTCGACGCGCCGCGATCTTCGCCCATGCCGTCGCTCGGCGACTCGAGCAGCGCTGCGCCCGGGTCAGCTGGTCGTCGCGGTCGGCAATCCGTACGGGCTCGCCTACACCGTGACCGCCGGCGTCGTGAGCGCGCTCGGCCGCTCGCTGCGCTCGCAGTCGGGACGCCTGATGGACAACATCATCCAGACCGACGCGGCGCTCAACCCCGGCAACTCCGGCGGTCCGCTCGTCACCGCCGACGGCGACGTCATCGGCGTGAACACCGCGGTGCTTCCCGGTCAAGGACTCTGCTTCGCGATCGCGATCAATACCGCCAAGCACATCGCCGGCCTGTTGATGCGCGACGGCCGCGTCCGGCGCGGCTACCTCGGCATCGCCGGCGCCAAGATATCGTGCTCTCGCCCGCCGCGGCGCGGCGCTTTCGCTTGGAGCGATCGCGCGCGCGCGTGCTCGTCGATCTCGGTCGAGCCGCGGAAGCCCCGCCGATACTGCGCGCCTGCAGAGCCGGCGACGTGTCTGCTCGCATTCGAGAGACGCGCGCTTGAACGGCGTCGACGCACTGCACAAAGTCCTGACGAGCGATCGATCTCAGCCGTCCCTATAAGCTCGACGTCGCTGCGCAAGAGCGAGCGCCTCTCGCCGATCGTTCTGCCGGTAGAGTCGCCGCGAAGCGTCGAATGACGGCTCGAGCATGATTCGCAAGCTCCTGCCGATCCTCGGCATCACGTTCGTCGACATCGTCGGCTTCAGCATGCTGATTCCGATGCTGCCGTATTTCGTGACGCACTTCGGCGCCTCGCCGTTCGTCGTCGGCCTGCTCTTCGCGACGTTCTCGCTCTGCCAGCTCGGTCTCGGCGCCGCTCTGGGGCAACGTCTCCGACCGAATCGGCCGCAAGATGGTGCTGATCATCAGCCAGATCGGCGCGACGATCGGCTGGGCGATGCTCGGCCTCGCGCCGCACCGCATCGCCGTGGGTCTTCGTGCGCGCGCATCGTCGAAGGCGTCTCGGGCGGAAACATCAGCATCACGCAAGCCTACGTCGCCGACCTCGTCGCGCCGAAGGATCGGTCGCGTGCTTTCGGGCTGATCGGCGCGATGTTCGGCGCCGGCATGGTCTTCGGGCCCGTCTCGGCGGCGTGCTCTTCTTACGATACGGCTTCAAGGCCCCGTTTCTCACCGCCGCCGGATTGCAGCTGCTCACGCTCGCGCTCACGCTCGCATTCGTACCGGAGTCGAGACGCCACGAGGACCGCGGGCATCTCGGTCTTCGCGAAGTGCTCGACGCGTTCCGCACGCCGGGCCTCGCGCTCGTCCTCGTCCAGAAACTTGCGCTCTCACTCGGACTCTACGGGTGGTACGCGGTGATCGCGCTCTATTTGCAGCGCCAACTTAGCTTCACGCTCGCGCGAACCGATTTTTTCTTCGCGATCTTCGCGGCCGCAAGCGTCATCATGAACGTGGGAGCGGTAGGGAGCATCTCGAAGCGCACGGGCGATCGGCGCATGGCGAACTTGGGCCTCGGCGCTCTTGCCGCATCGTTTCTGGTGCTGCCGTTCGTGCACGGCATCGCCGCGCTGGCCGGCGTCTTGATCCTGTTCTCGTTCGGCTCCGGGCTCGCGCAGAACGGCATCACCGCCATGATCAGCAACGCCGTGAAGGATCGCGAGCAGGGCACGGTGCTCAGCGTGGGCTCGTCAATCGATTCCCTCTCGGGAATAATCGCACCGCCGATCTCGACAGGCCTGCTCGGAGCCGCCGGTCCGGCTTTCGCGGGAGTCGAATCCTCGTTCTTCACGTTGGCGGCATTAGTAATGGGTCTTTTTGCCGCATACCGCGCACCCAAACCTCACTCGACGCTCGGCGGAAGCTGACGGCTACGCCGTCTTGCGGCGGCGGCTCTTGCTCTCTTTCGTTTCTCGCCGATTCTCTTTGAGGCTGCGCTCGAGCACGTCCATGAGGTTTACCACCTTCCCGCGCGACGGCGCCGCCTTCTTGAACTTGGGCAGTTCCTTGCCGGAGACCCGCGCCTCGATGAGCGCGAGCAGCTCTTCGCGGTAGCGGTTCGGGAATTTCTCCGGCTCGAACTTTTCGACGCTCATCGAGTCGACGAGCATCTTGGCCATCTTCAGTTCCGCAGGCGGCATCTTCTCGTCACCTGGAAGGTCGAGCGCAGACGGGTCGACGAGCTCGTTTGCCCATCGCATGAGATCGAGCACGAGCGCTTCCCCCGACGGCTTGAGCGCCGCCATGTATTCCTTGGTTCGAATGACGACGCGCGCGACCGCGACCCGGCCCGACTGGTCGAGCGTCTCGCGAAGCAGCGCGTAGGCGTGACGCCCGGTCTTGGTCGGCTCCAAGTAGTATGGCTGATCGAAGAACATCGAATCGATCTTCTCCAGCTCGATGAACTCGAGGATGTCGATCGTGTTCGTGACCTTCGGATCGATTCGCTCGAAGTCGGCGTCGGTGAGGACGACGTACTCGCCCTTCTCGTACTCGTAGCCTTTGACGATCTCTTCCCACGGAACTTTCTTGCCGTCGACGCTGCAGATGCGCTCGTATTGGATGCGCCCCTCGTCTTTGGCGTGCAACATGTGGAACGACAGGTCGTGGCTGCGGACGGCGCCCGTGAGCTTGACGGGAATCGTCACCAAGCCGAAGGAGATCGAACCGGACCAAATCGCGCGGGGCATATTACCTCCAGAGTTTGCGGGCTCGCCCGATGGTTGTTTCCAACTTCGCCCGCTTCCAGCTACGTCCACTCCAGCGATCTCCCTGCTCTTCGAGCGTTTTGGGAACCGTGCGGATGGTGTACTTCGCAAAGGCGTCGGCGGGTACCGGGGTGCGCGAACGCCTGAAGGCCTCGACCTCGCTCCAGTCGAGCGGCCAAGAGACCGGGGCCCGGTCCCGGGCGCGGACCGAGAACGGTGCGACGAGCGTCTTGCCGTGACCGACCTGCACGTAGTCGATGTATACCGCGGTTGCGCGCCGCTTTGCGATCATGCGCTCGAGCGTCACGAGTTCGCCGCACTGCGCCGCGACGTGTCGCGCGACGATCTCGGCGAAGATCTTCGCCTGCTCGTACGAGTGCCCGCTCGTCAGCGGCACGACGACGTGCATTCCCATCCCTCCGGTCGTCTTCACGAGCGGAGAAAGTCCGATGCCGACGAGCGCGTCTCGCACGCAGAGCGTCACGGTCGCGAGCGTTTTCAGCGTGCACTTCTCGCCGGGATCGAGATCGAAGAGCACGAAATCGGGTTCGTCGATGGAGCCGACGCGCGACGTCCAGACGTGCAGCACGATCGCCGCGAGGTTCGCCAGATAAACGAGAGTCGGCGTATCGTTGCAGACGACGTAGGTGATCTTCGAGCGCGCTCCGCCGGGGCTGGGCAGCGTCGCGCGATCGACCCAATCCGGCATTCCCTTCGGCACGTTCTTTTCGAAGAACGAGCTTTCGTCGATACCGTTCGGAAAGCGCTCGAGCGTCAGCGGGCGCTCCTTGAGATACGGAATCATCGCCGCGGAGACGCGTTGGTAGTAGGCGATGAGATCGCGCTTCGTGTAGCCGTCGCGCGGCCACAGCACCTTATCGAGATTCGAGAGGGAGAGCGTGCAATTCCCGATGCGCACGTCGACACGTTGTGCTGCCATCGCCGTCACCCGTTCACGCCGGGCGCTCGCGAACGACATCCGCGGCATCTTTGTCGGTGCGCACTCCGAGGAATGCCGCTTGACGGACCAGGCCGTCGCGCGTCCATTCGGCAAAGCGCACCTGTGCCGACCAACTTCGGCTCCACGTAGTGCGCGCCGCGCAGAGCGTCGCCCTGCGCAAACGGCGAGGTCTTTCGTGCGAGCTTCTTCAGTTTCGCGTGCAGCTCGCGCAAGACGTTCTCGGAGAACCCGGTGCCCACGTTGCCGGCATATTGGAGTTTCTTGCCATCGTAGGCGCCGAGCAGAAGCGAGCCGAAGCCGATGCGCGAGCCCGTGGGATCGGTCCAACCTCCGATCACGAACTCTTGCTCGAGATGCGCCTTGATCTTCAACCATTCCCGGCTGCGCCGTTCTTGATACGTCGAGTCTCGCCGCTTCGCGACGATTCCCTCGAGGCCGCGCTTTCGCGCCTGCTCGAAGAACGCGATGCCCTTGCCGACGATGTGCTTCGAGTAGAGGACCAAGTTCGCGTCGCGGATGAGCGATTGCAGCAATCGCCTTCCGTTCCTCGAGCGGCCTACCGCGCAGGTCGCGTCCGTCGGCGTAGAGCAGATCGAAGGCGACGTACATGAGCGGCGCGCGCGTCTTGGCCGCCTCTTGCAACGTTTGGAAGCTCGAGCGGCCCCGCGAATCGAGGCTGACAGATCTCGCCGTCTACGACGATCGGAATCGACGCGAAAGCGTCGGCGAGGGCCGCCATTTGCGGAAAGCGCGCGAGCAGATCGAGGCCATTGCGCGATCGAAGCGAGAGCTTTGCGTTCGCATCGACCGTGCAGATCGCGCGATAGCCGTCCCATTTGATTTCGAAAAGCCACTCGTCGTCGTCGAAAGGCTTTGCGACCAGCGTCGCGAGCATCACGGACTTCACGCTCGGAACGCGATCGCGCTTGGCCGCCAAGCGCGGCGCGGCGGCATGGCGATCCTTCGGCTCGATTGCCACGTGTGCGATTTTGGATCGCTTCGCCACCTCGGCAAGCGTCTTACCGCTCTTGACCGATCGCGCATGGCGCGCCGGATCCCATGACGATTTCGCGTATTCGTCGCGATCCTTGAAGAGCAGCCATGGGTCGCCGCTCTCGCCTTCGCGCGGTTTGATGCGCACGAGCGTGAAAACGCCCTTGAGCTTATGGCCGTGCATCACGAACTTGATCTTGCCCGCCTCGATCTCGCGCGAGCGGGATCGTGCCTTCGGCAAGTTCGTACGTGCCCTCGTCCCAAACGATCACGCTGCCGGCGCCGTACTGGCCTTTGGGGATCGTGCCCTCGAACTCGCGATAGAGAGCGGATGATCCTCGACGTGCATCGCAAGGCGCCGCTCGCCGGGGACGAGCGTCGGCCCCTTCGGCACCGCCCACGACGCGAGCATTCCACTCGCTTCGAGGCGAAAGTCGTAGTGCAACCGCGATGCATGGTGCATCTGCACGACGAAGCGAAACCGCTTCGAAGCGCGCACCTTATGCGCGCGGCTGCCGGCCGGCTCCGGCGTCTTGCCGAAGTCGCGCTTTGCGCGATACGCTTCGAGCGATCCGGAACTACGCAGTTTCCTCGTGCTCAAGCGGCCGTCTTCCCCCGACGAATGCTCTCTTCCCGCAGGTGCGCAAGTGCAAACTCGCGCCGCAGCGAAGATTGACGAATGCCGGAGTTCCGCTTTTCCCCGCGCTCGAACCGCGCTCACGAGATCGGCTGGTCGCCGTGGAGCGGTGAGGCGTTTGCGCGCGCACGGCGAGAGGTCAAGCCCATTCTGCTCTCGATCTCGGCCGTGTGGTGCCACTGGTGCCACGTGATGGACGAGACGACGTATTCCGACCCCGCGGTGATCGCGAAGATCTCCGAGCGCTTCGTGCCGATTCGGGTCGACAATGACGAGCGTCCCGACGTCAACGCGCGGTACAACATGGGCGGCTGGCCGACGACGGCGTTTCTCGCGGCCGACGGCACGGCGCTCACGGGCGCGACCTACCTTCCGCCGCCGCAGATGGAGCGCGCGCTCGACGAGGTCGCGAATTGGTACGCCCAGAACGCCCGTGAGATTTCCGAGCACGCCGAAGCGCTACGCGCGCCGCGCGTTCGACCGGAGCCCGGCGTTCGCGAAGAGTTGAGCGCCGACGGCATACGGCAGGTCGCCGATGCAATTGCCGATTCTTTCGACGAAGAGCACGCCGGGTTCGGCGACGCACCGAAGTTTCCACAGCCCGAACTGCTCGAGTTCCTCATCGTCGAATCGCAGGCGACGGGCGATGAGCGGTTGCGCAGCATGGCAGTGCGCACGCTGGTCGCAATGGCTGACAGCGGCATGTACGATCACGTCGAGGGCGGCTTCTTTCGCTACTCGACGACGCGCGACTGGTCCGTTCCGCATTTCGAGAAGATGGCCGAAGAGCACGCCGGGCTCATCCGCGTGCTCGCACGCGTGGTCGAACGTTCTCGCGCGCACGAGCTGCATGCGACGCTGCGCTCCACGCTGGACTACGTCGCCGGCGTCCTGCGCGGCGCAAACAGTGGCTTCTTCGCGGGCAGTCAGGATGCCGACGAAGAGTACTACGCGCTTCCGCTCGAGGAGCGCCGCACCCGCAGCGCGCCCTACGTCGACCGCACCGTCTACGCCGATCGCAATGCGGCTCTGGCGGGCGCCCTCTGCCTCGCCGGCGCGGCGCTCGACGACGACTCGGTCGTCGCCTTCGGCACGACGACGCTCGACGCACTGCACGAGCGCCTGCGCGACCCCGACGGACTGCTCTACCACGTGCAGCGGCCCAGTTCCGCGCCGAGCGTTCGCGGTCTACTCGGCGACCAGGCGGCATATCTGCGAGCGCTGCTCGACGCCCATGAAATTACCGGCGAAGCGCGATTCCTGGAGCGCGCGATCGCGCTGCTCGATCCGCTCGAACTGCTCTTCGCCGACTCCGACGGCGGTTTCCACGATCATGCAGGGATCGAAGAGCCGCTTGGGCGCCTCGAGCTGCAGGACCGGCCAATCGTCGAGAACGCGATCCTCGCGGAATCCTATCTGCGTCTCGGGGGCCTCTGCGCGCAACCGCGCTACCGCGCGACCGCGGAGCGCACGCTGCTCTTCTACGCGCGAACCTTCACCAATGCCGGACCCTTCGCGGCCGCCTATGCGCGAGCGCTGCGCCGCTTTCTTTCGCCGGAGATCAGCGTGCGCGTCATCGGCACGAGCGAGGAAGGCGAGGAGTTCCGCGAAGCCGCGCGGCATCTGCCCTCGCCGTTTGTCGACGTGCGCAGCCTCGCTCCGGCAAACGCAGCCGATCTCGACCTTCCGCAACAGCCGGCCCCGGCGGCCTATCTCTGCACGCTGCGCGCCTGCGGGCCGCCGATCCGATCCGCCGCCGACCTGCGCGCCGCGTACGACGCGCTCGCGCTGCGCGAACAGCATTGAAACTCTTGCCCCGCATCCGCTGGGACGCGCACGCCTACGCCGTCGTTTTCGTCATGCTTCTCGGCGCCGCGTTACGCCTCTACGACCTCGGGGGCGTTCCGACGCAGCTCATCCCCGACGAGTTGGATCCGTACCTCTCCGTGCAGAGCCTCATCACGACGGGTCATGACATCGACGGCACGCGGCTGCCGTTTCTCTATTCGCCTTTCACGCGCCACCCACCGATCTACGGCATCTCCGAGTACGCCTCCAGCCTCGTCTTTGGAAACAACGCGTTCGGGCTTCGATTCCCGGCTGCCGCATTCGGATTGGCGGCGATCGCGCTCATGTACGCGATCGCCTTGCAGTTGACGGGAAGGCGCGACATCGCGCTCGCGACGGCGCTTGCGCAAGCGACGCAGCCGATCTTCGTGCACTTCTCACGGGTCGCTTGGGAACCCGCATCCGAACTGCCGTTTCTCCTCGGCGGCCTCTACGTGCTTCTCCGCACGTTCGGCGATGCCGGCGCCACCAAACGGGAAGGCCGCCGCCTCGCCTTCAAAGGGCTTGCGCTCGCGGCCGTTCTGCTCGGCTTGACATCCTACACGTACATGGCCGGTTGGGGATATGCGGTCGTGCTCGGCGGCGCAGTCCTCGCCTTGAACGCGTGGCGTTTGCGCTCGTGGGAGGCGCTGGGGAAGGGTCTCGGCGCGATCGCGATTTGGGCGCTCGTCTCGGCTCCGGCGCTCTGGATGTGGTCCGCCGACGAGCGCCCGAAGCGTCTCTCCATCTTCAACGACGGTTTCGCCGCGGCAGCCCAGAGCTTCGCATCCACCTATCTCAAGCAGTTCCATTGGTCGTATCTCGTAACGACCGGCGACTCGCAGCCTGGATTGACGTGGCGTTACCTCGTCGGCTTCGGCGCCTTCTACTGGTGGCTGATTCCACTGGCAGCGATCGGACTCGTGGCGGCAACCCGTTACCTGAGAACTCGATGGGCGCTGCTCTGGGTCTGGTTGTGGCTTCTCGTCTATCCCCTCGGAAGTGCGTTGACGAACGAAGGCGCTCCAAACGCTCCGCGAACGCTCGCCGGAGCGCCCGTGTTCTGCCTCCTTGCGGCAATCGGTTTCGCGGCCTCTCTCGATGCGATCAATACGATGTGGCCGTCGAGGGCCCGTGTTGCCGCACTCGCTTTCAACGCACTCTTTGCCGTCCTTCTGACGGTTTCGATCGCGCAGTTCTCGGTCTTCTACTTTACCCAGTACGTGCGTGTGTACCCGAACGCATGGGACTCCGGCACGAGCGCCCTGTTCGCGGCGATTCGCGAACGGCATTCGGCTTACGCACGTGCTTGCTTTTCGGTGCTGCCCGCTTGGTACGATATCGACACTTACGTCCGATACTACATCGCCGATCTTCCCATCCGGAAGATCGAGAACATCACGGATCCGGCGTGCTTTCTGCCCGGAACGATGCTGGTGACCGATAACGCTCATCGCGTCCAGCGCTCCGGCTTCATCCCGATCGCCACCATCCGCGACGTCGACGGAGCGCCCTTCGCCGTGATTTCGGGCAGGCCGACCACCTAACGCACGAAGGCGTTCCAGTACCAGCAACCCCACACTCCGACCAGCACCGAGTAGACGATGAGCCCTTTGCCCCAGCCTGGGAAACGCTCGCGCACCGCGAGCATCATGAGCACGACGAGAAAGGGCTCGAAGTCGAGGGCGTGGCGCATTCCGAACTGTGCGAAGCCGTTCACGTAATACAGAAAATTCGGAGCCGCGGTCAGGAGCGCCGCGGCCCACATTGCCCAGACGAGACGCGCCGGACGGCGGGCAAAGAACGCGAGTGAGAGCGCGGGACTCGTCCATGTCAACGCGACGCCGCTGATTCCGGGCACGATCCACGGATAGGCACCAACCCAAGACGGCCCTTGAACGAAGAACGATTGCAGTTGATAGCCGAGATACTGCAGTTGGAACGGCGAGCCCGTCGGCATGCCGGCTTGATCCTGATGATACCAAGCGGTGTAGCCGATGTCGTTCCACGTTCCCCAACGCATTTCGTTGTAGAGCACCCAAAGAACGGCGAAGGGAATGAGCGCGCCGGCAAACGAGAGCAGTGCACGGACGGCGTTTCGCCCCGGCGACAAAGGGCGATCGGGATCGGTCGCGAGCAAGTACGCGTAGACCGGCAGTGCGAGCAGGAGCGAGAAGCGCGATTCGACGGCGCACGCCGCCCACAGCGCAACGAGCCATCCGCGCCGCTTTCCCGCCAACTCCACGAGTGCGAGCAAAGTGAAGCACGCGGCCGAGACGTGCGCGATGAACCACACGTCGCCGAGCATTGCGCACCACAGTAGATCCGTTCCGGCTAAGAGAAAGGCGCAGATCCACGCGTTCGCTGCCGGCGAGAGTCCGTAGCGCTCCCCTAACTCCCACGCCGCACCGACCGCGACCCCCGCGAGCAACACGGAGAGCAGCGTCTGGTTCGCATCGTGAAAGATCGCGACGACGGGGAGCAGCAACAGCGCCGGCAGCGGCGCTTCGATGACGTAGTAGTGCCCTTGGTAGAGCAGCGCGTCGATGTACGGGCCGGGCCAGTCGATCCAGGCGCGCCCGTCGAGGAAGGCCTGCGCGAGCAATACGTAGTTGTTGTACGGCGTCGCGAGCCCCCGCGAGAGAATCAACGTGACCACGAAGGCGACGGCGCCGGCGATGACGCAACGCGGAACTCGTTTCATCGCGGCACGAGCCGATAGATCGTCGCCCCCGGTGCGACGGTGAAGAGCCGATATCCGGGGACGCTGCCGGATTCGCCCACCGAGAAGACCGGACGCACCGCGCTCCAACGCGGCACGTCGCCCGCCACGTCGCCGATCCATGCGGCCTCGACGATGCGCCGGCCCATCGAATGTTCGACGTATGCGGCGTAGGCGAGCGGCGGGGCATCCTCCCAATTAGCGACGAGCACGGCATCGCCGGGCGTGGTCCGCTGTACGCTCGAGATCAGCGCACGCGCGCGCTCGTCCGTCGCCTGACTGATGATCCAGCGGTTCTCTACCAGCAACGCGACGGCGAGCCCGGCGAGGATCAACGCCGGGAGGAACCGCGCGCGCGGCAAGCGCTCAGCGAGCCACGCTGCCGCGTCACCGCTGAAGATCGCGGCGACGACGAAGGACGTGAGGAAGTAGCGATTCGGATCGGACTCCGGTGGAAAACCCAGGCCGAAGGGGATGCAGAGTATTCCGAAGAGGACGAGCGCAATCGTCCGCACGCGGTCGCGCAGCGCGTTTACGATGACGCCGGCGACGGCACACGCGACGCCGAGCGGCGTCATCTCGTTGGTGAACTGCACGACATAGAGAGCGAGATCGGCGCCGTAGGTGCGTTCCGAAAAGATCGCGCGAAAGCCCCCGGGGATGTCGAAGTCGCCTCCTCCGGCGAGCGCGAGGAAAGCCGTTCCCCGACGCCGGGTGATCGTAGTCCCAAAACGCTCCGCCCACGGGTTCTCCCAGAGAGCGCGTCGGATCGAGGGCGTGCGCGCTCACGTACGCACTGCGCAGGGGGAGATACGGATACCAAACCGCAGCGGCCGCGAGCGCGAGCAACGCAGCGGCTCCGGGCTCCCAACCTTGCAGCGTGTGGGCGCGTGCCACGAGCAAGAGCAGTAGCCCCGGAAGGAGCAGCGCAACGATCGGATGCACAGCAAGGCCGATGCCCCACGCGAGAGCGCCGAAGTAGAAATCGCGACGCTGCTCCGTTCGATACCAGCGTAACGCGAAAAAGATCGTTGCCGCGATCGCGCATGTTGCAAGGGCGTGCACCTCCGCTCGGGTGCCGCGCGTCCAGGCGATCGATCCGAAGGCGAATATCCACGCACTCCCCATGGCGATCCATGGGTTGCGAACCTCATCGTCGACGCAACGAGCGACGAACCATGCGGCGGCGCTCATCGCGAGCGCACTCATCAGGCTCATCCGGAATGCAACCGATCCGAACGGCAACAGATGCGAAAAGACAAAACCCAAGATCACGTATGCGGGAAATCCGGTGGGATGCGCGATGCCGAGAATCCACGGCACGGTGTCCATCTCGCCGGTGTCCCAAAACCACACGTCGCGGCGGGCGGAAAGGGCATAGACGCAGAGCGGAACGAGAAATGCGAGAATCTTGGGGGCCGAGCGCAACGTGCGAGGCCTTAGAGAAACGTCGAGCGCGGCAATACTGCAGGAAAGCGATAGTCGGCGAACGTGATCCGCTCGCGAGCCACGCCGCCGGCGACGACCGCGCTCACGGACGCCGCGGTCGCCATCCAATATTCGCCGAATGGGCCGAACTCGATTCGTCCCGAACCGCTCGCGGTCGCGCTGTTCGAATGAAAATCGATGGCGCGAGGCAGGAACGACTCACCGTCGATCGTCACACGATCGACGGTGAAGCCCGTAGCCGCACGAGCCAGCGGCACCGCCTGGTAGAGGTAATCGAGGTGGCCTCCATCGGGGATGGTGTCGAGGAAGAGCAGTTCGTACGCGTCCACGCGCGGCGCGAGCGCCGTCACCGCATAGGCGTCGGCGCGGCGCGAGATGCGCACGATCTTATGGCGCAACGGCACACCGTTGACGTCGAGGGTTTCGTCGCGAACCTCGATGCCGCTGCGGTAGATGCGATGGAGTTGCTCGATATCGAACGGCCCCGCCTGCGAGACGCTGTAGGTGAAGATCTCGGCCTTCGGCGGCGTCAGGTTTGCGAGCGCGGCCGCGTAGCGCTGGAGCACCGTCTGCGAGTCGAGCGGAGCGGACAGGGCACCGAGGAGCACCGCAAGCAGCGGCAGCACGGCGAGCTTCATCTTACGAACCGAGCACCGCGTCGCGAATCGCGCGAACGGCCGCGTTCGCGCCCTCCGACTTCCGCCCGCCGCCCTGAGCCTGCGCCGCCTGCCCGCCGCCCTTCCCATCGACGAGCGGCGCCGCGAGCTTGACGAGATTGCCCGCGTGCACGCCCGATTTCACGAGGTCGTCGCTTGCCGACACCAGGAGGCTGACGCCTTCTCCGTCGACGCCCGCGAGCGCGATGACGCCGCTACGCATTCGGCTGCGAATGGCTTGGCTAAGATGGCGCAACGCCTCCGGGGTTGCTTCCGGGACGACCGCTCCCACGAACGTGCGATCGCCTTTGCTCTCTGCTGCCGAGACGTATGCTTGCGCGTCGGCCGCGGCGAGGCGGGCGCGCAACTGCCCGACGGCCGTCTGCAATTCCTTCACGTCGCGCTGCAGTTTCGTGACGCGCTCGCCCAACTCGTCCGGCGTCGTCGCGAGCGAGGCGGCGAGATCGCCGACCAGCACTTGCTGACGTTCGACGAACGACTCCGCAGAAGCCGACACGCACGATTCGATGCGGCGGATGCCGCTGCCGATCGAAAATTCGCTCAGGATGACGAAGAGCCCTAGCTCGCCGGTGGAATGCGAGTGCGTTCCGCCGCAGAACTCGACCGACGGGCCGGCCTGAACGACACGCACGCGGTCGCCGTATTTTTCACCGAACATCCAAATCGCGCCGGTCGATTTCGCCTCCTCGACCGGCAGCTCGCGCGTCACGAGCGGGGAATCGTCACGGATCATCTCGTTGACGCGCCGCGCGATCGCGAGTCGCTGCTCTTGCGTCAGGCGCCCGACGTCCAACGGAAATCGAAACGCATGCGATCGATGCCGACCCACGATCCGGCCTGCGCGACGTCTTCGCCCAGCACGTCTTTCAGCGCGCGCTGTAACAGATGCGCCGACGTATGATGGCGCCGAATCTCGCGCCTCCACCAGTCGTGCACGACGCTGCGAACGCGCTCGCCGAGCGTGGCCTCGCCCGAGATCGCGACGCCGTAGTGAGCGATCGCATCGCCGAGATACTGCGTGTCTTGCACGTCGAAGATGAGGTTGTCGGAAAGGATCGTGCCGCGGTCGCCGATCTGTCCGCCGCGCTCGGCGTAGAACGACGTCCGGTCCAGGAGGATCGCGCCGCGCTCGCCCGCGGTTAAACGGTCGACGGGTTTCTCTTCGCGCAGGACCGCGACGATCTCCCCGTCGCTTTCGAGGCCTTCATATCCGGTGAAGTCGCTCTCGATCGCAGGAAGCTCCGCCAGCGTCACGACCGCCCGCTTCTTCTCGGCATCGCGGCGCGCACGCTCTCGCTGCTTCTCCATCTCCGCATCGAAGCCGACCGCGTCGATGGCAACGCCACGCTCGCCGGCGATCTCACGCGTCAGCTCGATCGGAAAACCGTAGGTGTCGTGCAGCGTAAAGACGTCGACGCCGGAAAGGCGTGTGCCGCCCTTCTCACGCGTCTCGTCGATCAGGCGGTCGAGCATCGCGATGCCGCGCTCGAGCGTGCGCTCGAAAGTCTGCTCCTCCTGCGCGAGCGTCCGCTTGATCCGGTCCTGATGCGAGCGCAGCTCGGGATAGCCCGGCGAAAGCGATGCAACAACGGCGGGGACGAGTTCCGTCAAGAAGCCGTTCGGGTAGCCGAGCAGCCTTCCGTTGCGAATCGCGCGGCGAATCAGAAAGCGCAGCACGTAGCCGCGATCGGTATTCGACGGATAGACGCCGTCGTTGATCAGGAACGTGACCGCCCGCGCGTGATCGGCGATGATGTTCTTGCGCATTTGGCCTTCCGCGCCGCTCGTTGTCTCCGCCGCCCGGCACTGCGCGCGATCAAGTCGGTAAAGAGATCGGTCTCGTACATCGAAGCCTTGCCGTTGCAGATCGCGAGCATGCGTTCGAGGCCTGCGCCGGTATCGATCGCTTTGCGCGGAAGCTCCGAGAGCCGGCCGTCGATCGCCGCGGTTGTACTGCTGAAAGACGACGTTCCAAAACTCGACGTAGCGGTTGCCCTTGTTCGGCCCGGTGTCGTCGGGCCGACTCGCGTTCTCCGCGCCCGTATCGTAGAAGATCTCCGTGCACGGTCCGCACGGCCCGGTCGGCCCCATCGTCCAGAAGTTTTCCTCGTCGAAGCGCGTGACGCGGGAGGCTTCCAGACCGATCTCGTCGCGCCAGATGCGCTCCGCTTCGTCGTCACCCGCGTGCACGGTGACGTGGAGCTTGGTGGGATCGAGCTTGAGGACCCGCGTGACGAACTCCCACGCCCACGCGATCGCTTCGCGCTTGTAGTAGTCGCCGAAGCTGAAGTTTCCGAGCATCTCGAGAAACGTTCCGTGCCGCCCGGTCCGCCCGACGTTTTCGATGTCGCTCTTCGCGCCCGCGACGCGCAGGCAGCGCTGGACCGTCACGGCACGCGGCGCGGGCGCCGGCTGATCGCCGAGAAAGACGGGCACGAACTGCTCCATCCCCGCGATCGTGAAGAGCGTCGTCGACATCTCGTCGGGGATCAAGCTCGCCGACGGTAAATGCGCGTGCCCTTTGGACACGAAGAAATCGACGAAGGCCTGGCGCAGTTCTTGACTTTTCATGGGCTTATTCGCCCAAACTTATCGCGATGATGCCCTACTCTCCTACTCCTTGAGGACGGCGCGGAGCTTCTCCAGCGCCTTTGCTTGCAGGCGCGAGACGTGCATCTGCGAGACGTTGAGACGCTTGGCGATCTCCGTCTGCGAGATCGATTCGTAGAAGCGCAGGTAGATGATCACGCGCTCGCGACCGGAGAGCACCGTGAAGGCGCGCTCGAGGTTCGCCCGATCTTCGAGCAGCTCGAGGCCCGCGTCGGTCACCCCGACGGTATCGGCGAGCGTCTGCGACTTTTTGTCGCCGTCGCCGGAAACTTCGCAGTCGAGCGAGAGCAGGTTGTACGCCTGACCGAGTTCCTGCGCTTCGAGAATGTCTTCTTCGCCGGCTTCGAGGTGCCGCGCGAGTTCTGCGACGGTGGGGCTACGGCCGAGTTCGATCGGCGAGCTTCTCGCTCGCGCGATTGACGGCGAGATTCAGCTCCTGCAGGCGCCGCGGAACCTTGACCGCCCAGCCCTTGTCGCGAAAGTAGCGCTTGATCTCACCGACGATCGTCGGCGTCGCGTACGTCGTGAACTCGACTCCGCGCTCCAACTCGAAGCGATCGATCGCTTTGAGCAAACCGACCGTTCCGACCTGCACGAGATCGTCGAGCGGTTCGCCGCGATTGGCGAACTTCACCGCCAGAAAGCGTACGAGATTCAGATGCGCGACGACGAGCTCGTTGCGCAACCGATCGTACTCGGGGTCCGGCCGGCCGGGCGCCGCATCGTGACGCTGCCGCGCTTTGGAAAAGCGCGCAAAAACTAGCCGCGTCCGCTCCCGGGCCGAGCGAACCTCGTGACTTCGCTCACCGCATGTTACGCCGGAAGGCTCTTGACCATAACCAGGTCGGCGCCTCCGCTCGGCGCTTGCGTCGTAGCTCGACTTCGTCCATCAACGTGCGAATCAGGAAGACGCCCAGGCTCGTCGACTGCGAGCTTCGTCGGAGTTCGTCACCTCGACCACTTCGGCGCTGCGACCGGGCCGCCGAGTTTCGAACACGGATTCGCAGCCCGTCGGCAAGGCTCTCGCAGGTGATGTCGATGCACTTCGCCGTGCCCTCGTGCTGGATGACGACTGTACCACGCCTCGGCAACGGCCAGCTTGACGTCTTCGATCTCCTCGATCGAGAACTGCAATCGCGATTCGCGACGGCGGACACCGCTAGCCGCGCGAGCGCAACCCATTCCGCCTGCGCCGGAATGCGCAGTTCGACGACGTCCGGCACCGCGCTCGCTGCGAAGCCGGCTGGTTCACACGAGCGCTTTCATCGCGGCATCCTCGTTGTCGAAGATGCCGAAGATCTTCACGAGCCCGGTGATGTCGAAGATCTTCTTGATCTGCGGATTCGTGCAGACGAGATTGACCGAGCCGCCGTGCTCGCGCACGCGCTTGAGTCCGCCGATCAGCACGCCGAGTCCGGTCGAATCGATGTAGCGCACCTTCTCGAGGTTGATGACAAGATTGTAAACGCCGCGATCGATCAGCTCGCCGATCGCGTCCTTGACCTTCGGCGACGTGTAGACGTCGATCTCCCCGCTGAGGTCGACGACGTAACAGTCTCCTGGCGCTTCACGGACGTTCACCTTGATGTCCAACGCTAGTCCTCGGCTTCCGCTGAGTTCGTCGGCGTCTGCGCATTGCAGTTCGTCGCCGCGACGTGTTGCTGCGTGCGTTCTCGACGACTTGGCGGCCACGTTCGTAAAGCTCGTCGACGCTCGACTGCCATTGCGAAGCGGCATCGGCGACTCGCTCGCGCACGTCGGAGACCTTTCCTCGAAGGTCGCCGGTCGCGTCCATCGCGAAGTTCGCCGGCTTCGCGCGCCTTGCCGACGAGCAAGTCGCGCGTCTCTTCTTGCGTCAGCAGCGACGGCGAGCCGCGCCGCCGACGACCGCACCGATGAGAAAACCGGCGAAGAACCACCGCCACCGCATCATTTGCCCATGATCGAATCTAACTCCTCGGACCTGTCCCTTGCAGTTCTTTCCCGTAACCAAGCGTCGTAAACCGGCGCTGAGGCCGCTCAGCGTCGCGCCGACATTGACGATCGCCGGCGACGAGCGCCTCTTCGTCGAGCGTCGTCGTCCCCGACACGGATTCGGCGACGCTTTCGAGCGATGCAACCGCGCCACCCAATCGCGCGAGCGTCTCGTCCGCCGTTCCGGCGATCCCCTCGACGTGCTCGAGCGTCTCGCCGACCGGCGTGCCGAGGCTTGCGAGCTGCCGGTCGACCTCGTCGAGCGTCGACTGCAGGCGCGCGCAGCGTCTTCGCCAGCGCGAGCATCGCGACGAAGACCCCCGCGCCGATCAGGAGGACGCCGACGCCCACGCCAGTACGTCGAGAACAGGCTCCGTACTCAGTCCTGCTCAAACTTCTGCCTCCAGCCGCGCGCCGTTCGAGCCGATTCTCCCTCTTCCCCCGCAACGGCCGCGACCACCGCCGGGCAGCGATCGCGAGAACGTCGCTCGATCTCCTCCTCGCGTGGTCGTACGGACCAAGGGAGAAGCGGATCGCGCCTCAGCGCCAGCGTCGCCGTCGAGGCCGAGCGCCGCGACGACGTGACTCGGCTCGAGCCACCCCCGAGGTACAGGCGCTGCCCGCCGAGACGGCGATCCCCGGCGAGGTCGAGCGCGATCAGCGAGCGCCTCCGGACTCGACCCCGGCGAAGCTCACGTTGCGATGCTCTGGGAGGCGCGGAGCGCCCGCCCCGTTGATGCGGACGTCCGCGATCGTCTCGACGGATGCCGACTTCGAGGCGGTCGCGCAGGGCGGCAACTCGCGGCCCATTTGCCGCCCGCTCCGACTCTGCCAGCTCGAGCGCCACGGCCAGGCTCCGGCGGCACCGGCGACGTTCTCGGTCCCGGCGCGCCGCCCGAACTCTTGACCACCGCCGTGCACGATCGGAGCAAGTCGACGCTCCATCGCGCACGTAGAGCAGCGCCGACGCCCTTCGGCCCGTCGAACTTGTGGGCCGAGAGGCGAGAGCAGGTCGACGCCCAGCGCACGCCACGTCGAGCGGCAACCAGCCGGGCGCCTGCACGGCGTCGGTGTGAAAGAGCACGCCGCGTCGGCGCGCGATCGCGCGCCAACTCGGCGATCGGTTGAACGGTGCCGATCTCGTTGTTGGCATACATGATCGAGGCGAGCGACCGTCTCGGGCCGCAGCGCCGCTGCGAAACGTTGCCGGGTCGACGAGGCCCCGTTCGATCGACCGGCAGCAGCGTGATCTCGTATCCCTCCGCCTCGCAGTGCCTCGAGCGCGCGCAAGCACCGCGTGATGTTCGATCGCGCTGGAGACGACGTGCCGCCCGCGGCCGCAGCCGGGCGGCGCCGAGAATGGCGAGGTTGTCCGCCTCCGTTCCGCTGCCGAGTAGAAGACGATCTCCTCGCGCTGGCCCCGAGGCAGGCCGCGACGCGTTCGCGCGCATCGTCCAAGACAGCGCGCGCCCGCCGTCCCTCGGCGTGCAGCGAACTCGGGTTATAATCCGCGTCGCCAAGCATGCGCGCATCATCGCCGCCAGACCTCGGGACGCAACGGCGTCGTCGCTGCGTTGTCGAGATAAATTCTCGTTCTGCGTTCACAGGGCTTTCCAAGGGCGCGGCATACTATCATCGGCTGTGCGAAGCTCCAACGCACACTCCGAGAAGTAGCAACGGGAAACTGGCGGTCCGAGAATCACTCGGACCGCCTCTTTTTTGGCGAGTGCGTTTTTGCTGCGTCCCGGGCTCATAGTACGTCCGGCCGGCTAGGTTCTCGGGCAGGAATGCCTGCTCGACGTCGTAGTCGTCGTGCGCGTAGTGATAGCTCGCGACCGTAACCCGAGCTCGCGCATCAGCCCCGTCGGCGCGTTGCGCAAGTGCAGCGGCACCGGATCGTTGCGCGTCTTCTGCACGTCCGCCATCGCCGCGCCGTAGGCGCGTCCGACGCTGTTGCTCTTCGGCGCCGTCGCGAGATAGAGCGTCGCGTGCGCGAGCGGATAGAAGCCTTCGGGCATGCCGACGAAATGCACGGCCTGCTGCGCGGCGACCGCGACCTGCAATCCGCTCGAATCCGCAAGACCGACGTCTTCGGACGCGAGGATCACGAGTCGCCGCGCGATGAAGAGCGGATCTTCGCCGCCGTCGATCATGCGCGCGAGCCAGTAGACGGCGGCGTCGGGATCGCTGCCGCGAATCGACTTGATGAACGCGCTGATGTGTCGTAGTGCACCTCGCCGCCCTTGTCGTATGCGACGCCGCGCCGCTGCATCGCTTCGCGCACGAGCGCGCGTCGATCGTGCGCGCGCCGTTCTCGCGTCGGCGCGGAAGCGGCCGCAAACTCGAGTGCGTTGAGCGCCGCGCGCGCGTCGCCGTTGGCGAGGCCGATCAGCGCGCCGCGCGCCTCGTCGTCGAGCCGAAGCTCCGTCGCCCCGAGGCCGCGCTCGGGATCGTCGAGCGCGCGATCGACGATCGTTCCGATCTCGTCGTCGCGAGAGCGGCTTCAGCACGAAGACGCGCGCGCGCGAAAGCAGCGCCGAGTTCACTTCGAACGACGGGTTCTCGGTCGTCGCACCGATCAGCGTCGACCGTACCGTCCTCGACGTACGGCAAGCACCGCGTCCTGTTGCGCCTTGTTGAAGCGGTGGATCTCGTCGATGAAGAGCACGGTCCGCTTGCCCGACGCGTCGCCGCGCCTGCGCTTCGGCGACGACGCGCCGCAGATCGGCAACGCCGGCGCTGACCGCCGACATGCGTTCGAAGTGCGCGCCGGTCGAGCGCGCGATGATCTCCGCGAGCGTCGTCTTTCCCGTGCCGGGCGGACCCCACAGGATCATCGACGGCACCGCGTCGCGCTCGATCGCGCGCCGCAGCGCGCGCCCCGGGCCGAGCGAGTTCTTCTTGTCCGACGAACTCGTCGAGCGTTCGCGGACGCATGCGCGCCGCCAGCGGCATCTCGCGCCGTGCGAATTCGAAGAGCGATCGGGTCCATCGCGTTACGGAGGCTGCGCCGCGCGACCGGCTGCGTGTAAGCCGGATTCTTCGGAACTTGATCGGCTTCGGCGTCGCGAGTGTCGCGGTGGAGCGTCGCTCGGGAACTGCATCGTGACGTCGCCCTCGGCATGCGCCGTGCCCGTGACGGTGTTGTACAGCACGTTGTCGGCGGTCATGCTGCGCGTGCCCTGCGACGATGTGGACGTTGCCTTCGAGCAAGAGCGTGTGTGCTTCGTCGTTGAGCGTGCCGGTATCCGCATCGACCGTCGGTATCGGCCTGCACGTAGTGCACGTTGCCGAGTCGCTTTGTAGACCTTCGCGGCTCCGTCGATCTGCGCCTTGTCGGCGGTCAGCGTCGACGGGCCGTTCGAGTCGCGCCGCGCTCGCGCTCGACAGGCCCGCGAAGTTTCCCTGCGTATCGTGCATCGACGACGTGGCCGTTGAGATCGACCACTTGCTTCTTGTAGTTGCCGTTGGCGCGATCGGCGGTGACGTCGCCGCCGGCGCGCGTCATCACGACCTTGTCCGGCGTGCTGAAGTCGCCGCGTCTTGAAGTTCGCGTCGACCGAGCTCGCGTGAACCGTCCAAACGCCGAGGTCGAAGCGACGCCGGCGCCGCGCTGCGACGACGGGCGCTAGCGTCGGCGACGGAGACGGCGCTCGGTCGCGGACGGGCGAGCGCGCGGCGGCGCGGCGATCGCGACGCGGCGTCACGAGCGCGATGGCGCCGTGCAAGCGCGAGCTGAGCGGATCATTGTCGTTGCGATGCGTACCTTTACCGTCGGACGTTCGATCGGTCCGAGCAGCTCGGCGAGGCGCTCGCTCGAAACGGCGCCTTCTCGCAGCAGACGCGCGTGGCTGCCCGAGAGATCGACGATCGATGATTCGCGTCGTAGCGCGTCGGTCCGTGTTCGACCAGCAGATCGGCCGGCGGCAGCATCGAGCGATCGGCGCCGCCGAGATACCGCGCACCGCTCGCGGATTCGCGGTCGTCCCGGCGATCGGACCGCAGCGTTCGAGCATGCGCGCGCGCGAACGGATCGTCCGGCACGCGAAATGCGAGCGTCTGCAAGCCCGGCGGCCAGCTCGTCGCTGACGAACGCCGGCTTGCGAAGAAGCAGCGATCACCGGCGCCGGAAGCAGCCGTTTGGCCGCGAGCGATCGCGAGCGGGTTATCGCGCGCGTACTCGAGAAACTCCGCGCGCGCGTCGCGACGTGCATCGTGCAGCGGCCGGTTGTCCGGGCGGCCCTTGCGGCATAGATGCGGTCGATCGCCTCGTAGTCGTACGGATCGCAGCCGATGCAGGTAGCTCGTGTCGTTCGGAAAGATGACGGTGCCGCCGCCGAAAGACGACGCGCGCGACCTCCTCGGCGACGTCTCGACGCGGTCGCGCCGCGCATCGATGACGTCCAAAGCTCGGCGCATCCTACACTTAGACGCGAATCCGCATCGCCGGTGCCGATCGCGACGCACGAGAGCGGATCGTCGGCGACGATCGCCGGAACGCCGGTGACCTCCGAGAGCAGCTTGTCGAGGCCGCGCAGCAGCGCGCCGCCGCCGGTGAGGATGATGCCGCGATCGATGATGTCGGCGGCGAGTTCGGGCGGCGTCTTTTCGAGCACGGACTTGACCGCTTCGACGATCGCGCCGACCGGCTCGGAGAGCGCCTCGCGCACTTCTTCGCTCGTGATCTTGACGGTCTTCGGCAAGCCGTTGATCAAGTCGCGGCCGCGAATCTCCATCGCGAGCTCCTGCTCGAGCTTGTAGGCCGAGCCGATCTTGATCTTGATCTCTTCGGCGGTGCGCTCGCCGATCATCAGGTTGTAGACGCGGCGGATGTAGCGAACGATCGCCTCGTCGAGTCTTGTTGCCGGCGACGCGCAGCGACTGCGATACGACGATGCCGCCGAGCGAGATCACCGCGACGTCGGTCGTGCCGCCGCCGATGTCGACGACCATGCTGCCGGACGGACCGTCGATCGGCAAGCCCGGCGCCGATCGCCGCCGCCATCGGCTCCTCGATGATGTCGACGCTCGCGCGCGCCGGCGAGCTTCGCCGCATCTTTGACGGCGCGCTCTTCGACGCTCGTGATCTCGGCCGGAACGCAGATCGTGACGTGCGGCTTCGGCTTGACGATCGACGACCACCACGAGCGATCCTTCATCACCTTCTTGATGAAGTAGGAGAGCATCGCTTCGGTCACTTCGAAATCGGCAATGACGCCGTCGCGCAGCGGCCGGATCGCTTGAATGTGCGCCGGCGTCTTGCCGAGCATCTGCCGCGCTTCTTCGCCGACCGCTAGGATTCTGCCGGTGTTCATGTCTTTGGCGACGACCGACGGCTCGCGCAGAACGATGCCTTTGCCCTTGACGTGAACGAGCACGTTGGCCGTGCCGAGATCGATCCCGATGTCCAACAATAACTCCTAGTCTGCTGTAGAAGTCGCGCTATCCCGCCGCTGAAACGCGCGGATATTCGCTCGTTTCGAAGAATCGCCGCCGGCTCGACGAGCGGCGTGACGCCGCTGCTGCGCTGCACTTGACCGCCGAGCTCCGAGAGCAGCTCCTCGAGACGCTCGTAGCCGCGGTCGATGTATTCCAGGCCGATGATCTCGGTTTCGCCCGCTGCGGCGAGACCGGCGACGACGAGCCCCGCGCCGGCGCGAATGTCGGGCGCCTCGACCGGTGCGCCGGAAAGCTGCTCGGCGCCTTTGATGACGGCGGCGTTGCTCTCCATCGCGACTTTGACGTCGGCGCCCATGCGCGCGAGCTCGTTGACGTACGAGAAGCGCGCGTTGAAGATCGATTCCTCGACGACGCTCGTTCCCGGGCAGGTGCACAAGAAAGCCGACCATCTGCGGCTGCAGGTCGGTCGGAAAGCCCGGATACGGCGCGGTGAGAATGTCGGTTCCGCCGGTGATCGCCGTCGGCCTTCACGCGAATCCAATCGTCGCCGGTCATCGTGACGACGCCGCATTCGACGAGCTTGTCGATCAGCGCGCCGCAGATGTTCGGGACGGCAGTCCGTGACGGTCACGTCGCCGCGCGTCACGGCGCCGGCGAGCAGCAGCGTTCCGGTGACGATGCGATCGGGGATGATCTCGTACTCGACGCCGTGCAGTTCGTCGACGCCGTCGATGACGATCGTGTCGGTGCCGTGCCCGGCGATCTTCGCGCCCATCGCGACCGAGAAAGTCCGCGAGGTCGACGACTTCGGGCTCCATCGCGACGTTCTTCATCGTCGTCGTGCCGTCGGCGAGCACCGCTGCGAGCATCGCGTTCTTCGTCGCGCCGACGCTCGGCATGCGAAACTCGATCGTCGCGCCGCGCAGCCGCGCGCGCTTGCGACTGCGGCGATCAGATAGCCGTGCGCGTTGTGGACGTCGCATCCGAGCGCGACGAAGGCTTGTTCGTGCATGTCGGTCGCGCGCGTGCCGAGCACGCAGCCGCCGGGCAGCGGAACTTCGGCGCGGCCGAAACGCCCGAGCAGCGGCACCGACGACGTCGAACGATGCGGCCAGCTTGCGCACGAGCGCGTACGGCGCGCGGTACGACGCGACGTTGCTCGCATCGATCGTCACCGTGTTGTCGCCTTCGTAGCGAATGCGCGCGCCCAGGGCTTCGAGCAGCGACCACATCACCGAGACGTCGGTGATGCGCGGCACGCGGTGCAGCGTCACCGTGCCCTTCGCAAGCAAGCGACGCGGCCATGATCGGCAGCGCGGCGTTCTTCGCGCCGTGCGTCGCGACCGAACCCTCAAGCGCGCGCCGCCCCGAATCCGCAGCGTCGTCTCCAACCGATCGAGCATACTCGTGCGATCTATCGTTCGACTTAGAGCGTGCCAGGCGCTTCGCGCTACCTGAGTGGCCGGTCAGCCGCAGCTTCGCGTTCGCGAAATCGATGATGGCCTGCTCGCGCGCGTAGCGCTCGCGGTCGTCCCCGCGGCCTTCTGCCGCTCCATGCGCCTGCGCGCAGCTCCTCGCGCGCCTCGGCGACGTCGACGTCCTCGAAGCGCAGCGCCTCGTCGACCAGCACGGTGACGCGATCGGGGAGCGCCTGCATGAAGCCTTCGCTCGTCGCGAGCTCGAGCCGCGTACGTCGCGCCCGTCTGCGACGACGTTCGCGCGCAGGACGCCCGGCTTCAGCGCCGCGAGAAACGGCGCGTGCTGCGGCAGGATGCCTTCTTCGCCTTCGGTCGTCACGGCGATCACCAGCTCGGCTTCGCCTTCGAAGACGACCTGCGTCGGCGTGATGAGCTTGAACGGAACGGTGCTTGCCATCGCTAGGCCATCGCGCCATCTTCTCGGCGTTCTCCTTGACTTCGTCGATGCCGCCGGCGTAGAAGAACGCGCCCTCCGGCAAGTGATCGACCTTGCCTTCGAGGATTTCCTTGAACGATGCGATCGTGTCGGCGAGCTTCACGTACTTGCCCGGGCGTCCCGTGAACTGCTCGGCGACGAAGAACGGCTGCGAGAAGAAGCGCTGAATGCGGCGCGCGCGCGCCGACGGCGATCTTGTCGTCTTCGGAGAGCTCTTCGACGCCGAGGATCGCGATGATGTCCTGCAGATCCGATAGCGCTGCAGCATCTCCTGCACGCCGCGCGCGACCGCGTAATGCTCGTCGCCGACGATCTGCGGATCGAGGATGCGCGAGGTCGAGGCGAGCGGATCGACCGCCGGATAGATGCCGAGCTCCGAGATCGGACGCGAGAGCGCGGTCGTCGCGTCGAGATGCGCGAACGTCGTCGCGACGGCGGGATCGGTGTAGTCGTCGGCCGGAACGTAGACGGCTTGCACCGACGTGATCGAGCCCTTGCGCGTCGAGGTGATGCGCTCTTCGAGCACGCCCATGTCGGTGCCGAGCGTCGGCTGATAGCCGACCGCCGACGGCATGCGGCCCATCAGCGCCGAGACTTCCGAACCGGCCTGCATGTAGCGGAAGATGTTGTCGATGAAGAGCAGCACGTCGGCGCCGAGCTCGTCGCGGAAGTACTCCGCCATCGTCACGCCGGTCTGCGCGACGCGGAAACGCACGCCCGGCGGCTCGTCCATCTGACCGAAGACGAGCGTCGTCTGCGCGAGCACGCCCGACTCTTTCATCTCGAGCCAGAGGTCGTTGCCTTCGCGCGTGCGCTCGCCGACGCCGGTGAAGACCGAGAAGCCCTTGTGCACGTTGGCGATGTTGCGGATCAGCTCTTGAATGAGCACCGTCTTGCCGACGCCGGCGCCGCCGAAGAGGCCGACCTTGCCGCCGCGCGTGTACGGCGCCATCAGGTCGACGACTTTGATGCCGGTCTCGAAGATGCGCGGCGTCGGATCCTGATACTTGAACTCCGGCGCGGGCCGGTGGATCGGCCACTGCGCCGCGGCCTTGACCGGCGCATCGCGAATCGATCGTCTTGCCGAGCACGTTGAAGATGCGCCCGAGCGTGCCTTCGCCGACCGGCACCGTGATCGGCCCGCCGGTGTTGCGTCACCGGCTGCGCCGCGCACGAGCCCGTCGGTCGAGCCCATCGCGAGGCAGCGCACTTGGTTGTTGCCGAGCTCGTCCTGCACTTCGAGCATCAGATCGCGCGCCTGCATCGCGGTGCCGCCGAGTTCGCCGCCGGCGTCGCGCCGTTGGCAGCCTGCCCTGAGCCTGTCGCATGCGTATCCTCGTTGACGCGAACGCGCAGCGCGTCGTTGATCTTCGGCAGCGTCTCCGGCGTGAACTCGACGTCCACGACGTTACCGAGCACTTGAACGACTTTCCCGGTTGCTTTCTTGTCATTGTGCCATGGTCATTCCTTATCCGCTCGAGCGCTTCCGCGCCCGGCCGACGATTTCGAGTAGCTCTTTGGTGATCGCGGCCTGGCGCGCGTTGTTCATCTCGATCGTCAGCTCGTCGATCAGCTTGTCCGGCGTTGTCGGTCGCATTGCTCATCGCGATCAGCTGTGCGGCAAAGAATGCGGCATCGGTTTCGAGCATCGCCGAGTAGATCGTGAACTCGAGGTACTTCGGCAGCAGACGCGAGAGCACGAACTCGGGCGACGGCGCGAACTCGACCGCGCCCCGCGGGCCTTCGCCCTCGCTTCGCGCGCAACTCGTCGGCGACGATCGGCACGAGCTTCCGCGTCTGCGGGCGCTGCGACATCATCGAGACGAGCTTCGACGAGATCAGCACGATCTCGCGCGATCGTTCCCGTCGACGAAATCGTCGGTCACGCGCGCGGCGACTTCGCGCGCGACGTCTCGAGCTTCGACGGCGCGCCGAGCGGCCACGTCGGGCGATCGCCGTACGCCCACGCGGCGCACGGCGTTGCGCGCCTTGATCCCGACGGTATACCAACGCACGTCGCCGCGTGCTCGCGCGCGATAGTGCCTCGGCCGCGCGCGATGACGTTGGAGTTGAAGGCGCCGGCCAGGCCCTTGTCGGCCGTCATCAGGATGACGCCGGCGCGGCGCGCCGGCCTTGCCCGGCTTCATGAACGGATGATCGACCGACGCGACCGCCGCCATCAGATCGCGCAGCATCTCGGCGAGCGCGTCGGCGTACGGGCGCGCCTGCTTCTGCGCGGCCTCGGCGCGGCGAATCTTCGCCGCGGCGACCTGCTTCATCGCCTTGGTGATCTGCTGCGTGTTCTTCAGCGACCGGATCCGATCGCGAAGATCTCGCGTACGGATCGGCCACGTTAGAAGCTCTTGTTGAACTCCGTCGAGCGCCGCGTCGAGCTGCTTTCTTCGCTCGTCGGAGAGCTGACCGCTCTGCGCGATCGCTGTCGAGGATCTCCGGATGCTTCTCGTGGAGGAAGTCGATGAACGCCGCCGGCCCAGCTCTGCAGGCGATCGCGTCGGAATGTCGTTGACGAAACCGTTCGTCGCCGGCGTAGAGCATCACCACCTGATCTTCCATCGGCTGCGGCTGGTACTGCGGCTGCTTGAGCAGCTCGGTCATCTTCTCGCCGCGCATGCAGCTGCATTCTGCGTCGACTTGTCGAGGTCGCTCGCGAGCTTCGCGAACGCCGCGAGGTCGCGGTACTGCGCGAGCTCGAGCTTGAGCTGACCGGCGACCGATTTCATCGCCTTGGTCTGCGCCGCACCGCCGACGCGCGAGACCGAGAGCCCGACGTCGATCGCCGGCCGGATCCCTTGGAAGAAGAGCTCCGGCGTCAGGTAGATCTGGCCGTCGGTGATCGAGATCACGTTGGTCGGAATGTAGGCGGAGAAGTCGCCGGCCTGCGTTTCGATGATCGGCAGCGCGGTCATCGAACCGCCGCCCATCTCGTCGGAGAGCTTCGCGGCGCGTTCGAGCAAGCGCGAGTGCAGATAGAAGACGTCGCCCGGATAGGCTTCGCGGCCCGGCGGCCGGCGCAGCAGAAGCGACATCTCGCGATAGGACTGCGCGTGCTTGGTGAGATCGTCGTAGACGATCAGCACGTCTTTGCCCGCGTACATCAGCTCTTCGCCCATCGCGCAGCCGGCGAACGGCGCGATCCAGCGCAGCGCGGCCGCTTCCGACGGGACTGACGGTCACGATCGTCGTGTACTCCATCGCGCCCTTTTGCTCGAGCATCTGCGCGAGCGCGGCGACGGTCGAGTTCTTCTGTCCGATCGCGACGTAGATGCAGAAGACGTCGCGGCCCTTCTGGTTGATGATCGTGTCGATGGCGATCGCGGTCTTGCCGGTCGAGCGATCGCCGATGATGAGCTCGCGCTGCCCCTGCCGATCGGGATCGAGCGCGTCGATCGCGCGAATGCCGGTCTGCAGCGGCTGCTTGACGCGGCTGGCGCTGCACGACGCTCGGCGCGATGTTCTCGATCGTGCGGAAGCGCTTCGGTCTCGATCGGGCCTTTGCCGTCGATCGGCTGTCCGAGCGGATTGACGACGCGCCCGAGCAGCGCTTCGCCGACCGGAACCGACGCGATGCGCCCGGTGCGGCGGACCTTGTCGCCCTCTTTGATCTCGACGTCGGGGCCCATGATGACGACGCCGACGTTGTCCTCTTCGAGGTTGAGCGCGACGCCTTGCAGGCCGTTCGGGAACTCGACCAGCTCGGAGGAGCGCACGCCGCGCAAGCCGTAGACGCGCGCGAGATTCGCGCCGACCTCGATGACGGTGCCGACCTCGTCTTCTTGGAGTTCGGTCTTGAACGAGCTCGATCTGCTGCTTGAGAATACCGGCAATTTCGTCTGCGTTGATCATGTGGTTGCGACTTCTTTCTGTTCCATGTCAGGTGGCGGCGGTAAGGGTACGAGCCAGTTCTTCCAGGCGTCCGGCGATCGTCCCGTCGATTCGATGATCTCCCATCGTGATGCGCATGCCGCCGATCAACTTCGGATCGACGACGTGACGCGTTCGAAGCGACGCTTGTAGATGCGCTCGATGCGGCTGGTGACGGACGCCAGCTCGTCTTTCGAGAGGGGCCGCGCCGACGTTATGACCAGCGCCTCGACCCCGCGGCCGCTCATCTCGAGCACCCGGTATTCGTCGAGCAGCGAGCGCAGGAGCGCTTCGCGACGCTTGCGCACGAGCAGGAGCAGCGTGTGCAGCGCGATCGTCGTCGACGCGGCCTTCGAACACCTTCGCGAGCACGCGCTCCTTTTCGTACCTATTGATGATCGGCGCGACGAAGAACCGTCGCGTTTCCTCGCCCTCCTCGATACCTGCAACGATGCGTTGCAGGTCCTTGCCGATGCGCTCGACGCCGTTTGTTCCGAAGCCAGCGAGTAGACGGCCGTGGCATAGCGTCGTGCAAGCGTCTGGTTGACCATTACCGAGCGTGCTCCAGCGTCGTGAGAAAGCCGTCGACGAGCCGCGCGTTCGTGCGCGCGTCGATGCGCCGCTGCGCGTCGTCTCGCGCAACGGCGAGCGCCTTCTCCGCAATCTCCAGCGAAAGCGCTGGCGTGCCGCGGCACGCGCGCGATCCAGCTCGGCTCGCGCGTTGCGCAGCGTGCGATCTCCCGCCGCCGTGGCTTCGGCGAGCGCCGCCTGCCGTTCGTGCTCCGCGTGCGCGTTCGCGCGTTCTCGAATCAGTTCGGCGTCCTCGCGCGCGCCTTCGATCTCCTCGTGCAACGCCGCAAGGGCCTCCTCGGCCTCGTCGCGATGGCGCTCAGCCTCGGCGATCTGTCGATTGCTGCGCTCTTGGGCAGCGAGCACCATCGGCTGCAACCATCGAATCCAGACGTAGACCATCGCCGCAATGAAGACGACCGACGGAGCAGACTTGACTCCAGATCGCAATTTGCAGATAGAGCTGATCTTGGCTCATCCGGCCGCCTCCGGGACCACGCGCTCGATCATGAGGTCGGCGATTTGGCGAACGATGCGTTGCTCACCGCTCGCGCGCCGCTTCGATTTCCGCCTGAACGGTTCTCGTCGCCTCCTCGACGATTGCCCGTGCTTGCTCCGCGTATCGGCTCGATGGCCTCGGCGGTCTCGTTCGACGTCTGCGCACGCGCCTGCGCGATCGCGTGCTCCGCCTCGCGACGAGCGGCCGCGCGCGCCTTCTCCGCTTCTTCACGCAGGCTCTTCGCCTCCGCTTGGTAGCGATCGTAGTCCGACACCAGGCTGTTGATGTACTCGCGTCGCTTGCGAATCGCCGCGCCAACGGGGCGCAAGAACACGACGTTGAGCACCACGAAGAAAATCGCGAAGTTGATCAACTGGATGACGATCGTACCGTCGATGGAGAGAAACGACATCGGGCTTTGCTGGGCTTCCTACTTGCCGGGCGCCGCGGCCAATGCCGTGATGATCGCGGGGACCTTCGCGACGACGAGCAGGATGTAGAAGGCCAGAGCGCGATCGCGATAAACGGGACCGCTTCCAGGACGCCGACGCCGAGGAACATGAACGTGAAGATGTTCGGTCGCGCCTCGGGTTGGCGCGCGATCGCTTCGACCGCTTTCGATGCGACGATACCGTCGCCGACCGCCGAGCCGAAGGCAACGCCGGAGATGATGATGCCGAAGGCGATCAACGCGGCTGCTGCAATTAATGCTTCTGGGTTCAATGACGTACCTTTCTAATGTTCGTCGGCAATCGCCAGCGACAGATAGACGATTGCCAGCAGGGTGAAAACGAACGCCTGAATGGTTCCGACGAAGAAGTTGAAGAATTGGATCAAGAACGGCACGACCGCGACACCCATCGAGAGGTCGAAGAAACCGATCTTGATCCGCGCGAGAATGATCGATGAGACGATGATGAAGAGCAACTCGCCGACGAAAATATTGAAGAACAGCCGTGCCGCGAGCGTGACCGGCCGAAGGATCTCGTCGATGATATTTATCGGCAACAGCACCGGAAACGGCTTGAGCAGATGGCCGAAATACGCCAGCCCCTTCTTCCGAAGCGCGACGATTTGGATTCTGAAGAAGACGACGAGGGCGAGCGGAACGACCGTGTTGAGATCGGCGGTCGGCGATCCGCCGAACGGGAGATCGAACGCCTTGAACGGGAGCATGCCGAACTGGTTCAGCAAGAAGATGAAGATGAAGAGCGCGATGAAGAACGGCACGAAGGGTTCACCGGCTTCGCCGAGGACGCCGGTCGCCAGGTCCGCAATATAATTGAAGATCGCCTCGAAGATCGTCTGCCGCTTGGTGACGTAGGGCGAGCGATAGCTGGCGCCGATCCAAGCGAAAAGGGCCAGGCGAAAGGATCATGACGAGCCACGTCGTCATGATCGTGTCGGCATGCACCGCGCCGAGCACCGGAAGGTGCCAGGGATGTGTTCGCCGATGTGTTCTTGCACGGTTCCTATTCTAAGTCGGAGGCGCGCGCAGCGATTACCGCATAGAGCGCCGTCGGAAGAAAAAACCCGGCGAAATACCACGCCATCGACCACCAGGGACCGGCGGCGGCGAACGCCACGGGCACTATACCGAAGACTCCGATTCGCAGAAAACTACTTAAGACGAAGCTCCCCGGGCTGCGGGTCCGCTCGAGCCGCTCCGCCCGCGCGATGTCAGCACCGCATTGAGGATACCGCAGAGGCCTCCGACCGCCAAGGCAAGCGCGGGAAGCGGGAACCATGCGGCGGAGAGCGCTGCGGCAACGAGGGCGATCGCGGCCGACCACCGCACCGCCGCCCGCATCCGCGCGTGGTAGGCCGCGAGCCCGGGCTTCTCCTCCTGGCTCATTCCATCGAGCGCAGCAATAGGCGAAACGCCGCATATCCGCCGAGCAGCATCCCCGCAAAGAGTCCCGCTATTACATAGAGCTGGCCGCCGGTCCGCTGGTCGACAAGAATCCCCGCGCCCAACCCGAGCAGCGTCGGCCGACGAAGGCGCCGCCCGCACCGATCAGGGGCGGGACGCCCTTCATTCTTTGGGGCCGCCGATACCCGGGCTGCCGAAGGGCTCCGGCTCGGGAGCGCCGCGAAGGCGAGCCAGGAGCCAAGCGACGATGCGGGGCGCGGCGTGCCCGTCGCCGTAGGGATTCGCCGCTCTGCGCCATGCGCGCGTACGCGGCGCGATCCTCGAGCAGCCGGCGCGCGCTGCGACGATGCGCTCCCGGTGATGCCCGACCAGCTCGAGCGTCCCGGCGTCGCAGGCCTTCGGGGCGTTCGGTTTCGTCGCGCATGACCAGCACCGGCTTGCCGAGACACGGCGCCTCCTCTTGAAGACCGCCGGAATCGGTGAGCACGAACGTGCAGTCCTTGACCGCCGCGACCATCGCGCGCGTAGTCGATCGGATCGACGAGCACGACGCCGGGAATGCCGTCGAGAATCTCGTGCGCGATCGGGCGCACTCGCGGCGACGGATGCACGGGCCAGTAGAGTTGCGGACGTGACGGAAGCTCTGCGATCTCTCGCATCGCCTCGCACATCTCCCGCATGTGCGGATGGTTTTCGCGACGATGTGCCGTCACCACGATGATCGGGCGCTTGCGATTCGAGTTCGTTCCAGCGCGGGGGCGCGGGCAGGTCGCTGCGACGGGCGGTATCGAGAAACGCGTCGATCACCGTGTTGCCGGTGACGATGATGTCTTTCGCGTCGACGTGCTCGCGCGATGCAGGTGCTCGCGCGCGAGCGACGTCGGAGCAAAATGGTACGAGGCGATCGTGCCGGTCAAGCGGCGATTCATCTCCTCCGGATACGGCATCCAGCGATCGCTCGTGCGCAAGCCGGCCTCGACGTGCCCGATCGGGATACGTGTCGATAAAAAGCGGCGAGCGCCGCCGACGTGCTCGTCGTCGTGTCGCCGTGGACGAGCACGACGTCCGGCCTTGCCTCTTCGAGCACCGGCTCCATACCTTGCAGCACCCGGGTCGTGACCTCCGTCAGCGTCTGATCCTCGGTCATGATGTCGAGGTCGTAGTGCGGTCGGATCGCGAAAAGCTCGAGCAGGTCGTCGAGCATCTCGCGATGCTGCGCGGTGACGCAGACGATGCCGTCGATCTCGGGATTCGCGGCGAGCGCGTGCACGACCGGCGCCATCTTGATGGTATCGGGACGCGTTCCGAAGACGGTCATCACCTTCAGGGGTTCACTAGGGAAGCTCTGATTTAGTTCAGGCGAAGGAGCTGAGTGGGTGAAGTTTACTGAGGTAAATGAACCCCGAGGCGACGCACGCATGGACTAAATCAGCCTTCCCTAGTCAATTGACGTGACGGAAGACGTGTAGCAGGCCGCCGGAGAGATAGAGCGCGACCGCTCCGAGCACGAAGCAGAGCGCATAGATGAGCAACACGGCCTGGCGCACGTTCAGGCCGAAGCGAAAGATCAGTTGGTGATGGAAATGGCCACGGTCGGCCTCGGTAATCGCTCGACCGGTCAGCGCGCGGCGCACGATCACGGCGGCCGTATCGAGTACGGGCAGCGCAAGGATCGAACAGCGGAACGATCAGGCTGATCGCAATCGCGGTCTTGCTCGTGCCGATGATCGAGACCGTCGCGAAGACGTAGCCGATGAAGAGCGAGCCCGCGTCGCCGAGAAAGATGCGGGCCGGATTGAAGTTGTACGGCAAGAAGCCGAGCGCCGCGCCCGCCAGTGCGACGACGACGATCGCGACGACGGGGTTCGCGTGCACGACGAAAATGAAGAACATGAAGACGCTCGAGATCGCCGTGACTCCGGCGAGCAGCCCGTCGAGTCCGTCGATGAAGTTGATCGCGTTCATCATGCCGACGTACCAGAGCAGCGTCAGCGGCACGCCGACCCAGATCGGAAAGTCGATCCAGTTCGTATGCGCGATTGTGATCGAACGGGTTGGTGATGCCGGGGATGATGAAACCGTAGAGCATCGAGATGAGCGCGACGACGATTTGCGCGATGAACTTGTTACGCGGGCGCATCTCCATGAGGTCGTCCCAGAGGCCGACGCCGAGGATGAGCAGGCTTCCGAAGAGCAGGCCGACCAACCGATGTACCGTTTCGAACTGATCGCTCAGGACGTTGTAGCGGTGCGCGAGCGACGCGTGCACGAGCGACGGGGCGAGCGAGTACGGGGACGAGAGCGCGAGGCCGAGCACGGCGAAGAGCGCGACGACGAAGCCGAGGAAGACCGCGATGCCGCCGATGCGCGGCGTCGGAACCGTGTGGATGCGGCGCTCTTCCGTCAGGTCCATGCAAGACGCCGAAGTGCCGCGCGAGCCGCACGATCAGCGGCGTCGCCATCGCCGCGACGATGACCGCGATCGCAAACGTCGCGACGTAGATGAGCGCCGCGCTCAGCATCACCGCGTGCTCCCTGCGAGCACCGCGAACGGCACCAGCGCGACGTCCGGCTTCTGCGAGCAGCTCCGCTCGCGATCGGATCGGGATAGGCCTCGACGTACACGATCTTCGACGACGCCCGCACTGATGAGCAGCTTCGAGCAGTTCACGCACGGTTGATGCGTGCAGTAGGCCGTCGCGCCTTGCAGGCTGACGCCGTGCAGCGCACCTTGAACGACGGCATTCGCTTCGGCGTGCGTCGCGCGCACGCAGTGTTCGTTGACGACCGTGCAGCCGACATCGGTGCAGTGCGCGACGCCGCGCGGCGCACCGTTGTAGCCGGTGGTGAGAATGCGATGTTCGCGAACGAGCACGCAGCCGACCGCCGCACGCGGACACGTCGCGCGCGTCGCGACGGTACGCGCAATCTCCATGAAGTATTCGTCCCATCCGGGGCGCATCGGCGATCTAAACCCTCGCGCGAATCGCGTCCGGCACGGAGCTGAGGCTCCCGAACATGCGATCGCCCGCATCCCCGAGCCCGGGGACGATATAGGCATGATCGTTGAGTCCCGCGTCGATCGCGCAGGCGACGATGCCCGCTTTGGGATGCGCGGCCTGGATGTTCCGGATCCCTTCGGGAGCGGCGATCACGCAGACGAAGGTGAGTTGCCGAGCCCCGCGTTCGACCAGCGCGTCGAGCGCGGCAACGCCGGAGTTTCCGGTTGCGAGCATCGGATCGAGTACGAAGACGTGCCGGTCCGCTAAGTCCGGCGGGACGTTCGCGTAGTACGGCACCGGGCGCAGCGACTGCGGATCGCGATAGAAGCCGAGGTGCGCGACGACCGCATCGTCGACGACTTGCAGAAAGCCGGGTAACAATCCGAGGCCGGCGCGCAAGATCGGCGCGACCACCGGACGCGTCGCAATCCGGCGTACCTCGGTATCGGTGAGCGGAGTCTCCACGCGCTCCTCGCGTAACGGCAACATTCGCGTCGCCTCGTATGCGAGAAATGCACCGATCTCCTCGATGAGCTTGCGAAAGACCGGTACCGGCGTCTCTTTGTCGCGAATTCGCGCAAGCCGATCGGCAACGACCGGATGGTCGAGAACGAGGAGGTTGGGCGTGGCGGGCACGCTCCTATTCTTTCGCGGAGGCCGCCGCCCGCCTGCCGAAACCGCTCTTGCTACTGCAGCCAACGGGAGGAACAGTCTTGAAAAACGGCCCCACCTGGAAGACTCTCGTACGGGACGTGATCGAGCGTTTGCCCCGTTCTTTCACGCTTCGTGAGCTCGAGGCGCAGCGCGATTACTTCGCTAAGCACTATCCGGACAACCGCTTCATCGAGGCGAAGATACGGCAGAGCTTGCAGATCCTCCGCGATCAAGGCTTCATCCGCTTCCTCGGAGCGGGACGCTACGAAAGAACGGGCGTGACGCAGCCAGTGTTCAGCCCGTTCTTTGATCCCTCGCCCGCTTTGCAGTACGCAAGTCGGGCTCGGGCCGCGGGCATGACCGTCGAAACGTGGGTCGAACATAACCTTTACTGCCTGAACTGCACGGCCGACGAGCTAGGCCGACTGCCCACAAACACGCAGGTTGCCGATCTCGCATGCTATGTTTGCAGTGCTCGATACCAGGTCAAGGGCAAGAACGGGAGGTTCGGAAGGAAGATCACTGGCGCGGCGTACGAGCCTCTCGTAAGAGCCATCAGAAGCGGCCTGGGCCCGAACTATCTTCTCGTGGAATATGATCCGAGGTTCAGCATTGTTGTCTTTGTGAGCGGCGTCCCGGGGCGACTGATCACGCAAGAGCGTGTAGTCCCGCGCAAGCCGCTGCCCTTAACTGCGAGGCGGGCCGGCTGGCGGGGTTGCACGATCGATGTCGATTGCCTTCCGCAGGTCCGGATCGTTCAGCCGGCCGGAATCGATCGTGGAGTTGTCCGATCTAACTGGCAAGGTGTTACTGCATCAATCAGCGCCTGAAGACCGTCGTCGAGTGCCAGTCGAGATATTCAGTCGCAGGCATTGCATTGGGTGAGACGGTATGGCGCAGTTCCTTACCGTCCAGGGCATAGTAGTCGCGCCCATTTTCGAATTCCTCGCGTATTGCTTGGCTCACCCGGAACAATCGATCGGGTGTTACGGTCACATAACCCTGATCAAACAGCTTGTGAATGTCGGACCGTAGGAGGAGACCGTTGGGTAGTTTATGCTCGCCAACTAGCGCGAACGGTTTAATGTGCGCCGCTTCGAGCGCCGGCCTCGTGCGCTCGCCTGTCACGGCGCAGCGCGTTTGATACTCCTTCTCAAGTTCAATGCGGAACGCGCCTTGCCCAAGTCGGGGGACAACCAGAGTCGGTTTGCCACGGCCGCCGTAGAGAATCGGCGAGGCAGAAGGCGAGATGTCCGCCTGGAGAACCACCTCTCTCCATAGACGCGCACCATCCTCAGTTCTCGCGTCGAACGACTTCAGCGGCCCGTACATCCGGCCGAACGGCTTGAAGTCGACGGCCTTGCGAAAGTAGGCAGGAGTCGACAGGACAGCGCATCCTATCTCGCCGACTTTCGACTCGGAGACGCCTTTCAGGCTTGCGATCTTCCTGCGAAATGTTGCCAAGTCTGAGAAGCCGTTTGCCGCTCCGAATGTGTCCCAAGCTACGCCAATCGGCATTGCGCTAAATGTGGAGAAGAATGCGCAGCCCCAGATCTCGCTCGTTCCGCGCAGCAGAAAGAGCCACGGCGTTCCTCGTTCGTCTTTGACAGCCGAAGCGCCGGGTCGCCAGAAGTTGACCTCCTCCAGGTCCGGCTGAGTTCGCAGGAACCGGTACCAGTCCGGATCGGTCGACATGGCGACCACGCGATAGGGAGCCTCGGATGACACGCTTTCTTGTCTTGCCCGATCCTATGGGACGTCGTGCTTTGAGGTCAGCTCACGGACGCGCTCGCGGAGGCGGGAGACATGCTTGCGATCGGCGACATCGGCCAAGCCGTCGCAGATGATGCGCGCGACCTCGCGACATTCGTCGACGCCGAAGCCGCGCGACGTGATCGCCGGCGTGCCGATGCGAATGCCGCTCGCGACCATCGGTTTCTGCTGATCGAACGGGATCGCGTTCTTGTTGACGGTGATGCCGATCTCGTCGAGGTAGGCCTCGACCGCTTTGCCGGTGAGGCCCTTCACCGAGACGTCGACGAGCATCAGGTGCGTGTCGGTTCCGCCGCCGACGAGCCGCAGGCCGGCGCGTGCGAACTCTTCGCGCCATCGCGCGCGCATTGTCGATCGACGTGTCGCTGATAGCGTCTTGAAATCGCGGCTGCAGCGCTTCGCCGAACGCGACCGCCTTCGCGGCGATCGTGTGCATCAGCGGTCCGCCCTGAATTCCGGGAAAGACGCTCTTGTCGATCGGCTGCGCCCACTTCTGCGTGCAAAGAATGATGCCGCCGCGCGGACCGCGCAGCGTCTTGTGCGTGGTCGACGTCACGAAATCGGCGAGCGGAACCGGCGACGGATGCAAGCCCGACGGCCACCGAGCCCGGCGATGTGCGCCATGTCGACCAGCAGCGTCGCGCCGACTTCGTCGGCGATCTCGCGGAACGGCGCGTACTCCATCGTGCGCGGATAGGCGCTCGCGCCGGCGATGATCATCTTCGGCTTGTGCTCGCGCGCCAGCGCGCGAACTTCGTCGAAATCGATCAGCTCGGTCTCTTTGCGCACGCCGTACGCGACCGCGTTGTAGAGCTTGCCGCGAGAAGCTGACCTTCGTGCCGTGCGTGAGGTGGCCGCCGTGCGCGAGCGACATGCCGAGCACGGTGTCGCCGGGCTGCAAGTGCGCCATGAAGACCGCCATGTTCGCTTGCGCGCCCGCGTGCGGCTGAACGTTCGCGTGCTCGGCGCCGAAGAGCTGCTTGAGGCGATCGATCGCGAGCGTTCTCGGCGACGTCGACCCATTCGCAGCCGCCGTAGTAGCGCTTGCCCGGATAGCCTTCGGCGTATTTGTTGGTCATCACGCAGCCCATCGCTTCGCGCACGGCGCGGCTCGCGTAGTTCTCCGACGCGATCAGCTCGAGGTTCTCGCGCTGGCGCCGCTCTTCGCCGGCGATCGCGGCGAAGATCTCGGGATCCTGCGCTTCGATGCGCGGCGTGAGAATATCCATGACATATCCACGTTAGAGCAGAGCTCCTTCGGCGTCTGCGCACCGGTGACTTCGCCCCGCTTCGATCGCTATGAGCGTGCGTGCGCGCTGCGCGTCGCCGAACTCGAAGAGCTGCGCGACGCGGTGCGCGTGGCGGCCGCCGTCGAACGGCGTCTCCAAGAAGACGTCGTACGCATCGCTCGATCATCTCCCAGCCGGTGAGCCGTTCCGAGAGCGCGAGCACGTTCGCGTCGTTGTGTCGGCGCGCCAGCTCCGCCGAGTAGCGGCTCCGATCACCGGCGCGCAGCGAATCGCCCGGCACCTTATTCGCCGCCATCGCGATGCCGAGGCTCGAGCCGCAGACGACGATGCCGCGCTCGGCTTGCCCGCTCGCGACCGCCTCTCCCACGGCGTAGCCATATTGCGGATAGTCGACCGGCGTCGCATCGTGCGTGCCGAAGTCGAGAATCTCGTGACCCTCGTCGCGCAGCATCTGCGCGATGCGGTCTTTGTATTCGAAACCGGCGTGATCGGCGCCGAGGGCGATCTTCACGAGCAAGGGCTCTCCGGGATTAGAGTCGAACGTCGGACGCCGATGAAGCTGGCGTGCGCGAGCGGCGCGTTCGACCGCGCTTTCGAGCGCGGCGACTTGACCCAACTCGAGTTCCTCGACGCTGTGCGCGCGAGAACTCGCCTGCGACGGCGTCGTTTTGGACGCTGCGGCATTTTCCGCGCATCGACGACGACTACCTCGCGCAGGTCAAGAAGATGACGACCGACCTCGGCCTCTCGATCGCCGCGCTATCAGGACGACGCATTCTTCCAAGCAGGCGCGGACGCGATGGCCGCGGCATTCGAGCGCGCGCTGGCGCCTGGGCGCACCGCTCGTCAGTTCGCGCCTCGCGCGCGAAACGGAGATCCCGTGGAGTTCGACAACTCGACGCGAATCGCTCGCGCAACCGCCCTTGCGAAGGGCGCCAACGTCACGCTCGCGGTGCGCAATGCCTCCGGAACCTTCGCCGCCACCGCGCACGACTGCAAGCGCGTTGCAAAGGAGGGCGATTCGGCGTGGCTGCGATTCGGCTTACAGCCCGGCACGCTCGACGCGGCTTCGGATCCGTCGACGTTGCTCAATCACACGGTCTTGCTGTGGTGTGACGCGGCGCTGCCGCCGGAGCGCGACCGCATCGACGCTTTTCCGCATTTCGCGGTTTTCTCGCGCTCGATCACGGTGACGGTGACGCGACGCTGCCCGAGATGCGCGCGGCGATCGCGCAGCGACGCCGAAGGTGGTAACGCTCAACCACGCCGTCGTCTGCCGCGCTTCGTCTGCGAACCTGCTCTCGCAGGTGGGTGCGGCCCGGGCGCCGGCTTGGTGAGCAAAAGATCTCACACCGTCGTATCCGGAGCTGATGCTCCCTAGGGTTTCTTGTAGGTCCGGCACGTAAGCACGGTGCGCGCGCGGCGCAGTCGAGCCCCTTGAGCGTACCACCGCAGTCAAGACTTGACAGGATTCCCGAGGTCGCGGAGCATGCAGGGGTGGCCATGACGTTCGTTACGAGGCTCCGGAGCGCCAACAACGCCGGAACCGCAACATTTGTCTCGATTCCTCAAAGCGTCATGCGCTCTTTCGGAGGACGCATCCGCGTGCCGATTCGGGTGACGATCAACGGCGTGACCTATCGCTCGACGATTGCGGACATGGGGACCGGCCCGGTGATTCCGGTGCGAAGAGAAATTCGCAATGCCGCCGGCGTGGAGCGCAACGACCGCCTTACCGTCACCATCGAGGAGGATCGAGCCAAGCGTACCGTCACCGTTCCCGCGTACCTGAAGAAGGCGATGAACGCTCGCGAACGCGCGATCTTCGACGCGCTCGCCTATTCGCATCGCAAGGAATACGTCGAGTGGGTCGCCGATGCGAAAAAGCCGGAGACGCGCGCGCGCCGGATCGCCAAGGTCCTCGACGTCCTCCGCCGGCGTCCTACGACGTAATCCTGGGAGGGCTTGCGAGCGCCGCGCGGATCTCGGCCTCACGCCGCGCGTAGGAGGCTGATGTATTGCGGCGATAGGCTGCGGTGATCTCCGGTGCGGCGGTTGAGGGATGACCACCAAAGGGCGGATTCGGATGGTATTCGAAGGCCAACTGCACGTATTGCGCGACGTTCGCATCCTTCAAGATCGCAAGCAATTGCAGGCTGAAATCGATGCCGGCGGTCACGCCGCCGGTCGTGATTCGATTGCGATCGATGACGACGCGCTCGTCGACCGGTTCCGCCCCGCAGAGCCGCAGCAGATCCGCATATCGCCAGTGGCTCGCGGCGCGATAACCGCGTAGCGCTCCAGCAACGCCCAGCAAGAGCGAGCCCGTGCACACCGATGTGACATACTTCGCCGAGGCGGCCTGACGCGCGACGAACTCCCGATATCTCGCGTCCCCCAGAGCCGTCGTCAGCCCGCTGCCACCCGGAACGAAGAGCACGTCGAAGCGCCGATTCGATTCCAACGTCAGGGTCGGGCTCACGCAAACCCCGCAACTCATCGCGCACGATTGCGTCGCCGCCGAAGCGATTTCAACGCGCACCCCAGGTGCCGCCGAGAAGATTTCCAGCGGGCCGACAACGTCGAGCGCCTGTGCGTCGGGAAAAACGAGCATGCAGATCGTCAAGTCCATGCGGCTTGGGTTCCAGACCGCTCGGGGCTACCCTAGCGGCCGCCGGGAAAGCGCGTGATGGGTCGGCACCATGCAGGTCCGGTTCGTCCATCACGGTTCCCTCGCCGTCCCGCGATCCGGCGAGCACGCCTACGAAGAAGCGAAGAACTATCTCTGTCGCGACTCCGTCGAGCGCACGCTCTTCGATCGCATCGAGCACGCGTGGGGCCGCCATTTTCGCGTGACGATCAACCACCGGAACGACGACTCGTTCGACCCCGCGAACGACACGATTGCGTGGGATCCGACGAGCGCGCTGCGCACGACGAGGGGCGGCCGCCAATCGCCGGCGCTCGGCCTCGGCCATGAGATCGATCACGCGGTCGAATCGCCGAGGCTCGAGGCGCGGCTCAGCGAGCGTAGTAATCGCCGTTACGATACCGCCGAGGAGCGGCGCGTGATCGTGGGGTCGGAACGCCACGCAGCGCGTTCGCTCGGCGAAGCTGTGCGCACGGATCATGCCGGGCGCTGCTATCGCGCCGCTTCGCCTATTGCGACGGTTTCATCGTGACGAGTAGCGAAGGGTATGCGTGATGCGGGGAGAGCACTTCGAAAGGGAGATTCGCGAGCAGCCGGATGTCTGGCTTTCCATCGCGGCATCGGATAAGGCTCAAACGCTCGCCGATGCGATCCGCGGCCGAGACATCGTGCTCCTCGGGAGCGGCAGTTCGCTCTTCATGGCGCAACTCGGGGCGCTTGCGCTCCGGCGCCGCGGCCTTCGCGCCCACGCGCTTCCCGCGACGGAGGCGCCGCTCGATCACGCCGCCTATGAAGGTTCTGCCGTCATCGCCATCTCGCAGAGCGGCCGCTCGGACGATCTCCTTCACGCCCTGGACGTCCTGCGGCCGAAGCAACTGATTGCGCTTACCAACACCGCGATGTCTCCCCTCGGCGAGCGCGCATCGCTCGTCGTCGACGCCGGCGCTGGGCCCGAAATCGCCGTTCCTGCGAGCAAGAGCGTCACGGCAACCGCCGCAATCCTGCTCTGGGCCGCGGGGCGACTCCGCGCAAATCATTCCCGCGACGCGCGAACGCTCGCGCAGACAGCGGAACTCGTACGCGCATGGCTCAAGAGCACGGGAATCGCGGCGGTGCGTGAGGCCGCAGCATGTATCGCGCAGATGCGCAGCGTTATCGTCGTTGGAACGGGATATGGTCTGCCGATCGCGCACGAAGCGGCACTCAAACTCAAAGAAGCGAGCTACGTCCATGCGGAGGGCTTCTCCGCCGGCGAGTTCCGGCATGGCAGCACCGCGATCCTCGACGCGTCTTGCGCAATGATCGGCATCGTCGACGACGCGTCGCGTCACGTCGTCGAGCGCCCCGTGCGTGCGGCCGCACTAGCGGGAAGCCTCTGCTACACGATCGGCGGGCAGCTCGACGGAATCACCTTGCTCGGGCCGGCCGTGGGCGATGCGTTCAATACCCTGGCGTGGCTCGTCGCCGCGCAGACGATCGCTCTCGAGGTCGGGCGAGCGCGCGGCGTCGACAGCGATGCGCCGCGCGGCCAATCGAAGGTGCTCAACTCGTAGGCGGACTCGATGCGCGTGCGGCGAACACGCCACGCATGCGAACGCGCAGCCTTGCATTGTGTCTTGTTGCGGTACTCTGCGCGTGCACGAAGGTCGCTGCCCCGACGGCGAACGGCCCGAATTCGTGGACGATTCCCGGCGTGCTGCGTTTGGGCGAGAAAGAAGATCCCGATAGCCTCAACCTGATGTTCGGCCACACGCTCGCGACCGATCAAGTCGACGGGCTGCTCTTCTCCTTTATCATGCGGTTCGACGACAACGGAAACCTAATACCGGATTTGGCCACGGAGGTGCCGACCCCGCAGAACGGCGGCATCAGCGCAGACGGGAAGACGATCGTCGTGCACTTGCGCCACGGCGTCAAATGGTCGGACGGCGTTGCGCTCACGGCGGCGGATTGGCTGTTCACGTATCACGCGGTGATGAACAAGGCGAACAATACGAAGACAGATTACGGTTGGAACGAAATCGCTTCGGCGCAGGCCCCGAATCCGTACACCATCGTCATCCATCTCAAGGAGCCGTCGGTCGAGGTTCTCGACATCCTCACGATGGGCGGCGACGCCTACCCGCCCCTGCCCGCACATCTGCTTGCGAAGCTGCCGGACATCAATCGCGCGCCCTTCAACAGCGCGCCGATCTCGAGTGGGCCGTTCTTGCTCAAGGAGTGGAACCACGGCAGCTCGCTCGTCTTCGTCGCCAATCCCCTCTACTTCCGCGGGCCGCCGAAGCTCAAAGAGATCATCTGGAAGATCATCCCGGATCCAAATACGCTCCTCAGTCAGTTGCGGACGCACGAGATCGACGTCTATCCGAACGTCGACCAGGACGGCATTCCGTACCTCGGATCGATCCCCGGAATTCGCGTCGTCGCACGGCTCGTCGCGAACTGGCGCCATCTCGCGATGAACATGAGCAAGCCACAACTCGCCGACGCTCGCGTGCGCGGTGCGATCGCCGAGGGCGTCGACTGGAAGCGCATTACGGAAACGGTCTATCACGGGTACGGCCAACTCGCCGTCTCGGACATCTTTCCGCAATCCTGGGCGGCTCCGACCCTTCCGCCCTATCGCTACGACCCTGCCGACGCGCGCCGCCTCCTCGCCGCGGCGGGATGGAGCATGGGAACAGACGGGGTGCTGCACAAAGGCGCGCTCGCGATGCGGCTCTCGATCTCCACGACGACGAGCGACCAAGAGAACGAACGCGCCGAGATCGTCATCCAATCCATGTTGCGACCTCTCGGCATCGAAGTCGACATCCATAACTACCCGGCGAACCTGCTCTTCGCGCAAGACGGCCCGATCTACAGCGGGAAGTACGACATGGAGTGGTCGGTCGAGACGAACGGCCCAGACCCGGACGACTCGGGCTCGTGGAACTCGCGCTTCATCCCGCCGAACGGCGCGAACACCTCGTGGCTTCGAGATCCGATCGTGGATGCGACGAGCGACGCGGCCGCGCGTACGTTCGATCAGCGCACGCGCAAGGGACTCTATCAGAAGGAACAAGCGCGGCTGCGGCAACTGAACCCGGCGATCTTCGTCTATTGGGAGACCGCCTACGTCGCGATGAATCGCGATCTGAAGAACTATCGGCCGGCCGCGTTCATCGCCGACGAGTGGAACGCCTGGCAGTGGCAGATTTAGATCTCGCCACGATCGAGCGGCGCGTGATCGCCTGCCGCCGCTGTCCCGAACTGCGCGCGTATTGTGCCTCCGTCGCACGCGAGAAACGGCGCGCTTACCGAGACGAACCCTATTGGGGCAAACCCGTTCCGGCCTTCGGCGACGCGAAGGCACGGGTGATGATCGTCGGCCTCGCCCCCGGTGCGCACGGCAGCAATCGGACGGGGCGCCCCTTTACCGGCGACGCGTCCGGGGATTTTCTCTACCCGGCGCTCCACCGCGCGGGCTTCGCCTCACAACCGTCGGCGACGCGCCGCGACGACGGCGTGCGGCTGCGCGATTGCCTCATCACCGCCGCGATGCGTTGCGCGCCGCCGAAGAACAAGCCGACGCCGGCGCAACTGCGCAACTGCTTTCCACATTTGCTCGCGGAGTTCGATACGCTGCTGCGCCTACGCGTGATCCTCGCGCTCGGCTCCGTCGGCTTCGACGCTTCGCTACGCCTCTTGCGCGAGCGCGGCTTCGCTCTCGATCCGCCGCGCCCACGCTTCGGCCATGGCGCCGAAGTGCGCGCGCAATACGAGGGGCGCGAGATCCGCGTGATCGCCTCATACCATCCGAGCCGTCAGAATACGAACACCGGCAAGCTGACGCGGCCGATGTTCGACTCAGTCTTTCGGCGCGCTCGGAATCTTCTGGATGTGCAGCTCGCGTAGCGCCTGCTCCGGGGCGGGTGAAGGCGCATCCATCATGACGTCGCGCGCGACTTGGTTCTTCGGAAACGCAATGACCTCTCGGAGATTCTCCTCGCCGCACGCCATCATCGCGATGCGGTCGATGCCGAGCGCCATTCCGCCGTGCGGAGGGGCGCCGTAGTCGAGCGCGCGCACGAAGAAGCCGAACTGCTCCTCGACCTGTTCCGGGGTCATGCCGAGCATCTCGAAGATGCGTCTCTGCAGTTCCGATTTGTGAATGCGGATCGAGCCCGAGCCGAGCTCGTAGCCGTTGAGCACCATGTCGTATTGCTGCGCGCGCATCCGCAGCGGATCCGTATCGATCAAATCCCACTCTCCCGGCGCAGGCGAGGTAAACGGGTGATGCGCAGGCATGAGTTTTCCCGTTTCGGCGTCGATCTCGAGGTACGGAAAGTCGGTGATACAGCAGAACGCGAAGGCGTCTTCGCGGCGAAGGCCGCTCCGCCGCCCGATCTCGACGCGCATCTTCCCGGCGACGGCATATGCCGTCTCGCGAGCATCGGCAAAGAGCAGCATCGCGTCTCCTTGCTGCGCCTGCGCGCGCCGCGCGAGTTCGTCGGCATGACGCTGCTCGATGAACCGCTGCGCCGACGATTTCATTCCGTCCCGGCCGAGCGCCACCCAGAGCATGCCTTTGGCGCCGAACAGCTTCGCCTCTTCGATCAGCGCGTCGAAGTCGCGACGGGAAAGCGCAGCGCCTCCGGGATACCGCAACGCGACGATCTCGCCTCCGCCGTCGAGCACCGTCTTGAAGACGAGAAAATCCGTTCCGTCAAAGAGATCGCTCGCTCTCGCCAGCTCGAGGCCGAAGCGCAGATCGGGTTTGTCGGTGCCGTAGCGCTCGACCGCGTCCGCGAAGCTGAGGCGTGGAAACGGCGGCAGCTCGATGTCGAGCACGCGCTTCCACACGAACCGCATGCACGACTCCATCAACTCGAGCACTTCGTCCTGCGCGCAGAAGGACAGTTCGACGTCGAGTTGCGTGAACTCGAGCTGGCGATCGGCGCGCTGGTCCTCGTCCCGCAGGCAACGCGCGATTTGCATGTATCTGCCGAACCCGGCGATCATAAGGATCTGCTTGAGCAACTGCGGCGACTGGGGCAATGCGTAGAAGTCGCCCGGATAGAGGCGGCTCGGAACCAGGTAGTCGCGCGCGCCTTCAGGCGTGCGACTTGATGAGCATCGGCGTCTCGATCTCGAGAAAATCTCGCTCGTCGAAGAAGTCGCGCATCGCTTTGATGATCCGGTGGCGAATCGTGAGGTTGCGCTGCATGCGCGTGCGACGCAAGTCGAGATAGCGGTATTCCAAGCGAAGGTGCTCGTCGACGGTTCTCTTCGACGTTCACTTGGAACGGTGGTACCTGCGAGCGATTGAGAATTTCGAGTTCCTCCACCTCGACCTCGACCTCGCCGGTCGCGAGCTTCGGGTTCTCGGTTCCGGGCGGGCGTTTACGCACGCGCCCCACGACGCGGAGCACGTCTTCGCTGCGCAAGTGCTCGGCCTGCTCGAAGGCGGGATGCTGCGGATCGAAGACGATCTGCGTGAGGCCGTCGCGGTCGCGTAGGTCGACGAAGATCAAGCCGCCGTGATCACGGCGGCGGTGGACCCAGCCATTCAACTCGACGACGGAGCCGGCGTCGGCGGCGCGGAGCGCTCCGCAAGAGCGGCGCGTCATCGCAACGCCTCCTTGATGCCGCCGACGTAATAATATTGTTCGATGAGGCGCTGCGCGAAGCGGCTGTGGGATGCGCGCGCATCGAAGTACCCGAGCACCTGTGGCAGACCGGAGAGCACGGAGTGCACGCCGCGGGATAGCGGCGTCATACCTAGGTTCAACATCACCAAGAGATCGGGATGCTTGCGATAGAATCGAACCGTCGAGCGTCCGGCGAGGCGCATTTTTTCCTTTTGGTCGTCGTGAGGGACGTCTTGCCAATGATAGTTCACGGCTCGCGGCTCGTAGACGATCTCGATCCCCGCTTCCTGCAAGCGGAAGCCGAACTCGAGGTCCTCGTGCCCGTAGCCGGTGAAGCGATTCGTCGAAGCATCCGACGCGCAGCAGGTCCCTGCGCCGCACCGAGGCGTTGCCGGTCAGGAAGTAGAGCCAGGAGAGGCGCTTGCGCATCGGGGGATGAAGCGAGCCGCGCTCCGTCGGGTGGTCGCGCTTGTAGAGGTAGTCGTCGTAGTTGCGGACCTGCACTTCCCAGCCGACGACCGCGATGCCGCGTCGCGCGCGATGACGCTCGAGATGTCGCCTCAGCAGATCGGTTGAGGCGAGAATGTCGGCGTCGTTGAAGAGCACGACGTCGCCGCGAGCCGCGGCAATCCCCGCGTTGCGCGCCATCGCCCGGCCGGTATAGCTCCCCGGGAGGTAGCGCACGTTCGCGTGCCGGGCGCAAACATCCGCGATCCACTCCGCGGTGCCGTCGCTCGAGTTCGAATCGCAGACGAGCACCTCGTACTCGTCTGGTTCGAGGTCCTGCGCGAGCAACGACGGCAGCACGCGCTGGAGCGTTTCGAGTCGGTTGTAGGTCGGAATGACGACGGAAAGTTCAGGCATGCATCAATCGGGCAACGCCTTCCACGATGGCGCCGCGGAAGCGCGCGAGGGCGGTGGGATCCTCGGAATCGGGTTTGCGAAGGAGCACGTTCGGCACGCCATACGGCGCCCATTCTTGGGAGTTCAGTTCGGAAGTACCGGTGTTCGAAGGCGACGAGCGTGGGCCTGCGTACGGCACTCGCGACGTGGGTCGCGCCGGTGTCGACGGTGACGATGCAGGCGGCGCGCTCGAAGACCGCCGCCCATTGAAAGAACGGCAGCTCGCGCAATACGATGGCGTTGCCGTTCGCCCGCTCCAAAGCCGCGGCATAGGCAAGGCTCTCGTCGGGACACGTCACGACCACCGGTCGCCCGAGGCCGGCCAAGTCGCGCAGCAATGTCTGCGTCGATTCCGGCGTGCTGCCTTCCCGAAACCACCGCAGCCCGAGGTGCAGCACGATCGGGTTCTCCGGCAACGATCTCACTGCCGCCCGGTCGGCGTCCCGAACGTCGAGCCGCAGTTGCGTGACGCGCTCTCGCGCGCCCGCCAACGCGACGAGATCGAGCAGCTGGTCGACCTCGTGCCGCACCTGCCGGCTCGGGTTGCGCTCGGAAAGCCTCGGATCCGCCTCCGAGATCATGACCTCGTCGAGATAGAGCGGCGCGGTCAGCCGTGAAAACCAGCGCCGCGTGTACGTATATCCGATGCGGCGCTTCGCGCGCGTCGCCCCGACGAGGCGTAGGTCGACGACGCGCGGCGCGAGCGCGATCGCCACGTCGTAATCGCGCAGCGTCTTTCCCAGGCGCGCCGCATCCCCGGCTCGATCGAGCGTGATCAGTTCGTCGACGTCGTCGTTGCGCTCCATCGCCACCCTATTGTAAACGGAGGTGACCATCGTGACGTGAGCCTCCGGAAAGGAGGCGCGCACGGTCGAGATCGCCGGCGTGGAGAGGATGAGATCGCCGATGCGATCGGTGCGCACGAGCAGGATGCGCATTACGCCGGCGTCCGCGCGCGCTCGAGCTCTTCGAAGTACGCCTCTCGTGCCAATCTGCGCGCGGCACGCAGCTCTCGATCGGAGAGCGCGCGATCGGGAGCCAGGTCGTGCAACAGGCCTTTGCAGCGGGCCGGGACGCCGGAACCACGGATCGCGCCGTGAAGCATCCGAGCTGCGGCGAAGTTCCCCGTCGCGAGATTGGCTCGCCAATGCGGGTGCAGGCGCGCGAGCTGAACGGCGGTTCGAGCTTGCGCGCGCGCCTGGCGAACCATCGCCTCGACGTTCCCCGAGCGCGCGCGCGGCTTATAATGATAGACCAGCGCCCGCGGATTGAACGTTGCCCGCACGCCCGCGAAGCGCAAGCGCAGCCCGACGTCGATGTCTTCCCAGCCGTACTCGGAGAAGCTCTCGTTGAAGCCGCCGACGGCGCGCAACGTTTCGAGCGGCACCGAGACGTTCGTGGTCCAGAAGTAGTTCGCGCTGTAGTGGACCGGCGACCAAACCGGCGGCGGAAGGTCGTCGAAGTTCTCGACGTTGATCGCCGCGCCGCGCACTATTGCGCGCGGGAGACGCTCGTGCGATTCGAGATGCGCTTGGACGAAGTTCGGGAGAGGCAAGACATCGTCGTCGATGAAGATGATGCGCTCGCCGTTCGCCCGAGCGATGCCGGAATTTCGCGCCGCGGCGAGGCCGGCGTTACGTTGGTCGATGGTGACGAACGCGCAGGTTGCTCGCGCGCGCGCGCGTTCGACGACTTCGGGCGTCGCGTCCGTCGAGCCGTCGTTGACGAGCACCACTTCGTAGGCATCGTCGGCAACCGTCTGCTCGAAGCACGCGTCGAGCACGCGCTCCAGGAGCGCTGCGCGATTGTACGTGCACAGTTGAATGGTTGCGCGCATGGCGATCTGTTCGACTTACGCTCCCCCGAGCCCGCGCGGACGCAGCAACAAGCCGAGGCGATAGACCGATTCGTCGACGGCGATCGCGAGCAGCGCCGCAGGCACCGCACCGAGCAGGAGCATCGCCGGATCGTTGAGCGTGAGACCGGTCAGGATGAAGTCGCCGAGGCCGCCCGCGCCGATCAACGCGGCGATCGTCGCCGTTCCGACGGCAATGACCGCCGACGTTCTCACGCCGGCGAAGATGAACGGCAGCGCGAGCGGCAGCTGCACCCATGCGAGCATCTGGCGTGGGGAGAGGCCGATGCCCTCCGCCGCATCGAGAAGCTCCGACGGGATCTGTCGCAAACCCGCAAGCGTGTTGGCGACGATCGGAAGCAACCCGTAGAGCACGAGCGCGACGATTGCGGGAAGCACGCCGATGCCGAAGAGCGGGATCATCAGCGCGAGCAGGGCGATGCTGGGAACGGTTTGCAGCGTCCCGACGACCTTCATGATCGCGCGGCCGGCGCGTGGGTTCGCGGCCGCCACGATGCCCAACGGCACGCCGAGAAGCACGGCGAAGAGCACGGTGACAAACGTCAGCTCGATGTGCCGGCCGAGCGCGCGCAGCAGCAGCGAGAGCGTCGAATCGGCGGCTCGCGCTCGAGCCACGTGGAGGCGCTGCGCCAAGAACTGCGCGGCAACGGCATCGGGAGACTCCCGACCGATGTCGACGCGAGCGTTCATCGCGGTCATCGCGCGGTCGTCGATCGTGCCGGCCAGCTCGCGCAGCGGTCCGCGCAACTCCGGCGCCGAGTTCAGCGCCGCCTCGCGAACGAGATAGAGCGCGCGGTACTCGGGAAAGAAATGCCGATCGTCGTCGAGCGTGATGAAACCGTAGCGCAGGAGTTGCCCGTCGGTGGAGTAGGCATCGGTCACTTGGATCGCACCGCGCGCAAGCGCTTGATAGGCGAGGCTCTTTTCGACGTCGACCGCGTCGACCGCCCCAAGGCCGTACGCCCGCTCGAGCCCCGGAAGCCCGTCGTTGCGGCGCAGGAACTCCGGCGTGACACCCCATCGCAAATCGGGATGCGCTGCGAGATCGGAGATGCGCCGGATTCCCAGGCGCCTCGCGGTGTCGGCGCGCATCGCGAGCACGTACGTGTTGTTGAAGCCCAGCTCGTCGGAGACGAAGATGCCGTAGCGCTGCTCCATCGCCGCGCGAATGCCGCTCAAAGGCAACGTGGCGTGCAGGATCGCGGCATCGATCGTGCCCGTGTACTCGGGATATGCGTCGACCGAGCCGGAACGCACCGCCTGGAAGACGAGCAACGTGCCGCCGAGATTCGTCTTCCGTACCACGGTATACGGCGTGCGCGCCTCGATCAACTGTGCGAGGATCTCGGCAAGAATCTGTCCTTCCGTGTCTTGCTTCGACGCGATCACGATGCTGGGCGGCGCGGCGCGCAGGCTCGCGAAAGCGAACCCGGCGACGACGGCAGCGAGAACGGCGGGGAGCACTCGTCGCATTACGGTGCCTGTTCCCTGCGCCGAAGGAACCGCGCGATGTAATCGGTCGCGGGATGCTGCTTCAATCCGTCGGGAGTATCGAGTTGCAACAGCCGGCCACCGTCGAACACGGCGATGCGATCACCGAGGTAGAGCGCCTCCTCGACGTCGTGCGTGACGAAGAGCATGGTCTTGCGCAACTCACGCCGCAGTCGCTTGAACTCGTCTTGCAGCTCCATGCGCGAAACGGGATCGAGCGCGGCGAAGGGTTCGTCCAGCAGCATGATCGGCGGGTCTGCGTAGAGCGCGCGGGCGATCCCGACCCGCTGGCGCTGGCCGCCCGAGAGTTCGCCGGGATATCGCGCGCCGAGATCATCGAGGCCGACGGTCGCGAGAACTTCGGCCGCACGAGCCACGCGGCGAGCCGGCGGATCGCCGGCGGCGCGGCCGATGACCCCGACGTTCTGCACGACGGTCATGTGCGGGAAGAGCCCTCCCGCTTGGATCACGTAGCCGATGCGCCGCCGCAGCGCCGTCAGATCGCTGCCGAAAACGGGCTGTCCCTCCACGAGAACGCGACCGGCATCGGGGAGCGCCAGCGCGTTAACGCACCGGAGCAGCGTGGTCTTGCCGCTTCCGCTACGGCCGATGACCGCGAGCAACTCTCCAGCTTCGACGTCGAGCGTCACGTCTTGGAGAGCCACTTGCGAACCGAAACGCTTCGTGATGCCCTCGAATCGAATTGCCGCGCTCATCGCAGAACTGCCTCGGTCGCCGCGATCGCTCCGCGCACGTCGAGGTTTTCGATGCACGCATAATCGACGCAGCGTTCCTTCTTGTCCCCCGGATGGCAGCGAAACGACGGGCGCACGACCTCGGTTTTATCTCCGAGCGGCGCCCACCGCTCCGGGAAATCCGATTGAAACGGAAAGATTCCGACCGTCGGCGATCCCACGGCCGCTGCGACATGCATCACGCCGGTCGTGATCCCGACGAAGGCGCGAGCCCGCTGCGCCAGCGCGCCAAATCCTCCTATGGAGACGGCTCCCGCGAGCGGCACCGCCCGGCCATCGCCGGCGATCCGTTCGACGATCGTCGCATCGCCGGCGCTCCCGGTGACGGCAACCGGCATCCCAAAGCGATCGCGCAGCGCACGCGCGAGCGAAGCCCAGCCCAGCGTCGGCCAGACGACGCCTTTCGTCGCTTGCGCGTTGGAGGGATGAAGGATGAAAAAGCCTCCAGGCTCGAGCCCTCGCCGGGCAAGCAATGCGCGAGCCTCTTCCTCGTCTTGGGGCGTCGGAACGAAGCGCGGCCGCGCATCCTCCGCGTCGCACCCGAGTGCGCGCGCGTAATCGAGCAGAACCTGAGTCCAATGCGACGTCACATCTCCGCGCTCGCTGCGCACGACGACGGTTTTCGTAAACGACCCGAATAGAGCCGGCGCGCCTGACCGATCCGCACGGGAATGCGAGCGCCGCGCGCAATGCGCGCGATCCGTGCCGTCGCCCACGTGACGATCGCGGCATCGTATCCGCGCTCGGCAATGCGTGCGATCAGCGCGTCCACGTCGCCGCCGTCATCGCTCAGGACGCCGTCGAAATCGGGAACGCGCTCGAGCGCCTGCCGGTGCCCGGGCAGCGTGAGCGCGTCGACCCGCGCGAAGCGTTGGTGCAACGCACGCCCGACGACCGAGGCGACCAGCGAATCACCGATCCCGCCGCCCGCGCACAGGACGAGCGCGCGCGCCCCCTCACTCGTTCGAGCGCACGCACCAGCTCGCGCGTGTACATGCCGTCGAGGAACTGCGCCTTCGCGAGCGCTCGCAGCGGCGTCGGCAGCCACGCGGTCGATGCCGCGCCCGCGAAGACGGCAAGCAGCGAATCCGGTAATAGGTACTTTCCGCGCAGGACGTTGACGGCGTGAGCGCCCGTCGCCAGCCGCGTGCGTCGCGATGGTTGCTTGCGCAGGAAGCGCGCGCGCCATCCGCGCCTTCTCCATCGCCTTGCTTCGTTTCGACCTCGAGCGTGTTCTCCGCAGGCGGCTTGATGTGCCACAGGTACGCGTCCCACGCGAAGCTTGCCACCGCAGGCCGCGGTCGCGCAGGCGAACGCCGAGCTCCGTGTCCTCCCAGCCGTAGAGGTCGAAGTCTTCGTCGAAGCCGTCTGCCTCATCGAAACGCCGCCCTTGGAAGCGAGACGTTGCACGTGCACAGAAAGGCGCGCGAGAAGTTCGCGATGCGAGGGATGCGGGCGGTCTTCGTACGAGGGCACGTTGAGAATCGGGCCGTTGACGATGAGATCTTCTGCTGTGTGTGCCGCCTCGTGCGCGGCGACGAAACCGGTCGGCACTTGGACGTCGTCGTCACAGAAGAGCACGAGGTAGCCTTCGGCGATCTCGACGCCGCGATTGCGCGCTTTGCCCCGGTTCGGCTGCACTTCGTACGCGTAACGCACCGCGACGCGCCGCTTCTCGGCTCGCTCTTTCCGACGACGCTCTCGAGTCGCGTCGGTCGAACCGTTGTCGACGACGATCGATCTCGAAGGTCGGCGCGCCGATCTGCCCTTCGAGCGAGCCGATCGCGCGCTCGAGGTACGCGGCGCGGTCCTTCGTGGCGATGACGATCGAGATTCGCACGTCACGAACCCGCGAGTTCGAGCAGCGATCGCGCCATACGATCGGCGGCGCCGACGTGCTGCGATAGAGCGGCGCCAGTCGCGCGCGGTGCTTTCCTCGAGCCAGGCTCGATCGTCGTAACGCGTCGAGCGCGACGCGCGCGACGCGTCCGGGCGTCACCGTGCCGTGCAACTCGTGCACGACCATCGTCGCCGCGATCGATATTCGGTTGCGTGTGTAAAGCGTGAACCGCCGTGAAACGACAACCGCGACCGCGCGCTTGAGCGACTCTCCCGAATAGCGGAATGCGGTCGAGATAGGTCAGCGGGTCCGTTGATCGTCACGAGTTCGGCGCGTTGAGCGGCGTAATCGTGATCGTCGGCATACCGAGCGCCGCAAGCTCGATACATTTCGTTCCCGGAATCGTCACGACGAGCCGCGCGCGCAGCTGCAGCCAAGCGCGTGACGCAGGACCGGAATGCGCAGCGTTCCGTCGAGCGAGACGAGATAAGTCGCGTTCGCCCTCCTCGATCAGCCGCCCGCGCTGTCGACCATACGCGTGGATCGCCGCCCCGCTCGATCGCCGAGCGGACTTGCGCGTTCGTCGTAAAGGGCGAGAGTACCGAAAGCGATCGGCAGCTCCGGCCGCTCCCGCAGCGATGCGCAACGCCATCGTAAAGAAGAACGGGATCAGGTTTTCGATCTTCGTATCCGCGCGAACCGGGCATGATCAGGATGCCGTCGCGGGCGCATCGGGCTCGATTGTGCGCTTGCGCTTCGAGAGCGCGCCGTCGATCGCGAGGTTTCCGACGGCTCGATGCGCTCCGGCGGCGTGCCCCACGCTCGCAAGCTGCTCGGCGTTGCGCTCGTCGACCGCAAATGCGCGATCGAAGAGCCGGCGATAGGCGCGGCGCGAGAACTTGTAGGTCGTGGCGACGCCGCCCAAGCGCGCGTGCAGTGCGCGCCGCGTGCAGCAGATCGCCGCCGAGGTATTGCACGATGTCGACGCTCTTCGGCAGATCTCCGGCGCGCTCCGAAGCGCGAACCGCAAGATAACGTCTTCGGGTCGTAGACGTGCGCTTGCGGAAAGAACTCCCGCGCGGTCTGCGCTTCCACTCCGGTCGCGTAGTCGTCGGGAACGAGGAAGAGGTGCACCTCGCTCTCGCGGAGCGCGCTCGTAGAGCCGCTGCAACAGCGGACGCACCCAGCCGGCGACCTCGCCGGGGCCGTTAGCGGTGAGCGCGATACGCACCAGGCTCCTTAACTCGACCCGTAACGCGCGAGGATGCGCGCGATCGTTCGGTCGGTCGAGTTCCCGGCTAGGTGCGGAGCGAGCGCGAATCACGCCGCCGTGCTGGAGCACGACGGTCCGCTCCGGCAGCTCGTCTTCGCGGTATTGGTCGCTCTTCACGTGCACGTCCGGACGGATGCGATCGAGCAACACCTCGGGCGTGCGTTCGCCGAAGCCGACGACGACGTCGACGCTGCGCAGCGCCGAGCAGCCGCGGCGCGTTGCGCGAACGGCACGATCGGCCGCTGCGTCGCCCTTGATCCGCCGCACCGATTCGTCGTCGTTCAAGCCGACGATCAGCGCGTCGCCCTGCGCGCGCGCCCACGCGAGGTACTCGACGTGCCCGGCGTGCAGCACGTCGAAACAGCCGTTGGTGAAGACGACGCAGCGTTCGGCGGCGCGCTGCTCCTCGCGCCACGCCGACGCGGCGTCGAGGTCGAGCAGTTGCCCGAAGAGCTTCTCCGCGTCCATGCGCCGACCAGCTCGAGGATCTCGTCCGCCGACGCGGTTGCGGTGCCGAGCTTTTCGACGACGGCGCCGGCGGCAAAGTTCGCGAGCTGCATCGCTTGTTCGATCGGCGCGCCGGCCGCGAGCGCAAGCGCGAGCACGGCGACCGACGTGTCGCCCGCGCCGCTGACGTCGTAGACGGTGCGCGCGACCGACGGCACATCGCAGACGCTCGCCGTCGCGCCCGAAGAGCGCCATGCCGTGCTCGCCGCGCGTGATCACGACGTACCGGCAGTTCAAGCGCTCGAGCAGACGCGCACCGGCATCGTCGAGCGAGGCTTCGTCGACGATCGTGATGCCGGTCGCCTGTACGCGCTTCCTGCGACGTTCGGCGCGACGCACGTCACGCCGGTGAAGAGGTCGATGTTCTGCCGGCTTCGGGTCGGCGACGACGAGCGGGCAGAGCAATGCCGCCTCGACGAGCTCGCGCGAGAGCAATCCCTTTGCGTAGTCGCTCAGGATCACCGCGTCGCTGCTCGCCGCGCGCTCGCGCACGAACGCGGCGATGCGCTCCCGATCGCGGGCCGCCATCGGCGGCGCCGATTCCCAATCCGCGCGCACGACCTGCTGGTTGTGCGCGACGATGCGCGTCTTTCGCGTCGTCGGCCGGTCGGAAGCGGTGAAGACGCCGGCGTCGTCGACTTCCTCTTCGCGCAGCAACCGTCGGATCTGCGCGGCAAACTCATCGTCGCCGACCGTTCCCGCGAAGCTGACGCGCGCGTCGAGCGCCCGCAGGTTGTTGGCGACGTTGCCGGCGCCGCCGAGCGTGAACGAGTGATCGGCGACCGCGACGACCGGAACCGGCGCCTCCGGCGAGATGCGCGTAACGGTGCCCCAAATCCATTCGTCGATCATCAGGTCGCCGACGACCAGGACGGAGCGGCCCCGCATGCGCGCGAACGAGCGTTCGTGCGTCGTCGACCATCAGCGTCGCGCTCACGCCTTGCGGACCGGGGCCGTTCCGCGTCGAACCGCTACTCGCTCGCCGTCCGGGCTCGCTCGCGCTACGGCACTTTTTTGGAAGAACAAAGTTTTGAAGTTCACATCCTGTGAAGTCCAAAAAAGTTGCCGTTTCTCCGGCGAAACGCCCCCGGGTGCCACAAGGCATCGCTAGTCTCCGAAGATTATGCGCTGCTCGACGAGATCGCAGACGATGTGCGCCATCACCTGATGCACTTCTTGAACGATCGCGGCGTAGCCGTCGGGGCCGATCAGCACGAGGTCGGCGATCTCGGCGACCTTCCCGCCGCCGTTGCCGGTGAAAGCGACGGCGGTCGCGCCCTTGCGTCTTGCCGCTTCGAGCGCGAGCACGACGTTGCGCGAGTTGCCGCTCGTCGTAAGCCGATCACGACGTCGCCCGTCTGCGCGAATGCCTCGACCTGCCGCGCGAAGATCGCGTCGTAACCGTAGTCGTTGCCGACGCAGGTCAGCGTCGAGGAATTGACCGAGAGCGCTTCGCTCGCCAAGCCCGGACGCTCGCGCAGAAAACGGCCCGAAAGCTCGGCCGCCATGTGCTGCGCTTCGGCGGCGCTTCCGCCGTTGCCGCACCACAGGATCTTGTTGCCCGAGCGCAGCGCCGAACGATCGCTTCGGCGATCGCCTCGACTTGCACGCGATAGTGCGGCGCGTCGAAGATCCCGCGGCGATCGGCGATCAGTTCGTCGAAATCGCGCCGCCCGCGCACGTCCCTCGTCACGGCTGAATCCAAAAGAGCTCCTCGCCTTGCGAGACGAGCTCGCCGTTGCCGGGCAACATGCGCACGACCGTTCCCGCATAATCGCTTTGGATCTCGTTGAAGAGTTTCATCGCTTCGAGCACGCAGAGCACTTGACCGACTTCGACCCGATCGCCCTCGCGCACGAACGGCTCGACATCGGGCGACGGCGGGCGATAGAAGACGCCGGTCAACGGAGCGAGCACGCGTTTGACGTTCGCGGGCACGCCGGCGGCGCCGGCGGGCAGTTCGCCTTGCGCGGACGGAGCGTAGGCGGCGCCGTTGAACGCGGACGCGGGCGGCGTCTGGCGCCGCACCAACTCGTAGGTGGCGTCGCCGAGCTTCACCTTGATGCGGTCGAGGTCGTGCTCGTGCATGATGCCGAGCAGCTCCTCGAGCGTCTGCCGCTCTTCGTCCATCTATGCGCGCGCTTCTACGAGCGCTGCCGCAACGTCTTTCGCGCGCCCGAGCGGCAGGCGCCGGTCGGTGCGGCTCTCGAGGTCGCGCAGGACCACCTCCCCCGCCGCCAGCTCCTCGCTGCCGACGATCAGCGCGTAACGAGCGCCGTTGCGGTCGGCGATCTTGAGATGCGCGAGCAGCTTGCGCTCGTCGTAATCCATGAACGCGGGCACGTCGACCAGCCGCCGCAACTCGGCGACGATCGGCAGGAGCATCGCCCGCGCCTGCGCGCCCAGCGCGATCGCTTGAATTCCGGCACGCACCGGCGGCTTTTGGCCCTGCGCTGCCTCCGCCACCATCAAGAAGCGCTCCATGCCGAGCGCGAAGCCGACCGCGGGAACGTCGGGGCCGCCGAGTGAGGCGACGAGGCCGTCGTAGCGTCCGCCGCCGCAGACGGTGCTCTGCGCGCCGAACGCATTCGAGGTGATTTCGAAGACGGTTCTCGTGTAGTAGTCGAGTCCGCGAACGATGCGCGGATCGACGACGTACGGAATCTCGAGCAGCTCGAGATAGGCTTTGAGCGCGACGAAATGCTCGCGGCACGGCTCGCAGAGAAATTCCTCGAAGCGCGGAGCGCTCACGACGAGCGGCGCGTCGCGTTCTTCCTTGCTGTCGAGCAGGCGCAACGGATTGCGCTCGATGCGCCGCCGCGCATCATCGGAGAGTTGTGCGAGGTTCGGCCGGAAATGTTCAAGCAGCGCGTCGCGATAGCGCGGGCGGCACGCGGAGTCGCCGATCGAGTTGATCTTCAGCGCCGCGTCGGCGATTCCGTACGAGCGCACGAGTTCCCATGCGAGCGAGATAACTTCGACGTCGGCCTCCGGCCCGCGAAATCCGAAGCACTCGACGCCGAACTGGTGCGACTGGCGGAAGCGCCCCTTCTGCGGTCGTTCGTATCGAAAGATCGGCCCGATGTAGTAGAGCCGCTGCGGCCCGTGCGCGAGCAGATGGTGCTCGAGGAGCGCTCGCACGACCGGCGCCGTCCACTCCGGCCGCAGCGTCATACTGCGTTCGCCCTTGTCGATAAACGTGTACATCTCTTTCTCGACGATGTCCGTCGTTTCGCCGACACCGCGCACGAAGAGTTCCGTCGCCTCGAAGAGCGGCGTGCGAATCTCGCCATAGCCGAAGCGGCGTGCAAGCTCATGAATGCTCGACTCCAGGGCTTTCCATCGCGCGGAGTGCGGGGGAATGAGGTCCTGGGTACCGCGCGGTGCGGTGATCTTCGAAGGCATGAACTCCGTAGTGGTGACGTGTTGCGTGCTCGCGGCGTTGGCGATGCTGCCGGCGCAGGCCGTGCGCGGCGTGCTCGCAACCGCCGCGGCCTCCCTGTTCGAAGGGACGCCGTTTATTCTTGCCGCGATGCTGCTCCCGGCGCTCCTATCGCGGATTCCCGGCGCCGCCGCGCGCGGCTGGACGTCGCTCCTGCCGCTGCTCGGCTGCGGCTGCGAGGGAGGCCCCTCGGCCCGATCGCTGCCGGCGGCGCTTGCCGCCGCTGCGGCTTTCGGACCGATTCCCGCCCTGCTCCGATTCGTGGCGGCGATGCTCTGCGCGCGCGTGTTGCGCTCGCGGTCTTGCGACCATGCGGACCCGCTGCCGGCACAATTGGCCGCGCTGCTGCCCGCCGGTCTCTGCGCGGGAATCGTGCTTCATTTGCTCGGCAACCTCGATCTCGCGCGCGTTCCGCCTCTGCTGCAGTTCGTCGCGGGGATCGCGTTCGGTTTCCTCGCCGCGCCCTGTGCGCTCGGCGCGGTTTGGATCGCGGCCGCGTTGCACGTACGCGCGGCATCGGCGGCCGCCGGCCTGCTGTGCGTCTGCGGCATCGCGGATCTGCGCGCGCTCGTGCGCGTGCGGGGCGCGCGCGCCGGGCACGATGCGCTCGCGTATGCAACGGCGGCGGTCGCGCTGCTCGTCGTGGCGGCACGCGGCGGTGATTCGCTCGTGCACCCGCGCTTTGCCGTGCCGCTCGGATGCTGCGCCCTCGCCTGCGTCGCGCTCGCCGTCATCCATCGCAACGCGCACTGCACGCAAGCGCGCCTCGCTCCCATCATCATGCTCGCCGGCGCATTGCTCGGCGCGCCCGCTCCGATCTACAACGTGACCGAAACGACGATGACGGATCTCTTCCCGGGCGAGCATCTCACGTTTACGGGGACGCTCGTGCACGGCGTGGGAACGGACGCGCTCGTCCGTTTCGCGATCACCTGCTGTCGCGCCGATGCCGCTCCCGTCGTCGTGCGGCTAACGAGTTCCGTCCCTTTGCGCTCGGGCACCTGGATTCGCGCCGACGGCACGATCGTGCGCAGCGGCGACGAACTGCGCCTGGCATCGCAGCATATCGAACCCATCGCGCCGCCCGGCGACCCGTTCATCTACCGCTAGTTACGAAAGCGTCTTGTCTTTGCGAGGTTCGAGCAGCTCGACCGGAATGCCGTTCGGGTCTTCGACGAAGGCGATGGCGCGCGTTCCGCTCGGCGATTTGTAGACGTCCTTGAGGATCTTGACGCCCTTCGACTTCAAACCGTCGACGTAGGCGCGCAGGTCGCCGTCGGCTTCGATCGCGAGGTGTTCGTACCGGTTGCCGATTTGATACGGCGGATGCTCTTCGAGATCGTAGACCAGCTCGATGTATGCGTTCCAGTCGTCGCCGACGAACGCCATATCGGCATTCCCCGGATAGTGAAACGGCCCGTCGAGCAGGGCAAGCCCGAGTCTGTCTCGGTAGAATTTTATCGACTCGTCCATGTCGTTGACGAAGATCGACGTGTGCAGATATCGCGGCATGGCTTTCTCGTACTCCCTAATGCAGAAAATACCGGTATGACGAAAAGACGAGGGCGATCCCGGCGCGGTCGGCGGCGGCGATCACCTCCTCGTCGCGAATCGAGCCGCCGGGCGCGATGATCGGCCGCGCAGCCGGCGGCGATCGCGGCCTCGATCCCGTCGGCGAACGGAAAGAAGCCGTCGCTTGCGCAGGCCGCACCGCGGGCGCTTTCACCCGCGCGCGCGGTCGCGATCTCGACCGCGCTGACGCGATTGGTCTGGCCGGCGCAGATGCCGCGCGTCACGCCGTTGCGTGCGACCACGATGCCGTTCGACTTCACGTGGCGCACGACGTCCCACGCGAAGACGAGGTCGTGCCACTCCGCCTCGGTCGGTTCTCGCCGCGATACCGATGCGCCACCGTTCCGGTTGCTGCCGCAGGATCGTCGTCTTCGGCCAGCACTCCGCCGAGCGCGCTTCGGAACGCGCATCTCCGTCGCGAGCTCCTGCGGAAGCGTGGACGAAAAGCGCATGATGCGAAGATTGCGTTCTTCGTCGCAGCACCGCGAGCGCATCGTCGTCGAACTCCGGCGCCGCAACGATCTCGAGAAAGACGCCCGCTAAGCGCTTCCGCCGCTTCGCGTTCGAGCCGCGCGTCGACGGCGACGATCCCGCCGTAGGCGGAGATCCGGTCGGCGTCGAGCGCCTCGCGTACGGCGTCGCCCACGCTCTCGCGCTCGGCGACGCCGCAGGGGATCGTGTGCTTCACGATCACGGCGCGGGCGGCATTACCGGCGTCGCGCCGAGCGAGCGGCGAGCGAGAGAGCAGACGCAGCGTCGCGTCGAGATCGAGCAGATTGTTGTACGAGAGCGCCTTGCCGTGGAGTTGCTCCGGCAACAACGTCTCCTCGCCGTAGAATGCCGCGCGCTCTTGCGGGTTCTCGCCGTAACGCAACGCCTGCGCGCGCGGCAAGAAGAGCGCCAACCGATTCGGCAGCGCTGCATCGCTCTCGAGCCGTCGTGCGATTTCGCGCATCGTATTCCGCGGTACGTTCGAACGCCGCAACTGCAAGAGCCTCGCGCTGATCGCGCGAAGGGCCTCCGTGCTCGAGCGAGGCGACGAACTCACCGTACTGTGACGGGTCGGAGAGGACCGTGACGTGGGCGATGATTTTTTGCGGCTGCGCGCAGAAGCGCGACGCCGCCGATGTCGATCTGTCGATGCTTCGAGGCGCGCATACGAGCGCGACGGCTCAACGGATACAGATCGGCACGATCTCTCATCCGCTCGGCCTCTTCGCGTGTGCTCGCGAGCATCGCGATCGTAGAGGATTCCGCCGAAGACCTTCGGGTGCAGCGTCTTCACGCGGCCGCCGAAGAGCGCCGGAAAGCCGGTCAGTTCCTCGACGTCGCTGCGCGCGAACGCCATGTCCGCCCGAGGAACGCCTTCGTGCCCGCCGGTCGCGTAGATCGCGATGCCGGCGCTCGTGCAAGGCTCGTGCCAGCTCGGCGGCGCCGGTCTTGTCGGAGAGCGAGAGGAGCGCCGCTTGCGCGGCGGTCAGGCAATGGCGGGCTCGGGCCTCCGCGCCGACAACTCCGCCGAGATGATCGAGCTGACGCCCGATTCGCGTCATCGTCACGCCGTACATGCGGTCGGCCATCTCCATCGTCTTCTTGTTGTGCGTGACGATGATCATCTGCGAATCGCCGGCAAGCTCGCGCACCATCGCCGAGAAACGCTCGACGTTCACGTCGTCGAGCGCCGCGTCGACTTCGTCGAGCAGATAGAACGGCGACGGCTTGACCGCGATCAGCGCGAAGATCAGCGCCGCCGCCGTCATCGCGCGCTCGCCGCCGGAGAGCGCCGGCGAGCGGCATCTGCTTCTTGCCCGGCGGCTGCACCGCGATCTCGATTCCGGTCTCCGAGAGATTCTCCGGATTCGTCTGCCACATCTTGGCCGTCGCCGCCGGCGAAGAGTCGCGCGTACGATCTCGGCCGAAAACGCTCGTGCGACGCGCTCGAAGGTTTCGTTGAACTGCGCCTGCGTCTGCTGCTCGATCTCCTTGATCGATTCGAGCAGCGTCTCGCGCGCCCTCGCCAAATCGTCGAGCTGCGTGCGCAGGAAGCGCTCGCGCTCGGCTAGTCTCGTCGCGCTCGGCCTCGGCGTTGAGGTTGACGTTGGCGCGAGAGCCGCGCCAGCTCGTCGCGCAGACGCGGCAGCTCGTCGATCACGGCGTCGGGCTCCTCGCGTAACGCAGCTCGACGTCGCGACACTCGTCGTCGGTCGCCGGATTCTGCGCGAACTGCGAGACGAGCATTCCCAGCTCGGCTTCGATCTCGCGCCAGCCGCGTGCGACGGCTCTCGCCTTCGGCGGCGACCTCGCGTTCGTCGTGTTCGGCGGTTCGCAACTCCGACTCGAGCGACGTTTGGCGATCGGCAAGCGATTCGCGCTCGCGCCGCGCGTGCTCGAGTTGCGCGTCGAGCTCGCTCACCCCGCTGCGCAGCCCTTCGACGTGCGCGTGCGCGGTGCGCGTCTGCTCGACCAACGATGCGATCTCCGCGAGCATCTGCTCGCGCGCGATCCGCGCGCGCTCGCCGTCTTGATCGAGCATCGCCAAGCGTGCTGCGGCGGCATCGCGCTCCGCGCCGAGCGAGGCCGCCGCTCGCGAATGGCGCTCGCGGCGCCGCTCGTTTGCAGCTGCGCTTCCTCGGCCCGCGCGATCTCCTCGCGTACCCGCGCCAGCTCCGCTTCCAGCCGGTGTCGTTCCTCTTCGGCGCGCTCCGTGCCCGGCTGTTGGCTCGAGTACTGCCGCTCGCGCTCGCGCGATTGTTGCGTCGCGTCGACCAAGCCCTCGACCTCACGACGCTCTTCCTCGACTTCGGCGTGCATGCGTTCGACCTCGGCGCCGCGTGCGGCCATCTCCGCTCGCACTTCCGCAAGCTGAAGGCCGTGCTTCGCCGCGGCGTCGCGCGTGGCGTCGCGTTGCGCATTCGCCGCATCGCCGCGTGCTTGCTCGACGCGCAGTTGCGCGTCGAAGCTCGCAAGTCGAGCGCGCATCTCGGCGAGCTGTTCGCGCAGCTGCCCGCTTGAGCGCGCCGCGAAAGAATCGAGCGCTCGCGCTTGAAGCGGCCGCCCGTGATCGCGCCGCCGCCGGCGATCTGTTCGCCGGAGAGCGTCACGATCGTATCGCGCAAGCCGCGCTCGCGCACGAGGCGATGCCGGTGTGCAAGCGTATCGACGATCAGCACGTTCCCGACGAGAAACTCGACGACGCCGTACGTACTGCGGCCGCGTGCGGACGAGCGTGTGCGCATAGCCGAGCACGCCCGAATCGCGCGCGATCGCTCCCGGCGGTGCGCGCCGCTCTCGATTGGCGAGCGTATCGAGCGGCAGGAACGTCGCGCGCCCCGATTCGCTTCGGTTGAGGTAACTCGATCGCGCGTTCGGCATCTGCAGTCGTGCGCGTGACGATGTTCGAGAGGCGAGCGCCGAATGCACGTTCCATTGCGCGCGCGTAGCGCTCGTCGGTCGTGATGAGATTGGAGACGATGCCTTCGATGCCGCCGAGTTCGCCGCGCTGCCACGCCTCGACGACCGCGCGCGTTCCGGGCACGTGTCCTTCGAGCGAGTTCTCCAGCTCCTCGATCGTGTGCAGCCGCGATTCCGCAGCCGTGACTTCGCCGGTCTGCTCGCGATGCACGCTAGCGCGCGCAGCGAGGTCGTCGTGCGCTTGCGCCGCTTCGCGCTCCGCCGATTCGACCGCGTCGCGCGCGCCGCACGGCTGCGCTTCGAGCGAGATCAGGCGGTGCTCCGCCTGCGCGTAATGCTGCGGCCGTCCCGCTCGGCGCAACTCGAGCTCCGCCACGCGCTCGCGCGCCGCCCGCACCTCGCCCTCGAGACGCTCCACCTCCGCTCGCAGATTTTCGGCCTGCACGCGCCGCTCCGCGCGCGTGCCGCTCGATCGGCGGCGTCCGCTTCGACCTCGCGCAGCTGCGTGAAGATCGCATCGAGCGGCGCGCGCGCTTGCGCCAGCGCCGCCTGCGCTGCGAGTTCTCGCTTCGCGCGCGCGCGTCGATCTGCCGCTCGAGCGGCGCGAGTCGCGCTTCGAGCTCGGCGATGGCGGCCTCGAGCGACTCACGCTCCTGCGCGACGCGCTCGACGTCGTCGCGACGTTTGCGTCGATTGCGCTTCGAGCGCTTCGCGGCGCGCGAGCGCGGCCGCGTACTCGGCTTCCATCCGCGCCAGCTCCGCGCGTCGGCTTTGCGCCTGCGTGCGAAACTCTTCGAGCTGCAGCTCCCGCGATAGAGCTCGCGTGCGCAGTCTCGCGCGAGGTCGGCGCCGAGCGTCGCGACGCTTGCGCCGCCGCGACTGCGCGCAGTTCGTCGTTGCTTTTCGAGCTCCTCGCGCAGCGCTCGCGCTCGGCGCGCCGCGAGGCGCTGGCGCGCAGGTAGGAGAGGATCTCGAGGTCGCGCACGCGCGCGCTGCACCGGCGGTAGCGCTTCGCGCGACGCACCTGCGTCTCCAGCTCCGGAATGCGCCGCTCGAGTCTCGGCGATCAGGTCGCTGATGCGGATCGCGTTTGTCTCGGTCTGCTCCAGGCGGCGCATCGATTCGTGCTTGCGCGCGAGGAACTTGCTGATGCCGGCGGTCTCCTCGAAGAGCGCGCGCCGCTCGGTCGGTTTGCTCGTCAGGATCGCGTCGATCTGCCCTTGCGAGACGATCGCGTACGAACCCGGTCCCAGACCCGTGCCCATCAGGAGATCGAGGATGTCGCGCAAGCGCACCTGCGACTGCGATTGATGAAGTACTCGCTCTCGCCGGCGCGATAGGCGCGGCGCGTGATCTCGACCTCGGCGAATTCGATCGGCAGCTTGCCGTCGCTGTTGTCGAAGGTGATCGAAACCTCGGCCAGGCCGAGCGGCTTGCGCTTGTCGTTGCCGGCGAAGATCACGTCCTCGAGCTTCCCGGAGCGCAGCGAACTGCGCTCGACGTCTCGCCCAGGACCCAGCGGAATCGCGTCGACGAGGTTCGACTTTCCCGATCCGTTCGGGCCGACGATCGCGGTGATGCCGCCGCCGAACTCGAGCGTCGTCGGTTCCGCAAACGTCTTGAAGCCGAAGGCCTTGATCTTCTTGAGCTTCACGCATGCGGTGCCTCCAGCGTTGCGCAGCGCCGTCCTCGGCGGCCGCCTGCTGTGCGGCTCTTCTTCGACGGGCCGCTGCCGGTTCCCAACGTCTTGCCCTTTGACCTCGACGCTGCGAGACGAAGGCCGGCTGCTGCGGCGTGCCGCGGCTCTCTTCGCGGTAGACGGGCGTCGCAGCCGAGATGCTCCTGCGCGTAGTGCTGCAGGCGCGTCTTGGCGTCGAGCAGCGCGCCGGTTTCGTGCTCGAGCCGCTCGACGTGCTCGCGAAGCACGAAGCGCCGCGCGCGTTCGAGTCCGTAGCGAAGATAGAGCGCGCCGACGAACGCTTCGAACGCATCGGCAAGGATCGAGGTGTTCTCGGCGCCGCCCGCATTGCGCATGCCCGCGCCGAGCTGCACGAGCTCGGAGAAGCCCAAGCGGCGCGCCGTCTGCGCGAGCTGCGCGTCGTTGACGATCGCGGCCTTGCGCAGCGTCAGCACGCCCTTCGGGCTCTTCCGGGAAATCGCTCGAAGAGCCACGCTGCGGCGATGCGCCGAGGACCGAGTCGCCGAGGAACTCCATGACGCTCGTTCGACGCCCCGCCGCGCTCTTGCGCGCGTAGCTCTCGTGCACGAACGCGCGCTCGATCGCGTCGAGGTCGCCGGCGCGAGCCGAATGCCCGCAAGGCCGAGCAGGGCGCGCAGGCGCCGGCGCCGATTCTCACCGGGCATCTTAAACGGCGCCGCACCTTGCGCGGCGCCCGGCGCTTCGTTCCGCTTCTGGCACGGAGCTTGTCCGCAGCGAAGTCGAAGGGCGCCGGAAACTACACTGCGCGCCCCCACGCGGACTCCGCCGCGTGGGACCCCACTTATTCACGCGGCTTGCCGAAGACGATGACGCTGTTGTGACCGCCGAAGCCAAACGAGTTCGAAAGCGCCGACGCGGATCGGCGCCGCCGAGCGACGTTCGGAACGTAGTCGAGCGTGCACTCCGGGTCGGGGAATTCGTAGTTGATCGTCGGCGGCATGATGTCGTTCGGCGACCGCGAGCACGGTCGCGACGCCTTCGATGCCGCCCGCCGCGCCGAGCGCGTGGCCGTGCATCGATTTCGTCGAACTGACGCCGATCTTGTACGCGTGCTCGCCGAAGGCGCTCTCGATCGCCCTCGATTCGGCCGGATCGCCGATCGGCGTCGACGTGCCGTGCGCGTTGATGTAGTCGACTTCGTTCGGCGCGATGCCGGCGCTTTCAAAGGCGCGCTGCGAAGGCCAGCGCGACGCCGTTGCCGTCCGGATCGACGGCGACGATGATCGTACGCATCGGCCGATTGGCCGTAGCCGAGCAACTCGGCAGTAGATCTGCGCGCCGCGCGCGATGCGCGTGCTCGTACTCCTCGAGGACCAGAATGCCCGGCGCCTTCGCCGAGCACGAAGCCGTCGCGCTCGCGATCGAACGGGCGGCAGGCTCGCGTCGGATCGTCGTTGCGCGTCGACATCGCGCGCATCGAGCAGAAGCCACCGACCGCCAGCGGCGAGATGACGGCCTCGCTCCCGCCGGTGATCATCGCGACGCATCGCCATGGGCGACGAGGTTATAGGCGGTGCAGATCGCGTCGTTCGCGCTCGCGCAGGCGCTCGCGGCCGCAAAGATCGGACCGCGAAATCGATAGACCATCGAAATGTGCGCCGGCGCCGCGTTGCCATCAGCATCGGAATGAAGAACGGCGACGTTCTTCGCCCACGTCCCGACCTCGTGCGCCTTGATCCGACATCGGCCCAGAACGTGATGATGCCGCCGATGCCCGTGCCGATCACGACGCCGACGCGGTTGCGCACCTCCGGATCGTCGGGCAGCTTCGCATCTTCGATCGCTTCGCGCGCCGCGACGAAGGCATACTGTGCGAAGCGGTCCATTCGGCGCGCTTCCTTTCGCCCGATCAGCCTGCTCGGGGTTGAAGTCCTTGACCTCGCCGGCGATCCGCGTCGCGAAATCGGTCGCATCGAACGCGGTGATGAGCCCGATGCCCGACTCGCCGGCAACGAGGCGCCGCCAGAACTCGTCGCGGGTGTTGCCGAGGGGGGTGACCGCGCCCAGACCGGTGACAACGACGCGGCGCCGGCTTCCTCTCGCAACCGAGTCCCGATGATTCTGCATTGACTCCAAGACTGAAGCCAAGTTACGGCGACCCCAGGGGGGCACCTCCCCCGAGGCTAATCCCAAAATGAAAGGAGCGCGCAAGTGACGACGCGCGGAGAGTTTCTTTCCACGATGACGATGGCCGCCGCAACCGCCGCGCTTCCGGCCTTTCCCTCGCCGATGCGCAAGCCGCCACGCTTGCGCGCGGGCGACCGCGTTGGCCTTATTTCTCCGGCTTCGCCGCTTGCCGACGGCGAGATCGAGAAGGGGATCTCGCACATCCGCTCGCTTGGCTTAGAGCCGGTGCTCGGGAACTTTGTCGGCGCGCAAGACGGCTATCTCGCGGGGAGCGACGAGGAGCGAGCCGGCGATTTCAATCGGATGGCTCGCGATCCGTCGATTCGGGGCATCATCGCGATGCGCGGCGGCTACGGAACGATGCGCATCCTCGATGCGCTCGATTATGCCGCGATCGCGGCTGATCCGAAAGTCGTGATGGGTTTCTCCGACTTGACCGCGATCCTCAATGCGGTCGCACGGCGAAGCGCCGTCGTCACCTTTCACGGCCCGCTCGCCGCGCGTGAATCGCAGTTCGATTCAGTGACGCGCGAGTACGTAAAACGCGTCTGCATGTCGGCGCAGCCGATTGGCACGCTGCGAGCACCGCACGCGGTCGCGCTTCGCGCCGGCCGCGCTCGCGGCCCGATTGCGGGCGGCAATTTGAGCTTGGTATCGAGCCTCGTCGGCACGCCGTGGGCACCCGCCTTCCGGGATGCGCTGCTCCTGCTGGAAGAGACCGGCGAGGAGCCTTATCGCATCGACCGGATGCTGACGCAGCTGCGGCTGGCGGGGGCGCTCCAGGCAAGTCGCGGCGTCCTCTTCGGCGCCTGCACCCACTGCGAGCCGAAGGGCCCCTCCCAGACGGTCGACCAGGTGCTCGCCGACCGGCTGGGCGGCTTGGACAAACCGGTGCTCGCCGGCGTGCCGGTCGGACACATTCCCGAGCAGTGGGTGCTTCCGATCGGGCTCGAAGGCGTGCTGGACGCATCGGCCCTCACCTTGGAGATCCCCGAGGCCGCGGTCCGCCCGGCATGAACCGCTTGCCAGCGCCGCGGCGCCCTTGCTATACTCACGCGGCTATGTTCCGCTTCGACCTCCAGCTCTTCGCCTCGAAGAAAGGCGCCGGTTCGACCCGCAACGGGCGCGACTCGAACGCTCAGCGCCTGGGCGTAAAGAGGTTTGGGGGCGAGCGCGTGATCGCGGGCAACATCATCGTGCGCCAGCGCGGCACCCAGTTTCACCCCGGCCAGAACGTCGGCATGGGCAAGGATCACACGATCTTCGCGCTGACCACCGGCACGGTCGAGTTCACGAGCCGGCGCAATCGCAAGCACGTGAACGTGCGAACCGCCGCAGCTTAACTCACCCTCCTGCAGTTCATCGACGAAGCGACCATCAACGTCGCGGCCGGTAACGGCGGCGACGGCATCGTGGCATGGCGTCGTGAGAAGTACATCCCCAAGGGCGGCCCGGCAGGCGGCGACGGCGGTCACGGTGGGAGCGTCTACATCGAGGCGACGCCCGAGCTTTCGACGCTCGTCGAGTTTCGGTTTCGGCGCAGCTTCGAAGCCGAGTCCGGCAAGCATGGCGGATCGTCGAACAAGTCGGGACGCAGCGGCGAGGACCTGACGATCTCCGTCCCGGTGGGCACGCTCGTTCATCGCGCGTATGAAGGAAAGCCGGAGGCACTGATCGCGGACCTTGCCGTCCCCGGAGAACGTGCGCTCGTCGCAAAAGGCGGGCGCGGCGGCCTGGGCAATCAGCATTTCGCGACCAGCGTGCGCCAGGCGCCGCGCTACGCGGAGAAAGGCGAGCCGGGCGAGCGCTGCACGCTGCGCCTCGAGTTGAGGCTGCTCGCCGACTGCGGCATCGTCGGCGTTCCGAATGCCGGCAAGTCGACGCTGCTCTCGGTCGTCTCCGCCGCGCGCCCGAAGATCGCGGACTATCCGTTCACGACCATCGAGCCGCAACTCGGCGTGGTCCGCGTCTCCGACGAGGAGTCGTTCGTTCTCGTCGACGTTCCCGGTTTGATCGAAGGCGCACACGAAGGCGCCGGCTTGGGCGATCGTTTTCTGCGCCACGTCGAGCGTACGCGGATCTTGCTGCACCTGCTCGACGGCGCGAAATCGCTCGAAGAGATGCTGCACGACAAAGCCACGATCGAAGGCGAGTTGCGCGCGTGGAATCCCGCGTTACTGGAAAAGCCGATGCTCACGTGCATTTCGAAACTCGACCTCCCGGAGGCACGGGCGCGACTCGCCGAACTCCGAGAGCGCTTCGCCGAAGTGCACGGCATCAGCGCCGTCACCGGCGAGGGCGTGCAGGATCTCGTCTATACGATCGCGCGCGCGATCGAAAACGCCCCCGCCCCGGCGCACGCCGAGCCGGTGGCGCGCATCGATCTCGTCCCGCGCGATGCCTTCTCGATCGAGCGCGCCCGGGACGGGAGCTTCGTCGTCAGCGGCGAGCGCGTCGAGCGACTGGCATCGATGACGAACTTCGACTCCGACGAGGCGCTGGCGCGCTTCGAGCGCGCGCTCGAGCGGATAGGCGTCGAGCGCCGCCTGCGCGAGATGGGAGCCGCCGAAGGGGATACGGTGCGCATCGGCTCGTATGAGTTTACGTACTCGTGAGACTCGGAATTTTTGGCGGGACCTTCGATCCAATTCATAACGCACATTTGTTCGTTGCGGAGTCGGCGCGCCTACTTGAAGGTCTCGAGCGCGTTCTCTTCGTTCCTGCGAACTCGCAACACTATCGGGCTCAGGCGCAGGCCTCCATCGCGGATCGCTGCGCGATGCTGCGCGCTGCGATCGCCGGCAACCCGGCCTTCGAGTTCGACGATACCGATCTGCGCGCCGACGCGACCGGATACACCGCCGACCTCATTCCCGCATTGCGCGCGCGGCATCCCGACGCGACCTTCACCTTCATCATCGGCGCCGATTCGCTCGTCAACTCCGACTGGGTGCGCTTCGACGAAGTGCTCGAACAACTCGAACGCTTCGTGATCGTGCCGCGAGCAGGCATTCGCCCCGAGGCGGTTCAGCGGGCGGTCGCGTCGATTCCGACGACCCTGCGCGAACGCGTGCGCACGCTCAACCTGCCGGAGTTCCCCGAATCGGGAACGCTGCTGCGCTCGCTGCTCGCCCAGGGCCGCAGCGTGCGATACCTGGTGCCCGATGCCGTGTGGGAGTACATCGCGGCTAGCGGCCTCTACGGTTATGCCGACCGCCGGCAACCGGCATAGCGCCGTCTTCGCCGTCGCTCTGTTCGCGCTGACCGGCTGCACGCCGGGTCCCGACGACGCGTCGGTCTGCCGCGTCTCCCGTGCGAACGCCTCCGGAGTGGAAGTCATCGCCGATGGCAGCGTCGAGCAGATTCTCGGGACGCAAGCGGGCCCGAGCGGTCCGCACGAAGGATTTCTGCTTCGCCTGCGCAGCGGTTGCGATCTCGTGGTGCGCGTGGAGACCAACGTCGATTTTACGGGCCCGATCCCGTTACGCACGGGTGAGTACGTCGTCGTCAAAGGCGAGTACGAATCCGATCCGCTCGGCGGCGTGATTCATTGGACGCACCGTGAAACGTCCGGCCGGCACCCGAGCGGCTACGTCGAAGCCGGCGGGCGTTATTACTGGTGAGCGGTTCGGTAAATCGCGGCCTGCAGGCGATCGTGTTGGCCAGCGGTTCCCCGCGACGGCTCGAGTTGTTGCGCTCCCTTTCGCTCGAAGTCGAGGCCGTACGCAGCGGTTACGAGGAACTGGCCGACCCCGCCGCTGCGCCCGAAGAGTTGGCCCGGCGCCATGCGCGCGCCAAGCTCGAAGCGGTCCGCGGCCGCTATCCCGAGCGTGCCGTGCTGGCCGCCGACACCGTCGTCGATCTCGACGGGAACGTCCTCGGCAAACCGTGGGATGCAGCCGACGCGACGCGGATGCTTCGGTCGCTCTCCGGACGGGCCCACCGCGTCCATACCGCGTACGCGCTCTCCCTACCGGGTATCGAATCGCCGATCGAGCGGCTCTCGACGACCGCGGTCTCCTTCTATCCGCTCGACGACGGGGAGATCGCAGCCTACGTCGCGAGCGGCGAGCCGATGGATAAGGCCGGCGCCTACGGGATCCAGGGACGCGCCGCCGCCTTGGTCGCATCGATCGACGGCGATTATTTCACCGTCATGGGTTTCCCGCTCGGCGACTTCATTCGAATCGTGCGGCGCTCGGGATTTGCATTGCCGGAATCGAAGGAAGCCTCGAAACCGTCGTGTACACAGACGAACGCAAACTCTTCGCACTGATCGCCGTCATTATCGTGGCGGCGGCGCTGGTGCTTTTCCAAATCGCCGCCGCTCGTAGTGGCCGTGAGGGGCCGCTCATGTGGGCGGGATCGGCGGCCGTCGCCTTCGTCGAGAGCCTCGTCTCCTCGGTCGAAGGCGGCGTGCGCGACACCGGCGGGAACATTCTCTCCGTTCCTCAGCTCGGGCGCGAAAACGCCGCGCTCAAGGCCGAAAACGAGCAGCTCGAGACGCAGAACGCCCGCCTTCAAGAGGAGTTGGCCGCATTCCAGAGCGCGTCGGCCATTGCGCCGGTCGCCGATGCGTACCCCGACGGAATCGAGGCGCGCGTGATCGGCTTCCCACCCGAAAACGAATCGCGGACCGTGACCATCGATCGCGGCTCCCGTGAGGGCGTGAAACCCGACGAAGGCGTCGTCGCGGCGATGGGTGTCGTCGGGCGCATCCTCGACGTCGGCCCCTTTTCGAGTACGGTGCTGCTCATCACGGACTACACGAGCCGCGTTCCGGCGGTCGTGCGGCAAGGGCGTTGGTGGGGCATCGCGCAAGGGAATCTCACGAGCGTTCGTTTGCAATACGTTTCGCAGGACGCAACGCTGCGTCCGGGTGACGTGGTCGTGACCGGCAACGGGCGCTCGTTCTCCTCCGGCGTTCCCATCGGAACCATCGTCGAAGTCGACCACAACGACGCCGCACTCTATCAAACGGCCGTTTTACGCCCCGCCGTCGAACTCGGCGCTCTCGATCGCGTTGTCGTACTCACGAAGTAGCGCGCCGTCGCTGCGCGTCGCGGGGCCCGAGTGGGGGACGGCGGCGGCGTGGCTTCTCGTCGCGCTCGTCGTCCAGGGAACCGTCATGCACCTCGTCGCGGTGCGCGGCGTCGAACCGAGCGCCGTCCTCGTCGCCGTCGTGTGGTTTGCGATGAGAACCGGCGTTGGGCGCGCGACCCTCTACGGCTTTTTCGCGGGTCTCGGCGAGGATCTGCTCGCTTTCGACGGGGGTGGTGCCTGGACGATCGCGACGACGGTGGTTGCGCTCCTCTCCTCGCTTCCGACGCGGCGCTTCTTCGAAGATTCGATGCCGTTTTTCATGATCGTGACCGGCACGGCGACGCTGCTGCGAGCGCTGATCTTTTGGAGCGTCAAGAAGATCGAAGGTTTTCCGGCGGGTTTGGGAGCGCTGCATTTTCACGAAGCGCTGCTTCAAGCCGCGCTCAATGCCGCGCTTGCCGCGGTGGTGATGTTCTTCGCGAGACGCTTGGAGCGGCGCTCCATTGCGAGGCGCCGTCGATGAACACGGGATATTCTCGCGCGCGTAAGAAGGGCTGGGAGCGACCGTCGCTGCGGATCATGCTCTTTACCGCGGTGATGGCGCTGGCATTGCTCTTTGTCGTCGGGCGCCTGATCGTCTTGCAGCTCGTCGACGGCGAGCACTATCGGGCGCAGGCGCAGGCGAACCAGATCCGCCTCATCCGCGTCGCCGCTCCGCGCGGCATCATCTACGACCGCTCCGGGCTCGTACTCGCGCGCAGCCAGCCATCGTTCGTCGTCGGCTTGATCCCCTCGGAGATCGTCGATCTCGGACACGAGATCGCGCTCCTCTCGGAAACGATCGGCGTACCGCAAGCAACCCTCCTGCAACGACTCTTCCATCATCACGGCATCGACTACACGTCCTTCGCGCAGATCGTCGCGAACGAGCCCTACGGGCCCATCGTGCTCGCCGTCGACCTCCCGGTCCCCACGGTCGCGCGCCTCTCCGAGATTCTGACCGATGTTCCCGGCATCGACGTCGAGGTGCAGCCGATTCGAGATTATCCCTACGGCGACATCGGTTCGCACATTCTCGGTTACGTCGGCGCGATCAGCGAAGAAGAGTACACGCGGCTACGCAGCAGCGGTTATTCGGCTAACGACGTCATCGGCAAAGATGGTTTGGAGGCGCAATACGACTCGTATCTGCGGGGGCAGCCCGGCGGCGAGCGCATCGAGGTCGACGCCTCGGGCCAGGTCGTTCGCGGCGCGCTCTTTCCGCAGAAGCCGGCGCTGCCGGGTGACGCGTTGCTCACGTCGATCGATTGGCGCCTGCAGCGCATCGTCGAGGAGGCGCTCGCCGAGGGCCTCGCCGCTTGGGCGGCAAGGCCGGCCCCTCTCGGGCGCGGTCGTCGCGGAGGATCCATACACGGGCGGCATCCTCGCGCTCGCGAGCTATCCGAACTTCGACCCGAACGATTTCGCGACGCGAGAACTCGCCGCGCGTCGAGGCCTACTTGAACTCCGAGCTGGAGCCGCTCTTCGATCGCGCGATCGCCGCTGCAACACCGACCGGGTCGACGTTCAAGATGGTGACCGGTTCGGCTGCGCTCACCGAAGACGTCGTCGGCGCCGATCAAGTCGTCTACGACAGCGGTGCGTGGAATTGCGGTGGGTATCTCGCGCGGGACATTGCCGCCGGCGGCCTGGGCGACACGACGTTCGTCCCCGCGCTCGCTGCGTCGAGCGACGGCTATTTCTATCGCCTCTCCTGGTACCTCGGCAACGAGCGGTTGCGCAAATATGCGCTTGCCTTCGGCTTGACCAAGCGCAGCGGCATCGACTTGCCGGGTGAAGGCACCGGAAACTGGCCGACCAACGATTGGATGGAGAAGACGTACGGCGTCCCGCTCGAGCCGAGCGACGTGTGCTTCCTCGGCATCGGTCAAGGCGCGATGCAAGCGACGCCGATGCAGATGGCCAACGTCGCGTCCACGGTCATCAACGGCGGCACGCTCTATCGCACGCACGTCGTCGTGCAAATCCAATCGCCGGACGGCGCGATCGTCGCGAACTTTCCGCCGCAGGTCATTCGCCAAGTCCCGGTAACGCAAGCTGCGCTCGAAGAAGTGCGCGCCGGGATGGCGCGCGTAACCGATCCCGGTGGAACGGCTTACGGCCTCGCGATCGCGGGGTTTCCGTATTCCGGCAAGACCGGGACCGTCGAAACCGACGGCGGACACGGTCCGAATACGACGTGGTTCATCTGCTGGGCTCCGACCGACCACCCGAAGTTCGCGATGGCCGTCTTCGTCGATCGCAGCGGCGGATACGGCGCGCAGGTCGCGGCACCAATTGCGCGAGCGATCTTAGTCAAATATTTTCAGAAACATGGATAGCGTCTTCGCGGCGTAGCGCGAGCAAGGCGCGCCAAATCGCGTCTCGTACCGCCGCGTCGTATTCGTCTGCGAGCGCCGCTTCCAACACCCCGACGCTCCAGGCGCTGCCGAGCAGAGCCAAACGGCTCACGATCGCGATCCGTTCCCGCGCATCGGGAACGGGCGCGTCGCCGACGACGCGCTTGGTCCAGCTGAGTTCCGGTGCGTGCAAGGCGATGGCATCGGACGATTCGATGGCCATCGGAGGGCGGGCGGCTCGAAGATAGACCGCGAGCGCGAGCAATACGACGACGAGAATGCCCAGGAGCGGCATGCGAGCCTACGTTGCGAGCGCGGCAGCGCCGCGTAGCGCATCCAGCACCGTGGAAAGCCGCTCGTCCAACGCCGGCTCGTCGCCGCTGACGAGCCAGCGTGCGAAGATCTGCGGCGACTGATCGGCAAGGCCGACGAGTCGTTCGAGCAGCAGCAGCCGATAGGGTTCGAGCACCGGCGACCGCGCGCCACGGCATTCGATCGACGTCCCGAGCAGCTCGGCGCAGAGTAACCACGGGACCACCGAACCGAATGGCGATGCGCTCAGCTCTGCGATCAGCGCGTTCACGCGTTCGGGGTCGATCGCGCCGGAGATGCGCACGCGTTCCGTGCCGCCGTCGGCGTCGGGTGCCATGCCGTCGGCGAGCGTTCGGAGTGACGCGGCAATCAATGCCTCACGCGCCGATGCCGTTTCCAGATCCTCGGCGGCGACGGCGGGCGGCATTCGCGCGAACAGTCGCTCGACGCGCTCGCACAGCGCAGCGGCTTGCGGGACCAGCGTGCACAAGGCGATGAGGTGCGACAACGGCGTCTTCCCGACGGCGCCGTCGAGAAGGCGAACGCGGCGCAGCAGTTCCTGCGCCTCGCACCCCATCACCGCGCGGCCGGTACGGCTTCTTCTTCGGCGGGTTTGATGAGCAGCGAGAGCGTCGAAACGATACGCTCGGCGCGTTCGCCCGGATGTTGCGCGAGAAAGCGTTCGACCGCGGGCGCGCGTCCCGAGCCGGCCAGCGCGTGCGCGGCCGCGAGCGCTACCGCTTCGTTGGGATCGCGCAGCGCGAACTCGAGCAAGTGATGCGAACGGTCGTCGCGGAGCGCGGCGACCGCGAAAACGAGATCGCATCGCGCCGATTCCGACAATCCGGCGAATTCTTGCCCCGCTTCGTTCGTCCAATCGGTCGTCGCTTGAAGCGGATCTCTTTCGACTTCATCGAGGAGCGTGGGGCCTTCGGCCGTGCGGCGCGGTGCGATCACCGCATAGACTCCCAGCGCGATGCCGAGAACGAAAAGAACGGCGATGGCAATGGTAATCATGGTCGTACGTCTCCCGAAGGCCTTCTAGGGAACCGCGGCGCGAAGCGAGGTGGAGAAAACGTCGAGCGCCCCGTCGAGCGCGCTATCCGCGCGATGCTGCAACGCCTCGATGAAATCGGGCGAGTCCGCATCGCAGAGCGCGTCGAGACGGTTGACGAGCAGCCCACGATAGTGCTGCGCTTGCGGCGTCGAGTCGGGCAGAAGCCGCGCGAGTGCGGCCCACGGCAGCGCCGTGGCGAGTTCCGCGCTGCGCAGACGCTCGCCGAGCTCGTGGAGCGTCGCGGGATCGTAGCTGCCGCGCATGACGATGGCAGCGCCGGGCGGATCGGCCGGCGCCCCGTGCGCGGCGGCGGCGTCGTGCAGCAGATGTTCGATCGTCGCGCGCAACGACGGCGTCTCGACGTCGCGCGGTGCGATCACGTAGCTCGGAAGCCGCAGCTTGATGAAGAGCCGGTCGAGTTCTTCGCGCAAGGCATCCGCGACCGGAGCGAGGGAGGCGCGGGTGTCGCCGATGCCTCCGGGAGGAAGGCGCGCAGTGCAAAGAGATGCGTCACCAGCCCGCCGAAGCTCGCTTCCTCGAGGAAGCGCAGCGTCCGCGCGAGCCACTCGTCGTTGAAGCCCAGGACCGTTCCGGCGGTGCCCGCCTCGCCCACGGTGCCCTGGCCGTTGCCGTAGGAATAGTGCGGCGTGCCGTTCTCGCTGCCGGCTGCCGGTGTCCCGGCGGAGATCGGCGTAGCGATCTTCCCGAGTTCCCGCATCCGCGGTCGGGCCGACGAGGCCCTCGAGCCCAAACGGCAACCCCGGAATGGCGTTGGCGAAGACCGGCGCGGCGCGCACCTTCAACTCATTCGACGCGATTTCGTCGTCGCGCTCGCCGTCGTAGGTGACGTGCGCGACGCGCACGATCGCCTCTCCCGCGGGCAACTGGTTGTGCACGACGTCGCGCCAGCGAATCGTTGCTTCGACGCCCGGATCGAACTCGTTGAGTACGATCCCGCGCTCGCTTGCGAACGGGCCGAGCGCACCGACGTCGCGGATCGGCACGTCGTTGACCGTCGTCGAATTGGGGACGTAGATGAGCGACGTCGGCTGCGCGATACGAATCTGCACCTGGCGTGCCGGCCCGTCGCCGCCGTTGCGAAGTGCAGCGCCCACTCGACGGTTTCGCCGAGTCGACGACGTCGCTCGGTTCGCTGCGGAAGGTTCCGACCGAGAAGTCCGGGTTCGCCGTCGTCACGATCGTCAAGCGCTCGAGCGGAACGGGCAGCATCGAATCGGCGGTCAGCACGGCGTCGACGGTGAGCGGGTACTCCTTCGCGAACGCTGCGCAGCAACCGGAGACCGAGACGCGCCTGCGCTCCGCGCCCGGCGCGATCTCGCCGAAGAGAATCGAGGAGCTTTCGCGCGTCGCGCCTTCGACGCTCTCGAAGCGCGCCTCGGGTGATATTAGCAAACGCACGCGCACGTTCCGCGAAACGTCACTGCCGATATTCAAGACGTAGACGACGACTTCGGCCAGTTGATTCGGGCGCAAGAGCGCCCCCGTCGAAAGTTCCATGCGCGAGCTGGCGGTCGAAAACGCCGGATGCGAATCGACGCGCCAACTGGTTTCGCCGAGCTGCGTTTCACCGAGTTCGCGCGTATGCAGGCTTGCGCCGACGACGATCTCGCTGCGATCGGCATACGGCGTGCGAACGCGCGCCTGCATCGTGATGCGGCGGTGGACGTAGGATTCGATCGCGCCCAAGTCGGCGGCGAAAGCCGTCCATCGGAATGCGCACCCCACGCTCGGAGAGCCGGACGTCGTCGAGCGCCGGATCGACGCGCAGGTGCAGGACGGAATCGAGCGCCGGCGCGCTGCCGTCGTTCGCGATCGAGATCGTGGCTTCGATCTCTCGACCGGGGCGCACGACTTCTTCGCCGCTGCGCAAGATCGCGTTACGACGCCGTACGAGGGCCGGCTCCGAACGAACGAGCACGCTACGCTCGAAGCGCCGAACGGCTTCGCCCTGCGAAGGCTCCCATGCCAGCGTCGCATAGACCGGCAACGAGGTCCCGTCGGGCAGCGGCGCGACGACGATCGCCTCGCTGCGCAGTTCGATCCGCTCTCCGCCTTCGACGCGGCCGAGGTCGAAAGAGAGTTGGTCGACGCGCCGCTCGCGCGTCGGGCGCCCGTCGACGCGTGCCGCGCCGCGCACCGCGATCAGAGCGTCGGGAAGATCGATCGAAAGCGTCACGCTTCAGCGGCGGCCGTGCCCGCGTTGCACGCGACGAACGTCAGCACGACGCGCTCGCCCGGATGCACTTGCGTGCGCGGGTTCGACGGAGAACGTCGTACGGTCGTCGCCGAAATCGGGGGCAGCGCGCACGATGAGTGCCGCGGGTTCGAGCGAGAACGCGGGCGTCTCTTGGGACGCGATCTGCGCGTTCGCAATGATGCGCGTGCCGTCGGGGAGCGGCGAATCGATGCGCACGCGGTAGACGAGCATCGCGCTCGCGCTCGCCGAAAGCACCGAGGCCGACGATCGGCGCGTAGACGCGATCGTATCCGCAGCCGAGGTCGCGCTCGATCTCGCGCCCGTTGACGCGCGCCGATCCGGAGACGTACGACGTGTGCTCGGGAATCGGCGCAACGACCACGACGTCGTGCGCGCTCGATTCGCCGGCGTTGTGAACGCGGACGGTGATCTCGGCTTCGCCGCCGGGTACGGGATCGCGCCGCGTTTCGATCGTGACGCCGGTGAGCGCGTTGAGCAGTTGCGGCCGGCTGCGCGCAATGAGCCGAACGACGTTGGAGCCGACCGGCTGCACCTCGAAGGAGGCGACGGCGGCCTGAAGTTCGATCGTCGTGCCGTTTTCGATCGCGCCGACGACGCTGTACGCGATCTCGATGCGGCGCTCTTCGCCGGGAGCAACGTCGCCGATGTGAGCGCCGTTACGCCCAAGCAACGGAGAGTTCCCCAACTCGTCGTCGAGGTCTGCCCCGTCGAGCCGGCCGGTTCCGACCAAGTAGACGAGCCCGTCGGGAAGATTGAAACGCACCCGAACGCCCGGTTGCCGGCGCTCCGCCGTTGTTACGGAACGTGAACGTCGCACGCACGGTCATCCCAGGTTCCAACTCGCGCTCGGGAGAAACGACGAGCGTTCTGAGACCTTCCGGCAACGTCGGCGCGCCCGGCGTGAATACTTCCGACAGGGTACGCATGATAGGGCATGACTGCTTCGCCGTGCCGGACTGGCCACCTTGACGAATTTCTACTGCTTTAGTCACTGCGAGAGGGACCATTAGATGCTTGCCGTCACCGAAGACCGCATCGCCGCCGCCGTCGCGCGGCTGGGGGCGGAAAACGCCTTCCAGGTGCTTGCTCGGGCCCGTGCGCTAGAGGCGAAGGGGCGGCGGGTGGTCCACATGGAGATCGGCGAGCCCGATTTCGATACGCCCGGAGTACATCAAGCAGGCGGCCATCGAGGCACTCCGAGCCGGTTACACGCACTACACGCCGTCAGCGGGGTCGGCCGACCTCGCGCGCCGCCGTCGCGGCGTATGCGGGCGCCTTCCGCCACATCGAACCGGGATACACGCCCGAAAACGTCGTCATCACTCCCGGCGCCAAACCCGCCATTTGGAACACGCTCTCGGCGCTGCTGGACCCGGGCGACGAGTTCGTCTACTTCGATCCGGCGTACCCCGCGTACGCCTCCGCCGCGAACTATCTGCAGGCGAAGATCACCGCCATTCCGCTGCGCGAGGAACGCAACTGGCGCATGGACCTCGACGAGCTGGCGCGATCGGTCTCTGACCGTACCAAGGTGCTCGTCATCAACTCTCCACACAATCCGACCGGCGGCGTCCTCTTGCCGGAAGGACCTCGAGCGCATCGCCGAGCTCGCGCAACGCTACGATTTCCTCGTGCTCGCAGACGAGATCTACAGCCGTAATTTCTACACTCGAGGGCGACTATGTCTCGATCGCATCGCTCCCCGGGATGCGCGAGCGCACGATCGTCGTCGACGGCTTTTCGAAGGCGTACGCGATGACGGGATGGCGTCTCGGTTACGCGCTCATGCCGGAAGCGCTCGCGAACGTGGTCACGCTCTTCAACAACAACACGTTCAGTTGCGTCACATCGTTCGTACAGCAAGCGGGAATCGCCGCGCTGCGCGGGCCCGACGCTCCCGTGCGCGAGATGAACGCGACTTTCCGCCGGCGCCGCGATCGCATCGTCGAAGGATTGAACAAGATTCCCGGCTTCTCGTGTACGCTGCCCGAGGGCGCCTTCTACGCCTTCGCCAACGTGTCGCGCATTACGAAGGACGACCGCGCGCTCGCGCGTTTCCTTTTAGATGAAGCCGGCGTGGCGTGCACCAGCGGCTCCGCCTTCGGAAAAGCCGGAAACGGATACCTGCGCTTTTCGTATGCCGCCTCCGTCGAGGATATCGACTGGGCGCTCGACGCCATCGCGCAGGCCGTTCCGAAGTTCAAGGGCTAAATAGGGCGCGGCTCGTGTTTCTGCTGCGCGGGCTCGCAGCGTTGCTCGTCATGCTCGCTGCGGCGGCGCTCGCCTACGCGCTCTCGCGCGGCCACGTCTTCTTTTTTCCGTTCGTGCTCGTCCTCGGCGCGCCGGCATGGTGGCTTCTGCGTCCTCCGCAAGAACCGCGCCCTCCGGCGTCGTAATGCGGTCGCAACGTAAGGAGCTATCGCGATGAATCTTCGCTTGGTCCTCGGTTTGTTTCTCGCGGTGAGTTCGCCGCCGCTAACGGCGGTCGCCGCGGCGCCATCACCGATTCCTTCGACGCCTGCGACCGCAAGCGTTCCGACGCCGCCCAGCGACGCGGCCGTCACCGGTTGGGCACGCGACTGGCTGCGCCGCTTGCAAACCGGCAACATCGATCGCTCGCAACTCAGCGATGCGATGAATGCGGCGCTGACGCCCGATTTAGCGAAGCAACTGGTTAATCAGTTGGGACCGCTCGGCGACCCGACCTCGTTCAACCTGTCGAGCAAACAGAGTATCGGCGGCCTGATCCAGTATATTTTCCGGATCCACTTCGACAACGGAATCTGGAACGAGATCTTCGTGCTCGACGGCGACAACAAGGTCGCCGGACTTCGCCTCATGCCGGTGCAATGAATCGCCTCCGCGCCTTCACATTCGCCGCGGCGATCGGCGCTCTGACCTTCGGCGGCTCCGTCGCGGCACAGGTGGTCGCCCCCTCGCCGGCGCCCACCGGCACCCCAAACGACGACGCGCTCATGGCGCGCGCGAAGGAGTGGCTCGCACGCATCCAAACGGGCAACATCGATCGCACGCAGTTCGACGCGCATTTGAATGCCCAACTCACGCCCAGCGTCTTGCGGCAGATGGCCGGATTGGTCGGCCGCCTCGGTCAGCCCACCGCGTTTACGCTCGCTGGGATCGAGGACTTCGACGGCGGATTTACGGCATACGTCTACACGGTGACGTTTCACTCAGGCGTTTGGACGGAGATTTTCGAGCTCGACAGCGACGGGAAGATTGCCGGCCTCAATTTCAGCTCGACCCCGTAGTCCGCGCGATCGCGGGATCATACGAGTTTCATCGCGCGCCTGACGTCGCGCAGCACGCCGGCGGCGATCTCGCGCGTGCGCGCCGTGCCCTCGGTAATGATACCGGCGATCAGCGTTCGGTCGGCACGATACGCTGCGAGGCGCTCGCGCACCGGGCGCAAGTAGGCGTTGAGGGCTTCGGCGAAGTCGCTCTTGTCCTGCACGCACCCTAACTCGCCGGAGCGGCACGTCGCCGCGATGCCGTCGAGGCGCAGCGGGTTCGCAAACCTCCACAGCGCAAAGACCGGGCAGATCTCGGGCCGCCCGGGATCGCCTCGCCGAATCTTTTGCGGATCGGTAATCATCGAGCGCACTTTCCTCGTCGTCGCTTCCTCGTCGTCGGTAATGTAAATGGCGTTGTCGTATGACTTGCTCATCTTCCGGCCGTCGATCCCGGGCACTTCCGGAAACTCCGAGAGCGTCGGTTGCGGCTCCACGAGCACCTCTTGCCCATCGCCGTAGAGATGATTGAAGCGCCGCACGACCTCGCGCGCGAACTCCAAGTGCGCAACCTGATCGCGTCCGACCGGCACTCGATTCCCGCGCACGGCCGCGACGTCGCAGAGCTGCAAGAGCGGGTAGCCGAGAAATCCGTACGTCGCGATCTGATTTCCGAGCGCTTCGATCTGCCCTTTGTAACTGGGAACCCGTTCGAGCCAAGAGACCGGCACGATCATCGCGAGAAGCGTGTGCAGTTCACCAATCTCCGGCACCCCCGATTGCAGGTAGATCGTAGCCTTGGAGGGATCGACGCCGGCTGCCAGCCAGACCGCGACCATCTCCTCGCGCGCCGCGCGAATTGCCTCCGGATCGGCAAAGCCCGTGGTGTACGCGTGCAGATCGGCGATCTCGAAGAAAGCCTCGGCGCTCTCGCAGAAGGTTACCCACTGCGTCAAAACACCGACGAGATGACCGACGTGCAGCGCACCGGTCGGACGCATTCCCGACATCACGCGTGGCTTGTTCACGCGCCCTCGTTTCCACGCACTGCTGCCGTCATCTTCGTGCGCACGAACGCGCGCGCCGCAAGGACGGCATCGCGGAGCGCGCGGCCGTGTGCCAGTTCGCATGCCAACGCCATCGCGAGCGTGCAGCCCGTGCCGCGCATTGCGGCGGCGATGCGGGGCGCCGCGAACGTTTCGATACCGGCCGGGCTTGCCAGGACGTCCACGGGATCGCCCGCGAGATGGCCGCCCTTGAGCAAGACCGCGTGGGCACCACGCGCATAGAGCGCGCTTGCCGCGTTCTCGAGATCCCCGCGACCGATCGGTCCGCGTTCGAGCAGCACCGCTGCCTCCGCGAGATTCGGCGTCAACACGACGTTCGCGAGCGATGCCAAGCGGTCTCGCAGCGCCGCAATGGTGCCCTCGTTCGCGAGCGCGCCGCCCGTGCTTGCCGCAAAGACCGGGTCGACCACCGCGGGAATCGGCGCGATCGAATGCAAGAACCCGGCGACGCAACCGACGTTTTCCGCCGAGCCGAGCGCCCCAATGCGAACCGCGCCGATTTCCGCGCCCGAGAGCGCGTCGAGTTGCGCTTGCAGCGTCGCCTCCGGAAGCACGAGCAGCGCGCGGACGCCGAGTTCGTCCTGCGCGCTCACTGCGGCGATCGCGGTGAGTACCCGCGCTCCGAGATCCATGCCGACTTCGAGGTCGCGGCCGACGCCCGCAACGTTCCACGGATGCGACGTTCCGACGCAGAGCACGGCGGGCGCGCTCACTTCTCGTTCCACAGCGTGACGAGTTGACGAACGGCTTGGCCGGGGCCGGGATCGGGATCGAGGGAGACGGCGGAGATCGTCGCCGCCATCGCCACGCCGCTCTCCCGTACCTCGCGCAGGTTTTCGATCGAGATGCCGCCGATTGCCGCGGCGGGGAGTCCCGAAGCGGAGGCGATCCGTCGCAGCGCCTCGATTCCGATCGGCGCGCCGGCATCTTCTTTGGAGCGCGTCGCGTACACCGAGCCGATGCCCATGTAATCCGCCCCGCGTGATTCCGCCGTTCTCGCCTCCTCCTCGTCGGCGCACGAGAGCCCGATCAACATCTCGGGAGCGGCGGTGCGCACGAGCGTCGGATCGGCGAAACCCTCGTCGCCCGGTCCGAGATGCACGCCGTCGCACGCGTACGCGAGCGCGGCGCGCCAATTGTCGTCGAGGATCAGGAGGGCGCCATAGGCCTTCGTCAGCTCGCGTAACGCGCGCAGGCGCGCATCGACGAGCCCTCCCTTCGCGCGGTACTGCACGATTCGCACGCCTGCTGCGAGCGAGGCCCGCGCGATTTCGGGCGCGCGCGGGCTTTCGTTGACGATGACGTAGATGCCGTGCAGAAACGAGGCGCGCTGCGCGCGCGTCACGGCTCCCGGCCGAGAAGCCGGTCGCCCAGAGCCGTCAGCTCTCTATCGTCGGCGAATCGGAACTCGACGCGGCCGCCGTTCCCCGCTCGAACGAGCGTGACGCGCACGCCGAAGCGCTCGCGAAGGCGCGATTCGAAATCGTGCTCTTCGGGCGAAAGCCCGCGCGCGCGCGGCGGCGACGCGGACGTAGGTGAGGGCGCGGAGGCTTCCGATGCTAGCCGCTCGAGCGCGCGGACCGAGAGTTCCTGTGCGACCGCGCGTGCCGCGAGCGATGCGCGGTCGCGCTCCGGCGCGGCGAGTAGCGCGCGAGCATGCCCCGCCGAGAGACGGCGATCGACGATCATCGCCTTGATGGAATCGGGAAGCGCCAGCAATCGCAAAGCATTCGCCACCGCGGGGCGGCTGCGGCCGACGCGACGCGCTACTTGCTCCTGCGTCAGGGCGTAATCCTCGATCAACTGCGCAAAACCGGTCGCTTCTTCGAGCGCGTTGAGATCGTCCCGCTGCAGATTCTCGACGATCGCGACTTCGAGCGATTCCCGGTCGCCGTTCTCGCGCACGATCGCTGGAATCGTCGTTCGCCCGAGCGCCGCGCAGGCGCGCCAGCGTCGCTCGCCGGCGACGATTTGAAAGCGGTCCCCGCGCGCGCGGACGATGATGGGGACCAGCACGCCGAACGCTTCGATCGATCGTTTCAGCTCGTCAAGCGTGACCGGATCGAAGGAACGGCGCGGTTGGAACGGATTCGGCGTTACGCGATCGACCGGAATCTCCCGAAGGCCGGCGGCTGTGGGCGCGACCGGGAGCGGCGCGTCGCCGAGCAATGCATCGAGCCCCCGACCAAGTCCCCGCGCCGGTCCGCTCACACATGCACCTCGGCCGTGGCGGGCTCGAGCACCTCGCGCGCGAGCGCCATATAGGCTTGCGCGCCGCGGCTCTTCGGGTCGAAGAGCATGACCGGCTTTCCGAACGACGGTGCTTCGGAGAGCCGGACGTTGCGGGGGATTTGAGTCTTGAACATCTGCTGCGGAAAGAAGCGCGCCAGCTCGTCGAGCACCTCGACCGCGAGGCGGGTGCGTCCGTCGTACATCGTCACCAACACGCCGCTGACGTGCAGCGGCGGGTTGAGCGCTTCACGGACGCGATTGACGACGCGCGTGAGCTGCGAGAGCCCCTCGAGCGCGTAAAACTCGGCCTGAACCGGGATGATCGCCTCGGTCGCGGCGACGAGCGCGTTGATGGTCAGCAACCCGAGCGACGGAGGCGAATCGATGATGACGTAGTCGTAGCGTTCGGCGATAGGATTGAGCGCATCACGCAGCCGCGTCTCGCGCGACAACTCGGAGACCAGCTCGATTTCGGCACCGGCGAGATTGATCGTGGCGGGAGCGAGTTGAAGGCGGTCGATCTCGGTCGCGCGCAATGCTTCGCCGAGCGACGCCTGCCGCATGAGGACCTCGTAGACGCTCGCTCCGATCGAGGCTTTTTCGATGCCGAACCCGGTGGTCGTGTTGCCCTGCGGATCGTCGTCGATGACGAGCACGTTCTTGCCGAGCATCGCAAGCGCCGCGCCAAGATTGACGGCGGTCGTGGATTTGCCCACGCCGCCCTTCTGGTTCACCAGCGCCATGATCCGGCTCACGAGGTAAGCCCCCGGAGATGTTCGTCGAGAAGCTTCAAGAGCGTTTGGCGCTCGTTACGCTCGGGCTGCTCCGTGACCTGCTCGAAGAGCCACCGCAGAACTTCGCCGACGCGGGGATCACCGCGAAAGCCGGGCTGCGCGGCGCCGCGCCGGATCATCGCCTCGACGACGTCCTCGCCGCCGATCGCGAGATCGGCGACGGAGAAGGCGGGCTTGCGCGCCACTTCCTCGCGCACGCGGGCTTCGAAACGCTCGTTTGCATCGTCGCGCTTCAGAAGGCCGGAGCCGGCGATATCCGCGTGTCGCAACGCGAACTGCCGCTCGAGATGCTCGACGCCGATGCGCCGAATCGAACGCCGCAACGCAGGATCCGAGAGTTCCGGATCCGCCGCGTACATGTGCGATCGCACGAGATGCGTTGTTGTCTCGACGACCTCGTTCGAAAAGCGCAGCCGTCGCAGCAGTTCGCGCGTCATCTCGGCGCCGATCTGCTCGTGCCGGTAGAAATGCGATCCCTGCTTCGTTCGCGGCTTCCCGACGTCGTGCAGCAGTGCTGCGAGGCGCCCGATGAGGTCGTCGCGCGGAGCCGCATCCATCGTGGCGAGCGCGTGGTGCCAGACGTCGTAGGCGTGCCACTGGTTCTGCTCGACGCCGACGCCTTCGAGGAGTTCCGGCGCCAGCACCGCGAGCACGCCGGTCTCGCGCAATAACTCGAAGCCGATCGAAGGCCTTTGCGCACGCGTCAGCAGCTTGGTAAACTCCTCGGCGACGCGCTCGCCGGAGATCGTGCTCGCGAGCGGCGCGGCCTCGCGCATGGCCTCGAGCGTTCGCGGCGTCAGCGTATAGTCGAAGCGCGCCGCAAACTGGGCGGCGCGTACCATTCGCAGCGGATCTTCTTCGAAGGCGCGATCGACGAGGATGTCGATGCGGCGCGCGGCGACGTCGGCCGCGCCTCCGTGCGGATCGACCAGGTCACCGGACGGCAGCGCGCGCGCCATCGCGTTCATGCGGAAATCCCGGCGGCCCAGATCGTCGGCTAAAGGAATCTCAGGGCCGCCTTCGACCTCGAACGCACGGTGCGCGGTTCCCGTCGAACGCTCGCGGCGCGGCAGCGCGACGTCGACGGTCGTTCCGTCGAGCGTAACCTTGAGGACCGCGAACGACGCGCCGACCAAGTCGACGCGTCCGAGGTGCTCGAGCCGTTCGCATAACTCGCCGAACGGCACGCCGGTGACGACGTAATCGAGGTCTTTGGCCGTTGCTTCGCTCTTCTCGAGGGCGGCGCGCACTTCGTCGCGCACGCGCCCGCCGACCGCGTAGAGCGTCCCCGGCGGAAGCGCCCGCGCCAATCGGTCATCGAGCGAGAGCATGCGATTGCGCGCTTATTCGGCCATCGGGGGCATCGCTCCGCTGCGCACCGCGCGCGGGGGCCGCATGAAGAAGACGAGCGGCAGCGTTGCGATGAAAACGACCGCCGTCAGTCGGAAGAGATAATCGAAGCCGATGACCGAGGAGGCCTGCGCGACGAGACCCGTCAGCGTTTGAACGGAGTATCCGTGCGTCGAGGTGACGCCGCCGGCGAGCGCCGACCATGCGACGGCGCTCTCTCGTGCAAGCATCGTGTAAAGGATGGCGATGCCCAGGCTGCCGCCGATCTGCCGCACGAGATTCGACACACCGCTCGCGCCCGCGAGCTCGTCCCGCGGCACGGGCGCTAACATCACCGTGGAGAGCGGAACGAAGAGAAATCCGAGCGCGAATCCTTGCATGACGCGCGGATAGAAGACGTTCCAGTAGCCCGTGTTCTCGTTGAGGCCACCGAGCATCCACGTCGAAATCGCGAAGAGCGCCGTCCCGAAAGCGATGAGGATGCGTCCGTCGACGCGATTGAGGATACGACCCGCAATCACCATCGAAACCGCGGTCGCAAGTGCGCCGGGCAACAGCACTTGACCGACTTCGAATGCCGTCATGCCCGCAATCGTTTGGAAGAAGAGCGGCATGACGAGCGCGGTTCCGAAGAGGCCGAAGCCCAGAATCGCGAGCAGCACGTTGCCGATCGCGAACTCCCGGTACCGGAAGACCCGCAAGTCGACCAATGGGTTCTTGTCGCGCAGGGACCGCACGACGAACGTGATCAGCGAAACCACCGAAACGATCGCGAGCGTCGTGATCGTCGAGGAGTTCCACCAGTCGTCGTGTTGCCCGCGTTCGAGAACGTATTGCAGCGAGCCGAGCCCTGCGACGAGCAGCCCGAGGCCGATGAAATCGAGTCCCGTCTTGGGCTTGTTGAGGTAGTGCGGGTTTGGGATGAACATCAGCGTCATCACGAATGCCGCTATGCCGATTGGGATGTTGATGAAGAAAATCAACGGCCACGTCGCGTTGTCGACGAGATAGCCGCCGAGCAACGGCCCGACGGCCGGCCCCACCATCGCGCCGAGGCCGAAGAGCGCCATCGCCCCGCCGCGTTCCTTCGGTGGAAACGTTTCAAAGAGCAGCGCTTGTGCCGTCGGCTGTAAGGCGCCGCCGCCGATGCCTTGGATGACGCGATAAAACGTCAGCTGCCAAATGCTCGTCGCCGTTCCACATAAGAACGATGCGATCGTGAAGATGGCGATGCACGCGGCGTAAAAGTTCTTGCGCCCGAAATACGCCGTGAGCCAGCCGTTGAGCGGCATGATGACGACGGCCGAGAGCAAGTAGCCGGTCGCGACCCAGGCAGCATCGTCGGTCGAGGCACCCAGATTGCCCGCAATCGTCGGGAGCGCCACGTTCACGATCGTCGCATCGATGATCGCCATGATCATCCCGAGCATCACCGTGATCGCAACGATCCATCGGCCGCGGCCGGCGATTTCCCCGGGGGGGCTTGCCGCTAGGGTAGCCATCTATCCGACGTATCTCGATGTATCAAGTTATATCGTTTCCCGTGAAACCTCCGGCTCTGCCGCTCTGCCTCTCTCTACTCCAGGGCAAGACCGCGCCCTGGAACGATGGGTTTCAGCCCATCCTAGCAGCGATGGCGCTGCAAAGGCTAGCGATAGTGCCCGGCGAAAGCGGCGCCCGAAGAGGAGGATCTATGTATCGGACGCTTTCGTTCTTTGCTCTTGCCGTCTGTCTCGGCGGGACGGCGCTGCTCGCAGCGTCGCCGGTGCCGCCCCAGCTTCCGCCGCAGCCACGCGTGCACCCCGCCGGAATCCCGAGCGACGCCGTCCTCGTTTCGCCCTGCGTGCGAACGATGGGCGAGCACTGGGCTGCGCTCCGGGATTTGCCGACCGGCCCGATTTACGGCGTATGGCAAGGCAAGCCGATCTTCACCGAAATCATGGTTTCCGTCGTCCAGCTTCAGAAAGGCTTCAGTTGGGCGAACATTCGGCCGCTTCCGGGATACCGGATCGACCACGCCGATTTCGAGTTCGAGCCCCACGGCCACGAGGGATTCCCGGTGCCCCATTACGACCTGCACCTCTACTACATCTCGGCGGCCGCCCAAGCGAAGATCTGCCCAAACGGCGTGCCGGATCCCGCGATGAAGCCCACCAACCACTAGGGCAGGGTCGGCGTTCCCACGCCCCTTAGCCCCTTAGGAGCAAAGAGGGCGTTTTACCGGGATGCCGGTGCGGCGCGGAAAGCGCTGCGCCGTCGGGGAGTTCTTGCGAAGAATGGCGAGGCAGCGATCGTCGCCGATCGCCAGCACCTGCTCGAGTTCCCCGCCGAGAACCAGCCCGGCGTCGGCGAGCACCTCTCGCTCCCCGGGGGTCATCTTGGAGCGCTGCAATAGCGCGCTGCCGCCCAGCGCGATAAACGGCAGCAGCAACTCCGCGCTCGCGGTTCCGCTCGCTACCGCGCGCGCGGTGCCTGAGGCGAAGCGCTCGCGGTAACGCCCTTCGTGGGCGGCAACCTCGGCGCGGGCCGCGAGCACCTCGCCGCGAAGCGCGAAGTGCCGGAGCATCTTTTCCAGGAAACGCGTCTTCTTAGCGGTCGCCTCGATGAGCGTGACGCTGACGCCACCTGCGATCGCGAGTGGAAGCGCGGGAAGCCCGCCGCCGGAGCCGAGGTCGACGTGCGGCTCTCTGACGAATTGCGCGATGCTCAGGCTGTCGAGGAGGTGCGGGAGCAGCGCCTCCGGCGTTTTCGCTCCCGTAAGATTCGTGCGCCGATTCGCCTCCAAGAGCAGAGTTCCGTACTCGGCCAGGCGCTCGGCGAGGGCCGCCTCGACGCCCGCCTCCCGAAGCCCCGAAACGAGGTTCACGAAGCGCGCGATGCGGCCGCGCGCCTAGCCCGATCGACGAAGACGCTGAGGATCGCAAGATCCGAAGGCGTGACGCCGGGAATCCGCCCTGCGGAGCCCAGCGTCCGGGGCCGCCGTGCTGCGAACTTCTCCGCCGCTTCGCGCGAGAGTGCCGTTATATTGGCATAGTTGAAGTCCGCCGGAATCTCTTCGCCCTCGATCCGAGCCGCACGCTCGACGGCCAGCGACTCGCGCGCCGCGTACCCGGCGAGTTTCAACTCGATGGCGAGACGCTCGCCGATCTCCGGCTCGAGCCTGGGATCGAAACGCTCGGCGACATCGGCAAATCCGAACTCCGGACGGCGAAGTACGTGCGCGATGCCGTTCTCGTTTGCGTACTGGATTGCGCGCTCGAGCATCTCGCGACGCCGCACGAACGCTTCCCAGGGTGCGTCGTCGATCGATCCGATCTCGCGCGCGAGCGGCGTCAATCGGAGATCTGCATTATCGTGACGCAGCAGCACGCGATGTTCGGCGCGCGACGTGAGCATGCGATACGGTTCATCCACACCCTTCGTCACCAGATCGTCGATCATGACGCCGATGTACGCGCGGCTGCGCTCGAGACGCAGCGGATCGCGCGCCGTGCGCAGCCGCGCGCCGCATTGATGCCCGCCATCAGGCCTTGTGCGGCCGCTTCTTCGTATCCCGAGGTCCCGTTGAGCTGTCCGCAGTGATAGAGCCCTGCGATGCGACGCGTCTCGAGCGTGTCGCGCAACTCGGTCGGCGGCACCATGTCGTATTCGACGGCGTATCCCGCGCGCAGCATCTCGCAGCGTTCCAGCCCGGGCAGCGTGTGCAGCATCGCGAGCTGCACTTCGGCCGGCAACGACGTCGAGAAGCCGCCGACGTACAGCGTCGGCTCGTCCCAGCCCTCCGGCTCGATGAAGACTTGATGCGTCGGATTGTGCGCGAACTTCACGACCTTGTCTTCGATCGACGGACAGTAGCGCGGGCCGATGCCGCGGATCAAATCGAGACCGTAGAGCGGCGAGCGGTGCAGGTTCTCGCGCACGAGCTTGTGCGTGCGCTCGTTGGTTTGCGTGAGATAGCACGGCAAGTTGCGGGCCGGCAAAGCGCGACGGGCTGCGGTACGAAAAGAGTAACGGAACGGGGCTTGGCGGCTGCGCTTGCATCGAATCGACGTCGATCGAGTTGCGAGTCGATGCGCGGCGGCGTTCCGGTCTTCAGCCGCTGCGTCGGAAAGCCGAGCCGGCGCAACGCGCGGCGAGCCCGATCGCCGGCGCCTCGCCGAAGCGCCCTTCCGCCGTGACGACGTCGCCGCGGAAGGTCTTGCCGCCCAAGAACGTGCCGGTCGCGAGCACGACGCGTCGTCGCGTAATGAGCGCTTGCCGTCGACGCAGCGCACGCCCCGAACGCCGCCGGAATCGACGACCAGCTCCTCGACCAGACCGCGCACAATCGTCGAGGTTCGGCTGCGCGCGCAGCAGCGCGATCGCGCGGCGCGCGTACGCGGGCTTGTCCATCTGCGCGCGCAGCGCGCGCACCGCCGGACCTTTGCTCTCGTTCAGGAACCGCGCGTGCAGGCTGCACGCGTCGGCAAGCACGCCCATCGCACCGCCGAGCGCGTCGATCTCGCGGACGAGCTGCCCCTTCGCGCTTCCGCCGATCGACGGATTGCACGGCAGCGTGCAGATCTTCTCGGGATCGCCGGTAACGAGCAGCGTACCGAAACGCCCAGCCGCGCCGCTGCGAGCGCCGCTTCGACGCCCGCGTGACCGCCGCCGACGACGATGACGCCGGCGTCAGACGGCGTGGGAGCGTACCCGCAGACGCGAAGCCGATCATGAGCACGCCGAAGAGGATCGCGTAAAAGCCGATCAGCCAGACGATCGCGAGCCAACCGACCATCGGAAAGACGACCATCAGCACGCCGAAAAGAATCGACGCCACGCCGCCGATCAGCAGCAAGATCTCGTTCGCGATCGCCGCGCGCACGCGGATCGCTGCGACGATTTCGAAGATCCCGGTGACGATCGCCCACGCGGCGATGAGGAGGTAGAGCGCAAACGCCGTCATCCCCGGCCGGTAGAAGATGATCGCGCCGATCGCGAGGCCGACGACGCCCTCGAAAACGAAGGGCCACCAGCGTTCGTGCGCCTTTGCCGCGAGGAGCGCGGCAACGATCGCGAAGATGCCGTCCACGGCCGCGTATGCACCGAAGAGAAGGACCAGCACGACGACGGCCGCGGCCGGGTAGAAGAGAACCAGCACTCCGAATGTCACGCCGAGGACGCCGCGGATCGCGAGCGCCCACCAGTTGCGTTTGAGAACGTCGATCAACATGGCTTTCTTCCCCAGTTACTTCCCGATGCAGAAGCGAGCAAAGATTCGATCGAGCAGTTCTTCGCCGGCCACCTCGCCGGTTACATGCCCCAACGCCGCAACCGCTCGCTGTAACTCGCCGGCGATCAAATCGACCGGCTCGCCCGCCGCGAGCGTGGCGCGAGCGTTCGTTAGCGCACCGAGCGCCTCGTTCACGGCGTCGAACTCCGTTACGGAGGCGAGATGCGGCCGCTCGAGGTCGACGCTTTCGCCATGCCAGCCCAGCCGCGCAATCGCCGCGCGCAACGCGGCGAGCGTCTGCGCGTCGTGGACGCTGCCGCAGATCGGCTCGTGCGCTCCCAGTTCGCGCGAACCGGCGTCCCCGAGATCGCTCTTGTTACAGAAGAGAATCCGTTCCCGTTGCGCCGTGCGCTCGAGCACCTCGCGCGCACCGGCATCTACCGCTGCAGACCCATCGATGACGACGAGCACGAGGCGGGCTTGATCGATGGCGCGCAGCGTGCGCGCGATGCCCGCCGATTCCACGCGGTCCGCGTGCGCGCGAATGCCGGCCGTGTCGATCAGTCGAACCGGCACGCCGTCGACGGCGATCGATTCCTCGATCGTGTCGCGCGTCGTTCCGGGAAGATCGGAGACCAGCACTCGCTCCTCTCCGAGCAGAGCATTGAGCAGCGAGGATTTGCCGGCATTGGGCGGTCCGACGATGGCGACGCTCGTCCCCTCGCGAACGAGACGCCCGATCTCGCCGCTCCTACGCAGGACTCGCAGGTCTGATTCGACCTCGCTAAGCCGCACGGCGAGCGCTTCGCGCTCCGGATCCGCGACCTCGTCGGGGAAATCGATCGCAGCAGCCAGTTCCTCGAGAATGTCGAGCAGCGCCTCGCGCAGCCGGCCGACCTCGGCGGCGAGGCCGCCGGCAAGGTTCGCCAGCGCCGCGCGCGCGGCGGCACGCGTTTCGGCGGAGATAAGATCGGCGACGGCCGCTGCCGCATTCAACTCCATCTTGCCGTTGAGGAAGGCGCGGCGCGTGAACTCGCCCGGGGCCGCGAGCCGCGCGCCGCACGCCAACAGCGCTCGGAGAACCTCCCGCACGACCACGGGACTCCCGTGAACGTGTAGCTCGAGAACGTCCTCGCCGGTATAGCTGTGCGGCGCAGGCGCATAGATTGCGACGCCGCGATCGAGCAACGCGCCTGATTCGTCGAGAATCTCTGCCGTCGTCGCAACGTGCGGGCGCAGGGGGGATCGCGCTCGCACGATCCGCGCTACAATCTCGCGTACGCCGGGACCGCTCGCGCGGACGATCGCAATCGCGCCGCGCCCCGGGGGTGTCGCGACCGCGGCGATCGTCAAGCCACGCCGGTCCAGCGCGCGCGGGCGATGGCGTCGAGCAGCTCCTGCGGGCGATCGGTGCCGAGGAGCAGCGCGCGGCGCGCGCCGCGCAATCGCACGGCATTGAGACCGCGCAGATTCCACAACCATCCTCGCCTCGTCAAGTAAATGCCCCAACCTTCCCAAAGCGAGCTGCGCGTCGCGTTGGCATCGAGAAGCTGATCCAGCTTGAAGCGCCCTCGAGGAATGCCGACACCGAACCACCAGAGGATCTCGCGATCGTTTACGACGATCGTCATCGACGAAAACGTCAGCGCGAGCAAGAGCACGACCGCCGTGCCGCCGATCGCGATGCGCAACGCGATCGGCCACAGTTGATCGTTCGAAACCGCACTCCACAGCGCGATGGCCCAGAGCACGACGAGGGCGCCGACCCCGAGGCTCGCGCCCCACGGAGTGCTCTGCCGATACCGGTAGATCGTGCGAGCGCTCCGAGAATCCATACGACCGGCCCTACATCCCTAGCGCGGATGAACGACGACGCGGCGCTCGGGCTCCTCTCCCTCGGATTCCGTTCTCACCAATTCGTTGTCCGCGAGCGCCAAATGCACGATCTTGCGCTCGGAGGGCAGCATCGGCTCGAGCGCCTGCGCCCGCTTCTCTCGCACGCAACGCTCGAGCGTCGCGAGCGCGAGGCTCTTCAGTTGATCTGCCCGATGCGCCCGATAGCCTTCGGCGTCGATCGTGTAGTAGCGCCGGTTCGCGCGCACGCCGGCGTTCATGATGTTGTTGAAGACGTGATTGAGCGCCTCGAGCGTATTGCCGCGCCGCCCGATGAGGGCGGCGAGATCGGGGCCGGTCACTTCGAAATACTCGCCCTCCTCGCGCGCGACGAACTCGATGTCGACCGGCGCGATCCCCATCCGATCCAAAATTTCGCGCAACAGGTCGCGCGCGGCCTCGGCTTCCTTGGGAACCTCGCCCGTACCGGACCGCCGCGTGGGCCGTCCGCGCCGTCGGACGGGCTCTCGCCCGCCGCGGTCGCGCGGCGGCTCGCCTCCGTTCGTCTTGCCGGGGATCTGCCGGTCGCGAATGTTCGCCGGCTGTTCCTCAAACTCGTAATCGTCTTCGTACATCATTGCTCCAAATCGAGGGAGGCTAGTGCTTCCTTTTTCGTCTGCGTCGCCGTCTGCGCTGCACGTTCGCTGGAACGGTCGCGTTTTGCCCGTTGCTCGTTTCGGCGGGATTTGCCACGGCGCTCCTCGCCGCCCCGTTGCCGCCCGCCGGCAGCGCTGCGGCTGCCGGCTTTGCCGTCACGCCTTCCGTAACGACGTGTTCCGAATCCAGGAAGGAAAGCGGCTGATGGTAACGCCGCAGCATGTAGATTTGCTGCCCCATCGTGAAGACGTTGTACGACAGCCAGTACAGCACCATGGCCGACGGCCAGTGATAGCGCCAGCCGAAGAAGCCGAGCATGAGCGGCGAGATCAGCGCCATCATGCGCTGCATCTGCGCCTGCTGCGGATCCGTCGATGGCACGCTTCCGTAGCGGACGCTGAAGTACATCGATGCCGCGTAAAGCACGATGAGCACGACGTCCGGGGCGGCAAGGCTGCTCGCCAAAATTCTGGTTCCGAGGATTTGCGGCGAGTTCAGAGAGAGCGCACTTCCGATCCAGGCAAAATGCTCCGTATTGAACAGCGTCTTGTGCTGCATGACGACGTAGAAGACGCTGTAGAGAATCGGAAGCTGCACGATCAGCGGCAAACATCCCGCAAGCGGATTCACGCCGGCCTCGCGGTAGAGCGCCATCGTTTCCTGTTGAATGCGCTGCTGATCGCCCTTGTAGCGTTCTTGGATTTTCTTCAGTTTCGGCGCGATGCGTTGCATGGCGATCATCGCCTTGAACTGCTTGACGTTCAGACCCCAGAAGGCGCCGCGAATCAACGCGGCGAGAATGATCAAGCTCCACCCGAGGTTGTGAACCACCATGTCGATGTGCTGGACGATCCACCAAATGAAGCCGACGAACGGATCGAGCCAGTGGCCCAGCGCAAACGCAGCGAGAAGGAAGTGCAAGAGCTACCTTTCGGACCGGTGGAAATCGGGAACTGGATCGAGGCCGCCCGGATGCCACGGGTGACAGCGCGAGAGCCTGCGCAGCGAAAGCATTCCTCCGGCGACGAGGCCGTGCTTCTGGATTGCCTCGGCGGCATACTGCGAGCAGCTCGGGTAGAAACGGCACGCCGGCGGCAAGAGCGGCGAGATCGCCCGCCGGTAGAGGGAGATCGCGAGAAGGGCCGCGCGCGCGATCATGACGCGTAGAGGGCCGCGAGGAGGTCGGCGCGCAGCCGTTGGAAACCGGCCGCGGCCGCTGCCGGACGCGCGACGACGAGGACGCGCTCCGTGCTGCCGGAGAGTGCTTCGTCCAGCACGGCCGCGATGCGCCGGCGCACCGCGTTACGCACGACGGCCTTGCCTACGCGTGTATCGACGGTGATTCCGGCTTGGGCTCGGCGTGCGCCCGGTGCGGCGAGCCGATAGAGCATCAGCGTCGGCTGCGAGCAGAGCCGGCCGCGCCGGCGCAAGGCGGCAAACTCCGCCCGGCGGCGCAGGCTAGCAAAGCTCCGCATCAAACGCTCAGGCGGTGTCGCCCTTTCTTGCGGCGGCGAGCAAGCACGCGGCGGCCATTCTTCGTGCGCATCCGCTCGAGGAACCCGTGGACGCGCTTGCGGCGCCGATTGTGCGGCTGGTACGTCCGCTTCATGCTCTCTTTTCAACTCCTGGTGAAAATGCGCAGCCGCCTCGGGTGCGGGGCGGCAGGGCGCGTGCAAGTATACCGGGACGCGCATTGCAGCGTCAAGGGAAGAGGCTGCCGGTGGCGGCCTTTCCGAATGCCGTCTGGCTTTCGACCGCGCGGCGCAGCGCCTTTACTGGAGGGCGTTTCGGCGCCGTAACGCCCACTCGAAAACCCGCGCCGCCAAGCTGTCCGGCGCGTGGCTTTCGGTACTGTCCTAGTTTGAATTTCAAACTAACCCACTACCCGGCTTTCGGTAGTGGGTCAGTTTGACGACCCTTCGACGCAAGGGCGGGACTAGGCCGTGGCCGCGTCGTTTCAGGCGCTCCGCGATCCCCACAGGCGCTCCAGGGAGGGGCTAAGTGACCTACTGAGGCAGCGCCTTTCTTACGCCTCTTTGCGCTATTGGGAGGGGCGCGAGGCAGAGGCCACGCCGGAGGGGATTCTTGGGATGACAGTCGTCGTGATGGGGCTCACGCGGAACGACCAATTGACCGAAGGCGGCATCATCGCCGTCTGTGACAAGATGCTTTCGAACGACACGATGACGCAGCATCTTCCGTACGCCAAGCTCATTAAGCTCCATGATACCTGGCTGGTCGGTTACGCTGGCCTTCCAGAGCACCTTATGCCGATTTACAATGCGGTACGTCTATCTACCAACCCGGCGTCAACGAGTGACCAAATATACGAGGCGTTCGCAGAGGAATACCGCAAGCGAAGGCAGGGCATAGTCGAAGCCTTGATCCTGGGCTCTTACGGCCTCACGATGGGGCAGTTCGTTCAAAGTGGGCTCAAGAAGTTAGGGGTTAAGAAATTCAGCGAGCTGTGCGCCAAGATCGAGAAGTACGATATGGGGACCGAGTTCATCGTCGGCGGATGGCAACCGGGCGAGTTATGGGATATGAGGATAAGCGCTATCGTGAATCCCGGAATCGTGCGCAATAAGACGATGTATGGATTCCATGCGATTGGCATTGGGGACGAGATTGCAATCGGCCACCTTGCGGCGGTTTACGACTCCTTCGCGCCGGGAATGGAACCGCATTACAGGATTCTCGAATCCAAGTTCATGGCGGAATCCTCGCCGTTCGTCGGCCCTGAAAGCGTACTGTATTGGGTGAATCACGCGGGGGAGTTTCGCTACATGCCTGAGACCGATTTGCTGTCCGTCCGCAAAGGCTGGAGCGAAAAGCGCAAGGATATTCCGCTCGAACTGCTTTTGCAGTTGAACTTTCAACCCTGGCTCTAGGCCGCTGCTTCTCCACGCATGAGGTCCGGCAGGTTCGCGAGATCATGCAGCGTCCAGACGCGATCCGTGAGGCGCGAAGCAATCGCCGGAGTCGTCTTGAGCGTTGAGTGAACGCGGCAGAAATTGTAGTGCATGTAGTGCAGCGCAAGAGCGCGCTGCAGGTTCATCATCTTCTTCGAGAAGCCGTTAGTGAGGCGCGTGAACCGCCGCATCGACATACGCATGGTGAGGTTCTGCCGCTCGATATGCGACGTTGAGATATAGCGTGGATCGGGAGTGCCGAGAACGCGAATCTTGCGCTGCTCGATGACCTTCGGTGGACTGTAGCGTGTTTCGTAGGTTTCGAAGTCGCGCCCATAGGTCTTTACGTCCATGCCGTAGTCGGCGCGCTTCTTGAAGTACCGCTGGATCAGCGGCTTGTACATGCCGAATCCGTCCGTCGAAATCTGCACGATGGTCTTGACGCGACCGGCGAGGTCCTCGATGAAGCGGCGAGCAAAGCGGTGATTGCGCTTGCCGAGCGTCCAGGTGATAACGAGCTTGCGCTGCGCGTCCATTGCGGCCCAGGTCCACATATCGCCGATGGTGTCGCGCTTGTCGGCAGGCTTGATATTCGACTCTTTGGCTTTGCAGTACGTCCAAATCTCGTCGCATTGAATTAGCATGACGTTGAGGTCGCGCACGTTCTCATCGTGGTACGCTTCGCAGGCGTCCCCGACTTCCTCAAGCAGATGGACGATGGTATTCTTCGCTGCCCCGGTCATACGCGAGGTGGCGCGGATCGAGTTTCCCTCGACCAAGGCGCTCAGGATGCGGACCCTCTGCTCCAGAGGCAAGCGGTTCATGACCGCTCAAGCATAACATGGATTGCATTAGCGGTCAAGCATAATGCCTAATGCCGCTTCTTGGGGAAGTGGAGGGCGAGGTCGTCGGCGGTCGTGCTCTTGATTAGGTGGTCGAGAATGGCTCCTCGGGACGCCTTCAGGTCCCGGTCCTCAAGCTCGCGGGCGAGCGCTCGCAGTCGCTCAAAGGCCGTGGGCGTGACCTGATACCCGAGCGTGATCTCACACCGCTCGTCCTCCGGCTTGGTCGCCATGGAAGGCTACTATACCGCGCGGGAATGCGGCAATTCTAGAGTCCTAGAAATTTTAGAAGTCTAGATTGCTAGAATTCTAGAAAAGTGCTATGCTGCTGGAGCAGGGCTAGCGCGCCGTAGGGCGATTGCGGCCTTGCCTTTTTATGTCTCCCGGATAATGCCGAGCTTACGCGGGTCTTTTGCGAACGCCACCGGCACAAGCACAGACTGTAGGCGCTCAAACGACTTGTCGATACCCAAGCGATCCATGCGCGGCGTATGGCTTTCCGACCGCAGGAGAGCGAACGCGCAAAAATCCGCAAATTGGATGAACGAGGATCGCTTTGAATCGCGCATTACGATGTCCTCGACAACTTGCGTGATCGGTCTATTCTCTGCTGGTGCCCCGCTTGGCCAAGCTCCGTACTTGCTCGTAATGTAATTGTAGCGGCGCATCTTCCGAACGAGCGGTGTATAGTCTTTGCCTTCGTCGGTAATGACGATGATCTGCGACTTGCTCTTTTCTGCGTATATATTGAGCCTTTCGATTAGGCGTTCGAAGATGCGGTCCTCATAAGCTCGCGGCGCGCAGGCGGCTAACACGTTGAGCGGCTGCCTAGAAGCCACGAAGTCCATGACCGCATTGAAAATTCTCACACGGTCGGGCTCAGCAATGACGGCCCCTAAGTGGCCACGGCCAGCGAGAAAGTCGCTAGCGTGAAGCTCAGCCGTGACGTGGATTCCGTCGTGCCGCTTGAGGTCGCGCCTAAAGTCAACCGTTTCGTCCTGCAGCCGCATCCATTCGAGCGCGGGCAGAACAAGCGCCGAGAAACAGGAGGTCGTGTCGTCGCGCGAATCGTCGATATAGGCTAGTAACATTTCGCTAGGACGCTTCGCGCAGTCCTTAGCGAGATTCTCTTACTTGGAGGGTTTATGCCAACGGGCCTGGGCGGCGGCCTTAGCGATCTCTCGCCTCTGCTCGGCGGTCAGCGCCTTGGCCCGCGCTTTCCCTCCAACTTTGCCGCCCTTGCGCCCAAGGGCTACCGCATGAGGGTTCTTCTTGGGCTTCGGCTTCTCGCCGGTCGTCGCGGCGACGATCCGCGCTGCGAGCGTGTTCTCGTCCTCGTCATCTATCCTTGAGCGCCTAGGCATGGCCTAAGCCTATCACGACCTCGGGCCTAAGTCACGCCTTTCTTCTCAAGTGCTGGCCACTGCGAGAAAGCGAGGATGCCGAGCACTAGGATGAATCCAAGGGGAACGAAACAGAGGAGCGCCAGAGGGCCGGCGAGGCCGGCCTTGTTAAGGGCGACCCACAAGAACCACACGGGCAAGAAGAAAAAGAGGAGCACAGCAAAGAGAATCGGCGTGTCTATGATCGCAAACGTCATGGCCGCCAGTTTTCGCTAGGCCCGAAGCGAGCCTTTCAAACTGACCCACTACCCGGCTTTCCACATCTGTGGACAAGCCTGTGGATAGGCACCTGGGATGCGCATACTATCATGGAGCTCGGGGCCTTGGTACGACTGGTTTTTCGCGAACTTTCGAGATCGCCGTAACCGCCGATTTCGGGATGCCGAAAAGGCCGCCAAACCGTGGTTATACACCCTGTGGATAAGTGCATAAGGTCGTGGATGATTCCCGCAGGAGCGGCGACCGATTAAGCCAATGCGACGAGCCCTTGCGCAGTGCAAAGCCGAGGCTTTGAGGCGCCAGGGGCTACTACGTTTGCGGCGGGGAGATGTGCACGGAATGACGTTTGCGATCGGGTCCTCGGACATTTCGAGTGAGTTCTGGCAAACGGTACTGGGGGCGCTGGAATGCAAGTTCTCCAAGCCGGTCTTCGAGATGTGGATCAAGCCGATGCGCGTCGTTTCGCTCGAGGATGCCGACCTTACCATCGCCGTGCAAAACGCGTTTGCCCTCAATTGGGTCGAGAATCGATTGAAGGACGGCATCACCGAGGTCATCCGAGACCTGTTGCAAGTGCCCATCGATCTGCACTTCGTCGTCGTCGAGGGAGCACAGCCGGCCCCGGCTTCCACGCCCGCGATAAGACCGAGTACCGAGTTCCGCATCGCGAACCTCAATGCTCGTTACACCTTCGAAGAGTTCGTCGTCGGCAACTCCAACCGGTTCGCGCATGCCGCCGCGCAAGCGGTCGCCGGCGCGCCGGCCCACGCGTACAACCCGCTCTTTCTCTACGGCGGCGTCGGTCTCGGCAAGACGCACCTGATGCACGCGATCGGCCATCGCGTCCTGCTCGACAATCCGAGCGCCAACGTCGTCTACGTTACGTGCGAGAAGTTCACCAACGAGTTCATCATCGCGCTGCAAAACAATCGAACGCCGCGAGTTCCGCAATCGCTACCGCCAGGTCGACGTGCTGCTCATCGACGACATTCAGTTCCTTGCCGGCAAGGAGACGACGCAAGAAGAGTTCTTCCACACGTTCAACGCGCTGCACGAATCGGGCCGCCAGCTGATCATCTCCTCCGATCGGCCGCCGAAAGAGATTCAAACGCTCGAGGCGCGGCTTGCGCTCGCGATTCGAATGGGGCTTGCTCACCGACATCCAGGCGCCCGACCTCGAAACGCGCGAAGCGATTCTGCGCAAGAAGGCGCGAGAGCGAGAACATTCCCGGTCCCCGACGAAGTGACGTCGTTCATCGCCAAGGTCATCCCGTCGAACATCCGCGAGCTCGAAGGCGCGCTGATCCGCGTCGTCGCCTACGCCTCGCTCACGAAGGCGCCGATCACGACCGATCTCGCCGCCGACGTCCTCAAGAGCGCGGTCGCGCAAGCACCGCTGCAGCGCATCACGATCGGCAAGATCAAGGAGACGGTCGCCGGCGCGCACGGCTTGACGGTCAAGGAGATGGATAACGGCCGTCGCGATCAGCGCTTCGCCGGCTCCGCGCCAGATCGCGATGTACATCGCGACGGAGCTGACCAACTACTCGCTGCCGCAGATCGCGCGCGAGTTCGGCAAGAAGGATCACACGACGGTCATGTACGCGCGCGACAAGATCAAGGATCAGATGCAGCGCGACGAGGCGTACCGCAACAAGATTCGCCAACTCATCGCATGTGTCAAAATCCATAAGCAACCCCAGCGTCCATAAGACACAGGGCTGCTCCTCGCCGCGTGGACAAGGGCCGGCGGCTCGCGGCTGACGGTGGAGATGTGCATGAATGCGCGCGAACTGTTCCACAGCTTATCCTTGGCGCAATGACGCCCCGCCAGCAAGCGAAATCGGCACTTTTCCGCAGAATACACCGCCCTACTGCTGCTACTACTATACTTTTCTATCTCTCCTAGGAACGACAACTACACTCGACGATCGGTGGAAGATGAAGTTCACCTGCAACACCAAGGACATCGCTTCGGCGGTCGGAGCCGCGAGCAAGGTGGTCAACGCGCACACGACGGTGCCGATTCTCTCCAACGTGCTGCTTGCAAGCCGAGGACGGAAAGATCGCGGTCGCGCGGCACCGATCTCGAGCTGACGCTCGAACACGCGTTTCCGGCCGAGGTCACCGAAGGCGGATCCGTCACGGTTCCGGCGAAGCTGTTCTCGAGCTATCTCGGGAACCTGCCCGCCGGAACGCTCGAGCTCACCGGCACGCCGACGCGCGCTAGCGTGAAATGCGAGCGCAGCAACTACGATTTTCACGCTCTGCCGGCCGATGAGTATCCGCCGCTTCCCGCCGCGGCGCGGGGTTCGCACTTCACGATCGCGGCCAAGCGCTTCCGCGACGGCGATCGATGCGACGATCTTCGCGGCATCGAGCGAGGAGGCGCGCGGCGCGGTGCTGATGGGCACGCTCCTCGAGGTCGACGGCAACGCGCTCACGATGGTCGCGACCGACGGGTATCGCCTCGCAAAGTTCGCACCGACGCTCGACGACGGAATCTCGGCGGCAGCGAGAAGTACATCGTGCCGTCGCGCGCTCTGGCCGAGGCCGCGCGCAACCTCGGCGGCGGCGAGCAGATCGCGGTCAGCGCGCTCGGCGCGCAGAGCAATCAGCTGCAGATGACCGCCGGCGACGTCTCGATCACCGTGCGGCTTGGTCGACGGGCAGTACCCGAACTACCAGCAAGTCATCCCGGCGAAGTTCGATCGCTCGGTCACGGTGAACACCGCAGCGCTCATCGGCAGCCTACGCCGCGCGGAGCTCGTCGCCGGCGATCGCGCGTCAGCATGGTGAAACTCGCTATCGCGAATCAAACGCTCATCGTGACTGCCAGCTCCGACATTTCGGGCAATGCGTACGAAGAGCTCGAGGTCGAACAGAACGGCGAAGATCTCACGATCGCGTTCAACGCGCGCTACTTGGTCGAGATCCTCAATCACGTCAAAGCGCCGCAGAACCGTGATCGAGTTTCTCGGGCCGCTCTCGCCGGCGGCGATCCGACCGCTCGAGTCGGAGAGTGGAAGCGAACAGCTCTACGTGCTGATGCCGCTGCGGCAGTGATGTGCTGCTGAGCGGCTCTCGCTTTCGAATTTTCGCAACTACGCGCTTCTCGAACTCGAGCCGCGAGCGGGTTGAACGTTTTCGTCGGCGCAAACGCGCAAGGGAAGAGCAATCTGCTCGAAGCGATCGCGATGCTCGGGACCGGGAAGTCGTTTCGAACCGGTCGCGATGCCGACATGATTCGCGACGGCTGCGAACGCGCCGTGATTCGCGGCGAAGCGCGTGCGACGGGAAGGGCGCGCGCAGGTCGGCTGCAGCGATCGCGAGGACCGGGAGCGGAACGCGCAAGACGTACACGCGTCAACGGGCGCAACGTCCGCTACGCGCAGTTTCTCGGGCGCATACCGTCGTGACGTTCGTTCCGGCCGATTTACAGTTGGCAACCGGCACGCCCGGCGCGCGCCGCGCTTTCTTGAATACCGCGCTTGCGCAGCAAAAGCCGCCTATTACCACGAGCTTGCGCGCTATCGCAAGTGCGCTGCAGCAGAAGAACGCGCTGCTGCGCGGCCGACGGCGATCCGGATGACGAGCTGCTCGCCATCTACGACCGCACGCTCGTCGAGAGCGGGCGGTCATCATGCTGGCGCGCGAGCGCTTTTCGTGGAGGCCCTGGCCCGCGAGGCGCGGCGCACACGAGCGCTGGTCCGGCAGCGGCGAGCGACTCGAGTTGCGCTACGCGCCGAACGTCGCCTTCGAAGCGCCAACCGAGCGAGGCAATCGCGCGCGGCGCTCGCGGCGCGGCTCGCGCGGTCGCCCGAAGCGGAACGCCTGCGTCGCATGCCGCTCGCCGGGCCGCATCGCGACGATCTCAGCTTGCGGCTCGACGGGCGCTCGCTCGCGAGCGTATCGGTTCGCAAGGACAGCAGCGCACGGCGGTGCTCGCGCTCAAGGTCGCCGAATACGCGGTCATGCGCGATCGCTCGAGCGAAGCTCCGCTGCTGCTACTCGACGACGTGCTCTCGGAGCTCGACGAAGAGCGCGCTGCTGCGTTTCTTGGGCGGCGTCGGCGACTACGAGCAGGCCTTCGTCACCGCGACGCATCGGCCGGCCGGGCTCCCGGCGCAAAGCGCGCTTTTCGCCGTCGACGAGGCGCGCGTCCAGCGCGAAGGCGCCGTCGCATGCTGAAACGCTCGGCGAAGCGCTCGCGGGATGGACGCCGTCGAGAAACGCGGCGCGCAGATCCGCTCGTCGTCTGCTGGCGCCGGCTGGCCCGAGATCGTCGGCGCGAGGTCGCGCGCAACTCGCATCCGGCGCAGCTCGCCGGCGGACACGCTCATCGTCGCGACCCGATCGAGCGCCTGGAGCCACCAGCTGAGCTTTCTCGCCGAGCGGATCGCTCGCATCGTTGCGCGCGCGACTTCCGGGCTGCAAGCAGTCGAACGTCTGCGTTTTCGCGTCGGGCAGGCTTACGCGCAATGCGGTGGCTCGCGTGACGCGCGGCACGACGCGCCGCGCCGCGGCGGCAACCGCGCGACTCGCGCGGCCGGCATCCTCGCTGGACGATGCGCTGGCGCGCTTTCGCGAGGACGTCGAGCGCGCGCGGCGGGCAAAATCGGGCGCGGGGTGGAAGGAATGCGCCGGCTGCGCGAGCCCTCGTCGCGCCCGACTCCGGCGCGCTCTGCACGGCCTGTGCGGCCGCGCCGAGCAGGAGCGGGAGCGGCTACGTCGCGCGGCTGCTCTTCGAGGCTCCGTGGCTCGGGTACGCCGGAACCGCTGCCCTCGTCGAGGACGCTCAGCCGGCAGGAGTACGAGGCGATCCGCGCGCCGCCTGCTTGCGCGCTGGTGGGAAGTGCTCGTGCGCGCTCGCAGGCGCAAGCGTCTCTCGCGCGACGGGCGCGAGCGGCTTGATCGCGAGTTCGTACGTGATCGTGAAGAGCGAGTCTCGCACCCGAGCGCATCGCACCCGCGACGGTGCGCGATCTGCTCGGCGACGAGCTGCACGAACTGCTCTATGGATCGGAAACGGGTATAAGCGAATGTCAACTAACTACACCGGCGAACAGATCGAGGTCTTGCGCGGGCTCGAGGCCGTGCGCAAGCGCCCGGGCATGTACATCGGCAACACCGCCGAGCGCGGGTTGCATCAGCTCGTCTACGAGGCCGTCGACAACGCCGTCGACGAGGCGCTGGCCGGATACGCGACGCAACGTGCGCAGTCATGCTGCACAAGGACGCTCGCTGCTCGGTCGAAGACGACGGCCGCGGCATTCCCGATCGACATCCACGCCGAAGAGAAGCTTCCGGCCGTCGAGGTCGTGATGACGATGCTGCACGCCGGCGGCGAAGTTCGGCAAAGGCGGCTACAAGGTTTCGGGCGGTCTGCACGGCGTCGGCATCTCGGTCGTCAACGCGCTCTCCGAAGTGGATGATGACGCGCGTCAAGCGCGACGGCTTCGTCTGGCGAGATGAAGTTCGAGCGCGGCGTCACCGTGCAGAAGCTCAAGAAGATCGGCAAGACCGAAGGAACCGGAACGCTGCAGTGGTTCAAGCCCGACCCCGAGTCTTCGAGGTGACCGAGTTTCACTGGGACATTCTGCAGAAGCGCCTGCGCGAGCTGGCGTTCCTCAACCGCGGGCTCTCGATCACGCTGCGCGACGAGCGCGGCGAAGCAGCCGCGCGAGCGCACGTACAAGTTCGACGGCGGCATCGTCTCGTTCGTCGAGTGGCTCAACGAGAAGAAGGATCCGCTGCACCCGATCATCTCGACGCACGCCGAGCGCGACGGCGTCGACGTCGAAGTCGCGATGCAGTATACCGACACCTACACCGAGCAGATCTTCTCGTACGCCAACAACATCAACACGATCGAAGGCGGCATGCACCTCCAGGGCTTTCGGCAGGCCGTGACCAACGCCGTCAACGGCTACGCGCGCAAGCGCGGCATGCTCAAAGAAGCCGACAACTCGCTCTCGACCGACGACATCATGGAAGGCCTCACCGCCGTCGTCTCGGTGAAGCTGCAAGATCCGCAGTTCGAAGGGCAGACGAAGACGAAGCTCGGCAACGCGAGGGTCCGCAGCATCGTCTACGGCCTCGTCAACGAACGCCTCGAGTTCTTCTTCGAGGAGAATCCCAAGCTACGCGCGCGCGATCGTCGACAAGTGCATGCAGGCGCAGCGCGCGCGCGATGCCGCGAAGAAAGCGCGCGATCTCTCGCGCCGCAAGAACGCGCTCGAGGGCTCGGGCCTGCCCGGCAAGCTCGTCGACTGCAAGAACACCGATCCGCGCGAGAGCGAGCTCTTCCTGGTCGAGGGCGATTCGGCCGGCGGCACCGCCAAGGGCGGCCGCGATCCGAACACGCAAGCGATTCTTGCCGCTGCGCGGCAAGATTCTCAACGTCGAGAAGGCGCGTCTCGACAAGGTGCTCTCCAACGAAGAGATCCGCACGATGATCACGGCGCTCGGGACCGGCTTCGGCGACGAGTTCAATGTGGAGAAGCTGCGCTATCACAAGATCATCATCATGACCGACGCCGACGTCGACGGCTCGCACATCCGCACGCTGCTGCTGACGTTCTTCTACCGGCAGATGCGGCCGCTGGTCGAGGAAGGCCACGTCTTCATCGCGCAGCCGCCGCTCTACGGAATTCGCAAGGGCAAGAAGCAGTGGTGGGCGTTCAGCGAAGCCGAGCTCAAGTCGATCGTCGGCGACGACGGCAAAGATTTCGTCGTCCAGCAGTACAAGGGACTGGGCGAGATGGACGCCGAGCAGCTGGCGCGAGACGACGATGGAAGTCGGCAACCGGCGCCTCAAGCAGATCACCGTCGAGGACGCGGTCGAGGCGGAGCAGATCTTCACCGATCTCATGGGCGACAAGGTCGAGCCGCGCAAGCAGTACATCTTCGAGTACGCCAAGAGCGTCAAGAACCTGGACCTGTAACCGCGGCCCGGCCCTTCTCAGGGGCGGGCCAGGGCATGGGGTGGAGGCGTCGGGTATACTCTCTAGCGTGCGGAAGCGCATCTTGGTCGCTCTGGCGGCAATCCTCGTCCTCGGAGTCCTCGTCGCTCGGCGCCATGAGGTCGTGCGATTCGTTTTCACTCACGCCGTTGCTCTTGCAATCGGCGATGACGTCACGCTTACGGACCAGCGGATCGGGCTATCCCACGCCGCGCTGATCGGGCTGAATATCTCGCAGCGCGGCGAGCCGGTGATGGAAGCGCGGCGCATCGACGTGTGGTATTCGCTGCGCGACCTGCTGCCCGGGAGCGCGCACAGGTTCGGGTTGGTCGGCATTGCGATCGACCATCCGACGATTTCGATCGTCAAGCGCGCCGACGGTAGTTACGATCTGCCGCTGCCCAAGACCGGACCGAGACTGCCCGAACTCCCTACGCGCAATCCGGTGCCCTTGCGATTCTTCGTGCGCGTGAGCGACGCGAACGGCTCGGTTCGGCTGGAAGACGAGATCGGTGCGCACGAACCGCCGCTCGGCTTGCGCGGCATCAACGCAGCGGGCACGATCGACTCCGTGGGCCGCACGCATTACGCGGTTCGCGGCGCGTTCGTGGAACGTTCTGCGGAGCCGTTCGCGATCGTGGGCACGATCGATGTTCCACGCGGTTACGCGGTGCACCACATGACGGCGAGCGTCTTTCCGGTGCAGTCGCTGGCGAACTTCCTCATCGATTCGAAAAGCGTAGAGGTTCTCGGCGGCAGAGCAACCGACTTCGACGCGCGCGTCTTCGCGATCGGGACGAGACCCGACGGTGCTTTCGACTATCACGCATCACTGGGCTTCGGCCTCACCGGAGGAAGCCTCAAGCTCATCGGTCTCATCCATCCGGTCGAAAACATTCGCTGCAGGCTCGGCCTTTTCGACGAGACGTTCTTCGTGCAGGACTTGCACGCAACGCTCGTCGGCATTCCGTTGCAAGCCGAAGGCGCAATCTATGATTTCTCCCATGCCCAGATTCGGATCGGCGTCACCGGAAACGCCGACATGGCGCGGCTACGCAACGCGTTCAGATTCTCACTGGGTCAGCCGATCGCCGGCCCGCTTTCGATGGGCATTCTCGTGGAGGGCTCACTCGGAGATCCGATCGTCGTCGCGCACGCGACGTCGCCGCGCGTCATGTATCGAGGCATGCCTTTCGATCGGATGCGCGCCGGCATCCAATACTATCACGACATCCTTGCGCTTTCGCCGCTGCGAGTGCGCTACGGCGGCATCGAAACGGTCGGGCGCGGGACGCTGGAGCTGGGCGACCACATTCACGAACGGATGCTCTTGCGTTTCACGGCGCCCGCGAACCGGTTGCCCTACGCCGGCGAGCTGCTCGGCTCCGAGCCGCTCGTCGGCGATGCCGCGGTCGACGGCAACGATCTGCTGCTGCACGTCGCCGGCGGACTGGTTGCGCAACGCGGCGTGGATCGGGCTGCGGCGCTCTTCGATTTCGAGCCGAATGGAACCGCGAACGTCGCGCCGTTTTGGATGCGATCGGGGCGAGGCGAACTCGACGGCGGCTTTCGACTCGATCGCCCCGACGGAACGAGCGCGTTCTGGGCCGGCGCGAGCGATCTTTCGATGAACGGCAGCGGAGCCGCGAGCGGCGTTCTGCCGGGCGTCACGCTACCGCAGATGCCTCCGATCACCGGTGACGTGCGCAGCATCGGGATCGTCGGCGGCGGCAGCGCGCACTCATTTGCCATCGCCGGGAGCGTCGCCGCGGGGAAAACCACGATCGCCGCGGTTCCGTTCACGTCGCTGGTGGCAAGTTTCGACGGCACGATGGCGCGCTCGGCAATCTCGGGCATCGCGGCGACCGGCCCCTGGGGGCGATTCACGGGAGCCGGAACTTTCACCAGTTCGACGATCCTCGCGCGCGGTCGCTTCGATGGAACGCTCGACGCGCTTCGCCCGGTGCTCTCCGGCGTCGCGGCGCACGGCGGCGTTCACGGCGGCGTTGCGATCGGCATCGAGCCGCAAGGAATTCTCGTTCAGGCGAGTGGCCTGCGCATGGATGGGGCGTCGGTCGACGGCATCCCTGTCTCGCAGGCCGACGGAACGCTCGTGGTCGGGAACGGCGAAGTGCGCGTCTACGCGGCCCACGTTCGCGCGGCGGGCGGCGACGTGGTTGCCGCCGGCAGCTATCGCTTCTCGCCGCCTTCGAAAGCGGTGGGGCAAGCCGACGCGCTGGCCTTCGTCGCGCGCGACTTGAACGCGTCGTCTTTACGCGGCATCGGCCTCCCGCTCGAAGCGGGAGATCTCGCCGCAACGGGCGCGATCGCGGCGGGGGCCGCCCTGCCCTCATTCGCCGGCGGCGTGAGCATCGCGGGCGGACGGGTGCAGGGTTATACGCTTGACGGAAGCTCCGGCGTGGACTTCGCCGACGGACGAGTTGCCTTCGACCATGCCGTGGCCAGCCTCGCGGGCATCAGCGGGTTCGCGAATGGTTCGATCGCCGGCGTCGGCTCCGGCACACCCGTATACGATTTGCATGCCGCGATCCCAGCGGCCGACATCGGGTCGGCCTTGCACACCATGCGCGTTCCGTCGTATGCGATGCAAGGTACGTTCGAAGCGAATCTCGCGATCGAGGGCGCGGGCAATTTCCCGAGCGTCGACGGCGTGGTCGGCGTGCCCGCCGGAAGCGTCAACGGATTGCCGTTCCTGGACGGCAGCGCAGAAATCGCGGCCGATGCGGCCGGCGTCAGCGCGCGCGACGGAAGCGTGCTCGTCGGCAGCACGCGCGCAGGTTTCGACGCGGTCGCGCAACGCGATGAGAATTCCGTGGAGCTGCGTGCAAACTCCGCGACGCTTTCGGACTTCAATAACTTCTTCGATACCGGGGACACCCTTGCGGGGGAAGGTGCGATCGCGCTCTCCTTGCTCTCCGCCGGTTCCCGGCTTACGACGGCGGGCAACGTCGACGTGCGCGGCTTTCGGTTTCGAAGCCTACCGATCGGCGACACCCGCGCCATCTGGTCGAGCCGGCGCAATCTGGTCACCGGCAGCCTCGCCGTCGGCGGCTCCGAGGGTCTGCTCCGCGCGCAAGGATCGGTCGCGCTTTCAGCGGGAGCGCGGTGGCAATCGACGGTCGAGCATTCGCGATATCGGCTGAAGGCGTCCGTGCAAGACCTCGACCTCGGCCTTTGGGTCGCGGCCGTCGGATTTCCGGAAGTTCCGATCACCGGGCGCGCCTTCGGGAGCGCGACCATGATCGGGACCTATCCCGCGCTGCGGCTGCAAGGCACGGCGCAACTGCGCAACGGAACCCTCGGGCACTTCCCGATCGATGCATTCGATGTCGCGTTCGGCTCGCAAGGTCGGCGGCTGGAGATCGAACATGCCGAGTTGCAGGGCCCCGGCGTCACCGCGCACGCAAGCGGAAGCGTGGGCTTGCGGCGCAGCGATCCGATCGATCTTCACGTCGAGGCCGCGACGGACGACCTCCCGGGCTTCCTTGCGAACCTCACGAAAGTGCACGTTCCGGTCAGCGGCGCGTTCCAGGGAAGCGTCCATCTCTCCGGAGCTCTGGCGACGCCCGTGCTCGACGCGTCGTTCAGCGCGCAAAACGTGCACGTCGTCGGCGTGCCGATCGCGACGCTTTTCGGCGGCGTTCGGCTTGCCGGCGACCGCCTGGAGCTACGCAACGCCGGCGCGACCTTCACGCACGGCACCGCGACGCTCGCGGGCGACTTGCCCATCCGGCTTCGCCCGTTCGGCCTGCCGCGGAACACGCCGGTGAGTTTTACGCTCGATGCGACCGACGTCGACGCGTCGGTCTTCGATGCGCTCTTCGGTCACAACACGGAGTTGGGCGGTTTGATCGGAGCGCATGCATCGATCGTAGGCTCCGTAGAAAGTCCCCGAATGTCGGGAAGCGTGACGCTCGCAAAGGGTGCCTACAAGAGCGACTTCGACCTGGCGCCGATTTCGGCGGCGCAAGGCACGCTCACGTTTCGGGGTTCGTCGATCGCGGTCGAGCACGTCAGCGCGAACCTCGGCTCGGGAAACGCGACGCTTTCCGGCCGCGCCGAGCTTTCGGGTACCGCCGGACCGAGTTTCGACGGCACGCTGGTCGCACACGGTGCACAATTTAACTCGCCGACGTATGGGAGCGCAACGATCGACGGCACCTTCAAGCTCACGCGCACGACCGGCGATGCGTTGCTCTCCGGCAGCGCGACGATTACGAACGCCACGATTCCGTTCGCCGCATTCGTCAGCTCGGCCACGAGCGGCGGAGCCGGCGGGCCTTCTTGGCCGATTGCCTTCGACTTGAAAGTGCAAGCGGGGCCGAACGTGCGCGTGCGCGGTTCCGGCTACGGCGCGGGGCTCGACATCGGAGGAAGCGGCAGCGCAATACTCGGCGGCACCTTCGCTGCGCCGACGCTCGACGGCCGCTTTGTTTCGACCGGAGGAACGCTCACGTATTTCGATCGTTCGTTCCGCGTGCTTCAAGCGACTGTGAATTTCACGCCTTCAGACGGCATCGTTCCGACGCTGAGTGCCGTTGCGACTGCCAACGTCGTGAATCCCGATCCCGACATCGCGCGCAACCCGTTCGGATCGGCGCAGATCACGATTATCGTTTCCGGGCCGGTCGACAATCTCAAGGTGGATTATGCGTCAGATCCTCCGGGCTACACGAGAGATCAGATTATCGCGCTGCTTGCGCCCTTCGGCGGCTTCATCAGCGGCATTCAGTTCAATCCGTACGAGGTGCAGATTCCCGGCGGTGCGGCGGTGGCGGTGAACAACGCGCCCGTTCCGGGCGGCGTCTTCGTGCAGCGAAACGGCACGCTCACGGTCAGCCAGGAGGCATTCAGCATCCTCAACGCACAGTTCGCATCGGGATTGCTCGCTCCGATCGAAAACGTGCTCGGCGAAACGCTGGGCGTGAGCGACGTCAACCTGACGCTCGGCTATTTCGGAAACATCGGCATCTCCGTGCGGCGCGTGTTGGGGAAGACGGTCAGCGCGATTTACTCGTCGACGTTCGGTTTGCCGAATCGCCAGTCGTTCGGCATTCAAGTTGCGCCGGATGCGCTGGACGCGGCCTCGATCTCGTTTTTCTATCAAACGGGGCAATTGCGGCTTTTTGAAACGCCGGGCACGGAATTCGGCCCCGTGCTGCTCGGCCAACCGCTCGAAGGGCAGAGCGGCTTTAGCTTTACCTTCCAGCACTTCTTCAAGTGAAGCCGACGTTGCGGCAGAGGCCCCTCGTCTCAGGGAATCCCCAGAGCGCCGCCGCCGCAAGGAGCCGGCTTGCGCGCCGCGAACACCCGGCGACGCGGACCGCGATCACGCGCGTATGCGCGCGTGCCCATTTCCATAGATGACCCGGAACGCTCTATTAGAGGTAACGACGCCTGCATGACCTATGACCCTCGGCGCACTCGGCTCACCCCGTCTCGGTTGGTGGGCGGTGTGCTTGCCGTTGCGGTAGCGCTCGTGATCCTCGCCCCATCGACGGCGCGACCTTCCTCCGTGCCCAGGATCGTCTCGGTCGACGTAGACCGGAAACCTCCACGTGCCGACGGCGACGATCATGGCGGTCGTGCAGGCACGTCCCGGACAACCGTACGATCCGAAGGTCGTGCAGGACGACCTGCGCGCATCAACGCGCTCGGCTACTTCGCGCGACATCGCGCCGCCGCTGGTCCGCCAGCGCCCCGGCGGCGTCGCGATCACGTACCGCGTGGTCGAGAACCCGGTCATCACGAAGATCATCTTCACCGGAAACCAGAAGGTGCCGAGCGACACGCTGCTGGCGCTGATGGATCTCTCGGTCGGACAGGTCTTCAACACGAACACGTTCCGCTCAAGACGTGCTCAAGATCAATAACTACTACGAGCGTATCGGCTACGGCGGCCAAGTGCCGACGCACGTCAAGGACATCAATCTCGACCCATCCAATGGCGCGCTCACGCTTCAAATCCAAGAAGGCTTGACGTTCAGGCACATCTACATCGGCGGCGATCCGCTGCTCCCCCCGACTCTCATTTTGTCCGTTCTCACCCTCAAGCCCGGCGTGCGACTATTCGGACGACCTTCGTGACACCGACGTCAAGGCGCTCAAGAACCTGTACGAGGACAAGTTCCATCTCGAACTCGGAAACTTCGAGGGCGGCATCGATCCCTCGTCGATCGATCTGAGAGCCGGCACGGCCGACGTCAAGTACGACATCTACGTCGTGCGCGTCGCAGTCGTCGAGATCACCGGCAACACTCGCACGAAGGATCAAGTGATCCGCCGCGACCTGCGCGTCGTGCCCGGCATGGTCCTGAACACCGACGCGATCAAGTCGGATTACGAACGACTCAACCAGACGCAGCTATCTTCTCGAAGGTCGAGCCGGACATCAAGCCGGGACCCGATCCGAAGAAGCCGCAGGACGTCACGCTCGTTTGGCACGTTACCGAGCAGCGAACGGCGTCGGCGTCGGTCGGCTTCGGCTACTCCGGTGGCCTGACCGGCCAAGGGCTGTACGGCACGCTCGGGCTCTCCGACAACAACCTGCACGGCACGGGCAACGGTCTCTCGATTCAGTTCGAAGATGGCTCGCGGACCCATCTGGCGCAGATTCAGGGGACGGTCCCCTACTTGGGCAACACCCCGCAGTCGCAGAAATATAGTCTCACCGGCAGCATCTTTACAAGCGGCACGACGTATTACTATCCTATTTACCAAGTCACGTCATCGTCGTCGATTCCCAGCATTCCGTCGGTCGGAGGAACGCCGGTGCCGATTCCCGTGACGCTCTACTCCAGCTCGAGCGCCACGCAAGTCTCGAACGCCGTCGCAACGAGCGTGTCCGACTCCACCGGCGTCACGGCGCAGCTCGGGCGCCGCCTGAGCGACTACACGCAAGTATTGGTCGGCGCGACGAGCGAGATCATCCGTTACGACACGACGGTTCCGTCACCGTACTATTTCGAAGCGAATCAGCCCAACATCTTTATCGGCCCGACCCCGAGCCCGTTGAACTCCGGTTTGGGGTCCGCCAACGGTTCCTTCGGCATCGCCGCTAGCTCGATCGCAAACGTTAATACGGGCCTCCCGTATCGGCTCGATCTTTTGACGTTCGGAGCTCGGCTCGTCACGATCGACGATCCGTACAACCCGCGTCGCGGCATCAATGCATCGCTGAACGATTCGATCTCCAACCCTTCGATCGGGTCGAACTTCAGCTACACGCAGTCGACGCTCGACCTCGCGAAGTTCTTCCCCGTGTTGCGCTCTTCCACGCTCGGCGTGCATTTCGTCGGAGACATTTCGACCGGCGTTATTCCGCCAAGTTCGCTCTTCACGTTTTCGGATCAACAGATGCGCGGCTACAATCAGGTGTTCTACGGAACCGACGCACTGCTCGGTCAAATCGAGTTCCGGCAACCGGTTTTGGCGAGTGGGCAGATGACGATTGCCGTGTTCGTCGACGAACTAGACTATCATATCCGCGGCGCTCAGCCGCTGCTCGATCCGTATACCAACCGAATCACCGGCTATCCGGCGCAATGGACCTATCTGGGCGACATCGGCGCGGGCTTGCGCTTCGACGTCCCGCAGCTGGGATTGCACACCGTGCGTGTCGACTTCGCACGAGGCTACAACGGGTTCCATACGAGCTTCGGCATCGGCCAGAGCTTCTAGGTAAACTACTTCTCACATTGGGAACGATAATGAAGAAACGCTTTTTTCCGACTCTTCTTGTTGCGGCGTTATTGACGACCGCGATTGCGCCTGCGGCGACGGCGACCGACCTTACCGACATCGGATATCTGGATCAATCGGCGCTTGCGGCGCTGCCGGCATTCGTGCGGGTAAACCAGCAGCTTGCCGCCTTCAAGGCGCAGCTCGACCGGCAGTTCGCGTCCGCAATGCGCGCCGCGCGTACGCCCGCGGACCGGCAACGCGTCGGCGCGCAGTTTCAGCAACGATTCAGCGACGAGCAGCGCACGCTAGCCGGGCCGGCTTTCATGCGCGCGCAACTCGCGATCGCATCCGTTGCTTCTTCGAGGAACCTTTCGGTCATCGTGGACAAGCGGATCATCATCTACGGCGGCCAGGACATTACCCAGCAAGTGCTGCGCTTGTTGCAGAACTCGCAGGCCATCCTTCCGCTCGGCACGGCGCCCCCACCCTCCGAGATCGGCTATGTGGATCAATCGGCACTCGAGAATTCGCCGCAAGTGAAAGCGGCCAGCGACCAAATGGCGGCGTTTGCGGAGCAAGAGCGGCGCATATACGCGCAGCAGTTCATCCACGCGACATCGGACGCGCAGAAGCAGCAGATCGCCCAGGCTTACAACAAGGCGATGAGCGATAAGCAGGACCAAGTCCTCAAACCCCTGTTCCAGCACGTGCAAGACGTGACCGCGCAAATGGCGCGGCACCGGGGCCTTCTCCTGGTCATCGATCATGCGGACATTCTGTACGGGGGCACGGACATCACGACGGATGTCCAGAATGCGCTCAAGTAAGGTCGCGGCGTTGATCGCACTCTGCGCCGCCGGCGCGTCATTGTCGGGCTGCAGTCGGCTCGACGTGAACTCGCCGGGCATCCGAGGTATCGCCTATGTCCGCATGGACGCCGTCGTGCCGCACGATCCGCTCTATTCGCAGCTCTCGCACATCGACGACGCCATCGCGATGGTCGGCCTGCAGGCGGCGGGACCACGCGTTCCGCACAGCGCCGTAGAGATCGCGCAAGAAGACGTGCGGCTTCGAGCGGAGATCACCGCGGCGGGACAGCGGACGCAGCGCATCGTGACCCAGACGCAGCAGGAGTACGCGGCACGGGAGCGCGCGGCGGTGTCGGCAGCGCTTACCGCGGCGGGCGTGCGGGGCTCCGACGTCGCCGCCGCCATGGGGCAGGTGTCGACGCAGCAAATGCAAGCTGCGCAAGTCCAGGCGGGACGCGATTACATGGCCTATCAGCAGAGCGTGGTGCAGGAGAGCAACAGCACGGCGGGTAGCCTCGTGCGACAGATGCAGAGCGAAGCGACCCAAAAGCTGCAAGCGAAGGCATCGCAGGAACAACAAACGGAAACCGACCTCTCGCTACGCCTATCGCAACAAGATGCGGCGAAACGGCTAGCGATCCAGACGAAACTCTCGATGCTCGCACTCGACGACGCAACCCGCCGCCAGCTGCAGTCGGAGCTGAGCCAGATCAATAATCGCGAAACCGCGATCCTCTCCGCGCAGCGTGCGGCCGATCAGCGGGCTTTCGCCGCCTACCGCGCGCAGGTGATGGCACAGACGAATGCCGCGGTCCGAGCGCAGCTCTCGCAGATCCAAAGCGAGACACAGGCAAAGCTCGTCGGGCGCCGCAATGCCGTGGGCGCGCAGTTGCGGAGTCTCGCGCCGGCGCCGACCGCGTCTATCGCTCCGGCGACGCAGGCAAAGATTCGAGCGATCGAACAACAGTTCCAGCAGCAGTATCAGAACGACGTGCAGAGCGTGCTGGCGGAGTACGCCGAGACGCGCGACGCGCTGATCGCACAGGACGCGGCACTGCACGGCGCGGACGCGGCCGCCAACAACGCGGCGTCACAGGAAACGACGCTGCTGCAAGGGCAGCGTCAGGCGCTCTACGGTCAAATCGTGAGCCACATTCAGCGTGAGGCGGAGCGTATCGCAAAAGAACAGGGCTTCAAGGTGGTCTTTTCCGACGTAACGGCGTCCGCCGGCGGTTACGACATGACAAACGAACTCATCAATGACATCGAAAGCGAACACGAGTGAATAAGATAACGATCCTCATCGGCCTTCTCGCGGCGCTGCTCGCGGGCTGCGCCCCCTCGAGCCCCGTCGGCCTCGTCGACACCTCGCGCATCGTTGCGAACTGGTCGCAATATCAAGGCTACCAGGCGCAGTTGATGATGCAAGAGCAGACGATCGCGCAGAGCCGCGCGAGCAACGCGCAAAAGCAAAGCGAGGCGCAGCAACTGCAAGTCCGCTACGCGAAGATCACGCAACAGCTGACCGCGGAAGTTCAGAGCGCAGCGGCGCAAGTCGCGCGTCAGCGTGGGCTCAAGCTCGTCCTGACGCGCCAAGGCGTCGGGTACGGCGGCATCGATATCACGCCCGACGTCGAGAAGATTTTGAATATCGTGGAGCGTGCGACGCCGGCTCCGACTTCGACGTAGCGGCTACATCGTGCTGGGCAGCGTCGGCGAACTCGCGAAGCGCGTCGGCGGTCGGGTCGTCGGCGACGCTGGAACGGCGATCGAGCGCATCGCCGCGGTCGACGAAGCAGAAAGCGATACGCTGACGTTCGCCGTCGACCAGCGGTACTTCGCAGCGGCGCTTCGCAGTAAAGCCGCGGCCGTGCTCGTCGATTCCGCGATCGAGCGACCGGAACGCAGCCCCAAGCCGTTGATCGTCGTCGACAACGCGCGTGCCGCACTCGCGGCGCTGTTGCAAGCGCTGCGCCCCCCGCGTCCTCGGGGCCCCTTCCGCCATCCAACGTCCGTCGTCGAATCCGGCGCGCGGCTTCCCGACGACGTGTATTTGGACGCCCACTCGTACGTGGGCGCCGGCGCGCGGCTCGGTGCGGGCTGCGTCGTCGGCGTCAGCGCGTACGTCGGCGCCGGCGCCGTCGTCGGCGAGCAGACCTGGCTCCATCCGCGGGCGAGCGTGATGGAAGGTTGCGTGATCGGGAAGCGCGTCGTGCTGTACTCCGGCTGCGTCATCGGCAGCGAAGGCTTCGGTTGGGCGTTTGCGGACGGACGCTTGGAACGAATTCCACAAACCGGTAACGTCGTGCTCGACGACGACGTCGAAATCGGAGCAAACACGTGCGTCGATCGCGCGCAGACGGGAAGCACGCGCATCGGTGCCGGCACGAAGATCGACAACCTCGTGCAGATCGGCCACAACTGCCGCATCGGTCGTCATTGCGCATTTGCGGCGTTGACCGGGCTTGCCGGCTCGACGGTCGTCGGCGACTACGTCAAAGTTGGCGGTCAAGTCGGATTCAAGGGTCATATCACGGTCGGTTCCGGGGTGACGATTGCGGGTCAGACCGGCGTCTGGGGCGACGTGCCCGACGGCACGATGCTCTCGGGAATGCCGGGGCGGGAGCATCGCGAGCATCTCAAGACGGAGGTCATGCTCCGGAGGCTGCCCAAAGCTCATCGCTCGTGTGGAAGCGCTGGAGCGAGAGCGCTCGGACTGAGGTCCCGTAAGTGACGCAGACGACGTTACGGAGCGCTGTTCGTTTTGACGGCGTCGGTTTACACACGGGCGCCGATGCGCGCGTTGAGATTCGGCCCGCGCCGCCGGATTTTGGTTTGCAGTTTCTGATCGACGGCGTGCACATTCCGGCGACGGCGGAACATGTCGTCGGCACCGAGCGCGCAACGATCGTCGGACTCGGGGATCGCACCGTTTCGACGGTCGAGCACGTGCTTTCCGCGCTCGTCGGGCTGAGCGTCACGAACGCGGAGCTGGCCGTCACCGGACCGGAGATTCCGATCGTCGACGGCAGCGCCAAGGCCTTTGCGGACGCAATCGCCTCCACCGGCCTCGAAACGCAGCATCACCCCTGCGCGACGCTCGAACTCAGGGAACCATTCGAGATGCGCGAACGCGATCGCGCGTTGATCTTGCTGCCGAGCGAGCGTCTGCGCGTGCGGTTCTTAGCGGACTTTCCGGCGCCGATCGGTGTCCAGTACTTCGATCGCGTGGTGAACCCGGAACTGTACCGTGCTGAGATTGCGCCGGCCCGCACCTTCGCCTACCTGCACGAAATCGAGGCGCTACGCGTGCGCGGCCTCGCGCAGGGCGGGAGCCTCGAAAACGCCCTGGTATTTGCTCCCGAAGGGCCGATGCAGCCGTTGCGTTGGCCCGATGAGGTCGTGCGGCATAAGGTCCTCGATCTGCTCGGGGATCTGGCGCTTGCGGGGTTCGCGTTGCGGTGCGATGTCATCGCCGTCAAGAGCGGTCACGAGCTGCACGCGCGCGCGATGCTGGCTCTGCGCTCCGCGTACCTGGCGGCACTTTCGGCGGGGAGCGCCTGAGGAGCGACGATGGCCCACATGGACATTCGGCAGATCATGGAGATCCTGCCGCACCGCTACCCGATGCTACTCGTCGACCGCATCACGGAACTCGAGCCGATGGTCTACGTGCGCGGGTACAAGAACGTCACGTTCAACGAGCCGGTGTTCCTCGGTCACTTTCCGGGATATCCGGTGCTTCCGGGCGTCTATCAGATCGAGGCGTTGGCGCAGCTGGGCGGTGCCGTCGTCCTGCGCCGCGGTGAGTTTTCGCGCAAGATCCCTTACCTCGTCGGCATCGACAACGCAAAGTTTCGGCGCATCGTCATTCCCGGGGACCGGCTCGACATGGAGATCCGGATGTTGCGCCATAAACGAAACATCGGGTGGGTCAAAGCGGAGGCTAAGGTCGACGGCCAAATTGCCTGCATCGCGGAGTTGATGTTCTCGATCAATTCCAACGATCGCATGATCGGCGTCGACGCGTCGGTGCTCCGTTCGTGATTCACCCGACGGCGATCGTTCACCCGAGCGCGACGATCGAGGAGGGCGCCGAGATCGGACCGTACTGCATCGTCGGCGAGAACGTTTCGATCGGAGCGGGCACGGTCTTACAAGCGCACGTCATCGTCAACGGTTGGACGGAGATCGGTTCGGGGTGCGTCGTCTATCCTTTCGCCACGATCGGTGCCGCGTCGCAGGACCGCAAATATGCCGGCGAGCGCGCCTACACGCGTGTCGGCGATCGAACGGTTCTTCGCGAATACGTGTCGATTCAGCGAGCCACCGGAGAAGACGAAGTGACGGCCGTCGGCGACGACTGCCTTCTGCTCGCCTACGTGCACATCGCGCACAACTGCATCCTCGGAAACGGCGTCACGATGAGCAACCTCGCGCAACTTGCAGGCCACGTCGAGATCGGTGACTACGCGCTCCTCGGCGGCATGGCCGGCGTTCATCAGTTCACGCGCATCGGGCGCTATGCGATGGTCGGCGGCATGAGCAAGATCAACAAGGACCTCCCGCCGTTCTTTCTCGTCGAGGGGAATCCGGCAAAGCCGTACGGGGTCAACAGCGTCGGTCTTCGGCGGGCCGGGTTCTCGGCCGAGGAACGCAACGAGATCAAACGCTTCTACAAGCTGCTCTACGATCCCAAGATGAACGTGTCGCGCGCAGTCGAGGCGATGAAGGAAAGCGTCACGACGAAACGGGGCCGCGAAGTCATCGCCTTCCTCGAAGCGCCGTCGCAACGCGGAATATTGAAGTAGTGTGCGATACTTCTTGTCGACAGGCGAAGCGTCGGGGGAACTGAACGCCGTTCTGCTGGCACGCGCGATCCGCGCGCGCGACCCTGAGGCACGCTTCGAGGGCATCGGTGCGCAGCGCATGCTGGACGAAGGCGTCGCCCTCTGGCGAGATCACACCGGTTGGGCCAGCATGGGGCCTCTGGCCGCAATTCCGCGCATCCCGAAACTGCTCGTGCAGATGTGGCAGACGGCACTCCACATCGCGCGTAGCAAGCCCGACCTCGTCGTCCTCGTCGATTTCGGCGTCTTCAACGTGCGGCTCGCGAAGACGCTGCGCGAGCGGCTGCATTATGCCGGTCCGATTCTCGACCTTTTTCCGCCGGGAGCTTGGCTCGACAGCGAGGACACCGCGCGCGCGGTGAGCCGCTGGACGAACCCCGTCACCGCGTTCGCCCACCAGGAAGCGTTCTATCGCGAGCACGGATTGCCGATTCAGTACTTCGGGCATCCGCTGCTCGACGAATATCACCAACGCCCGCCGCGACCGGTGCCGCCGCGCGACGGGGGCAGCGTCGCATTGCTCCCCGGAAGCCGTGCCGGCGAGTTGCACAGACACGTTCCGGTGTTGCTGCGCGCGCTCGAGGAGCTGCGGCGCACCCGGCCGCATCTACGAGCGGTGCTCGGGGCAGCGAACGCCGGCGCGCAGCAGGGCTTGCGCCGCGCCGCCGCGGCGCTTGGGGCGCGGGACGTGCGCGTCGAGATCGGCGTGCGCGCGGCGCTTGCCGATGCGGATGCAACCTGGGTCGCTTCGGGAACGGCCGTACTCGAAGCGGTGCTCCTCGGCGTTCCCGCGATCGCCCTGTACGTCGTCGCCCCGAGCGTCGTCTGGTACGGCCGGCGCATGCAGCGGCGCATCGTCGGCGGTCGCTTCATCACGTTGCCGAACCTGGTTGCGGGCGAGGAGATCGTGCCGGAGTATCTGCAAGGCGACGCGACGCCGGAGCGGCTTGCGAGGGCGATGGGCGATCTGCTCGAGGACCCGGCGCGCCGGCGATCGCAGTTCGCGGCGTTGCGCGAAGCACTCGGCGAGCCGGGAGCGCTCGACCGATGCGCAGCATACGCCGTGCAGCTGGCTGCGGGGAGCGCGGCATGATCCGCTGCTATCATACCTCGGATCTGCACGACCATCGCGGCTTCGCGCACCGGTTGCGGGAGCTGCGCACGCAGCGCCCCGGGCTCCTCCTCGACTGCGGCGACTCGCTACGCGGAAGCCAAACGGTGTATCATCGCCGCGAGCCGATCATCGCGGAGATGGACCGCGCCGGCTACGACGCACAGGCGATCGGAAATCGCGAGTTCCACTACCTCTTTGCGCTGCTCGCAGCGCGGGCACGGCAGATGCATCACGCGCTCGTCTGCACCAACTTGATCGACGTGAAAGGAAGGACGCTTCCCTTCGTGCCGTCGCTCGTTCTGCGGGCCGGAGATGAGATCGATGCTCCGCGCGTGCACGTCTTGGGCCTTCTCATCATGCAGTATCCTGTCGGCAGCCGTTGGGAACGCCTCTTCGGCTGGCGCTTCCTCTCGCCGGAGGAAGCGATCGAGCCGTACGCCCAAAGCGTGCCGGAGGGCGACGCACTGATCGTTCTCTCGCACGTCGGGCTGCGCTTGGATCGAGCGCTCGCAGCGGCGGTGCCGCGGATCGACCTCATCCTCGGAGGCCACAGTCACGATACGCTTTTCGAGCCGGACTACTCGGGCGACGTGCCGATCGTTCACGCCGGACCGTACGGACGGTATGTCTCGCGCACGGAACTCGATTACGACGCGGGCCGCAGGCGCTTCACGATCTCGCGCTTCGACTTGCTTCCGCTCCTGGGCACGCCATGACGCGCGTGCTGTTCGTGAGCAACGGCCACGGCGAAGCCGCAATTACCGATCGCATCGCTGCCGAGCTGCGCGCTCGCATGCCCGACGATCGAGAGCGATCATCTCGCGCTCGTCGGCGATGTGCCGTCGCAGTTCGTGCGCGAGGTCGGACCGCGCGAGAGCATGCCGAGCGGCGGTTTGATCGCCATGGGCAGCGTCGCGAATCTCCTGCGCGACCTGCGCGCCGGGTTGCTTCGACTGACGCTGGCGCAGTGGCGCTTCCTTCGCAACCTGCGGGGGTACGCGGCGATCGTTGCGGTCGGCGATGCGTTCACGCTCTGGATGGCGCTGCGCGCGCGCACACCGGTCGTGTACGTCGGGACCGCCAAGAGCGTGCACGTGGCACCATACGGCCGCGGCGAGGAGCGCCTGATGCGACGCGCCCGCGCAGTCTTCGTGCGCGACGAAGCGACCGCCGAGCGGCTGCGGGCACACGGCATCCCGGCAACGGCTGCAAACGCCATCGTCGACCTCTTCGCGGAGGCCGGCGATCCGGCTTTCGCTGCTGCCGCGGGCGGTTTCCAGCAGATCGTCGCGCTGCTTCCGGGTAGTCGAGTGCACGCGTACGACGACGCCGTTTTTCTCGTCGACGTCTTTGCCGACGTAGCTCGTGGCGTGCCCGGACTCGGCGCGGTGCTCTCGATCGCTCCGGGAATCGATCCGGCGCGCATGGTTAGCGCGCTGCGAACGGCAGGGCGTACCGTGCGCGACACGTCCCAACCGTTGGTGCCTTTCGAAGTTCTCGACGGCGAGCGCCCGATCGTACGGATGTGGAGCGGCGGCATCGGCCCGTTACTACGCGGCTCGTCGCTCGTTCTCGGTCAGGCAGGCACGGCAAACGAAGCTGCGGCGGCGGCCGGACTGCCGATCTTCGCTTTTGATCGCGGCATCGATCGCGAGCACGCCTGGTATCGTCTTCGCCAAAAGCGTCTCCTCGGCGAGGCGCTCGTCGTGCTTCGCGACGATCGCACGCAGGCGGCGGCCGAGGTGCGGGCGATGATCGAGGATCCGGAGCGGCGTGCCAGATTGGGCGGCATCGGGCGGGACCGCATGGGCGCTCCGGGAGGTTCGCGACGCATCGCGGAGTGCATCGCGGCGATCGCCTCGGAGGCGAGCTGATCCGTGCGAACGTTCACGGCGTGGGCCTTCGTATTGGCGAACGCAGCGGTACCGCTCTTCCCGTCCTTCATCATGTTGGCGCCCGTGGAGCCGCCGGGGGTTTCACTGTTGCCGCCGCGCGTGGCGGCCGGATTGCTCGCGCTCGTCGGCGCGCTCGGAATCATCTTTGCGGTGCGACTCGCGCTGCCGCCGCGCGAAGCCCCGCCCACGCTCGCGCCGTTGCTGGCATGGCTCGGCGCCGGAGTGCTCGCCGCGCTGCTCGGATTCGATCCGCGAGCGGGGATCGTTTTCCTTGCGATATTTGCACTCGGGATCGTTTGGCATCTCGGGACGCTGCGCTACTATTCCGACCGTGTCATTGCACGATCGATCGTATGGTCGATGCTGGTGAGCTGCGCGCTCGCTTCGACCGCGGCGGTCGTGATGACCGTCTTGCGCTGGCCGACTTCGCAGTACGTCATCGCCCATGGACGCGCCGTCGGCACGTTCGTTCTGCCCGGTGAACTGGCCGGCTACCTGGTCGTGCTGCTACCGTTCGCGTATGGCGTTGCGGTCACGACGCGCGACGCTGCATTGCGCTTCGTTGCGGTCGGCGCGATCGTCGCCGGCGCCCTCGCCATGGCGCTGACCTTTTCACGGACGGGCTGGATGGGGCTTGCCACGGCCATCGCGTTGCTCGTTCTCGCGCGTGCTCGAGCGCGGCGCGCGGGCGCGCTCGCCGCCGGAAGCATCGTGGCCGCCGGGCTTCTCGCAGTGCTCCTGGTCTTCAACGCTCACCACAATCCGAGCGAGAACTACACTCGCATCTCCATTTGGCAAGCTGCATTGCAGATCATCGATCGCTTTCCGTTGACCGGAGTCGGGCCGTTCGAATTCTCCCATTTGTATACGGCCGTGCGCCTGCCGGACGGAGACGCAACGGCCTTTCACGCGCACAGCGTCTATCTGACCCTCCTCGCCGAGACCGGCGTCGTCGGCTTCGCCGCTGCATTCTGGACGTGGTGGACCTTCGGCGCCGAACTACGGCGGCGCATCGCGCAGGCACGCCCGGAGTGCGCGCTGCTCGCAACGGCAATCGCGGCGGGACTCGCCGGTACGCTCGTGCAAGGGCTGATCGATACGGTGAGCGTCGTGATTTTTGGATTGTGGCTGCCGACGATGGCGCTCGCGCTGGCGGCGGCTCGCTACGGCTTGATGGAGACGGAGTGATGCGTTTTCTCAGCCTGCTCTGCGCGTTCGCTGCGATACTCTGTGCGTGCGGGCCGCAGCGTCCCGCCGCCTCGCTTTCACCCTCGCCCTCGCCGAGCCGGGCCGCCTACGGCCCGTGGCTGCACATCACCGGTTACGGCACGACGAAACAACCAGTCCGCATCGTCCAGCAGCTGGGCAACCGAAAGGAATACGATCTCATCGCCCATTCCTACGAGAGCAACGGCGCGCAAGGAAGCACGATCGCGACGTTCTTCGTCGTGCACGTAACGTTTTTCGATAAGAACGGCACGAAGCTCGTCGCCGACGCGCCGGAAGCGATCGTCGACGAAGCGTCGAATACGGTCGCGCTGACGGGGCGCGTCCATGCGAAAGCCGATTCCGGCATGACGCTGGACTGCGATCGCCTGACCTACGACCGAAATACGGAGATGGTACACGGTGAAGGACACGTGGTGATCAAGAACGCGCACGGGATGCGGGCGACCGGCAATCGCGTCGATTCGGACATCACGCTCACACGGGCAGCGATGCAATGAGCGAGCGCGCGATCAGGGTCCGCGGCCTCGTCAAGCGCTACGGTGAGCGCGCCGTTGTGAACGGCGTGAGCGCCGAAGTGCGCGTCGGCGAGGTCGTCGGGCTCCTCGGGCCAAACGGCGCAGGGAAGACCACGACGTTCTACATGACCGTTGGTCTCGTGAAGCCCGACGGCGGCAACGTGTTGCTCTACGACGGCGAACAGGAGATCGATCTGACCGCGCGGCCGATGTACGAACGCGCGCGGAATAAGATCGGCTATCTGGCGCAGGAGAACTCCATCTTTCGAAAGCTGTCGGTCGGTGACAACATTCGTTTGATCTGGGAGCAGAGCGGCGTACCCCACGAAGAGCAAGAGCGCCGGCTGCCCGAGTTGCTCGAGGAGTTCGGCTTGCGCGCCTTCGTCAATGCTCGCGGCGACGCGCTATCGGGCGGCGAGCGGCGCCGCGTCGAGGTCGCGCGCGCCTTGGCGATCGACCCGAACTTCCTGCTTCTCGACGAGCCGTTCACGGGCATCGACCCGATAGCGGTCGCGGACATCCAGGCGATGATCCGGCAGCTGCGCAATCGCGGCATCGGCATATTGATCACCGACCATCAAGTCCGTGAAACGCTGGCCATCGTCGATCGCGCGTACATTTTGAACAACGGACGCATCGAAGTATCGGGGACGGCCCAGGAGGTGCTGGATTCGCCGATCGCGCGCAAGTTCTACCTGGGCGAGGGTTTCCGGCTTTGAGGATCCTCATCGGTTCCCCGACGTGACCTACGCCGAAGTGCGTTCGAGCGTGAGAGCGGCGCTGCGATTCCGCCCGACGATTCTCGACCGCTACATGCTGACGGAGCTGGCCGGCCCTTTCGGCTTCGGGCTATCCGCGTTCACCCTCATCTTTGCGGCGACGCAGATGCTTTCCATCGGGCGGCTGGTGAGCGAGGACCACGTCGCGCTCCTCGCGGCGATTGCCCTGCTGCTGTGGCAGCTGCCCGCCGACATCGTCCTCGTCATCCCCATGGCACTATTGCTCGGAACGCTCCTTGCGATCCAGCGCCTCTCCGGCGAGAGCGAGATCAACGCGATGAAGACGAGCGGGATCACGTTCTGGCGAATCATCGCGCCGTTGCTCTTTGCCGGCTTGGCGATGTCGCTGGTCATGTACGGGCTCCAAGAGGGGGTCGTACCTTACGCGAACGACCAAGTTTCGTCGATCGAGAACGAGGCGCTGAATCGTACGAGCGTCTTCAACCGCGACCTCACGGTCTTCGCGCCCCTCCCGGGCGGGGGACGCCAAGTGACGATCGCGACTGCGTACGATCCCAACTCGCAGGCCTTGCTCCACGTGACGCTCGTGCAATACGATCGCGCGGGCGCAGCCACGCAGATCGTCTTCGCCGACGAGGCGCAGTTTGCGGCCGATCAGTGGGTGCTGAAGAACCTGAGCGTCTACCGCTTCAACCCGGACGGGACTACGATCTCGGAGCCCAACGTCTCGGAGCAGGAGGTCGATCTCGGGGAGAAGCCAACCGACATCGTCAAGCGGATTTCACACGACGACCCGGAGGAGATGAGCCGCGCGCAGATCGCCGCCATCATCGCAACCGGGCAACTGACGGAAACGGAACTTCGCAAATACGTAACAGTCTATCAAGAAAAACTCGCGCAGCCGTTCGCGTGCTTCGTCTTCGCATTGATCGCGATCCCGTTCGGACTGCGGTCGTTTCGGGGGGGCGGAAACGTCAGCTTGGGCTTCGGCTTGGCCGTGGCGATCGTCTTCGTTTACTACATCGTGATGACCGTCTTCTCGTTCGTCGGAGAAGCGGTCACGGCATTTGCGCCGCTGTGGGCTTGGATGCCGAACCTGATCTTCACGGCGATCGGAATCTTCCGTCTGCGCCGAGCGGCGGCGATCTAGCATGACCTGGGTCGACTTCATCCGTGGGCTCGGCAACGTCCTCATCATCATGGCCGTTGCGGGAGCGGTCGCGTACGTCGGCGATCGCGTCGGCCACCAGGTGGGGCGGCGGCGCCTCACGCTTTTCGGCATTCGCCCGAGGTACACGTCGACGATCATCGCGGTGGCAACCGGCGTGTTCATCGCGTTGGTCGTTACGCTCGTCGCCATCCTCGCTTCTCAGCAGGTGAAGACCGCCTTCTTCCGCATCTCCGCGCTGAACTCGCAGATTACGCAGCTCCAGCGGCAGCAACAGCAGCTCGAAGCGAAGGTCAACAACGGACGCCTCGTCGTCCCAACCGGCATGCTGATTACGCCCTTCCGCTTGATTCTGGAACAGACGCAAACACCGGCAGAGCGCGAGCAGCAGCTGCGCGAGTTCTACACTCAAGCCGTCAAGTATATCAACGCGACGTATCCGAGCCTCGGACTCAAGCCGTACACCGCGCCGCGCGACATCGACAGCGTGCTGCACAACTTCCTCAACGAACCGATCCTTCAAGCGGAACTCTCACAATCGAACGTCATGCTGACGGCGATCTCCGATCAAAATCTTTTCGAGAACGATCAGTTCCACTTTTCGTTGAGCGCCGTTCCCGACGTGCGCACGTTCGCGAAGGGACAGTTGGTCGCGCAACTCAAGATTCCGGGCGGTAGCGGCGCGAGCATCAATATCGCGCTACGAGAACTGCAAGCCGAGGTTACGACCGATGCTGAGTACGCGCACATGCCGCCGTTCCTCGCGACATGCGTGCAGCCGACGGAACTCGTTCCCAACGTCGAACAGATGCAAGCAATGCTCGAGCGGGCGGGCCTCTATTACCTCACGGCGTACGCGGCCGACGACATCTACCCCCACACGGGCTGCATCTCGATCGCTATCGCCCTCGTCCCGGCGAAAAGCGCGCGGTGAGCGTCCTGGGGATCGACCCGGGGATGCGTAAGGCGGGCTATGCCTTGCTTTCGCAGGACGGCAGCGTCGTCGAGCGGGGAATCGAACCGATCGACCGGTTGGGAGCCCGGGTCGCTTCCCTCCTCGCAGCCCACTCCGTCGTGACGCTAGCCGTCGGCGCCGGCACGAACGCCCGCCGGGTCGCGGCCGAGCTAAGCCCCTTGGGCATCCCCCTTCAACTCGTGGACGAGCGCGAGACGACGCTGCGGGCACGCCGTCTCTACTATGCCGAGAACCCTCCCCGCGGCTGGCAGCGACTGCTTCCCCTGGGGCTGCGCTTCCCTCCGAGGCCGATCGACGACTACGCGGCCGAGTTGATCGCCCGGCGTTTCCTGGCCGACGCCGGAGGCGAAAAGGCCCCTCGAGCCTAATGAAGCCTTCCGGCGTCCGCACGGTATAGGGATTTGGGACGCTCCGTCCGGCGGCGGAGGGAAGGAGGCAGGGTGGGTCGCTTGATTGGCTTCGTTGTGGCTGCGACGCTTTTGGTTGCGGCGACGGCCCCCGCTCACGCTTCGAGCGCGCTGTCTACATCCGAGAATGTCGGCGCTGCGCTGATGCTTCGCGTCTTTGGCGAAGTCTCCGATACGCGCGCTTCGTTTTCTGCGTCGACCGGCGACGCAGTCGGTGAATCGCCGTTTCGCAATGCAGCGTTTCGCGTCAGCATCACGCTCGCGCCTGACCAGGATGAAGCCGCGCTGGCTGCGCCCGACGACGCCGAACTTGCAAGGTTGGTGACGGTAGGCCGGTTCGCGCGCTCGCCCGGAGTCGACAAACCGGCGATTGGGAAAGCGCAAACCGTGGCCCGCGTCAACGCCCCCGCGCCCGCCGTCCGCCACGCAATCGCGCGCACGCCGACACCGCTGTTGGTGACGGCGGAATATCAACCGGTTCCGGCCGCCGTTGCCGGAGCGAACGCTCCCGACGAGTTCGCTTCCGGAGGTCAGCGCGGCGCGCCCATATCCGGATCGCCTGCGCTGGCGTTTTCGTTCCAAAGCGGGAGCACGCTCGGCGCGCAGGCGCAAAGCGTCCAACTGCCGCTGGCGTTGCGAGTAGGAAGCCTCCACGTCCAAGCGCGTCTCGGCGCAGCGCAACTGACGTCGGAGGACGCCGACAGCGTCGAGAGTCTTCCCGTCTACATTCCGCCGTACGCGGGCATCAGCCGCTCGTCGGTCGGGGCCACCTTCGCCGTTCCGGTTGCGCCGCGGCTCCTGCTCGGCGTCGGCTACGACACCGAACACGTGCTCGGCGGCTACGACATGCCCAACGGACTCGATGCGACCAACGACACCTACTCGGGCGGCCTGACGTTCCTCTTCCCGCGCATGTCGAGCGCGCTGTCGCTTGAAGCGCAGCAGTACCGCTATCAGGACAACCTCGTCCCGGCGAACACGTTCACGCAGCTGCGCGAAGACCTGAACTTGACCGTCAAGTTCTGACGCCGATCCTCGTGCGCGAAAACGCGGTGCGCGTGATTGTCGCTACGGCGATCATCGTCATCCTTGCCGTCTTCGCGTGCATTCAGCTCGCCTCCGACGCCTTCAGCGCGGACGCGGCAGTGCCGGGATCGCTGCCTTCGCGCGTACCGATCCACGTAGCGCTCGAGATATACCGTTTCCTCGAGCGGATCGCTCCGGCGCCATATGTCGAAGCGACGCTCGCGGGGTACGAACTGCAGCACGGCGACATCGCAGCGGCGCAACGCGACGCGGTTCGCTTGCCCCCAACCGCCGTGCGCAACGAGCTGCTCGGGCGAATCGCGCTCGCTCACGGCGACCGCGTGCTTGCAAGCGAATATTTCTTTGCGGCGCCCGACATTGCAGCGCTCGGGCGCGAAGTGCTCCGCGTCGCGCGGAAAGACCCCGTCGCCGCCTATGCGTTCGAACGCCGCGTCAGCGATCGCCTCGCCACGCTCCAGACCCACCCCGACGCGGTGGCCGAGGCGCATTGGACGATGTCGGAGGTCGCGGCGGAGTCGGCATCGCGGCTGCCGCCGCGCAGCGCCGCGCGCACCGCGTGGCTCCGCCGCGCATTGGGCGACGGCATCGCCGCCGTCCAACTCTCACCGCTGTCAGAGAAGTACGTGCTGCAAGTTGCGGGGCTCGAACTTGCGCTTGGGGATGTCGCCGCGGCGCGCCGCTGGTATCACCGCGCGCTCGGCGTAAATCCGGGAAGCGTGGATGCGCTCGCCGGCCTTCGAGCGGCAGCCCGGGCGCACGTCCGCGCGCGCCCGCGGTGAAGGTTGCGCTCGACTCGCAACTGACCGTCGGCACGCGCGACCGGAATCGGCGAGTACGTGCGCGGGCTTGAGGCCGCGCTAACGGACGCCGGCGTCGACGTCGTCGCGCTGCGCGAACGGCGTCTGGATCCGTGGCGATTCGATCGCCGCGTGCTTTGGGATCAAGTGCTGCTGCCGCGCGCGCTCCACGCGCAGCGGAGCGAACCTGCTTGCATTGCGCCTCGGGGACGATCCCGCTGCTTCGGCGCCTGCCGGTCGTCGTCACCGTGCACGACGTCGCTTGGCTGCGGGTGCAGGCACACGCGTCGCCCGTACGCGCGTTATTATTTCGGCGGTTTTGCGCTTGCACGCTACCGCAGCGCTGCGAAGCGATCGTCGTCGATTCCGAGTTTTCGCGACGGCGAGCTGCTGCGGACTGCTCGCCGACTTCGACGCCGAGCGCGTGCACGTCGTCGTATCCGGGCGTTGCGCGCGGATTTCTGCGGAGTCGAGCGCAGCGGCGGGCGACGGCCGCACGATTCTCGTCGTCGGCACGGTCGAGCGCCGCAAGAACCTCGCGCAGTGCTCTGCGCGCGCTCCCGAACCTTGCCGGCGCGCGCCTCGTCGCGGTCGGACCGCAGACGCCGTACGCGCAGGCATGCGCGCAGCTCGCGCAGCGATCTGGGCGTCGCGGATCGCGTCGAGTTTCGCGGCTACGTTTCGCGCGACGGGCTTCTCGCGCTCTACGCGACGCTGCGCGGTTGCGGCGGTGCCGTCGCTGCTACGAAGGCTTCGGCTACGCGGCGGCGCAAGCGCTGTGCGCCGGCGTGCCGTGCGTCGTCTAGGATCGCAGCCGCGCTTGCCGGAGGTGGCGGCCGGCGACGCGCGCATCGTTGCGCTCGAGGACGTTAGCGGCATGGGTCGCAGCGCTCGCGCGCGCGCTTGCGGGGGAGCGACGACGCTCGCGCGGCCGGGGCGCGCGCCGCGTTCGATCGAGCGCTTCTCTTGGGCAGACCGCGGCTCGAGCGATGCGAGCCGTCTATGCAACGACCGCTGCCGTTCAATAGATCGGTGAGCCGGGCGCACCGGGCGCGACGCTGCCGTCGTCGGGTGCGAAGACGAGATCGAGCGGGAAGCTCGATCCCGCTTCGGGCATCGTCACGATCGTCACGCGCACGAATCCGCGCGCGGGGACGACGTATTGCCGAATCTTGTAGCGGGAGTACGGCGGAACTTGATGCGACTGGACGAGCACGCCGTCGATCAGGTACGTTCCGGTCGCGCGCCCGCCGCGCGGGTTCTCGTAGATCGCGATGGCCTGCGGCTGCGCGCTCGGATTCTCGACGTTGACGACAAAGGATTGCAGCACGCCGTAGTCGCCCGAAAGCGCTTGGCCTTGAAGACTGTTCGGCAAGCGGAAGCTGGCCGATCGGCAGCTCGAGATAGTCGATCGTCGACCTTCCACTCGAGGCCTGGTGGAACTCCGGAACGCTGTAGATGCCGCGGGCATGCTTGTGCGTGCTCGTCGAGCAGATCCGTTCGCGCGATCGCGTGCGTTCGGATCGTCGGAGGCGTCCTGCGCGAAGAGCGTCAGATGAACGTTGCCGCCGGAGAGCACGCGCAGCTGCAGCAGGTTGCAGCACGACGGTGCCGGCGGGAAGGTCCTGCTCGACGATGTTCAGCGAAGCTGTTCGCGCCGATCGTCATGAGTCGTCCTTGGTTCTGCACGATCGTTGACGAGAAATCGCTTGGTCGGCATCGTGACCGACTTCCATCTCGTTGGGCGACGGACCGCCGCGACCGCTGATGAACTGCACGATCGCGGGCTCGTCGCGAACGATTCTCGGCGCGCAGAACGATGCGCCGGTCGGGTTGCCCCGGCGGATTGTAGTGAAAGTACAGAAAGCGCGACGGCTGCTCGGAGCGGAGATCGGCGGTGAAGAGCATGCCGTTTTCGGTCAGCCGTTCGGGATAGTCGCTGACCATGCAGCGAGTCCGGCGAGATACGCGGCACGGCCACGTTCTGCGACGTGCACGTGCGTCGTGCCGTCGACCTCGAAATACTGCTCTCCTTGAATCAGCACCGGCACGTCGAACGCCGCGACGTCGTCCTGCTCGAGCTGGCCGCTGAACGGAACGTCGTCGGACGCCGACCACGACCTGCGCGCCCGGGCGCGCGGCTGCGCGGCTCGCTTGACCGCGCGCGCGACCTGCCTCGCGAACGAACTCGGCCGACGCCGGATCGCCGGTCAGCGAGGAGAGTGACGTGGCCGGCGATCGTCCCGGCATAGTAGGCCACGCGTAACCGGCACGTCGCTGCGTCAAGCCCGCGCGCGTCGCTGACGGTCACGATCGTCGTGCCCGGAACCTTGCCGATGAGCGTCACGCATGCGCGATCCTGATCGACCGCGACCGCGACGATGCGAGGGGTCGCGCGACCGCGGCGTCGATCGGGCTGATGGCCGAACCCGACGACGAGCTCTCCGGCACGCCGACCGGCACCGACGCGGTCTCGGGCGAAACGATGATCGGCGGCGGCGTTGGGGTCGGGCGGCGTCGGCGTCGGGGTCGAGGCGTCGTCGGGGCAAGCGGCGGCGCTGGGCGAGCCTCGGGCGTCGGACGCGGGCGCGGCTGGGCGGCCCCGCGACGGCGAAGGCGAAGCGGCGGCGATGCGGCGCCTGAGCGCGAGCGCGGCCAGCGAAGTAACCGCGCGGCGTCAGGTCGCGAGCAGGAGCCTGCGCGCCCTAGGCAATTTTCGCTTCGGCGTCGGTTGACGGCCGAGGCCAGCAGCGTCTTATAGCCGACGCTCGGGAAGAGCACCGTGACGAGGTCTTGCTCGGTGCGCTCGACGGTGCCGATGCCGAACTTCGGAGTGAACGCACGACGTCGGCGATCTTGAACCCGCCGGTGCCGCAGCCTGCGTCGTCCACGCCGCGCCGGAGTGCCTGCAGGCAGTTGTCGCACGCGCCGCAGTTGACCGCGTCGAAGTCCTCGCCGAAGTAGTTGAGGATGAAGCGCCGGCGGCACGACGTCGTTTCGGCGTACTGCAGCATCATCGCGAGCTTGCTCTGATCGTAGGATTTCTTCGTTTCGTAGTTCGCGAGGTTCAGCATCAAGTCGCGATGCTTGCGCACGGCCTCGGTCAAGCCGTACGCGGACTTTCCGACGTGCTCGATGTAGCCGGACTTCTTGAGCAGCGCGAGGATGACTTTGAGTTTCGTCAGCGGCAGCTGCAGGATCTTGCGCAGATCGATCATCGAAACGCCGCCGCTCTGATCGCCGAAGACTTCGATCGTTCCGAAGACGCGCTGGACCTCTTCGACGTCGGGATACTTGCCGGTGAGGAAGTAGTTCTGCACGCGCGTGTCGCTCATCCGATAGATCAGGATGCAGCGCGAGGGCAAACCGTCGCGACCGGCGCGCCCGGCTTCCTGCGTGTAGGCTTCGAGCGATCCCGGCAGATCGTAGTGCACGACGAAGCGGATGTTCGGCTTGTCGATGCCGAGACCGAAGGCGTTGGTCGCGACGACCGCGCGAATCGTCTCGTCCATGAACAAATTGTGGACCGAGGTGCGGTCTTCTTTATGCAGCTTCGAGTGATAGACCGCGGCCGGAACGCCGAGCTCGCTCGTGAGATACTGCTGCACTTCGAGCGCGTTCTTGATCGTCGCGGTGTAGATGATGCCGGTGCCTTCGAGCGCGTCGTCGCCGGCGAAGAGACGCGGTGAGAATCTTGCAGCTTATCGGCTTCCTTGTCGGCCTTGCGCGCTTCGTAGATCAAGATTCGGGCGGTCGAATCCGCGAACGATCGGCTTGACGTGCTCGATGCCGAGCTGGTGCAGGATGTCTTCGCGCACCGACGGCGTCGCCGTCGCGGTCAAGCGCCAGCACCGTCGGGTGTCCCGAGCTTCGCGATCACGCCGCCCAGCGCGAGATACGCGGGCCGGAAATCGTGACCCCACTGGCTGATGCAGTGCGCCTCGTCGACGACGAAGAGCGGAACGTCGATCGACTGAAGCAGCGTCGAGGAAGGCTTCGTCCTCGAGCTTCTCCGGCGTCGTGTAGACGATGCGTGATCGTCGCCCGAGCGCGATGCGCTCGCGCGCGCGCAGCTTCCTGATCTTCGGAGAGCGTGGAGTTGAGCGCGACGACGTCGGTGATGCCGCGCTCGCGCAGCATGTCGAGCTGATCTTTCATCAGCGCGATCAGCGGGCTGACGACGACGGTCGTGCCGTCGAGCAGCAGCGCCGGCAGTTGGTAGCGTCAGACTCTTGCCCGCGCCGGTCGCGAGGATCGCCAGCGTATCCTGCCCTGCCAGAACGCGGGAAACGACCTCTTCCTGGCCCGGGTAAAACTCTGCGAAGCCAAACTTTTCTCGAAGCGCTGCGCGCAGATCCACGGGTACTCTTTCTTATCCCGCTAGAGATATAACCAAGCGCCGGCCGCCTGGGAAGCCCAACGTCTCATAACCGCTTACCACGGATGCTCTCGTTGCAACCGTACCCTCCGGCAGGCGCCGCGAAACGGCCCGCTAAAGCTCTGAGCGCCGTGTCCCTCTATCGCACCTGGCGCCCCCTGACGTTTGCCGACCTCGTCGGCCAAGACGCCGTCGTGCGCACGCTGACCGCCGCGATCGAAAGCGGAAAGCTCGCCCACGCCTACCTCTTCTCCGGGCCCGCGCGGCTCCGGTAAGACCTCGGCTGCTAAGATTCTCGCACGTTGCATCAACTGCGTGAACGGCCCGACGCGCGACGCCGGACAACACCTGCGAGAATTGTCGCGCGATGCTCGCCGGGACCGCGTTCGACGTGCTCGAGATCGACGCCGCCAGCAATCGCGGAATCGACGAGATTCGCGCGCTGCGCGACGCGGTGAAGTTCGCGCCGGCGGCGATGCGGATGAAAGTCTACATCATCGACGAGGCGCACATGCTCACGAAGGAGGGCGCGAACGCCTTTCTCAAGACGCTCGAAGAGCCGCCGCCGCACGTCGTCTTCATCCTCGCCACGACCGAGCCGGAGCGGCTGCCGGTGACGATTCTCTCGCGCTGCCAGCGCTACGCGTTTCGCGCGCATCGCCGATTCCGGTGATGATCGAGCGGATGACGCGAGATCGCGACAGGCCGAGAAGATCGCGATCGACGACGACGGCGCTTGGCGGCGATCGCCTATCGCGCCGACGGCGGACTGCGCGACGCGCTGACGATGCTCGAGCAGCCGGCGGCTTCTCCGGCGGCGAAAGCCGTCAACGTCGCAGACGCTCGACCTGGCCTTCGGGTCGACCGGGCGCAAGTTCGCGCACGCGCTGCTCGACGCGATCCTTGCACGCGACGCGACGGCGGCGCTGCGCGACGATCGAAGAGGCGAGCGATGCCGGCACCGACCTGCAGGTCCTGATCCGTTCGCTGATCGCCGCGTTTCGCAATCTGCTGGTGGCGCGCATCGATCCCGAGCCTGCTCGCGCGCGATCTCGCGCCCGAGGACGCCCAGCGGGCGGCGCAGCAAGCGCCGAGGTCTCCGCAAGCGACGATCGTGCGCGCGCTGCGGATGCTTCGGCGACGCGCTCTCGCTGGCGCGCAGCCGGCGGCAACGCGCGACTCGAACTGGAAACGGCGCTGCTGCGTTTCATCCTCGCCGGCGAGGACCCGACGCTCGACGCGCTCGCCGCGCGCGTCGCGCTCGAGGAAGAAGAAACCGCACCGGCGGCAGCGCGCGTCCGCGCGCATAAGCTCGAGCCGCGCGGCCGAAGCGAGCACCGCTGGCGAGGTAGCCGAAGCGCACCGCAAAGAGCTCGCCGCGACGACAATCTCGCTGCAACGCGTGCGCGCCGCCTGGCAGAGCATCCGCGGCAAGGTCGAAAGCGAGCGGCAGTCGCTTGCGCGCGCCGCTCTCGCGCGCGGTCGATCGAAGCGGTCGACAGCAACGCCGATCGTCGCTCAAGCTTCCGCGACGAGCTGGAGTGCCGACGCGCTGCGCGATCACGCGACGCTCATCGAAGCGGCGATCGCCGACGTGCTCGGCGTGCCGTTGAAAGTCACGCTACGCGTCGACGGCAGCGCGCCCGAACGAAGGCCGCGGCGCCGCGACGCCGAAGATGCCCCGACGCACTCTTCAACTACGCTAACGAACGGATACCGAAGAAGCCATGAATCAAGCTCATTTGATGGCGCAGGTCAAGAAGATGCAGGCCGAGATGCACGAAGGCGCAAGAGGAGCTTGCGAACACGGTCGTCACCGGAAGCGCCGCCGGCGGAGCGGTGACGGTCGAAATGACGCTGCGACCAGCGCGTGAAGCGCGTGAAGATCGGCAAAGACGCCGTCGATCCCGAACGACGTCGAAACGCTCGAAGATCTCGTGACCGTCGCCGTCAACGACGCGCTGCAGCAAGGCGGCCGAAGACGTCGCAGAAGCGCATGGCTTCGGTAACCGGCGGCATGCGCATTCCCGGGATTGATGTGACGCCGGCTCGCAGGCTCGATCGCCGGGCCAGTCCAGCGCTCATCAACGAGTTCAGTAAGTTGCCGACGATCGGACCGAAGACCGCGGCGCGCTTGGTCTTTCACCTGCTCGAACCGGCCGCGCCACGAAGCGCAGAGCGCTCGCCGAAGCGATTCTCGCCGTCAAAGACAACGTGCGCTTCTGCTCCGTCTGCTATTCGCTGACGCGAGAACGATCCGTGCGAGTTCTGCACCGACGACCGGCGCGACGGCGACGATGATCTGCGTCGTCGCCGAAGCGAAGGACGTCTACGCGATCGAACGCACCGGCGCGTATCAAGGGCCGCTATCACGTGCTCGGCGGTCTGATCTCGCCGATGGACGGCATCGGGCCGGCGCAACTGCACGTCAAAGAGCTCATCGAGCGCATCGGTCGCGCGAACGCCCGCAGCGAGATCATCCTCGCGACGAATCCCAACGCCGAAGGCGAAGCGACCGCGCTCTATCTCTCGCGCATTACTCGCAGCCGCTCGGCGTCGCCGTCACGCGCCTGGCCTACGGCTTGCCGATCGGCGGCGATCTCGACTACGCCGACGAGATCACGCTGAGCAAATCGCTGGAGGGGCGAACGGCGCTCTCCTAGGGTGAGGGCGTGTACTCGATCACCACGGTAAACTGCGTGGGAGCGACGCTCGTCGAGAGCAACTCGCTGCGGGCAACGCCTGCGGCCGCGATGCTCACCTCGACGAAGCCGTTGCCGCCGAAGCTGCCGTCGTTGAGTTCATAGGAGATCGGCACCACGCTGGCGCCGGCGAAGAGCGGGTCGTAGATCGGGCTCGAGGCGTCGGCAATCGCGTTCGCCGCATACGCCGTTGCGGAGAACGCGGTGATTCCCGAGAGCACGGCGCCGGGTTGCGGCGATGCGCCGGGCGCAACCGCATAGCGCGTCACGCTCTGTGTCACTGCATCGTAGCGATAGGCCCAATGGTAGGTGCGCCGTGTCGCATCCTGCGTCGTGAAATCGAGTTCGTGTCCGTCGGCATTGCTCTGCCCTTCGAGATCGCTCGCGGGAACGGCGATGCCCCACGCGCTCGCCGTCTCGCTGCGCATCCGCTCGAGCAGTTGCTCCGTCCCCGTGCGGGCGAGCATCAGCGCATGGCGCGATGCCGAGGCCATCGTGAGCGCGTGGAGGAGCGTGACGAGCAGGCCGAAGATCACGAGCGCGACGGCGGCACCGACGGTTAGGTCCAGCAGTGCCGCGCCGCGCTGTAGGAGCCTGCAGGCTCCAGGGCCTCCCACGATAGGGTAAGTGCCCTCCCTGGCCCCGAGCGGGACTTTGTGGTACAAAGTAGGCGTGACCGAGTTGGAACAGGCCCTCTCCGACATCGCCGAGGTGCGCGAGCGCCTCGCGATGGCGCAGCGCTTCAAAGGCTACTCCGGCGTGGCGGCGATGCTCTCCGGCGTTCTCGCCGTGCTCGCCGGGCTCGCACAGCGCGCGATCGTTCCGGTTCCGAGCGGGACGCATGAAGAGCATCTCTACTTTGCGATCTGGTTCTTGTGCGCCGCGCTGGCCGCGATGATCAACTATGGGGCGATTCTGAACTGGTTCTGGAGCGACGCGAGCGCGCGCGATCGCTGGCAGACGCGCACCGTCGGCCTTTCGATTCTTCCGGCGCTGTTGCTGGGCGCTGGCTTCTCCTTTGCATTGCTGCTTCATGGCGAGGTTGCGGCGTTGCCGGGCGTCTGGTACGGCTGCTACGGCGTCGGCCTCTTCGCTTCGCGTACCATGTTGCCGCGCGGCGTCGTTCCAATTGCGGCAGCATTTCTGGTGATCGGCATCGCGCTGCTCTTCGCGCCGCCGGCGATCGCGCTTGCGTGGTGGGTGCTTCCCGCCGGCTTCGGTATCGGCCAGACGGCGATCGGCGTGCTCGTCCGGCGAGATCGAGCAGTGGCCGAATGACGGTGACCAAGCTCGATCGAGTTTTCCACGAGCGCGGACGCCTGGCGATTTGCTCGACGTTGGTCGCGCGGGCCGAGGGCATCTCGTTTACGGAACTCCAGAGCGCATGCGATCTCACGGATGGAAACCTCAACCGTCACCTGCATGCGCTGGCCGAAGAGGGAATCGTCGCGACCGAACGCCGCACGGGAATGGGACGCCCCCAGACAATCCTGCGCATCACCGACGCGGGCCGCCGGCGCTTTCTCGCCTACATCGATGCTCTGGAAGCGATCGTGCGCGACGTTCAGCGCTCGAGCAAGCGCACGGAATCGCCGCTGCGAGCGGTGCCGGCTCGCAGCACGTCGCAGTAGACGCCCATCCTCGCATCGCGGTTCTGAGCGACGTAGCGGAGAATTCGTGGATCGGGCGCGTTTCCGCGAGGATGATACGTCACGGTGACGCAACGTGAGATCGGCTTGCGCACGCGCAGCAGCACGTCGCCGATTTCCAGTTCCGTATCGCTGAGGTCGAGTTCGCGCACGGCAACGCCGTCGGCGCTCAAGACAAAGAAGTTGGGTCGGAAGCGTTCGGGCTCGACCGCGTAACCGACGTGCCCGCTCACTTCATTCAACCAGCAATCGAGGATCAGCGAAATCGCGCCGTCGTAGACGAAATGCTCGCCCTTCTCCCGCCGCAGCTCGACGCCGCAGCGACGCGCGAGCGCAAGCGCTTCGTCGACGTCGCTCACCAGGTGCAGGCGATCGTTCTCCATACCGCGGTACTCGCGCCCGACGCGGGTGTGACCGCTCTCGACGACGAGGCGCTGCGCGCGATCGCCGGCGATGCCGCCTTCACCGATCTCTGCGGCTTCGAGCGATTCGCCGCGTAGGCTCTTCACGGGATAGCGCCAGATCGCGGCGAGCGTTCCGAGCAGCATGCGATCTCCGGTTCGCGAGGAGGCGCTCGGAACATTCCAGAAGCGAGCGCGGGAAATGGGTGCATCACCGCCGGTCGTGCTGCGTCCCCTCGGTGTCGGCGAGATCATCGATCGCGCCCTCTCGCTCTACGTGCGCAACTTCGTCGTCTTAACCGCGACGGTATTGGTCGTTATTCTCGTGCCGTTCGGCATCGGTGAATATCTGCTCCAGGGCGATCAAAGCAGCCAGATTCAAGCCATACTCCAGATGGTCCAGCACCCGAATGCGCCGCCGCCACCCGCCGCAACGTGGCCGTTTGGGGCGACATCGTTCGTGCAGATCGGGGTTGGGCTGATCATGCTCGTGATCGGCGCGCTGCTCTCCGTCTTCGCCTATAACGCGGTTGCCGTCAGCGTCGCCGCGATCTACACGGGACGGCAGCCGAGCATCGGCGGCAGCCTCCGCACGGCGTTTGCGCGGTGGGTGCCGCTGGTCGGTCTGCTCTTCCTGGAAATCGCGGTCGGCATCGCCGCGTACATCGTGATGGCGATCCTGCTCGTCGGAATCGTCATCGCCATCACGGCCGTCGGCACGGCCTTCCCGGCGGTGTCACGATCCGTTCCCGTCATCACGTTGCTCATCTTGCTCGCCCTCGCCCTCTTTCTCGCGCTCATCGTACTCGCGCTGCTCTTCGTCATCGCCTTGGCGTTTGCCGGATATGCGGTCGTGATCGAGGGTAAAGGGGCGGTGGAGGCGCTCGTCTCGGGATTCGAGCGCATCTTCAGTCGCCGGGAACGGGGGAAAGCCGCATTGATCGCGCTCGTCGCGATCCTGCTGAGCTTCGGTGTCTCGTCCGTGAGCGGAGTCGGCGGCGTGCTCCTCTACTTCGTTCCGGGATCGCACATCTTCGAAACGATTTGGAGCACGATCTTTTCCGCGATCTCCGCATCGGTGCAGACCGTCTTCTACGCCGTCTATTATTACGACGTGCGCATACGCCGCGAGGGCTTCGATCTCGAGGCCGCCCTCGCGCGTCTCTCCCCGCCGGCGCCGTGAAGCCGCCGATCGATCCGGCGCTGGCGGCGCGGAGTGAGCTCGCGACGCCGTTTCGTTATCACCTGCAGGTGCAGCCGCCGCCCACGGAGCCGTGGTGGTTGCGGGCGTGGGATTGGATCGTCGACTTCTTCAACCGGCTCTTCAGCCACGCACGGGGCGGACATGCCATCGGAGTTGCCATCGCGGACGTGCTCGTCGTCGCGATCGTCGCCCTCGTGCTCTACCTCGTCGTCCGCCTCGTCCTTGCGGCGGCGCCGCGCCGCCGGCGTCGTGAGATGGGCGTCGAGGCGCTCGCCGCAGAGCGCGACGAGCACCGGCTTGCGCGGGAAGCCTTCGCTGCAGCAGAGCGCGGCGAGATCGGTCTCGCGGTTCGGCTGCTCTTTGCGGCATCGGTCACGCTGCTCGATCTGCGCGGTGCGATTCACGACGACGTGAGCGCGACCGTCGGCGAGTTGCGGCGCGCCGTCCGACCGCTCGGGGATGCCGTCGCCGCGCCGTTCGGCGAGATCGCATCGGCATACGTCACGAGCGTCTACGCCGAACGTCCGGTCGAAGGGGCGGCTTGGAGCCGCGCTTACGCAGCATACCGAGATCTCCAAAGGCTCGGAGCATGAAGGGGCGAGGCGGCGAGATCGCGCTGCTCGCGATCGGCTTGAGCATCGTCGCCCTGCTCGCGTTCTTGAGATCGCAACAGGAGCCGGTGCTCTCGACGTACTCTTCCTACGATACGGGCCCCAACGGCTATCGCGCGCTGTACGAAGTGATGCGGCGCGAGGACGTGACGACCCGCCGCTTCGAGAGCGATTTGGGATTGCTGCGAACGGGGTCGGGGACACTGCTCGTCTCGTCGAGCGACCTCGAGCGATACGCCTCCCGCCCGTCGGGGGTTCTCGACCCGAGCGACGCCGCGCGCCTCGCGCTCTTCGTTCGCGGAGGCGGACGGCTGATCGTCCTCGGCGATGCGTTGCAGTTTGGGGGCGCGAACGCCGTCGATCCGCCGAAAGCAGCGAGCATCGCGGCCGCGTCCGTCGCGCAGCCCGAGGCGACCGGCGCCTTCACCGACGGCGTGCGGCAGGTCACGGCAAACTTTACCGCCGCCTTCGCGCCGAGCCGGCGCGGTGCGCGCACGTTGCTCGGGGTGCACGGGCGGCTGGTGGCGATCGAGTGGCGCGTCGGACGCGGCAGCGTGATCGCCGTGACCGCCCCGGACGTCTTCAGCAACGCGGTCCTGGCGCACGTGCAAAACGCGCGGTTCGCGTACGACGTCCTTGCCGGAAACGGCCCTTTACTTTTCGACGAGCGCGTGCACGGCTATGCAACCGGCACCTCGATGTGGTCGGTATTACCGAAAAGCGTCCATGCAGCCGTGTGGATCGCGCTCGCGGTTCTGGCGTTGGCGGTGATCGGCGGGCTCTTTCGGTCCGCACCGCCGCTCGCTCTCGAGCCGCCGCGGCCGCGAGATTCCTCGGCGTACATCGCCTCGATGGCGGCGCTCCTGCGCCGCGCGCGAGCCGGAAGCGCGGCGATCGCGCGCCTCGCGCAGGACGCGGCGCGCCTTGCGCAGATGCGGCCTTCCCTCGCGCGCGGCGAGACGATCGCCGCCCAACTCGCCCAGTTGGAGGCATTGCAGCAGCGCTCGCATCCGAACGACGCCGCCGTGATGACCGCGGCGCGTTTAAACGTTCGCTTGAGAAAGGAACTCGCGTGATCGACGAGCGTTCTCCCTCGATCGGTGATCTGGCCAAACGTCTTCGCGGCGCGTTCGACGCCTCGATCGTCGGCGGGGAGCGTACCGCCTTCGGATTGTTAGTCGCGATGCTCGCGGGAGGACACGCGCTGATCGAAGGCGTGCCGGGCACGGGAAAGACGCTCGCGGCGCGGGCGTTCGCCCTCGCGCTCGGCCTGACGTTCCGGCGCATCCAGTTCACACCCGATCTCATGCCCTCCGACATCACGGGCACGACGATATTCAACCCGCACAGCGGGGAGTTCTCGGTGCGGCCGGGACCCATCTTCACGAACGTTCTGCTCGCCGACGAAATCAATCGCACGCCGCCCAAAACGCAGGCCGCGCTCCTCGAGGCGATGGAGGAATCGCGCGTAACGATCGACGGAGCGCCGATGGAGTTGCCGGCGCCGTTCATGGTCTGCGCGACGCAGAATCCGATCGAATACGAAGGCACCTATCCGTTACCCGAGGCGCAGTTGGACCGATTTCTCGTAAAAATCGATGCGACCTATCCAACGCGAGACGAGGAGTTACGCTTGCTCGAACGAGTCGCCGACGGGTTCGACGCGCGTCATCTGGAGGCGTCGGGTCTCGCGCCGGTCACCAATGCGGCAGAGTTGCTTGCCGCGCGCAGCGCGGTGCGCCGCGCGACGTGCTCGCCCGAAGTGCGCACGTACGTCTATCGCATCGTCGAGGCGACGCGCGTGAATCCGCGCCTCTCGCTCGGCGCCTCACCGCGCGCGGGCGTTAGCATCCTCCTTGCGGCGCAAGCTGCCGCCGCCATCGATGGGCGCGATTTCACGACGCCCGACGACGTGAAAGACGTCGTGCCGCTCGTGCTGCCGCACCGCTTGATCGTACGCCCGGAGGCGGAGATCGAAGGCGCACGCACGACGGAGATCGTCGCAGAGCTCCTCTCCTCCGTCGCCGTTCCGAGAGGCTGACGGCGCTGCCGCTCTGGATAACGCCGCGCTTTCTTGCGATCCTCGGCGCGATCGCGGTCGCGCTGGCGTGCGCGCCGGGAGCCGCATGGCTCGGAACCGCCGCACTTGCCGGGGCGGCGGTGCTTGCCGCCGCAATGCTCGCCGATCTCGCGCTCGGCCCGCGGCGGAGCAGGCTGCACGTGGAACGACGGCGCCCGGAGCATTTCGCCATGCGGATCGAAGCGCAGCTGCTATACGAGGTGAGCAATCACTCCGGCATCTCGGTGCGCGCCGGGATCGTCGAGACGCCGGCCCGGACGCTGTACTATATCGATGACGAAGCGACGGGAGAGGTTCCGCCGCGACACCGCGCGACGCTCGCTCGGCGGGTGACGCCGGTCGCACGCGGCCGGGATCGATTGGGCGCGCTGCACGTGTGGTACGAAAATCCGCTCGGCTTGCTGCGGCGGCGCACGCGCTTCCCGGCGGCCGAGGAGATTCGCGTCTACCCCGATCTCTCGGCGGTGGAGCGTTACGGGAGGCTGGACGTTCGCAATCGCTTCGTCGAGGCGGGGCTCCGCCGCATGCGTATGCTCGGAACCGGCACGGAGTTCGAGAGTCTGCGTGAGTATGCGCCCGGCGATGCGTTTCGCAACATCGATTGGAAAGCGAGCGCCCGACGCGGCCGGATCATGGTCGCGCAGTACGAGGTCGAGCGAAGCCAAAGCGTAATGCTGCTGCTCGACTGCGGCCGTTTGATGACGCCGTATGTCGGGGATCAGCGTAAGCTCGACTACGCGGTAACGGCGGCGCTCTCGCTCGCCTCGATCGCGGCGATTGCGAGCGACCGCGTCGGCGCGGCCGCCTTCGCGCGTGAGATCATCACGGCGCGAGCACCGCGCTCGACGGCGGCGTCGCTCCACGATCTTTCGGAGGCGATCTACGACGTCGAGCCGCGCTTCCAAGAGTCCGACTACGCCAAGGTCCTCGACTTCACCGGACGGCAGTTACGCCGGCGCAGCTTGATCGTGCTGCTCACGGACGTAGTCGACCCGATCGCGCAGAGCTTGGTGCTCGCGGAGCTGGCTTCGCTCGCGCGCAGGCATCTCGTCTTGTGCCTGTTCATGAACGATGCGGCCGTCGCCGATGAGTTGCAGCGCGAGCCGCACAGCGTCGACGATGCCTACCGCCTCGACGTCGCGCTCGGCCTCGCCTACGAACGCCGCACCGCGGCGGCCAACCTCGAACGGCGCGGGATCGTCGTCGTCGACGCTCCCGCGCGTTCCCTCAGCGTCGCGCTCATCGACCAATACCTGCGCATCAAGCAGCGGGGTCTCTTGTAGTCCGGCCGGCGAAGCCGAAGTACGCGAGCAAGAGCAATGCGGTAACCGCTCCGACACAGATGCGAAACGCGATGGACGTTCGCAAGGGCGAGATGAAGCCTTCGATGGTGCCCGCGACCAGCAGCATCGAGACAACGCCGCCGAAGAGAACCGCGGCGCGCCGAGCGTTGATCGCGATGGCATCGCGGCGTCGCAGGCGTCCGGGGAAGAGCACGCCCGCCGCGATGAGCAGGCCTGCCGCCCCGGCGATCTGAATCGCGCTCAGCTCGATGACGCCGTGCGGCGCGATCGTCGCCCAGAAGTCCGTGCCGAAGCCCGCATGACCGAACATCGCGCCGAGCCCGCCGAGCATCAACCCGTTGAGGACGATGATGTACACGGTGAATGCCCCGAGCGTTACCGCGCCCGCGAAGGCGATCACCGCGACCTTGACGTTGTTGGTGATGATGGCGGCCGACATGAGCGGTCGATCGTCCCGAGCGATCGCGAAGTTCGAATCGTGCAGGCTCTTGCTAATCTGTGCCGGGATCATCTCGCGCGGCAGCAGCGCGTAGGCATCGTCGGGATGCGAGCCGATCACCGCGTAGGCGACGACCGCGCTCGCGATCGTGAGCGCCGTGCAAAAGAGAATGGGAAGGATCGATCGGCGGACCTCACGCGGGAACTCCCGCGCGTAGAAGCGCCGCACTCGATCCCGCCCGCTCTGTGCGGTTGCGCCGTAGACATAGGAGTGGGCGCGGGCGATCGTGCGATTGAGATATTCGACGAGCCGCGCATCGTAACGATCTTGCGCGTAAGCGAGGTCGCTCGTGAGCGCGCGGTAGAGTTCCCCCAAGCGCTCCACCTCCCGCGGCGCGAGGGTGCGTACGCCGCGCCGACCCGCGCGGCGCATGAGCGCCTCGATCTCCTCCCATGCGTGCGAGCGGCGCTGCACGAACGACCGCTGGGTCATCGTCGACGAGAGTTGGCCGAGGCGCGCGATACTTCTTGCCGAAGTGAGCCTTTGGATGGACCGCAGCGTCGAGGTACGCACGCCGGAGAGCGTCGCGTTTGGCTACCAACTCGCGGGGCTTGGGAGCCGCTTTCTCGCCGTCGTCGCGGACATGACGCTGCAATATCTGCTGATCTTGGCGGTCTTTTTCGGTCTCGTGCTCCTCGCCGACCGCCTCCCGAACCTTGCGCACCCTCGCGCGCTTCCGTCGCATTTCGCCGCAAGCATCGGCATCGGAATCGTGCTCTTCATCCTTTTCATGATTCTCTTCGGGTACTTCATCCTGTTCGAGGCGTTCTGGAACGGACAGACGCCTGGGAAGAAGCTGCTCGGCATCCGCGTCTTGCGCGACGGCGGCTATCCGATCGACTTCTCCGCCTCGCTCATTCGTAATCTGATTCGCGTGGGAGAGGAGCTGCTCGGCTTCTACCTCATCGCCGCGATCAGCGCGTTGATTTCGAGTGAAAACAAGCGCATCGGCGACTTTGCTGCAGGAACGATCGTCGTGCGCGATGCCCGCCTGCCGGCGCCGCAAGCGATCGTCGAAGAGCTTCTGGAAGCGCCGTCGTACGCCGCCACGAACTTGCTCGCCGGAGAGGAGCGCGAACTCGTTCACCGTTTCATCGAACGCCGCGACACGCTACCGGAGGCGCAGCGTACGCGGCTCGCCGCCGAACTCGCGGCTCGCGTGCGCCCGCGTGTCGGCCCCGAACTCGCCCGCCTCGACGACGAATCCCTCTTAGAACGGCTCTGAGAGCGCTCCTTACTTACTGCGGAGTTTTGCGATGAGATCGCGCGCGAAGCGCAACGCGTCGCGCTTCGTCTGCTCGTAGAGCAGCGCCGCATCGTGCTTGTTCATGTGGTCGCCGTGCTCGAGGAAGAACGTGACGCCTTCGCCGACGACGATCGTTCCGGCATAGGCGATCGCGCCTTTGATTGCGATTCCCGCGACCGGCACGAAGCCGGATAGCTCGCGCGCGAGCGTACGCCAGCCGAAGCCGCCGCCGATGACCGGAAGCAGCTGCCAGAGGCGCTGCACGTCGGGGTCCTTGCCGTAGGCCGCCTCGATGTGCATCAGCAGCACGATCTGGATTCCGGTGATCGCCACCATGTCGCCGGCCGACGCCATGGCGCCGAGGACGAGTCCGACGACGGGGATGTGATCGACGACGGCACTCGCAATCGCAACCTTCAACGCGTTCGCAGCGGCGTCGCGCGTCAGCTTCGCCGCAACGCTTTCGCGCAGCGGCGGCAGCGCGCGCCCCACCGCGATTTCGACGCCGCGCGCGCATTCGACGAGGTGCGGGAAGAACCGGCTGCGCAATACCTGCGGCGAAAGGGAAGGCCCGACGTATTCGGCCCACGCTCCGCGCAGCGGCGGCGTGGCGGGACCGCTGGGTGGCGCTTCGGGATCGACGGTCACGCCGAGGATGGGCAGATCGAGCAGCGAGAGCTTCGAGAAGTCGGCGCCGGCAAAGTCGCCTTGCCGTCCGAGAAAGATGATCGCGCGCGCCTCTTGGCCGGGCATCGCGATCCCCGCATTCGTCGCGATCGTTTCCAGGCAGGCCGCGGCGTCGGGCGGGATCGCGGATTCCGCGTGCCCGGAGAGCAGCAGCGTGCGAAGCTCGGCGACGAGCGCAGGATCGCCGCACAGCAGAAAGCGAAACGGCTTGCGCACGTGGGCGCTCACCGCGCCCGGATCGATGCCCTTGCGAACGAGTTGAAAGAGATCGCGCGCGCCCAGCGCCGCCGAAGACATCGCTAGATCGACGCCCCCGCGCCGGACGGCGTCTGCGGGCTCAACTCCTTCGTCGGATCGTCGGTATAGTCGAGGTAGACCAGGCGCATGAAGATCTCAAGCGGCCACGCGTGCATGCCATGCTCGTTCGCAAGGTCGACGATCGGCGTCTTCGTGCGCAGCGACTCGTCGACGATCGCTTCCGGCGTGCTCTTGATGTCGGCGGCGAGGATCGTTGCGGCGACGACGTCACCCGGCGTTAGATCGTCGCGCAGCATCGTGCGGTAATCGATGCCGGTCGATCCGAAGCGCTGCTGGAGCGCATATTGCAGCGTGGCATAGCGCTGCGGTGTCTCGCCGAGCCCGAGCATCGTGATTCGCACCGAGAGCTGGCGCGAACGCGCCATGTTGTAGAGCTGCGACGCCTGCGACGCGGCCGTGGCGGCAGCGTTGAACTCCTCGAGCACCTTGCTCATGCGCGGCACGAGGCCGTTGTAATCGGCCTGCTCGAGATCGCCGAAGGGGCTGATGTATGAATGGTCGAGCGCCCGAACGAACTCGTCCAAATCGCCGACGCCTTGATCGATCAACGTCAGCGAAGCGCGCGTCGCGTCGATCGATCGCAGCATGTCTCCGTCGGCAAGAGAGAGTTGTTGCAGCATTTCCGGATAGGAGGGGAAGATCGCAAGCGAATCGTCGGGAACCGGGTGCATCGACAGCGGCGCGTTCATCTCGTTGAGGATGTCGCGGCTGTCTCGGAGCAGGCCGCTTTCCTTGTTCAGCTCGAGCGAACCGACGCCGGTGACGACCTGCGTGCTGTCATCGATGCCGCTGTTGACGGCGCGTGCCATTGCAGCGAGATTGCTCACGACTGCGGACATTCGCGAGTCCGCACGGATCTTGATGTTGCCGAGATCGGGGAGTTCATATTCGATGTCCTGCAAACGCGATTCGACGGCCTTGAGTTGATCGCGCGCCTGTCTCGGCGAGTTTGGAGCTGCTCCGCCGCCTCGGCCTCCGTTTGATGCGCATCGGCGAGCGCCGACGACAGGCGGCTGAAATTAGGATCGACCTGCAGCAACTCGACGCGATGCACTTCGATTTCGCGCAGCTCCGCCTGTTGGACGAGCGCGAGAGCGCGCGCCTGTGTCGAACCGGACTGCGCCGCTTGCGCCAGGGTCTGCTCGCTCTTGCTGGTGAGCCCGAGCGCCAGTTGCGCCTGCGCCAGCTTCAAGAGGGCTTCGGTGTTGTGGGGATCAGAAATCAAGAGCTTCGAAAGCTTGTACGAGGCATAGGAATAGCGCGCACGCTCTTCGTCGGAGAGCGCCTGCACCAAGCGCTGCTCGGGTGTCACGACGGTGGGATCGAGTTCGGGGTATCCCATGAGGTGCGCGACGCGCGCTTTCGGATCGGGGTGGTCCTCGAGGTACTTGTCGACGAGGTCGTTGTGCTCGTCCTCGAGGGAGCCCATGTGCGCCATCATCGTCACCATCGCATCGGGATCGTAGCCCGCGCGCGACATCAGCTGCAGGCCGTAACGATCGGCTTGCAGCTCGTCCTCGCGCGACATCTTCGCCATGACGGTCGCGCCGATGAGGTTGCCGAAATCGTAGATGATCGGCGAGAAGATCGAGGCGATGCCGAAGAGCAGGTTGAGGATCGTCGCCTTCGAGTTCAGCGTGAGGACGTGCCGCCGCTCGATGTGGCCGGTTTCGTGGCCGATGACGCCGGCGAACTCGTCGTCGGATTGCACGAAGTCGATCAGGCCCTCGTCGATGTAGACGAAGCCGCCCATCGTCGCGAACGAGTTGACGTCGCTCTCCTTGATGATCTTGATGTTGTAGGGCAGGTCTTTGCGCGCGACTTGATTCCAAAGATTGTTGGCGATGACGCAACGTAGGCGTTGAGCAGCGGATCGGTCTCGATCACGCTGGCTGCGAGCGATCTGCTCGTCCTCGGCTTGGCCCGCGCGAATCTCCGCCTGCGTACAGTGCCAAGGCCGGCGCCGGGACGACGGCACAGAGCAGCGAGAGGATGACGGGCAAGGGAATGACGCGATAGAGCGGCTTCATGGGCGCTCTATTCGACCCGGGAGCCCGCGGCACTTCGAGGGCAGCCGTTTATGTGAATTACATGTGGATAAGCGCAAGAACTTGCGAACGGGGTGTGGATGACGCAGGGAGGGACACAGCGCCGGCTCCAAAGCGCGCCTGAGGCTCTTACGAGGAAAGGGCCTCGGGCTCGAGGTCGTGCTCTCCGAGCATGACTTCGCCACCGCGCTCGCCGACTTGGACGCTCACCTTGCCGAGCAGCCCGAGCTTCTACCGCGGCGGAAGCGCCACCGCGCACTTCGGGGAGAACGTGCCGACGCCGGAAGAGCTGGCCGAGCTGAGCGTCGTTGCTGCGGTGCGCGGGGATCCAACTGCGCGCGCTCTGCGGCGGAGCCGAGGTGGAGCAGTTGGCTCGCTCGCACGAGCTCGATTTCACGATCGCGGCGCCGCCCGCCGCGCTCTCACCGGCGGCACGCTCGCTCGTAGCCGACTTCGCGGGCGCGCGCGCGGACATCGCCGCAGCGTCGCAAGCGAGGCGAGGCGAGCGTTCGCGCGGCCCGGAGACGTCGCGACCGCCGCAGCTACGACTCGTCGAGGCCGGTGACGACCCTCTATCACGCCGGCACGCTGCGCGGCGGCCAGGCGCTGCACCACATCGGCAACATCGTCGTCGTCGGCGACGTCAACCCGGGCGCGGAGCTGGTCGCGACCGGCGACATCGTGGTCTTCGGGCGCTCGCGCGGCGTCGCGCACGCCGGCGCGCAGGGCGATGAGACCGCGCGCGTCTACGCCGTGCGAGCTCGACGCCGACGCAGCTGCGCATCGCGACGCTGCATCGCAGCCGACGAGGACGAGGCCGCGCGCGTTCCCGCAGCCGGAGGTGGCGTTCGTGCGCGACGGCGCATATCGTCATCGTGCCGTTCGAGCGGCTCGATCAACAAAACGGCGGAGGCCTCAAACTGAAGGCGCGGAAGATCGTCGTCACCTCCGGAAAGGGCGGCGTCGGCAAGACGACGACGACGGCGAATCTCGGCGCGGCGCTGGCCAAGACGCGGCAAGCGCGTGATCCTGGTCGACGCCGACATCGGCCTGCGCAATCTCGACCTCGTGCTCGGGCTCGAGAAGCGCATCGTCTTCGATCTCGTCGAGGTCGCCGAAGGCCGCTGCCAGTTGCGCCAAGCGCTGATCAAGGACAAGCGCTTTCGAGTCGCTCTCGATTGCTTCCGGCCGCGCAGACGCGCGAGAAGGACGCGATCAACGAGGAGCAGTTTGCGGCGATCGTCGATCAGGCCGCGCGAGCAGGCCGATTACGTGTTGATCGACTGCCCCGCCGGGATCGAGGGCGGCTTTCGCAACGCGGTCGCCGGCGCGAGCGAGGCGATCGTCGTCACGACGCCCGAGGTCAGCGCGATTCGCGACGCCGATCGCGTCGTCGGCAAGCTCGACGACCGCGGCACTGCCGATTCGCTTGATCGTCAACCGCTTGCGTCCCGAGATGGTGCGCAGCGGCGACATGCTCTCGGTCGAGGACGTCTGCGACGTGCTCTCCATCGAGCTGCTCGGCATCGTTCCCGACGACGAAGAGGTCATCGACACGACCAATCGCGGCGAACCGATCGTGCTCGAACGACGCGAACCGGCTCCGCGCCATCTACGACAAGATCGCGCGCCGCCTCGAAGGCGAGATCGTTCCGTTCACGAGCTTCGACAAGCGCAAGGCTTCTTCGGGCGTCTCATCGACGCCTGAAAGCGGGGTAGGCATGCACGTGCATCAGCAGACGCAGGATCCGACGCAGGAGGCGACGCGTGCCGTGACCGGTGCGACGGCGGCGAAGCTCGGGCGCGCGATCGTGCGTCACGTCCGGAAAGGGCGGCGTCGGCAAGACGACGACGACCGCGAATCTCGGCACCGCGCTCGCGCAGCGCGGCGCGCGCGTCGTGCTGATCGACGCCGACGTCGGCCTGCGCAATCTCGACATCGTGCTCGGACTCGAAAGCCGCGTCACGCATCATCTTGCTCGACGTGCTCGAGGAACACGGCAACGCTCGACGACGCGCTCGTCGCCGACAAGCACAGCGAGACGCTCTTCCTGCTCGCCGCCGCGCAGGCGCGCGAGAAGGACGAAGTCGACACCGAGAAGATGCGCGCGCTCGTCGCGACGCTGCGCGAGCGCTTCGATTACGTGCTGATCGATTGCCCGGCCGGCATCGAGCTGGGCTTCAAGAACGCGGTCGCCGGCGCCGATGAAGCGATCGTCGTCTGCACGCCGGAGGTCTCGGCCGTGCGCGACGTCGATCGCGTCGTCGGGTTGCTCGGCAACCGGTTTCGTCCGCAGCTCATCATCAATCGCCTGCGCCCGCAGCTCGTCAAGCAAGGGCAAGATGCTCTCGGTCGAAGACGTCAACGCGATCCTGCGCTTGCCGCTGCTCGGCGTGATCGCCGACGAGCCGCGAGATCATCGTCACGACCAACCGCGGCGAGCCGCTCGCGCTGCGCGACGACGACGCCGACCGGCGACGCCTATCACGCGATCGCCGCGCGCATCGCCGGCGACGACGTCCCGGCGCCGATGCCGCCGAGCGAAGAAGGCGTCGCTGTTCGAGCAGATCGGCTCGCTCTTGGGAGGAAGCGCTCGATGATCGAGTTGCTTAGGCGGCTCTTCGGCCAGCGTCGGCGTCGAGCGCGACGGCGAAGGAACGGTTGCGTCTCGTGCTTGATGACCGATCATCTCGCGCTCGCACCGGAGATGATCGAAGCCATGAAGCGCGATCTCGTCGACGTGATCTCGCGTTACGTCGAGGTCGATCGCGAGAAGATCGACGTGAACTTCGAGCGGCAGGACCGCACGCTTGCGATGCTCGCGAACATTCCGATTCTCTCGGTCAATCGGCCCTCGACGCCGCAACGGCCGAAGGCGCCGCCCGCGCGCCCGAGGCGCAAGCGCGCGCGTCGCCGGACCGCGAGTTCTACGGCGCCTGCGGCCCGCCCGCGCGACAAGCGGCCGACGCGGCGAAGCCGCGGCGGGGGCGCGCAGCGCAGTTGCCGCCGCGCAGCGGCGCAAGCGGAGCGGAGCGCCAGGCGGCGCGTAAGTGCGCCGCCGATTCATCGAATGGCGGTCTGCTGGCCTCGGTAGCGGCGCGGAAGCGCTATCTTCGCAACTTCAACTGGCCGCTCGCGCTGTCGGCCGTGCTCATCGCGCTGCTCGGCATCGTGTGCATGCAGCTCCGCCGGGCTGCACGCACCCGATGCTGCGGCGAGTTCCGAAGCCAGATCGTCTATCTCGTGCTCGGCATGCCGCTGATGCTCGGCGTCTCGTTCGTCGACTATCGCTCGTGGCAGCGCTGGGCGCCGCGCGCTGTACGTCGTCAACCTGCTCCTGCTGCTCTTCATCTTGCGCGGCGGACATGCGGCGATCGGCGCGCAGCGCTGGATCTCGCTCGGGCCGCTCGGGACGTTTCAGCCGTCCGAGCCGGCGAAGCTGATTCGTCGCGATCTCGCTCGCCGCCGTGCTCTGCCGCGGAACGTACGAGAACCTCGCAAGATCTCTGGAAGCCGCTGCTGTCGTGGCGATTCCGGCGCTCCTGATTCTCAAGCAGCCCGATCTCGGCACGTCGCTCGTGCTGCTCGCGATCCTGACCGTGCAGCTCTTCTTCGCACTGCCGAAGCTCGGCGATTTCGTGATCTACGCGACTGGGCGTGCTGGTCGTCGCCGCCGTCGCCATCGGCACGAACGCCATGCTCAAACCGTTCCAGACGCGCGCGGCTCTTCGTCTTTCTCAATCCGAAGGCCGATCCGCAAGGCGCCGGCTACAACCTCAATCAGTCGAAGATCGCGGTCGGCAACGGCGAGTGGTTCGGGCGCGGACTCTATCACGGCACGCAGACGCAGCTGAACTTCGTCCCGGAGCATTCGCGCGATTTCATCTTCACGGTCTTGGCCGAAGAGTGGGGCTTCTTCGGCGCGCTGCTGCTGCTCGCGCTCTACGGCGCGGTGCTCTACGGCGGAATCCGCACGCATGCTCGCCGCACGCGACCGCTTCGGCTTTCTGCTCGCGGCGGGTCTCGTCGCGATGCTCTTCTTCCACGTGCTCGTCAACATCGGGATGACGATCGGCATCATGCCGATCACCGGCATTCCGCTTCCGTTCATGTCCTACGGCGGCTCGGCGATGCTCACCGACTTCGCCGCGGTCGGCATCCTGCTCAACATCTACTCGCAGAGCGATCGCGACGTCTTAGGGAACGCCTAACGCCTGACGGCCGCATGCTTAGTGCGACGCGCAGGTTCGATCTCCCGGCGGCGGGAACAGAGGAGCAGCAACGCCGAGAGGCTCCGTCGAGTGACGAGGGCCGCCGGCAGAGGTTTTAAAGATTTTTTCAAGAGCTAGCCGTCGCGGCGAGCGCCGCGCGGCGCACCGCCAATGGCGAAGCGCGGCGAGAGGCACGCTCCACTGATTTGAGGACAATTTGTCGAGCGAGATATTGATCTCGAGCGATCCCTGGGAAAACCGGGTCGCCATACTCGAGGACGGCAAGCTTGCCGAACTCTACATCGAGCGCGAAGAAAAGGTCATCGGCTCGATCTACAAAGGAAAAGTTCAGAACGTGCTCCCGGGCATGGGGGCGGCGTTCGTCGACATCGGCCTCGGCCGCAACGCGTTTCTCTACGTCGACGACATCAACAAGCAGCCGCTGAACATCGGCGACGTCGAGATCACGCAAGGCCACAGCGGCTTCACGATCAGCGAGAAGGTCAAGCGCGGCGACGACGTGCTCGTGCAGATCGTCAAGGAGCCGCGCGGCCTCAAAGGCGCGCGCATCTCGACGAACATCTCGCTGCCCGGGCCGCTACCTGATCCTGATGCCGACCGGCAAGTACTCCGGCGTCTCGCGCAAGATCGACTCGGCCGACGAGCGCAACCGGCTCAAGCGCGTGATGAAGCGCATTCGCCCGGAGGGCATGGCGACGGTCGTGCGCACCGCGGCTGCCGGCGTCGAGCGAGGCCGAGCTGATCGCCGATCTCGGCGTGCTGATCCGCATGTGGCACGGCATTCTCGAGACGTACAAGCGCGCGCCGTCGCCGTCGCTGCTGCACAAGGACATGAACCTCGTCTACAAGGCGGCGCGCGACTTCATCACCGCCGACGTCGACCGCGTGCTCGATCGACGACGAGGAGGAGTACCGCAAGGTCCGCGACTTCCTGCAACTGCTCGGGCCGCAGTACCTCGATCGCGTCGAGTATTACAACTCCGGCCGCACGCTCTTCGACGACTTACAAGATCGACGACGAGCTGCAGAAGCTGCATGAAGCCGAAGATCAATCTTCCCTCCGGCGGCGTCGATCGTCATCGAGTCGACCGAAGCGTTGACGGTCATCGACGTCAACTCCGGCAAGTTCACCGGCGGACGCAACCTCGAGGACACGATCGTCAAGACGAACATCGAGGCGGCGGCGGAGATCGCGCGCCAGGTTCGACTGCGCGACATCGGCGGCATCATCGTCGTCGATTTCATCGACATGTCGTCGGAAGCGTCGCGCAACAAAGTCGATCAAGACGATCGAGGACGGCCTGCGCCGCGATCGCACGCGCTCGACGATCCAGTCGTTTTCGAACCTCGGGCTGCTCGAGTTCACGCGCAAGCGCATCGGCAGGGATCTCGGGCAGCAGCTGCGCGGCGCGTGCCCGACGTGCAGCGGCATGGGCAGCGTGATGTCGCCGCAATCGGTCGCAATCGAAACGTTCCGCCGGATTCGCGAGCGAAGGCAAGCAACGGCGCCGCGGGCGACGTGGTCGTCCACGTCGCGCCGACGGTCGCGGTGCAGATGGAGTTTTGGTACGAAGACGAGTGCGACGCGCTGGCGCACGCGATCGAACATCCGGATCCACGTGCGCGTCGATCCGATGATCCATCCGGAGAAGTCGCGGATCGAGATCGTCGCGGCTTCAAGGAGACAGACGCGCACGCGTGCGCGTCGGCGACGAACACGAGGTCGAGCTGCTGCCCGGACGCCTGCCGAACGCGACCTCGGCCGCAGCCGTCGTCGAAGGCCGCATCGTCGAAGTCGAAAACGCGGCGAACAACGCCGGGGAACTTCGCGCGCATTCGCATCATCGACGTCGACGACGAAAAGGATCACGTCCTTGCCGAGCTCGTCACGGCTGCCGGCGCGCGAAGAAAACGCGCGCGCCGCGACGCGGAAGGGCGATCCGACGGCGGCAGAGCAGACGCAGGCAGCTGCGCGAACTCGCCGAAGACGCTGCGCAGCAGGCGCAGGCGCGACCGCCGATCGGCATCACGACGGTCACCGAAGAGGAAGAGACGCAGGACAAAGTCGTCTGGCGAGCGCGAAGGCGAGGCGCAGCCGAGCGATCATCATCGCCGAGGCGCAGTGCAGTCATCGGAGAGGCCGAAGAGGGCGGACATCGCAAGAAGCGCCGCCGGCGCGGACGGCGCGGACGAGGCGGACGCGGTCGCGCGGGCATCGAGGCGGCGAGCGCCGTCGGCATCCCGCCTCCGAGCGCGGAGGCACAGATCGACGTCGAAGCACACGCGCCCACGGGGCCGGTTTCGGTCGAAGACGGCGGGCATCGACGCCGGCGCCGCCGCCGCGCGCCGCGGTCGCGGCGGCGCGCGGTCAAGGCATCGTGCCGGACCGGCACATCTTCGCAGTCACGCCGACGGGTGCGGCGCACGCAACCGGCGTGACCGCGCCGCCGGAGCCGTCGCGCGCCATCGCTCCCATGCGCATGGCAACGCCGCCGGCGGTCGAAGCACCGCCGCCGAGCCTTGAGGGTTCCGGAGGAAGAGCCGCGCGCGGCGAAACCGACGCGCCGCCGGCGTTCGCGGCCGGCTGCCGCGAAGGAGCTGGAAAGCGACGCTGCGTTCAGGCCCTTCCGCGCCGCCCGAAGACGAAACCGCGCAAGCGCGCGAAGGCGACCGGCGCCCCTTCAGCCGCGAAAGAACGAGCGAGACGCGCGTCGCGCGTCTCGAAGAAGCCGAGCCCTGAGCCGTTCTCCTGGTCAGGTGCGCGAGCTTGTCGTCCAGATACTGGATGGCGCGGCGCAAGCTGCTCGTCGCGCGCGGGGTCACCGAAGCTGCGGTGCCTTGTTCTCCGCGACGATGATATCCGGCGTGATGCCGAGATGGTTGATGTCGCGGTTGTGCGGCGTGAGATAACGCGCGGTCGTGATCTTGATCGCGCAGCCGTCGCGGAGCGGAAAGATCGTTTGCACGACGCCCTTGCCGAACGTCTTCGTGCCGATGATCTGCCGACGCTGCTGTCTTGGATCGCACCCGAGGTGATCTCCGAGGCCGACGCGGTGTAGCCGTTGACGAGAACGACGAGCGGTAGCGGGGTGATCGCCGTGTCGTCGGCGTCCAGCGTCGTGATGTTCGAGGCGCGTGACTCGACCGAGACGATCGGTCCGCTGGAGATGAACTTCGAGCTGACCGCGATCGCCGACTTCGAGGTAACCGCCGCCGTTGTCGCGCAGGTCGAGCACGATCGCGCGCACGCCCTCCTGCTGCAGGCGGTCGAGCGCGCGTTGCCAGCTCGTCGCCGGTGTCTCGACCGAAGACGGTCAGTGCGACGTATCCGATTTTGCCGGGCAGCATCTTCTCGAAGACGCTGACGTCGTGGATCTTCGCGCGCGTGATCGACGATCGGCGCGGCGAGCGGCTTGCCGTCGCGCTCGATCGCCAGAGAAACCGTCGTTCCCTCCTTGCCGCGAAGGTTGCCGCTCGCCTGATCGGGCGTCATGTTCTTCGTCGAGGTGCCGTCGATCGAAATGATGAGGTCGTCTTGTTGGACGCCGGCCTTATCGGCCGGGCCGTCCGGGATCGACGTTGTTCACCGCGATGTAATGCGTCTGTCGTCCTGCTCGATGACGATGCCGATGCCGCCGAAGTCGCTGCCGTCGAGACCCTGATTGAGGGCCGCGTAATCCTTGGGATCGAGGAAGACCGTGTAACGGTCGTTGACCGAGCGCATCATGCCGTCGATCGCGACGTAGGCGAGCAGGTGTGCGAGACTTGCGCGGGCCGGCTTCGCGAACCGCGAGTTGGACCTCGCTATCGATCGCGTGGACGTTGGCGCCGGCAAGGCTGCTTGTGTCGCAGCGCCGGCAACGTGGCGCGCGCGACGCCCGCGCCTCGCAGGGTCGCGAGCAGATCGCTACGGACGGCATTCAGAACGACCTGCGGCGAGACATTCTTGTAGAAATTGTTCGTCAGATAGTCGTAGCTAACCGAGATCTCGCTGATGTCCGCGCTCGAGAACTGCGCCGCCGGCGCGGCGCCCACGGCCGAGCCCGTTGAGAGCGCCGCGGCACACGCGCACGCGAGCAGCACGGGTTGGAAGCGTTTCATCGCTACCTCAAGAACGGGATTGCGGGTGCAAGAGTTGCTCGATTCGTGCCTTGGCTGCCGCGAGCTGCTTGTCGGCAGGGGTGTCGATCAGGCGCGGGTCGACGCTCTGGTCGACGATGACGTCCGGCTCGATGCCGTGGTGCTGGATGTCGCGGCCGCTCGGCGTAACGTAGCGAGCGGTCGTGATTTTTAGCGCCCCCGCGTCGTCGGGCATCGGGTAAATGCTCTGCACGACGCCCTTGCCGAAGGTTTGCGTCCCGACCAGCGTCGCCAGATGATAGTCCTGCAGCGCGCCCGCCGTGATCTCCGAGGCGCTGGCGGTGTACTTGTTGACGAGGATGACGAGCGGCTGCAGCCCGTCGATCATCGAGCCGTCGGCCACCTGCGTGTCGCGTGGCCGTCGCGGTCGACCTCGGCGACGATCGTCTGCCGGCCGGAACGAAGAAGCTCGACGATGTCGACCGCCGCGTCGACCAGACCGCCGCCGTTGTCGCGCAGGTCGAGGATGTAGCCTTCGCGCCGCGGGCCTTGCCGTCGAGTAGAGCGGCGTGCATCTCGTCGCGCGGAGGTCTCTCCGAAGTCGGAGAGTCGGATGTAGTCGATGCCGCTCTCCATCTTGGCGCGCACCGTCGGCACGTGAATGATCTCGCGGACGATCCGATAGGTGTGCTCGAGTTTGGGCTTTGATACGGGTGCGCTGCGATCGTGACGGTCGTCCCCGAACGCCCCGCGAATCAAGTCCTGCACGCGATCCGGAGTAAGCCCGTGGACCGGCGTGCCGTCGACGGTGTCGACGACGTCGCACGATTTCATGCCCGCGCGCGCCGCCGGCATACCTTCGATCGGCTGCACGACGACGTCGCCGTTGCGCATGGGGAAGATGTAGACGCCGATCCCGCCGAAGTCACCGCCTGCAAGCATCTCGTCCAACTGACGAATCTCGCGCGGCGAGAGATAGACGGTGTAGGGATCGTCGACCGAGGCCATGATGCCGCTCAGCGCCGTTTCGAGGAGCTGCGAACTGTCGCCGGGGCTCAAGTGAGTCCCGTAGTGGGACTGCGCGTAACTCAGCTCGTCTTCAAGGCGCGAGCGTCGACCGCCGGATCGCCGGTTGCGGTTTCATGCGGAAGGGTCGCTGCGATGTGCTTGCTCTTCAGATACGAGAGCAGTGCCTGCGTTTCGCCTGGAACGGCGTTTGCGGGTTGATCGGCTTATAGTACTGCTGCTCGAGTTGCTGCAACGCGACGCCGATCAGCTGCGCATCATCCGGCGATCCACCGAGAATATCCGCGAGGGTGCCGTTCGTCGCCACGCGCAGATCGATGGCCGGAGCAGATTGCAGCGTTCCGCCCATACGGTGAGCGAGATAGAGAGCGCCTCCGGCTGCCGCGAGTGCGACGACCATCGCGACGAGCAGCGCGCGAACCTTCATGTATCCTTCTTACCCAGAGAGTTAGTGCACGAGCCGAGGTGCCGGGTCAACGGGCTTGCCGTCGATGCGAACCTCGAAATGAAGGTGAGGGCCGGTCGATTGGCCGGTGGATCCCACGGCGCCGATCGCCTGGCCGCGTTGAACGACTTGGCCGATCGAGACGTAGATTGCCGAGAGGTGGCCGTAGCCGGTCGAGTAGTGGTCGCCGTGATCGATCAGGATGTAGTTCCCGTAACCTCCGTACCATTGCGCCATGATGACGGTTCCCGCAGCGGCGGCAGTGACTGTCGTCCCCATCGGCGCGGCGATGTCGAGCCCCTGGTGGAACTCGGGGCCGCCGCCGAAGGGATTGGAGCGCCAGCCGAACGGGGAGGTGATCATCCCGGTCACCGGCCAGGAGAAGCGACCGTTGGAACGCGGAGGTGTTCCCGCAATCCCGGCGGCGCGGCGGCCGGATGCCTGTTGCGCCTCGATCTCCCGCTCGCTCTCGAGGATGAGCCCCTCGAGTTGGGCTTCCTCGCCTGCGGAGAGATTTTCCATCTACGCGACCTCGCCCGCGATCCGCCGGCGATCTCGATCGGCGAGCCCGACGAGGTTGCTGCGTTCGCCCGCGAGCGCGCCGAGCTGGCTGCGAGCCTGCGCCTGCTGCTGCTCCTCGTCGCCGAGCGCGATTTCGTTGGCCTCGAGCGTGCGCTGCGTCTCGAGCACGCGCTTCGCCGCCTCCCGTCGCTCTCGCACGACCCGTTGGTTGGCGGCGATGAGCAAGCGCAGGTCGTCCCACGACTCGACGAACTCGCTGAACGACTTGGCGGCGAGCAGCACGCTCAAGTAGTTCGGGCTCGCCGTACTCGTAGACGTCGACGAGGCGGCGCCGGAGCATGTCGTCGTGCAGCCTCAACGATCGCTGCGCCGCAACGAGTTGACGCGCGTACCACTCCAAGCGGCGTTCCGTCTCGCGCTGCTCGGCGTCGAGGTGCGAGAGGGTGGCGTCGACGTTCGAGATTGCCCCGTTCGTCTCGTCGAGTTGCGCTTGCAGGTCGTTGACGCGGGCGGTCGCGACGTGCAGCTGCGCGCGTTTGAAGTGAAGCCTGCGCGCAATCGCCGCCGCCCGCTGCCGGTGCAGCTCGATGCGCTGCTGCAGCGTCAGGCCGCCGTCTTGATGCGAGGCGCTCGCATGGCGCGCGGCGGCCGGTGCCGCGACGATCGGCACGAACGTCAGCAGAAGCCCGAGTGCGAGAAGGCGGCGCATCACGTCTGGAGATACCGCCCTACGGCAATCCATGCCGCGAGCACGCCGACGATGCCGCCGACGAGGAGCAGTTGCAGGACGAGACCCGGGATGTCGACGGTCGCCGCGTTAAACTGGACGAACGGTAACGCTTCGAGCATCCGCGGCCAGACGGTGGCGCGTGCGACGGCGAGGACGATGATCGCGGCCGCTGCGCCGATGAGGCCGTCGATCAGCCCTTCGCAGATGAAGGGCATGCGAATGTAGAGATTCGTCGCTCCGACGAGCTGCATGATCGCGATCTCGCGCCGGCGCGCGTAGACCGTCAGGCGCATCGTGTTCGAGATGATGATGCCGGCGACGACGAGGAAGACGCCGATCAGCACCATGCCGATGCGTCGCAAGACGACGCCGAGGCGCAGCAGGCGCTGGACGATCGTCTGCCCGTAGATCGCTTTGTCGACGCCGCTCAAGCGAAGCAGGTCGGCGGCGACGGCGGGAACCAGCTCGGGTGCGCGCACGCGAATGCGGAACTTGTCCGGCAGTGGATTTTCTGTCAGCAGCGAGGTGTCGACGACGCCGCGCATGCGCTCGCGCAGTTCCTTCAGCCCTTCGCTCTTCGGAACGAACTCTGCCGACGCAATGCGCGGGTCCGCCCTAAAAGCGGCACGCAGCGCATTGATCTGCTGGGGCGTCACGTTCGGTTTGAGGTAGGCGGAGATCTCGATCTGCTCCAGGACGCCATTGCCGAGGTCGGCGAGCGTCGTACGAACGAAAAGAAAAGCGCCGAGCAGCGACGATCGTGATCGCGACGGTGCCGATCGCGGTGATTTGCATGCCGGTGTTGCGCGTGAAGTTGCGCGACACCTCACCCAGAAAGAACTTGACCTTGCCCCAGTCCAAGATAGTAGTAGCCTCGTTCCTCGTCCGTAGTGATCTGGCCGTCTTCGAGTCGCACGACGCGACGGCGCATGCGGTCGACGACGGCTTGATTGTGCGTCGCGACGACGACCGTCGTGCCCTTGAGGTTGATGCGCAGCAGCAAGTCGATGATCTCGGTCGTGTTGGCCGGATCGAGATTGCCGGTCGGCTCGTCGCAGAGCAAGATCTTCGGATTGTTGACCAGCGCGCGCGCGATCGCGGTGCGCTGTTGCTCGCCGCCGGAGAGTTCGTCCGGATACATGCGACTCTTGTGCGAGAGCCCGACGAGATCGAGGACGCGCGGCACTTGGCGCATGACGTCTTTGGTCTGCGCGCCCGTGACCTGCATCGCGAAGGCGACGTTCTCCCAGACCGTCTTGTCCGGCAAGAGCTTGAAGTCTTGGAAGACGACGCCGAGGTGGCGGCGCAGCGCGGGCACGCGCATCAGCGCAAGCGATCGACGCGAATGCCGTCGACGGTGATTTCACCGGTGGTCGGTCGCGTCTCGCGATAGAGCAAGCGGAGCAGACTCGACTTTCCGGTGCCGGAATGCCCGACGAGAAAGACGAAGTCGCCTTTGGCGATCTCTAGACTGACGTCGTCGAGAGCGCGAACGCCGTTGGGATAGAGCAGCGAGACGCCGCGCAGAGAGATCATCTGGTCGAGAGGGTTTTGCTCAACCCCCGGACCTATACCTCCGGGCGATGGACTTCGACCTTACACCGGAGCAGCAGGCAATCCAGCAGCTTGCACGCGAGTTCGCAGAAGGCGAGGTTCGGCCGCGGGCCGAGGAGATGGATCGCGAGGAGCACTTCCCCTACGACTTGACGGCCAAGATGGCGGAGTTGGGATTCATCGGTCTTCCGTTTCCGGAAGAGTACGGCGGCGCCGGTGCGGACACGATGAGCTACGCGCTGGCGGTCATGGAGATCGCGCGGGCCGATGCTTCGACTGCGATCACGCTGGCCGCGCACGTTTCGCTCGGCGCCACGCCGTTCTATCTGTTTGGAACGCAGGCGCAGAAGGAACGCTATCTCGTGCCGCTCGCGCAAGGCAAGCAGCTGTGGGGCTTCGGCTTGACCGAACCCGAGGCCGGCAGCGATGCGGGGAACTGCAAGACGCGCGCGCGCCTCGAGAGCGGCACGTGGATCATCAACGGAACCAAAGCCTTCATCACCAACTCCGGAACCGATATCACCGGCGGCACGACGATTACCGCCGTGACGGGAACGCGCCCGGACGGCAAGCCGGAGATTTCAAATCTCATCGTGCCGCAAGACACTCCCGGTTTCACGCGCAGCCGGAAGTACCGCAAGATGGGGTGGCGCGCATCGGACACCCGCGAGCTGTCGTTTGCCGACGCGAAGGTTCCGCAAGATCACCTGCTCGGCCCTCGCGGCGAGGGCTTCGCGCAGTTTCTGACGATCCTCGACGGCGGTCGCATCTCGGTTGCCGCGCTCTCGGTCGGTCTCGCGATGGGCGCGTACGACGAGGCGCTGAAGTACGCGAAGGAGCGCCAAGCGTTCGGGAAGAGCATCTCGTCGTTTCAGGCGATTTCGTTCAAGCTCGTCGACATGCTCACGCAGATCGAGCACGCGAAGCTGATGATGCTCAAGGCCGCGTGGGAGAAGGATCACGGTCGCGATTACGTCTACAGCGCGAGCTTGGCGAAGCTCTATGCCGGCGAGATCTCGCACCGCGTCGTGAACGAAGCGGTGCAAATCCACGGCGGCTACGGCTTCATGGACGAGTATCCGGTCTCGCGCATGTATCGCGACCAAAAGATCAACGAGATCGGCGAAGGAACGAACGAAGTCCAGCGCATGATCATTGCGCGGCTGATCGGGATCTAGAGCCCGGTGCGCCGATAACGACGAGGGAGCGGCGGCAGTGGGGCGAACTCCCTCTACCTCATTTTTCCGGGAGGTTTCGATGCTTGTCCGCTCCGCAGCCGCCACGGCCCTCGCGATCACCCTCTCGACGGCGCTCGCCGTCGCCGCGCTCGAGGTGGGGGTGAAAGCGCCGCCCTTTACCACGCAGGCGTCGCTCGGCGGCAAGGTCTTCACCTTCAGCCTCGCGGATGCGTTGCAGCACGGTCCGGTCGTGCTCTATTTCTACCCGGCCGCGTTTACGCCGGGATGCACGATCGAGGCGCACGACTTCGCCGACGCGATCGACCAGTACAAGGCGCTCGGCGCGACGGTCATCGGCGTATCGCACGACACGATCGACACGCTGAACCGCTTTTCGGTGAGCGAGTGCCGGAGCAAGTTTCCCGTCGCCGCCGATCCGACGCTGACGGTTGCGAGAGCCTACGACGCCGTGCTGCCGCAACACGTACAATACGCGAATCGCACCTCGTACGTCATTGCCCCGGACGGGACCATCATCTATACGTACACGGATCTCAACCCGTCGCAACACGTGGCGAATACGCTCGCGGCACTCCGCGCGTGGGAGGCGGCCCACCCGAAGCCTCACCCCTAGAGGGCCGCAAGCTTCAGGCCGTCGATTTCTTGGTTAGGCCTGCGCGTGCGTCGATCGCGGTGATCTGGCGCACTTCGATCGTGAGCGGTTCGGCGGGAGCGAGTTCGTCTTCGTCGAGCGAAGCCAGTTCTTTGAGCTTGCGACCCTTCGGAAGAACGTTGCGCTCGAGCGAGCCGATCGCTTTGTTGTAGGTATCGACCGATTTCCCGAGCGTTTCGCCGAGCCGCATCAGATGCTCCGAGAATATGCGCACGGCATCGTAGAGATCGCGTGCGATCGCGGCGATGCGCTCGGCGTTTTCCTCCTGGCGCACGGCTTGCCATCCGAGCGCATACGAGCGCAACAGCGCGATCAGCGTGAGGGGGCTGGCGACCAAGACGCCGTGATCGAGCGCATCCTCGATGAGCGCCGGGTCTTCGTGGAGTGCGGCGCTGAGCGAACCCTCGCCCGGAACGAACATGACGACCATTTCGGCTGAGCCGTCCGCCTGCGCGTAACCGCGCCGCCCGAGTAGGACGACGTGGTCGCGCAAGAGCTTCGCGTGATCGCGCAACAGCCCGTGGCGCGTCTCTTCATCTGGAGCATCGAGCGAATCGAGGAAACGGTCGAGCGGAACCTTTGCGTCGACGAAGATGCGCCTCTCGCCGGGAAGGTTCACCGTCACGTCCGGCCGCCCGCGACCCTCATCGAGCAGAACCGTCTGCTGCTCGCCGAAGTCGCAGTAATCGAGCATGCCGGCCATCTCGAGCACTTTGCGCAGTTGGATCTCCCCCCAGCGGCCGCGCGCTCTTGGGTCACGCAGCGCTGAGGCGAGCGACGATGTCTGGGTCGTCAGCGCGTTGGCTGCGGTTTCGAGCTTCTCCGTGCGCTGCAAGAGCCCGGAAATCTGCTCCTTCAAGCCCTCATGATGTCCGACGCGCTGCTTCTCGACCTCGCGCACGATCGCATCGAACTCCGTCAGCTTTTGGTGGATCGGCTTGACGAGCTGCTCGACGCGCTCGCCCGCGCGTGCGGCGGTCGCGTCGCGCAGTTCGTTCTTCGCACGTTCGAGCAGCGCTTCGAGTGCGTTGCTCTGCGACGTCTTGGATTCCTCAAGCGTCGCGCGCAGCGCGGCGGCGTCTCGCTCGGCGGCGATGCGCTTCGCGTCGAGGTCGAAGCTACGCGCTTCAGCTTCCACAGCGCGGTGCTCGACGGAGAAGTAGCGCTCCTCCAGACGCGCCTGCGCCGGCCGCGTCGCGGCCCAGATGAACGCGGCCCCGACGAGGAAGGCCGCGATCGCCGCGGCGCCGATCTCGACGGGAAGGGTGGTCATAGTGGAAGCGTTTGACCTTGCGGCGAAGAGGCCTGTTATGAATCGTAGTGCTTTCTTGTTCTCATCGGTATCATTGGCTGCCGCCGGAAGCGCGGTCTCGAGTGCTGCGACGGTCCCCGGCGGCACACATCTCGTAGAGCGCGCCTCGGACTTTGATGCTACCGCTTTCGCGAGCATCGTCGGGCGCTCGGCGCGCATTCGTCAAGTCGTGGAATCGGTCGCATTCAATGCAGCCGTGCTCAACAACGTCAAGAACACGTTCAACGGCTTGCAATTCGGATTCGGATATCCCGGCGGCGCGATCGCCGTCGCGCTTGCGAACCACGGGCCGTCCTCAGCATACGGCTACGACGACGCCATGTGGCAAAAGTACCGGATCGGAGAGTTCTTCTCGATCGCCGATGCGCTCGGCGTTCCGCTCACCGCGAACGTCTACTATCCGGCCAAGGCGGCCTACCGTCCCGAGGACAATCCGGACGACGTTCACGGGATGTACCAGGACACGTCGATCGAGATGCTGCAACGGCGCGGGGCGATCGTGCTCGCCTGCCACACCGCAATCGAGGAGCAATCGCGCGCCATCGTCTCTCGCGGATTCGCGCCGGCCGGCGCGCAACCTCAGGACGTCGCCGACGACCTGCTTTCACATTTGATTCCCGGCGCCGTGGTCGTACCGTCGATGGTCGCGAGCATCGCGGTGCTCCAGGCAACCTATCACTACACGTATCTGACGGTATAAAGACGTGCGCGCGCCAATCATCTTGCTGGCCATTCTTGCGGCGAGCGCCTGTCACGGCGCGCAGCCGGCAATCGCGCCCTACGATCCGAGCACGCTGCCGAGCGGGGCGCTCGGTGAGGAAATCCGCTACGGCCGCGAGATCGTCATGCAGACGCGCCGCGTCCTTCCCGCCGACGTACGAGTTCGCATGGACTGCGCCGCCTGCCACATCGACGGGGGCACGCAACCGCGCGGCGGCAGCTTCGTTGGAATGTACGCGGCTTTTCCGCAGTGGAACAAGCGCGCGCATCGCGTCATCGCCCTGCAGGATCGGATCGCGGAGTGCTTTCTCTATAGCATGAACGGCCGGGCGCCCGCCTACTAGCAGCAAGCGCGATGATCGCGATCGTCGCCTACATCGCGTGGCTCTCGCGCGGCACGCCGATCGGCGCGACCCAGTCGCGATCCGATCGTTACATCGAGCCGCTGCCTCGCGCTTCCCCGAGCGTCGCGCGCGGCGCGCTCACTTTACGCGCAGCGCTGCGTGGCTTGCCACCGGGCCGACGGGCAAGGCGTCGGCGGTCTTTCCGCCGCTGTGGGGGCCGCGCTCGTTCAACGACGGCGCCGGCATGGCGCACATCGATCGCATGACCGGCTTCGTGCGCTACAACATGCCGCAGAACGCGCCGGGCTCGCTCTCGCTCGCGCGACGCCTACGACGTCGCCGCCTTCGTGCTGCTCCATGCGCGCCCGCACTTTCGGAGGAACGCGCTCGTCTGACCGGCCGCTCCCTGCCAAGTACTTCTAGCCGGCGGTGCGGCCGAGCGCTGGGTCGTACCGGGGATAGGCCGTGGCGGTAGAACCGTGCGAAAGATAAGATGAACGTGTTTGGAACAGCACGCTGGTCAGCGTGACGCTCCCCGAGATGGGCGAGTCGGTCACCGAAGGCTCGATCGTCGAGTGGCGCAAGAAGAGTCGGCGATTTCGTCGCCGAGGGCGATCCGCTCGTCGAGGTGACGACCGACAAAGTCGACGTCGAAGTTCCCGCGACCGCTCCGGCGTCGATCACGCAAATTCTCGCGCGCGAGGGCGAGACGGTCGCGCGTCGGCTCGGTGCTGGCCGAGATCGACACGATCGAAGACCGATGGCGCGGCGCGACTACGGCGACGACCACAGCGAAACCGGCGCCGCCGCCGCTCGCGGCAAACCGGTCGCGCCGATCGCGACGCGCCGGCCGAGCTGACCGCGACGCCGCAGGCCGCACGGCATCGCGCGAGCGGCTCGACGTCGATCTCTCGCTGCGTGCGCGGCTCGGGACCCGAACGGCCTGATCCTGCGCTCCGACGTCTGCGCGCAGGCGCGACGCGCGCGCCGCCAGCGCGGCCGCGCCGGTCGCCGCAGCCGCCGTTTCCCGCCGACGCCAACGCTGACGCCGCTGCAAAGGACCGGCGGCCGCGCTCAGCCGGCTACATGGAGCAGAGCCTCTCGATTCCGACGGCGACGAGTTTTCGCACGCGTGCGCGGTCGACGTGCTCGATGCGCGGCGCAAGGAGCTCAACGGCGGCGCTCAAGGCCGCCGGGCCGCAGCGAGAAGATTTCGTTCACGCACCTGATCGCGTATGCGCTCGTGCGCGCGGCGCACGAGCATGCCGTTCATCACGTATTCGTTTCGGCGCGACGAATCCGGGGCGCCGGCGCGGCTCGAGCCCGGCATTCATCTCGGTCTTGCGGTCGACACGCGAGCGCAAGGACGGAACGCGCTCCTCGTCGTACCGGTGATCAGCGACGCCGACGCGCTCGACTTCGCAGCGTTCTCGCGCGCGTACGAAGAGCTCGTCGCGAACGCGCGCGAGAACAAGCTCGGTCGCCGACGATCTGCAAGGCGCGTCGTTCACGCTGACCAATCCCGGCGGCATCGGCACGGTCGCCTCGGTGCCGCGCTTGATGGCGGGACAAGGCGCGATCATCGCGACCGGCGCGATCGGCTATCCGCGCGGGATTTCGCAGCGCGAACGAACAGTCGCTGCGGCTGCTCGGCGTTTCGCAAGTGATGCAGATGACCAGCACCTACGATCACCGCGTCATTCAAGGCGCGCAGTCCGGCGAATATCTGCGCCGCGTCGACGAGCTGCTGCAAGGCACGCGACGGATTTCTACGAGAGCGATCTTCGCGTCGCTCGGCTTGCAAGCGCGCCGGTACCGCAAGTTGCGCTCGCCCCGCGGCGCGTCGCGCGGACGCGCCGCGCAAGGCCGTCGGACGAGATGCTGCGCGCGGTCGCGGCCGGCATGGCGATCGTCTCCGCGTATCGCCGGCACGGTCACCTTGCGGCGAATCTCGATCCGCTCGGCGCGGAGCCGGTCGGCGACGCGTCGCTCGAGCCGCAGACCTACGGCCTGACGCCGGCGCTGCAGAGCGCGATTCCCGCCGCGTGCTGCGCGTCAAGGTGCCGGGCAACACGCTCGCCGAGGTGCTTGCCGCGACCTCAGAGAGACGTACAGCTCGACGATCGCGTACGAGATCGAGCACATCTCCAACGCGAACCAGCGCGTCTGGCTGCGCGATTACATCGAGTCGGGGCGACAACAAGATCAAGCATTCTCGCCCGCAGCGCCAGATCGAGTTTCTCGCAGCGTCTCACCCAGGTCGAAGCGTTCGATCGCTACGTGCGCAAGACGTTCCTCGGCCAGAAGACGTTCTCGGGCGAGGGCCTCGACGTCATGGTGCCGATGCTCGAGGAGATGCTCGACATGCTCGCCGACGACGGCGTCGCGCGATGCGGTGCTCGGCATGGCGCATCGCGGCCGCCTCAACGTGATCGCCCACGTCGTGAACCTGCCGTACGAAGAAGTCATGACCGAGTTCGAAGCGGCGCAATACCGCGGCAGCTCGGCGACGACGACGTGATGGGCGACGTGAAGTACCATCACGGCGCGACCGGAACGTTCACGACGTCGAAGGGCAAGACGATCGACGTCGACGCTCGCGCACAATCCGAGCCACCTCGAAGCGGTCGACCCGGTCGTCGAGGGAAGCGCGCGCGCGCTGCAGACCGATCATTCGCACGGCCGAGCCCGTTGCAAGACCGCAAGCGACGCGGCGCCGATCCTCATTCACGGCGACGCGGCCTTTACCGGTCAAGGCATCGTCTCGGAAGTCTTCAACCTGCAGTCGCTGCCCGGGCTACGAAACCGGCGGCACGCATCCACCTCATCGCGAACAACCAGATCGGCTTCACGACCGATCCGCTCGACGCGCGCTCGACGCGCTACGCTTCGGATTTGGCGAAGGGCTTCGACGTTCCGATCGTGCACGTCAACGCCGACGACGTCGACGCGTGCATCGCCGCCGTGCACCTCGCCGTCGATTTCCGGCGCGACGTTCGGCCGCGACGTGCTGATCGATCTCATCGGTTATCGTCGCTTCGGCCACAACGAGACAGGACGAGCCGGCGTACACGCAGCCGCAGATGGCGAGCGGATCAAGAACCATCCGACCGTGCGCGAGCTCTTCGCGAACAAGCTGGTCGAACTCAAGGAGTCCTGACGGCCGAGCAGGCGCGACGCGATGGTCGAACGAAGCGACGCAGCGACTCCAAGAAGCGCGCCGGCGGTCAAGGGCGCGCTGGCATCGCACATCCACGGCCGCAAGCTCGTCGGGCAGCAACACCTTCGACGGAACCGTGCTGCCGCCGGTCGATCGTGCGACGCTGCTCGCATGGAGCGACGCGCTGATCGCGCGTGCCGCCAGGGCTTCACGCTCAACCGGAAGCTTCGCAACGCAGTTCGAGCGACGCAGCGGCGACGATCGCCGAGCAAGGGCATCGTCGATTGGGGAACGGCCGAATCGCTCGCCTTCGCGTCGCTGCTGACGGCCGGGACGCCGATTCGCCTCACCGGTCAAGATACCGAGCGCGGCACGTTCAGCCATCGCCACGCGGTCTTCGCACGATCCGTCGCAGACGGGAGCGACGTTTGGATTCCGCTGCAGCATCTCGCAGAGCGCACGCGCCTCGTTCGAGATTCGCAACAGTCCGCTCTCCGAATACGCGTGCATGGGCTTCGAGTACGGCTACTCGGCGCCAGCAGCCGAACGCGCTCGTGCTCTGGGAGGCGCAGTACGGCGACTTCTTCAACGGCGCGCGAGATCGTCGTCGATCAGTTCATCGCCGCCGGCCAGGCGAAGTGGGGGCAGACCTCACGCCTGACGCTGCTGCTGCCGCACGGCTACGAAGGCGGCGGTCCGGAACATTCGAGCGCGCGTCTCGAGCGCTTCCTGCAGCTCGTCGCGGAAGGACAATCTGCGCGTCGCTTCATCCGTCGGTCGGCGAGCAACTACTACCACCTGCTGCGGATGCAAGGCGCGATCGCCGATCGCGGTGCCGCTCGTCGTCATGACGCCGAAATCGCTGTTGCGCGCCGAGAGCGCCGCGGGCACGCTCGACGAGATGGCGCGGCGGCCGTTTCGCTCCGGTGATCGACGATCCGCGCGCGATCGATCGCGACGAAGATCGAGCGCCTGATCCTGTGCAGCGGCAAGATCTACCACGATCTTGCTGCTCGACGCGCGCATACGCGAGCGCTGCAAGAAGACGGCGATCGCTCGCATCGAGCTGCTCGCGCCGCTGCCGGTCGCGGAGATCAATCGCGTCATCGGCGGCTATCCGCAGCTCAAGAAGATCGTTTGGGTGCAGGAAGAGCCGAAGAACATGGGCGCGCGCGCCTTCGTGCGGCGCCGCCTCCTCGAAGGGAAGCGCGACGGCTTCGATATCGAGTACATCGGGCGCGGTACCGCGCGAGCCCAGCGAAGGCTACGCGGGCCAGCACGCCGTCGAGCAGGAGCGCATCGTCACGACGGCGCTCGCCGAATGAGACGTCGACCGGCAACCTGAACGTGACGTTCCCCGCCGGTTACTGACGCGCCGAGAGCGCGAACGCGTTCGAGCAACGCCTCGATCGACGTTGCTCGATCAACGTAGACTCGCGCGTTGCGGACCGACGAAATCCTTCGCGAACCATCGAGTCGAAGAGCGCCAGCAATGCGATCGTAGTAGCCGCGATAGTTCAGCAATGCCGACGGGTTTGTCGTGGATGCCGAGTTGGCGCCAGCTGAGCACCTCGCAGAGTTCGTCCATCGTGCCGATGCCGCCGGGCAGCGCGACGAAGGCGTCGCTGAGTTCCGTCCATGAGCGCTTTGCGCTCGTGCATCGAGTCGACGACGTGGAGTTGCGTTAGAGCCGTGATGGGCGATCTCGGCACGTCGCCAGCGCTTGTGGAATGACGCCGATCACTTCGCCGCCCGCCGCCAGCGCGGCGTCGGCGACGGGCGCCCATCATGCCGACGCGCCCGCCGCCGTAGACGATCGCATCGCCACGGGCCACGATCGCGCGGGCGACAGCGCGCGCGACGCCGAGATAGACGTCGCCTCTGCCCGGGCGGGCACCGCAGAAGACGCAGATGCGGCGCACTACGCGACGACCAGCGCTTCGTCCCTCACGCCCGCGCGATGCAGCGCTTCATGGATCATCTCCTCGCGAACGACCTCGTCGTGCCAACGCTCCCGCGCCGCGGGCGCAAGTTGATCGATCGGATCGAAGTAGATGAACGCCTTTCCGGGCTTCACCGACGGCGCCGCATAGACCGCGATGCCGTTTTCGCGATCGTAGTGCTCGTACGAGTGGACGTCGCGTTTCCCGCCGCCGCCGGGTGCATCGCAGACGAAGGTCGGCGTGTTGAAGCCCGCCGTGCTGCCGCGGACGAACTTCTCGACGTCGACGGCCGTCTGGATGGTCGTGCGGAGGTCCTCGACGCCCTTGACCATGTCGTGCATGTATACATAATAGGCGTGCACGTTTACGTATCCCAACCGTTTGACGAGGCGTTGCATCCGTTCGGGCTCGTCATTGACTCCGCGGATGAGCACCGACTGATTGCGCACGAAGATGCCGCGCTCGAAGAGGACGCGCATCGCACGCTGCGTGATCTCCGTGATCTCTTCGGGGGCATTGAAGTGGGTGTGCACGGCGACGTCTTTGCCCAACGAGCGCCCGCGCTCGACGATCGCCGTCAACGCATCGACCCACGCGTGGTCGGTGATGAGCTTCATCGGCATGATCGCCGGGCCTTTGGTCGCGAAGCGCATGCGGCGCACGTGCGGAATGTCGAGCAGCGCGTTTCCGATCAGCTCGAGGTTCTTCGGCGGCAACTGGTACGCGTCGCCGCCGGAGATGACGATGTCCTCCAGCTCCGGCCGGCCGGTGATGTACGCGAAGGCGTCCTGCCATTGCTTGGGCGTTTTTGCCAACTCGACTTTGTCGACGTTCTCGGTGTCGGGGCCGATCGCGTAGCTCCGCGTGCAGAACCGGCAGTAGACCGGGCACACGGTGAGCGGCAAGAACAGCGCCTTGTCGACGTAGCGATGGACGAGCCCCGGCACGGGTGAGTCGGCTTGTTCGTGCAGCGAGTCGAGCGTCAAACGCGGATGATCGGGGAGCAGCGCGGAGGCAACGGGGATGAACTGCCGGCGAATCGGATCGCGGTACGGATCGTTCCAGTCGACGAGCGCGATTGCGTAGGGTGAGACGCGGACCGCCATCGGCGCCCGCTGGAAGCCGATCTCGGCATCGCGGATGAACTCCGGCGAAGCGAGGTCTCGAATCGTTTCGAGCAACTCCTCCGCAGTCTTCACCGAATGGCGCTGCTGCCAGAGATGATCGAGAAATGTCGTCTCGTCGACGTCGGCATAGGCGGGGATCCGTCTCCAGAACTCGCCGCCGACGAGGTTGCGGTAGGCGAACGTCTCGGGAGGAGCGGCCGGTTTTTCGCGCAGGATCTCAATCATGATCGTTTCCGTACGTGTGTTCGAAGTGTTCTAAGATTGCCGGGTGAGAGCGCAGGGTTTCGAGGGCGATCTGCGCGTGGTTCGGGGCGAAGCCGCTTCCGACGATCATCGTCACGTCCTTGCCGAGGCCTTCCGCGCCGAGCGCGGCCGCCGTGAACGAGGTGGCCATCGAGAAAAAGTAGATCCGGCCGCCGTCCTTCGCGCAGAGGATCGAGCCGGCTTCCGTTCCTGGGCAGTTGACGCAGTTGACGACCAGATCGGCGCCGCCGGAGGCGACCGCCGCGACGCATTCGGCAAGGCGCAAAGCGTCGCGAGCGTCGGCTTCCACCAATGCGTCGACGAGGTGCGCATCTCGCAGGAGACGAGCCCCCGGCGCGTTCGCGGCGGGAATCACGCCGATGACGCGGCCGCGCTCGCCGACGCAACGCTTCGCTTGCGCGCAGGCGAGAATGCCGCTCTTGCCGTCCGCGCCGACGACGACGACGGTGTCGCCCGGCCGGCAGAGCCGGGACATCTGTGCGGGCGCGCCGGCGACATCGAGAACTGCGAGCGCGACGCGGTCGTCGAGATCCTCGGGCAGCTTCGCCCAAGCGCAGCTTTCGAAGAGCACGGCCGTGCCGCGCACTTGGACGCGGGCGGTGGCGAGATCGACGTCAAGGATCTCTTCCAGTTGCAGCGGCGTCAGCGTGAGGGATACGAGCGAGGCGATTCGATCGCCGGCTTTCAAGTCGATCTGCGAGCGTAGCGCACGACCGATCTCGCGCACGCGTCCGACGAACATTCCGCCCGAGCCGGTCACCGGATTGTGCTGCTTGCCGCGCTCTCGCACGGTCGCGAGAATGCGCTCTCCGATCGCGTGTGCGTCGCCGCCGCTGACTTGCCGCATCTGCGCAAACGAGGCGGAGTCGATGTTCAGCGCCTCGACGTCGCAGAGGATCTCGCTCTCGCGCACGATCGGTGTTGCATCGAGCCGCCATGCGGCCTGCGGCAGCGCGCCTTGCGGCTCGAGCACGCGATGCGTGCCGAAGCGATCCACGTTGATTCCCGTCGTCGTCATCGCTCTGAGCGATGCAGCGCGATGCCCTCGCGCTCGAAGGGCGTCGAGAGCACGATCGTCGTGCGCGTGCGCGCCATCCCGGGCATCGCCTTCAAACGCGCGAGCAGATCGTCGAGATGCTGCGTCGAGCGCGTGACGACTTTGCAGAGATAGCTCTCCTCGCCCGCGACGGAATGTACTTCGCAAACCTCGGGCATCGCCGAGAGGCGCGCCATGAAGGCGTCATAGTCACAGTCGGGCGAGGTGTAGCAACTGATGAACGCGGTCAGCGCGTAGCCGAGGCGGCGGCCGTCGAGCCGCGCGCCGTACCCGCGAATGTGCCCGCGCCCCTCGAGCCGCTTCACGCGCTCGTGGACGGCCGGAGCCTTCAGGCCGACGACGTTGCCCAACTCGGCGAAGGTCGCCCGGGCGTTGCGTTGAAGCGCGTCGAGCAGCCGGAGATCAAGTTCGTCGATTTCGTTCGTCGTCGCAATCATGTTCGGATAATCTCGAGGAGTGGCATAAGAATGTTCGGCACGAACAGCGTAGCACGCCGCATTTGTTCGGCGCAAGCCCTGGCCTTGGCCGCGCTCCTCTCCGCCTGCTCGGCTCCTTCCGCAGGGTCGCCCGACACCGTGCGCTTCAACCTGGCGGCCGACCCGACGACGCTGAACCCGCTCTTCCTCCACCCGGACGCCGCTTCGGTCGAACAGCAGATTGCGAGATTGCTCTTCGAGCCGTTCATCGACCTCGACCCGCGCGGCCGCCCGGTTCCCGAGCTGCTCGCGCAGATCCCCACGCTCGCCAACGGCGGTCTCTCCCCGGACAGTCGCACGATCACGTATCATCTGCGCGCGAGCGTGCGGTGGAGCGACGGCGTCCCGCTGACGAGCGCCGACGTCCTCTTCACGCTGCACGCGATCCTCGACCCGCGCAACCCCGTGCGCTCGCACGAAGGCTACGATCTGATCGATCGAGCGTGGGCGCCCAACGCCTACACCGTCGTCTTCCATCTGAGGCACGCGTGGGCACCCGCGGTGATGACCTATTTTTCGTACGGCTTCTCGCCGCAGTTCGTTCTGCCGGCGCACGTCTTGAGCACGCAGTCACCGCTCGCGCAGGCCCCGTTCGATGCCGCGCCGAGCGTCGTCGACGGGCCCTACCGATTCGTTTCGTGGTGGCGCGGTGAAGGATTGCGTCTGGCGGCAAACCCGCGTTACTGGCGAGGCACGCCACGGGTGAAGTACCTCGATCTCCGCATCATTCCCGACCCGTCGACGAATCTCGTGATGCTGCAATCCGGGCAGCTCGATTGGAACCTCGTCGCGCCGGTGCAGTGGGCGCTGTTGCGCGGACGGCCACACCTGCGATTCGTTCAGGTTCCGACCGCCGTCGTTGCCGGGATCGCGATCAACGTCACACACCCGCCGCTCGACGACGTGCGCGTTCGCCGCGCGATAGCGATGTCGGTCGACCGAGCCGGCATCACCCGGCGCATCACCCTCGGGCGCTATCCCGTGACCGATATGCTCCAGCCGCAATTCTCGTGGGCCTACGATCCGCACGTTCGCGAGCCCGCGTACGACCCCGCTCGCGCCGACGCGCTGCTCGATGCCGCGGGGTGGCGGCGCGGGAGCGACGGAATGCGTCGCAAGAACGGGCAGCCGATGCAACTCGTCTACGTAGCATTTCCCGAGACGGCGAGCGGCGTTCGCATTGCAACCGAAGTGCAGGAGGAGCTGGAGCGGCGCGGCATCGACGTCTCGATCAAGAGCATCAGCAACGCCCAGCTCTTTCTTCCGCTGACGGGAACCCTCGCGACCGGCAACTTCGATCTCGCCTACGTTCCGTGGACGATGGGTGCCGATCCCGACGATTCGAGCGTCCTCGGGTGCCACGCGCCGTCCAACTACATGCGCTGGTGCGATCCGCAGGTCGATGCGCTCGAGCGCGAGGCGCTCGCGGCGACCTCGCAGGCGCAACGCAAGGCGCTCTACGGTCGCATCGCTCAGATCGTCGCCGCTGCGGTCCCGGTTCTCTACCTCTTCAATGCCGAGTATATTTACGCGTACGGCGATCGGCTGCACGGATTTTCGCCGAACGCGTTTCTTCCGACTTGGAACGCGTATGCCTGGAGCCTGCGCTGAAACGAGTCTGAATGCGGCCCTCGCCGGATCGATCAAACCGGGCGGCTCATAGCTCCTTCACCGCGGCGGTGAGCGCATCGACCGAGGCTTTCGCATCGCCGAAGAACATCGAGCAGTTCGGTAGCTCGTAGAGCGGATTTTCGATGCCTGCGAAGCCGGAGCGCATCGAGCGTTTGAGAACCACGACGTTCGCCGCCTTGTCGACGTCGAGGATCGGCATGCCGTAGATCGGAGAGCTTTTCACGTTGCGCGCCGCGGGGTTCGTCACGTCGTTCGCGCCGATAACGAGCGCGACGTCGGTCGTGGGGAACTCGGCGTTCGCATCGTCGAGATCGAGCAGTTGCTCGTAGGGGACGTTCGCTTCGGCGAGGAGGACGTTCATGTGCCCCGGCATGCGTCCGGCCACCGGATGAATCGCGTAGAGCACCTTCACGCCGCGCTTCTCCAGTTGATCGGCGAGGGCTTTGACGCCGTGCTGTGCCTGCGCGACGGCCATGCCGTAGCCGGGAACGAACATCACCTTCGATGCGTACGCGAGCATCGCGGCGACGTCGTCGACGGAGACGCTGCGCACGTTTTGCGGAGCTCCGCCCGCAGCCGCCGGCTCGGATCCTCCCGCCGCACCAAAGGCCCCGAAGAGCACGTTGGTGAGCGGGCGGTTCATCGCGCGACTCATGGCGATGGTGAGAATCGTGCCGCTCGCGCCGACGAGCGCCCCGCAGATAATGAGCAGCGTGCTCGACAGCTCGAAGCCGGCGATGGCGACTGCGACGCCGGTTGCCGAGTTGAGGAGCGAGATCACCACCGGCATGTCGGCGCCGCCGATCGGCAGCACGAAGAAAATGCCGAGCAGCAAAGCTGCGACGAGCAATGCCGGGAACGTCCAGGGCGGAACGATCCCGAGGTGTGCGACGAATACGCCCAGGAGGCCGAGAATCGCAAGCGCGACGATGCCGTTGACGACCTGCTGCCCGACGTACGTGACGGGGCGCCCGGTCATCAGCTCTTGCAGTTTCGCGAATGCAACGAGCGAGCCGGCGAAACTGATCGAACCGATGACGGCCGATAGCGCGAGCGAGACCGCGATGACGGGGTCGAGCGCGTGCACCCCGTTCGCGCGCGAAACCGCGAGTTCGACGGTCGAAACCAATGCGGCGGCGCCGCCACCCGCGCCGTTGTAGAGCGCGACCATCTGCGGCATCGCGGTCATCTTGACGCGTACCGCCGCGACGACGCCGATGGTTGCGCCGACGGTGATGCCGATCGCAATCACCCACCAGCCGACGCCCAGCGTCTGCACGAGCACGACGACGAGTGCGATCAACATGCCGAGGGCGGCGAGCCGATTGCCGAAGCGCGCCGTCGGCGGTGCATTGAGAAAATGCAGCCCGCCGATGAAGAGCGAGATCGCAAGCAGGTCGAGCAGCGCGAACGCCGCGCTCATTCCGCGTCCCCACGCCGGCTTTGTGGCGTCGGTCCCCCTTTGCGCCGGAACATTTGCAGCATTCGCTCCGTGACCGCGAAGCCGCCGAAGACATTGATCGCGCCGAGCGCTACCGCGATAACGGCCAGCGTCGTGAGGAGCGGGCCGTGCACGGGCGTGCCGAACAACGCGGCAACCACGACGATCGCACCGACGAGCACGATGCCGTGAATCGCGTTGGTCGCCGACATCAACGGCGTGTGGAGGGTCGTCGGAACCTTCGAGATCACTTCGAAGCCCACGAACACGGCGAGCACCAGCACCGTCAGCAGTTGGAGGAGATGCGAGACGTCGGTCACGGCGGCCCCCCGACCAGCACGGCGCCGTCGCGTACCACGCAAGCGCCCTTGACGATCTCGTCCTCGGGATCGAGCGCGAGAGCGCCGTCTTTGACGAACGGGGAGAGCAGCGCGTACAAATTGCGCGAGTAGAGCCGGCTCGCGTCGTACGGCATCGTCGCGGCGAGGTTCAGCGTGCCGACGATCGTCACCCCGTTGGCGGTGACGATTGTTTCGCCGGGCTTCGTGAGCACGCAGTTGCCGCCGGTTTCCGCCGCGAGATCCACGATCACCGATCCCGGCTGCATCGCGGCCACGGCTTCCTCGCTAATGATGAGCGGAGCCGGCCGTCCGGGCACCGCCGCGGTCGTGATGACGACATCGTTCTTCGCGACGGTGTCCGCCATCGCGCGCTGCTGCCGTTCCAGCTGCTCTTGGCTCAACTGTTTCGCATAGCCGCCCGTGCCTTCGGCTTCGCCGACGTCGAACTCGACGAACGTGGCGCCGAGCGACTGGACCTGCTCTTTCACGACCGTGCGGGCGTCGTAACCGCTGACGACCGCGCCGAGGCGGCGAGCCGTGGCAATTGCCTGCAATCCCGCGACGCCCGCTCCGATGACAAAGACCTTCGCCGGCGGAATCGTGCCGGCCGCGGTCGTGAGCATCGGAAAGAATCGCGGCAGAGACGTCGCCGCGAGCAAAACGGCCTTATAGCCGGCGATGTTGCTTTGAGAGGAGAGCGCGTCCATCGGTTGCGCTCGCGTGATGCGCGGAATCGACTCGACGGCGAGCACGGTCAAACCGCGCGAAGCAAGGCGCCTGAGGTACGCGGGGTCGCCGAGTGGATTGAAAAAGCCGACGACCGTCGTGCCTTTGCGCAGCAGCGCCAGCAATTCGTCACTCGGCCTTCCGACGCAGGTCAACACGTCGGCCTGCGCGATGGTGGCCGCGTCGGGAACGATCGTCGCTCCCGCCCTTTCGTACAACTCGTCGGGGAACGCCGCTTTGACGCCGGCGCCGCGTTGCACGTGGACGCCGACGCCCAATTTGACGAAGCGAGCAACGCTCTCGGGCACGAGTGCGACCCGCCGCTCGTTCGGAGCGGCTTCGCAGGGAACGGCGACGATCATGCCCGGTGTTACGGGATCATCGAATGGCGACCCTGTTACGCAACGTGCCGATTCCTTCGATCTCGACGCACATCTCGTCGCCGTCCCGCAGAAACTCCGGCGGCGTGCGCGCGAAGCCGACGCCTTCCGGCGTCCCCGTGGCGATCACGTCGCCGGGTTCGAGCGTCATGCCGAGGCTGAGTTGCGCGATCAGGCGCGGGATCGGGAAGATCATCTGCGACGTGTTGCTGTGCTGCTTCTCGACACCGTTGAGGCGAAACGCAATTTCGAGGCGCTGCGCGTCGAGCTCGTCGGCCGAGACAATCCACGGCCCCATGGGGCAGGCGTCGTCGAGGCTCTTTCCTTTGAACCACTGGCCGTGCGCGCGTTGCAGGTCGCGTGCGGTCACGTCGTTCACGCACGTGTACCCGAAGACGACCTCGCGCCAGGCCTCTTCGGCGACGTCCTTGCAGCGCGCGCCGATCACCACGGCCAGCTCCGCTTCGAAGTCGTATTGCGAGGAGACACGCGCCTCGAACTGCAGCGTCGCCTCCGGCGCCGCTATCGCCGTCGGCGCCTTCGTGAAGAAGGTCGGAACGTCGGGGAGATTGAGGTCGCGCCCGAGCGCGCGCGCACCCTCCTTCGCGTGCTCCAGGTAGTTGCGGCCCACGCAGAAGACGTTGCGGGAGGGACGCACGGGCGCGTCGAGTGCTACTGCCGCGAGCGCAAGGGCGTCCTCGGTAACGCGTTGCGAACGCTCGTGCGGGGGCAGGGCGATGAAATCACGTAGCGTCGGGCAATCGATGCGGCGGACACGATCGCCCTCGATCGCACCGGGTCGCGCGGGCGCCCCGTCGACGCGGAAGCTCGCGTACCGCACGCTGCGCTCTCCTAACGCGGACGTGGTGTCGGGGTGGCGCCGATGATGTTCCCAAGCGGAGGGAGATTCCTACCGGAGGCGGATTCCGCTTCGCGGCGCGCGGTGTCGAGCATTTGGTTGGCCGCGCCTTCGGCATTGCCCCACGTGCCGCCGAGCCGCACGAGCGAGACGCCGCGACGCACCATGTGCGTGCGCGGGTCGTAGTCGTAGGTCACGCGGAAGAGCCCGACATCGGCGGTGCCGTTCGGATGCCGAATCCACATCTGCAGGGCGTTTCCGTATGTTTGAGCGTTGAAGGTGGGATCGTTGGAGCCCTTTGCGCTCTTCACGCGCACGACTTGCCCGCGATTGTTGACTTCAACGACGAATTCGGTGTGAAGCCTCGTCGACGGCATGCGAATGAGCGGAACCCGCGGCAAGGCGTGCTGCGGAGTCGCGTGCTGCGGACTCGCGTGCGGTGAGGAGTGCGGTGAGGCTCTCGGCGTGGGAGTTGCCGCTATCAGCGGCACCGCGAGCACCAATAACCATAACCGCAACCATAACCGCAACGTCTTCGACGGATGAGAACTCATGGCCCGACGGTTATCCCGCGGAGGCTAATTGCGGGAGAGGGCGGTAAATGCGTGCCCGCACGAGCCGCACGCGACGACCACCTGGATGTGCGCTTTATCGCGCATCGTCTTTGCATCGTTGTCGCCGTCGTCGCATCCGCAAAACCGACAGCGCGTCGACGTCGTACCCTCGCTGCCTTGCTCTTCTTCCACGCGCCTCACCTTACTCGAACCGGGCCCGGCGACCTGCCGCGCAGGCCCGCCGTTGGCCCGCCGTCGAAGGGCGAACCACCGATGTCGGCCGCTCGAACCCTTGGCGCGGCGCTGATCGCGTTGCTCCTCCCAGCTACCGCCTTGGCCGCCCGGCCCATCGTCGATTTGCATAAGCTAGACGCTTACTTTGCCCTGTTCGCCTCGGACTCAAACGTGCCATGGAAATCGACGAGCGTGCGCCTCGACACGTATTCGAATGCGCCCGTCGACTTCGCAATCTACCAGGTGGATCCGGCGGACGTCCTTACGGCCGGTTCGAACGAGCGCTCGCGAGCGATTGCAACGCGCGCACTGCACGCCGTCGCGCACTTTGAGTATACGCCGCCAGGCGGATATCAGTTCCAACCGAACGCCGTCGATCTTCCGCTCGGAGATCGGGAGGGGTTCTTCGTCGTTGAAGCGCGTCGCGGCCGAGTCGGCGAGCAGGTATGGGTCAATCGCTCGCGCATCGCCCTCGTCGCGAAGCAGACGCCGGCGCAACTGTTGCTCTACGGCGTCGATCTCGGAACGGGCCGCTCGCTCTCGCGCCTGCGCGTGCAGCTCCTCGTGAACGATCGCTTCGTGACCGAGTACACGGACGGTTCGGGCACGCTGCGCTGGAACGGCGAAGAGCGGCCCATCTTCGCGCTCGCCCAGTGGGGCGACAGCTACGCATTCGTGAGCCTGCTGCCGCAGGCGCCGCTACCCTCGACGATCGTCGGCGTGCGAACGGCATCCGCCGTCGTGCACGCGGGCGGCATCGTGCGCGTGGTCGGCTTCGCGCGCATCCGCGGCGGCGGCACGCTGCATCCGGCCCGCGGGGACGCGACGATCTCCCTGCGCAACGGCCCAACGCTGATCGCGGAGCAACGAGTGCCGATCGATCGATCGGGAGCGTTTGCAGCGGATCTCTCGATGCCGTCCAGCGCGAGCGCGGGCGACGACGCGATCCTCGCGCAAGCGGCAGGCGGGGTCGGCGGCGCGAGCGTGCACGTCGACGCCGACGCGGGAGACCTGACACTCGACGTCGCCTCCGCTTGCGGCGACGAATGCAATCCCGATGACGACGTGCCGGTCTCGATCCGTTCTTCCCGCGGGGGAGTCGAGGTGCACGCGATCGTCATCCGTTCGCCGCACGTCTACGTCGGGTACGTGCCGCCGGATACTCCATGGGGCACGACCGGTTGGCTCGACGAACTCGTGACCACCGACGGCGCCGGACGAGCGCAGATCGCAATCCCGCGCCCGACCGACGGCCTCGGCTCGACATACGGCGTGCGCGTGGAGTCGGGGGGCGCGACCGCCGATACGCGCATCGTCGTACCGAGTTCCTCCGTCGCGGTGCGCCTGCAAGTCGATGCCGAGCAGCAATCGCTGGGCACGCCGATCGGCTTCGACGTCTACGTCGCCGACGTGCAAAGCGGGAAAGCGGCAAGCGGCTTGGTCACGGTCACGCTCGCGCACGGGGCTTCGGTGCAGCAACAGACGCTCGCGCTCGACGCCGCGGGCCACGCGCGCGGAACCTTCACGACGCCCGACCTCGGGACCAATCTCGTTTTTGCGAGATTCGGCAGCGGCAACGCTGCGGCCGAGGACGCCGCGCAAGTGCTAGTCGTTCCGCAAGCTTCCTTTGATACCGCGCAAGGAAACAGCGCCGACGTCTCGGTGACGCTCGATCGTCCTCGCTACCGTCCCGGCGATACGATCCACGTCGACGCGAGCGCACCCGGAGCGTCAGGCGATGCGCTGCTCACGCTCGAGAGTTCCCTTGGAGTGCAGACCGCGGTGGCCCACGTCGAGGCCGGCCACGCCTCGGCCGCGTTCAGAGCGGTCGACGCGGCGGGCGCGTTGCAGATCGGCGCAGTCTTCGTCCGCGACGGCGCGACGCTTTCGACGACGGTGCCGCTCGATGTCGACGGCGCCGGACGCGCCGCGATCGCTGCGCTCTCCTTGGAGCCGTCGCCGCAACCAGGTGCCGATGTGACACTGCTTCTGCGCGACGTGCGGCAGGGCAGCGGAACCATCGTCGTGCGCTTGACGCGCGGCGATCCATCGGGAAGCGCGCTCTTCGACTCGGCGCCGGATCTGCTGGCACCCGGCGTAGCCACGACTCAGAGCAGCGCGCCGCAAGGTGCGACATGGCATCCCTGGGTGGACTCTACCGGTGATCACCCGCTCGTGCTCGAGTTCGAACGGCGCGGAGAGCCTCCCCCGAATCTCACCCTCGCGCAAGCCGATAGCCGCGCGGTTTCGTGGAGCATCGCGCGCGACGACGGCGGCGCGATCCAACTGCAACTGCCGCCGGAGCCGGGGAGGTACACGCTCTCCGTGCTCGAGATCGCCGACGACGGGCGCGTGATCGCCGCCTCCCAGACGGTCGATCTCCCTTGAAAGAGCGTTGCACCTTGCGCAACGCTTGGCGCTACGCTTCGCTTCCGCCGCTCCGCGCCGTCAACTCCGCTCCGCGCCCCCGCACGGACGTTGCCGTGCGGGCCCCCATCACAGCGTGAAGAACATGAGGAGCGCGCACGAACGCGACACGCTCATGCTGCTCGACACCTACGGCCTCGTCTATCGGGCATTCTTCGCGCTGCCGCCGTTGACGACCGCGAAGGGCATGCCGATCAACGCCGTCTACGGCTTCACGATGATGCTCAACAAGGTCATCGCCGAAGAGAAGCCGACGCACGTCGTTGCGGCCTTCGATAAAGGCCTGCCAGCGCATCGGGTCGCGCTGTACAAAGAGTACAAAGCGCAACGCCAAGCGATGCCCGAGGATCTACGCGGTCAGTTCGCGCTCGTGCGCCGCGTGCTCGACGCCTACGGCATCCCGATTGCCGAAATCGAAGGGCAAGAAGCCGACGACGTCATCGCGACGCTTGCCGCGCGCGCGGAATCCGAGGGCGCCCGCAGCCTCGTTGTCACGGGCGATCTCGACCTGCTGCAGCTCGTGGACGACCGCACGACCGTGCTCGCGACGCGGCGAGGGATCACCGACCTCGCCCGCTACGACGTTGCCGCCGTCGGCGCGCGTTTCGGCCTCGAGCCGCGGCAACTCGCCGATTACCGCGGTCTCAAGGGTGATCCGTCCGACAATCTGCCCGGCGTGCCGGGCGTCGGCGAAAAGACCGCGTCGAAGTTGCTGCAAGCCGCGGGCTCGCTGGACGAGCTCGTTGCAAATCCGTCGCTGGCGGGATCTCCGAAGTTGCAGCGCTTGATCGAAGAGTTCGGAAGCAAGGCGCTGCTCTACCGCGATCTCTCGCGCGCCGACCGCGAGCTGCCGATCGACGTCGATTGGAAGGGAAGTCAGTACGCCAAGCCCTCGGACGCGTCGCTTTATCCGCTCTTCCGCGAGTTGGAGTTCAAGACGCTGCTTGCGAGGATGAAAGCGCCGGCCGATCTGCCCCTCTTCGACGGCGAGCACCGCATCTCGGGGACGTATCGCAGTTACGTCGCGTCGGTCGATCCCCCGGAGTTCGCGCGGCTTGCGCAAGAGTTGCGCGCCCTTCGCGGCGCACCACTCGCCGCGGTCGCCTTGCACGACGGAGCGCTGGGAGCGAGCACGCGACCGGGAGAGGCGCTCGCATTCTCGATCGAAGCGCTGGCGCACGAACCCGTGCGAGCGGCATTCGTCGAGATGCTTGAAAGCGCCCAAGCCCGCGCCGTGCACGACTCCAAGCGCGCGTCGCACGCGCTGCACGCGCGCGGCATCGAACTACGATTCGACGACGACACCATGCTCGGCGCACACTTGCTCAACCCGTCTCGGTCGTATGGCGAAATCGCGGATGCGGCCGCGGAGTTTCTCGAGGCCGGGATCGGCGCGGACGCGGCGGCGCGCGCCGACGCGACGCTCCAGCTCGCGCAACGCCTGCGCCCGGAACTCACCGGCCGCGACCAGACACGGCTCTACGAGGAGGTCGAGGTCCCGCTCGCTCCGGTGCTCGCGGCGATGGAGCGCGCGGGCGTTGCGATCGAACTATCGGAGTTGCACGACCTCAGGTCGGAAATCGACTCGGCGATCGCGCGACTCCAGCAACGCATCTACGATTTTGCCGGCGAGGAGTTCAACATCGGCTCTCCGCAGCAACTCGGAGCGGTGCTCTTCGACAAACTCGAGATCCCGGGCGGCAAGAAAACGAAGATCGGCTGGGCGACGGGCGTCGAGGTGCTACAAACGCTCGCGCGCGAGTACCCGATTTGCGCCCTCACACTCGAATGGCGCGAGGTGACGAAGTTGAAGAACACTTACGTCGACGTCATTCCGCAATTGATCGACCCCGGGGACGGCCGCCTGCACACGATCTTCAATCAGACGGCAACGGCGACCGGGCGCCTTTCCTCGACGAATCCGAACTTGCAGAACATTCCGGTTCGCGGCGACTTGGGACGGCGTATCCGGCGGGCCTTCGTCGCGAAGCCCGGATACGTGCTCCTCGCGGCCGACTACAGCCAAATCGAGTTGCGGCTGATGGCACATCTTTCGGGCGACGAGGCGATGCGCCGGGCCTTCGAAGAGGGGCAGGACATCCATGACTTCACCGCGCGGCAAATCTTCGGAATCGCGCCGGAGGCGAGCGTCGATCAGAACCAACGCCGGATGGCCAAGAGCGTGAACTTCGGCTTGCTCTACGGCATGTCGGACTTCGGGCTCGCGCAGCGCCTCGAGATCTCACGCGCGGAAGCCAAAGAGATCACCGCTGCCTATTTCGCGCGCTTTCCTTCGGTGCGGCGGCATATCGAGGTGACGCTCGAGGAGGGGCGCCGAAGAGGCTACGTCTCGACCATCCTCGGACGTCGCCGCTACATGCCGGCGCTGACGTCCTCGAACTATGCGATTCGCAGCGCGGCGGAGCGAGAAGCTACCAACGCACCGCTGCAAGGGAGTGCGGCCGATCTCATGAAGCTCGCGATGGTGCGGATCGACCGCGCGCTGGAAGGCACGGATCTCGACGTAACGATGCTCCTCCAGATTCACGACGAGTTGATCTTCGAAGTCCGTGCGCAGGACGTTCACGAGACCGCGCACTTGGTGCGTGATGCGATGGAGAATGCGATGCAGCTGAGCGTCCCGCTCGAAACGACGCTCAAGTCGGGCCCGAACTGGTACGACGTGAAGCCGTTGAAGGCGTGAGGTAGCATGCATTTCTTCATTGTGTGGATGCTCGCGTGCGCGATCCCCTCGTTGCCGCCGCCGAACGCCGGGCTGCCGACGACGGTCGTCGTCGCACCGAAGGCGCGCCTCGTGCTCGAAACGGCGACGACCGACGCGGAGCGCGAGCGCGGGTTGATGAACCGCACCGCGCTCCCGCCGCACACGGGGATGCTTTTCGTCTTCGATGCCGACGGCCCGATATCGTTTTGGATGAAGGGCACGCTGATTTCGCTCGACATGGTCTTCGTCGCGTCCGACGGAACGGTGCGCAAAGTGTTCGCGCAGGTTCCCGTCCTCCCGCCGAATACGCCCGACAATGCGATTCCTCTCGAATCGGGACCGGCGCGCTACGTGATCGAACTCCCCGCCGGCGAGGCGGCGAAAGACGGCATCGAATCGGGGACGCGATTGCGCTTTGCCCGAACTCCCTGAAGCCGAAACGATCGTTCGCGATCTCGAAGCGGCGGTCGCCGGCGCCACGATCTCCGGCGTCGACGTGCGCTTGCGCCGGATCGTGGCGGCGCCGCCTGGTGTGAACTTCGCCCAAGCGCTGGTGGGCGAGCGCATCACCAACGTCGCACGTCGCGGAAAATACGTCGTTCTTCATTTGAGTTCGGGGCGCCGTTTGGTGACGGGCTTGCGGATGACCGGGCGCCTTCTCGTACGCTATTCCGGGGAGACGGAAGCGACGGCAATCCGCGTTGCCATGAGCCTCTCGAACGGGCGCGAGCTGAGCTTTGCGGACGTGCGGACGCTCGGGCGGATGCGTCTCGTCGAGCGCGGCGAGGCCTGGGATGAGGCTCTCGGGGCGGAACCCCTTGACGCAGGCTTTACAGTCGAGAGCTTTACCGCTATGCTGGCGGGGCGGACGACGCCGGTAAAGGTGTTCCTTCTCGATCAACGGCGCATCGCAGGCATTGGAAACATCTATGCATGTGAGGCGCTCTGGGAGGCAGGGATACGCCCGAGCCGACCGTCGAGGGCGTTGACGAAGCCGGCCGCGCGGCGATTGCACCGCGCCGTCATCGAAGTCTTGACTCGGGCGATCGAACTTCGCGGGTCGAGCATCGACGACTACGTGGATGCCGGTGGTCGCAAGGGAGGCTTCCAGAACGTTCTCGCGGTTTACGGCCGGCGAGGACGACCATGTCCGCGTTGCGCGCGCCCGATCGTTCGGACCGTGCTGGCGCAGCGAGGAACGTGGTGGTGCCGAAACTGCCAGAAATAAAAAATAACCGTATGAAGAAAGGGGGCCCGCACAGCAACGTCCGTGCGGGGGCGCGCAGCGAAGTTGACGCCGCGGAGCGGCGGAAGCAAAGCGTAGCGCCAGGCGAAGCGTGAAAGTGCTTCGCCTCTAGAAAGGAAGCTCAACATCACAACCACTCAAGTTCCACCCACCATCCACGAGGAGGATCAACTGGCGCTGGAGCAGCGCCTTTACGAGGAATCGCTGAAAGTTCTCGACGAAGGTCAAGTCCTTACCGGCACCATCGTCCAGAAGGATAAAGACGAGTTGCTCGTCGACGTCGGCGGAAAATCCGAAGGCGTTCTCCCGTTCAAAGAACTTTCTCTTGCCGTCGATCCCAAGACGCTCAAGGTCGGGGACGCTCTCGAGGTGATGATTCACCGCATCGACGAGTTGGACGGAACCCTCTTTCTCTCCGAGCGGCGCGCTCGCGCGCTCAAGACCTGGGAACAGGTCATCGAAGCCCACGATCTCGATCAGGTCATCGAAGCGACCGTAACGCACGTCGTCAAAGGCGGCGTTCTCGTCGATCTCGGCATGCGCGGTTTCGTTCCCGCTTCCCAGATCCGGCGCCAGCCGGTCGGAAATCTCGACGAGCTGCTCGGCCAACAACTGCGCCTGAAGGTCATCGATCTCGATCACAAGCGTCATCGCGTCGTTCTCTCCCAGCGGCAGGTCCTTGAAGAAGAGCTGCAGGCGAAGAAGCAGGAACTACTCGAGACGCTCGAAGTCGGACAGATTCGCGACGGCGTCGTCGTGCGGCTTGCGGATTTCGGCGCGTTTGTCGATCTGGGCGGGGTCGACGGCCTGATCCACAACAGCGAACTCTCGTACGCGCGGATCAAGCACCCGTCGGAGGTCGTAAAGATCGGCGACGTGGTGCAGGTCGAGGTCATGAAGTTCGACGCCGAATCGAAAAAGGTCAGCCTCTCCCTCAAGCACACCCTGCCCGATCCTTGGGACGAGCACGCCGACAAGCTCTACGAGACGAATCGGCTGGTGGCTCAGGTGGTAAAGGTCACGCCGAACTACTTGCTCGTCGAGTTGGTTCCGGGGATTCTCGCCATGGTGCCTAAGGGCGAGTTCGATGCGGCGGCGCAGTACAGCCCCGGCCAGGAGATCGAGGTTACGCTGCTGACCTTGAATCACGCAACGCGACGCATTACCGCGTCGATACAGCACGTGGCGGACGTTCCGGTCGAGGAGATCGAAGCGATCGCCGTCGAGGAGGAGAGCGTGCAGCCTGCCCCGGCTCCACAAACCGAAGCGGCCGCCCCGGTCGAATGACCGGTGCGCGTCGGTTTGACGGGCGGCATCGGAAGCGGAAAGAGTGAGGTCGCGCGGATCCTCGGCGAGCTCGGCGCATACATCATCGACACCGATGCGCTCGCGCGTGAGGCCGTCGCGCCGCAAAGCGACGGCTTCATGCAGATCGCGCGCACTTGGCCGCAAGTCATCCGCAACAACGCCCTGGACCGCACCGCGCTCGCCGAGATCGTGTTCAGCGACGCCGACGCGCGGGCTCGCTTGAACGCGATCGTCCACCCGCACGTTCGGCGCCTCGCGCGCGAGCGCGAGGCGTTCGCGAAACCCGGGCAAACCCTCGTTCATGTCGTACCGCTGCTCTTCGAAACCAACTATCTCGACGATCTCGACGAGAGCGTCGTCGTGGTGGCGCCGGAGGAGCAACGCATCGCGCGAATCGTCGCGCGCGACGGAATCGACGAAGAGCGTGTGCGCGCAAGAATGGCGGCGCAGGTCGCGCCCGAAGAAGCGCGACGCCGCGCAGACTACGTCATCGAGAACGATGCCGATCTTGCGACACTCCGCGAGCGCACGAAGGCGCTTTACGAGCGTCTTCGCCCAGAATCCTAAAACTTCACCGAATCCTAACGATGGTTCAGCGCGCTCTCAGGGAGGCGGGTGAAAGGGCCAGTTTTCGGGCATTCCTGAGGAGGAATGAGCGCTCGGCCCCCAGTGTTTCTCCAGACGCAGGCGCTAGGATTCCACTATATCCACTATATCCACAGTACGCGGGTTTGGCGAGCGCTCGTATGGGTAAACGGGCGGTGTACTCCCTTCCTTCCTCGAGGTGAAGCACTCCAAATGCAAAACGAGATTCATGGCGGCGGTATGAGCGTCCGCGAAGCAGGACGCCGCGGCGGCGAGCGCGTCAAAGCGAAATACGGCACCGAGTTCTACGAAGAGATCGGCCGCAAGGGCGGTGAAGCGACGAAGAGCAAGTACGGCCCGTCGTTCTATGAAGTGATTGGCCAGAAGGGTGGCCAGAAGCCGAAGCGCAAGAGCGCATAGGTTTCTCACCAGCCCGCTAGAGAGATTGATTTAGAATGGCAAAGGGCCCCGGCGGCAACGCGGATCGGGAGATGTCCGTTCGCGAAGCCGGCAAAAAGGGCGGCGACACCGTGCGCGACCGTTATGGTTCCGGATTCTATGAAGAAATCGGGCGCAAGGGCGGTCGTGCCACGCGCGACCGCCACGGTGTCGAGTTCTACGAATCGATCGGCCAAAAAGGCGGAAAGGTCGTCAAGGAAAAGTACGGCCCCGATTTCTACGAGGAGATCGGCCATAAAGGCGGTCAGAAGGTCAAGAAGCTGATCGCCGAAGCGAAGAAAAAGCTCGCCGAAGACGCCCGCGAGCGCCGCAGGTAGCCCAACGCGCTAAGGGATGCCCACCGCGCCGTCGATCCGGCCCAGGTGGATTTCGTTTTTGTCGAAGTCGATTGCAATCGAGCGGATCTTCAGCGTCTGGCCGCCGACGTGCAGAAAACTGGGATGATCCATTCGTAGGAGCTTCGCATCGTTCGTCCACGTGACGTAATCCGTGTCGAACGAGCGGCGATAGGGATCGTCGAGCATCTGGATGTGCACGACGCCGATCGCGGTGAAATCGAGAGTCTCCGTATCCAACGCGATATGGCGCGCGGCGATCTCGACATAGGGTTTCCCTTTGCGGTAGATGATGCCGTTGTGTACTCCGTCGATCGTCCCGGTCGTCCCGTCGGGCGAAAACTCGCCGCGGTCGTAGGAGAGGCTCCACGAGCGGGTCGCGATCATGTGATTGGTGCCCCGCACGTTGCCGCCTTGCAGCGTGATTGGCTGCGAAGCCGGCAGCATCGGGATGTTCCACGGTGCGACGAAGACGATTCCGGCGACGATGAAGAGGCCAAACGCGACGCCGGTGCCGATGAGCACGATTCGCCGGCGCTTACGAGTCATCGCGCCTGCGCGGTACGACGAGGAGGAGATACAGCAAGGCGAAGCCGGCGATCACCGGCAGCGGACCGAGGCGCGCGAAGAGCGAGCCCGTCGGTGGTCCGATGTAGCCGAAGACGGTTGTTTGCGTGTCCATAGGCGCGCGAGCCGTCCAGTGACCGTCCGGTGCGATGATGCCGCTGACGCCGGTCGCAGCCGCGCGCACGAGCCAGGTTCCGTTTTCGATCGCGCGAAGCTGTGAGATCTGCGCGTGCTGATACGGTCCCGAGGTTTCGCCGAACCAGGCGTCGTCCGTGCTCACGATCAGCACCTGGGCACCGCGGGCGATCTGCGCGTGTACGCGGTCCGCAAAGGCCGATTCCCAGCAAATCAGCGGTGCCGCGAGCAGACCGGCAGCCGTCGGGTAGACGCCGTCGACGTCCCCCGACGAGAATCCGCCGTTGAGCGCGCCGATGTAGGGAATCCAGTAGAGGTACTTCGAGAGCGGGAAGTCCTCGGCGAACGGCACGAGTTGGCGCTTGTCGTAGGCCTGCGTTGCGTATCCCGGCGTAAAGAAGAAAAGCGAGTTGTAATAGTTTGCGTCCCGTTCCGCGATCGATCCGACGACGAGCGTCGCGCGCATGCTGCGCGCGAGCGTTGCGAAGTTCTCCTCCAGGCTCGGATCGAGGTTGAGGCCGACGCCCCGGAGGGTGACGACCGTCTCCGGCCAAACGACGAGCCGCGGCTTCTCCACGGCCGCCGCTCGCGTCATCGCGGTGTATCGTCTGATCGCGATCTCGAGCGAGCCGGGCTGCCATTTGAGCGACTGCACGATGTTGCCTTGCACGGCAGCGACCGGAATCGTCGCCGGCGGGGCGTGCCGCGCGGGCCAGAGGAGCCAGCACACGAGCCACGCGAGCGCGATCGATCCGACGGCCGCGCCGAACGCGAGCAGTCTGCGGCGAGCAAACGCGTCGGCGACGTACGCGCCGATCGCACAGAGCACGAACGTCACGCCGTAGGTTCCGATGTACGCCGCGAAAACGCGTAACGGAGTGTCCGCTTGCGAGTAGCCGAGCTGCGCGAACGGTATGCCGACGGGCCCGATCGAGCGCAGCCATTCTCCGATCGCGAAGGCCGCGGCGAGCGCGAGCGGCGCGAGCGCCGGCAACGCACGCCGCTGAGCAAGTACCGCCAACGCTCCCGCTGCTCCCCAAGTAAGTGCGTCCACGGCCGCGCAGATGAACACCGATGCGCCCGCCCAGAACGGCCCGACGTCGTGGCCGATCGTATACGTCCACCACGCGTAGCTGATCGAGAAGAAGATTGTGCCCGAGAGCCATCCCAGGCCGAACGCTCGCTTCCAGGAGGCCCCTTGCCACGTCCAGAACAGCGCTGCCGTCCCTAGCGGGATGAGCCATGCTGCGCCGAATTTGGGAAAGCCCAAGGAGAGTGCGGCACCCGCGACCGCAGCAAGCATCGCATCGCGAAGGCGCAGCGAGGAGAGCATGATTCGCAAAGTCGGCCTAGCAGTTCTCGTAACGGCGCTCATCGTAGCGGCATGCGGTCGTCAAGTCACCTTCCCGAAGTATGCGGCAAACGGCGGTTTGGCGAGCGGCTTCATGTCCGTAAGATTCACGGTCGCCGCTCCGTTCGCTTTCTCGACGTACGACTACATCATCGTCTTCAATACGACCGGCAACGGCTTGACGCCGCTCCCCAACGGTGGGGCGCAAGCAAACTACGCCGCATTTAGCGATGCGATCGTCGTATCGGGGAACGCGAACGGTGCCGTGCAGGCCGTTCCGGTGCAGTTCGTGACCTCGCAAGGCACGTCGCTGCCGCCGTACGTCTATCCGCTCAACGGGGTTCCGGGGCAGGACTTCATGTTCAACGTGAACTCGAACGGTCAGGACACGCAATTCCAGGTCACCTTCTTTCGAAAGGTCTTCTCGCTCTATACGGCGACCGCGAGCCCCGCTCCGACGGCCACTCCGACGTCGACTGCCAGCCCGACGCCCCCGCCGACGAGCATTTGGAAGATCAACTGCTTCGTGACATCGCCGGGAGCGGCGGGCAGCTCGCTCTCGAACTACACGCCCGTCGACTCGCTCGGCATCGGCGGCGGCACCGACACCTCGTTCAGTTCACCGAACCTCGATACCACGACTGTGTTCGACATGACGGTAAACGCCCTCGCGCAGAATGCCCCGACGCAGAGCGCGGTCATCACGAGTTGCGAGTTCCAGAATACGCCGTAGCGACGCTCACTAGAAGTTGACGTTGCTCGGGATGATGGCGCCGCCTTGTCCGACTCCGAAGCCTGCGGGATGTGAGGGGAAGGCGAGCAGGTTCAGGGAGACGCTGACTAGTTTCGAATCCTGGTTGTAGAGGACCTGAACCTGGTAGCAGTTGCCGATCGTCTTGGTGAGATAGACGATCTTGTCCATGACGCGCCGGTGCTCTTGCCAGTCGACGTTGCCCGCGAACTCGAGCTGGGTGTCATGCCCGAACGGCGTCGAGAACTGGACGTTCGTTTCCTCGAAGCCTTCGTGCGGGCCCGGAATGAAAGATCCGCCGAGTAACACGATCGACGAGGGCGACGGGCTCACCTGTAATTGATAGCTGACCGGCTGCGCCAGCGCGTCGAAGAGCGTCGAGAATCCGAGCGAAAGATTGTAGACCGAACCGTTGAACAGGCGCAATAGATCTTGCGCGCCCTTCGTGTTTTGCGTCGGCTGCTGATCGAGATATTGGAACGGAACGGCCGCGGGCCCATTGTAGTTGGCTTCGTTGTAGGTGATCGTGTTGACGATGTGGCTCGTAATGGGCGTCGTCAGCGTCATCAGCTGTTGGATCGACGCCTTGAGATCGCCCGTACCATACGCGTATTGGTTGACGTTCACGGTCGCCTGGAAATCGCTCCCGAAGACCTTGTACAAGGCAGGGCCGAGGACGAACGCGAGGTCGGCGCGCTGAGTGTGAAAGGCGTTCGAGGGCTCGCTGTACTCGCCGATCGTAAATTGCGCCGAAACCGGAAACACGAAGTGCGGAAAGAACGCGTAGGGGCGAATCGCGACTTGCGGCAGTTCGTTATCCCCGTAGGGAACGCGAGAATAGGTCCTATCCCACGTCAGCTCGTAATCGGCGCCCTTCGTCGTCCAATGGAGAACCGAATCGATCGTCGCGGAGGCGTTCGACGACGTGAATCCGCCGTAGTTCGAGTTGCTATTCGTCATGCTGAAGTTCAATGCTTCGCTCAATGTCGGCGTGAACGCGATGGTATCGGCAAACGAGATCGCGTTCGAGGACGATTGCGTTCCGACTGCCGAGTGCGTGAAGCTGTAATCCTGCGAATCCTTCTGCGTCTGGTGGATGACGTTGAGGTTGATCGCCGTGTTCGCCGGAAGGTTCGTGAGCGGTCCGAAGTTCGATTGATACGAATAGGAAACGTTCGAGCGAAGCGTCCGCGAGAAGTTCTCCGTTTCCTGGGCGGTCACGTTCGTCTGGGTGGAACCGACGCGGGCGTCGTGGATGTGGTAGATGTTGATGGTTCCGGTGCGCCGGCCGTTTCGCCGCGCGAAAAAGGCCACGTACCCCAAGCCCAAGCCGACTTTCGTATAATAGTTCACTTCGTAGTAGCCGTAATAGTAACGATCCGCTCCGAACGCAATCCTGGTTTGAATCCAGTAGCCTTCGTATTGGTCGTATCCGACATCCGGAAAGTACTGGGGGCGCTGGCGCTGATCTTCCACAGAGCGTAGCGGGATCACGACCTTCGGGAGATAGAATATGGCCGCGGCGCCTAGCCAGAGAATGGCACGGTAGATCACGATCCGGTCGCCGGGGATGATGTCCATGTTCCGGCCGGTGATATGATATCCGCCGCGCGGATGCTCGCACGTGGTCACATAGGGCCTCTGCCCGTGCCCGATGCCGGCGGCGTCCGTGTGCAGATCCATTGCGGTATAGTGAATGAGCCCGCGCTCCACGCCTTGCGAACTCTCGCCGCTGCCGTTGACCAGCTTCGCCGTCTGATCGATCGTGTCGAAGTAGATCGTGTCGGCGTTGAGGATCGAGTCGTGATTCTGGTCGACGATGAACGGATGTCCGGTGATCGTCACGGTCCGATTGCCGTCGTAGTGGGCCTTGTCGCCGACGATTTCGTCTTGGCCGTAATAAATGTGCACGTTGCCCTCGGCATCGCCGGGATGCCCGAGCCGCGTGTTGCCGCTCACGCGGTCTGCAATGATCGCCACATACCCCGGCGGGAGCGTCGGCACGCCGGTCGGCTGCGGCGTTGCGGCCGGGAGCGCCTGGCCGGCGGGCGTGATCGGCGGCGGCGTTTCGCCGCCGCGCTGCAAGAAGACCGGGCCATTCGTCGGTACGGGCGTAACGGTGATCGGAATCGGCGGCGGCGACACAGTCGGCGAACCGTTGGGACGCGGCGTTTCGAAGAGTTGCCGCGTCCCGTTGATCGGGCCGCTCGGGAAGCCCGGCGTCGCCGCCGGCGTCGGAGCGCCGCCGGTCACAGGCGACGTCACCTGCGCAATCTGAGATTGTCGAAGGTCTGCCGCACACGAACGAGCGTTGAGCAGCGCCATCGCGCGCTGTTCGTCGAGGTTCAGCGCCGCCTGTTCGGCGGCGTTAGCCGCAGAGAAATAGCCGCTGAAAACGGCTGCAAGACAGGCGACCGCGGCAAGCGCGGGGCGTTTGGGCCGGGGTCCATGCACGCTTCAACGCTCTTCGAGCCAGAGCAGGACTGCCCCCGCGAGCCCCATGATGACGTTTGGAATCCACGCCGCCACATACGGATTGACCGCGCCGTTGCGCCCGAACGCCGATGCGGCCGACGTCATGACGAAGTACACGAAGAACGCCAAGACCGAGAGCGCCATTCCCAGCATCCGTCCCCGCTTACCGAATCGCATGGCAAGGGGCAGCGCGATCAGCACCGCGATGAAGCAAGCGAAAGGCCAAGCCAACTTGTTCGCCAGCGTGATCTGCAAGTTACCGAGCGCCGTCCCGCCGATGCCTTGATCGCGCAACGCGCGCACCTGCAACGCGAGTTGCTTGCTGCTCATCGTCCACGGATCGCTGTTCGCGGTGCTCAGGAACTGCGCGGCCGTTTCCTGGAGCGGAAGTCCGATGGAGGCCGAGTTCACGTGCTGTTGGCTCGAGACGTACCCGTCGTTGTTGAAACGAGTGTCGATGACGTTCTTGAGCACCAGCGTGCTGCCGTTGACGACAGCTGATTCCGCTTGGAGGGTCTCGTTCCACGGTCCGAGATGCGCCGGCTTGAATATCTGCACGCCGTACATCGTTTTTCCGTCCGGCCCGACCTGCGTCACATAAAAGACGTTTCCGCTATCCGGGTCCTTACGAAAGAACTGCGTCTCGATCGGCAGCGCGTCGGTGTGGTAGATCATCTGATAGAACGTGCGCGTGGACAAATCGACCGACACCGGAGCAACCCATTCGTTCATCCCGTACGCGAGGAGGAACATCGCAAAGCCGAAGATCAGCGGCGTCGCCGCGATGCGCAGCACGACGATGCCGGACGTTCGCATCGCCGTGATTTCGTTGTCGCCCATCAGGCGCCCGATGGCGAGCAGCGATGCGACGAGCGACGCGAACGGAAATGCCATCGGAATCGCTTGCGGAATTCGCAATACCACGAAACGCAACACGAGGAAGAACGGCGCGTGCTGGTTGACGATGTAATCGGCAGAGAGAATGAAGATGTTCAGCGCCCAGAAGATGAAAAAGGCGAAGAACGCGCCGATGAACGGCCACACCATCTCACGGAGCAGGTAGGCGTCGAGAATCGGCAGCACGTGCGCCGTGGTGCGCGCATGTGGCAAAAAACGGCGAAGTGCCAGCGTCGCCATGGGCGTCAGGGGCCGTGAAGCCCTAGTAGCTCCGGTATGTCGAGAGGACGCGGGCGACGTACGCCTGCGTTTCGGCGTACGGCGGAACGCCGTGGTAGCGGTCCACGGCGCCCGGGCCGGCGTTATACGCCGCCACCGCGAGGCGCGTGTTCCCCCGGTAGCGCACCAGCAGCGACTTCAAGTACGAGCTGCCGCACTCGACGTTCGCGACGGGTTCGAACGGATCGGCGACCCCGCAATTCGCCGCGGTGCCCGGCATCAACTGCATCAGGCCTTCGGCACCGGCGACGGAGATCGCCGAGGGATCACCCCCGGATTCCGCCATGATCACGGCATCGAGAAGGCCCGGAGGGAGGGCGTGCTCCGACGAGGCCTGCGCCACGAGCGCACGGATCTCCATCGCGCTGAGGGCGTGGGAGGAATACGGCATGAAGCCGCTGCCGCTGCAGCCGTAGAGCAGACACAAGAGACACGCAAATGAGGCTAGCCGCGGCATCGGCAGCATGCCTTCGTTTTCCCCTCCTAGCGCGCCTTGTACGCACTCCCCGGAGGCTCCCAGGCTTGGTCGGCCTTGCGCCCGGCGCACTGCCTGCGTATAGTGGGTGAAAGTGGCACCTGGTGGAAGCCAAGGGAGGACCATTGCCGGATCTGCCGCGTTTGACGGGCCTGGTAGAGCACGCTCTCGACGAGAAGGGCCGGCTTGTCGTGCCCGCGCGTTTCCGGGAGCGTTTGGGCCCCGGCTTCATCCTCACCATCGCGCGCCCGGACCCTTGCCTCGCCCTCTACCCCAGTGCCGTCTGGGCCGAACTCTGCGCTCGTCTCGAGGCGGTGCCTCGCAAGGACGATGCCTACCGCCGGATCGTGCGGTCGATCTTTGCCCATACCGACGAGGTCGCATGCGATGCCCAAGGCCGGATTCTCATTCCGGGCTCGCTGCGCAAGTATGCGGGGATCGAACGCGACGTCATCTCCGTCGGCTCGCTTACGCGGGTCGAGATTTGGGCCGCGGATCGCTATCCGGAGCACGCCGAGCCGCGGGGCGAAAACGCCGATCTCTTCGGGGAGCTGGGTCTGGCGTGATGAGGGAGGCCACGCATGAGCCACGTCCCGGTTCTTCAGTCCGCGGTTCTGGAGTATCTTGCGATTCGTCCCGAGGGCATCTACATCGATGCAACCTTCGGCGGGGGCGGTCACAGCCGCGCGATTCTCGAGCGCCTTCACGGCGGACGGCTGATCGCGCTCGACGCGGATCCGGAAGCTATCGCGCGCGCGCACGATCTGCTCTTGCCCTCCTTCAGCTTCGTGCATGCGAATTTCCGCGACCTCGGCCGCGTTCTTGCGCAACTTGGAGTTTCGCGCGTGGACGGCGTGCTCTTCGACTTGGGGGTTTCTTCGATGCAGTTTGACGATCCGCGGCGGGGGTTCTCCGTGATGAAAACCGCGCCGCTCGACATGCGCATGAACCCGTATGCGGGGCGCAGCGCCTACGACGTGCTCGCGAACGCGAGCGAGCGCGAGTTGGCCGACATCTTCTATGCTTTCGGCGAAGAGCGTGGCGCGCGACGCGTGGCGCGTGCGATCGTCGCGCGCCGCCGCGAGGGGACTCTTCCGACGACGACGACCGATTTTGCCCGCTTCGTCGCGGGCGTGGTACAGCGCCCCGGCCATCGCGAGCGCCTCCACCCCGCAACGCGCATCTTTCAAGCATTGCGCATCGCCGTCAACGAGGAACTCGACGCGCTGCACGACGGCTTGAACGCCGCGGTCGAATCCCTGCGCGAAGGGGGTCGTGTCGTCGCGATCAGTTTTCACTCGCTCGAGGACCGCATCGTCAAGCAGATGCTCCGCGCCGACGAGCGGATCGACATGCTCACAAAGAAGCCGGTCCTTCCGAGCGAACGCGAGATCGCGGAAAACCCGCGCGCGCGCAGCGCGAAACTCCGTGCGGGCGAGCGGAGGCCGCAGCCATGATCGCAAGAGAGTTTCATGCGCCCGCGCGCATTCGCTATCCGCGCACCGCGCGCTCGGCCACGCAGCGGCGCATCGGGGCGAACCAGCGCTCGCGGTATGCCGTCTTGCACCGGGTGACCTTCGGCGTCACCGGATGCATGATGGTAATGCTCGGCTACGTCCTGCTCACTTCGAACATCACCGCCCTATCGTACGCCGTGCAGCATGCGCAGGCGCAGCGCACGGAACTCGAACTGCAGGACGCAAGACTCGACGACCAGATTGCGTCGCTCACGTCCGACGACCGCCTTGCGGCCGTCGCCGCAAAGCTCGGCATGGTCCAACCCGAGGCGTTTCTGCGCATCAGCCTCCAAGCGCCGCAGCCTCCGGAAATCCACCCGCTCGCGTTTCTGCCGCTGCGGTAAATGCACAAGCGCGCGTTCTCGCGCGTCACGCCGCTGCGCGCGAAGATCTTCTTCTACGCGTGTTTCGCGATCGCGCTCTACTTGGTGTGGCGCCTCTACGACGTGCAAGTGCTGCACGGCCCCGTCTTCGCGCGGGCCGCGCTCAGCCAGCGTACCCGCTTGGTCACGATCTCCGGGCATCGCGGCTCGATTCTCGATCGCGACGGCAACGCGCTCGTCCGCTCGCTGCCCTCGGAATCGATTTACGTCGATCCCGAAGAGGTCGAGAACCTGCCGGAGGTGACCGCCAAGCTGAGCGCCGTGGTCGGGCCGCTCGATTCGCAAACGATCGCGTTGATGCACTCGCCGGGAGCGCAGTTCGTCTATATCGCGCGCAAGGTTCCGCATGAACTAGCGGAGCGCGTCACCTCGCTCGGTCTTCCCGGAGTCTTCGTCCAACAGGAGGTCACGGGGCGTCGCGTCGATACGGTCGGCACGCTCGCCTCGACGCTCATCGGGTACGTCGGCATCGACGAAGACGGTCTCGCCGGCGTCGAGTACTCGTATGACGACGTTCTGCGCGGCGTCTTCGGCAAGGTGCTCGTGCAGGAAGACGAGTTGGGCCGGCCGATTCCGCTTGCCCGCCAGCGCGTCGTCAAACCCTCGGAGGACGGTCTCGATCTCGAGTTGACGATCGACTCGTATCTGCAGTTCATCGCGCAGCAGGCGCTCGCGGAGCAGATGCGACGCTATCATGCCGCCGACGGCACCGCGATCGTGATGAACCCGTGGACCGGCGAAGTGCTCGCGATGGCGAATCTTCCCGACTTCGATCCGAATCAATGGCAGCACTTCTCGGCCGACCAGCAGCGCGATCGCGCGGTGATGGACGCATACGAGCCCGGTTCGACCTTCAAACTCGTCACCGCGGCGGCCGCGCTCGAATCGGGGGAGGTGACGCTCGCGTCACGGTTCCCGGCGCGTAGTGCGCTCAAGGTTGCCGACCGCGTCCTCCACAACGCCGAAGATTCGATGCCGACGGTCGGCAGCAGCGAGACGCTCGAGCAAATCGTCGAATACTCGCACAACGTCGGTGCGGCCGAGGTCGGGCTGCGGATCGGCGAGCGGGCATTTTATGCGATGGAGCGGCGCGCGGGATTCGGCGATCCGACCGGGATCGGTTTGGCGGGAGAGAACCCGGGCATCGTTCCGTCACCGGATCAGTGGAGCGGATCTTCGCTCGCGACGATGTCGTTCGGACAAGGCGTCGCGGTGACGCCGATCGCCATGGCTCGTTACTACTGCGCGATCGCGAACGGCGGGCTGCTCATGCGGCCGCGCATCGTGCGCGCGGAGTTGGACGCCTCGGGGCACGTCGTGCGCACCTTCGCACCGCAGGTCGAGCGGCGCATCTTCTCCGAGGACACGGCGAGCATCTTGCGGAGCTTCCTGCGGGCCGTCGTGCTGCACGGGACCGGCGATCCGACCGCGCAGATTCCCGGTTATACGACCGCGGGGAAAACCGGAACCTCGCAAATCGTCGAGAATGGTGCCTACGAGCCGGGAGCGTACTCGGCGTCCTTCATCGGCATGATTCCTTACGAGCACCCGCGCTACGTCATCTACGTGAAGCTCGATCGACCGGTCGGCGCATACTACGGTGCGATCGTCGCCGCGCCGGCCTTCGTGAAGATCGCCCGCGCCGCGATGCTTCGAGACGGCATCTTGCCCCACGATGCAGGCATCGTGGGGACGAGATGAACCGCGTCGCCCTCGCGACGCTGCTCGCTCGCCTTCCCGAATCTACCCGCGTCACCGGCGATGCAGCGCACGTTCTCGTCGGCGGCATTGCGATCGACTCGCGCCGGGTCGCACCGGGTTCGCTCTTCGTCGCGATGCGCGGCGAGCACACCGACGGACACGATTACATCGCCCAGGCGTTGCGAGCGGGTGCGGCCGCCGTCGTGGTCGAGCGCGGTCGCCTTCGTGAGGCCCCGAACGAGACCGTCACGATCGAGGTCGAGAGCACGCACCGCGCGCTCTCCACGTTGGCGGCGGCCCTGTTCGGCGATCCCTCGCAAACGCTTGCCGTCGTCGGCGTCACGGGAACGAACGGCAAGACGACGACGACGCGCATGATCGCCGCGGTAGCAAATGCCGCGAGCATGGCGTGCGGCATCGTCGGCACGGTCGGCGCGGAGTTCGGCGAGCGCACGTGGGCGCTCGAACACACGACACCGTTTCCGAACGAGTTGCACGACTTGCTCGCCCAGATGCGTGACGCGGGGGCGCGCGCGGTCGCGATGGAGGTCAGCTCGCACGCGCTCGCGCTGGAGCGTGTGGAAGACGTGCGCTTCCACTGCGCCGTGCTCACGAACGTCACGCGCGACCATCTCGATTTTCACGGCACGTCGGAAGCGTATGCCGCGGCAAAGCGTCGACTCTTCGATCTGGCGGCGTCGGCAGTGCTCAATGCCGGCGACGAGCACGGCGCGCGCTGGGCGAAGGAACTCCGCGCACGCCTTCCGGTGACGACCTATGCCTTGAACGCCGCCGCCGACCTCGTAGCCCGCGACGTCGTCGTGCACTCCGGCGGAAGCAGCTTCGTCGTCGACGGAACGCGCATGGATTTGAAGCTGCCCGCGCGTTTCAACGTCGCCAACGCTCTCGCCGCAATCGGCGCTGCCCGAACGCTGGGCATCGACGACGCCACCAGCGCGCGTGGCCTCGCGAGTTTGACCCGCGTGCCGGGGCGCATGGAACGCGTGGGAAGCTCCGACGTCGACGTGGTCGTCGACTACGCGCATACGCCCGACGCGCTCGAGCAAGCATTGCAGGCCTTACGCGAAAGTGCGCGCGGTGAGGTCGTCGTCGTCTTCGGTTGCGGCGGGGATCGCGATCGAGGAAAGCGTCCGCAGATGGGCGCGGTCGCCGCGCGTCTCGCCGATCGAATCTACGTGACGAACGACAACCCGCGCACCGAGGAACCGCGTTCGATCGCCGATCAGATCGTTGCCGGCGTCGTTGGGCGAGAGCACGTCGTGGAACTGGACCGGCGCGCCGCGATCGAGCGCGCGGTGCGCGAAGCGCGCCCCGGCGACGTCGTGCTCGTTGCGGGGAAAGGGCACGAGGCATACCAGATCCTCGGCGAGGCCGTGCTGCCCTTCGACGATGCGAGCGTCGCTCGCGAAGCGCTGGCGAAGCGACCGTGACGCTCCCGTTCGACGTTGCCGTGCGGGCGACCGGCGCCCGCGTTCTCGACGGCGCGCGCGCGCCGCACGATCTGCGTATCTCGACGGATACGCGGACGTTGCGCCCCGGCGATGCATTTCTGGCACTGCGAGGGGAGCGCTTCGACGGCCACGACTACGCGCAACGAGCCGTCGCGGAGGGAGCCGCCGCGTTGATTCTCGATCGAGAGAGTTCGCACGTCCAAGGCGTCGTGACGCTGCTCGTCGCGCAGACGCTCCGGGCGTACATGGCATTGGGCGCCGCGGCGCGCGCCCGTTTTCTGGGGCAAGTGGTCGCCATTAGCGGAAGCACGGGAAAGACGACGACGAAATCGCTGCTGGATCAACTGCTTGCGACCCACCGGCCGGGACGAGTGCTCGCGGCGCCCGGAAACGAGAACAACGAGATCGCCGTCGCAAAACTCTTGCTCGCGGCGTCGAACGAAGAGCACGACGTCTTGATCGTCGAGATGGGCGCCCGGCGCTTCGGCGACGTCGCCGCGCTGGTCGCGATCGCGCAGCCACACGTCGGTATCCTCACCAACATCGGTGAAGCGCATCTCGAGATCATGGGTTCGCGCGAAGCGCTGGAGGAGACGAAGTGGGCGCTCTTCTCGGGCGGTGCGCGCGCGGTGTTGAATCTCGCGGACTCGGCTTCCCGCCGGCGAGCGCCCACGCTCGAGCGGCCGCCGCATTGGTTCTTCGCAGGCGACGAACTCCCCGATACGCCGCAAGGGGCAAGGTTCACCGCCGTAATCGGCTGCGAGAGGCTCGTCCTCGCCGATGAATCCGGAAGCCGCACGGAGCGTGCCATCGACGCACGCCTGCCCGGCGCACACAACCGCGCAAACCTCGCAGCGGCTCTGGCGGGAGCGCTCGATCTCGAGGCGCCGCTCGATGCGCTGGTCGAGGCGATTCCGAGACTCTGCCTGCCCGGCGGGCGCTTCGAGCGCATCGACCTCGCGAGCGGAGTGCGGCTCATCTACGACGCGTACAACGCGAATGCGTCGGGTACGATCGCCGCGCTCGACGCCCTGCACGAGGAGTCCGCGCCTCGGCGCATCGCCGTGCTGGGCAGCATGGCGGAACTCGGGGCGGAGTCGGAGGCGCTGCACGAGCGCGTCGGAGGCCATGCCGCCGGAATCGTCGATTGGCTGCTCGTCGGGGGAGAGTTTGCCGCGGCGCTCGCCCGCGGCGCGCAAACGGCGGGGCTGCCGCGGCAGCGCATCGTGCCGTTCGCGACGAATCGGGAGGCTGCGACCTGGTTGCGAGAGCACGCGCAGCACGAAGACCTCGTGCTGCTCAAGGGCTCCCGCAAATATCAATTGGAAGAGATCGTCGAGGAGATGCGTTGATACGACCGTTGGCAGTCACGCGAGCGGAGCTGCCGCCGGGGCTGGTGGCGATCCCGGTACGGACGCCGCTCGTGCGGACGGGCGATGATCTGCCAGCGCTGATCGCACGCGCCGTGCGAGGCATCGCGAGCCGCGGCGACGTGATCGCCGTTTCGGAAACCGCCGTGGCCATCGCGCAGGGCGAGTTGGTGCCCGCCGAATACGTTCGCCCGTCGCGTCTCGCGTATGCGCTTGCGCGGCGAGCCGGCGCGCTCGCGACTGTGAGCCAACCGGAGTCGGTGCAGCTCGTCATCGATCGCGTCGGCGCGCGCAAGGTGCTGTATGCGGCGGCGATGCACGTGCTCGGGCGATTGCACGGGCGCAGAGGGGTTTTCTACGAAATCATGGGCGAAGCGATCACCGCGATAGACGGATACACCGGAACGCTGCCGCCTTACGAGCGCGCGATCGTGCTCAGCCCGCGCGAGCCGGATCGCTTCGCGCAACTCGTCGCGGAACGCACCGGCGTGGCGTGCGCGGTCGTCGACGCAAACGACCTCGAGAAAGCGAAGGTTCTCGGCGCGAGCGAGTATGTCGACCGGCCGAGCGTCGAACGCTCCCTGCTCGGCAATCCGCACGGCAACGGCGACGAGCAGACGCCGATCGTCGTGTTGAAGTGGCGCGGGACGGGCCGCAGCCCGCTCGTCGAAGCGGATGGAGCGGCATGACCGTACCGGACCTCCTCATGTTCGCGATTGAAGCGGCCTTCGGTTTTGTCGTTGCGTACCTTGTCGGGTGGCTGCTGTTGCGACTGCTGCCGCGCCTCCAGGTTCGGCAAACGACGTACGAAGATGCGCCGGAGAGCCATCAAGGTAAGAGCGGAACGCCGACGATGGGCGGACTTGCTATCCTTGCCGCGATCGCCGCCGCGTGGATCTTCGAACGCGACACGGGCACCGATGCCTTGTTTTTCCTCGTGGCCGGCTGCGCCGCGATCGGCTTTCTGGACGATTATCTAGGGGTGCGGCGCGGCACCAACACCGGATTGCGCGCGCGCACGAAGTTTCTCGCGACCGCACTTGTTGCGACGATCTTCATGCGTCTCGTCGCCGACTTGGATTATCGCGTCAGCATGGGCACGTGGTTGTTTCCGCCGGACACACTTTTTCACAGTGGAACCTTCGCGATCGTCGTGCCGCATTGGCTTTGGTTCGTGGTTGGCATCCTCGCCATAACCGGAACGACGAACGCGGTGAATCTCACCGACGGCCTCGACGGACTCGCCGCGGGAGCGATCGTTCCCGCGCTCTATGTATTCTGGGCGATCGCGATCGCGATGTTGGAAGCCCAGGGCGACCATTGGCCGGCGATCCTCCCGGTTGCAATCGGCGGCTGTCTCGGATTTCTCGCCTACAACCGGCACCCCGCGCGCATGTTCATGGGTGACACCGGATCGCTCGCACTCGGGGCGCTGCTCGCGGGTGCGGCGATCCTCGACGGCCAGATGCTGCTCCTACTGGTCGTCGGCGGCCTCTTCGTTGCAGAAGCGCTTTCGGTGATGCTGCAAGTCACATACTTCAAACTCACCGGAGGCCGGCGCATCTTTCGCATGAGCCCGCTGCACCACCATTTCGAACTCGCGGGTTGGCCGGAATCCGTCGTCACGCTGCGTTTCTGGCTCGCCTCTGCACTCTGTTCCGTGGTAGGATGGTTCATCGGTCATGCAAGATAGCTTCGAGCGCGAGATCGTGCTCGTCATCGGGCTTGGGAAGAGCGGGCTCGCAAGCACGGCGGTGTTGCGCGAACGCGGCGCCGTCGTCTTCGCCACCGACGAGAAAGCGCGCAGCCTGCTGCGCGACGCGATCGGCACGATCGAAGCGGAGGGTGCGCGTTTCGTCGCGCCGGCAGAGTTGGACGGAGTTCTCGGCACCGTGAAGCTAGCCGTGCTCTCGCCGGGCGTTCCCCCCGCCTCGCCGATCGCGCGACGCGTCGCCGACGCCGGCATCCCGGTGATCGGCGAGATCGAGTTGGCCTCGCGCCTCTGCGCGGCGCCGATAATCGCGGTCACGGGAACGAAGGGCAAGTCGACGACGAGCGCCCTGATCGCTCACCTGCTGCGCGCGAGCGGCCGCGACGTGCGAATCGGCGGCAACATCGGCGACCCGCTGGTCGGGCAAGTCGCCGGCGCAACCCCGGATTCATGGGTGGTCGCCGAGGTCTCGTCCTTTCAATTGGAAACGATTCGCTCGCTTCGGCCGCGAATCGCCGTTCTGCTCAATATCGCGGCGGATCATCTCGATCGCTATCCCTCCGTGGAGGAATACGCCGCGGCGAAGTTTCGCATCACCGCCAACCAAGGCGAGGGCGACACGATCGTGCTCGACCTCGACGATCCGCGGCTGGCGGCCTTTCACGCGCGCTACGAACGCGAAGGGGGCAAGGCGCAGATTCTCGGGTACACGTTGCGCGACGGGTCTCCGCTCGTCGATCGCGCCGACGTGCCGCTGGCAGGGGAGCATAACCTCCGCAATGTAACGTCGGCGTTGCTCGCCGCGCGGGCGGCCGGCTGCGAGATCGAAACGTCGCGCGAAGCGCTGCGAAGCTTTACGGCAATGCCGCACCGGCTACAGAGCGTGGGCGAAATCGACGGCGTCCTCTACGTCGACGATTCGAAGGCAACGAATCCGAGCGCGACGATTGCCGCTCTGCGAGCGTTCGATCGCCCCATCGTGCTCGTCGCCGGTGGGCATCCGAAGCGCGCGGATTTCGGCGAGTTGGGCACGGAGATTCGCGAGCGAGTGAAGATGTTGATCGCGATCGGCGAAGCGGCAGAGGCGCTCGCGAAAGCCGCCGGCGGCACGCCCTACGAAATCGCCTCGTCGATCGAAGACGCGGTCGGGCGTGCTCGCCGGCACGCTCGTGCCGGCGATGTGGTGCTGCTCTCGCCGGCGTGCGCCTCGTTCGACATGTTTGCTTCCGCCGAAGAGCGCGGCGAGCGTTTCACGCGCGCCGTCGAAGCGCTGCGGGAAGGCGTGCGTGCGTAGCGCGGCCTCGCTACGCCGCTCGCGTCCGTCGCACGATCTCGCGACGCGCCGCTCCTACGTCGCGGCAGCGCCCGACGCCTGGCTCTTCGGCGCGGTTGCGGTGCTCGTCGGCATCGGCCTCGTGATGATCTACTCGGCCTCGAGCGTGACCGCGTACGCGCAACATCTCGACACAGCCTACTACGTGAAGCGGCAGTTTCTCTGGCTGCTGGTCGGGATGCTCTGCGCATTCGCCGCCTATCGCATCGACTACATGCTGCTGCGCCGCTTCGCGCCGTACATCTTGCTTGCGGGATTCGTAGGCGTCCTGCTCGTCTACGTGCCCCACGTCGGCATTCGAATCAACGGAGCCCACCGCTGGATCGGGTTCTCGTCGTTCTCTCTGCAACCGTCGGAGTTCGCGAAGCTGAGCCTCGTGATCTTCCTCGCGGCCTGGCTCTCGGGGCGCGAGCCGCGTATCGATATCACGAAGCTCGGCAAAGGGCTCGTTCCGGCGTGCATCCCGGTTGCAATCATGGCGTTCCTCATTCTCAAGGAGCCCGATCTGGGCACCGCAAGCCTCATCGTGATGACCGCGGCTGCAATCTTTTTTGCGGCAGGGGCGCGCATCGTGCACCTCACCGCCGTCTCGCTCGCCGTCCTGCCGCCGCTCGTCATCGAGGTTACGCGCAACGCCATGTGGCGGGCCAGGCTCTTCGCCTTTCTGAACCCGTGGCGCGATCCGCAGAACACCGGCTTTCACATCATTCAGTCGCTCTACGCACTGGGCAGCGGCGGCATCAAGGGCGTCGGGCTCGGTGCATCCGGTGAAAAGTTCTTCTACTTGCCGGAGCAATACACGGACTTCATCTTCTCGGTGCTCGGGGAGGAATGGGGGTTGATCGGTGCGCTCGGCGTGCTGGCGTTATTCATGATCTTGGCTTTCCGAGCGATTCGCATTGCCATCGCGGCGGAGCCGTTCGGATTTCTCCTGACCATCGGCTGCACCGCGATGATCGTGCTGCAAGCGTTCGTCAACATCGGCGTCGTCACGTCGTCATGGCCGGTAACCGGCGTGCCGCTTCCGTTCATCTCCTTCGGCGGAAGCTCGCTGATCGTCGATCTCATTGCCGTCGCGCTGATCCTCAACGTCGGACGCCGGCGCCGCGTCAGCGTTCGCTAGTGACCGTACTCTTCGCCGCCGGCGGGACCGGCGGCCACCTCTATCCGGCGTTCGCCATCGCCGAGGCGCTGCAAGCGCGCGGCGACACCGTGGTCTTCGTCGGCACGCGCGATCGCCTCGAAGCCCGGCTCGTTCCCTCCGCAGGCTTTGCGTTTTTCACGATCGCGGCCCATCCGCTTCGACGGCGATTCTCCCTCGATCTTTTCCGCACGCTCTTCGCGAACTCGCTCGGCGTCGCGCAAAGCCTGCGGATTCTCACTCGCGTCCGCCCCGACGCCGTCGTCGCAACCGGCGGTTACGTCTGCGTACCCGTCGTGACGGCCGCACGCATCTATCGCGCGCTACGGCGCAAGCGCGTTCCGATCGCGCTTCTCGAGCCCAACGTGCTTGCGGGGATTGCGAACCGGCTGCTCGCGCCGCGCGTTGACGAAGTGTGGAACAGAACGAATACCGGCATTCCGATTCGCGCCTCGCTGATGCGCTTGCCGCCGCGCAGCGAAGCAATCGCGCGGCTCGGCCTCGATCCACAGCGCAAGACGCTGCTGGTCTTGGGAGGAAGCCAGGGCGCGCGCGCAATCAACGACGCGCTGATCGCGCTGATCGATGCAGCCGCCTTGCCTGCGGGATGGCAACTGCTGCTGGTCTCGGGAACGCGTGACTACCCGCGCGTCGCGGCGGCGATCGCCGGGCGCGCAATCGTGCACCCGTACGTCGACGATCCGGCGGACGCCTATGCAGCTGCCGATCTCGTCCTGGCGCGAGCCGGCGCCTCCACGTTGGCGGAGTTGGCCGCACTCGCGCTTCCCGCCATTCTCGTTCCCTATCCCCATTCAGCCGAAGGTCATCAGGCCGCGAACGCCGCGGCGGCTGCCGATGCCGGCACGGCCGTCGTGGTCGAGGACGCGGTGCTTTGCGAGCAGCTAGAAAGCCTGCTCGCGCAGACCACGGCACCGGCGCGGCTCGAAGCGCTGCAAGCCCACGCTCGCGGCGCTACCGGCCGCGATCCCGTCGGTGCGATCCTCGCCCGGATTGATGCGCTCGCAGCGCGAAGGGGGTAGGCTCGCATGGAGCATCGCTGGCATTTTATCGGAATCGGCGGTATCGGCATGAGCGCGATCGCGCGCGTGCTCCTCGCGCGCGGCGACGCCGTCTCGGGCTCCGACTCCAAAGACAGCGCGCTGCTGGCGCGGTTGCGCGACGAGGGCGCCACGGTCTGCATCGGCCATCATGCGGCAAACGTCGACGAAGCGGGGACGGTCGTCGTCAGCTCCGCGATCGACATCCGTAACCCCGAATACGCCGAAGCGCTGCGCCGAAAGATTCCGGTGCTGCATCGTGGCGAGATGCTGGCCCGTCTCGTTCGGGAGAGACGCGGCATCGCGATCTGCGGAACGCACGGCAAGACGACGACGACCGCGATGGTCCACGCCGTTCTGCGCGGCGGCGGAATCGACGCGAGCCTCGCGCTCGGGGGCATCGACGTGGGTCTCGACAGCAACGCGTACGTCGGAAGCGATTCGTGGTTCGTGACGGAAGCCGATGAATCCGACGGTTCCTTTACCCTGCTCGAGCCGAAGATCGCGATCGTCACCAACATCGAGAACGATCATCTGAAGAGCGACGACGAGTTACCGCATCTCGTCGACGCGTTCGCCGTGTTCGTCGGCCGCGTCCCGGAGGACGGCCTCGTCGTGATCGGTGCCGACGATCCGCTTGCGGCGTCGCTTCCGTCGCGCGGCATCCGAGCGCGCGCGGTGACCTTCGGATTGCGCGAGCCGGCCGACCTTCTCGGGCGCGACGTTGCGACTGCGGGGTCCGGCACGAGCTTCGACGTGATTGCAGGCGGCGTCTGTTTGGGCAGCGTGGAACTCGGCGTCCCGGGTGAGATGAACGTGCGCAACGCGCTTGCCGCGATTGCGGTCGGATGCCACTTGGAGGTGCCGTTCGTACGCATCGCGGATGCGCTGCACGCGTTTCGCGGCGTACGCCGGCGCTTCGACGTGCTCTGTCGCGATTCACGCATGATCGTCGTCGATGATTACGCGCACCACCCGACGGCGATCCGGGAAACGATCGCGACGGCGCGCGCCTGGCATGATGGTCCGCTGATCGTGGCCTTCCAGCCGCATCGCTACACGCGCACCGCCTTTCTGGCCCGCGACTTCGCACGGGCGTTGCGGGGCGCCGATCGCGTCTACCTTGCCCCGATTTATGCCGCCTCCGAGCCGGCGATTCCCGGCGTCAGCTCGGCTTCGATCGGAGAGCCGCTTGCGGCGTTGGGCGGTGACGTCACCTGCGTCGCGGAGGTCGCAGACCTCGAATCACGCTTGCTCTCCGACGCGCCGTCGGGTTCGCTCGTGCTTATGCTCGGTGCAGGCGACATCACCGACGTCGCTGCGCGCCTCGCTCGACGGTTTCAGCCCGCGGAACGCATCGCATGAGCGTGACGACGGCGCAAGGGCTGCACAGCTTGCTCGACGAGCGCGACCGCGCCGCGCTCACGGAGATCTTCGGCACGCGAGCGCGCTTCGACGAGCCGCTCGCACCGTACACTTCGTGGCGCATCGGCGGCCCCGCCGACGCGTTCCTCTCCGTCGAGAGCGAAAGCGAGTTGGCCTCCTTGATGCGGTGGTGCTTCAAGCGCAGCCTTCCGTGGTTCGTGCTTGGCAGCGGCAGCAACGTGCTGGTCGGCGACGGCGGCATGCGCGGAATCGTGCTCCGCTTGGGCGGTCAGTTTGCCGAGATCGACGTGCGGGTCGAGAACGGCGCCGTGCTCGCCGATGCCGGCGCCTCCGCCGGCATGGCCGCGCTGACGGCGAAGGCTGCCTCCGCAGGAGCGCGCTCCATCGGATCGCTCGCCGGCATCCCCGGGACGGTCGGAGGGTCGTTGCGAATGAATGCGGGGACCGACCGCGAGATCGGTGATTTCGTGCACGAGGTCTGGGTGCAATCGCCGAGCAAACCCGATCCGCACGCCGTCAGCCTTCAATATTATTACCGTCACACGACGCTTGCGCGTGATGCCGTCGTCTCGCGCGTCACGCTCGCGTTCGAGCGCGGCGATCCGGCGGTCGTGCGGGCGGAGATGCAGGAGCGGCTCGTCCGCCGCAAGCGGACGCAGCCGATCGCGCTGCCGAACGCCGGATCGTGCTTTCGCAATCCCGACGGCGACAAGGCCGCACGACTCGTCGAGTCGATCGGCGCCAAAGGCTGGCGCGAAGGCGATGCGGAGGTTTCGCCACTGCATGCAAACTTCATCAATAACCTCGGAGGCGCATCGGCGAAGGACGTCGCCACGCTCCTCGCACGCGTGCGCCGGGGCGTCGCGGAGCGCTGCGGCGTCGAGTTGCAACTCGAGGTGCACTTGATCGGGGTCTTCGTCGATTGAGCAAGCGAATTGCCGTGGTCATGGGTGGGCGCAGCGCGGAGCGCGAGGTCTCGATTCAATCGGGGACGCTCGCGCTGCGGGCGCTCCGAGCGCTTGGATACGAAGCGCATTCGCTCGACTACGACGAGCGATTCGTCGACGCACTACGCGACGTGGCGCCCGATGCCGTCTTCATCGCGCTTCACGGCACGGGGGGCGAGGACGGCGAGATTCAAGGGCTGCTCGAGTATTTGCGCCTTCCGTATACGGGAAGCGCGCTGGAAGGCTGCGCCCTCGCCATGGACAAGCACTTGACGAAGAAACTCCTCGCCGCAGAAGGGTTTCCAACCGCGGTTTGGGACCTCTTCGATCTCTCCGCGGGAACGCTGCCGCTGCTTCCAGGCTCACTCGACCTTCCGCTCGTCGTCAAGCCTCGCTTCGAAGGCTCGTCGGTCGGCGTCACGATCGTGCGGACACACGAGCAATGGACCAACGCGGTGCTCGGCGCGTCGAAGTCCTACGCGCAGGTGCTTGCCGAGGAATACGTCGAGGGTCGCGAGTTCGCGTGCAGCGTCCTGGGCGAGGAGGCGCTTCCGGTCGTCGAGATCGTCGCGAACGTCGACGATTTCTATTCCTATGCTGCGAAATACGACGCCGGAGGAAGCACGCACATCACGCCCGCGCAGATCGACGAGGATCTCGCCGCGCGGCTCCAGACGCTCGCGCTTTCCGTGCACCGCCTGCTGGGATTGCGCGACTATTCGCGTACGGATTTCATCGTGAGCAAGGAAGGCCGGCCGTACATCCTCGAGGTGAACGCGCTGCCCGGAATCGCGCCGACGAGCCTGCTCCCCGACGCGTGCGCCGCCGCCGGCATCGGTTACGAAGCGCTGATCGATCGGCTGACGGGCTATGCTCTTTCCCGCGAGCACCACGACGAAGGTTAGGCCTTCGCGAAGCTCGCGCGATCGTCTCGATCGAGCATGTCGAGCAGCGGCATCTCGGGCGGCAGTGAAGTAACGACGGGGTACTTCGCCTTGAACTCCGGATCGTCGATGCGGTCGGCGATGCGGCGCCGCCGGAGGACGGCGTTGATCTCGTCGTAGCGCGACGGATCGCTATGCTCGCGAACCCACGCAACGACCTCGTCGTCGCCGGAGGCACGCGCGATTTGGTCGCGCAGCGCCGATTCCTCGATGCCAAGTTCCGACATCAGCCGCGCGCTGAATCCGGGGATTTGGTACGAGCCCAGGTTGCCGCCGGGGAGCGTCGCACGAAGCTTGTCGATCGTCCGCGCGAGCATGAGCAAGCCGCCGAGACGCTCGTTCGGGCTGCGGGGTGGGCGGGTCGCGAGGTCGAGTGCATTCATGCGGCACCTTTCTGCAAGGGGGCGCGGCTTTACCCTGGGAACGTTCCGAACATCATGGCAATCGACGCGCGGCGCCGCGGCACGATCTCCCGCACGACGAAAGAGACCGCGATCGAGTTGACCCTCGATCTCGACGGCGGCTCCGTCGAGATCGCGACCGGCGTGGACTTCTTCGACCACATGCTGCACGCGCTCGCGAAGCACGCGGGCATCGGTCTGCAGCTGCGAGCGAAGGGCGACGGCATGGATCAACACCATCTGATCGAGGACGTCGGCATCGCGCTGGGCAAGGCGATTCACGACGCGCTCGGGGAGAAGCGCGGGATCGCGCGCTACGGCTCATGCCTCGTGCCGCTCGACGACGCGCTGATCGCGGCGAGCGTGGACATCTCCGGTCGCTCGTACCTCAACTTCCGCGTGAGCTTTCTCCGCGAAGACCTTGGGCAGATGCCGACGGAGATGATCGGCGAATTCTTTCGCGCGCTGACCGACAACGCGAAGATCACGCTGCACCTGGTTCAGATGAACGGCCACGTCGCGCATCACGTCTGCGAAGCGACGTTCAAGGCCTTCGCGCGCGCCTTCGCGCAGGCAAAGGCGGTGGCGGGGGACGAGATCCCTTCGACGAAGGGCGTGCTCGAATAGCGAGCGCGGCGATCGCCGTCATCGATTACGGCGGCGGCAACCTGGGATCGTTGATTGCCGCACTCGAACGGCAACGCGCCGATTTCGTCGCCACCGATAGATCCGAAGTGATCGGCGATTGCGGCGCGGCGATTCTACCCGGCGACGGCGCGTTCGGCGCGACGATGTCGGCACTGCGCAATCGTGCGCTCGACGGCGCGATTCGCTCGTTCTTGAAGAGCGGGCGGCCGTTCTTGGGCATCTGCGTCGGCATGCAGCTGCTCTTCGAACGCTCGAGCGAGTCCGGAGGCGCCGAAGGGTTCGGCGCGCTACCGGGTGAGGTCGCGCGCTTCGAACGAGCGCCGCGCATTCCGCACATCGGCTGGAACCGGCTCGAGCCGATGCGTGCGCATCCGTTCGTCGAAGGCCTCGCGGACGAGGAGTACGCGTACTTCCTGCATTCCTATCGCGTGCCGGTGGGCGAATCGACGCTCGTCGCGGCGACGCACGGCGAGCGCTTCTCGGCGATCGTCGCACGAGGCTCGATCGTGGGAACGCAGTTCCATCCGGAGAAGAGCCGTAGCACCGGCCTGCATCTGCTCGAGAACTTCATTCGTCTCGCCGACGGGCGTTAGGAGGAGCGAATATGAACGTGATCCCGGCTATCGATCTCAAGGGAGGCGTCTGCGTTCGCATGGAGCGCGGCGACCTTTCGACCGCGACGGTCTACGATCGCGACCCGGTGGCGCGTGCGAAGACCTTCGTCGCGGCGGGAGCGCGGCGGCTGCACGTCATCGATCTCGATGGGGCTTTCGGTTCGGGTGAGAACCTGCGAGCGATCGAGCGCATCTGCGCGGAGACCGGGGTTCCCGTGCAGACCGGCGGCGGGATTCGCACGCTCGAGATGGCCGAAGCGCGCCTCGCCGCGGGCGCGAGCGAAGTCATTCTCGGCACGCTGCTGGTCGAGGAGGAGCGCATCGCACGCAATATCATCGGGCATCTCGGCGTTCGCGTGATCGCGGGCATCGATGCCCGCGGCGACGAGGTCGCGACGCATGGCTGGGCGGAACGCACGCCCGTGGCGCGCGACGCGCTGGTGAAGCGAGTCGCACAATGGGGCGTCGAGCGCGTGATCTTCACCGAGATCCGCCGCGACGGCATGGGCCTGGGCTACGATCTCGACGCGTTGCGCGCCGTCGCCGACGCGGCTCCCGTGCGGATCACCGCGAGCGGCGGTGCGCGCAGCATCGAAGACCTCCGGCACCTCGCGGCGGAGGCGCCGGAGGCGGTCGACTCGTGCATCGTCGGCAGCGCCCTGTATAAGGGCACGATCGATCTCGCGGGGGCGATCGTCGCGATCGGTTAGTCGTCGTCGTAGCGGCGCGGGATGTGCGCGGGGAGCCGCGCGACGATTTCGTAGTTGATCGTCTCGGCCCATTCCGCCCAATCGTCGGCCGTAACGGAGGCTTCGCCGTCGCGGCCGATGAGCACGACGGCCGTTCCCGCTTGCGCGTGAGGCGCCGGAGTGATGTCGATCGTCGTGAGGTTCATCGCGACGCGGCCGACGATCGGGCAGCGCGCGCCGTCGACCACGAACGCGCCGCGATTGGAAAGAGCGCGCGGAACGCCGTCGGCATAACCGACGGGCACCACGCCGATGCGCATCTCGCGCGTGGCGAGAAAGGTGTTGCCGTAGCCGACGGGCTCGCCGGCTGCGATCGCGCGCGTCACGGCGAGCGACGAACGCAAGGAAAGTGCGGGTTCCAGCGGGATCGCCTCGCGCCCCATCGCTTCGCGCGTGGCCGCGGAGGGCCACAACCCATAGAGCGCGATCCCGAAGCGTGCCAGATCGAGACGCGTCTGCGGCCAGAGCATCGCCGCGGCCGAGGCCGCGATGTGACGGATCGGCGTGATCCCTTGTCGTTCGAGCAGCGGCGCCGTTTCCGCGACGGCTCGTTCGAAGCGCGCAAGCTGCTGCATCGTGTACGGCGAGTCGATCTCTTCGGCGGAGGCGAGATGCGAGAAGATGCCGGCGATCCGCAGCTCGGTCAAGCGCGCGTAATCTTCGACCGCGTCGGCAACCTCGCCGGGCTCGAGACCGAAACGGTTGAGGCCGGTGTTCACTTTGACGTGGACGCCGAAGGGCTCCGAGCGACGGCGCGCCGCTGCCGCGAGATCGTGCAGAAAGTTCCGCGTGTCCCAAAGCGCGATCTCGGCACGAGCAGCGATCGCCGCATCGAGCATCTCCGGCGGGACGGGGCCGAGGACGAGGATCGGCGCATTCACGCCGCCTTCCCGTAGCGCCAGCGCTTCTTCAGCCGCATACACGCAGACGCGCGATGCGAAGCCCTCGATGGCGATCGCGGTCGCCGTCAGGCCGTGGCCGTAGGCATTGCTCTTGACCACGAACGCGGCGCGCCCGCGTCCCACGAGGTTCTGCAGCGCGCGCGCATTGCGCCGCAGCGCGCCCAGCGAGATGCGCAGCTCGCCGATCATCGGACTCCGGACTCGAGGGCGATCATGCGCCCCCCTTCGACCCCGGTTCCAACGAGCCCCCAAGCAGGCCCTAACAGCGCTTTAAGCCGCTTCTCGGTTTCGCGAGATACGATGCAAGCATGGTGCGAGGTCGCCGTTTGGAACCGGCGGACGCCGTCGTTTGGATCGCGACGACGTTCCTCGCGATGCTCTGCGGCCTCGGAATGGGGTTCGTTCTCTGGTCGGTGCTCGCGGCGACGAACGCCGCGTGGCCGTGGAGTGCGAGCGTCTATCTTCTCGGAATCCTGATGCCGCTTCTCTGGCCGCTCCTGCGCGGCGCTCACCTGCGGCTCTTCCTCGGCCTCTGCGGTCTCGCGCTGGTCCTGAGCTTCGCCTTCGGCGGGCTGCTCTTCGCGCCGCTCCTCTCCGGCTAGAGGTGCCGGAAGTAGACCACGGCGAGAACCGCAAGCGCCGCGCCACCCTGAGAGCGAGCACCTGTAGCGCGGGCTTTGTCTTTTTCGGGAGCCACGAAACTGCGAAAAAAACCATGATCAGGAATTGCGCCGGCATCAAGATCTGGAACAAGTGCGCTCCTGCGTCCTCATCGGGCCGGCGAACGAGGGTCCCTTGGACGAGGCCGATGACGAAGGCGGCCAGGAACCCCGCCGAAACCAGGAGCGGGACGAAAGCACTCGGGCGTTTTAGCAACTCGACCATGCTTTACTTTGTACTACAAAGTAACAGGCGAAGCAAGGCTGCCGGGAATGTGGGAATGGGCAATTCTCCCTTCTACCCGGGAATGTCGCTTGCACTCCCTTCCGGAGTCTGCTAACATCGGTTTTGGCGCTCTCCGCGTGAGAGTGCTAACCCAAGCTAGAAGATTTCTGTTGGAGGTTTTTCGTGAATCTCAAGCCTTTGGGCGACCGCGTCGTCATCGAACACGTCGAGCAAGGCGACAAGAGTTCGGGCGGCGTGTTTCTGCCCGACACCGCTAAGGAGAAGCCGCAAGAGGGCATGGTCCGCGCGGTGGGTACGGGCCGCATCAACGACGAGGGCAAGACGCTGCCCATGAGCGTGAAGCCCGGCGATCGCGTCATCTACTCGAAATACTCGGGCAGCGAAGTCAAAGTTGACGGCACCGAGTATCTCATCGTCTCCGAAAAAGACGTTCTCGCGCTCGTCGACAAAGTTCCGGCCGGCGTTAAGTAAGGAAAGAGTGAATTAAATCATGGCTGCAAAGCAAATCGTATTCGATGAGAACGCGCGGCGCGCGCTCGAGCGCGGCGCGAATATTCTTGCCGACGCCGTGAGGGTGACGCTCGGCCCGAAAGGCCGCAACGTCGTTCTCGACAAGAAGTTCGGCTCGCCGACGGTCACGAACGACGGTGTCACGATCGCAAAGGAGATCGAACTTTCCGACACGTTCGAGAACATGGGCGCACAGCTCGTCAAGGAAGTAGCATCCAAGACCAACGACATCGCCGGCGACGGCACGACGACCGCGACGGTGCTCGCGCAAGCGATCATTCGCGAAGGCCTGCGCAATGTGACCGCGGGCAGCAACCCGCTTCTCATAAAGCGCGGCATCGAAAAGGCCGTGGACATCACGGTCAAAGAGATGGAGACGTACAAGCAAGACGTCGACTCGAAGCAGAAGATCGCGCAAGTCGCCTCGATTTCGGCAAACGATCCGGAGATCGGCGACTTCATCGCCGAGGCGATGGAGAAGGTCGGCAAGGACGGCGTCATCACGGTCGAGGAGTCGCGGACGCTCAAGACCGAGGTCGAGACCAAGGACGGCATGCAGTTCGAAAAGGGCTACATCTCACCGTACATGGTCACCGACAGCGAGCGCATGGAAGCCGTTCTCGACGATCCGTACATTCTCGTAACCGAGCGGAAGATCTCGGCGATCGCCGACATCCTGCCGTTGCTCGAGAAGGTCGTGCAGGTTCAAAAGCCGTTGCTCATCATCGCTGAAGACGTCGAAGGTGAAGCACTCGCGACGCTCGTCGTCAACAAGTTGCGTGGAACGTTCACGTCGGTTGCCGTCAAGGCGCCGGGCTTTGGCGACCGCCGCAAGGAGATGCTCAAGGACATCGCCACGCTCACCGGCGCGACGGTCATCTCCGAAGAGTTGGGCCTCAAGCTCGACAAGGTCACGCCGGACCAACTCGGCAAGGCAAAGCGCGTCACCGTTACCAAGGAAGAGACGACCATCGTCGACGGCGCCGGCAAACCGGCCGACATCAAAGGCCGCATCGAGATGATCAAGAAGCAGATCGAAGAGACCGACTCCGACTTCGATCGCGAAAAACTGGAAGAGCGGCTTGCGAAGCTCTCGGGCGGCGTCGCGGTCATCCAAGTCGGCGCGGCCACCGAGACCGAACTCAAAGAGAAGAAGCACCGCATCGAGGACGCGCTCTCCGCGACGCGCGCGGCCGTTCAAGAGGGCATGATCCCCGGCGGCGGCGCTTCGCTCGTGCACGCGATCAAGGCGATCGACAAGCACGTCGAATCCGTCTCGAAGGGCAACGGCCATGCCTCGTCGTGGGCCGATGAGAAGATCGGCATCGAGATCGTGCGCAAAGCGCTCGAAGAGCCGCTGAAGCAGATCGCGAACAACGCCGGCTACGAAGGCTCGGTCGAGGTCAACAACATCAAGACCAAGCCGGCCCCGAAGAAGGGCGGCGTGGACGCCTGGGGCTTCGACGCCATGTCCGGCCAGATCGTCGACATGTTCAAGGCGGGCATCGTCGAGCCGCTTAAAGTCACGCGTTCTGCACTGCAAAACGCTGCTTCGATCGGCGCGCTGATCCTCACCACGGAGACGCTCATCGCCGACAAGCCCGAGCCGAAGAGAGAGCCGGCGATGCCCGGCGGCGGCATGGGCGGCTACGGCGACATGATGTAAGCGCTACGGCGCATCATCGATACAGAGCCCCGGCGGCGACGCCGGGGCTCTCTTTTCAGCCGGAGGCAAGCTCGATGCCGGTACCGAAGCATCTACGCCCCTCGTTAGGAGATCCGGTGCCCCATCCTGTCGTCAACGATTTCACGATTCGCGTAGCCACCGTCAACGGTTCCGGAAGCCAATCCTCCAATCTCGTTTTGAGCAACGCGATCTTTCGGCTTGGGATACCGGTCGCGCCGAAGAACGTCTTCCCTTCGAACATCGAGGGCCTGCCGACATGGTTCGACGTTCGCGTGACTTCGAAGGGGTATCGCTGCCGCACGCGCGACGTCGACGTTCTCGTCTCGCTCAATCAGATGACGTGGCGCGAGGACGTGGCGAGCGTGAGGCCCGGCGGCATCATCGTCCACGAGAGCGCGTATCCGGTATCGGGTGAGACGCAGCGCGGCGACGTCACGTACTATGCCGTGCCGTTTGCCGAGATGGGTAAGAAGCATTTCGAGAACGCCGACTTGCGCAAGTATCTCATCAACATGATTTATGTCGGCGTCGTCGCGGAGTTGTTCGGGATCGACGAAGCAACGATCGAGGCCGCGGTGAAGACGCAGTTTCGCAGCAAGCCGGCTGCCGTCGAGACGAACATGCGCGGCGTCCGGCTCGGCATCGAATATGCGCGCGAGAAATTTTCCAAGCAGGACGCGTTCCGTCTCGAACGCATGAGCGGCAAGACCGAAGGGACGCTTTTCATGGAGGGCAATCGCGCGGCAGCGCTCGGCTGCATCATGGGCGGTTGCACGGTTGCGGCGTGGTATCCGATCACGCCGTCGTCCTCGCTCTGCGAAGCCTTCATCGAATATGCCGAGCGTTATCGAATCGATGCGAAGAGCGGCGAGAAGAACTTTGCGATCTTGCAGGCCGAGGACGAACTGGCGGCCGCGGGCGTGGTCTTCGGCGCGGGATGGGCGGGCGCGCGAGCCATGACGTCGACCTCCGGACCCGGCATCTCGCTGATGGCGGAATACGCGGGCTTCGGCTACTATGCGGAGATTCCGGGCGTCATCTTCGACGTGCAACGCGCGGGGCCGTCGACGGGGTTGCCGACGCGCACGATGCAGGGCGACGTCGCCTTCGCTTATACGCTGTCGCACGGCGATACGAAGCACATCGTGCTGCTGCCGGGCATCGTCGAAGAAGCGTACGCCTTTGCGATGGAGGCGTTCGACCTCGCGGACCGCTTCCAAACCCCGATCTTCGTGCTCAGCGATCTCGATCTCGGCATGAACTCCTGGATGAGCGCGCCGCTTCCGTATCCCGAGAAAGGCTTCGATCGCGGGAAGGTCTTGACCGCGGAGGATCTCGGCAAGCTCGATTCGTGGGGACGCTATCGCGACGTCGACCGCGACGGCATTCCCTATCGAACGCTGCCCGGCACGAATCACGCGGGCGCGGGCTTCTTCACGCGCGGCACGGGCCACGACGAGCAGGCTCGCTACTCCGAGAACCCGCAAACCTGGCAGCGCGGTCTCGACCGGCTCGTGCGCAAGCACGACACGGCGCGGACGTGCGTGCCGCAGCCGATCGTCGATGAGAGCGGATGCAAGATCGGACTCATCGCCTACGGCACGACGCACCATGCGGTCGTCGAAGCGCGGGACATCCTCCACGACGACGGCCTCGACGTCGACTACCTGCGCGTTCGCGCCCTTCCGCTCTCCCCGGAGGTTGCCGCCTTCATCGACCGGCACGAGCGCGTCTATGCGATCGAGCAAAACCGCGACGGCCAGCTCTACGGCATTCTTCGCACGGAATTGGCACCGCACCTGATCTCACGCCTCCATTCGATTCGCCACTACGACGGCGTGCCGATCGACGCACATGCGATCGTCGATCCCCTCATGTCGGCGGAGCGCGAACCGGCACTCGTTACGGACTGAACCATGAGCACGACGAACCTCAACATCATCGGCCTCCCGCGCGACGTCTACAAAGGCTTGCCGACGACGCTTTGCGCGGGTTGCGGCCACAACTCGATCACCAATCACCTGATCAAAGCGCTCTTCGATTTTGGCGTCGAGCCGCACAAGCTCGCGAAGATGAGCGGGATCGGCTGCTCTTCCAAGACGCCGGCTTACTTCGTCGAGCAGGCCCACGGCTTCAACGGCTTGCACGGGCGCATGCCGTCGGCTGCGACCGGCGCAAAACTTGCCAACCGCGAGCTGCTCGTGCTCGGCATCAGCGGCGACGGCGACACGGCTTCGATCGGCTTGGGCCAGTACTGCCACATGATCCGGCGCAACGTCGACTGCACCTACATCATCGAAAACAACGGCTGCTACGGCTTGACCAAAGGCCAGTTCTCTGCAACCGCCGACTTCGGATCGAAGCAGAAAAACGGCAAGGTCAACTCCTATGCCTCGATCGACGTCTGCGGTTTGGCGATCGAATTGGGCGCTTCGTTCGTGGCGCGCTCGTTTTCGGGTGACGGCAAACAGTTGATCCCGCTGTTGCAGGCGGCGTTCGCGCATCGCGGCACGGCGATTCTCGACATCATCAGCCCCTGCGTGACCTTCAACGATCACGTCGGCTCGACGAAGAGTTATGCATACATCAAAGAGCACGGCTTTGCCCTGCACACGCCCGACTTCATCATCGGCAGCAAAGAGATCGAGGTCGACTACGAGCCGGGCACGGTCCAAGATATCGAATTCGACGACGGCTCGCACGTACTGCTCCGCAAGATCGAACGCGAATACGATCCCAAGAAGCGCTTGGGTGCACTCGAGGTCATCCACGAGACCCGCGAGCGCGGAGAATTGGTCACCGGCTTGCTCTTTATCGACACCGCGGCCCAGGATCTATGCGAGCGCGAGCACATGACGAAGACGCCGCTGGCGCAACTGCGTGAAGACGACCTCCGGATCGGCCGCGAGGAGTGGACGCGCCTTATGGCGCCGTCGGCATAGCCTTTTTGCGCAGCGCAAAGAGCGCATAGACCGGAAGCGCGGAGAGCAGGATCCCCAGGCCGATCAGACTATCGCGCGGCGAGGCCACGACGACGTCGCCCACGAGCGCCCACGAGACGACGAGGAAGAGCAGGGTCGTCCACGGATGGCCGGGCATCATCGGCCGGATGCGGGTCTCACCGCGGTCGCGCGCACGGAAGACGAAGAGCGCAATCGCCGCGAGTCCGAAGAACACGAAATCGACGCTTGAAACGAAGTTCAGGATCTGATCGTAGCGCCCGGAGAGCGCGATGACCAGCGCGGCCGCACCCTGAACGGCGATGGCAATCGCGGGGACGTGCGTTCGTGGGTCGACCTTCGCCAAAGACTTGAAGAAGATGCCGTCGGCGGCCATTTGAAAGAAGACGCGCGGCGACGTCAGGATCTGATTTCCGAGAAAGCCGAGCGCCGAGAGCATCACGACGCCCGCCATGATGCGCGCACCGATCGGGCCGAGCGCAAACTGAGCGACCGCGGAGGCAGGTGTCGAGGTTGCCGCGAGTCCCGCCGCTCCGAGAACCCGCAGGCAGATGACGTTCACCGCGAGATAGAGCACGACGACGAGCCCGACGCCGTAGATCAAGCCGCGCGGCAGCGTTCGATGCGGCTCGCGCAACTCCGCGGACATGAAGCTTGCCGTCTGATAGCCGTCGTACGAGAAGAGCACGGGGACGAGCGCGAAACCGAATGCCACGGCGATTCCCGCCGCCGGCAACGCCGAGACGGTCGACGCCGCAACGGGAGCGTGCGGGGCGATCAGACCGAGCGCAACGAGCCCGGCGATCGCCGCGATCTTCAGCGCCATGAACCAGTTTTGGGTCGAGGCGCCGGCGCGCACGCCGAAGAGATTCACCAACGTGAAAAATGCGATCGCGCCCGCCGCGAGCAATCGAAGATCCACGTGGACGCCGCTGAGCGGGACGAAATAGTTCGCGAATGTTACGGCGGCGGCCGCGGCGCCGCCGCTCTGCGAAACGAGCAGGAGCGTCCAGCCGTAGGCGAAGGCGAGCGACGGATGAAACGCGTCGCGCAGATAGGCGTAGAAACCTCCGTCCTGGGGCCGCCGCGCCGCCAGTTCGGCGAAGAGGAATGCGCCCAACAAGACGATGACGCCGCCCGCAATCCACGCCGCCATGACGAGCCACGCGCTGTGAACGCGTTGCGCGACGACCGACGGCGTCATGAAGATGCCCGAGCCGACGATCCCGCCCATTACGATGAGCGCGGCGTCGCGCGTGCCCAGGCGCCGCAGCAGCCTTAGTGGGTGGTCAGCCACGCGTCGATCGAGGAAAAGAGCTTCGGATCGAGATAGGACGGCACGAAGTATTCCAATCCCGTCGACGGCGCGTCGCCGGGAACGTTGAGGAAGAGATGGTCGTCGCCTTGCAGCACGTCGACGGTGAGATTACGATGCGCGGCGCGCGCGGCGGCGACCAAACGCGACAGGTCGGTCGCAAGGACTTGGATGTCCTTGGTTCCTTGCAGGATCAGGATGGGACACGGAACCCGCGCGATGACCGTCGCGGGGTCGATTCCGAACGAGCTGCGCAGCCAACGCGCCGACGGCGTGTCGATCGCGCCGGACTCGATCTGCGCGATCTGCGCCGCCTCCGCTCGTACCGCGGCGATCTTCGCCGTGCCGGTTAGGCCGCGGCTGTACTGCTGCAAGAGGATTTGGTCGAGCGGAATCGCCGGCGGCGCCATAAGAACGATCCCAGCCAGCTTCGTCCAGCATGAGTCGAGGCAACCGGGAGGCCAAAAACTAAGAGTCGCCAGGCTCGGCACGAGCTCGCCGCCTTCGCTATGGCCGAGCACGTAAATGCGCTCCAAATTGATCCCAGGCTCACCCGCAAGAAATTCGACTACATCTCTAGCGTCGGCAATCAGCCGGCTGCGAACCGGATAGGTGCCGCCGCTCTTGCCGCAGGAGCGCTTGTCGTAGCGTAAGACCGCGTAGCCTTCGTTCGATAGATGGTTCGCGATCTGAGCGAAGATTTGATTCGGCCCGATCGTCTCGTTGCGATCGTTGCACCCGCTGCCGTGCACCAAGACGAAACCCGGTACCGACGGAGTAAGGCGATAGGCCCCAATTGTCTCCGCATACTGGAATGGCATCGTCAGCGTTCCGGCGAGGTGCACGCCGTCGTCGGCGACGATGGTAACGTCGCGCGACGTGTAATGCGGTGACGGCAGCGGCAGGGGTGCTGGCGTCGGCGGCAAGGGGAGCGACTGAACCGCGGGGTCGTAGGATTGCAGCTCGATGGTAAAACCCTGCGACGGAAGATCGGCGCGTTTGAGAACGTAGGTGGCCGGATCGTACCAGAGGGTCATGACCTGATCACCGAACTCGACCGCGACGCCCGCATCGCTCGCCGGAACGTCGGACGGCCGCGTTGCCGTGACGGGAACGACGATCGTCGGCAGCGCGACGAGCCCGCCGCAGACGCATGCCATCGTGAGCTTGCCGCTCCCCGTCGCATGCAACTGCGCTGGAAGCTGCGCGAAGCCGGCGACGAGATTGTCGTTGACGAAGAACGGGGCGTCGGGCGGCGCGGAGATGCTCGCGTTCGTCGCGCCAGCGTGCAGCAGCGCGGTCGTCGCCGTCAGATTGAGCGTCGCGCTCTGCGGCGAACCCGGTGCGCTCGCCGCATACTTCAAGGTTTGGAAAGTCGTCGCGTCGAGCGTGCGGCGCGTGACGAGCGCGTGACCTGCGAGCGAGGCGCTTTCGCCGACCTCGACCGAGCTGCCGTGATGCTGCACGACGATGGTGCTCAATCCGATCGTCGATCCATTGGCCGACATGGCATAGTGGTACGTTCCCGTCGGAAGTGCGTCGCTTTGCGCGGCAGCAAACGGCGCCCCAAGCGCTGCGGCGGCAAACAAGGCGACCGTCCAAAGGTTTCTCATCGTCGTTACTCCGAAGTGTAGCGGTATGCTGGTACTCGCCGCCCTCCTCACCATGCTGCTTGCTCCGCTGAACGTCGCTCAGGCGACGCCTCCTCCGCCTTCGCCGCCCGCGGCACTTACGGTCGCACCCGAAGCCGCAACGCTGAACAACGGTCCTTGCTTGGATTCACCTCGCGCCGTTCCCCATGTCCTGCAAGAGCCGGTTGTGAGGCAGATGCAGATCGTGCGCATCGACCGAGTCGTATCGACCGCAACCATGACGCGCGACGAGACGATCGGATTCCTCTACACGACACCGGATGGGACGACGTGGCTGGGTCAGCGCACGCCGCCGTACATGTCGGCAGAAAATGCACGGCACGTCAACCAGGTGCTTGCCTCGACCCGCCTCTCGCCGGTCGACCCCAATGCCTTCCCGAAGACGACGGAGTACGGGGTTCCGATTCACACGGAGCAGTTCTTCCGCGTCCAGCTCCCGGAGCGGGCGCTCGACGTGCTGCGGATTCGCATCGACCCGTGCGTCGCCTGGCCGGAGGGCCGCTCGCTTCCCGACCCGACGTTCTAGGGCTGCATCTCTGTGGCGGGCAGCCGGGTCTTAAAACGAGGATGGATTTTGTGATTCGGCCGCGGCTTGCAGGCTTCGAACCGAACGCCGATGTGTTTGTCGACGACGACGAAGCGACGGCGATCGTTACCGTCGAGGTGGCGGGGGCGGATCCGGAGAGCCTGCGCATTGAAATCGACGACGAGCGCGGCCTGCTGATAACCGGGCGGCGGCGCGAGCCCGATCGCTCGCGCTCGGGATCGTTCGCGCAGAAAGAGATCGCCTACGGCGATTTCGCAAAGCGCGTTCATCTTCCGGTTGCCGTCGAGTGCGGCGGTGCAACTGCGACATACGCCGACGGCGTGCTCGTTATCACGCTCACGCTCGCACCGACCGCCTATCGACCCACCTCGCGCACCGAGATCCGTATGATCGTCAAAAGGATTCCCTGGTAGCCGATGCCTGCCCATAAAGCCTCTCGCGCCATTCCCGCCGGCTCCGTCGGCATCTTGCCCCTGCAAGAAGCGGTGCTCTTCCCGAACACCGTGATTCCGCTTGCGGTCGTGAAGAAGCCCGGCATTGCCCTGGTGGAGGAAGCTTTGCGCGAGGGCAAGTCCATCGGCCTGTGCGTCATCAAGGATCGCGAAATCGAAAATCCCACGCCGGACGACGTTCAGCGCGTCGGAACCATCGGCGTCATCCAGAAGATGCTGAAGATCCCCGACGGGACGCTGCGTTGCATCGTCGCCGGGCAGCAAGTCTTTCGCATCGAGCAGTTCACGCAAGAGGAGCCGTATATGGTCGCGACCTACGCGGAACTTCCGGAGATCACCGTCGAGAATGAAGAACTCGTTGCGATGCAGCGCAACCTCGCCGGGCTCTTCCAAAAACTGCTTTCGTTCTTGCCGCAGGCGCCGCGCGAGATGGAGATGGAGGTCCAAAATATCACGGACCCCAACGTGCTCTCGTACTTCGTCGCCTCCACGATGCGGCTCGACACGGCGGACCGCCAGGCCTTGCTGGAGGAGCGCGATACCGCCAAGCGCATGCGCAAGCTTACGATGTTGCTCACGAAAGAGCTGGAAGTCGTCGAACTCGGACACAAGATCCAGAGCGACATCCAGCGGGAGATGGAGAAAAACCAGCGCGAGTTCTATCTCCGCCAGCAGTTGCGTGCGATTCAAGAAGAACTCGGCGAAGTCGATCCGCAACAGGCCGAGGCCAACGAGCTGCGCACGAAGATCGACGAAGCGCGCATGCCCGAGGAGGCGAAGAAAACCGCCGATCGCGAGTTGGAACGCCTGTCGCGCGTGCCGCAAGCCTCGCCGGAGTATAGCGTCATTCGCACCTATCTCGATTGGCTCGTGCAGTTGCCCTGGAACAGCGAAACGGCGGACCACATCGACATCGAAAAGGCTCGCAAAGTTCTCGACGAAGATCATTACGATCTCGAGAAGATCAAGGACCGCATCGTCGAGTATCTTGCCGTCGGCAAGCTGAAGAAGCGCTTGACGGGACCGATCCTCTGCTTCGTCGGGCCGCCCGGCGTCGGCAAGACGTCCCTCGGCCACTCGATCGCGCGCGCCATGGGGCGCAAGTTCATGCGGCTTTCCGTCGGCGGCGTTCGCGACGAGGCCGAGATTCGCGGCCATCGCCGGACGTACATCGGCGCGATGCCGGGAACGATCATCCGCTCGATGCGCGACGCAGGCACGAAGAATCCGGTGATGATGATCGACGAGATCGACAAAGTCGGCTCGGATTTCCGGGGCGATCCGCAGTCGGCGCTGCTCGAAGTCTTGGATCCCGAACAGAACGTGAACTTCCGAGACCACTACATCGATCTGCCCTTCGACCTGTCGCAAGTCTTGTTCATCTGCACCGCGAACAGCCTGGAGTCGGTTTCACCCGCGTTGCGCGATCGGATGGAGATCATCCAGCTCGCAGGCTACACGGAGTTCGAGAAGATGCAGATCGCGAAGCGCTACCTGCTCGCGAAGCAGCGGATCGCGAACGGGCTAAAGGAAACGCAGGCGCAGATCAGCGATGCCGCATTGCGGGCGATCATCACGGATCACACGCGTGAAGCCGGCGTGCGCAACCTCGAGCGCGAGATCGGGACGGTGTTCCGCAAGGTCGCGCGCAAGATCGCCTCGACCCCGCGTTTCAAGGCGCGAATCAAACCCGAGAACCTTACCGAGTACCTCGGCAAGCCGCATTTCTACAACGAAGCGCGCAAGCGCGTCGCTTCGGTGGGCGTGGCGACGGGGATGGTTTGGACGCCCGTCGGCGGCGATATCATCTTCATCGAGACGCAGGCGATGCCGGGAAGCGGCAAGCTCGTGCTCACCGGACAGCTCGGCGACGTCATGAAGGAGAGCGCGCAGGCCGCGGTATCCTTCCTGCGCTCCCGCTCGCAAGAACTCGGTTTACCCGACGACTACTTCTCCAAGCACGACTTGCACATCCACGTGCCTGCCGGTGCGACGCCGAAGGAAGGGCCCTCGGCGGGTATCGCGCTTGCCACCTCGATCGCCTCGGCGCTGACCGGCATCAAAGTCGATCCGTCGGTCGCGATGACCGGCGAGATCACGCTCACGGGTCAAGTGCTGCCGATCGGCGGGCTCAAAGAGAAGGTCCTCGGCGCAAAACGCGCGGGCATCGCAAAGATCTTGATGCCCAAACGCAACGAGATGGATCTGGACGAGATCCCCAAGGAAATCCGCGACACGATGGAGTTCGTCGCGGTCGAGCAGCTTTCCGAGGTCTTCGCGCACGCGCTCGGCAAGCGCATCGTCGCGCCGACCGTCTTCGAGAGCGGCCGCACCGGCAACGTCGTGCCGATGCATCGCAACGGTGCGGTGAAGCGCGGACGCATTCACCGCAAGGCGCGCCGCTGAAGCCTTAGACCTGTTGCCGGTCGAGGATGGGCTTGACGAACGGCTTGGCGATGTCGGGCAGTTTGTTGAAGATCGCGTCATCGACGCGCTGGTTCTCCTGCGAGAGCACCGCGACCAAGCGCGACTTGTGCAGATCCGTTCGAATATCGTGCGAGAGCGGGAAGAGCAGCGCGACAAAGAGCACGACCCAGATCAACACGACGCCTTTTGCGAGGCCCACGACACCACCGCCGAGCGCGTTGCCGGCACCGAGCACCGGGAGGTGCACGTAACGGCCGAGGAGCCAGATCACGAGCATGACGACGCCGTAGACGATGAGTCCGCTGAGGATCAGGCCGGTGACGTGCGCCGAGCCGGGATTCATCTTGAACGCGTGCTCCAACCCATTATCGAGGAAGCCGTTGTAATAAAACGCCGCGGCGAGCGCCAGGATGACCGCGACGATTCCGCCGAGTTCGGAAATGAAGCCGCGCGCGAATCCCTTGATGGCTGCCAGCGCCAAGATCGCGATGATGATGACGTCCGGCCAACCGAAAGATGTTCCACTCATACTCGTACAATAGCCCCCAATCGTTCGTGGAGCGCCTCGACGGCTCGAGCTACGGCGGCATCCGCCTCTTCGTCCGTAATCGTTCCGTCGAAGCGTTGCATTATGGCCCGTACGGCCAAACTCTTGCGGCCTTCTTCAACCTGCGGGCCGCGGTACTCGTCAAAAACACGCACAGCCGTACAGATATCTCCGATGGCTTGCGCCGTGACTACTTCGACACGCTCGGCGGTTACCTCTGTACCGACCGAGAGAGCGATATCCCGGTACGTCGAGGGGAAGCGCGAGGGCGGCCGGTAGTGCGGCGCCGGGCGTTCGGGCAGCCGGTCAAGGCGAACCTCGGCGGCATAGAGCGGGAGGGAGGAGCCGTACGAGCGCTCCTGCCGGGGATCGACGCGGCCGAGAACGCCGACCTCGACTCCGTCGATCGTGAGGGCCGCGCACTTTCCGGGATGCAGCCCTGCCCGCTCGGAGGCTTCGATGCCGCTGCTCTTTCCCGTCACCATGCGTAAGAGCGCCTCGCAGTCGCCGCGCAACCGAAGAAATTCGGTGTCGCGCCAGGGCGGCTCGTCGCGGCGTTCGGCGGCATAGGCGAACGTCAGCATCGGCACTTCGACGACTTCGCTCTCCCTTGCAAAGACGTGGCCGATTTCGAAGAGGCGATAGGGGCGCCCGAGGCGCGCGAGCGCGGAAAGCAGCGCGGGCACGATGTCGGTTCGCAGATAGCGTTGATCTTCGGAAAGCGGGTTGCGCAGCTCGACGGCGCGGTCGCCGCCTTGCGCGCGCAGCGAATGGGTGATCGTCTCGTGGTACCCGAGTGCGAGCATCGCGCCTGCAGCATCGCGTTCGAGATCGTATTCGCGGGACGGTATCTCGTGCGGCGCCGTCGCGGGCACAACGCTCTCCACCGCGTCGTAGCCTTCCATCCGGGCAACCTCCTCGACGAGATCGGCCGCCAACTCGAGATCGCCGCGCCAGCGCGGCACGGTCACGGCGAAATCGTTCTTTCGACGCTCGACGCCGCAGCCAAGGGCGGCGAGATGCCCCGCGATCCGTTCCGGCGAAAGCCGCAAGCCGAGCAGGCGTTCGACCTCGAGTGAGCGCAGGACGATCGTCCGCGGAGGCGCGAGCGGAGCGCCTGCGACGAGCGGCGCGTACGCACGTCCTCCGGATGCCAGCGCGAACTGTGCGGCGCGCGCCGCGGCAACCTCGGCGAGCATAGGGGGCGGCGATTTCTCGTGCCGGGCCGATGCTTCCGTGCGCAAACCAAAGAGTTTCGCGCTCCCGCGCACGCGCGCGCCGTTGAAACTTGCAGCCTCGAGGAGAATCGCGGAGGTCCCGTCGGTGATCTCGCTCGCCGCGCCCCCCATCACGCCCGCGAGCCCAAGAGGTCCGGCCGCATCCGCGATGACCAGCGCGGCGGGCACGAGCGAACGCTCGACGCCGTCGAGCGTCGTGAGCTTCTCGCCGGGCTTCGCGTCGCGTACGATCAGGTGCTGATCGGCGACCCGAGCGGCGTCGTAAAAGTGCATCGGCTCGCCGGTTTCGAGCATGACGTAGTTCGAGATATCGACGAGGTTGTTGATCGGGCGCACGCCGCAGAGCGCGAGACGCACGCGCATGCCCACCGGCGCCGGCGCGACGCGCACGCCGTCGAAACGTTGCAGCACGAAACGCACGCAATCCGCGGATTTTATCTCGACGCCGGGCGGCGGCTTCGCCATTCCCTTCCCCGGGTTCTCGAACGACGGGAGGCGTAGCGGCACGCGGTAGGAGGCGGCGAGTTCCCGAGCGAGGCCGATCGCGCACATCGCATCGACGCGATTGGCGGTGATCTCCACGTCCAACACGTCGTCGCGCAAGCCGAGCAGAGCCACCGCATCGCCGCCGACCGGGAGCGCGTCGTCGAGTTGCATGATGCCGTCCGCTTCGAACCACTCGGGCGGCAATGCCAACTCGTCGGGCGAGCACAGCATGCCCTCCGACTCGACGCCGCGCATCGTGCGGCGCTCGATCGTCAAGTGCGGCAAGCGCGCGCCGATCGTCGCCACCGGAATCGTCTGTCCGACCGCGACGTTCGTGGCGGCCGTTGCGATCGTCAGCCGCCGCTCGGCGCCGACGTCGACGCTGCAGACGAGGAGACGATCCGCGTTCGGATGGCGTTCGATCGCGACGATCCTGCCGACGACCACGTTCGTGATCGGGGGTCGGCGCACGATCTCCTCGACCGGGAAGCCGAGCATTGCCAGGCGATCGGCGATCGCGTGCGATTCGGCGGGCAGATCGACGTACTCACGCAGCCATGAGATGGGTATGCGCATGCCGTTCCTACGCGAGCTGTTCGAGGAAGTCGGGATCGCTGTCGACGAACCTGCGGACGTCGTCGACTTCATAGCGCGCGAGGCCGATCCGCTCCGCGCCGAAGCCAAATGCCCAGCCGGTGACCAGCTCAGGATCGTACCCGACCTCGCGCAGCACGTTCGGATGGACCATGCCCGCGCCACCCAGTTCGATCCAGCCGGCGCCGCCGCACATATTGCAGGCGCCGGCGCCGCCGCACTTCGGGCACGTCGTGTCGACCTCGGCGCTCGGCTCGGTGAACGGGAAAAAGGACGGACGAAAGCGCACGCGTTGGTTCGCTCCGAAGAGCGTGCGGCAGAGCCCCGTCAGCATGCCTTTGAGGTGGCCGAAGTGGATGCCCTCGGCGACGAGCAATCCCTCGATTTGGTGAAACTGAAAAAGATGGCGAGCATCGACGGCGTCGCGCCGATAGCACTTGCCGGGCGCGACGATCGCAATAGGCGGCTGATGGAGCTGCATCGTTCGGATCTGCATCGGTGACGTATGCGGGCGCAGCAGCAGGGAATCGTCGATCCAGAACGAGTCGAACCCCTCGCGCGCGGGATGCTCGAAAGGGATGTTCAGCGCGTCGAAGTTGTAGTAATCCGGCTCGACCTCCGGGCCGAGCACGATCGCGAACCCGTGGCGCTCGAAGTAAGCACAGGCGTCTTCGATGATGCGGCGCACGGGATGAATCGAGCCGACGCATGTGGGGATTGCCGGGAACGTAATGTCGATGCGCTGCGATAGCTCTGCCTCCACCGCGTCGACTTGCAGCTCGCCGCGGCGCGCCTCCAACACCGATTCCATCGCCTCGACGGCATCGTTGATCTGCTTTCCGGCGCTCGGGCGCTCCGCGATCGGGAGGCTGCCGATGCCGCGGCGGATCGTCGTGACCTCTCCGTTGCGGCCGAGATAGGCGATCCGGACCTCGTCGAGGTCCCGCTCGTTCTTGGCTGTCCGGGCGGCTGCCGAAAAACGCTCCCGGAGTGCCGCGAGCAACGCGGCCAGTTCACTCATCGAGTCCGAGCCCTGCCTTTGACAATAATAAAACGCCCGGCGTTACTCTTGCCGGGCGCTGTCTGGAAAGGCCTTCAGGCCTTCTTCGTGGATTCAGCTCGGACTCGGTGCGGGGTGCGTCCGTCGATACGCGAGGTACGCGTTGATCGACCCCGTTTGAGCGAAGAGTTTCCAGAAGAAATCACAGGTTGCCATACAGCGTCTGGTCTCCTTCTCTGCACCGTGGAGTCCGGCTCGGCCGCCGGAATGGGCAAAGTATACCACGGGCCCCGAGGGCCCGGTAGTCTTGACAAGGCGCTCACAATTCGCCCCGAATCTTTACCGGCCGCTTGCTTCGTAGAGGGCGATCGAGGCGGCGACCCCGGCGTTGAGGCTCTCGGCCGGACCGGGCATGGGGATGGCGAGCAGCCGGCCACAGAGGGGCCCCCATTCGCCCAGCCCCACCCGCTCCTGGCCGACGACCAGGACCGCCGGCTGCAGGAAGGCGGCCTGCCGAATCGGCTCGCCCCGGCCGCTCAGGCCGAGGATTGCCCGGCCCCCTGAAGCCGCCGCTTCCCGGACCCCTTCCGGCTCGGCCGTCGCAAGCGGGAGGCGAAAAAGCGAGCCCATCGCCGCTCGCACGACCTTGGGATGATACGGGTCGACCCCATTGGGCCCGAAGACGACGCCCGCCGCTCCGAAGGCCTCCGCCGAGCGCAAGATCGTTCCGACGTTCCCGGGGTCGTTCAATCCGGCCAAGACGAGAACGATCCCGGCTCTCGCGAAGAGCGGCGCGAGATCGGCGAAGCGCCGGCGGGCGACCGCGACAATCCCCGTGGGAGACGTTACATCCGAGAGACGCTCGGCGTTTCTTTCGTCGAGTTCCCAGAGCGGCACGCCATGCTTCTCCAGATCCCGAAGAAGCGGCGTCACTTCGTAAGCCGTTCTCGTTGCGAAGATCTCCTCGATCTCGACGCCGCTCTCGCGTGCCTCCGCCAGCAGCGTCGGGCCTTCGAAGAGGAAACGACCCTGCTCGCGGCGCCCCTTGCCGGTGCGCAGTTTGCGTGCCTCGGCAAGCCGCGGGGCGTGCGCGCCGAGATGCTTGGGCATCAGCGCGGATGCCGCGCCGCGTACGCGCGCGTCGCGACGAAGAGCACCGCGGCAAAAATTCCCGCGAGCACGTCGGCGATCTTGTCGTTGAAGTGATGCGGCACGACGAAGACGTTCATCGCGTACACCGCAATCACGAAGACGACGAGGAAGTACGCGAGCCATCCCAGCTCCCCGAGAATCGAGTTTCGCCCCATCGGGAGCGTCATGCGAGGGTGACGACGAGGGACCTGCCCCGGGGGGCGAGCATTCCGCCAGCCATGGATCAAGTTGAGGAAGTCACCAGCTCGCGGATCGTGTTCGAGGGGCGCGTCTTTCGCGTGCGCGTCGATGAAGTGCGCTACGGAGACGGAAGCGCTCACCGGTTCGACGTCGTCGAACACCCCGGATCGTTCGGCATCATCGCACTTCCTGCGCCGAACGAGATCGTGCTCGTGCGGCAATATCGCCATCCGGTGCGCCGGCTCATGTGGGAAATTCCTGCGGGCACCGCCGAGCCGGGCGAAGACCCGATGATCGGCGCCGCACGGGAGCTGAGCGAGGAGACCGGGTATCGCGCGAAGCGCATTCGCCCGCTCGGGACGATCTTCATGACGCCCGGCTTCTGTGACGAGGTGATGCGCTTTTTCTTGGCCGAGGACCTGACCGAGGGTGGACAGTCGCTTGACGAGGACGAGCGTATCGAGGTGGGGCGCTTTACGGCCGAGCGGGCGTGGGGGCTTCTGCGCAGGGGCGAGATCGCCGATGTAAAGACTCTGCTAGCTTTGCTCTGGATGGCGGGAGAGCGGGGTGAACTCGTTCCCGGAACGGTCGATAGACTAGATTGACCATCCACCTACGGAGGAGAAACCGTGGAAGTCCCGGGTGATATCGACGCCGTCCTGAAGCGTCTTCTCAACGGTACGCGACCGGCGACCGTGAAGGACGACCGCTCGGTGCTTGCTGCCGAGGACGAAGCCTATCTGCAATCGCTGGTGTCGGCCGTTCGCACCGGACGCCGCGCCGTGCTGATCGTCGAAGACGTCGACGAGCGGCTACGCTATATGTTCAGCAACGCCTCGCCCGCAGAGGCCGTCGCGATGCTCGGCAAAGTGACCGAAGCGACCGGCCGCCGCATCGCCGACAACGAACTCTAGCGCGTAAACGACAAGAAATCGATCTTTCCATCGGGCGTCACCGTAAGCCGGTAGTGCCGCGTGCCGTTCTTGAAGAGCACGAGGAATTCATACGTCGTATCTCCATGAGCGCTCGGCGTGCTCGAGATCGGCACCATCGAAATCACGCCGCCGAGTGCTGCGATCCCGGCGTTGCGCACGACGCTATCTGACAGATAGGCGCTGAACGCAGGGGTCAACTGCGTGCGATCGATGTGCCCGTTCGCCAAACGTCCGATCCACTCTCGTGCCCGCACGATCACGCTATTGCCGACATGTTGCGCGCTCACCGGCACGAGCGTCGCCAGGATGCGCCCGGCGACAATTTCGGGCAGCACTGCGGGGCCGTGCAGCGAGTCGACGTTCGTGAGCACGATTACCGCGACGTGATCGTCGGGCAAGAGCGCGTTCATCGCGTGATAACCCGGAATCTCGCCGTTCTGCCACACGAAGCGCCTGCCGCCGCGCTGGTCGATGTTCCATCCCATGCCGTGCAACTCGAAGCTGCCGGGAAGGCCGGGCGTGAACATCTCGCGTACCGCGTCGACGCGGAGCAGAATCGGGAACTCGATGTCCCACTTCGCCAAGTCGTAAACGTTGCTGACGATGCCGGCATCGCCGCCGAGCTGCGTCGTGCTCCATGGCCATGCGGTCACGAATCCGCTGCGGCCGAGGGTGTAGCCGACGGCATGCGCCGGCGAGATGCCCGTGTCGCCGGCAAAGAACGACCCGTCCATCACGAGCTGTGAGAAGATGTGCTGTTGCACGAAGTCGGAGAGCGGAACGCCGCTCGCGCGCTCGACGATTTGGCCGGCGATGAGGTAGTTGAGCGGGTTCTCCGCGTAGACCGTCCCCGGCGGCGCGAGCGGGCGCGCGGCATTTACCGAGGCGATGAGATGCGCCCAGTTCGATACGGCGGGGAGCCCCGACGTTTGGTCGAGCAGCTCGCGAATCGTGACGTAACGGGCAACGGTGAGTTCGGGGACGTACTTCGTGACCGGATCGTCGAGCTTGAGCTTCCCATCTTGCTCGAGCAGAAGGATGGCGGCAGCGGTGAACTGCTCGCTGATCTGCCCGATGCCGAACTGCGTTCCCGCAGAGACCGGGCTGCGACGCGAAAGGCTCGCCTTCCCGAAACCTTGGGCGTAGACGAGGCGTCCGGACTCCACCACGCCGACGGCCACGCCGGGTGCGCGGTGAGCGCGGATCTCCGTCTCGACGATGGCCTCGATGCGATGCTCCGTAGCCGGCGTGAATTCAAGCGCCGCCGCCAGCGTCAGCGTCCCGAACATCTATTTCCCGACGGCTTGCTTTGCGAGGTCGAGCAGCGTTCCGAAGGCCTTGGCATCGCTGATCGCGAGATCGGCGAGCGCCTTCCGATTGAGGCTGACGCCGGACTTCTTCAGCCCGTGCATCAGCAGCGAGTAGGAAAGTCCCTCGCGGCGCGCGGCTGCGTTGATGCGGCTGATCCAGAGCGAGCGAAAATCACGCTTGCGGACGCGGCGATCGCGAAACGCATACGCCAGCGACTTGAGCAGCGCTTCGTTCGCGACGCGATAGTTGCGCCGGCGCGCCGCACGAAAGCCCTTGACGAGCTTCATCACGCGGCGACGGTGTTTGAGGCCTTGAACGCCTCGCTTGATTCGTGCCATCTCTCGAGCCCTCCTAAACCAAATACGGGATCATCGCGCGAATCCGGCGCATGTCTCCCGGTGCCGTCGGCTGATCCTTGCGGAAGTGGCGTTTACGCTTCTGCGACTTCTTACTGAGAATGTGACCGCAGCCGTCGAACTGATGACGGTGCAATACCTTGCCGTTCGCCGTCACCTTGACGCGTTTGGCGGTTCCGCGATGGGTTCGAATTTTAGGCACTAGCTTGCTCCTTGGGCTTGGGCGGCGCGGAATACTTCGGCGGACCGGTGGGCACCGCGCGCGGCGCCAAAATCATGAACATGTTCTTTCCTTCGAGCCGTGGCTCGCGCTCGACGGTCGCCAGCGGCGCCATATCTTCGGCCATGCGATCGAGCAATCGCCGTCCGAACGCCGTGTAGGTGATCTCGCGACCGCGGAACATGATCGTCACCTTGATCTTGCTCCCGTCCTGGAGGAGGCGCTCCGCCATTCGAGCCTTGGTTTCGAAGTCGTGCGTCTCGATCTTCGGCCGCAGCTTCACTTCCTTTAATTCGAAGTGTCGCTGTTTCTTGCGCGCGTCTTTGTCCTTTTTCGACTGTTCGTACTTGAGCCGTCCGTAGTCGCCGATCTTGCAGACCGGCGGCTGCGCGTTCGGTGAGATTTCGATCAGGTCGAGTCCGGCTGCACGGGCCCGCGCCTGCGCGTCGTCGGTCGGCATGATGCCGAGTTGTTCGCCGTTTTCGTCGATGACGCGAACGGAGCGGATGCGAATCTGATCGTTGATGCGCAGCGGTCGAGCTATGGCGTTACCCCCTTGGAAACGAAAAATGGTGTTGCCGAAGCAACCCCACTTGCGGAACCGGCCGGCGGCCCCTCGAGTGCGACCGGATTGCCCGCAGGCATCCGGTGAGCGCCCTTTTGGGGACGCTGCTTCGGCTCGGAGAGCGTACCAGGGCCTCGGCGTAGTGTCAAGCGGAGGCGCCGCAGCTCACGATAGCGCCAGAATCGCCTTGGAAAAGCGGTCGAGCAGCAGCTCGATCGCGTCGTCCTCGATGATCAGGGGCGGCGCTATCCGCAGCACCGATTCGTGCGTGTCTTTGGCGACGATGCCGAGTTCGAGCAGCGCGTCCGCAAGCGTGCGCGCCGGCAAGTCGAGTTCGACGCCGATCAGCAGCCCGCGGCCGCGCACGTCCTTGACATGCGGCGAAGGGATCGCGCGTAGCGCCGAGAGGATGATATCTCCCGCCCGCCTGGCCCGTGCCGGGAGTTCCTCCTCGACGATCACGTCGAGGGCGGTGCGCGCGATCGCCGCGGCGAGCGGGTTGCCGCCGAACGTGCTGCCGTGATCGCCGGCGCCGAAAAGGTCCATCAGCGTGCGACTCGCCAGCACGGCGGAGACGGGATAGTATCCGCCGCCGAGCGCTTTCCCGACGATGAGGATGTCGGGGCGCACGCGTTCGTGATCGCAGGCGAAGAGGTCGCCGGTGCGGCCGAGCCCCGTTTGAATTTCGTCGGCGACGAAGAGCACGTTGCGCTCTGCGCACAGCTGCGCGGCGCCCGCGAGAAATCGCTCCGGCGGCACGACGACGCCACCCTCCCCTTGAATCGGTTCGATGAGAACCGCGCACGTTTTCGGCGAGAGCACACGTTCGAGTGCCGCGAGGTCCCCGAACGGCGCGAAGACGAAGCCCGGAAGAAAGGGGCCGAAATCGGAGCGGTATTGCGCCGTCGAACTCGCGGAGATCGCCGTGATCGTTCGCCCGTGAAAGTTGTTCGTGAAGACGACGATCTCGGCGCAATCGGACGGAATGTTCTTGACCTCGTAGCCCCACCGGCGGGCAAGCTTGATCGCGGTCTCGACCGCCTCGACGCCGGTATTCATCGGCAGCGCCGCTTCGTAGCCCGCGAGCGACGAAAGCCGTTCGAGCAGAAGTGGAAGCTGATCGTTGTACATCGCGCGCGACGTCAGCGAGAGGCGCCGGGATTGCTCGACGAGCGCAGCGCGAATGCGCGGATGAGCGTGACCGTGGTTCAGCGCGGAGTAGGCGCTGACGCAATCGAGGTACCGCCGGCCGTGCACGTCCCAGAGCCACACGCCTTCTGCGCGCTCGACGACGATGTCGAGGGGGCGGTAGTTATGCGCGCCGTAGCGCTCTTCGAGGGCGATCAGTTCGCGGGCACGATCGGGCATGATACCGTATGATACCATCCCGATGATGCCCGATTCCGGCGCCCTCGAACGTTTTCTCGCGCGCGATCACGAACTTATCTCCGAGGCAGGCCGCACGATCCTGCTCTCGCACGGAACGGTGCGACCGCGGGCGGTCTTGCTCTTCCACGGCATCACGGCGAGCCCGCCGCAGTTTGCGCGCTTCGCCCACGATCTCTTCGCGCGCGGTCACAACGTTCTCGTGCCTCGGCTTCCTCGGCATGGCTACAGCGACCGGATGACCGACGCGCTTGCGGGGCTGACCGACGAGCATCTGCGCTGGGTCGCCCGCGAGAGCCTCGAGGCGGCGCGTGCATTAGGCGAACGCGTGACGATCGCGGGCTTTTCGTTAGGCGCGACGCTCGCGCTCTGGCTGGCGCAGCGTGAGGCGTTCGATCGTGCCGTGGGCATAGCGCCCTTTCTCGGCGTCGCGTGGCTGCCAAACACTTTGACGGGCATTGCGGCGAGTGCCCTTCTGCATTTGCCGAACCGGTTCGTATGGTGGGATCCGATTCGCCGCGAGAAGCTCATGCCGGCGCACGGCTACCCGCGCTACTCTACGCACGCAATCTCGTACTGCTACCGCGTCGCAAACGACCTCATGCGCGATGCGAAGGTCAGCGCGCCGAAAGCGCGCGTCGTGGTAGTGGTGTCCAACTCCGGCGAAGCAGCGGTCAACAACCGGGCCATTCGCGCCCTCGTCCGTAACTGGCGCGAGCGCGGTGCCGCGATTGAGCATCGCCGACTGCGCGGAATGCCGCCTTCGCACGACGTCATCGAGCCCGAGCATTCCGTTGCGCTCGCCGACCGCGTCTATCCGGCGCTCCTCGACGCCATCGATCCGATGGGTCCCTAAGCGAAGGTCGTTCTTACGGCGGAGTGGCTCGACCAAGCCATATTTGGAAGGCGGCGCATGGGTTGGCTGCCCCCGTGGAGAATGGGACGATTCGAATGCCACGATTAAAGATTGCCGCTGCCCCGAATCGATCGAACTGGGTTGAAACGGTGCGCGCCGCCTATGAGCGCGCATCCTATACCGATGCTGCACGCACCTACGATTATTTCGCCGGAGCGTCCGCGCCGCTCGATCTGGCCTTGCTGCGAGCCCGGATCTTCCTGAAACGCGACGAGCACGCATCCGTCATTCGGTTGCTCACGGAGCGAAAGGGTTCAGGGCAACACGATATGGCGCAGCGCGCGATGCTCCTCGCCGCCGCGTACGGCGAGATGGGCAAGTTCGCCGCCGCCGACGAGTTCTTCGACGAAGCCGACCGGCTGGCGCGAGCGAAGCGAGATCGAGAACTACAAAGCGAGATCGCCTACTACCGTGCACGCCGATTTCTCGTCGAAGGGAAGACGGAGGCAGCCCGCGAGTTGCTGGCGATCGTGCAGAAGGCGCGCACGCCCGCGCTGCGATTGCGCGCGAGATATCTCGAAGGCTCGATCTTTGCCCACGAAGGACGTTACCGCAAACAGGCCGATGTGCTTCTGGACCTCTTGCGAAAAATGGAGTCGCACAGCGGCGAAGCGCTCGAAATCAGAGCATGGGCGACGCAGACGCTGGGGGCGCTTGCACGCGAACTGCACGTCCCCGGCGCCTTGTCTGTCGTCGATGCGCAGTTAGCCGGTGCCCCGTGGCCGGAAGATTTTGCAGTGCAGCGCTTCCAAGCGCTCAGAGCCGTGGGCTGGTGTCATGCACTGCTCGGCGATTACTTCAATGCCTTTCGCTACCTGAAGGCGAGCGTCGAACAGCCCGTCGGCGACGTATGGCGCATCGTCGCGGCGTGCGACCGCGCGTATCTTGCGCGCTGCAACGGCGAGCCGCTGTGGAGTCAACAAGAACTCGCTGAGGCGGAGGACTATGCCGCGCGCGTCAACTGGCAGGCAACGCGTAGCGAGGAGCGGCTTGCGCTCCTATTGCTTGCCGAGCTTTCTGCGCCGACCGATTCGTCGAAGGCGGCGTTCTATCTCGCACAGTACGACGACCTGATCGACGCCAAGTCCCGGCATCTGCAACTCCGCAACGATCCGCGACCGGCGGCTCTTGCAAGCTACTCCGCGGGCGTCGTTCATCTGGCGACCGGCAAGCGGCGTCTCGGCATCGAGTCGCTGCGCAAGAGCCTCGAGGCGTTCAAGAAGTACGGTTACGATTGGCGAACCGGGCGTTGCGCGTTGCGGCTCTTCGAAACCATGCGCGACGAATCGTATCTCGATCTCGCGAAGGACAAACTACGGCACTACATGGGGAGTTGGCTCGGCAAGGAGCTGCGCGGGCTGAGCGACCAACGGCATGCGAAGCTTCCGCCGATGCAGCGGAAGGTGTTTGAGGCGATGTGCCGAGGCCTGTCCTCAAAAGCGATCGCGAAAGAGTTGGGGCGCAGCGAGTTTACGATACGCAACCACATCAAACTCGTCTTCAAGACGTTCGGCGTAAACAGTCGTTCGCAACTCTTGGCAGAGGCGGCGCGGCAAGAAATCATTTAGCCATTACGTAGGAGGTGTGCGTTGGCAAACCGGCAGCAGATCTGGGCCGATTACGATGGGTTCGAAGGCTTCGGGCTCTGTTATTCGGTGCACCAGGATTTCGAGCAGCAGCGGGAGATCGATAACGCCTTCGATCTCGCGATCTGGGCGCGAATCCCAGGCGAGCAGATCGGCTCGATCGTTTTGCGGCCGATCAAAGAGGGGCCTTGGACGATGAAGCTCCTCCTCGCGCAAGGAAGCATCGGCGGCGAACTCGGACACTGGCACGGCGTATTGCCGAACGGAAGTCCGGGTCCGTGGGAACAGGGTGGGCTCTTCTCCGCGCGCTTCGATCTCACGGTGCGAGTCGAGGTGGAGATCGCCGAGATCGGTTCCATCAGGCTGCCGACGATTCGCAAGGTCGTCGCCCTTGCGCTGCATTGGAATCCGGAGACGCAACGCTATGTCTACGTTACGATTTAAAACCAAGGCGCGCATGAAACAACGTAAGCGCTGCGCGTGGGCATCCACGCCCGAGATGATCGCCTACCACGATCTCGAATGGGGGCGCCCGGTTCACGACGATCGCAAACTCTTCGAGTTTCTCGTTCTCGAAGGCAGTCAGGCGGGCTTGAGTTGGCTCACGATCCTGCGAAAGCGCGATCGATACCGAGAGGTCTTCGCCGGCTTCGATCCGGCGCGCGTCGCGCGCTTCACGCCGGCAAAGATCGAGCGCATTCTCCAGGATCCCGGTATCGTCCGAAATCGGATGAAAGTCGAATCCGCAGTCGCAAACGCTCGTGCGTATTTGAAGCTCCAGCGCGAGTTCGGCTCCTTCGACGCCTACGTGTGGCGCTTCGTCGGAGGCAAACCCGTCCGCCGCCGGCACCGCTCGGGCATCCCGGCGACGTCGCCGGAGGCCGAGGCCCTTAGCAAAGACCTTCGCAGCCGGGGGTTCCGCTTCGTGGGGCCGACGATCTGCTACGCGTTCATGCAAGCGGTGGGAATGGTGAACGACCACGCCCGCGGCTGCGCGGTCAGTGGAGCGCGACCGCGGCTCCCAAATAGTACGCCCAGATCACGATCGCGAAGACGCCCTTCCAGAACGTGAGGTGAAGGAAGCCGATCGTGAAAAGCCACGCGGCAAACCACAAGCCGCCAGAGAAAGTGTGCTGCTCGATTCGTATCTTTTGCATGATCGGATGTATTTCTTCAAACGAGGCCAGAGTTCCGGGAGCGGCTCGCGGATGCCACCCCGGTCGTTAGCGCCCTTCGTCGACGACGATCGTCTCCGCGATGCGATCGTGGACCGTGCGCCGGTTACGGTCGAAGAAATACTGAACGAAGCCGAGCCCGAGCTCGAGCATCGACGCGGCGTATCCAAGACGCGCTCGACGGACTGCCACGGCGTCAAACGCTCGCTGACCAGCGAAACGGCGCGAATTCGCAACAGGCGCTTTCCTATGGTCTGCCAGTTGCCGACGTAGTTCGAGATCGCGAGAAACGCAACCCAGTAGAGAAGACTGTACCAGTTCTTCTCACCGAAGGGATCGAAGTCGATACGAATATTCCCGGTATCGTGGGTAACCGCGGCGCGCGTGAGCGTGATGGCCAGCGCGAGCGGGACGAACGTCAGGACGACGATGAGGAAGTCTATCGCGAAAGCGGCGGCTCGCGCGAAGAACGACGCGAGCGGAGCGCCTTCGAGCGCTTTCATACGCGCCGTCTCGTGCCCGTGAAAGGTTCGCGTCGAGCGCGGCAGCTTAGATATAATGCCGTACCGTGGGCCAGACCTGCGAGAGCGGCTTGCGAATCCCGCGGCAGATCATGATCGGGATGCCCTGCTCGTACGACGTCACCCAGGGCGCCGTGAACGTCGCGGCGCGAACGCTCGAGCGGAAGAGGTGTTCGCTCGCGCCGCAATCGCCGTTTACGTCGATCACGACGTTGCCGGAGTAGCCGTGCGTGCCCCAGAGCCAGTAGTTGTTGTGTCCTGAAAGGGCGGGCGGCAGATCGTACTTGCCGCCGAAGAAGTCGATTGCTGAGGCTTCACCGTAGTTATTGGCGACGATCGCGGCCTGGGCACGCTGCGACGGCGGGAGCGAATCGTAGACGCTCGCGACGAGCGCCGTGAGTTGCGGCCAGCCGTGCATGTCCGCGAAGTCTTGGCCGATCGCGACGGGGTGATAATGTTCGGTCGCGGTGGTCGTGTGTAGCAGACGCGCGAGCTCGAGCTGGTACGCCGCAGCGCGCGCTTCCGGCAGAATCGGCTCGACCACCGGGATGAGCCAGAGTGAGAACACGAAGGCGGTAACGGCGATCACGAGGCGCAGCATGGGCGCACGACGCGTCCAATCTTCGATCGCCAGCGCGCCGCTCGCGATCGCGAGCGGGTAGACGTCGGCCGGATAGTAGTGTTTGCCGTGCATCGCAATCATCATGGCGATGAGCAGCACGTACGTCCATCCGATCCACCGCAGCTTCGGGTTCAAGAACCCGCAAACGACGCCGATGATCCAAACCGGTGCGAGCAGCAGGTTCGTGATGAGGATCTCTTGCAGCACGAACGCGAGCGGCGAGAGCACGACGTTCTTGCCTTCTAGCTGCGCGTTGCGCAGCAACTCCCACATCGGGAAGCCGTGCGCGGCTTGCCAGATGAAGTTCGGCAGGGCGATCAGCGCGCCGAGCGCCATCCCGGCGACAAACCATGGCGTCGCAAGAATGCGCCGCGAGGGGGAGAGCGCGATGCCGAGCAGCAGCGCAATAACGAAGAAGAGCACGCTGTACTTTGCTTCACCGGATACGCCGAGCGCCGCGCCGACAGCGAGCCAAGAACGCGGGTCGGCGCCATTGGTCAACCGCGCGACGTACAAAGCCGCAAGCGGCCAGATCCAGAGCCCGACCATGTCCGGGCCGACCTTCTCGCCGAACGCGCAGAGCACGGGCGTGAGCGCGACGACGATCGCCGTGAGTATCTGCGCGAAGCGACCGCCGCCCCATTCTTGCACGAGCCTGCACGAAGCAAAGACGCCGGCGGCTGCAAAGAGCGCGGCGGTCGCGCGCAGCGCGACGAGCGAAATGCCGAAGAGCTGCGATCCGGCGGCGATCAGCGGAACGAGCGGGGGCTGATCCACGTAGCCCCACGCCGGATGGCGTCCGCAGATGATGAAGTACAACTCGTCGCGGAAGAAACCGTAATGCGGATTCGCAACGAGATGGAAGAGGAACGTCGCCGCAGCGGCGATGAGCGGGATCCGCTTGTCGTTCACGCCGCGAGCAAGACCTTCGTCTACACGAGGCTCGGAAGGGGCAGGGATGGTCGCGTCGTGAGGTCGGGGCGCACGGAAACCGCGTGGACGAGCGCCTCCTCCATTAGTTCGAGTGCTTTGTCGAGTTGTGGATCCCGACCTTCGCGGTAGTCGTGCGGAGCGATATCGACCTCGTAATCGGGATCGGTGCCGTAGTTTTCGACGCTCCAGCCGACGTCTACGAACCAAAACGAATACTCCGGCTGCGTCGTGACCGTTCCGTCGACGAGATGATGGTACGGGTCGATTCCCACGACTCCGCCCCACGTGCGCTTCCCGACGAGCGGCCCGAGCCTGTAGAGCTTGAAGCAATGGCTGAAGATGTCGCCGTCGGAACCGGCAAACTGATTGGTGATCGCGACCATCGGACCGGCGACGGACTCGGGCGGGTAGGGCATCGCGATTCCATACCGCGGCGTGTCGTATCCGACACGCTTGCGCGCGAGCTTCTCGAGCAATAGGGGCGAAACGTGTCCGCCGCGATTGTAGCGCACGTCGACGATCAGCCCGTGACGGTCGAACTCACTCAAGTACCCGCGGTGGAATTCCGCAAAGCCCCAAGGCCCCATGTCGGGAATGTGCACGTAGCCGACGCGACCGTTCGATCGTTCGCGCACGTACGCGCGCCTTGCCTCGACCCAGGCCCGATAACGCAGCGCGGCCTCGCTGCGCAGCGCCTTCACGAGCAGGTTGCGCTCCGCGCTTCGTTCGCGCCGCACGGTCAGTGCGATCTCGCGGTCCGCCGCATTGACGAGCAGCCGGTCCGGAGTCTCCTGCGCCGTCAAGTGCTTTCCGCCGATCCCGGTGAGCACGTCACCCACATCGATGTCGAGTCCGGGCTCGGCGAGCGGCGAGTCGCTTTCGCGATTCCACGAATCGCCGCGGTAGATGCGCTCGATGCGGTAGCCTTCCTCCGCGTCATCCCACCGGAAATCGGCTCCGAGAAAGCCGCGCTGATACGGCAACGGCTCGCGGAAGTCGCCGCCCCACTCGTACGCGTGCGAGGTGCCAAGCTCGCCGTGCATCTCCCAGATGAGATCGGAAAGCTCGGTCCGCGTCCGCACGCGTTCGAGCACGGAGCGATAGCGATCGTACACTCTGTCCCAGTCGATGTCGCTCATGTCCTCGACCCAGAACTGCTCCGTCTGCAGGCGCCACGCTTCCCGGAACATCTGCGCCCATTCGTCGCGCGGCACGATCTCGACGCTTGCGCGGTCGAGATCGATCCATCCGCTCTTGCGGCCCGGTTCCGGAGGCGGCTTCTGCTCCTCGCCTTCCTCCGGGAGATCGTTGAGGGCGTCGATCGCGCGCAAGCGATGCTGCGAGCGGTAGATCAGGGACCGGCCGTCCGCGCCGAGACGAATGTCGCCGACGTCTTGCGCGATCGTCGCACTGCGCTGTTGTTCGAAGTCGTACGCGATCAGCGTTCCCCCCTCTTCGGGTTGCTCCTCATCACGTGAAACGGGCTTGACGCCTCGCACCGGGAAGCGGGTGAAGAGCACGCGCCCGCGCGCAGCCACGATCTGCTCGTAGTCGCCTTCCTCCACCGGAAAACCGAGCACGCGTCCGGTAATGCCGTCGAAATCGATCGTCACGTCGGATTGATCTTCGCGTTTTGTGCCGCGCTCGTGGTTTGTGTGATCGTGGTGCTCCCGATGAACCGGGCTCGGCTTCGGCACGAACGGCGACGGCACGTCGGTGCGCAGCGTGACGACAAAGGGTCGATTTGCTTGTGGGAAGCTCAAGTCGAACTGGAGTGCATCGTAGACGGGGTTGAAGTCGCGCGTCGAAATGAAATAGAGGTACTTACCCTCGGGATCCCATGCCGGGGAGCGATCCTCGCGCAACGGCGGCGTAACGTCGTGGACGCGCCCTGACTTCAGCCTGACGACACGCAGAATCGACGTGCCGGCGACCGGCGTCCACGTATACGCGAGAAAACGGCCGTCAGGCGAAAAGGCGAGATCGGTCACGCGCCGCGCAGGACTCTTGTCGAGGGTACGAATGCGCCCGTCGTCGAGGTCCAGCGCGCACAACTCGTGGCGGTGGTTCGCGAAGGCGACGACGTCCCGAGTGGGAGACGCGGCGAGTTCCGTGATGCGCCCGATGTCCCCGACCGTGACGAGCTGGGGCGGCTTCGCCGCTTCCGCGTCGTGAACTTCGACCTGCTCGTATCCGCTGGAATCCGTGACGCAAACGAAGCGCTTGCCGTCGTGCAGCCATTCGGCCAGCCGGTAGCGGGTGCGGCTGCCTACGCCGTGGTGGATTGCCGCGCCTTCGAAAAGCGGCATCGTCAACGGCTGGCCGCGCGCGATGAGCGCGAGCCGCGTGCCGTCGGGATGCGGGGAGACGTGTTCGAGCGACTCGCTCGCACTTTCGAAGCGGCGCGTCATCTGCGGCGCTGCGGAGTTCGTCTCGATATCGATCTCTCGGACGTCGTCCTCCGCGACGTCGTAACGGACGATTCGACCGCCGCAGGAGTACACGATTCGCGCGCCGTCGGTCGAAGGAAAGCGCGCGTAATACTCGCTTTCATTCGTGTGGCGCCGAACGTCGCCGCCGGCCATCGTGCAGGAGTAGATGTTTCCGATGCCTTCGTGGTCCGTAAGGAAGAAGATGCGATCGGCGATCCACATCGGCCAGGTCGGATTGCCGTCGGGGAGATTGAGGTGCGTGAACGTTCCGCTTGCCGAGGCGTCGACCCAAATCTCTCCAGCGGTTCCGCCGCGGTAGCGTTTCCAGCGGGCGGGATCGAGCGCGTTGCGCCCGATCGCCATCGCACCGCGACCGCCGAACGCGAGTGATTTCGCGTGGCCGAACGGCAGCTCGTGCGGGGAGCCGCCTTCGAGAGGCACCGTGAAAGCGCGGGTCTCGTTCGGATACCAAGCGCCGGGGTTGGCCGCGAAGGCGATCTCGCGGCCGTCGTCGCTCCAGCCGAGCGTCCAGGCCTGGGTGCTGCCCAAGAAGGTAAGGCGGCGAGGCTGTCCGCCTTCGACGGGCATGACGTAGACTTCGGGATGCCCTTCGTCGCTGGAGGTGAACGCGATCCACCGGCCGTCCGGCGAGATCCGCGGGAAGGAGCACGCGCCGAAGCTCACCGTCAAACGAACAGCGGCGCCGCCTTGGGCGCCGACGCTCCACAGGTCGTCCTCGCAGACGAAAACGACCCGGTCCCCCGCGATCGCCGGATATCGATAGTAGCCCTGGTTCATATCGACCGAGGTGGTTGGCGACGGCGCGGCTTCCCCCCGCTGGCCGCCCGCTTGCGTCGGGCTTCACTTTGTAGTACAAAGTAAAGGATGCTGCACGCCGCTTCCCTTGTCGACGCTCCCGAACACGTCGCCGTCATCATGGACGGTAACCGTCGCTGGGCGCGGGAACACGGCTTGCCGATCGCCGAGGGTTATCGCCGCGGCGTCGTCGCGCTGCGAGAAGCCGTCCGCGGCGCGGTCGAGAGCGGCGTCCGCCGCCTAACCGTCTACGGTTTCTCCACCGAGAACTGGACGCGCGATGCGGGCGAAGTCGGCGTCGTGATGCAACTGTGCGCGGCGTGCGCGCAGAGCGAGAAATCGGCGCTCCTGCAACAGGGCGTCCGCGTCGAGGTCATCGGCGATCTGGACGCCTTCGCGTTTCCCGCACGTGCCGCAATTCGCGACCTCGTGCGCAGTACGGCGCACAACGTTCGCATGACGTTGACGCTCGCGCTCAACTACAGCGGGCGCGCGGAGATCCTTCGCGCGGTTCGTGCAATCGCCGACGATGTGAAGGCGGGCCGGCTCGAGCCCGAACGCGTCGACGAGCATGCCTTGCGCGAGCGGCTCTACGCGCCGCATGCGCCCGACCCCGACCTTCTCATCCGCACCGGTGGTGATCAACGCGTCTCCAACTTCTTGCTCTACCAGCTCGCGTACACGGAGTTGCTGACGCTCCCGCTCATGTGGCCGGACTTTACGGCCGAGGATTTTGCAAGCGCGATGCGCGCCTTCGGCGACCGCCGCCGTCGTTACGGAGCGTAGTCGACCCTTAGGAGCCGCTGCAGGGCGTCGAGGATTTCCGACTCATTTTCGAGTTGCGTGACGACCGGCACGAGCTTCGGTGTCTGGGTGCGCGTCTCGAACGGAAACAGGACTTCGGGTTCGACGAACGGCGTCGCCGTCTCGCCTGCAAGCGTTCGGAAGATCAGTTCCGCATAGAGCGCGTTGCCCCAGCCGAACTCCGAGCGCGTGAAGCGCCAGTAGCCGCCGTCGTAAAAGCTTTCGTGGATGAGGCCATCCGCACCGTCGGTCTCCGCGAGGGTCGTGATTGCCGTGGCGACTTCGAGCGACGACGTCGACGTCAGCGCACGCCCGATGATCGCGAGCGGCCAAATGTTGTCGACCGGCGTGTGCGGGCTCCCGATGCCGCTCGCGTAACGCCCGACGTAGTAGTATGGGTTCGCGTGGCTCAAGGCGAACGCGCGGGTGTTCAGATAGGTCACGTCGTAGGCGGAGCACCAGCCGAGGTACGGCAGCGAGACGAGATCGGGAATGTTCGCATCGTCCATCAGCGCGTAGCGTCCGAAACCGTCGGTTTCGTAAGCATACATCCACACGCCGCGCTGCTCGTTGTAGAAACGCCCGTAGCGCTCGATCCCGACCTGCACGCGAGCGCCGAGGGCCGTCGCCCGTGCCGCCAGGTCTCGATCGCCGTACCCGACGACCGCGAGCGCGGCCAGATCGTGCAACGCAGCGACGGCGATTGCATTTTGCGGAATGTTGAAACGATATTGTACCGCATCGTCCGACGGGCGGAAGGCGCTCCAGATCATTCCGGTGTCGCCGTCGTACGCGTCGTTGCTGATCGTATGATAGGGATAGCGATAACGGCTGCAACGCGAGTGCTCCTCCTCGCAGGAATAGGTCGTCACGATCGCTCGTAAGGCGCGATGTAGATCGGGGGTGAAGACGGCGCGATCGCTCGTCGTGCGCCAATAGACCCACGCTAGCAGCACGGGCCACGCGAGCGAGTCGACCTCCCATTTGCGCTCCCAGACGTGGTAGTCGGCTTGAAAGGCGTCGGCGTACGGATCGGTGAGGATGTTCCGAGCATTGCGCTCGATCACGCCGGCGGTCCGCTCGCGCAGAACCGGAAAGTACGTCTCGAATCGCACGTACGGAATCGTCTGCGCCGAGGAGTCGCGCAGCCACATCGCGGGAATGTCGCCCGTCTGCACGTACGTCGTCGCGTCGTCTTCGAGAAAGAAGTCGTTGAAGAGCGTGTGAAAGAGCGTCTCCGGCTCGATGGCGCGATGCCGCCCGCCGGTCAGCGGCACGATGAGCGTCTGGGCCTTTGCGGGGCATGCGCCCAGCAGCGCCGCGACGAGGAACGCGGTGCCGGCGACAGCGCGAATGTTCATCGCTATCGCAGCGCGTCCTCGATCACGCTTTGCGCCAGCGGTCCGAGGTCGACGGTGTCGGCGTTGCAAAGCAACACGACGCCCAAACGTTTCGACGGCACGATGGCGAGATAAGACGAATAGCCTTCGATGTAACCGCTGTGCCACGCGCCTCGCAGCGTTCCGATGCTGCCCGCAAAGAAGCCCATGCCGTCCATCATCTGCGCGAGGTCGCCTCTATCGACGACGCGCAGCGCGAGCAGATCGTCGATCCAATTCCCCAAATCGAGTGCGTTCGATTCTAAATCCGCGGCTCCGAAGGCAAGGGACGGCGTTCCCGGCGTCACGCTTCCCTGCGCGCGGTTGCCTTCCGGCAAGATCGGCTCCCAGCTCGCCGTTGCTCGCAAACCGAGCGGCGCGAAGAGATCGCGATGGAGCCATGCGGCCAGCGGCATGCGCGTCACCTTTTCCAGGATCATGCCGAGCAAAACGTAGTCGGTGTTGCTGTAGCTCCACTGGGTGCCGGGTTCGAAGCGGAGCGGCAATGCGGCGACGCGCTGCACCAACGCCTCGGGCGAAACCGGATTGCGCTCGCTTCGGTCGAAGCCGGGCAGCTGCGCGTAGTCGGGAATGCCGCTCGTGTTCGAAAGCAACTCGCGAATCGTAACGTCACGCGCGGCGGCGTACCACGGGACGTATTTCGACAGCGGGTCGTCGAGCGAGAGGCGACCGCGCTCGCACAATCGCAGGACGCTCGCCGCAATGAACGGCTTCTCGAGCGAGGCGATTGCGAAGGTCGTCGAGGGCTGCACCCGCATCCCGCGCCGGCGGTCGGCAAAGCCGTAGCCTCGTTCGTAGACGATGCGGCCATCGCGCACAACGGCAAGCGAAAGGCCGAGGATGTGATGATCGCCCATGACATAACGCACGATGTGGTCGATGCTCGCTCGCGGAGCGGCGGCGAGCGAAAGCGCGAAAACGACGGCGTGCATCGCCATTGGAAAAGAGGTGCGCCGCCGCGGCCGCCGCAATCCTGCCTTGCTTTGAAAGAGCAGGCGGCAATCGACGAACTCTTGCGGGATTTCGATGCCGGCAAACCGCGGGCGCTCGCTCGCGCGATTTCGTTTTCGGAATCGGGTCGCGGCGCGCCGCTGATCGGCGCGCTCTACTCGCGTGCGGGCCGCGCGACGACGATCGGCCTCACGGGACCGCCGGGCGTCGGCAAGTCGACGCTTTCGGCGGCGCTCGTGCGCAAGGCGCGTGCACTCGGGAAGAAGGTCGGCGTCATCTCCGTCGACCCCAGCTCGCCGTTTACGAACGGTGCGTTGCTCGGCGATCGCATTCGTCTCGCCGAGCACTTCACGGATCCCGACGTATTCATCCGCTCGATGGCTAGCCGCGGACATCTCGGCGGCCTCGCCGGCGCGACCGCCGACGCGGCGCTGCTCATGGACGCCTTCGGCCTCGATCTCGTGCTCATCGAAACGGTCGGGGCCGGGCAAAGCGAGGTGGAGATCGCAGAGCTGGCGCAGACGACGGTCGTCGCGTTGCAACCGGGCAGTGGCGATTCCGTGCAGGTTCTCAAAGCGGGCATCATGGAGATCGCGGACATCTTCGTCGTGAACAAAGCGGATCACCCGATGGCCAATCAGCTGCGCCGCGAGGTTCGCTCGATGATGGAAATCGTGGAATATTCCGGGTGGGTGCCGGAGCTGGTGACGACGCAAGCGATCTCGGGGGAAGGCATCGACGAACTGTGGGCTGCGGTCGAGCGGCACGCCGTCTACTTGAATGAAAGCGGCGATATCGAGCGCCGGAGGCGCGAGGCCTTCGCGCATCAGGTCCGCCACATCGCCGCAGGGCGCGTCGCCGAGCTGGTCGGGCGCGCGCTCGAAAGCGACGCCTCGGTGGACGGCGACCCCTATGCCGCCGCCGCCCGCGTCCTCCGATCCCTCGGCATTCGGGAATGACCTCGGGCCGGGGCGCGTGAAGAAGGCTTCGTGGCGAAGATCATCGAGCGCGCAAGCGGCCTCGGGGCGGAGACGACCCCGGAGCGCGGCGTGCCATCGTTCGAGGCACAAGGCGAGGCCTGGAAGCGCGCTTCGCAAGCCGGAAAACCGCGCGAGGGGCCGGGCTCCGGCGCGGTCGATCGCACGATCTCCGATGTTCCTCTAAGAACCGTCTACACGCCGCAAGACGTCGCGCACCTCGATCTCGCGCGCGACCTTGCCTATCCGGGCGGCTATCCGTACACGCGCGGTTTGCATCCGAACGGTTATCGCGATCGCCTCTGGACGATGCGGCAGTTCGCCGGCTTCGGCACCGCGCGCCAGACGAACGCACGCTACCACTTCCTGTTGCAGCAAGGCCAGACGGGACTCTCCGTTGCGTTCGACATGCCGACGTTGATGGGATACGACTCCGATGCGCCGCAAGCGCGCGGCGAGGTCGGGCGTTGCGGCGTCGCGATCGATTCGCTCGCCGACATGGAAGCGCTCTTCGACGGCATCGACATGGGCGCAATTACGACGTCGATGACGATCAACGGCCCCGCCGCGATCGCGCTCGCGCAGTACGTTGCCGCCGCGGAGAAAAAAGGCATCTCGCGCCGGGTGCTCGGCGGCACGGTGCAGGCGGACATCCTCAAAGAGTACATCGCGCAAAAGGAGTGGATCTTTCCTCCGCGTCCGCACATGCGCGTGATCGTCGACATGATCCAGTTCTGCACGAACGAGATGCCGCGCTGGAACACGATCTCGATTTCGGGCTATCATATTCGCGAAGCTGGCTCGACGGCAGCCCAAGAACTAGCCTTCACCCTTGCCGACGGCTTCGCGTACGTGGAAGCCTGTATGGCGGCGGGAATGGATATCGATGCGTTTGCGCCGCGGCTTTCATACTTTTTCAACTCGCACATCGACTTTTTCGAAGAGATTGCGAAATTCCGCGCGGCTCGCCGCATCTACGCTCGGCACATGCGCGAGCGCTACGGCGCAAAGGACCCGCGCTCGTGGCAACTGCGGTTCCACACGCAAACCGCGGGCTGCAGTGCGACCGCGCAGCAACCGGAGAATAATATCGTGCGCGTCGCTTATGAAGCGATGGCAGCGGTGCTCGGCGGCACGCAATCCCTGCACACGAACTCGATGGACGAAGTGCACGCGCTCCCGACGGAGAAGTCGGCGGAGATCGCGCTGCGGACGCAGCAAGTGCTCGCCTACGAAACCAACGTCACCAACGTCGTGGACCCGCTCGGCGGCTCGTACTTCATCGAGGCCCTGACCGACGAGATGGAGCGCGAGGCCGAAGCATACTTCGCCCAGATCGCGGAGTACGGCGGCGTCGTCGAAGCGATCGAGGCCGGTTTCTTCCAGAAAGAGATCGCCGAGGCGAGTTATCGGTATCAGCGCTCGATCGAATCGAAGGACCGCGTCATCATCGGCGTCAACGCGTTTCAGAAGGAAGAGGAAGCGGAAGAGATCGAGTTGCTGCGGATCACGCAGGAGACGGAGGCTTTGCAGGCTCGCACCGTGCAGCGCGTGCGTAGCGATCGCGACAGCAACGCCGTTCGGGCGAGCCTCGAGCGGTTACAGCGCGCCTGTCGCGATCCCAAGGACAACCTCATGCCGCATTTGATCGATTGCGTGAACGCGTACTGCACCGAGGGCGAGATCGTCGAGGCGATGGTCGAAGTCTACGGAAGATACGTGGAACGGAGCGTCTTTTAGCCACGATGCAAGGACTCAGCGATATTCGGAGACGTCGGGTGCGCCGCACCCTTTCCGAGGTAAAGCAGAAACTCGAAGAAGCGCTTCGCTTGAGCCGCCTACGGGATCGGCTTTCGCCGCTAGGCGCGACGAAGCGGCCACACTGATGCCGGTGCGTCCATTACGGATCGTCGTCGCGAAGGCGGGGCTCGACGGGCACGACCGCGGCGCCAAAGTCATCGCGCGGGCATTGCGCGATGCCGGGATGGAGGTCATCTACACCGGCCTCTTCCAGACGCCGGAGCAGATCGTGCAGACGGCGATCCAAGAAGACGCCGACGGCATCGGGCTCTCCATCCTTTCGGGCGCGCACATGACGCTCTTTCCGCTCGTCGTCGAGCAACTGAAGGCCCAAGGCGCGCAGGACGTCGTCTTCTTCGGCGGCGGCACGATCCCACCGGAGGACGCGTCGGCGCTGAAGCGATTGGGCGTGCGCGAGATCTTTACGCCGGGCGCGCCGTTGCAGGAGATCGTCGATTTCGTCGAACGCGAGTGCGGGAAGCATCGCGAACTCGTAGGCTGATTTCTTGAGGGTTCGAACGCGCGTTGCTCCGTCACCGACGGGCGACCCGCACGTCGGCACCGCATACGTCGCGCTCATCAACTACTGCTTCGCCGCGAAGCACGGCGGCAAGTTCGTGCTGCGCATCGAGGACACGGATCGCGCGCGCAGCACGCAGGCATCCGAGGCCGCAATCCTGGATTCGCTTCGGTGGCTCGGGTTGTCGTGGAACGAAGGGCCGGACGCAGGCGGCCCGTACGGACCCTATCGACAGAGCGAGCGTTCCGCGATCTACCAAGAGCACGTGGAGCGTTTGCTCGCCGAAGGCCACGCCTTCAAGTGCTTTTGCACGCCCGAGCGCCTCGAGGAGATGCGTGTCGCGCAGCAAGCTGCAAAACAGCCGCCGCACTACGACGGACGTTGCCTCAACCTCACTCCGAAGGAAATCGAGGCGAACCTGGCGGCGGGAATTCCCTATGTCGTACGCATGAAGATCCCCACCGAAGGCGTCTGCGTATTCGAGGACGAGTTGCGCGGCCGCATCGAGATCGAATGGAGAAGCGTCGACATGCAAGTGCTGCTGAAGTCCGACGGGCTTCCGACGTATCATCTCGCAAACGTCGTCGACGATCATCTCATGGAGATCACGCACGTCATTCGAGGGGAAGAATGGGTTTCGAGCGCGCCCAAACACGTGCTGCTGTACCATTACTTTGAGTGGGACCTACCGAAGTTCGCGCATCTGCCGTTGCTCCGAAATCCCGACAAGAGCAAGCTCAGCAAGCGTAAGAACCCGACGAGCATCCTCTATTATCGCGAACGCGGCTTTCTCGCGAAGGCCCTCCTGCACTTTCTCGGCTCGCTCGCCGATTCCCAGAACGACGATAGCTTGGTCGGAGCGGACGACATCCTCGGGACGATGGCGAAGCGCTTCGAGTTGCAGCATATTTCGCTCGGCGGGCCCGTCTTCGACACGAGCAAGTTGAAGTGGCTCAACGGGCAGCACATTCGCCGTCAGTCGGTTGCGAAGTTTCTGGAGGCCCTGCAGGATTGGGGGTTCGAGTGGCCGCCTGCGATCCCGCAAGAGCATCGCGAGCACATCGCTCGCGTCGCGCAGTCGCGCATCGAAACGCTCGCGGATTTCGGGCCGCTGATCGAGTTCTTCGCGGAGATGCCGCCGGTGAGCAAGGCGGAACTGCTCCAGGAGAAGCTCGACGCCGGCGCTGCGAAGCAAGCACTCGACGCTGCCCGAAAGGAACTGGCCACTATTCCCGAAGCGCAGTGGCATGAGGCAATCATCGGCGACCGCCTCAAGAAGGTTGCCGCGGACGAGTTGAGGATGCGTTTCAGAGACGTCGCGCGACTGTATTATGTCGCGATCACCGGCAGCCCCACGTCGGTGCCGCTCTTCGACGCAATGGAGATCCTCGGGAAGAGCGAGTCGCTGCGCCGGCTGCGGACTGCGCTCGAGGAGCTGCATTGAAAAACGTGCGCGCGGTCGTGCTCGCGGCCGGAAAAGGCACGCGCATGAAGAGTGCGGTGCCGAAGGTTTTCCACGAACTCTGCGGCCGCCCGATGCTGTGGTGGGTCCTGCAGGCGGTGCGCGCCGCGGGGATCGAGGAGATCGTCGTGGTCGCGAGTCCCGAGATGAAGGCGGGGCTCGCGACATTCGAAAAATCGGGCAATCGCACCGTCGTGCAACGCGAGCAGCTCGGCACCGGGCATGCGCTGCGAATCGCGTTGGAGGCGCTCGAACCGAGCAACGGCGGCCGAATTCTCGTCGCGAACGGCGACATGCCGCTGGTGACGGCGGAGATTTTTCGCGCCGCGGTCGACGCACTCGGCGACGGCGCGATGTCGCTGGTCACCGTGCGAGCCGGAAGCGATTCGAACTTCGGACGCATCGTGCGCAACGGCGATCGCGTCACGCGGATCGTCGAAGTGCGGGATGCGAGCGCGGCGGAACTGGGGATCGAGGAGACCAACGCCGGAATCTATGCGATCGACGAGACGAAGGCACGCAAGGCGGTCGCGGCACTGCGTAACGAGAATGCGCAACGAGAGTACTACCTGACGGACGCCGTCGAGCACCTCGCATCGGAGGGCGAACGCATCAGCTCGGTGCTCTGTCGCGAGGAGAGGAACCTCATCGGCATCAACGACCGCGCCGAACTCGGCCCGAGCGCGATTTTGGATGAACGAGCGCCTCTGCGCCGGTCACATGCGCGACGGCGTCACGATTGTCGACCCGCGGACGACGTATCTCGAGCCGGAACTGGAAATCGGTCGTGACACGGTCATCTACCCGAATACGTCGATTGCGCGTCTCTCGCGGATCGGGGAGCGCTGCACGATCGGACCGAACGCACGCCTTTCGAACGCCAAGGTCGGCAATCACACGCAGGTGCGGGAGAGCGTCGTCCTCGACAGTGAGATCGGCGACGACGTGCACGTCGGGCCGTTCGCGCACGTGCGGGGCGAAAGCGTGCTCGCCAACGAGGTGCGCGTCGGCAACTTCGTCGAGTTGAAGAACGCACGGCTGGACAAGGCGGCGAAGGCGAGCCATCTCTCCTACGTCGGCGACGCAACGGTCGGCGAAGAGGCGAACGTCGGCGCGGGAACGATCACGTGTAACTTCGACGGCAAGCGGAAGAACCGAACGAAAATCGGGAAACGCGCGATGATCGGTTCGAACTCCTCGCTCGTTGCGCCGGTCGAAATCGGGGACGACGCGCTGACCGGTGCTGGCTCCGTGGTGACGAAGGACGTTCCCGCCGGTGAACGCGTCGCCGGCAATCCCGCGCGCCCACTTCCGAAGAAGCCGTCCTAGCACTACGCATCGAGGGCACCCTTCCAAAGGGATGGAGGAGTTGTTCCGCGCGCTCGTCGCTGCCGCGCGGCGCTCGAGCGACGACGTCTTGGGCGTGCTCGATCGAGCGGCTCGCGCCGCCGAGGCGGCCATCGATGCGGTACTCTTTTTCGAAATCGACGGCGAAGGGCTGCTGTGCCGATATGCAAGCGGAACCCGCGCCGATCACTTTCGCGCGTTCCGGTTGCGACCCGCAGATCCGGCTCTACCGGCGCGCGCAGCCTTACTCGCACAACCGCGGCGTCTTTCGCGTGAAGTTGCGGGCGTCATGCCCGGAGATCGCTGCGCGCTGGCCGTGCCGTTGATCTCCGGTCGTCGCGTCGTCGGCGTGTGGTACGGCGCCTCCGGCGGGCCCGCACGCTGGGGAAACGGCGAGGGTGTGGCGCGCGTCGTCGACTGCGCGTGCGAGCCGTATTTGCTCGCGCTCGAACGCGAGGCCGACCGCAACGACGCAACGTTCGACAGCGTCACCGGCGTCCTGACACCGCGCGCCTTCCGCGCGACGCTTCACGACCTCATTGCAAAATCCGATGCCGTCCTTTCGCTATGGTTCGTCGATACGGATCGCTTCAAGAGCATCAATGACGGTCACGGTCATGCGGCGGGCGACGTCGTCCTGCAGCGCATGGCCGCGCTGCTGCGAGCGCACGCGGTTCCGGACGTGGATATCGTCGGACGCAAGGGCGGTGACGAGTTTTGCATGTTGCTGCGTGGACGGAGGAAGATGCACGCGATCGAGCGCGCACGGTCGTTTTGCGCGGCAGTTCGCGTCCACGACTTCGGCGTGCCGACGCGAATCACCACGTCTGTCGGCGTTGCCGCCTACCCGTTCGATGCTCGCGATGCGCCCTCGCTCCTCGAGGCTGCCGACGCGGCGATGTATCACGCGAAACGCTCCGGCCGAGATCGCATCGCCTACGCCGTCGAAGGCTCAGGGTTCGCTTTGTATGAATAGGGTGGGGTGGCCCTCCGCTCTCGTGCTTTGCTTGCCGCCGCCGCGTTTCTCGCGCTTCCGGCCGGATTCGCGATCGCGGCAACCCATTTGCCGGACGCGCTCGATCGCCACATCGACGCGATTCCGGCGGCCCAGCTCCTCGCGCAGCCGATCGCCTCGCTCGTCGACGCGCAACGTCAACAAGCCGGCGCGCGGCTTGTCTCGCTCGAACTGCCGGGATGGTTTGCCGCGGTCCTCGCGCAAGCCGTCGCGCTCTTCTATTTCTGGCGCTCCGGTCACGCCGCACGATGGCGCGACGCACTGCGCGTACGCCTTGGCTCGGAATCCTCGGTGCGCTTTGCCTTCGGCGCGACGCTGGCGCTGATCGCGCGCGCGGCGGCGCTCATTCCGTCATTCTATCTCTGGCGCGTCGACCGAGTCATGGGGCTTTCCGATGCCCTTACGCGCGTCTGGGCTTACGAATACGTGCTCGGCACGATCATCGGCATGCTCGTCGCAGGCTTTACCGCCGCCGTCGTTTTGTGGCTCGTCGACCGAACGCATCAATGGTATCTGTTTACGATCGCGGGCATCCTCGCGATCTCGCTGATTGGGACGCTCGTCGATCCGTACGCGATCGCACCGCTCTTCGAGCGCTACGCCCCGATGCGCGGGGCCGCCGCCGCGCAAGCCCGGGCGTTTGCCGCCCGCGAAGGGTATGCCGGCATCCCGATCGTCGTCGAACACCGCGCCGATCGCATTCCGACGGATCCGGCGAAGACGGAGGGCATGGGCGCGACGCAACGGATCGTGCTCGCCGACACACTCGTCGCGGCTTCCACTCCGGCCGAGATCGATTTCTACCTTGCGGATCAGATCGCGAAACTCGACGACCACGATCCGCTCGACCTCGCCTTGATCGATGCGGCGATCGTCGTTATCGGAGCGGCGCTCGCGGTCGTCCTCGCGGACCGAATCCGCTTCCGGCGCGACGACGATCCCATCTCGCGGATCACGCTCGTCGCCGCGCTGCTCTGCTGCGTCTACCTCGTCGCCGTTCCGATCGACCACGCGGCGGTTTCGGCGATGCAGCTGCGAGCCGATCGTGAGGCGATTACGATGACCGGAGATCGCGCCGGTGCCGTTCGGGCATTCGTGAGAGCCGGCGACGAACGGATCGAGCAGGTGTGCCCCAACACGCTGGGCCGGATCTTCCTCTATCGCACGCCGTCGCTCGGTCAAAACGCGGTCGCCGTCGGCGGCGCGAGCGGCTGCCGCTAGGGCGGCGCTTCCGTCGCCCCCGGCTGCCACGTGTTCGCGAAGCGCATCGCGGCGTCGATGCCGTCGCTCAACCACAGCTGCACGGCATCTGCTGCCGCGCCGACGATTGCGGGCAATGCGGCGCGCTCAGAAGCGTCAAACCGCGTCAGCACGTGCTCCACGGCGTCTTCGTCCGGCCGGCCGACGCCGATGCGCAGGCGCGGGAAGCTTTCTCCGATCGTCGCAATCACGGAGCGCAAGCCGTTATGGCCGCCGTGGCCGCCGAACGGCCGGGCGCGTAGCCTCCCAAAAGGCAAGTCGATGTCGTCGGCGACGACGAGCACGCCCTCGGGCTGTGTGCGGTACCACGACGAGATCAAACGCACCGGCGCACCGCTCAGGTTCATGAACGACGTCGGCTCGACGAGGACGACGCCGCGCGCCGAATCGTAGGCTTGGCGCGCCGAATCCTTGCGCTTCCATTTCTCGACGCCCAAGCGCGATCCGACCTCGTCGACGACCATGAAGCCGAGATTGTGGCGCGTGCGCTCGTACTCGCGCCCGGGGTTGCCGAGGCCTACGACGATGCGAGGTGGGACGCGCGGCCTCACTCCGTCGGTTCGGGTGGCGTTTCTCCGATGACCTCGGGCTGGGGCGCCTCTTCGGGCACGGGCGCGGCCGCTTCTTCGAGTTGATGCGCCGTCTTCGACGGCTCGACCGCGGCGACCACGGCGTCGCCGGGCGTCAACAGCGTAAAGCCGGCAGGCAGCGGAACCTCCGAGGCGACCACGTGCTCGTGAATGCCCAACTCGGCGACGTCGACGTCGAGTTGCGGCGGGAGAGCGTCGGCGGGACCTTCGACCTCCAACTCGTGGACGAGTAAATCGAGCACGCCGCCGAACTCGCGCACGCCGCGCGGGTTGCCGGTCGGGACGACGCGCACGCGCGTGCGGACGTTCTCGTGCGCGGAGACGCGCAGCAAGTCTGCGTGAATGATCTTTCGCGAAACGGGATCACGCTGAATCTCGCGGACGAGCGCGGTGTCCTTCGCCTTTCCGTCGTCTTCCAGGGTGATCATGCCCGTGCGGCCGCCGCGGTGCAAGAGTTCTTCGAAGCTGCGCGCTTCCACGGCGAGCGTCTCCGGCTCGCTGCCGTGGCCGTAGAGGACGACCGGAATCTTTCCGGCCGCGCGCAATGCTTGCGCGCCCGTGGTTCCGAGCCGCGTTCGGCGTTCGACTGAAAGCTTCAACATCAGCCTACCACCAAGGGCTCAGGGGCGAAAGGGAGATCGGCGCCGGGCAGATCTTCGCCGAAGAGCTCGGAGACCGAGCGGTTCGTCGTGATTCGCAAGATCGCATCGGCGAACGTCTGCGCGATAGAGAGCTGAACGAACTTCGGATGTGCCTCTGCGTTATCGAAAGGAATCGTGTTGGTCACGACGATTCGTTCTATTTCCGAGTTCTCGAGCACCTCTACGGCTTCACCGGCAAAGATGCCATGGGTTGCGACCGTCAGCACGCGCGTCGCCCCGCGGCGTCGAATCGCTTGCGCGGCCTTGTCGAGCGTTCCGCCAGTCGAGATCATGTCGTCGACGATGATCGCGGCTTTTCCCTCGACGTCGCCGACGATCTCCGCGACCTCGTTCACATCGGGCTCGGGCCGTCGCTTGAAGACGATGGCAAGCGAGCTGTTCAGACGTTTGGCGAAGAGTTCGGCGCGATGGACCCCGCCGGCGTCCGGCGAGACGACCACGATCTTGTCGTCGTACAAGCCTTCCTTCTTGAGGTAGTTGCAGAGCGTCGGCATCGCCATCAGGTTGTCGACCGGGATGTCGAAGAAGCCTTGAATCTGAGCGGCGTGGAGATCCATCGTGACGATTCGCTTGGCGCCCGTGATCTTGAGGATGTTCGCCATGACCTTGGCGGAGATCGGCTCGCGGCCTTTCGTTTTCTTGTCCTGCTTCGCGTAACCGTAGTACGGGATGACCGCCGTGATGCGCGATGCCGAGGCGCGCCGGAGCGCGTCGATCATCAGCAGCAGCTCCATGACCGCGTCGTTGACGCCGTTGCCGTTGGGCGCCTTGCAGATCGACTGCACGACGAACACTTCGGAGCCGCGCACGTTCTCTTGGATCTCGATGCGAGTCTCTTCGTTCTTGAACTTGGTGACCAGCGCTTTTCCGAGTTGAACCTTCAGGCGCTTGGCGATTTCCTCGGCCAGCGCCCGGTTCGAACTCCCGCTAAAGACCAGCGGGCTGCCGCTCAAGAGACCCTCCCCGTGACATGCGCAGGTTCTTCGGGTCCGGGAGGGCTGCACCTTGCGTCCGCCCCGGTGCAACCCGACGTGCTCCCGCGTGAGTCGAAGCCCTAGCATGGCCCGTCGCTTCGAACTGGTCGCCCCGTTTTCGCTCGCCGGCGATCAGCCCAAGGCGACCGACGCGCTCGCGCACGGGCTGCGGAGCGGCGAGCGCGCGCAGACGCTGCTGGGCGTCACCGGCAGCGGCAAGACGATGGCGATGGCGCGCGTCATCGAGCTGGTGCAGAAGCCGACGCTGGTGCTCTGCCACAACAAAACGCTGGCCGCGCAGCTCTGCGCCGAGTTTCGCGAATTCTTTCCGAAGAGCGCCGTCGAATATTTCGTCTCCTACTTCGATTACTATCAACCCGAGGCGTACGTGCCGTCGACGGACACGTATATCGAAAAGGACAGCTCCATCAACGACGAGATCGAGCGCCTGCGCCATTCGGCGACGCAGTCGATCCTGACGCGGCCCGATACCCTCGTCGTGGCTTCGGTTTCCTGCATCTACGGTTTGGGCTCGCCTTCCGACTACATCGAGATGTCGGCGATGGTCCGCGTGGGAGAGGAACTCGACCGCGACCTGCTCCTTCGCAAGCTTGTCGATATGCAGTACCGCCGCAACGACATCAATCTCGTCCGAGGAACGTTCCGCGTTCGGGGAGACGTGCTCGAATTCGTCGCGATCGACGAGGAGCTGGTGCATCGGATCGAGTTCTTCGGCGATCAGATCGAAGCGATCAACGTCGTGAACATGCTCACCGGAGAGTACGTCGAGAGCAAGGACGAGTTGCTGATCTTCCCGGCCAAACATTTCATCACGCCGGACGAGAAGCTCCGCCGCGCAATCGACGCGATCGAAGTCGAACTGGAGGAGCGGCTGCGCTGGTTCCGAGGGCACGGGAAATTGCTCGAAGCGCAGCGCCTCGAACAGCGAACGCGTTACGATCTCACGATGCTGCGCGAAGTCGGCTACTGCAACGGTATCGAAAATTACTCGCGGCATCTCGCGGGCCGCGAAGCCGGCTCGACGCCGTGGTGCCTGCTCGACTTTCTCCCGAAGGACTGGCTGCTCTTCGTCGACGAGTCGCACGTGACGCTGCCGCAAGTGCACGGCATGCACGCGGGCGATCGCGCGCGAAAGACGATCCTCGTCGAGCACGGCTTCCGGCTGCCGAGCGCGCTCGACAACCGCCCGCTCACCTACGACGAGTTCGACGAGCACATCAATCAGGTCGTCTATGTCTCGGCGACTCCCGGTACGTACGAGGTGAGCCGCTCGAGCCAGGTCGTCGAGATGATCATTCGCCCGACGGGGCTCGTCGATCCCGAGGTCGACGTGCGCTCTACGCGCAATCAAATCGACGATCTCATGGAAGAAATCCGCGTGCGCGTCGAGCGTAAGGAGCGCGTGCTCGTCACGACCCTGACCAAGAAAATGGCCGAAGACCTGACGGATTTTTTGGTCGAGACGGGATTGCGCGTACGCTACCTGCATAGCGAGATCGACACGCTCGAACGCGTCGCGATCCTGCGCGATCTGCGCGCCGGCGTCTTCGACGTTCTGGTCGGCATCAATTTGCTGCGCGAGGGGCTCGATCTTCCCGAGGTGTCGCTCGTCGGCATCCTCGATGCCGATAAGGAAGGATACTTGCGCAGCGGGACGTCACTGATCCAAACGATCGGCCGCGCTTCGCGCAACGTCGAAGGCAAGGTGATCATGTACGCGGACGTCGTGACGGAGTCGATGGCAAGAGCCATCGGCGAGACCCGCCGGCGCCGGGAGATGCAGGTCGCCTACAACGCCGAGCACGGCATCGAGCCGCGCTCGATCCGTAAAGAGATTCGGGACATTCTCAGCATGGTCGGCGGCGGCGAGGAATCGCGAGGCCGCGCGAAGAGCGAGCGTCTTCCGCGCGAGATCGCGATCAAGACGATCGCGGAGTTGGAGCGGCGCATGCGCGAACACGCGTCGAACCTCGAGTTCGAGCGCGCGGCGGCGCTACGCGACGAGCTGCTGGAGTTGCGCAAGCAGCTGGGAACCAACGAATCGCTGCTGCTCGGCGGAAAGGCGCCGAAAATCTTCGACCGCTCCATCGAGGAACTCGTCGGCGGCTGACCAAAAGGTGGCCGCATGAGCGCCTTCATCGCATCCACGCCGGGCGAGGTGCTCGTCGTCCTGCTGGTCGTGGCGGCGGCGGTCGGCCTCCACCTCTTGGTGCAACGCCGTAGCGACTACGGCCAGTTCGCGCGCCACAATGAAGTCGCCGGATTCTTGCTCTCCGTCGTCGGCGTCATGTACGCAGTGGTGCTGGGTTTCGTCGTCGTGATCGTCTGGCAGCGCTACACGGCCACGCAAGGGTACGTGCAAGATGAAGCGGCGGCCGTCTCCAACGTCTATCGCCTTGCCGCCGCGTTTCCGCTGCCGCAGCGAACGGTGATCCGCAACGATCTGCGCGCCTACATCGACGACGTCGTTCGGAACGAATGGCCGGTGATGCAGCGAGGCGAGGCGCGGGGCGCCTCCGGCCTGTTGGAGCAAGTCGCTTACGACGTCGACGTCTTTCACCCGGGCAACGCCGGGGAGGCCGACGCGCACGTGGTCGCGATGACGCAACTGCAGGACCTCTTCGAAGCGCGGCGGCACCGCTTTGCGCAGGTCCAGCCATCGGTGCCGCCGATCCTTTGGTTTGCCTTGATTTCCGTCGGCCTCGTAACGCTGGGATTCACCTATTTTTTCGGGACGGAAAACCGCGGCGCGCAACTCCTGATGACCGGCGCGCTCGCCGGGATCATCGCGGTCCTCTTCATCGTGATCCTCGAGTTCGATGCGCCCTTCCGCGGCTCGGTCGCGGTGCAATCCGGCGGGTGGACGAATCTTGCCCACCGGCTGCCGTCCATCAGATGAGCATCACTCGTAGAGATAGACGGCGTTCGCGATCGCCCCGAGCAGCTGCCCGGCGATCGTCGACCCGTCCACGTCGTGTCCGAACGGGACGTTGTTGACGTAGAGGCAAAACGCCACGTGCCGGCCGCTGCGCGTCGTCACATAGCCCACGAGGCCTTTGCTGATGACCGTGCCGTGGGAGAGAAGATTGGACCAGCCCCACGTGCCGGTCTTGGCGTGTACTTTTCCACGCGCCGGTGCGTGCGTCTGGATCTCCGCGAGGGTGCCGTCGACTCCGAGAATCGGCAACGCCCGATAGAAGTCGGGATACCACGGCTGCTCGCGGACCCACGCGAGGTACGTCACCATGAACGCGGGGGCAAAGAGATCGTTGGCGCCTTCGCCGTCGGATTGCGACGCGCCGGAGAGGTCGAGCTTGGCTTTTCTGAGGAAGGCACTCTCCACGTCGAAACCGGCTTGGAGTTGATCGTGCGTCGCGTGACCAGCGTAGACGCCGAGCAGATAGGGCATCTCCGCCGCGTGCAGGTTGTCGCTCACCTTCAGCGTCACCTTGACCTCCTCGCTCAGCGGCGGCGAGACGTGTTCGGCGACGAGATTCGCCGGGACGTACGCCGGCGCATAGGAAGCGCGGTCGAACGGCTGGTCGATCGGAGGATCGGCGACGGCAACACCCGCGTCGCGCAGGGCGAGCGAGAAGGCATCCTCTGCAAAACGCGGCGGATTCGGGACGCGGTACGCATAGAGCGTGGGAGGATCCGTAATCGTGACCACGCCGGAGATCGTGACGATGCGGCCGCCGTGACCGTCATCGGCATCGGTCATCGCGAGCGTGTCGTCGGTGTGCGCGGCGGCAGTCGTCGCGGCGTTCACGAATCGCGCGTACGGCGTTTGCGGCGAGATCGACACGATGGTAACCGGATCGCCGGCGCGCGCGCCCGGCGCGACGACGACGTCGACGATGTTGTCGTTGAGGATCACCGGAGAGACCTCGGTCCCGGTGCCGGCCTCTGCGCCGCCGTCGGGAAAGAGCGATGCATCGACGACGACGCGCCCGGTGACGCTGCGGATGCCGCGCGCTGCGACCTGTCTTGCCAGCTCGCGCAGTACGGCGAGCGGATCGCCGGGGACGGCTTTGGTGCTCGGCGACCCGTCGTAGGCGTGGTCTTCGTTTTCGAACGCCAACGTGCCGTCGGGTTGGATGCGCTGCGAGAGATTGGGATCACCGGAGGCAACGAGCACGAGATCGCCGTGCAGCACGCCGCCGGAATCGACCGCACCGGTGCGATAGACCGGCGTCGTAAATCGGAAGTTCGGTCCGAGCACGCCGAGCGCCGTGCCCTCCGTCAGCGTCTTGGTCGTCGATGCCGGGACGAACAGGCGTTGGGCGTTGAGCGCGTAGAGCATGCGGTGTCGATCCAAGTCGTAGACCGCTATGCCGAAGGAGGCGTGCGCGTAGCGCGGCGTCTCGATGAGGCGGGCGATCGCTTGAGGCAGGCCCGGCGCCGGCGGCGCCGCCGCACCCAGAGCCGTTGCGGCCAACAAAAGGGGAAAGACGAGACGAAGGATACGCATCTCAAAGACGAAGGTAGAACGCATGCATCCCCTCGCCCTGCTCGCGCTCCTCGTGATGTCGCCGGCCCCCGCCTCGGCGCCCGTTCCGACGCCCGCGCCCGTCGTGGTCCCGACACCCGCGCCCTCCGCGACGGCTCCGAATGTCATGCCGGCACCGAATCCGGCCGTGGACGCGCGCGCCCGAGATTGGTTCGGGCGTCTGCAGCACAACCGCATCGATTACTCGCAACTCGACGACGTCGCACGCTTGCCGCTGAACTCGGACGTCGCGATCATCGTCTCTACGCAGTGGAGCACGCTCGGCGATCCGCTCTCGTTCGACGAAGCCAGCGTGGAGGCGCCCGGCTCGACCGACGAGGCAATGAACGGCAACACCGTCTACGTCTACCGTGTGACCTTTCGGAACGACATCGCTCTTGATTTCTTCTTCGGGCTCGATCCGAGCGGGCTGATCAGCGGCCTCCGTCTCGCTCCAGATCAATAACTTCCACACGATGACGCCGCGACGAATCGAGGTCGTGCTCTTCGACCTCGACGATACGCTGCACGACGACACCGCTGCGTATCGTCGCGCCGCGACCCGCGTTGCGGAGGAAATCGCAGGCGAACTGGGCCTCGACGTGGGCGCCCTCAATGCGGCATACGTCGAGGAAGCGGAAGGCTTCTGGAGCAGGCTCTCTAACGACGACCTGACCGTCAAGATGGTCGACGTGCGCAAGCGCCTCTGGGCGCGTGCGCTCGCGCGCCTCGGCGTTACCGACGACGCACTCGCGGCGCGCTGTGCGCGCGACTACAACACCTATCGGCGCGGCTACTTTTCGCTCTTCCCCGGCGTGCGCGAATTTCTGTCGAGCCTGCGCCGTCAGGGCAAGCGCATCGGGCTCGTCACCAACGGCTTTGCCGAAACGCACAACGATAAAATAACCGAACTCAACCTCCGAGACGTGCTCGACGCGATCTTTATCGCCGACGAGATCGGAATGGTGAAGCCGGACCCACGACTCTTTGCGCACGCGTGCGAGACGCTTGGCGCGCCGCCCGAGCGAGCGGCGATGGTCGGGGACCGCTACGAGCGAGACGTCCGCGGCGCAATCGAAGCCGGCCTCTTCACGGTCTGGGTCAACGTTCGCGACGAGCGGCTGCCGCTCGGGGCTCCGCCGCCCGATGCCGTGTGCGGAACGATCCTCGAAGTCGGCCCGATTCTGGAGGCTGCATCCCTCCCGGCGGCGCACGGTTCATAGCAGCGGAATGGCCACCGGTCTCGACTCCATCGTCATCAAAGGCGCGCGCGAGCATAATCTCAAGAACGTCGATCTCATCCTGCCGCGCAACCGGCTGATCGTCGTGACCGGGCTCTCGGGCTCGGGGAAATCTTCGCTTGCGTTCGACACGATCTACGCCGAAGGGCAGCGGCGCTACGTCGAGTCGCTTTCGTCGTATGCGCGGCAGTTTCTCGGGCAGATGGAGAAGCCCGACGTCGATTACATCGAGGGCCTCTCGCCGGCGATCTCGATCGATCAGAAATCCACCTCGCGCAATCCGCGCTCGACCGTCGGGACCGTGACGGAGATCTACGACTATCTCCGCTTGCTCTACGCGCGCATCGGCACGCCGCACTGTTACAACTGCGGTCGCGAGATCAGCACGCAATCGAGCGAGCAGATCGTCGACTCGATCATGGAGCTGCCGGAAGGCACGCGGATCCAGCTGCTGGCGCCGATCGTTCGCGGCCGCAAGGGCGAATACGCGAAGCTCTTCGAGGAGATCGCGAAGGAAGGCTTCGCGCGCGTGCGCGTCGACGGCGAAGTCAAGGAACTGCGCGAGAAGATCGCGCTCGACAAGAAACGCAAGCACACGATCGAGGTCGTCGTCGATCGTCTCGTGATGAAGCCGGACCTGCGCAAGCGGCTCACCGATTCGGTCGAGACGACGCTGCGGCTCTCCAGCGGCATCGTGACCGCGATCGCGGGCGGAGCAGAAGAGCTGACGTTCAGCGAAGCCTTTGCCTGCGTCTACTGCGGCCTCTCGTTCGAAGAGCTCGGCGCCGCGGCTCTTCTCGTTCAACTCGCCGTACGGCGCGTGCCCGGCGTGCACCGGCCTCGGCGTCAAGATCGAGATCGATCCGTGGAAGGTGATCCCCGATCGCTCGAAGTCGATCGCGCAACGGTGCGATCGTCCCGTGGAGCCGGACGCTGGGCACCGGTAAGTATCCGTCGATGAATCCGTACTATTTGCAGCAGCTCGAGCGCGTGCTGCGAACGGCACCGCGTTCGCATGACGACGCCGATCGACGCAGATGAGCGACGAAGTCGTCGATCTCATCCTCTACGGCACCGATCGGGAGCAGACGTTCGAGTACACGTCGCGCGCGGGCAAGACGTGGGAGTATCGGGCGTCGTTCGAAGGCGTCATCAACAACCTGCAGCGGCGTTACAGCGAGACGTCGCAGCGAGTACGTGAAGGAAGACATCGAGAAGTACATGTCGTCCTCGTCGTGTCCCGTCTGCAAAGGCGCGCGGCTGAAGCCCGAAGCGCTCGCGGTGACGGTCGGCGGCTCGAACATCGACGCGCTCGCACGCAGATGTCGATCGAACAGGCCGAGGCGTTCTTTCGCGAACTCAAGCTCACCGAACGCCAGGAGCAGATCGCGCATCAGATCGTCAAGGAAATTCGGGCGCGTCTCGGCTTTCTTTCGAACGTCGGCCTCGAACTATCTGACGCTCTGCCCGTTCGGCGACGACGCTCGCGGGCGGCGAGTCGCAGCGCATCCGACTCGCGACGCAGATCGGCAGCGCACTCGTCGGCGTGCTCTACATCTTGGACGAACCGTCGATCGGGCTCCATCCGCGCGACAACGATCGTCTGCTCGCGACGCTGAAGACGCTGCGCGATCTCGGCAACACGCTCATCGTGATCGAGCACGACGAGGACACGATGCGCACGGCCGACGTCATCGTCGACATCGGTCCGGGCGCCGGCGCCGAGGGCGGCGAGATCTCGACCGTCGGAACGCTTGACGAGATCTTGCGAGATCCGCGCTCCGCAGACCGGCGCCTATCTCTCGGGGCGCAAGTTCATCCCGATCCCCAAGCACCGCCGCGAGCCGCGCGGTTGGCTCGATATCCGCAAGGCAACCGCCAACAACATCGCGGCATCGACGTCCGCGTTCCCGTCGGGGTCTTTTGCGCCGTCACCGGCGCTAGCGGCAGCGGCAAGTCGACGCTCGTCAACGAGGTGCTCGTCCGCGCGCTCAATCAGCATCTGCACCACGAGCAACGCGGCGCGCCGGCTACCTACGGGACGGTGAAGGGCACGGACGCAACTCGACAAGCTGGTCGTCATCGACCAGTCGCCGATCGGGCGCACGCCGCGGAGCAATCCGGCGACGTACACCGGCGCCTTCGACTCCATTCGCGAGCTGTTCTCGCTCGTGCCCGAATCGAAGATGCGCGGCTACACGCCGGGACGCTTCTCGTTCAACGTCAAGGGCGGACGCTGCGAGGCCTGCCAGGGCGACGGGATCATCAAGATCGAGATGCACTTCCTCCCCGACGTCTACGTGCCGTGCGAAGTCTGCAAAGGCAAGCGCTACAACGCGCAGACGCTCGAGGTGAAATACAAAGGGCAAGTCGATCGCCGACGTGCTCGAGATGCGCGTCGACGAAGCGAACGAGTTCTTCGCGACCATTCCGCGCATTCACAACAAGCTCAAGACGATCTGCGACGTCGGCCTGGGCTACATCAAGATGGGGCAGCCGGCAACGACGCTCTCCGGCGGCGAGGCGCAGCGCGTCAAGCTCGCGACCGAGTTGTCGCGCCGCTCGACCGGCCGCACGTTCTACGTGCTCGACGAGCCGACGACGGGCTTGCACTTCGCCGACATCCACAAACTGCTCGAGGTGCTGCAGCGTCTGGTCGAGACCGGCAACAGCGTGCTCGTGATCGAGCATAATCTCGACGTCGTGAAGACCGCCGACTACTTGATCGACCTCGGCCCGGAAGGCGGCGATCGCGGCGGCACGGTCGTCGGCGTCGGCACGCCCGAGGAACTATCGGCCAACCGAGCGTCGTATACCGGTGCGTACCTGGTGCCGGTGCTGCGCGACCAGCGCGCCGTCGGGCATCATCTCCCGGATGTTCGTCGCCTCGAAGATCTGGAACGAGAGAACCTCCGCGTTCTCGACGACTTGGCCAAGAGCGAGCGCGTCGAGAATCGAGGCATGAAGGCCGAGGAGCGAGCGGCGGAGCTGCGCGCGCGTCTCGAAGAGGCGAACGTGCGCTATTACGTGCTCGACGAGCCGGCGATCACGGATGCCGAGTATCGACGCGATGCTCCGCGAACTCGTCGAGTTCGAGACGGCGCACCCGGAGCTACGCACCGCCGACTCGCCGACGCAGCGCGTCGGAGCTCCGGCTGCCGAGCGTTTTCGCGCCCTACGAGCACAGCGCTCCGATGCTGAGCCTCGCAAATGCGTTCGGGCAAGACGAACTGCGCGCGTTCGACGAGCGCGTGCGCAGGCTCGCGGGAGCAGACGTCGCGTACGTGTGCGAGTTGAAGATCGACGGCCTCGCCATTGCCCTGCGCTACCGGAACGGCGTCTTCGAGCGCGGCGGCACGCGTGGCGACGGGCGCATCGGCGAAGACGTGACGCGCGAACTTACGCACGATCAAGACCATCCCGCTGCGGTTGAAGGGAAGGCGCCGGCCGAACTCGAGGTGCGCGGCGAGGCGTACTTGCGCAAGAGCGATTTCGCGAAGTTGAACGAAGCGCGTCAGCGAGCGGGGCTGCCCTTCTTCGCGAACCCGCGCAACGCCGCGTCCGGCGGCGTGCGCCAACTCGACCCGAACATGACCGCGCAACGCCGCCTCTCGTTTTTCGCGTACGCCTTGCCCGAGGGCACGAAGGGGCCGGCGACGCAGTGGGAGACGCTGCAGTATCTCAGAGAGATGGGCTTCGACGTCAATCCGAACATCGCGCGCTGCGAGACATTCGAAGCGGTCGCGGCATACTGCGAGCAATGGGAGGAGCGACGCGACAGCCTCGACTACGAGATCGACGGCGTCGTCGTTAAGGTCGACGATCTCGCGATACAACAACGCCTCGGCGCGGTCGGGCGCAACCCTCGCTGGGCGATCGCTTTCAAGTTCAAGCCGCGAGAAGCGCGCACGAAGCTGCGCGAGATCGCGATCAACGTCGGACGGACCGGCTCGCTGAATCCCTATGCGATCCTCGAACCGGTGCAGATCGGCGGCGTGACGGTGAAGAACGCGACGCTGCACAACGCCGACTACATCGCCAAGCACGACATCCGCATCGGCGATACGGTGACGGTCACGCGCGCCGGCGACGTGATCCCGCGCGTCGATCGGGCCGATCGTCGAGGAGCGCACGGGGAAAGAGCGCATCTTCAAGATGCCCACGCGTTGTCCGGTTTGCGGCTCGGACGCGGACCGGCCCGAAGGCGAGGCGATGTCCCGCTGCACGAACGCGGCCTGCCCCGCGCAGGTCTTCGAGCGCGTGCGCCACTTCGCTTCGCGCGGCGCGATGGACATCGAAGGCCTCGGCGACGTGATGGCCGGCGAATTGACGTCGCGAGGGATCGTCGAGGACATCAGCGACGTGTACGCGCTCGATGCGAAGGCACTCGAGCAGCGTGCCGCGCACGGGCGAGAAGAGCCGTCGCGAAGCTGCTCGAGTCGATCGAAGCGTTCGAAGCAACGCGGCCTTGCGCGGCTGCTCACCGGCCTCGGCATCCGCTTCGTCGGTGAGCAGACGGCGCAGATTCTCGCCGATGACTTCGGCTCGATCGACGCGATCGAGGCTGCGAGCGAAGAGGAGCTGCAGCGCAGCACCGGCATCGGCCCGGAGTTGGCGGCGAGCGTGGCGCTCTTCTTCGAACAGAAGGCCAATCGCGCGATGATCGATCGCCTTGCGCAAGGCCGGCGTCGTGACGTCCGCGCCCAAGCGTGCGCGGGCTTCGGATGGTCCGCTCGCCGGGAAGACCTTCGTGCTCACCGGGACGCTGCCGAGCCTCGCGCGCGAAGCGGCGACCGAGTTGATCGAAGGCGCGGGCGGCAAAGTCACCGGCTCGGTCAGCAAGAAGACGGATTACGTCGTCGCCGGAGACGATCCGGGCAGCAAACTTGCCAAGGCCGAAAAGCTCGGCATCACGGTCATCGACGAAAAGGAGCTAAAAAGGCTCGTCGGCTAGGGAAGCGTGCCTCTGACAGCATACTCTCCGAGGGGTTCTATGAGACGCTTCTTTCTTTTCGCATTCGGTTTCTCGATTGCCGCGTTTGCGATTGCATCCCGCCTGACGGCGGGTGGTGCCACGCCGCAGGCACCGGCGATTCGCGCGAACGACAACCGTCTGCCGGCCGGTCTCCGCGTTGGTCATGTGCTGCATCTGTCGCTGGACGCGCGCTGGGGCAGGTGGTACCCCGACGGCCCGAGCGGTGATGCGGTTCCGATGCAAGCCTTTGCGCAAACTGGGGAGGCGCCTCAGATCCCGGGCCCGGTGATCCGCGTTCCTCTGGGAACGGTCGTGATCGCTCGAGTTCACAACGCAATTCCGGGTTCGGCGTTGACGGTGCACGGCTTGATGGATCGCCCGGCGTTGCGCGACCGGCCATTCGACGTTCCATTTGCGCAAACTCGCGTCATCCGATTTCGCGCCGGCGCCGTAGGAACGTACTATTATTGGGCGTCGACGACCGGCTCCGCGGTCGATCACCGCTTTCGTTCGGATTCGCAGCTCAGCGGCGCCTTCGTCGTCGACCCGCCAAACGCGACGCAAACGCCGCACGACCGCATCTTCGTGATCGGCCAGTGGTTCAATGTTCTCGATGCAACCGGCGCGCCGGATTTCGCGTACGAACTCGATGTCATCAACGGTAGAACATGGCCGCATACCGAGCGTCTCTCGTACCGGCAGGGCGCGAGCGTTCACTGGCGCGTGATCAATACCAGCGCTGGAGGACACCCGCTGCACCTTCACGGCTTCTTTTTCCGCGTCGATTCACGCGGCGACGGGGTCGAAGACGTGATCTATCGACGCGATTCGGATCGGGATCGTCGAGTGACCGAACTCGTCGAACCCGGCGGCACCTTCACCATGACGTGGAAGGCATCACGCGTGGGCAACTGGCTCTTCCACTGCCATCTGACGTATCACACGATGGGGCATCTCCCGATCTCCGAGATGCTGCGGGGCAAGCCGGCGATCAGCGGTGACGAGGATGAGAATCATTTCTTGCGGCGCGCCGGCATGGGTGGCCTCATTCTGGCAATAGCGGTGCGCGCTCCGCGCATGCGCGCGATCGTCGAACCGCCGGTCGCGCGGCGGCTTGGACTGCTCGTCGAACCGGCGCCCGACGACCGTCCTGATGCCCCTTCCTTCAGGTACGTGCTCGACGACGGCGGCAAGACCGTCACGGAACTCGGCGCGGTGGGGCCGCCGATCGTGTTGACGCGTGGCGTCTGCGTCGCAATTGACGTTACCGACCGGTTGCAAGAACCGACGTCGGTTCATTGGCACGGGATTGAACTGCAAGATAGCTACTATGACGGCGTAGCAGGCTACAGCGGTGAAGGAGATCGGCTCGAGCCGATGATCGATCCCGGCCAGACGTTCGAGGCGCGCCTGGTTCCGCCGCGGGCCGGCACGTTCATCTACCACACGCACATGGACGACGTCTATCAGTTGCGCGCGGGCCTGGCCGGACCGCTCATCGTGTTGGACCCCGGCGAGCGATTCGATCCGGCAACGGATCACATCTTTACCATTACGACGACGCACAGCCTCGCCGACGGGTTGAAGATCTTCGTCAACGGCGTTCTCCAGCCGCAGCCGCTGCGCGTTCGAGCCGGCGTTCCGCAGCGACTACGCTTCATCAACATAACCACGTTTTGGACCAACGTCATCGTCTCGCTCAGCTCCGGGAGTCAAACGCTCGAGTGGCGGCCCGTTGCGGTGGACGGTGCCGATCTCCCGGCGGTGAGGCGCTTCGCGGAGCCGGCAGTCGGAACGGTCACCATCGGCGGGACGGAGGATTTCACGTTCACGCTGGCACGCGGCGATGCGCTCCTGCAGATATGGCCGGCCCAGGGATTGCCCCCGGTGACGATTCCGGTGCACGCGACCTAAGGTGGTCGCGCGCTAGAAGATTCGTCGAATGCCGGCCTGCGCCGGCACCGCAGGCATCGCGTCGGCCAATGCATCGATGATGTCGCGAGCGATGACGCCGACCCGGCGGCGCGCTGCGGCGCGTTGACCGGCGAGGCCATGCCAGTACGCCCCGGCGCGCGCGGCGTCGAACGGCGAGAGACCTTGCGAAAGCAGCGTGGCGATGATGCCGGTCAGCACGTCGCCGGTACCGGCGGTGGCGAGCGCGTTCGTGCCGGTAGTGTTGACGAACGTCGTCGTGCCGTCGTCGACGAGCGTGTCGAGGCCTTTGAGCAGAGTCGTAATGCCGGTCCGGTCGACGAACTCGCGCAGGCGCGTCACGCGCTCGCCTGCCTTGACGGTTCCCTTTCCCGAGAGACGCGCGAACTCTCCCGCGTGCGGCGTCAAGACGACGCGAGCCTGTCCTGAGCCTGTCGAAGGACGCAATGCGTCGAGATGTTTTGCCAAATGGAAGAGCGCGCTTGCATCGGCGACCACCGGCAGCTGCGTGCGCGCGATCGTCTCGCGAACGATCGTGCCGACGCGATCCTCCAGCCCGAGTCCGGGGCCGATTGCGATTGCCGAGTTGCGGCGTGCGATATCGCACAGCGTCTCGACGACGCGCTCCGGCGGCCCCTCGTCCTCCAGTTCGACCACCACCTGCTCCACGAGGTGTCCGTGCAAGATCGCGGCGATCGAGGCCGGCGCCGCTACCGTGACATAGCCCGCGCCGGCGCGCGCCGCGCCGAGCGCGCAGAGGACCGCGGCGCCGGGAAACTGACGCGACCCCGCGATGACGAGCGGCGCGCCCGCACCCCGCTTATCCGACTCGATCTCGCGCTTTGGGATCAGCCGCCCGAACGCATCGTCGTCGAGCGCGGCAAATCTCCGCGCGTGAGCGGCCAGCGTCGCGTCCTCGATGCCGATCTGCGCGCACCAGAGTTCGCCGACGTTCTCGCGCGCGGGCATGAACAACAACCCCGGCTTGAGCGCCGCGAGCGTCAGCGTCTGCGTCGCGCGCACGGCGCCCTCGTCCGCCGCGCCGGCGTCCGCGTCGATGCCGCTCGGAATGTCGACGGCGAGCACGTCGAGACGGCGCGCGTCGAGGGCCCGCGCCGCGGCACGGTAACGCTCCTCTAGCGGCAGGCGCGCGCCGGTCCCAAAGAGCGCATCGATTGCCAGCACCGCGCCCACGGTTGCCGCGACAGCCTCCTCCTCGCGTTCCGGCAGCGGCTGCACGACGATGCCCGCCTCGCGCGCTCGCTGCTCGGCCGCGCTCCGCGCCGCCGACGGCTTCGGTGCCGCTTGCGCGTAGAGCGCGCGATCATAGGAAGCGTCGAGCGCGGCGAGGGCGGCGAAGGCATCGCCGCCGTTGTCCCCCGGGCCCGCAAACGCGACGACGCGGCCTCCGCTCGGAGCGAGGACGCGCACCATCGCGGCGACCCGCTCGCCCGCGTTGCGCATCAGCGTCTCCCTGCCGACGACCTGGCCGGCGGCGGCATCCGCGGCGCGCATCTCCTCGGCCGTGAGAACGTAGATCATGCTTCGAGCACGACGACGGCGGCCGCCGTCGCGGGCGTGTGCGTGATCGTCAGATGAATCGCCCGAACGCCGCGCAGCGCGATCAAACGCTCCGCGCCGCCGGAGAGGAGAATCGCGGGTTTTCCACCGCGCTCGTGCGTCACGCCGATCCGTCGCCATGGAATGGCGTGACCGAAGGCCTTGCGCGTCGCCTCCTTCGCGGCAAAGAACCCGGCGAGGCGCTCCGCGACGTTGCGGCGACGCAGCGCGTAGGCCATCTCTTCCTCCGTATAGATCTTTCGCCCGAACCACGCCAGGGCGCGCTCGTCGAAGCGATAGCGCTCGACCTCCGCGAGGTCCAGGCCGATGCCGAGGATCATTCTCGCTCGCCTTCGCAGGCGCCGACAAGTTTTCCGGCCGGAGGAGTAGAAAGCATCTACTCGGGATGGAGTCGAAGATTCGCATCGTTCCCGTCAATGCCGTCGACGGCGCCTTTCTCGACCGCCTCGCCCTCTGCGTCGAAGAACGCTTCCTCGCTCGTGCCGTCGTCGAGCGCAGCCTCGCGCTCCCGCGTAGTTCGCTCAACGTCACCCGCGGGCAACTCTTCCTCACCACGCTAACCTCGAAGGTCTTGAACGCGCATCCCGAGCACGACGGCACGCTGCTCGTGCTCACGGAGTTCGATCTCTACAAGACGTCGCACCGCTTCATCTTCGGCGACGCCGATGAGGCGCAATCCGTCGCGACGGTGTCGTTGCATCGCCTTCGCCAGGAGTTCTACGGCGAAGAGCCCGACGCCAATCTGCTCTTCCAACGGGCGCTCAAAGAAAGCGTGCACGAGTTGGGCCACGTGTTCGGCCTGAAGCATTGCTTCAACGCGCGCTGCGGCATGTATTATTCGAACTCCATCTTTGAAACCGATAACAAGACGTCGTATTTCTGCGAAACCTGCGACCGGCGCGTCGGCCGTGCCCGGAGTTAGCGGAATGCGCGTGCACGTGACCCCGCAGGTTCGCGTCCTGCTCGGCGGCCTTGCGGCGGCGCTCTGTGCGGCGCTCGCATGGTTTGCGGCCGGCACGGCGATGGAAATCCTCGTCGTGCCCCTGATCGCCCTGACCGCCGCGGTCCTGGGCATGCCCTACGGACTGGTCGCCACGATCGCCGCGTCGCTCTCGGGATTGGCGGTTCGCCTCGCGAACCACGGCACCGATCCGACGCTCGCCGTGCTTCCTTTGATCGTCGCGGGAACCGTCGTCAGCCTGATTTTCCGCGATCCGCCCGATGCCGCGCCGGAACTCGCGGCGCTGCCGCTCCCGCGCGACGCGCTGCTCGCCGTCGTCTCCGATCTGCGCGACGTCTACCAAGGCGACTTCACGAAGCGCATCGCGGTCTCGGATGCACCGCTGCAAGATCTCGCGCGGGCGCTCAACCGTCTCATTCTCGGCATGCGAGATTTTCTCGCGCAGCTCTCCGTGCACGCGGCAGAACTCGCGAACGCCGGATCCGACCTGCGGGGAACGGCTTCGACGTCGCTCGCGGTCATGGGCGGCGCGACGGTCGCGCACGAGCAACTCAATGATGGCATTGCCGATCAGCAGCGCATCGTCGAGGAGGCGACGCGCAAAGTGCTGGCGCTGAGCGAGGCCATCTCCTCGATCGCCGCCGCTGCCGAGGAGCAGACGCGCAGCCTCGATCAGACCGCGCTCGCCGTCGAGAACATGGCCAGTTCGATCGAGCAGGTCGCCGGGCAGGTGGACGCGCTCTCGTCGATCTCGCGCGAGACCTCGGCGACCGCAGAACGCGGCGGCAGCGCCATCGGAACGATTACCGATGGAATGCAGACGATCGCGTCGACGATCGACGATCTCGCCGGCGACATCCGGCAACTCGGCACGAACTCCGAGCAGATCGGCGACATCGTCAAAGTGATCGACCGGATCGCCGAGCAGACGAATTTGCTCGCGCTCAATGCAGCGATCGAAGCGGCGCGCGCGGGCGAGCACGGGCGCGGGTTCGCCGTCGTCGCGAACGAGATCCGCAAGCTCGCCGACGGCAGCGTTGCGGCAACCAAAGAGATCGCCGCGCACATCGCCGAAACGCAAGGTGTTATCGCCGACGTCGTGGGTGCCATGCAGCGCCTGATGGAACGCGTCGAGGCCGGCGTGACCAGCACGACCTCCGCTTCGGGAGCGCTCGGGCAGATCGTCGCCGCGGTGCTCGCAGCAAACGAGCAGATCGGCCAGATCAGCAGTGTCGCGCGCGCCATGAGCGCTAACTCGCAGTTGGTCATCCATTCGATCGGCGAGATCACGAAATCGGTCGCGCTGAACCTCGATGCCACGCAATCGATGACCCGCCAATCCGACGGCGTGAATCAGGCCTTCTCGGACATCTCGTCGATATCGCAAAAAAATGCCTCGTCCGTCGAAGTGCTGACGTACGTGAATCAAGAGGTGACGGGAGCATCGCAACGCATGCTCGGATCGATCGAGCAGATGCACGCGCTGGCGGAGCGGATCGACGACCACCTCGGTCGCTTCAAGGTAAGCGAGAACGGAAAGGGAGAGCACGAATGAAGCTGAGCCTACGCACTCGCCTGTTGGGCGCGATGGTCGGGGCCGTCGTCCTGATCTTTCTCTGTAGTTTGATCGCAGCACGGACCGTCCTCGCGCACGATCTCTACGAACTCGGAACGACCGAGGTCACGGGCGGCGCGAGCGCCTTCGGCGGTTATCTCGCCGCGCGGAAGGATCAGATCCGACAGTTGGTCGCGCAAGAGGCCGGGAGCGATACGGTTCGCAACGCCCTGCAATCACACGATGCGACGAGCTTGCGCAACGAACTCGCGAATACCGCGGGCACCTCGGACGTGTCGTTCCTCACCGTCACCGATCTCTCCGGACACGTGATCGCGCGCGCGCACTCGACCGCCGGGGGATCGCTTGCAAACGATCCGGTCGTTGCCCGCGCGCTCGGCGGCGAAACCGTAAGTACCGCAGCCCTGCTCGCGCCGTCGCTGCTGCAAGGCGAAGGCCTCGCCTTGCAGGTCGGGCATCAGGGTCGCGGCCTCGCACTCGTCGCTGCCGCGCCGATCAGCGACCAACAGTTACGGACGATCGGCGTTCTCTACGGCGGCGTTCTGCTGAACCACGAGTACGATCTCGTCGACGAGGCCACGAGATCGATCGGCGGCGCATCGGCGCTGCTGGAGGGCGACACGATCGTCTCCAGCTCGATCCAGGCGCCCGACGGGACGCGTGTGGTCGACGTCATCGCTCCGAGTGCCGATGGTGCGATTCGCAACGGGCAGCCGTACGTCGGCTCCGATTCGGAAGGCGGCACGCTCTATTTGGCGCGGATCGATCCGGTCCTCGACGATCAGAACCATATCGTCGGTGCCGCGTGGTACGGGCTACCGATGGCGCAGATCACCGACATCACGAAGCACACGACGGAGGCTCTCATCTTGTGGGGCGTTCTCGCGATGATCCTCGTGCTCGCACTCGCCATCCCGATCGTGCAGCGGCTTTCAAAAACGCTCGTGGAGCAAAGCCGAAAGGTTCGCGAGACGGCAAAGGAGCTGGGCGTGCTGATCGTCGGCAGCGAGGTCTCGGGCGATCACGTTTCGGCAACGAAGCAAGCCGTGAAGCGCAGCGGCGCGTTGATCGATGAGATGTCGAAGGGTGCCGATTCACCGGCGAAGCTCGACGATTTGAAGAGGCTCAACGCCGAAGTCGAAAGCGACGTCACCGTCATCGAAACGCTCGCGACGGAGATGTCGAACCGCATGCAGCAAGCCGTGGACCGCGTCGCCGAGTTGAACGACGTCGCCGAGGGCCTGAACGAGATCGTCACGGGGGAATCGGGGTCGTAGCGGTGCCGATGCCTGAGGTCATCCTCGTCTTCGCGAGCAATGCGGACGCGATGATCGCGACCAAGACGCTCAAGGACGCCGGCGTTTCGGCGAAGATGATCCCCAAGCCGCCGGGCGTCGACTCGGCGGCAAATCTCTGCCTGACGATCGACGGCGCGTCGGAACTGCAGGCGACCTCCGCGCTCTCGGGGAGCGGCGTCGCGCTCGGCGGCGTCGTGAAAGCGGGCGCCTCAGCGTAACGCGCGGGCATCCGCCAGCGCGATCGTTTCGCGGGCTCCGTCGTCGAGTTCGACGACGAGCCCGCCGCCGGTCTGGAGTGCAATCGCGGTGGCCTCGAACGGTGCCGTCTCACCGTCACGCAGCAAGCGGTAGCGGCGCCCGGGCAACCCCGCCTCACGTTCCCAGCGACGCGCGATTTGCTCCGGGAGGTCGAGCAGCGCGAGCCGCATTTCGAAGAGGTTGAGGATTTGCGCGAGCAGCGCGGCACGTTCGACAGGCGTAGCGTCGTCGCAAAAGGCGGGCGGCGGGGCGATCCTCGCGTCGGCGCCGCGCCCGCGATGCACGTTGATCCCGACGCCGCAGCCGGCGCGCGCGCGATCGCCGATGATGCGAGAGGTGCAAAGAATTCCCGCGAGCTTTTTTCCGTCGAGCAGGAGGTCGTTCGGCCAGTGCAGTTCGCTGCGCACGCCGCAAGTCGCGAGCGCGTCGCGCACAGCGAGGGCCGTCCAAAACGGGACGCTCCAAAGGTCTTCCGCAAGCAACTCGCGCGGGAGAACCGTCGTGAAGAGCAGCGCGCTTCCGCGTTGCGCAAGCCAAGCTCGTCCTTTGCGTCCGATGCCGCTCGTTTGCTCGTCGGCGACGATCGTCGTCCCGAGCGCGCCGTCGTCGTCAAGAAGAGCGGCCGCATCGTTGTTCGTGCTGCCGGTACGCTCGACGTAGATGATGCGCGCGAAGCGCGTTCCCGCAAGGGCGCGCTCGACACCGGCGTACGGGTGGGAGGACATGAGCGTGCAGGCTTACGCGCCGCACGCGTCGCACCTGCGAGCCATGGCCATCGAGACGACCCTGATCCTCTGCAAGCCCGATGCCGTATCGCGCGGCCTCGTCGGGGAAATCGTTTCACGTATCGAACGGCGCGGTTACCTCATCACGGCGATGAAGATGATGCAGCTCGACGGCGATCGCGCTCGCGCCCATTACGCAGAGCACGACGGCAAACCGTTTTTCGAAGACCTCGTCGGCTTCATCACGAGCGGTCCGTTGGTCGCGCTCGCCGTCGAGGGCGAGAATGCGATCAACGGCTGCCGTCAACTGATCGGCGCGACGGATCCGCTCAAGGCGGCGCCGGGATCGATTCGCGGCGACTTCGCGCAGACGATCGGGCGCAATCTCGTGCACGGCAGCGACGGCAAAAAGAGCGCGCGCCGCGAGTTGGAGATCTTCTTCAAGGACTTCGATTTCGTTTCGCGGCGGCACGATCTCGAGCGCTGGATTCACGACTGATGTCTCTCGACTCGCTGCGCGGCGGCGGGCGGCCACTGATCGAAGGCGTGCACGGTCGCGAGGTACTCGACTCTCGCGGAAACCCGACGCTCGCGGTCAGCGTCGCGACGAGTTTCGGCGCCGTCGAGGAGGCGATGGTGCCGTCGGGGGCCTCGACCGGCTCGCACGAAGCGGTCGAGTTGCGCGACGGCGACGCATCGCGCTATGGTGGCAAAGGCGTGCGCAACGCGGTGGAGACGGTGAACGACGTGCTCGGTCCCGCGCTCGAAGGGCTCGACGCGACGGCGCAGCGAGAGATCGATACGCGCATGATCGAGCTGGATGGAACGCCGAACAAGGCGCGCCTTGGCGCGAATGCCATCCTCGGCGTCTCGCTCGGCGTCGCGCGCGCCGCGGCGGCGAGCCTCTCGCTACCGTTATTTCGCTACATCGGCGGTCCCTCGGCGGCGATGCTCCCCGTGCCGATGATGAACGTCATCAACGGCGGCAAGCACGCGGAGGGTGCGCTGCAGTTTCAGGAATGCATGCTGGTGCCGCTCGGCGCGCCGAGCATTACGGAAGCGGTGCGCTACGGCGCCGAGGTCTTTCACGCGCTCCACGCGCTTCTGCACGAAGGACATCTTTCGACGCTCGTAGGCGACGAAGGCGGCTACGCACCGCCGCTCGAGACGCCGCAGCAGGCACTCGATCTCATCGTCGGCGCGATCGAGCGAGCGGGTTACCGGCCCGGGAAGGACGTCGCGATCGCGCTCGATCCGGCCTCGAGCGAGTTCTATCAAGACGGCAAGTACTTCGCGCTCGACAAGTCGCACGGCATCTCCTCGCAGGCGATGATCGCCCTCTACACCGACTTGATCGATCGCTACCCGATCGTCGCGATCGAAGATGGGCTCGCCGAGGACGATTGGAGCGGTTGGCAGCGATTCACGCAGGCGCTCGGCGACCGCGTGCAGTTGATCGGCGACGACATCTTCGTCACCAACGTTGCGATCTTGGAACGCGGCATTCGCGAAGGCGTTGCCAACGCGATCCTCATCAAGCCCAACCAGATCGGCAGCCTGACGGAGACGCTCGATTGCATCGATGCCGCGCACAAAGCCGGCTACGCGACGACCATCTCGCATCGCTCCGGAGAAACCGAGGACTCCACGATTGCCGACATCGCCGTTGCAACCGCCGCCGGCCAAATCAAGACCGGCTCGCTGTCGCGCAGCGACCGCATCGCCAAGTACAACCGCTTGATGGCGATCGAGGAGCAGTTGGGCGAAGCCGCGTCGTACGCCGGAGTTCAGCCGTTCAAGCAGCTCTCCGAGCATGCTTGAGGCGCTCCTCTTCGCCGTTGCGGTCGCGAGCGGCGCAACGCCGATTCCGGCCGGTCCGCCCGGCGACGCGTTCTACGATCCGCCTAGCCCGTTGCCGGCACACCTCGACGGCGCCGTCATTTGGGCAAGACCATTCACGGGCGGTCCTGCTTTAGCATCCGCATCGGCGAACTATCGCATCTTGTACGAAACGGTCGCTGCGAGTGGAAACTTCGTCGCGGTCTCAGGAACGCTCGCGATTCCGGCGGGAGCGCCGCCTTCGGGCGGCTGGCCTGTCATCAGCTGGGCGCACGGAACGACCGGGGATGCGCCGCAATGCGCGCCGTCACGCTCCACCGTGCCGAACGTCGAGCAACGAATGCTCGACGGCTTCGTGCGGCGCGGATACGCCGTCGCGCAAACCGATTACGAAGGCAACGGGACGCCGGGCATCCATCCCTATTTCGTCGCGACCTCTGCGGCTCGAGACGTGACGGACATCGTGGTGGCGGCGCGCGAGATCGATCCGCAGATCGGCCGGCGGTGGGTCGTGATGGGGCACTCGGAGGGCGGCACCGCCGCGCTCGCGACCGCGGCCCTCGGCCAGCAATGGGAACCGAACTTGGATTTGCTCGGAGCCGTCGCGTATGCACCGGCTTCACGCTTGCAATATATGCTGCAGAATGCCGTCACCGACGACACGCCCAACGGTTACTACTCGTATCTGGCGCTGATGGTTGCCGGGTTCTCGACCGCGGATCCGCGCATCGTTCTCTCCCAGATGCTGACGCCGGAGGCGCTACGTTTGATGCCGGAGCTGCAACAGCGATGCATCGACGATCTGGTCGACAACTCGGGCTGGAAGGATATCGTTCCCGAGGCGATCTTCCGCCCGTCGGCCGACGTGAACGCGTTGTACGACGATCTCATCGCGAACAGTCCGGAGAACTTCACGATCATCGTTCCCACGCTGCTGCTGCAAGGCGTGGCCGATTCGATGGTCCCGTCGGAGAATACCGCCGACCTGCGCGACCGCTTGTGCCGCAACGGAGCGCCGGTGACGTTCAAGGCGTATATCTCCGCGACACACGGTTCGATCTTGGCGACCGCCGACGACGATGCGGCGGCATGGATCGCGCAGCGCTTCTCCGGAGTTCCGGAGCGCTCCGGCTGCTGAACGTGGGAGGCATCGGCCCCGGGGCCGAAGTCTCCGGGAGCGAGATGCTGCCCGCGCTGCTCTTGAGCAATCTCATCGCCGCACCTTCGGATCGCGCGTTCACCCTTCCAGGCGAATGGACGTGCGAAGCCGCCAGCCACGCGTGGAGCGGGCGCGCGGTCTTTACAGCTCACCCGGGCGGGATGTCGATGCGGTACGTCTACGGTCCGTCGGGGACGGGCCGTGAAACCGATGCGGAGTTCACGTACGACGCGCAAAGTGCGACGTGGACCCTCGACGAACCGGCATTGCAGCGCGAGCGCTTTCGTGGAACCGCGGGTCCATGGCAGGGACAGCTCTGGGAGTTCGAGGGCGTCACCTTCCCCGCAACGCCGGGGGACACGATGTACGACGCGCTCGAGAAGGGTCGCGTGACCTTCATTTCATTCGGCAACGATTCGTTCGAGATGATCCGCACGCAGGAGGTCGGCGGCCAGTGGGTGTTGCACGATCCATGGTATTCGGCGGTCGCTGATGACAACTGCACGCGCGACCGAGGAGCATAGCTTCTGCGCGCGCCGAAGGGGGAACGACTCCACCGCCGCCTGAAATGCAACGTCGCTCGCGTTTTGGGGCCTGTAGCTCAGCGGTAGAGCGGCCGGCTCATAACTGGTTGCGCGTTGGTTCGAATCCAGCCAGGCCCACCAATCGCGCGCAGGCCGCGCGCCGCCCGGGCGCCAAGCTCTCAGCCGACCCACGGCGCCATCGTCTATCGGTTAGGACATCGCCCTTTCAAGGCGGAAAGACGGGTTCGATTCCCGTTGGCGCTAAATCGATTCGCCTTATTTGACGGGCGTTTTTCGCCATGCTACCCCCGCCGTGACTTACACGTGACTTACGTTCCATGGCGAATGTCTGCTTGGGGTCGCCCACTGCCGGGGCGAGCGCATCGCCCATGACTGCCTCGACCTTGCTTGCGTGGCGCTCCTGCATTTGCTCAAGAACGTGCACGTAGATGTTGGCGGTCGTCGCAATGTCTGCGTGACCCATGCTAACTGAAACCGTCTTCAAGTCGATACCGGCGAACAGGCTCGTGGTTCCGAACGTATGCCGTAGATCTTGGAACCGAAAATGTGGAAGCGTCGTTCTCTTCAAGAGGCGCGCGAACAACAATGAGAACGCTCCCGGGTCCCACGGCGCCCCGTCGGCACGATCGAAGATATAGGCGCCATCATCGCGCGGGAGCTGCAAGAGAAGCCGGCGCTGCAGCTGCTCGGCACGTTGGCGCCGGAACACCGCGATCACGGATGGCGCGAGCGCAATGGTGCGAGCGCTGCGCACAGTCTTCGGGGGCTTCTCGCGTCGTTCGTAGCGTCCCAGAGCGTTCTTGACGACCTCGATACTCCGGCGCACCGTAAGGCGCCCAGCCTCGAAGTCGATGTCCGTCCAGCGCAATCCGAGCAGCTCACCGCGACGAAGGCCGGTTCCGACGGCAGCGGCGATCGGAGCCTGGAGCTCCGTGCCTTCGACGGCCCTCAGCAACGCCTCTATAGTTTCCATGCTGACCGAAGCGATTTCGCGACGTTCGACCCGCGGCGGGTCGACCCCAAGACTCGGATCGTATGCCAGTCGCCTTGTCGCGACCGCCCAGCGAAGGATTGCTCGAAGCGTCGTATAGATGTGATGCCCGGTTCGCTGAGACAGGTGACCGGCTTCGCCATCGTTCCGAGAGGATCGTATCCACTCACGCAGTGCATCCTCGATGTGCTGCAATCGAAGGTCGCGGATGCGCTTTGTCCCGTGACGGGGTTCCAACTCACTGAGCCGCTGCTCCTGTGAAGGCTCGAGGGGACGAGCCGCACGGGCCTCGCGCAACCTTCGAAGCTCGCGAAGCTCGGATGTCGAGTACGCGCCCCGCGGGTCCAGCTTCGGTATGATATAGAGCTCGATGTGCTGCTCGTATGCAGCGGCGGAGCGTTGCCCCACGCGCAGCCGCGCCATTTCGAGCCAACGACGCGCAAGCATCGCAACCGTGAGACGGAGATCTGGGCATTCGGTCGCCTCTGCCTCCGCCAAGAGCTTTCTCAGCGCCAGCTTCGCCTCAGTCTGGTTGCCCCGAATCGTGCGACGCAGCTGCTTCCGCTCGCCGGGAATGGTCGCCCGGAGCCGCCACACCCCATCCTTGACTTCGACTAGGCTGCCCTCTCGAGCCGGACGACGGCGTTTTGTCGGTTTTCTCCTGAGTTTCGCCGACGTGGCCTCAGTTGCGTGAACGCGTCCCATGGATCCCTATGATACTAGGAGAGAGCTTGGGTGGCCAACCCGCGCCGGCGAGTCTTGACGGGGTTGGCCAGGTCATGGTGTCTTCGGTAGACTGCGGTCATGGTTGAAAAACGGGCGTACTCTATCAAGGAGTGCGCGCAGGCAACCGGTCTAGCCCAGTCCACGCTGCGCCGCCTGATTCGGCTGAACAAGATTCGAGCGGTGCGTGTGGGGCGCCGCGTTTTGGTAAGCGTCAGCGCCCTGAACGACCTTGTCGCTCATGGGCTCGAGCGTTGAAGAGTGCTTTCCCGGCTTTGCCCTTGCTCGATCGGGAAATGAGTCAAGTCGCACGAGAGCGACAAATCCGCCACCCGGGGCGCCGGGATCGCTGACCGATGGACTCCGGTACCGTGCATCCAAGCCTGCTTCGCGCAGGCCCAAGACGACGGCCGCCATTGGGGCTCGCTCGCGAAGCGAGTCGGCGTTGAACGAGCGTGAGGCCGCGCTAACGTTCGCCCAGCCACAAGCGTGAGACGGCAAACTTCGCGCGCCGGCCCACCTACGGTCTTGGCGAAGCCATGCCCGAAAGCGACCGCCGCGCTACCATAAAGCCTGTGCGCTGGGGCTCCTCGCCCCAGACCCTCGGCAGGGGCGGCCCCTGCACGCCGCGCAGTCGCTTCGCGACGTGCGCGATGCCCGCTAGATCAAGGACAGGAGACTCGAAGCGATCGCCAGGGCGTCGAAACTCGCATTAATCTCGTCGACGAAGAAGATCCGCTACATCGAGCTCAAGTGCCGACGCCACAGCCACTAGGGTTCTGACGGTGCCGGCACGACCTGCTTCGATTCGCTGCCACTGACGAACTGGGACGCCTGCCCGATAGGCAGCTTCTTCCTGAGAAAGGCCAAGCCGATTTCGAGCCGACTTCACGCTCCGAGCTACTGCACGTAAGGTTTCCGCCAACGAGCGCGGTCGCACGGGCCGAGCGTAAGGGGCCTCATGCGTGCTTGACCACGACAATATTGTCGTGATAGTGTCGCGACGAGCTGGCGGCGGTGCTCGTGTCAAGAAGGCACAGCCCACGGCCATCCATCGCTCGGAATGGACACCAGGGGTGAATCGAGGCCAAGGGCCACTGCTGATTCGGCACAAGGGCGAATCCTGGCGCTCTCCAGAGGTTCACGCCTATCGCGACGAGGGGGCCCTCCAGTCGATGCTTCGTGATTCTCCGCAACTCTTAGCCCTATGTTCCGAGGGCACGGTATTTGTCGACGAAATGAGCGTCCCACAGGTCGGAGCCGTCGATCTCGCCGGTGTGGGACCTCAGGGCGACATCACGCTCATCGAGTGCAAACTTGAATCAAACTCGGAGATCCGACGCTCCATAGTCGGTCAGGTACTCGCTTACGCCTCCGGGTTATGGCGAATGAGTTACGAAGACTTCGATCGGCTCTTCAGCGCTCGCCTGAGCGGCATGTCGCTTACCGACGCAATCCGGAGGGCACTAGGTGAGTCGGCGCCGGATTGGCCCGAGGACCAGTTTCGGGCGAATGTGACCGACAATCTCGCGGCGGGCCGTTTCACCTTGGTTATTGCCGTTGACCGGATCACTGACGAGCTGAAGCGTATCGTGCCCTATGTTAACACGCATACGCTGGACAATCTTCGCTTTCTCGCGCTCGAGATTGGCTACGTCAAAGATGGCGACGTCGAGGTCGTCTTGCCATCGACGTACGGTCAAGAGACCGCGGCGGAAAAGCAAAAGTCGCAGCGGCGGATTTGGACCGTCGAAGCGTATTTTGAAAACCTGCGCAACTATGGTGAACCGACACAGGACTTCATGCGTGAGCTCGTCGACTTCTCTCGTGAAAACGGTGGCGAGATCGAAGGGGGCGCCGGATCGGTGCCATCCCTCAACGCTCGTTTCCTGATTCGCAACGCGCGAAAGGCGGTTTGGCGGTCTTCCTATTACAGAAGCGGCCCCTCGTTCGAACTGAACTTTGATTACCTGAGATCGGTCCTGCCGCTCAAGACACTGGGCGAGTGTGCACGAATCCTGCGCTCAATAGAAGGCGTGAGCGAGAAGTATGCGGGCCTTGAGCCGGATTTTCGATCTTGCCCTCCGGTGGCGATAGACCCGGCATTGACTCAGTCTGGCGCAATCGAAACAGTGAAGAAAGGGCTCGCGGCCCTGCTCGAAGACGCTCGAAACCCATAGCCGCGTCACGCGGCTGCACGGGTTTTACAGAGCACGTATCTCCGCAGGTGTCCTTACGCTACATTTTCGCGACCAAGAAAACGGTCCGTGACGGTCCAGTAGTCCGTGTCCTCCTGCGGAATCGCGACGTCGACAACGCGACGATATAGAGCACGGCAGAAGTCGTGCGCCTCGGTGCGGTCCCAATCGTCCGTTTCGCACGCCTGGTACTCATAGCCGCGGATCACCATGAGCGCCTGAGCGGGCGTGTAGGTGCGTTTCGTAGGACGATACACATAAGTCAGCGCGGCTGGATCCTGGACTTCGCGGCATCGGTGTCCGACGCTGCGAGCGTTCTCAGCGAGCAGCATGCGGCCGATCTCGGTCTCCGTTTGGTCATCGAGGGAGTGAGATAGGAATGGGTTGCGCTGCGCCGCCCAGCAGAACTTATAGCGGCACACGGCCGGACCGGGCCTCGTGTACTGTTTGGCGATGTCGATCAAGGCGTCGATGTGCGCATCATCGACGATATAGGCGCTCATGGCTTCACCGCGCCACCTGCTCAAGCAAGGATTGCTCGCGGCAAAGAAGCGATCCGACGACGTCGGCGTCGAGGCGAATCCCGATTTCGAGTAGCCGCCGTTGTGCTTCGATGACGTCGGATTTCTTGAACCCGTACGACTGCAGCACCGGTTCGGCATTCAAGCCTCGCAGGATCATCGTGCCGTCTCCGGTCATTATGGCCGTTGTCCGGCTGCCGGAGGGCTTCGTCGAGCGGAGTATCTCGAGAGCCTTCGGCGGCAGCGCCGGATAACCGAAGCGAGCACAGCGTTCACACTCCAAACCATCGACCTTGAGCGTAACCGCTCCGTCCCGCTCGCGCTGGCCGTGCGATCGCAGAACGCAATAGCCGCAGTAGAGGCGACCGCGAACATGGTAGAACACTGTTACGCCGCGTCCGTTGCCATGCGCGCAAACGCATTGCGGATGAAGGCGAGCATGGCTGGGTCCAATCGAGCGAGTCGCTCCCGCGTTGCTGCGGGCCAGGGCGATGCCGGGTCGTTCACGCCGACATACGCGCGCACGCATTCGGCAAAGTACTCGTCGATGCCCGATGCCGCGTACGGCGTTACGAACGATGGCGCCGCCGAGAACGTCTTGCGCACATCGCCGTCTGCGCCGCTCGCGTAGATGCCGCCGCCGAGGGCGCAATCAAAACGCATGCGCGAGCTCGTGGGCGATCGTCATCGGCGAGACGCCGCGCAGGAGCGCGGTGCGCTCCTCGACGACGAACAGCCCGCTGGGCGGCGCCGGCCACCCATCGACGGCGATGCCCAAGCGCGTAAGCGCGGGCGAGGCGTCCGCATAACGTTCGTTGGACGCGAGAAAGCGAACGGAAACACCGTTTGTTGCAAGGTACTGCTCGAAACCATGCGGATAGCAGGCGAGCACGTTGTCGAGTTCCGCACGCTGTTCGGCCGCTGCGGCGCCCACCAGAAGGCCGCTCACAAGGTGTGCATCCCGTGAAGCAGCGCCCTGAGGAACGAGAGCTGGTTCTTCGACTTCCGCGATCGCGGCTGGTCGGGCGAGTCGGCGTACGCCGGCGTCTGGTCGCGCGGGATGCCAAGCTCCGGAATCTCGATGCCGAGGGCGGCCTCCAAGTACTCAGCGACAGCGCGACGATGACACTTATAGCCAACCTGTTCGTAGCAGAGAAGCACCGCATCGGGGCCGAGATCATCGTAGACCTTACGCGGGTCCAGTTTCGCTAGGTGCGCCGCGAAGGCGCGATCGAAGTCGGCGTCTGACATACGGAACATGCCGCGCGTCGGCGCTAATGCCTGATACACACGACCTCGAAACGGTTGCCAGCGAGGCAGATACCGCACGATCGCGACTGCATTCGGATGGTCGCGTGAGACGGCGAAACTCGACGTCATCATTTGGCCAGCTCATAGATATAGCGCGCGTCCTGGCCGTAGATGATCTGCGGTCGGCCTGTGGTCAGGAGCTTGACGACGGCGTCTTCCGTCTCATCGTCGCAGGCCCATCCGTCTTCGTACCAGCTGCCGAGAATGTCACGGATGGCAACGACGTCGTCCGCAAAGACCTCGTACGTTTCGGCGTAGCCGTTCTCAACGCGAACTCGGATCAGCGTCTCGGGATTGGCGGGATAGGTTGCCGTCAAGGTCATACGTCCAGGTACTCGCCCAACGACTCGGACGGGCGTGCGTGAACATAGACGCTCGTTGTCGAAATGGAGCTGTGGCCGAGCGTATCCCGCACAAGTGCAAGCGATGCGCCTCGACTGAGCGCATGCGAGGCTGCCGCGTGACGGAGCCAATGTGGCGAGGGCCTCTGCTCGAGTGCAGCCCTTTGCGCCGCCGCGCGCATGATGCGCCAGACCGTGCTCGTGTCGACCTTGCCGGTCCGCGTCCGAAAGACGTAATCGCTCGGGCTGGCATCGCTACGGAGCGGTTCGAGCATGAGCCACGAGCGCGGCGTCAGCCGAACCGAGCGTTCCTTGCCGCCTTTGCCAAAGATCGAGAGAACGCCAGCGGTGCCATCCACCTGAACGTCGCGCCAGCGGAGATTACAGATCTCGCTTACACGTGCACCACTCACGTACATCAGGGCGAGAAGGCAGCGATCGCGGCCGTTGGCAGTGGCGGCGATGAGCCGCGCTACCTCGCCCTCGCTCAAGAGGCGTTCACCGACTCGGCTGCGCCGCGCCGGAAGTCGTAGTGCCGCACCCACGTTTCGCTGCAGATACCCGATCTTGACTGCGAACGTGAACAGCGACTTGACGGAACTGAGGATTCGAGCCCGCGTGGCTGGAGCGCCCACTAGGGAATCGCTAAACGCCTGCAAATCGTTGAGCGTGATGTTTGATATGGGTTTGCGCGCAAACTCGCTTAGCGCCGCAAGATCGCGCAAGTACGCGCGTCTCGTTGTCGCGGGCCGACCGTGCAGCCACAAGCCGATGAGTCGATCGTCATCGCTTTCGACGACGGGCTCTGGCAGCGCGAGCACTCGCGAAGTGTCCTTCTCTAATGGCGAAGAGCCGCGGCTCAAAGCGAGCATCGGTTGATACTCCAGAAGTTCATGAATCGTGCCGGTCTAGTGAAAGATTCCTATGTTGATTGTATCAAACTGGCCGGCTATTGCAATGTAAAAATAGCCCAAGAGTTGAGAGCAATGACCTAGCGCGGTGGTTGGCCTCGATAATTGAAACACGTGGTTGAGGAGTCTTTTTTCGGCGAACGTTCTCATGCAATACTCGCATCGGTGCTGCTTGGACGGAAAAAGCGCCGTAACCAGCGCCTCTGGGCTACGAAAGCTTAGCGTTCAAGTAGTGCAGTAGCGTCCGAACGGCATTGATGATCAGCATCGCCTCCGGTTCTTGGAGGAGAACCGCGTTGGGGTGCGCCGCACTTGCCTGATTCCGAATTGTGTTGAGAGCATCAAGCGTTGAAGCGAAGCCATTCACGACTCGTTGGATCTCCTGTGCCTGCGGACCGCGACTGGAGAATGCGGGATGCTGCTCCCTTAGAATCCTGAAGAGCTTGGTAATGCTCGCATCTGAAGGGTACGGTATACCGCGTTTATCGCATACAGCCTTCAGGTAGCCATGCATGGCGGTGTGCACTCGATCCACACCGCTTGTTGCGCCGGTGTTAACCATCAAGTGCTCGGCGTCTGTTAGAGCGCGTTCGACGACAGCCGTAGTTATCGCAAGATTTGGGTTCTCGACAACGGCGGGCCCCTCGTCGGTATTGATGTCGACGGCGATAAAGCGGACGTAGGTCGTACTCGCGACTTCACCGACAGCCTTCGCGATTTCCTCAAACGGAACGCGATCGGCCCTGCTTTCGCTCCACTCAGATGCTTCGACGTAACGATCCAGAGGTGCTGACCAATAGAGGACCGCGAAGTCGTCGTTGAATCCATTCGTACCGTGGCGTAGTTCGAATGGGATTTCTTCGAGGATTTCCGCGGCGCGCCGTCGGTCGCGGGTTCGTAGTAACCTGATGGCAACGCCCCGCAATTTGTTCCAATGCTCAGCCGACATCGCGTCATCGAGTACCTGAAAGTCTTGGGCACCGCTTCCATGGTACAGCGTGATCATGCGTCTTCTCCAGGTGGCGCGGCGCTATCGATCGGCCAGGGCAGCGCCGAGATCATCTCGGCAATGAGCCTGAACGTCCGCACGGCATCGGACGGAAACCAGACGTGCTGGAAATCGGGATGCGTAGCGGAATTCCGCAGGTGGCGTATGGCATCCCAATGGCGCAATTGCTCGTCGTCGATAAACCTCTCCGCATGCAGCCTTTGCATCCTTCGCGCCATCGATCGGGGCCGAGGCGTGATACCGCGAGCAATGAAGAGTCGGTCCACCGCGAAATCCGCGACACGGAGCGCCTGCTGCCCTACGATGGTCGACAGCGGATAGTAGAAGTAGCCGTAGCCAAAACCGCCCTTGGCAAACTCGAAAGCATTAGCTACCTCGGTAGGAACAGCCGCCGAGACTGTAGTTTCGACGACGGCATCAATCCAGTCAGCTCCATCCATCTGTCTCACTGTGCCATCTCGCCGGTCCCTTTGCACGAATGATGCACTTACCGGATCGGGCTCGAGCCAGTTCTGCCTACTGACGCGCTTATAGGGATGTTTGCGTTCTACCGGTTCCATGGCGCCAGTTTCGACAGATGTATGCCCGTGGCTGCTCATACATCACCAAAAGCCAGGCTGTCTGCCTGAACTCGCCAACTACGTTATCATCGTAGCGATCTGAGCGTTATCGAACTCGGTAATCGCCGCATCGCCATCGCGGTGACATCGAAGGATGCTTTGCTCAAGATAAGAGTGATTATCTTATGCCGGGTGGCAGCCGAGGCGATCGCTGCCGCGTGAGTTAGCATCAGTCTGCGCATCTCGCTGTTCGCTCGTTCAGGACCGTTGCCTCGCCTGACATTCGTCGCAACGCGCACGGCTTGTGATGACGTGATGGAAACGGGCGCGAGCTAAATCCTCAAGTCTGACGATAATCATCGAGGGCGATTGAGGTCATCCCCTCTGAAAGGTCATCTATGGACCGCAATCGCAGTCCCAGTTCATCGACTTACGATCGAGTCAAGAAACTTCCAAATCAAAGCTATGCGCAACATACGAAGTCACGAGTGGTGAGTTCTCTGATTAGAGATTCCGCCATCCTCAATGGGCGCTCTTGCTTCGGCCGCATGCGACTCGCTGGTACTAGAGCTCGAGTGGCTCTAGGGCTTGAAGGTCTGCTAGTCGGCGTGGCTCGAGCGCTTCGTACCGCTTTTGCGGCACCTTTAGATATCGCCACTGAGTGTTTGTTAGGGCGGTGGCGTCTTTGCACCATCGAGCCGCGGCGGAATCCTTGCGCAAGACGTCCAGGTCTTCGCGTCCTTTGGTCTCCAAAATCCAGTGTATTCCTTGGTCGTCAACCGCCACGAAGTCCGGCTCGTAATGGCGCAAGTTCATCACGCTGTCCGTGTACTCTATACTGAAGCCGAACACGCTCGGCAAGCTCGAGAACCGCACCACGTCAGCCGCATTGTCGAGAAACTTCGCGAAGGCCCGTTCGAATGGATTTACGCACGCAACCAAATTAAAAACACACTTACGGCCCTCCCACACCGGCCTAGACCACGGGAACGGTTGGCAGGTCGAAAGCGGCCGCGCCGGCTCCAGCAACTCGGGGATCTGCTCAGCGATCGTGAGCGCTTGCAGCGCTTTCTTGAACACATCGACACACACGTAATGGGCGACCACAGTGCTCATCGCTTTCACGACCCGAGCATCATCCAAATCGACGTCGCGTCCAAAAGCCTTGTGTTCGAAGAACTCTCTGATCTTCGGTGCTAGTGCGGCGAATTGCGCTGGGAGCTTAACTGCTTCAGCGATGCGTCGGGCATAGTAGCCAATAACTTCTTGAGCGGTTTGGGGTTCTGGTATCCTGTACTCGCGCTCGAACTCCTTCTCAAGCGTTATGATGTCGTAGCCTTCGTACACGAAGGTTTTCGATCGTTGATCATCCTCCCCCATCGGAAGTGCCATTGACTTAAGCTTCATCACGTCGAGGCCGGCAATCTCGTCGGCCAAAGTCTTCTTTCGAACTAGAGCCGCGCTCAGCTCGGGTAAGCCAATATCGAACTCTTCGCGGTCGGTGAGGGGCAGGATGGTGACGAGCTCGAGCTTGTCTTTCCCGACCTCGAACGTGCCAAGTTTTAAGTCCTCAAGCTTTTCTAAGTCATCCACAAAGTCGAGGAACGCCCGGTTTCCTATAACATCAACACGTTCGACGTATCCGCCCTGAAAGTCGCGGAACATCAATCGCAATCCACGGCCGATAGTCTGTTCGGGCAAAATATTGGCTTTCGCTGTGTATGGTCGCAACCCAACTACCACCGTTACGTTCTGCACGTCCCAACCTTCGCGCAGCATCAGGACGCTAACGATAGCGTTAATAGGGCTGTGTTCGCTGTCTATCTCCCTGACGGCGTTGCGGGCCGCGTCCAGGTCCTTCTTTGTGACGTCGCCGGACCTGTTTGTGTGGATCACTTGCGTCTTCTCGGCACCGAAGTCACTCGGGTACTTCGTGCGGAGCCAGTCTCCCACATCGTCGGCGTCGTCAGTGCTATTGAGCATGATAAAGAGAACCGGCTTCTTGCTCAGCGGGCTCGATCTTTTCGCGGTACTCTCTCCACCGCTCGACGCCAGCGGTGAGATACGATTGGTATCGAACGCTTGCAATGTCCGACTTCGCCTCCGAAACCCTGGCCACGCCTTTCATGGGGCGTTTCACAATGCCGTCGATAATTGCTTGCTTGAGCGGATAATCGGAAATAGTCCAAGGGAAGATAGCCCCTTTTTTGAATCGCGGCGTTGCCGTGAAATCGAGCTGGGCCGCGGCAGGCGTCGTCTTGTTCAGCTCCCTTATAATCGCGTTCCACTCATTGGTGTCGTCCCACGTGTGGTGCGCCTCGTCGTTCACGACTAGCAGCCGCCCGGCGCGCAGGGCTATCCTCTCCCTAAAATCAGAAACTTGCGAGGCGCCCGCTATGGGTCTTGGGCCGAGCACTCCCGTCAACGGCTCTGGTTCGTCGTCATTCGCGTCCGTCGTAACGTCGTAGAATTGCTGGATGTTTGATAAGAACAGGGCGCCCTCAGAAAACGCTCTTTCGGCTTCGCCACGCATAACGCACTCGAAATCCCAAAACACCGATAACTCGCGCGGGATCACCGGATCACTCGTGAATACGCGACCTCCTGCAAAATCGATTTTCAGGCGCTCGAAAACGATTATGTTGGGCGCGAGCACTAAGAACGTCTTCGCGTACGCGCTTGCAATCGGCTCCGGCTCCCTAGCCGCGTTCAGGAATTGCCACGCGATGGCGAGCGACATCACTTTGGTCTTGCCCGTTCCCGTTGCCATCTTGATGCAGTAGCGGGCAAAATCGTCCGAACGCGGAAGCTCGACGCCTCGAAAATCCTGCGCGTATCGTTCTAGAAGTGCCCGCCTTGACCGGATCTTTTCGTATTCCCATACGAAGATCAGCGTCTCGATGGCCTCTCTTTGAGACTCATGGTATTTGAATGCTGCGCCAGTGCGCAGCCTATGATCAGTACAGAACCAGTAATTGAGCAGAATCCGAGTCGTATCCGTGATGCCTTTGTAGCCGCCAGCCCGCCATGCTTTGACGGCCTCGCGCAATGCCGGCACGCATGGGGCCGTCCGAAGGCGCGCTGTAACATCGAGGAGCTCGGTTTGCGACGACGGTGCCTTTTTCTTGCGCCTCATGAGCCGCGTTTCACCTCACCACGAACTCAAGCGCTTTCGTCGTATCATTGCCCAGGATGTCAATAACCTTAACGACGACGCCATACGTGCTCGGCTCGCTGTAAGTGTGCACAGCGGTCACTTCGATGTTCGGCGTACTCCGAGTCCGGTAAGCCTGCCACTGGTTGTGGAACGTGTCATCCCGATATTCCCAATCTACCGCCCAGTAGTCCACCAATTGACTCCAGTGCTTAACGGCGCGGCGCGCTTCCTCCGGGATATCGTCTGTGGGAATCACAAAGTCGGAGAGTTGTAACCTTAGCTCGCGGCCCTTCAATTGGCCAGAGACTGACAGGGCCGCTAGCTCAAAGAATCGTACGTCGCCTTGCTCGACAGCCTTCCGATCCAATACCTCGATTGGAATCTTCTTGAGAGTCACCTGAACCCGCGATCTTGCAGCGACCTGTTTTGCTAACTCGTTCACTTCAAGTGCAAAGTCCCAGCCCAGAATATCTACGGCGGCTTTCGCCGTCGACCCCGGCGCGCTAGCGATCAGTTTCCAGGCTTCGCCGGAAACCGCCTTAACGTCGGCCAGCGTGATTGGCGCGTCAACGGCGCCAACGTGCACCGCTCTGCCCGACTTCATGCCATGCAGCCATTGTCCGGCGATAGGGGTAGCGTGATAGAGTTCCAAGATAAACTGGCGGTAAGCGCCCTCTCGTTGGAGCTGCTCCTGCCGACGCCCCTTGCCGTTCCCTGGGAACTCTGCGACTTGCCAGGCTTGCCTCTCATACTTTCCGAGGTTCTGCACGATGAACGGCTTCACGTGTGGTATGCCCAGCAACCGCTTGCGACTGATGTGGATTGCGAACCTAGAAAGATCACACGCTATCCAGCGTCTGCCCAGCTTTTCTGCGACGGCGGCTGTCGTGCCACTGCCCACGAAGCAGTCGAGGACGAGGTCCCCTTCGTTCGAGCAAGCGCTAACGATTCTGGAGAGAAGCGTTTCTGGTTTCTGCGTTGAGTAGCCGAGCTTTTCTGACGAAATCCCGGCGACGTTGGGCAGGTCCGCCCAAATCGACTGAAGTGGCATTCCTTTGGATTGGCTGAGGTATTGCTTGTAGCCGTTTATGCTAGGAACCCCGTCAGCCTTTAGCTGTATCCCGCCTTCGGCTAGTATCTTTTCAAGCTCGTCGGGCGGGCGACGCCAGTGACGCCCAAAACTCGTCGGATTAATGGTGCGCCAGACGTTGCCGGTCACACCTCGACTTATTCCCGGTGCTGTAAGGTTATCAAGTCGATATATGCCCCGAGCATCTTTTTGCGTATAGACCTTCTCGACGTACTCTTTGTCGAGCGGCTGGTATTGTTGATTCCAGGTCCAGCTCGATGACCGAGCATACCAGTATAAGGTATCGTGTATATTGCCTGGTCTGTTCGGATCGTTGTGCGAAGAGGTCCGTTTCCAAACTATCTCGCTTACGTAACCCTGGGTTCCGAAGACCTCGTCAAGTATGACCTTTGCGTAATGCCCAACGTGCCAGTCCAAATGAACCCAGAGGCTACCCGTCTCTGCGAGGTAATCGCGAAGCAAGACCACTGTTTCATAAAACCATTCTAGATAGCCGTCCAGACCGCGTCCCCACGTGTCTCGATAGGCCTTCACTTCAATCATAGACGGCTCTTTGACAAAATCATGATCTGCGAGGCGAACTGGGAACGAGAAATCCTGCCCCGTGGCAAACGGCGGATCAACGTAGATTAGGTCGACCTTACCCGGAAATTCCGGAAGGAGGGAAGGTAATATGTACTTCTTGTCTCCCCAGATGAGCCGATTTCGCCAGTCGGTAGGTTGCCCTTTTGCAAATAACTCGAGGTCGCGCTGGCGTTCTTGTGCGCTTTCGTTCACCGTCTCGATCGTTTGAAAGGGTAGCGCAATCCGAACCGGGCCTTGCTTCTTTTGGTCCCGGTATTTACCGGGCCAGGTCAGTTCACTCATCGCGTGTTCTATCGGTCTCGCGAGCACGCATCAGAAGGACCTGCAGTGAGGGCAGCATTGCTAGCATCCGGATCGCTCTTTGCCCTCCGCGTGGGGCCTCCCTAGTAACCGCAAGCTTAGGTCGATCGTTATCCGCTCGTGCCGAACAGGCACCTTGCACAAGGGGCTTCTTCCTCGGCATGAGCCGGTTGGTCACGCTTAACGCCGCGGCGACCTGCGTTCCACGCGGAGCCGGACGTCCTCGCTAAGATCCTGGGCGAACCCAGCATGCGTCACCGTTCTCGCTGAGGCTACGCAAGATAAGAGTGGTTATCTTGCATTCATCGGTACCCTGCAATGGTTCAAGTAGCCGCACAGGGCTCCCGAGCTCCTTTCCGATGGTCCGAGCCGCGCAATGTGCGCAAGGTGGTACAGTCGCTGCAGTTTGGCCGAGCTGCTGGATGCTCCGGTTACCTGTCGGCAACGTGAAGCGGGAAGGATCCTCACCGTCGTGGGAATTGTCATCGATGCATCCGCAAAAGTTCGAGGCGCTCATTGCCAGGCTGTCGTGCCGGCGCAGTCGTTATGGGCCCGGCGCGGAAGTAGCAACCTTCGCGACGATCGCCGCCAGGTGGGCGTCAGACCAGCGCTTAGAAATCGACGCGGCGGCCTCAAAGCGCTCTTTCGCGGCCAAGAACTCCGCCCCGGTTGTCGGCTGAAGGGCAAGCTCCCCCGCCAGTCCGCTCACGTCGGCGATCCAGGTGTCGATGGCGCGTATCTTCGCCGCGAGCTTCGAGTGCACGTCGAAGCAGCACAAGTCGACGAGCCGCGCGATGATGATGCTCTCAATGACACGGAAGTAGATCAGGTTCAGCGGCACGATGCCCTGCTGCTCAAACGGATACGGCGCTCGCGTGCGCGGTTTGGGGTGCCATTCGGTGTTACGGTGCAGTTTGGTCGAGCGGTACGCGTCTATGATATTGTTTGCGCCGCCCGGCACTTTCGAGTCGAGCAGCACGCGCAATCGAGCAACGTGGGTTTCCTCTGTGTCATCCGTGGCTATGTCCGAAAGGAGATTCGTCACGACAAGGGCGTAGAAAGCCCGCTCCGTGCCAACCGGTATAAAGCCAACATCGTGGGTAGCGTGCCGGAGCGCGGCGAACGCATCGTCGAACAACGATCTCTGTTCGGGCGGTATTCTTAGCAGCGCGTCTAGCATCTCGCAATCGGGCATTTGGAAGTCGCCGCACCACGCGGGCTTCGTCTCAATGCGGTTTCTTATCGAGTAGAGATTCTGTGCGCCGCCGGTCATTCGACGGTTCACCTCAACGGTGAACTCGGTGGCTGGACTGACAAGCCGCAGCACCCGAGATTCGAACACCGCGGAGTTCGTGTAGACGCCGCCAACGTCCATGGCGCTCATGCACGCGAAGGCGACCATGCTTATAGCTTTCTGCGCTGCTTCAGCGGACTGGTCTTCCTTGAGCACGACCACGGTTGGACGGGTAGGCTGCGGATGCAGCGGAACATCCCTTCCGCGCATATAGGCTTCGGCATCCTCAGACTTCGGGAACATGTAACCCGAGCAGAACGTCCGCGCACGTTCACGCAGCGAGATTGCCAAAGCCGGATGGTTCACGATCGCGACGTCGATGGGCTCGAAATTGAACTCTCCGATAGTCATCGCGTTACTCATCTCCCACCACGGGCAAATTACGACGGTTTGGACTTTGGTCACCATGCCTGCCTTGCTGCGTCGCAGCAGGCAAGCCTACCAGACCGTCGCGATGCTGTCAACGCCTATCGCGGTCCGGTTGTGCACGGATCACTTCCGCGTTCGCTGTTAGATAACGGTCAGAAGGACCGCTAGGACCTCGCAAGCCGCCTCACAGTGCCCCGGTGCTTGGTATACGTCTTTCACGCGCGCCGTGTTCGCTCATATGCAATACAAGATGAGTCATCGTGCCTATGCGCTCTGATAGGCTTGTGCTCAAGGCAACGTCGCCGACATTCGCGAGCCAGCCGGATTTACGTGCTACGGTCTCATGAGGCCGACGAGGACCTTCGCGGTGATGTCGGTCAACCCGCTCCAGATGACCGCTCCTGCTGGTCCGAATCGATCCAGCAACGATCGAGCCTTATCGACCTGATCCTCGGTTGCCGTACCGCTTGCGAGTGCGTCCGCGGTTTCCTTCAGTGTGGCGACATCTGTGGCGGAAACGTTACGCTCTGTTGCGTGGCGTTCGATCTCCCACTTGACACGTTCGATCGCGTGCGATGTCCAGGGATACGGCTTGCCGCACTCCACACAGAACCTGGGTGCACGGAATCCGGCGTAACTAAGCGACCCATACGGCGCCCCACGGATCTGCGATCCGCATGAGGGGCATACTACAAACGTCTTGCTCCCACACTGCTGACAGAACCTGTCCGGCAACGCGCCCGGCGATAGCATCGCCGTAATGCAATGCCCCTGCTCGCACATGACCGCTGTGAGGTAACTCACGTCAGCCTGACCATCGGTTGGCCGGTCATGGGCGCTTCAGCGGTGGACTTCAGCTGCTCCACATCCTCGGGCGACTTGAGCTCTAGCTCGTGTCCGCATTCGCACCGCGTCATGTAGTCAGCACGATCGTCGTCACCCCAGTCGTAATCACTCGCCTCCATTCTGGTGCCCGATGTGTCGAAAACTGGCGAGTTCGCCGCGCGACGTGCCAACCGCCGCCGACAGACTGGGCAGTGTACTTCGTTGTAGTAACGGACGGTCTCGTACCAGATCTGCATTCATCCCTCCCTTCAGGGCGGGCCCGACCAGGAGCTGCGCGATGAAGTCCGCGATTCAGTTTGTGACTCCCAACGACCGTGGAGGATCACCGGCTGTGCGGGCTTGGAATCGGCTGCTGTGGGAAGGGGTGCGCCGGCGAGCAACTCGGACCCGCTGCGCGGTTGACGGCACATATCCCGCGTTCGCTCCTTTACCCACAATGTAAATCCTCTCCACCGGAGAATGCAAGGGTATGAACATATCCCGGGGAGCCGGTCAAAACCATCGTGGGGCCGGGCGGCGCTTCCCGACGGAGCAGAGTTCCCTCACACGACGTTCCTTCGCCATTTGGCTGAAGCACGTCATCGACTCGCACGGCACGCTGGACGCGAGAGTACTGAGCCGGGCCCTCGCGGATCGGCAAGGGGAACGCGACAGCGAGCCGCGGACGCTCGTCCGCTCCTGGCTCGACGGCAGCCGCGCGATCTCCCCGCACAACGCGTTCCGTGTGGGCGAGGCGCTTCGAGTGTTGGGACTACCATGGTGCTGCGGACCGATCGCGCTCTACGCTTCGCGACACTACGCGCCGTTCTTGGGGTGCATCCACTGGTTGTCTCAACGTGACGCAGAGCTCGGACCGGAGTTCGCGCGCGGACTGCTCGTGTACGCTCAGGTGCTCGTCGAGTATGACTCACACAACGGATTCGCGCATGCTGTGAGGCTAGCACCACAGATGAAAGGCTTCAGTCCGCAGACAAAGATGAATCTGCAATTGCTCGCTGACCTCCCCACGCTCGTAGAGTGCGCTCGAACGAGCGTTGCGCATGCTGTTGCGGTGATGGGTGCGCTACTTCACGAATCGGGGACCCCTCGATCGCCCGTCGAAATATCACGCGGATCTGCGGACTGGCACTATCTCGAACCAGCTCTTGCGCTCCTGAAGAGCAAGGCCCCCCGGAAATCGGTTGGGTGGCATGCGCGGAGTTGCTCAAGTATTGGGTTCATGAGCTAGGAGACCGGCAAACAGATATAACGGACCGCGTTGCTGCGAAGATTTGGAATCGCACCGAAATCGTCGCTGGTGCACCGGACGGGACGATTATCACAGCAAGCCCTTTGTTTGCCGATCGATACCTCCTCGAGGCAATCGATCTCGCGCGGAAGTTCGACTGGCCCGCATTCGATTTGAAGGCAATCTCCGCTGGTCGAACCGCTGCACCGGTTACCGCCCCAAATGCGAATGTCCCAGCAGATTGATGGTTATTCTCCGGGATTGGCAGTGCTGATCCGCGAGAACGACGAGTTGTTCACTGTCGGAACGATTGCGTTCGACGAGGGTGCCGGACTCGTTGACGTCCACCCATTCAAACAATATCTGGATCGCGAGACGGTGCGAAGCGTTCGCCGCGAGGTGATCTTGCCGTTGAACAAGTTGCAAGACGAGTCTCCGGTAACCGATCGACCGCCGTCGAAGAATCCCTTAGATCCACATCTGGAGGTACCTGCGGGGCTTATCTTGCTGCAAAGAGCGTCGGACGATACCGGATCCTTTCGCCTCTATGTGGCCGACCGAGATGTCGAATATACGATCACCGATCTCGAGGCGTACAAGCGGCCGTTGCCCGTGCGGCGTTTCCTCCCCGGCGTTGGGCCTAGTGGAGAACTCTTGGACTTGCAGCGCGAGAACGTCCAATCTGCCCGCAATATCGCGGCGATCGCAGAAGTCCAGTATAAGCTGGAGCCGGACCGCTTCCTCGGAGTCCTCGAAGTCGACCCGATCTTCGAATGGGGCACCGACTCAATCCGCTGCATGGCGCGTTTCCCGGAAGATGAGTTCGAGGTTCTCGCCGACGTACGATTCGCAGAAGCCGAAGTCGACATCGAAATGAAGTACGACCATCAGCGATGGCCCCGCGATCAGAAGCCATTCGCATTCGACGATGTCTTGGTCCGACTGCGCGACGGGACGCTGCGTCCCGTAGAAGATATGACGCCGCGATGGCTTGCCGAATACGCCACGGCCGCAGGGTTCGGGAATATCGGTCAGCTCAAATCCAAAGCGTACCGCCTACTCTTGGAGTACGCCTCTGGCGACGTTGTCGCAACGAGGGAGATTTTGCGCGGCGTCTCATTTCACGCATTCAGCCACAGGGTGCTGGGTCGCCATCCGAACCCGATCGCCTTCATGACGACGCGTAACGCATTCTCGGTTGCGATATTCGACCGCGAGGCTCGCATCTACAACATTGGAGATGGGCACGTAGGCATTGTGCATGACGGGCCGCCACTCGATGAAAACAAACGGGTTGCGCTGATCGCTCTCGTGTCGTATCTGGCCGGAAACCGGGCGGAACACGTCTCGACCGAACTGTTTGGAAAAGACGAGAGGCTTAGTTTTGAGTTCCACGCACGTGGAGGCGCAACAAAGCGTGGTCAACCACCACTGGTGATCGACCCTTGGCACGACGCTACGACCTTAGCGGTCGGAGCTCACTTCGGCAACATGCTGCAGTCCATCCACAATCTCTACCGCGCCAAGCCCATGAAACTCGAGGCCGCGCTACACCATTACTTCGAAGGAGCGAACTCCGATTATCCGACGTCGCGTATCCTCATGTTCGCAGTTGCAATCGACACGCTCGTCGCCCTGCGTATCGGCACGGATCGCGACGTGCCCATTATCGACCGTGAGACCTACGCAAGGCTCACAGGACCGTTGCGTCGTACGTTCGACCTTGCTCTGCGGACTGGCGTCCCCGAAGATGCGAAAAGGAAGCTGTTGGCGAGGTTCGATAATCTCAACAACGCGTCGGCGACGCAACGCCAGCGGGACTTCTGGAGGTCGTTGGCGATCACATTGACTCGTGAGGAAGAGCGGATTCTAGCATCTCGCCATGAGGTATCCCACGAAGGGCACGTCGGCGACGAACGAACCCGTGATTCTCTTATTGCGAATCAGTACAAGAGTGACGTCCTTTGCAATCTCTTCAACCGTGCCTTCTTGACGATGCTCGGCTGGACCGGTAAGTACCGCGACGCTACGAGCCGAACCCGCGACGAATTGCCGCTCGCTGAGAGCCCCCTGAATCGGCGCGCAAAAAGGCGGGACCGTCACCCGATACGCAAGATCGGTAACGAGACTGTACGGCCGTTTGGTCTGCCGCGCACCGCTGATGCAGTACGAGATGCTTTGTCACGCGCGACCAGTCATCCGCGATAGTACAGTAGATATTTCAACGCGGGCTCGATGTCGATTCATTTCAAGACAAGATGACGGCTTAGCCAAGTCCGATCCAGACGGCGCCGAAGAAGCGGCGCGCGAGATCATTGATAAGCGCGCCAAGCTGGACGTTGCGACGCATGTTTCCGAGCATTTCGAGTTCAGGTCCATGACCTCTGAACATATCAAGCGGTTCCGGTTGTCCAATAGCAACTATGCCATTTTGATGAAGAATCTGAAGCAAGGCGCCGTGTATCTTCTCCAAGTATTGAGTTGTCCTGCGTAAGGATCTCGCGTCCACCTCGCGGCGCGTATCATTGACACCAAAATGCTGTTCGAGCTCCCGCAACAGCTCCTCGCCCGTGACTGCCGTACCGACGTCTCTACTCTCAGACCGCTCCCGCACCTGCAATCTGTGGTTGTAGAGCACATAATGACTCGCCGCATCGGTGAACGAGCGCAGCGCGTCGATGCCGATCATCGCCGTGTGCGAAAATACAGTATATGTTGCTGCAAACACTTGGTAATCGGCATATTCGTAAAATAGCGGAGCAACATAGAATACATCGTGAGGAAAGGTATCGGACAAGTCCTTTAAGAGGTTATGCTGGGTGCAGGTACCGTGATTATGGTGCAGCCTGAAGCGAAAGTAGGGGCCGCCCATATCAGCAAAATCTTGTGCCCGGCGATTGTCGAAATAGCTGCTCACCTTGAACTGCATGAAGAGAGAGCGGGATGCGCTCAGGGACCATTCAACGTCGAATGGGATAAGGAACTCCTCGACGGTCGACGGCCAGTACGGCGCCCTGAAAAAGCGCAGCCTGCGATATAGCTCGCCGGCAGCAGCATGAGTGAATGTTGTCTCGGAAAACTCAGCTGACTTAGACAATCTACCCCTACGATGTTTTCGGACGGCTGGCCCGGTAGCTACAAATGTGATCTGAGCCCTTGCCTACGCCCCTACACATTCGGCTGCCCGAAGCGATACGGTTCTGTGGCCATTTATAAGAGGCGACCGTATGTGAATCCGAAGGTTCTCGCAACCTCGTCGGGCTTCTTGTATCCTATCATTCTAGCCTTTGCGTTCGTACGACGCCGTCGCCTCGGCGACGCACTTCCAGGTTTGCGCCTTCCGCAGACCATCAGTTCCGTCTTCGTTCATGCAAGATAAGATGAGTTATCTTGCGCGGATGTATGCCCCACATCGGGATCTGCAGACCCTTCGGACTGCTCCGTTGAAGAGTATGACTAAGGATCCTGGCACTCAATGGCTGGTGGCTTGCGGGGGAGGTGGTTTGCATGGAGTCCCGTCGTGTGGCAAATAGAGAAATGGATGAATACTACCGTCGAATGATGGCGGCTAAGAGTGACGAGGAACTCGTCGATAGCTTCAACTTGGACGTCAATAAAGCGGTCTGGGTGAGCGCTCGCGCCTCCTTTCACTCGGCGCTTCTCCGTGAGTTTGAGGCACGGGGCATAGATGTCTCGGCAATTTACGACAGCACCACCGGTACTGGGCAGCTCAGTCGAAAGATCAAACTAATCGGAAGGAAGATCATAGCGCAACAATAGCGGTCTTAGCACCGACTTGCATTTTCTACTTAATCGTGAGTCGATTGCTTCCGCTTGGTGGCTACAGCATAAATGCATGCAGGCCCAAGGAGTCACGCGGTGCCGAGTCCAGACTCATTCGGCCACCAGGGCCCCGGCATACTCCGCCCTATAGCCGAGGCTCGTCAAAAGATCGGCCACTGCATCTGTGATGCGCTTTCTTCTGGGATCGCGCGGACTTTCGGAGTCAACGTAAACACCTTGGAGTGAACCGTAATAGCCCAGTACGTGTTCCTTCTTAGGTTCAGGAGCGTTAAAGCGATTCCAAATCCTATCGCCAAGTTCTTGGAAGTCAGAGTAGATCGCCCGCAGATTGTGGAGTTTGTCAGCTGCGCTGACGAGCATCGATGAAGCGCCTGCGTCGCGGAGCCGTGAAATGTAGGTCTGCTTTCGTTTCAGCCATGGCGGCTTTTCTTCGCCCTTGCCGGGTAGGGCGTCGGAACACTCGCTGACGATTGTGGCTACCTCGGCGTCGTAGTTCGCTTCGATTGCGCGAAGGATCAACTCACCGCCGGCGTCGGCATCTTCAGCCGCGTCATGAAGGAGAGCAGCTATGGCCTCCGTCTCTGTCCCGCCCGCCTCGAGTACTAGGCTGCAGACAGCGAGAGGGTGACTGATATAGGGAATGTCGGTTCCCTTCCGGGCTTGTTCATGATGGTAGTGTTCAGCGTCCAGGAGAGCACGCATGAAAGCGGACGAGAGGTTCATCGTCGTTGCTTCTCGACCGCCTCAGGGTCGCCTCGGCCGACTAAGGCCCGCCTGCCCCTACCGCAGCGAGCCTAGTCTACAGGTGAGGTGCGCCACCTTTGGCTGACATGGCCTCAGCTGCTCGTCGAGCGAGCTCGCGAATGAGTTCAAGGGTTTCATCATCTCCCTCGAATAGCGCTCGCAGAGTCGTGCGTGGGTCCTCGACGTGGTTGCTGCATTGGCGTTCGCGTCGATCGACCCCTCGACGTTGACCATCGCTTTGACGGACCACAGATCCGGCAGTCGTCGTTCGAGCAAGAACGCGGCCGCGCGCCAGTCTTTCTCTGCGGCGAGTTGGATCCGCGCCTGCATACCGATCGCCCAGCGAGACATCGCGCGCGCGAAAGAGTGAGAAAACTCTGCGTAGACGCTTGTGTCGTCGCCTTCTCGGGTGTCACCGGTCGCCGAGCCTCAACCATTTGTAGAAGCTGAATGTCGAGATCCCGATGTGACCGCAGACCGTCTTGACCGGGATCCCCTGTCCGATGAGATGGCAGATAATCTCGATGAGCGACTCCGAAAGAATCGCCGGCCGGCCGCCGGCGTGAGGCGAGCTGGCGTCCGGTTCGGGGAGCTTTCGGCGTTGAGAACGGCTATGCGATTGCGGAGCGGCGGCGTTGACCAGCTGAAGCCTGGACGATCGCTGATCTGCAGATACGGTTTCGGCCGTATCGAGAGCTCTTGCTGAATGCACGCCCTAAAGTGTAGCGGAGACGACTCCGCTCGGCCAACTACCGAGGCTGAGCCTCGGACATTCCCGGCTAAGACTCCTCGCGCAGGAAACTCTCCAGCGACGAAGCAGGGATGATCCTCCTCTTACCAATGCGCACCGACGGGATGCGGTTATTGCGGACCAGCTCCTTGAGCGCGCTCAGGCTAATACCCAAAGTCTCCGAGGTCTCTCGCATCGACAGCGCCGCCTTGCCGAATATCCTCGGTGCGCGTTCCGATGCTGGCCTGGAGTCGCGGAGCAGAGCCTCGATTCGTAGCAGGGCGTCATGGATGGCACGGGCGTAGTCGGCGCGGTGCGGAAGGCTTGAGTCTGAAGTTGTATACATGGCCGAGCCTTCGCCAAGCGATCTGGACTAATCGTTCTGGCGAGGGTGGCCCATAACCGTGACTTACACGTGACTTACATCGACTCAAAAACACCCAAAAACACCCGGTAGCGCTCAGTGACAATGCAGGCGTCGTCGAATCGCGAAAATCCCCATGGAATAAGGGAAATACTGAGCATTAGAGAGCGCTCAAGACTCCTCGTTACCATCACTCGGGTCAGATTCGATTCCTGTTGGCATGGTTTGCCCTTGATGCTGAGGTGTTGGAAACGGATGGACTTGGATGCGAGGTCTCAGCACCAGTCGGAACATGCATGATAACGATCCTTACCTTACAAAGACCTCGTTCCTGGATGCGATGCAGTTTGCAAGAGCCCTTCAATCATCGGAGTTTCGCCGTATCCTGGATGCTCGCGAGGCCGCGCTCGGCGTTGCGCGCCGCATCATCGTCGTAAGGGCAACATCGTCAAACGCTTCCGTTGGCCGAATGTAGCCCATGAGGACGGGGAGGCTCTTGTGGCGCGTTGTGCGCGCGATTGCATCGAGGGGAACCTTAGCCCGGGCAGCGGCTGTGGCGAAGCCAGCGCGCAAGGAATGCGCAGAAAAGTTCCCCGCGAGCCCGGCGCGCTTGACGAGCCTGCGAACGAGGTTCGCAACGTCACGTCCGTCGATTTCACGATCTGTCAGCTGTCGAGCGAAGGTCAGGGAGCGAAAAAGCGGACCGCGAGTTATTCGCGCCGTTTGAAGGTATTGGCGAACGGTGTAGACAGCGCACAACGCGGAATTCTTGGTTGTTGGAATCGCGACTTGCGTACCCTGTCTCGTTTGATCGGTCTTCGACCGCACGATGCGGACAAGCAACCCGCGCCTGACAAATCGGAGATCCTCCACCCGCAACGCCGCAATTTCCGAGCGTCGCAGGGCTGCAGCGAAGCCAAGCAACAGAATTGCCCGATCACGCCATGCCGCGACATCGTCATCGTCGATCGCAGCAAGTAGCCGTTGAAGGGGCTCGAGTGTCAGTGCGTCCTTCTTGGTCACCGCGGTGCCCTTCGAGCGGGCGATACCCGCAATGATCTCCCGAACGACAGGATGGGCGCATGGAGATTCGAGCCCCCTCCGTTTATGCTGACCGGAAATTGCGGCAAGGTGGCGGCGTAACGTGGAAACGCGAACGCGGGCTGCCAGCGCTGTCGCGTAGAGGCCAACGGTCTGCGGATCGGCCGGGAATGAGCAGAGCGCATGCGCGGCACAGAAGACCGCGAAATCGCGTAGATCCGTGGCGTAGGCGCGGGCCGTGTTTGGGGCCTGGGCCTGTTCAGCATAGGAACGGGCGCTATCGACGAGGTCGGCGACGGCGAGCCCGGGCGCGGTGCGGATGGCTAGGGCGGGCATGTGGCTCTCCTTGGTACCGATAAGCGCGGATTATCGGTAACGGCAAGCGGCGGAGGCCGAAGCCCCGAAGGAGGGAGCCTGGCCGCCCGCGAGCCCCGGCGAGTAGGTGTTTGCGTTAAATTCCTACGGCTCGCCGTGGGGATGCGTGAGCACGACGGCGTCGAGCGCATGTATCCCGCGCCGAAGCAAGAACGGCACGACCGTCTCTTCCCCGACACGTTCGGCGACCGAACCGTCGATCTGTGGACCGCGCTCGAGCCGTCCGCCGGCATCGATCAGCAGGGCATGACGCGCGGGGGTTTCGATGAGGATGGCATCGGCCTGTCCGACGTCGAGCACGGTGATCCGGAGGTGCGCGTCGAGTGGATGCGGTGGCTGGAGCACGAGCCCGACGGCAACGAGCATCGCGGCGATACCGGGTGTCCAGTGATGTCGGCGCGCGCACCAAGCGAGAAAGAGCAATGCGGTGTCGTAGGCGGCGACGGCATAAGCGGGCGCCGGGGTCATCGGGAGCGATGCGCCCGGGAGCGCGGAGAGCGTGCGTACCACCGCGAGCATCCACGCGATCGCCCAACCCTGCAAGTTCGCAATCATCTGCGCGAGTGACGGCGTCCATGCGAGAAGTAATTGCAGCGCCCCGAGAACGATCGACGTGCCGACGCACGGAACGACCGCGAGGTTCGCGAAGACGGCGTACGGCGAGAACTGCAAGAAGACCGCGGCCGTCAAGGGCCACGTCCCAAGTTGGGTTGCGACGCTTAGCACGAGCGCTTCGCGCAGCGCGCGCGGCAACGCGACGCGTTCTTCGAGAAAGCGCTCGAGCACCGGCGCACAGGCGAAGATGGCGCCGACGCAGTTGAAGGAGAGCGCGAACGACGGCGTCGCGACGCTCTGTGGACGTAACGCTGCGATGGCCAAGGCTGCCAGCGCGAGCGAGTTCCAGGAAAGGGATGCCCGCCCGAGCGCGCGCGCACAAAGTGCAGCCGTGACCATGACGGCCGCGCGCGTCGCGGGCAGTTGTCCGCCGCTCCAGAGCACGAATGCCCAGACGGCGGCAATGGCGATGCAACAGCTCCACGCCCGCGGCAGCGCTAGCGCCGAGAGGAGCGCTACGGCGAGCGCCGCGACGACGCCGAGGTGGAGTCCCGCCGTGACGAGCACGTGCACGGTTCCCGTCTCTTGGAACTCCGTGCGAAGGTCGGGCGCAAGATCGGCGCGCTCCCCCCACAGTTCGCCCGCAACGATCGATGCCGCCGGCTCGCCGAGCGTGCCGCGCAGCTGCGCGAGCGCCCATGCATGCGCGCGCGGCAACCATGCGCGCCTCTCCCAGGGCGAGGGCGGAGAAATGGAAAGCACGTCGCCGTTCGCGATTTGTGCGTCGAGCCCGCGCTCGCGCTCGAGTGCGATCTCGCTCGGCTCGCCGGGATTGCGTGCATCGTCGAAAGGCTCGAGTCGACCCCGAACGACGATGCGCGATCCCGGCGGCGGCGGAGATCCGCGCACGTGCACGAGCACGACGAGCCCGTCATCGAGTGCCGCTGCGAAGCTACTCGAAACGCCTTCGTCATGGATGCCCGCGAGCGCGACGGCGGAATGGCGCGCGGTTCGCATCTCGTGTACGAGAGGGGCCGTTTGCTCCTGCAGCCACGCATTGCCCGCAAAGAGCCCCAGGGCCAGCAGCACGCTCGCGCGAACGAGGCGCGAGTGCGCGCAGGATGAGCGCATGCAGAGCGCCACGATGCCGAGCGCGTCGAGCGCGCGACCGTCCGGCGAGAGCGGCGCGACGGCGAGCGTGCCGAGCACCGCCGCAGCCGCGACCAACAGGAGCGCGGAAGGCATCACGGCAAGCCTCTGCGACGCCGGCGCCGGTCGACAAGCGCCATTCCAAGAAAAGGGAAAGACTTGCGGATCATCGTCACCGGCGGAGCCGGATTCATCGGCTCACACATCGTGGAGGAGTACCTCGCGCAAGGGCACGACGTGCTCGTGATCGATTCGCTTTGGGAGCACGGCGGCGGCCGCCGCGCCAACGTTCCCGACCGCGTGACGTTCGTTCCCATGGACATTCGCGACAAGAACCTATCGCGGGTCTTCGCAGAGTTCCGGCCCGACGTCGTCAATCACCATGCCGCCCAGCACTCGGTGGCGATCTCGGCGCGAGACCCCGGCCTCGACGCCGACGTCAACGTCGTCGGCCTGCTCAACGTACTCGACAACACCGTAAAGGCCGGAGCAAAGAAGGTCATCTTCGCCTCGAGCGGGGCGACCTTCGGCCATCCCGAGTCGCTGCCGATTACCGAGGCGACGCCGCAGCATCCGACATCCCCCTACGGCATCACCAAGATGATCGCCGAGCACTATCTTCGTTTCTATAAGGAAGAGCGAGGCCTGGACTTCACCGCTCTGCGCTACGGCAACGTCTACGGGCCGCGTCAGGACCCGAGCGGCGAGGCGGGCGTCATCGCAATCCTCATCGGCAAGCTCTTACGGCGCGAAGGGGTGCGAATCGACTGGGACGGCGAGCAGACGCGCGACTACGTCTACGTCAAGGACATCGCGCGCCTCAACGTCGACGCGCTCGGTCGCGGCTCCGGAGAATGCTTCGTCATCGGCACCGGGATCAAGACCAGCGTCAACGAGATCTATCGCCTGCTCGTCGAGATCACGGGCTTCGAAGCGCCGGTGACCCAGGGCGAGAAACGGCCCGGCGACGTACGCGACGCGCAATTCGACGCCACGCTCGCGCATACGCGCCTCGGCTGGCGCCCGCAGGTTGCGCTGCGCGACGGCATGATCGAGACGTACAAGTACTTCCAGAAAACCATCGCCCCCCCTTAAACAACGAGGTTCAAAAGTTTGTCGGGCACGTAGAAATGCTTGCGCGGTTCTCTGCCGTCGAGATGGGCGCGGACGGCAGGCTCCGCGAGCGCCAGCGCGAGCGCTTCCGACTCCTTCATTCCCGCAGGCACGGTGAGGCGCGCGCGAATCTTCCCGTTGACTTGGACGACGAGCGTCACCTCGTCGAGGGCGATGATCGATTCGTCGGGCTCTAGGTAAGGCTCGAGATGGACCGACGTCGCGTGCCCGAAGCGCTCCCACAGTTCTTCGGCGACGTGCGGCGCGAAGGGCGCGACCACCAGCGGAAGCGCATGCGCGGCATAGCCGAGAGCAGGCGAATCCGGGTTGGAGCGCAGCAGCGCGGACATCGCATTGAGCAACTCATCGAGCTTCGCGATCGTCGTATTGAAATGAAAACGCCGCGATTGCGTTTCGTCGATCGCGGAGCGCGCGGCGACATGAACCGCCCGCAGAAGCGCGCGCTCTTGCGCGCCCGTCACCCCCGGGACCGCACGCACGCTCGGTGCCCCCGGCCGGGCGTTCGGCTCGCAGAGCCGCCACAGCCGGTTGACGAAGCGCACGCGACCGCTGATCCCCTCATCGGTCCAGTCGCTGGTATCCTCGGGAGGGGTAACATACAGGAGGAAGAGGCGCATCGCGTCGACGCCGTTTCGCTCAGCGGTCTCGTCGATGCCGACGACATTGCCGCGCGACTTCGACATCTTCTGGCCGTCGTGCAGGACGAAGCCCTGATGAAAGAGGCGCGCGAACGGCTCATCGTCGCCGCCGACCCAGCCGCGGTCGTGGAAGAATTTATAGAAGAAGCGCGAGTAGAGCAAGTGTAAGACCGCGTGCTCGGCGCCGCCGATGTACTGGTCGACGTTCATCCAACTCGCCGCGTCCTCGCTCTCCCAGGGCGCGCGTGCGTCGTGCGGCGAGAGATACCGCAGATAGTACCAGGACGATTCGAAGAACGTGTCCATCGTGTCGGTTTCGCGTCGTCCGGGGCCGCCGCAGCGCGGACAGGAGACGTTGACGAAATCCGGCACGCGGGCGAGGGGCGACCCTTCGCCGGTGATCGGCGCGTCGGGCGGCAATAACACCGGCAACTGTTCCTCCGGAACCGGAACCTCGCCGCAGCGTTCGCAGTAGATGATGGGAATCGGCGTGCCCCAGTAACGCTGGCGTGAGATGAGCCAGTCGCGCAGCCGATAGTTCACGCTCTTGTGCCCGACACCGAGCGCTGCGAGTCGTTCCGCGATCGCTTCGCGGGCGCGAGCGCTCGACATCCCCGTGAAGTCATCGCTCGCGATGAGACGCCCGTCTTCGAGAAAGGCTTGGTCGAGCGGAGGCGGCGCGTTAGGCCCGCCGTGCGGCACGACGACTTGCGCGATCGGCAGCGCGTGCGCGCGCGCGAAGTCGAAGTCACGTTCGTCGTGCGCGGGAACGCCCATCACGGCGCCGGTTCCGTACTCGGCAAGTACGTAGTTCGTGACCCAGATGGGGATGCGCTCGTGCGAGAGCGGGTTGATCGCGTAGGCGCCGGTGAAGAGACCGCTCTTCTCCATGAGGCTCGTGCGCTCGAGTTCGGATTTCGAACGGAGCGATTCGGCAAACGCGTCGATCTCGGCAGCGTGCTTCTTCGAGATCACCGCTTTCAGTGCGGGGATGACGGGATGCTCGGCCGCAATCGCGAGGAACGTCGCGCCGAACAAGGTGTCGACGCGCGTGGTGAAGACGCCGATGTTCGCATCGACGCCGTCGACGGCAAAGGAGAACTCGACGCCCTCGCTGCGGCCGATCCAGTTGCGTTGCATGGTGCGCGTGCGTTCGGGCCAACCGTTCAAGCGATCGAGGTCGGCGAGCAGCCGATCCGCATATTCGGTGATCTTCAGAAACCACTGCGCGAGATTGCGACGCTCGACAAGCGTGTCGCAGCGCCAGCAGCGACCGTCGATCACCTGTTCGTTGGCGAGCACCGTTTGGTCGCACGGGCACCAGTTGACCGGCGCTTCGCGCCGATAGGCGAGACCGTTTTCCAGGAATCGCAGAAAGAGCCACTGATTCCAGCGATAATACTCGGGATCGCAGGTGACGATCTCGCGCGACCAATCGTAGCTCGTGCCCATCAGGCGAACCTGCCGCTGCATGTTTGCGATGTTGGACCGCGTCCACGTTGCCGGGTCGATGCCGCGTTGGATCGCCGCATTTTCCGCCGGCAGGCCGAAGGCGTCCCACCCCATCGGATGCAGCACGTCGTAGCCGAGCATGCGCGTCATGCGCGCGATCGCATCGCCGAGCGTGTAGTTTTTCGCATGGCCGACGTGGAGATCGCCCGAGGGATAGGGCAGCATCTCGAGCACGTAATACTTCCGTTGCGTGGGAAGCGCGGGCGCTTCGAAGATGCGGTCGCGCTCCCAGCGCTCCTGCCACTTGCGCTCGACGGAGCGGAAATCGTAGGCGTCGGCCATATGCGCCCTATCGTATCCGTTCGCGGCGCGCTCGCCTAGTGGTTCTCTTGCCGAAACCGATGCTCGTCGTGAAGGACGGGCATGATACGCTACGTGCTCATCGGGGGCGGCGTCGCACTCGCCCTCCTCGCGCTCTTTCACCCGGCGCAGAGACCGCCGGAGCGGCTCGATTCCGGAGCCGCTTCGCCCACGCCCGATCTGCGATCGAGGCGCGCCGCCGATCCCGCGAACTCGACCATCGTCGTCTATGTGGCGGGAGCCGTCCGCCGGCCCGGCCTCTACCGCCTCGCGTCGGATGCGCGCGCCGACGATGCCGTGCGCCGCGCGGGCGGGTTAGCGAGCACCGCCGACGCCGCCGGCATCGATCTCGCGGAGCGGCTCGAAGACGGCGAAGAGGTTGAAGTGCCCGAGCGCGGTGCGTCGCCGCGCAGCCGCGGGGCGCGCCGCTCACGTCGCCGCTTGCACCGTCGGCCTCGCGATGCCGGCGTCGTCGATCTCAATCGCGCGGACGCGCAGGCCCTCGCGCGGATCCCGGGCATCGGGGCGGCGATCGCCGAGCGGATCGTCACGGTGCGCCAGCGAGAGGGCGCGTTCGCCTCGCTCGACGAGCTGCTCGACGTCGCCGGAATGAGCGAATCCCGCTTGGAGCGCGCAAGGCCGCACCTCGAACTCTAGCGAATATTAGATTTAATATGGCGCAGCTGCCACCGAAGCAGACGTTGCCGCAGTTGGTGCGCGAGACACTCTCCAAACCGCGGGCGCAATTGCTCGTCGAGCGCGTCGATCGCAAGTGGACGCCGATCTCGAGCGCCGCGTTGTTGAAGAGAGTCGAAAGACTCGCTGCGGCACTCGCCGACGCACAGGTGCAGCCCGGAGATCGCGTCGCGCTCGTTTCGCACGACTGCGTCGATTGGATCGTCTGCGCGTTCGGGACGCTCTTCGCCGGCTGCGTCGTCGTGCCGATCTATCCGACGCAGGCGCTCGACCAAACCAGCTTCATTCTCGGGCATTCCGGAGCCAAGCTGCTTTTCGTGGACACGCCGCAAGCCCTCGAGCGTCTGAGCGGGATTCCGCATCTCCCGCGCGCGATCGTCATGGAGGGTACGGGCGAAGAATCCCTGCGCGAGTTCGAATCGCACGCGTCCAGGGAGTTCCTACCCGTCCCCGCGTCGCCCGACGATCTCGCCGTGTTGATCTACACCTCCGGAACGACCGGGAATCCGAAGGGCGTGATGCTCTCGCACGACAACATCGCCTTCGACGCTCGGTCCGCGTTGCAGTACGGCTTCCAAGCGATCGAAGCGGGCGAAGACGTGCTGTCGATGTTGCCGTATTCGCACATATTCGAGCACACGATGATCTATATCTACCTGCTCGCACAAGTACGATATTTCATCTCCCACGACCCGATCGAGTTGGTTGCGGACCTGCGCGACGTGCGCCCGGTCACGATGACCGCGGTTCCTCGAATCTTCGATCGTGTGCTCGCGGGCGTCACGACCACCGCGCTCGCGCACGCCGGACTGCAAGCGAAGCTGGTCCCGTGGGCGTTGCGCATCGGGCACGATTACGCGTACGCAAAGACGTTCGGTCGCGGCGCGGGGCTGCGGCTCGCGCTGCGTTATCGCATCGCGCGAGCACTCGTGCTGAACAAGATCCGCAAGCGGCTCGGGCTCGACCGCATCCGCTACTTCGTCAGCGGAAGTGCGGCGCTGCACGTCGATACGGCTATGACGTTCCTCGGCCTCGGTTTGCCGATCATGCAAGGTTACGGTTTGACCGAGACCTCCCCGGTTACCACGGTCAGCCGGCTCTCGACGAATCGTTACGGAGCGGTCGGCAAACCGATGCCAGGCGTTGACGTGATGATCGCCGAGGACGGCGAGGTGCTCATACGCGGTCGTCACGTCATGCAGGGATACTATCGCGACGAGGCCGCGACCGCCGAGGCGATCGAGAACGGGTGGCTGCATACCGGCGACGTGGGAACGATCGACAAGAAGGGCTTTCTCTACATCACCGACCGGAAGAAAGAAGTCTTCAAGACCGCGGGCGGAAAATTCATCGCGCCGGCTCGGGTCGAATCCGCGATCAAGCGCTCGATCTTCGTTGCGCAGGCCATGGTCGTCGGCGACGGGCGCGCGCATCCGGCCGCGATCATCAATGCGAACTGGGACCTCGTGCGCGCGGAACTCGGCATCCCGGCGAGCGTTCCGCCGGAGCAGCTTGCCGTGCGCGAAGACGTGCTCTCGTTTCTCACCCGCGAGGTCGAAAGGCAGACCGCGGACCTCGCCACCTTCGAACAAGTTCGCCGGATCATCGTAATTCCGCAGGAGTTCACGGTCGAAAACGGCTTCCTCTCGCCTGCGATGAAAGTCAAGCGCCGGGTCGTCGAACAACGCTTTGCGCCTGAAATCGAAGCGGCCTACCAAACGGACGTGCATGCTCATGCCAACGCTTAGCCCACACGCGCACGCGCACGACCATCCGGTCGACGAGATTCTCAAAGGGCCGATCAAGAGCAAGACGATCTTCCCCGCCCTGCTTCTGCACATGCTCGAAGAGCAGGCGGATCACGGCTACGGTTTGATGCAGCGCATCGATCAGCTCTGTGGCGATCTCATTGCGGTCAATACGAACAAAATCTATCCGCTGCTGCGGCGCCTCGAAGAGCGAGGTTTCGTGAGCGCGACCTGGGATCACCCGACGAAGCGTTCTCGCCGCATCTACGCGATCACGCCCGCGGGATTGGAACGCCTCGAGCGCATCAAGTCGGCGATGAATCCCTACCTCGGCGAGATCGAACGGGCGGTCGGCCGCCTCCGTAGCGCACTCTACGATTAAAAGGCACCGCACGTTGCGCGGTGCCCGGCGCTTCGCTCCGCTTCCGGCACTTCGCGCCGGAAACTCCGCTGCACGCCCCCACGCGGACTGACGCCGCGTGGGCCCCCATTAACCTCCCCAGTTCCGCGGCTCTGCCCGGTCATGCGGGAGGGCGAGTTTGCCTTCTGAGAAGTGTGAGAGATTTGCGCAAAAGCCATGGACGGCGAACTTCCTTTGAAGTTGCGCAAATCCGATCAAGTAGGAGCGAGCATGGACGCGAGCGACGAACGGCTTCGAGGAAGGCGAACTCGCCCTCCGGCTTGACGGGAGTGCCATTTCCGGGGCGTAAAGGGTGGGCCCGGCGCGAGCGACAATGCTCTCGCGTCATGCGCAAGTGGCTCTCTATCGCATTGCTCGCGGCGTGTTCGCTGGCGGCATCGCCTCGCGCTCCGGCCATCCCCCCGGCGACGCCCGACGCCGTCACGTACCACACGCTCGTACTCGACGGGCGCGCCTACGCGTACACGGCGCGTGCCGGGACGATCACGCTGAGGGATCAGAACGATCGCCCGACCTGCCGCGTCTTCTATACGGCGTATACGCTAGACGGTGCGAACCCGAGCAGTAGACCGGTGACGTTCTTCTACAATGGAGGTCCGGGGAGTTCGACGATCTGGCTGCGGATGGGGTCCTTCGGACCGGTTCGCGTGCAAGCGGCGGATGGAACGGTGACCGGTCCGCCGCCATATCGCCTCGTCGATAACCGCTATAGCCTGCTGGATAAGACCGATCTCGTCTTTATCGACATGCCGGGCAGCGGCTTCGGCCGCATCATCGGCACGGGCACCTCGAAGGGCTTTTGGGGCGTCGACGAAGACGTCGCGGCCTTCGCGCAGTTCATCCAACGCTACATCACGACGTTCAACCGGTGGAACTCGCCGCGCTTCCTTTTTGGTGAGTCGTACGGGACGACGCGCTCGGCTGCACTGTCGAACTACTTGGAGAATGAGGGCATCGGCCTGAACGGCGTCGTGCTGCTCTCCTCCTTTCTCAACCCAATGGTGGACGATCAGCCCGGCGCACCGATCGGCGGCGGCGATTGGTTCTACATTCTGTATCTCCCATCCGAGGCGGCCACGGCATGGTACCATCACGCGATTCCGGCCGCGCCGTCGCTGAGCGCGCTCTTACCCGAAGTCGAGCACTTCGCGCTGACCGAGTACCTTGATGGCCTCGCGCAAGGCGTGCGCCTTTCGCCATCACGATTCGACGACATCGTCGCGAGGCTTCATCGCTACACCGGCCTTTCGGAACGCTACATCCGAAACTCGAACCTGCGCATCCCCTACGATCGCTTCGAGAACGAGTTGGAGCGGGAGCGCGGCATCACCGTCGGCCGATTGGACGCGCGATTCCAGACCTACGTGCTGGACCGTCCGGAGGTCTCGCCGGATTGGGACGCAACCGATGCCGCGATCGACTCGGCATTCGTTTCCACGGGAAACTACTATCTTCGCCAGGTGCTCAAGTACAACACGCCGCTCTTGTATCGTGCGGAGATCTACGACCTCATCTATGCGAACGGAAACTCGTGGGATTTCACGCATGGGAACGACCCGCAGACGTTCAACGTCGCGCCCGACCTCGCGCAGGCGATGACCTATAACCCGAACCTAAAGATTTTCTCGGCCAACGGCTACTTCGATTTTGCGACGCCGTTCTTCGAGACGGTCTACGTGCTCCACCACCTCTACCTTGCACCCGCCTTGCAAAAGAATATCACGTTCGGCTTCTACAAGTCTGGGCACATGGTGTATTTGCATCCGGCCGCGCTCGCGCAGTTCCACGCCGACTTGGAGCGCTGGTACGCCCAAACGCTTTCGAGCGCGCATCGCTAGGAGATGATCGTGTTGAGAAGAGTCGCCTTCGCATGCCTGGCCGCGTTCCTCTCGCTGGCCGCCGTTCCGAGCGGTGGCGCACCGCCCGCGGCCACGGAGCCGGCGTTCACGCCGGACGCCGTGACGCAGCATACGATCACGCTGAACGGTAAGGTCTATTCGTACACGGCGCGAGCCGGAACGATCACCCTCGTGAACCAACAGGGGCAGCCCACATGCCGGATGTTCTATACCGCCTTCACGCTCGACGATCAGGATCCGGGAAGGCGCCCGGTGACGTTTTTCTATAACGGCGGACCGGGAAGCTCGACGATCTGGCTGCGCATGGGATCCTTCGCGCCGATGCGCGTGGTCATCGGCGATGCGCAAGCATCGGCGGAAGCGCCCTTCACGCTCGTGCCCAACGAGTATACGCTGCTCGATCGCACCGATCTCGTGTTCATCGACGCGCCGGAAACCGGATTCAGCCGCATCATCGGCGCCGGCAAGCCCGATCAGTTCTTCGGCGTCGACGAGGATATGCGGGCGTTCGGCCAGTTCATCTCGCGTTACATCAGCACGTTCGGTCGCTGGAACTCGCCGAAGTTCCTCTTCGGTGAATCGTATGGGACGCCGCGCTCCGCCGTGGTCGTGAACTACCTGCAAAATGAGGGCATCGGCATCAACGGCGTCGTGCTGCTCTCTTCGATCCTCGACTTCGGCCTCGATTGGGACGTGAACTTCACGCCGACGGCGATCGGTGGCGGCGATTGGGCCTTCGTCTTCTATCTTCCGACGGAAGCGGCAGCCGCGTGGTACCACCGCAAGATTCCCGGGACGACGCTGCAAGCGCTGCTCCCCGAGGTCGAGCAGTTCGCCATGAACGAATACCTTAACGCGCTCGCGCAAGGCGATCGGCTCTCCCCCGCGACGTACGACGATGTGGTCGCAAAGCTCCATCGCTATACCGGGCTTTCCGAAGAATACATCCGTGAGTCGAACCTGCGCGTTCCGTACTGGCGGTACACGACCGAGTTGCTGCGGGACTACGGCGAGACGCTCGGACGCTACGATTCTCGCTACACCTCGTACGCACTCGATCGCATCGCCGACCGGCCGGAGTTCGACGCTACCGATTCGGCGATCGATGCAGCCTTCACCGGCGCCGGGAACGTCTTCCTACGCCAAATCCTGCGCTACGACACGCCGCTCGAGTACCGGCCGGTGGCGTACACTATCATTCGGACCTGGGATTGGAAGCACGACGGGCAAGTGCCGACGAACACGGCGTACGACCTTGCGCACGCGATGACGTTCAATCCCGGACTGAAGATCTTCTCCGCCAACGGCTACTACGACTTTGCGACCCCGTTCTTCGCGACCGAGTACACGCTGAACCATCTCAACATCGCACCGGCGCTGCAAGGGAACATCACGTACGGGTTCTACGAGTCCGGGCACATGGTCTATCTGCATCCGTCCGCGCTCGCGCAGTTCCACGCGGATCTCGAGAACTGGTACTCGAGCGTGCTCGGCAGGTCTTAGCGAGGAATCTTCGCGAGCGTTCGGGCGAGCATCGCCGAGAGTTCGTCGTAGGCGCGACGCATATCGGGCGTCGGTGCGGCGTCGGCGCTCTCGACTGCTTGCTCCAAGTTGTCGAAGGCATCGCCGAGTGCGCGCAGGCTGGTGAAATCGTGCGACGGCTTGCCCTCCGAATCGTCGGGATGTGCGGCCGGAGCGACGCCATGGATCGACGGCATGTTCCGCGCGCGAACTCTCGCCGCCGCGATCTGCGTCTTGCGCGCTTCGATCGCCTGTGCGAGTTCATATTGTGCGACCAGATCCGCATTGCTCGCGGCGATGCGCGGGTCGCGCAGCACCGTCGCGGTGCGCGCGAGCACGGTACCGCCGTGCGTCAAGCGCACGACGTAGCGGCCGGGTGGCGCGAGCGGACCGTTGTCGCTTCCGGTGTGGAAATCCCAGACGAAGCGGTGAGCACCGATCTGGTCCGATGGAACGGGAGGCGCCGGAGCCCACGAGGGCGGGAAGTCGAGCGTCGTCGGGTCGGGCGCCGATGCGGGATGCGCGCTCGACCAACTGCGCACGACGCGTCCGCGTGCGTCAAGGATCGCGATCGTCACCGGTGGGCCGCCGTCGCGCACGACGTAGTCGATGCAGAGCCCGTCGGGAGCGTCCTCCGCGAGCGGCTCGTCGGGCGGGAAGGGCGTGCCCTCTTCGAAGTCGACGGCATGAACGCGATACGCTGCAGCCGGCGCGAAGAGATACGCACTCGCGCTCGCCGTCGAGAAGCTCGCCATCTGTCGCAACAAAGAGACGTCGTCGAGAATCCAGATGCCGCGGCCATGCGTCCCGACGACCAAGTCTTCGCCGTGCACGGCGAGGTCGCGCACCGACGTCGCGGGGAGATCGAGTTGGAGCGATTGCCAGCGATTGCCGTCGTCGAAGGAAACCTCGACGCCGTATTGCGTGCCCGCGTAGAGTAAGCCGCGCACGAATGGGTCTTCGCGCACGACGTTGACGACGTGGCCATACGGGATGCCGCGCGCGATCGCCGTCCACGTATGCCCGCCGTCGTGCGTGCGGTAGATGTACGGCGCGTCGTCGTCGAGGCGGTGGCGATCGACCGCAACATAGGCGGTCTGCACGTCGAAGTGCGAGGCTTCGATGATGCCGACCTTGCTCCAAGGCGTCAGCTGCGCGGGCGTGACATTGCTCCAATGGGCGCCGCCGTCGCGCGTCAGCCAGACGAGCCCGTCATCCGTTCCCGCCCAGATCGTTTGCGCGGCGCGGGGAGACGGGGCGAGCGCATAGACGACGCCGTGGCGCTGCAGTCCGTTGTCGTCGAGCAGCGTCGGCAAATCGAGATTCGGAAGGCGCGGTGTCGTGGGCCGCGTCAAGTCGGGGCTGATGATGCGCCACGTCTCACCGCCGTCCGTCGAGTGAAAGACGTTCTGATGAGCGTAATAGAGCGAGTGCCGATCGGCGGGCGAGATCGCAAGCGGAAGCGTCCACGTGCTGCGCCAGAGTTGTCCCGGGTACGCCAGCGCGGCGTCGAGGTTGCGTTCCCAACCGGTGTCGATGTTCTCGAATGTGACCGGACCGCCGGCGAAGTTCGAAGCGGAGCCGTAGATCATTCCGGGGTGAAGCGGATCGGGAGCGATGTAGCCGTTCTCGCCTCCCGCGTCGATTGGATGGAAGTCGAGCATCGTGATCGAGGCGTAGCGCCCGGTGCTGGGAACGGCGACGCTTCCTGAATCCTGTTGCGCACCGTAGACCCAGTATGGGAAGCGGTTGTCGGTGACGATGTGGTAGAACTGTCCCGTCGGCTGGTTGTACCACGAACTCCAGGTTGTGCCGCGATCGAGGCTCACGCCGACGCCTTGGTCGCTCCCGAGAATCATGCGGTTCGAATCGTCCGGATCGATCCACAGCGCGTGGAAATCGTCGCCGGTCGGATCGCCCTTGAACGCGACGAAGTTCTTCCCGCCGTCGATCGAGCGGTACGTCGAAGTGTCCATGACGTAGACGACGTCGCGGTCCTTCGGATCGGCGGTGATGCCGCTGAAATACCAACCGCGCTGCCAGAGGCGCACTTCGCCGTTCATGCGTTGCCACGTTGCGCCGCCGTCGTCGGAGCGATAGATGCCGCCGTGCCGCACGTCGGAATCGACGTCCGCGTAGACTCGATTCGCATCGGCCGGGGAGAAGGCAATCCCGACGCGCTCGACGTGCGCCGGCAGGCCGTTCGTCACAGGTCCCCAGGTCGCGCCACCGTCGTGCGTGACGTACAGGCCGCTGCCGGGACCGCTCGAGGGCGGGTAGACGTTCCACGGCGGGCGGCGCGTCTGCCACATCGCCGCAAGGATCGTCTGCGAATCGCGCGGGTTCATCGCGAGATCGATCGCGCCCGTGTTTTCGTTGGCGTAGAGTACCTTCGTCCAGTGCGCACCGCCGTCGGTTGATTTGAAGACCCCGCGCTCGGAGTTCGGACCATATTGATGACCGAGCGCCGCGACGTAGAGAACGTTTGCATCGCTCGGGTCGACGAGAATCCTCCCGATCTGGCGCGTGCCGTCAAGGCCGATGTGCGTCCACGTCTGGCCGCCGTCGGTCGACTTGTACATGCCGTCTCCATGTGCGATATCCGATCGCATGTCTGCTTCGCCGCTGCCGACGTAGAGCACGCGATGATCCGAGGGCGCGACTGCGATCGCGCCGATCGACCCGACGGGCTCGCGATCGAAGATCGGCGCCCACGTGCGTCCGGCGTTCGTCGACTCCCAAACTCCGCCGTCGACGGCACCGAAATAGAAATGATTCGGCTCTCCGGGAACGCCCGTTACCGCGAGCGCGCGACCACCGCGAAACGGCCCGATCAGTCGATAATGGAGCGCACGCAAGGGCGATGGATATGCGGAGGCCGCGGCGGCGGGAACCGCCGGCGCAATGAATGCGGCCGCGAGAAGAACACAGAGCAGACGTCGCATGGCGCCTGCTTAGGCCATCAGAGGCGGAGCACCTTGCTAGTGCGTGATGGCGACGACCATGAGCCCGCCGACGACGCTGAAGGCGAAGACGCCGAGAAATATCCATATCCCGGCCTTGAGCCAGCGTTGCCTGCGCATGCGCTTCGAGCGAGTTTCGTGTCGTGCTTTCATGAACTTTGAGCGGTGCGGTCGGCGAATGCCGACCAGAGGCGTTCGAGATTGTAAAACGATCGCTGCTCCGGCGTGAAGACGTGGACGATCACGCTGCCGAGATCGAGCAGGATCCATCCGCCGTCTGCGTGTCCCTCGACGTGTGCCGCGCGGCGGCCCGCGATCTCGGCGGCCTCGGCAACCGCTTCGGCGATCGCGCGGACCTGGATACGCGAGCGTCCGGTGACGATCGCGAACGCGTCGGCAAGAATCGTGCGATCTCGCACGTCGATGGCGATGAAGTCCTCGCCTTTTTTGTCGAGCGCGGCATCGCGCACGACGTCGATCAGTTCAGCCAGCCTAAATCTCCCTCGCTCCGAAACGACGGGCCGCGGCGACGGCTTGCGGCGCCACCGGCAGACCCCTCCTTTGAAGATACCCTATCATAGACGAGAGGGTTCCGCGCATCGCCGCCGCCAGATCGTGCTGCGCGAGTTCCCAAAGCGCCTCGCGCTCCGGGAAATTCCGTCCCGGCTCCAGCCCGTCCGCCAGGTAGACGGCGCAATCGAGCGGTGCCATCTCACCATCACCGTGCGTGTGCTTGGCGATCGCCGAAAGCACCGCCGGGTCGTCGACGCCGAAGCGCTCGCGGGCCAGCTCGGCGCCGAGGCGTGCGTGCAGCAGCACGGGCTCGGCGCGCTCGAGATCGTCGACGGGCATTCCGCGCGCTTCGCATTCCGCCAGCAGTCGCTGCGGCGAATAGAGCCGAGCAAGGTCGTGAAGCAGGCCGGCAAGGCGCGCTTTCTTCGGATCGGCTCCGTGGCGCTTCGCGAGGATTTCCGCGCAGCGCGCGACGCGAACGCAGTGCGCGTAGCGATGCTCCTGCCCGATCTCCGCGCGAACGCGGCGAGACAACTCGGAATATGTCAGCGCGAAGCAATCGCCTCACGCAGCGCGCCGAGGCGATTGCGGTAGAGTTCGCTCTTCAGGTTTCCCGCCCACATCACGAGCGCGCTCTCGTCGTTGTCGCTGTAGTAGCCTTTGCGCGTCGTCACGGTCGTGAAACCGAACTTCCGGTAGAGGCGCTGCGCGACGGCGTTGCTCTCCCGAACCTCGAGCGTCATCCACGAAGAGCTGCGGGCCATCGCTTCGTCGATCAGGCGCAGCAGCATCATCTCGCCGAAGCTCCGGCGGCGATGGCGTTCGTCGACGGCGATGGTCGTGATGTGTGAATCCTCGAGGATGACCCAGATGCCGCCGTACGCGACGATCTCGCCGCCGCAGCGGCCGACGAAATAATGCGCGAGCTTGTTCGAGTTGATCTCGTTGTAGAAAGCGTCGGCCGGCCACTGCGTAACGAACGCTTCGCGCTCGATCCGCACGACGTCCACGACATCGCCGTGCGTCATCGGTGCGATCGCAAGACGTTCGCCCGCAGCCGACGGATCGAGTTCGAGTTTCACGAGAAGCGCGGGACTTTCGCTGCGGGTAGCTCGCCGTAATCGGGGCGAACCGCGTGCGGCTGCGGAGCCGGCTCGAGCGAGCGCGCGAGCAGTGCCGCGACGGCGGCCGGACAGGCGGGAGCGGCAATGGATTCCACGTCGAATCCGCGTTCGGCGAGGACCGCAAGTGCGTCCTCCGGGGCGCCGAAGACCGCGATTTTCTCGGGCAGCAAAGGCAGCAGGCACGCGAGCGCTTCGGTGGGAGCGCCCGCCGCCCGCGTCTCGACGCGCCCGTCGCGATAGCGCGCGTAAACGATTCCTGGCCGTCCGGCGACGATGGCCAGCGCACGCTCGCGGCGCGCCTCGCCCTCGAGCAAGTCGTACGAGGAGATGGGCACGAGCGGAAGCCGCCACGCGAGCGCGAGCGCCTTAGCATACGAGATCGCGATGCGCAATCCCGTGAAGCCGCCCGGGCCGATGCCGACGCCGATCCGCGTTATTCCCGCGCCGTCGACCCCTGTCTCTTGCATCAACGATGCGACGAGCGCGAGCCCCGACTCGAGCGCGCGCTTGCCATCCTCTCGGCGATGCGCGAGCAGACCGCGGTCGCCGGCGATCGCGGCCGAGAACGAGCCGAGGGCCCCGTCGAGCGCGAGCGAGATCATCTCGGCGGCACCAGGCGGAGCCTTCGCGGCGCATCCCCCGCGCCTTCGATCGCGACCTCCCAGCGGCGCCGCGGAAGCAGATGAGGTGCGTGCTGCCACCACTCGACCAGGACGATCGCGTCGCCGTCGAACGCCTCTTCGAGTCCGAGTTCGGCGGTCTCTCGCGCCTCGCGGATGCGATAGAAGTCGAGATGTTCGACCGGCGGGTCGCCGTCGTACCGGTGGCGGAAGGTGAAGGTCGGGCTGCTACCTTCGTCGCGGCCGTGCAGCGCTCGCACGATCGCGCGGGCGAAGGCCGTTTTCCCGGAGCCGAGTGGTCCGGAGAGCGCGACGACCTCGCCCGCGCGCAGTGTCACCGCGAGTTCGGACGCGACGGCCGCGAGTTCGCGCTCGGTCGAGCAAGTGCGTTCGAGCGGCGCGGCGAATGAATAACTCATACCGACTCGCATCACTTTGACGTTATGCAACGGGGGGCCCGCGCGGCGAAGTCCGCGTGGGGGCGCGCGGCGCCGTTGAAAGGGGTCTTTAGTTCTGAACAACGATATCGTACAACAGGTCAACGTCGAAGACGAGATGCGCGAGAGCTACCTCTCGTATGCGATGTCGGTCATCGTGGCGCGCGCGCTCCCCGACGTTCGCGACGGCCTGAAGCCGGTCCAGCGCCGTATCCTTTACGCGATGCGCGAGATGGGCCTCGACCCCTCGAAGCAACACCGAAAGTGCGCCGGTATCATCGGCGAGGTGCTCAAGAGCTATCACCCGCACGGCGATAGCTCCGTCTACGATGCGCTCGTGCGCATGGCGCAGGATTTCACACTGCGATATACGCTGGTCGACGGCCACGGCAATTTCGGCTCGATCGATCCGGACCCGCCGGCCGCGTACCGTTACACCGAGGCGCGTCTCGCGCGCCCGTCGCTCGACATGCTCGCCGACATCGACAAAGAAACCGTGGCATTTGTTGCCAACTTCGACAATCAAACCACCGAGCCGGTCGTGTTGCCGGGGCGCTTGCCGCAACTGCTCGTCAACGGCTCGAGCGGCATCGCGGTCGGAATGGCGACGAACATCCCGCCGCACAATCTCGGCGAAATCTGCGATGCCATTACGGCAATCATCGACGATGCCGAGATCGACGCAGATGCCTTGAGTGCGATCGTGCAGGGTCCGGATTTTCCGACCGGGGGAACGATTCTCGGTCAAGAGGCCATTCGCGAGGCGTACCGTACCGGGCGTGGCTCGGTCACGATTCGCGGCAAGGCCGAAATCGTCGAGGACCGCGGCAAGCACAAGATCATCATCACCGAAATTCCCTACCAGATCTCAAAGAATCGTATCGTCGAGGCGATTTCGGAAGCGCACGCGGAGAAGCGCGTCACCGGTATCGCGCGGCTCGACGACGAGTCGAATCGCAAAGGCATGCGTGTCGTCGTCGAGTTGCAGCGTTCCGCGACTCCTAAGGTCGTGCTCAATCAACTGTTCCGGCACACGCCGCTGCAGGCGAGCTTCGGCTTCAACATGCTCGCGCTCGTTCCGACCGGCGCGCCGCGCGCCAACGGTACCGTCGCGATCGAGCCGCAGGTGCTCACGCTCAAGCAGCTCCTCGAGCATTTCATTGCGCATCGCAAGGACGTCGTTACGCGCCGCACGACCTACGACTTGGCCAAGGCGAAGGAGCGCGCGCATCTCCTCGAAGGCTATCGCATCGCGCTCGACAACATCGACGAAGTCATCGAGATCGTGCGCGGCAGCCAGACGACCGACGAGGCGAAGACGCGGCTCTCGAAGCGCTTCAAGCTCTCGGACGTTCAAGCGCAAGCGATCGTCGACATGCGCCTGCGCACCCTCGTGGGGCTGGAGCGGCAGAAGATCGAGGACGAATACGCGCAGCTCATCAAGACGATTGCCGAACTCGAAGACATCCTGCGCAGCCCTCGCCGCGTTGCCGAGATCATCAGGGGCGAGACGCTCGAGTTGAAAAAGCGCTTCGGCGACGCGCGCCGCACGCTGATCGAGCCGGCAGAGGACGAGTTCTCGGTCGAACAGTTGATCCCGAACGTCGACGTCGTCGTCACGTACACGGTGGGCGGCTACATCAAGCGCGTGTCGGTCGACACCTTCCGCACGCAAAACCGCGGTGGACGCGGCGTGATCGGAATCTCGAATCTCAAGCGCGAGGACATCGTGCGCAACTTCTTCGTCACCAAGACGCACGACCACGTGCTTTTCTTCACGAACAAGGGCCGCGTCTATCGCTTGCGAGCCTACGAGATCCCCGACACCACGCGGCAGGCGCGCGGAACCGCGCTCGTCAACTTGCTGACGCTGCCGCCGGGTGAAGAGGTTTCGGCCGTCTTCCCGATCGACAAGTTCGAAGGCGAGAAATATCTGGTCATGGTGACGAGTCGCGGCGTCATCAAGAAGACAAAACTTTCCGAATTCGCCAACGTACGGCGTAGCGGACTTCGAGCCATCAATCTCGACGACGGTGACGAGTTGCTCTCCGTCGATCTCTCCGACGGCTCGCGCGACATCATCCTGGGGACTCTGCGCGGGATGGCCGTGCACTTCAACGAAAAAGGCGTGCGCCCGATGGGGCGCGACGCGCGCGGCGTCAAGGCGATGACGTTGGACGACGGCGACGCGATCGTTGCGATGGACGTCGTCGAGGATCACCGCAAGGAGGTCTTGCTCGTCACGTCGCTTGCCTTCGGGAAGCGCACGCCGATCGAGGACTACCGTCACACGCTGCGCGGCGGCAAGGGCGTCAAGGCCTTCGCAAAGGAGCGCGAGGACATCGGACACGTGGTCGACCAAATCATGGTCGCACCGGACGACGAGATTCTGATGATCACCTCGGCCAATCAGGTGATCCGGCTGAAGGTCGCCGGCATTCGCAAGGCGGGGCGCTCTACAAAAGGCGTCCGCTTGCAGCGTCTCGGTGAAGGGACCGACGTCATCGCCGTAACGAACCTCGGCAAGCAGGCGAAGCAGATCACCGAGATCACCGGCGAACCTCAGCAAACGAGCTTGTAGCGTGAGCATCGTCGCAGCTGAGGGTTCCCCGTCCGAGAAGTGTGAGAGATTTGCGCAAAAGCCATGGACGGCGAACTTCCTTTGAAGTTGCGCAAATCCGATCAAGTAGGAGCGAGCATGGACGCGAGCGACGAACGTCTTCGAGGAGGGGAATCCCCAGTTGCGACGATGCAACCCCTTCACCTCGAGTCGGGGTTCTTGGCCCTCGGAGGTAGATGGCAACAGTGAGTCAGATAGCGGAAGTTTCCCAGGCGAACTTCGAGAGCGAAGTGCTCAAGAGCGGTGAGCCCGTGCTCGTCGACTTCTGGGCGCCGTGGTGCGGGCCGTGCCGCATGCTCGCGCCCGTCGTCGAGAAGGTCGCGCAGAAGTTCGCCGGCAAGGCGAAGTTCGTCAAGCTGAACACCGATGAAAACCCGAGCCTCACCGGCCACTACGGCGTCTCGGGGATTCCGTGTCTGATTCTCTTCAAGGGCGGCCAGGTCGCCGATCGCATCGTGGGCTACGTTCCGGAGAACACGATCGCCTCGATGCTCAGCAAACACACCGCCGCGTAAACCGGCGCATCGTGTAGGGGCCTAGTTCCTACGCGCGAATGGGAGGGCATGGTCGAGGTGTTTGCGCTTCCTAAGGCGGAGCTGCATCTTCATATCGAAGGAACGTTTGAGCCGGAGCTGATTTTCGAGATCGCCGAACGCAACCGGATCGCGTTGCCGTATCCGAACGTCGAGGCGCTGCGCGGCGCCTACGATTTCGTCGATTTGCAGTCGTTCCTGAACGTCTACTACGCGGGCATGAACGTGCTGCGCGTCGAGCAAGATTACTACGATCTCGCGATTGCGTATCTCAGGCGTGCGGCGGCGCAGCACGTGCGGCACGCCGAGATCTTCTTCGATCCGCAGGCGCACACCATGCGCGGCGTCTCCTTCGACACCGTCGTCGAGGGCCTGCGCGCAGCACTGCGTGACGGCGAGCGCGACCTCGGCCTCACCTCGCACCTGATCCTCTGCTTCCTGCGCGATCTCTCCGCGGAGGCGGCGATGGAGACGCTCGAAGTTGCGTTGCGAAACCGCGAGCGCATCGTCGGCGTCGGCCTCGATTCCGCCGAACTCGGCAACCCGCCCTCGAAGTTCGAGCGCGTCTTCCGGCGAGCGCGAGCCGAAGGCATGCACGCCGTTGCGCACGCGGGCGAAGAAGGCCCGCCCGAGTATGTCGTCGAGGCGCTGGACTCGCTGAAGGTCGAGCGGATCGACCACGGCGTCCGCAGTCTGGAGGATCCCGCCCTCGTCGAGCGGTTGCGCCGCGAACGCGTTCCACTCACGCTCTGCCCTTTATCGAACGTTAAACTGCGCGTGGTACACAACCTGAGGGAGCACCCACTCAAACGCATGCTCGAAGCCGGCCTCGTCGCTACCGTCAACTCGGACGATCCCGCCTACTTTGGCGGCTACATCGGACAGAACTTCGTGCTTTGTGCATCCGCCCTCGAGTTGACCGCGGGAGAGCTGGCGACCCTGGCTCGCAACTCCTTTGAGGCCTCCTTCGTCGATGAGTCGACCCGGCGTCGCTATCTGGACGAAATTCCGGCAGCCGAGAGCCTGCTGCAGGATGCCCCCCGACCGTAGCCTAATCTCCCCCTCATCAGTTCCCGCCTTTCGCTTTGGGAGGATGCTCCTTTGATTCGACTCTTGCGCTCTCTACCGATCGCGGCGATTGCCACGCTCGCGATCCTCGCCGCAGGCTGCAAGGGCCCCGGCGGCACCTCGACTGCTCCCGGCGGCTTCCCACCGGTGAATCCCGCGGGGGATCACGCGCAGTACGTCATGGCCACCGATGCAGGCGCGGCATGCAGCGGCACGCCGGAGTTGCTCACCTTCAGCCTCGGATCGGCCGCGACGCTCCTCTCCGGAAATCGCGCGCCCTCTGAGAACCTCACCGGCGCGGCCACGAAGCTCAGCCATCCGTATAGTCCCTTCATCGACGATAACGGCAACGTCTGGGTTGCCAACGACGGCGGCTCGCCTTCGGTCACCGAGTACGGCGTGACGAATACCGCCAATCACGCGCCGAGCAGAACCATCGCAGGCGCCCTGACGACGTTCAGCGATCCGAGCGGCGTCTACGTCGCGGAGAACACCTCGGGGGTGAACACGTGGGTCTTCGTCACCGACTACAACACGAACACGATCGACATCTTCCCGGCGACCGCATCGGGCAACGTTGCGCCGACGTATCAGATCGCGGGCGGCGCCACGGGCCTCAGCGAGCCGTGGGGAATAACGCTCGATTCGTCAGGCAATCTTTGGGTCGCGAACTTCAGCGGCCACAACGTCCTGGAGCTCCCGAACCCGACGAGCCTCGTGCCGGGCGTCTACAACAGTCCGCCGACGACGACGATCGGCGGCGGCAGCACGACGCTCAGCGGACCGAGTGACGTCTTCCTCGATAGCCAAAGCGACGTTTGGGTCGCCGATTACACCGCAAAGGCGCTCGACGAGTTCACGCACGGGTCGTACGCCTCACCGTACGTACGGATCACCTCGCTCGCGGCGGGTCCGACGGGCGTTGCAGTCGACAGCGGCGGCAACATCTACGAGGTCGAGTACAGCGCGTACATCAATATCTGGACGGCGAACTCGTTTGGACCGGGAGTGAACGCGATCGGCGGAAGCCCGACGTACTCGATTGCCGGGCCGGCGACGACGTTGGCCTGCGGCACGAGCGTGCAAGTCTTCTCGACCAGCGGCACCAACGACGTCTAATCCCTCCGCCTAAGCGGGAACCGATACGGCGGGAGGCGCAAGCCTCCCGCTTCTTTTTCCCCTGCAACCCGAAGGGGCCGCGGCGGCGTATAATGGGTTGGTGAACGTCGAGAAGATGACGGAGCGCGTCGCCGACGCGCTCAACGCTGCCTACTCGCGCGCGCTCTCACGAGCACAACACGCAGACGACGCCCGAGCACATGCTCGCGGCGCTGCTCGACCAAGAGCGCGGCATCGCGCCCGACATCCTGCACAAGGCCGGCGCCGATCCGAAGGCGCTCGCGCGCAGAGCCGACGAAGCGATCGGCGCGTCTTCCGCGACTTGAGCGGCGCGAGCGCGGACAGCGCGCAGGTCACGCTCTCGCCGGAGCTGGCGCGCATCATGAGCGTTGCCGAGAACGAGGCCAAGGCGCTCGCAAGACGACTATACCTCGGTCGAGCACGTGCTGCTCGCGATGGCGCAGTCGTCGCGGAGCGGTCGGCAAGCTCTTCCGCGAGGCCGGCGTGACGCAACGACAAGCTGCTCGCCGCGCTGCGCGACGTGCGCGGCAACCAGCGCGTCACGACGCAAGGATCCCGAAGGGACGTACAAGTCGCTCGAGCGCTACGGTCGCGACCTCACGCTCGAAGCCGAGCGCGGCAAACTCGATCCGGTGATCGGGCGCGACGAAGAGATTCGTCGCATCGTTCAAGTGCTCTCGCGCCGCACCAAGAACAATCCGGTGCTGATCGGCGATCCCGGCGTCGGCAAGACGGCGATCGTCGAAGGGCTCGCGCAGCGCATCGTGCGCGGCGACGTTCCCGAAGGCTTGAAGAACAAGCGCATCGTCTCGCTCGACATGGGCGCGCTCGATCGCCGGCGCCAAGTATCGCGGCGAGTTCGAAGAGCGACTGAAAGCCGTGCTCAAGGACGTCGCCAGCGTCGCGAAGGCCAGATCGTGCTCTTCGTCGACGAGCTGCACACCGTCGTCGGCGCGGGCAAGACCGAAGGCGCGATGGACGCGGGCAACCTGCTCAAGCCGATGCTCGCGCGCGGCGAGCTGCACATGATCGGCGCGACGACGCTCGACGAGTATCGCAAGTACATCGAGAAGGACGCGGCGCTCGAGCGGCGCTTCCAGCCGGTCTTCGTCGATCAGCCTAGCGTCGAGGATACGATTTCGATCCTGCGCGGCCTCAAGGAGAAGTACGAGGCGCATCACGGCGTGCGCATCAAGGATGCGGCGCTCGTCGCCGCTGCGACGATGACGCAATCGCTACATCACCGATCGCTTTCTTGCCCGACAAGGCGATCGACTTGGTCGACGAGGCCGCCGCGAAGCTGCGGACCGAGATCGACTCGATGCCGCAGGAGCTCGACGAAGTCTCGCGCCGCGTCATGCAGCTCGAGATCGAGCGCGAGGCGTTGCGCAAAGAGGACGACAGCGCGAGCCGCGCAGCGATTGGAGGCAGATCGAGAAAGAACTCGCCGAGCTGCGCGAGCAGCAGGCGAAGCTGCGCGTGCGTGGGAGGCGGAGAAGAGTGCCGCGATCAAGCTGCGCGAGCTGCGCGAACAGATCGAGCAGACGAAAGTGCAGATCGAGCAGGCCGAGCGTCAGTACGATCTCAACCGCGTCGCCGAGCTGCGCTACGGCACGCTCGCGCAACTGGAGAAGGAGCTTGCGGCGCGAAGAAGAGCGGCTCGCCCATCACGACGGCGCGCGGCTTTCAAAGGAAGAAGTCGACGAAGACGACATCGCCGAGGTGATCGCGCGCTGGACCGGCATTCCGGTCTCGAAACTGCTGGAGGGCGAGAAGCAGAAGCTGCTGCATCTCGACGACGAGCTGCACCAGCGCGTCGATCGGTCAGGACGAGGCGGTCGACGCCGTCGCGGAGGCGGTGTTGCGCTCGCGTTCGGGCCTCGTCGGATCCGAATCGGCCGATCGGCTCGTTCATCTTCCTCGGCCCGACCGGCGTCGGGAAGACCGAGCTCGCGCGTGCGCTCGCCGAGTATCTCTTCGACGACGAGCGCGCGCTGATTCGCATCGACATGTCGGAGTACCAAGAGCGGCACACGGTCGCGCGGCTGCTCGGCGCTCCGCCGGGATACGTCGGCTTCGAGGAAGGCGGCCAGCTGACCGAAGCGGTGCGGCGCCGTCCCTACTCGGTCATTCTCTTCGACGAGATCGAGAAGGCGCACCCCGACGTCTTCAACGTCTTCTTGCAGATTCTCGACGACGGGCGCCTGACCGACGGTCAAGGCCACACGGTCGATTTCAAGCAACACGATCGTCATCATGACGTCGAACATCGGCAGCCATCGTATTCTCGATTACAAAGGCGTCGTTCGACGGCGCCGACTACGCCGTGATGCGCGCGACCGTGCTCGACGAGCTGCGCCAGCATTTCCGCCCGGAGTTCCTCAATCGCGTCGACGAGATCATCGTCTTCCACGCGCTCATCGAGGAGCGAGCTGATGAAGATCGTCGAGATTCAACTCGCAGCGCGTGCGCGCAGCGCCTGGCGGAGCGCCGCGATCACGCTCGTGCTCTCCGATGCGGCGAAGACGCCACATCGTGCAAGGTCCGGATACGATCCGAACTACGGCGCGCGCCCGCTCAAGCGCACGATTCAGAAGGAGGTCGAGACGCCGCTCGGGCGCAAGATCCTCGCCGGCGAGATCGAGGAGGGCGAGACCGTCGAGGTCGGGTTCGACGACATCCGCGGCGAGCTGACGTTCACGGCGAAGAAAGCGGTCGGCAAGCGTGGGCAGGAAGCCTTGTCATCCCGAGCGTAGCGATTTCGAAGAAATCGCGTAGTCGAGGGGCCACATCAAGAATCTAGCAGCGGTCCTTCGACTCCGTTCCACCTCGACTCCGCTCGGTGTCACTACGCTCAGGATGACAATAAAAAGACATCTGCTCGCTGTAGCCGTCGCTCTATCGTTTATCTCTTCGAGTGCCGCCTTTGCGGCGCAGCCGTCGTTCTCGATGGCGCAGATCCTCGGCTATCCGTTCCCGGCGAGCATCGTCGGCGATTCGCAAGGCACTGCGATTGCGTACGTGCTCGACGAACGCGGCGTGCGCAGCCTTTGGTTCGCTGCGGCACCGGCATTCACGCCGCATCAGCTCTTTTCGTCTAGCGGTGACGACGGTCAGGAGCTGAGCGACCTCACGATCTCAGCCGACGACGCGCACGTCGTCTACGTGCGCGGCGGGGATCACGATGCGAACTGGCCGGAGCCGCTGCAGCCGGGTCCCGACTCGAGCCCGGTACAGCCGGAGATGCAGGTTTGGTCGGTCGCGACGAGCGGCAGCACGCCAAAACTGCTCGGCAACGGCGACGCGCCCGCGATTTCACCCGACGGCATGCGCGTCGCGTTCACGATCGGCGGCGCGGTGATGATCGTGCCGATCGACGGCAGCGCGGCGGCAAAGCGCATGTTTTTCGACCGTGGCCAGGATTCCGAGTTGCAATGGTCGCCGGACGGCTCCGCGCTCGCCTTCGCCTCCGACCGCACCGATCACAGCTTCATCGGTATCTTCGACAGGCTCAGGATGACACGCCAACTCTGCCGATTCAGTATCTGGCGCCGACGACATCGCAGGACTTCATGCCGCGCTGGTCCCCGGACGGAACGCTCGTCGCCTTCATCCGTTTGCACGGCGACGGCGGGCCTCCGCAGAACCCGCTGAACTGGAATCCGACCCCATGGGAAATCGTCGTGGCCGACGTGCACACCGGCTACGCACACCGCGTCTGGATGAGTTCGAACACCGGGCGTGGATCGCTGCCGCAAACCGGCGGTGGCCCGCTGCTCGAATGGGGCAGCCCCAACCATCAGATACATATCGGAGACGACGAGCGGGTCGTTGCCATGACGATTCGCGATCGTCCCGACGATCAACTGATTTTAGAAGCGAACAGGACGACTGGCCGCATCTGTATGCTGTCTCCGCGTATGGTGGCGCGGCGCGCCTGTTGACGCCCGGTGCCGATATGATCGAAGACACCGTGATGACACCGGATCGCGGCGCCGTCATCTACTCGGCAAATACCGGCTCCACACCCGGCGACGACGATCGCCGCCATCTCTTCCGCGTCGACGTTGCGACGGGGCGAATCAGCGCAGCTCACGACCGGCGCGAGCAGCGAATGGAGTCCCGTTGCGCTCGCCGGCGGCGTCGCGTTCGATCGCGCGACGGCGCAGCAGCCGCCGCTCGTCACGCTCCTCGCGAGCGGCGACCGTCGCGCGCTCGACGACGATCAGCTTCCGGCCGACTTTCCCTCGTCGCAACTCGTCACGCCGCGCGAAGTCTCATTTCGCGCCGCCGACGGGCTCCTGATTCACGGGCAGCTCTTTCTCCCGAGCGGCGGCGGCAGGCACCCCGGCATCATCTTCGTGCACGGCGGGCCGCCGCGGCAGATGCTGTTGACGTGGCATTACATGGATTACTACTCGAACGCGTACGCCGTGAATCAGTACCTGGCGAATCACGGCTTCGTCGTGCTCTCGGTGAACTATCGCCTCGGCATCGGTTACGGCCACGACTTCAACTTCCCGGCGCGTTGGGGGCCGACCGGGGCTTCGGAGTACCAAGACGTCGTAGCGGGAGCGCGCTTCTTGCAGCACGATTCGCAGCGTCGATCCGGCGCACATCGGAATTTGGGGCGGCTCGTACGGCGGCTATCTCACGGCGCTCGCGCTCGCGCGCAACTCGGACATCTTCAAGGCCGGCGTGGATTTTCACGGCGTGCACGACTGGTCGCTCGACATCGACGACTCGGTTGGGGCGCGCAGACGCAAGCGCTACCAGCAATACGACGAACGAGGCGATCATGCGCAGGCGTGGCACTCCTCACCCGATGCGTCAATCGCGACGTGGCACTCGCCGGTGCTGCTTGATTCAAGGGCGACGACGATCGCAACGTCGAGTTCCACCAGATGGTCGATTTGGTCGAGCGTTTACGCCTCACGCACGTTCAATATCGAGCCAAATCGTCATCCCGAACGAGATCCACGGCTTCTTGCGCTACGCGTCGTGGCTGCGCAGCCGACGAAGCGACGGCCGCATTACTTCGAGCAGCAACTGTAACTAGGTGCGGCTCAACTCCCGCTTGCGGGCGCTGAGGCGCTCGCTCTCGTTGAGCATGCGCTTGCGCAGGCGAATCGACTGCGGCGTACTTCGACGAGCTCGTCGTCTTCGATGAACTCGATCGCGCGCTCGAGCGAGAGTTCCTCCGGCGGCGCGAGCTTGACGTTCTCGTCCGATCCCGCGGCGCGCATGTTCGTGAGCTTCTTTTCGCGCACGACGTTGAGCGCGACGTCGTATGTCGTCGTTGGCGCGGCCGACGATCATGCCTTCGTAGACGTCGATCGCCGGGTCCGACGAAGAAGCGTCCGCGCTGCTCGAGGCCCATGAGCGCGTAGCCCGTCGTACGCGCCCGTATCGCTCGCGACCAGCGCGCCGACGCTGCGGCCGGGAAGTTCGCCTTGCCACGGCTGATGGTCGTAGTAGGTGTGCGACATCACGGCGGTGCCGCGCGTCAGCGTGAGCAGCTCGCCGCGCAAGCCGAAGATCGCGCGCGTCGGCATCGTGTATTCGAGGCGGCGCGATCGCCGACGGTGAGCATGTTCGACATCGTCGCCTTGCGCCGCCCGAGCGCCTCGATCACGGCGCCGGCGTAGGCTTCGGGCACGTCGACGACGACGTACTCGACCGGCTCCCAGCGCTCGCCCGTCGCGTTCGGTCACGATGACCTGCGGCTTGGAGACGGCCAGCTCGTAGCCTTCGCGGCGCATCGTTTCGATCAGGATCGAGAGATGCAGCTCGCCGCGTCCGCGCACTTCGAACGTGTCGGCGAGTCGGTCTCGGCGACGCGCAGCGCGACGTTCGATTCCAGCTCGCGCATCAAGCGCTCGCGAATCTGGCGCGACGTGAGGAACTTGCCCTCGCGGCCGGCAAACGGCGAGTTGTTGACGCTGAAGAACATCGAGACCGTCGGCTCGTCGACCGCGACGGCATGCATGCCTTCGGGCGCCTCGGCGTCGGCGATCGTGTCGCCGATGTTGAGGTCTTCGATACCCGAGACGCAGACGATGTCGCCCGCCGTCGGCCTCCTCGACCTCGATGCGCTCGAGCCCGGCGAACGTCAGCAGCTTCGTCAGACGCAGACCCGTCCGTGACGGTTCCGTCGCGGGCGACCTTGGCGATCGGCGCGTTGACGCCGCGAGCTGCCGCGGAAGATTCGCCCGACGCCGATGCGCCCGACGTAGCGGTTGTGGTCGATCGCGGAGATGAGCAGTTGGAACGGCCCGTCTTCGGCCGGCGCGTTCCGGAATGCGTGCGACGATCGTTTCGAAGAGCGGCTCGAGCGAGTCGCTGCTCGGTCGTCGAGCGTCCGCTTCGCGATGCCGGCCTTCGCATTGGTGTAGAGCACGGAGAAATCGGCCTGCTCGTCGTTCGCGCCGAGTTCGACGAAGAGGTCGAAGACTTCGTTGACGACCTCTTGCGGACGCGCATCTTTGCGATCGATCTTGTTGATGACGACGATCGCGCGCAGGTCGAGCTCGAGCGCCTTGCGCAGCACGAAGCGCGTCTGCGGCATCACGCCCTTCGGCGGCGTCGACCAGCAGCAGCACGCCTTGCACCATCTGCAGCACGCGCTCGACCTCGCCGCCGAAATCGGAGTGTCCGGGCGTGTCGACGATGTTGAACTTGACGTCGCCGTGTCGCACCGCGGTGTTCTTGGCGAGGATCGTGATGCCGCGCTCGCGCTCGAGCGGATTGGAGTCGAGCACGCGCGTTTCGACCTGCTGGCCTTCGCGAAAGACGCCGCTCTGCTTGAGCATCGCGTCGACCAGCGTCGTCTTACCGTGATCGACGTGCGCGATGATCGCGACGTTGCGAATATCGGGGCGGGTTCTCACCGCGCTTGCTTGCCCGCCGGAATCGCGGCCACCTTTCTCGGCTCTTTCGCCCGGATTTTAGGCTTGTGTGTAAAGACTCGGTAAGGGCTCGGTTAGCGTTTGGGCGGACTTGCAAAGGGCCTGTAGGCAAAGAGCCTTGGGACGCGGAGCTTTGAGGAGCATACCCAAACAGCGTGTGCTCGCTCGCACGGTGTGAGGGGCGAGCTTGAAGCGGATGTAAGCTCGCGACCGCACGGCCGATGATTTTCATACGACCGTGCGGGCTGACGGCCGAATACAAACGCAACCGGGAGGAACTCTTGCCATGCGATCGATGATTGCGATCGTTGCACTCTCCGTTCTCGCCGGTATGCCCTTCGCCGCTTCTGCGATGGAGCATCACGGCATTTCGCGCACAAGCCTAAACCGCATGGCGCCTGCGGACGAATACTTCGGGCGCCAAAAAGAGAGCATTCTCGAAATCCGAAACCGCCTAGACGAGTTGGATCGGCGCAGCGACGACGACATGCTACAGCCGGGTACCACCCACGCGCTAGACGATCTCCAGGACGCCATCCGCGACTGGCAACATAAGTATCCACGCGATCCGTGGCTGCCGGGATCGCTCCAACGCCTGCTCCACGATTATCAACGCGCCGGCGCCGCGTCGAGCCCGGCATCGCTCGAAATCATCGCGCTCATGCAGAACGCGTATCCTGACGCCCAGCAGACGAGCGAGACGGTAGCCTCGCTCTTCGGCTCCTCGGAGACGCCGGCAGCTGACGACTCCATGGGGTCCGACTCGCCGGACGACGCAGCCGCTGCACCGCCGGACGATGCAGGCGCTCCACCGCCGGACGAGCAGTCCGACGACGCGGCGCCCCCGCCGCCGGATGCTCAATCGCAGCCCGACGCCGACACGATCGCGCTCGAGGGAACGGTCGTCGATTCGCAGACAGGCCAGCCGATCGAAGGCGCCGTGATCTTCATCACGGCAAACGACGGGAGCGTCGACCCGGCGTCGTCGCCGTTTGTCGCGACCGGAGACGACGGCTCGTTCGACATCGACGGCCTTCCCGCAAGCACGTTGCAGATCGTCGTGCAGCCCCCTCGCGGCAGCGGCTACGCTCCGTATCGTGCTACGCTCGACGGCTCGAACGGCGACGTGGACGCAGGGATCATCCGCCTCTCGGCAGACGACTAGCGTTCGGCGCGCCGGACGGTACTTCGGCGCGAGGGCGGGAAGAATGGGAGCGTGGACCGTGATTTGACCGGCGCGCTCCCAACCGCCGTGCGCATCGCGCTCGAGATCAACGGCGAGCGACGCGAACTCGACGTCGAGCCGCGCGTGACGCTGTTGGATGCGCTGCGCGAGCACCTCGGGCTCACCGGCACGAAGAAAGGATGCGACCAGGGCACGTGCGGCGCGTGCACCGTGCTGGTAAACGGCCGTGCGATCGACTCGTGCCTGTCCCTGGCGGTCATGCATGCCGGCGACCGCATCACGACGATCGAAGGACTCGCGCACGGCGAGGAGCTGCACCCGATGCAGGCCGCATTCGTCGAGCACGACGGCTTCCAATGCGGCTACTGCACGCCGGGACAGATCCTCTCGGCGGTCGCGCTCGTTCGCGAAGGGCGCGCATCCGGCGACGACGAGATCCGCGAGCAGATGAGCGGCAACATTTGCCGCTGCGGCGCCTACGAGAACATTCTCGCAGCGGTGCGCGAAGGCGCAAGCCGCATGACATGAACCCGTTCCGTTACGCGCGCACGAGCGATCCACAGGAAGCGATCCAGTTGCTGGCCGTCGATGCCGCTGCGAGGTTCGTCGCCGGCGGCACGAACGTCCTCGATCTGATGAAGCTCGATATCGAGCGCCCGAGCCTGTTGGTCGACATCAATGCCGTCGCCGATCGCCGGATCCACGGCCGCGGCGAGACGATCGAGATCGGCGCGCTCGCACGAATGAGCGATGTCGCTGCCGACGCGGAGGTCGCGAAGCGGGCCCCGATGGTGGCGAGCGCGCTGCGGCAGAGTGCCTCGCATCAACTGCGAAACATGGCGTCGATCGGCGGCAACCTCATGCAGCGCACTCGCTGCAGCTACTTTCGCGACGTCGCGACGGCCTGCAACAAGCGGCATCGCGGCGACGGTTGCTCCGCGATCGGTGGCGAGAATCGCCGGCACGCAATCCTCGGCGGCAGCGAGCACTGCATCTGCGTCCATGCCTCCGATCTCGCGGTCGCGCTGACCGCAGCAAACGCAACGATCCACACGACCGGGCCGGGCGGAGCGCGATCGATTCCGATTGCCGATTTCTACCTCCTACCGCGCGACACGCCGAACGTCGAGACCGCGCTTCACCATGCGGAGCTGATCGTGGCCGTGACGTTCCCGCTCGATCCGGCGCTCGCGAACTCGACGTACGTGAAGGTGCGTGACCGCGCGGAATACGATTTTGCGCTCGTCTCCGTTGCGGCTGGACTGGAGATCGTCGCGGGAACGATTCGCGCCGCGCGCTTAGCGCTCGGCGGCGTTGCGCCGATTCCGTGGCGCCTTCCCGAAGCGCAAGAGGCCCTCGTCGGCAGACCTGCGGCGACGGCGTCCTATCGCGAGGCTGCCGAGATCGCGTTGCGCGAAGCGCGCGGCTATGGCGCCAACGATTTCAAGATCGTGCTCGCGAAAAACGCGCTCGTCCGCGCGCTCGAGACCGTGGGGGAGCGCGCGTGAGTTTACCGCTTGTCGGCGCGCCGCACAGCCGCCTCGACGGCCCGGCCAAGGTCACAGGGCGTGCGACCTACGCCGCCGACTTCTCGCCCGCGAAACTCGTTCACGCGGTCATGGTGACGAGCGAAATTGCGAACGGCCGAATCTTACGCATCGACGATGCGCAAGCACGGGAGCAGGAGGGCGTCCTCGCGGTGATGACGCACGCAAACGCGCCGCGCGTGAACGCCGAAGGGCGCGGCTTCGCCTTTGCGCTGATGCTCCTCCAAGACGATCGCATTCGGTACGATCGGCAGCCGATCGCGGTGGTCGTCGCCGAGTCTTTCGAACAGGCGACGTATGCGGCCTCACTCCTGGCAACGACGTACGAGACGCAGCCTCCCGTCGCGCGCATCGAGGATTCACGGGATCGCTACACGCCCGAGGAGATCTTCGGCGATCCGGCAGACGTGACGCGCGGCGACCCGGATGCCGCCTTCGCCGCCTCTGCGGTCCAGATCAAGCAAGTCTACACGACGCCCGTCGAGCATCACAATCCGATGGAGCCGTCCGCGACGGTCGCGCGATGGGAGGGCGATCGCCTCATCGTTCACGATTCGACGCAGGGCATCACGAACGCGCGTAAGCGTCTGGCCACGGTCTTCGGAATCCCGGTCGAGAACGTCCGCGTCCTCTCTCCCTATCTCGGCGGCGGTTTCGGCTGCAAGGGCGCGGTGTGGTCGCACGTCGCACTCGCGGCGATGGCGGCACGGGAGGTCGGCCGCCCCGTCAAGCTCGTGCTGACGCGTCCGCAGATGTTCAGCTCCGTCGGGTACCGGCCGCGCACGATCCAAACGATCGCTTTGGGGGCGGATCGTGACGGGCGCCTTCGCAGCATCGCGCACGACGTGCTCTCGCAGACGTCGACGTTCGACGAGTTCCCCGAGCCCAGCGCCCTCGTCACGAAGATGCTCTACGCGGCAGAGAACGTGCGGACGACGCACCTGCTCGCGCGCGTCAACGCCGCGACGCCGACGTTCATGCGTGCGCCGGGCGAAGCCTGCGGAACCTACGCGCTCGAGTCGGCGATGGACGAGTTGGCTTACGCCGTCGGCCTCGATCCGATCGAGCTGCGCCTACGCAACTATGCCGAGCGCGATTTGGGCGAGAAGAAGCCGTTCAGCAGCAAGCACTTGCGCGAATGCTATCGGTTGGGAGCGGAAAAGTTCGGTTGGAGGGAGCGCAATCCCAAGCCTCGTTCGATGCGCAACGGTCGCCTGCATGTCGGGATGGGCATGGCAACCGCGACCTATCCCACCAATCGCGCACCGGCCTCCGCGGTGGTGCGCATGAACGAGGACGGAAGCGTGATCGTGTCCAGCGGCACGCAAGACCTCGGCACCGGAAGTTACACCGTTTACGCACAGATTGCAGCCGAGGTGCTCGGCGTTTCGATCGAACGAGTTCGCGTCGAGCTTGGCGACACGGAGTTGCCGCCCGCGCCGCTCTCGGCCGGCTCGATGACCGCCGCCAGCGTCGGCACCGCCGTACACGAGGCGGCATCGAAGTTGGCGCAGCGCCTGCGCAAGGGGGAGCATCCGCCGCTCGAAGCGGGCGCGGACGCAAAACCCGAGGAGCAGGAAGAATACTCGAAGCACGCCTTCGGCGCGCAGTTCGCGCGCGTCGAAGTCGATCCTGAGCTGGGCATCGTGCGCGTGCGCAAGATGGTCGGCGCCTTCGCCTCCGGGCGAATCCTCAACGCAAAGACCGCGCGGAGCCAATACCTCGGCGGAATGGTGTGGGGCATCGGCATGGCTTTGCAAGAGATCACGCGTCTCGACGAGCGCACGGCGCGCATCGCGAGCGCAAATCTTTCCGATTACCTCGTTCCCGTTCACGCGGACGCCCCCGAGATGGAAGCATACATCGTGGAGGAAGACGATCCCCACGTGAATCCGATCGGCGTCAAGGGCATCGGCGAGATCGGCATCACCGGAGCCACCGCTGCAATCGCGAATGCGGTTTACCACGCGACGGGAGCCCGCGTGCGCGATCTCCCGATCACGGTGGAGAAGTTGCTGGCCTAAGGCAGCGTCATCACCGCTTCGACGAGCGGCGTCACGCGGCCGCCGACTTCGATACCGCCGGCTCCACGCTCGCCGCGGACGTACACGTGGAGGAGGCTGCGGCGTCCCATCTTCGCTCCCTGCTCGCTGACGAACGACGTTCCGTCGGCCGTCGCGCAGAGGCCGTGCTTCATCATGTACGCCGCGAGCGGACCCGTCGCGCTTCCCGTCGCGGGATCTTCGACGATGCCGAGTTCCGGCGCGAACATGCGCGAGTACGCTCCCGAAGGCGTCGGCGTGAAGGCGAAGAGGCCGAAGGGCTCGCCGATCTCCTCTGCGAGCGCGCGGAATGCCCCGCTGTCGACGCTTGCACGATCGACGCTCTCGCGATCGGTAATGGGAACGAACAGCATCGGATTGCCGGCGCTGTAGACCTGAGGCGGGACCTCGGGAAGGAGATCCCATTCGCGAAGATCGAGCGCTCGTGCGCACGCGGTTCGGTCGCATTCGCCGATTCGCTCGATCGGCGGCGTCGATAGCCAGATGAGCCCGCCTCTGATGCGCACGGCGACCGGCCCGACGCCTTCCTCCAACGCAAATGCCGTCAGTTCGCGCGGCACGATGCCGCGTTCGCGAGCGACGTACGCCGAGCCGACCGTGGGATGTCCGGCGAAACGCATTTCGCGAGCCGGCGTGAAGATTCGAGCACGGACGGCGCAATCCGGATGCGTGGCCGGCAGCAAGAACACGGTCTCGGAGAGATTCAACTCGCGAGCGATGCGCTGCATCGTCGTATGGTCGAGGCTGTGGCCTTCGTAGAAGACCGCGAGCGGGTTGCCTTCGAGCGGGGTATCCGTGAAGACGTCGACGACCTGATAGCGAAGCTCTCGACTCATGCGTTCTGCCCAGACGTTGACGGCCGAGATAGCTGCTCCCTCTGCGCGCCGGGCCCGCGCGCTTTGGGGCGCGGGTTTGGGATGGGGACTCGACGGCTTCGACTTCTACCTCTACGTCTACGCGTTGCCGGGAATCATCGCGGCATTCTCGCTGTCCAAGGCGCAGGGCGGATTGCTCGCGACGGAGACACTCGTCGCGAGCGCTCTGGGTGGAATCGGAATGGGCGTGCTCGCCGACCGCATCGGGCGCAAGCGCGCCCTGATGCTTTCGATCGCATGGTACGCACTCTTCACGTTTCTCTGCGGCTTCGCTCAGAACTACGCGCAGCTCGCGGTATTGCGAACGATGGAGGGCTTTGGTTTCGGCGGCGAATGGGCAGTAGGCGCGGTGCTGGCAGCAGAATGGGCCGTGCCGTCGCGCCGGGGCCGCAGTTTGGGTTGGATGCAAAGTGCGTGGGCAGTCGGTTGGCTCGCCGCGAACGTCGCGTTCCAGGTTCTGGCGGCTACCGCCGGAGTGCAGCACGGCTGGCGCATGCTCTTTTTTCTCGGCGTCATTCCGGCGCTAGCGCTCCTCTATGTTCGGCGTTCCGTCATCGATCCGCCGATGTTCGTGCCGGCACCGCGCGTGACGCCGGCGCGGCTCTTCCGCCGCGACCTGTCGCGCACGACCATCCTCGCGACGCTGCTTGCAATCGGCGTCCAGAGCGGATATTACGCGCTCTTCACCTGGATGCCGTCCTTTCTCACGAGCGAACGCCGGTTGCCGTCGTTCGCGAGCGGCACCTACCTCTACGCGTTGATCGCCGGATCCTTCGCAGGTTATGTGACGGCCGGTGTCGTGAACGATGCGATCGGACGTCGCACGACGTTCATGCTCTTCTCGATCTGCTCCGCGATCATGGTGCCGCTCTACCTAACGTTCGTGACCGCGAACTGGGAGTTGATCCCCGCGGGACTGCTGCTTGGCTACTTCGCTTCGGGAATCTTCAGCGGCTTCGGGCCGTTCCTGAGCGAGCTGTTTCCGAGCGGCGTGCGCGCCTCGGCGCAGGGCTTCTGTTACAACGTGGGGCGCGGCGTCGCCGGGATCGGCCCGTATGCCGTCGGATTGCTGGCCGCGCGGTTCGCCATGGGCACGGCGATGACCGCGGTCGCCGTCGGCGCCTATGCGCTTGCGGCCCTTGCAGCGCTTGCGCTTCCGGAGACGAAGGGAATCGAGTTATGAACGCACGCCGGCGTTTCGAGGAGGACGGCTACCTCGTTCTCCCGGACTTCAAGTCGCCAAGCGAGATTGCGCGCTTGCGGCGGCGAGCGGAGGAGATGGTCGACGCATTCGATCCGTCGGAGGGAAGTGCGATCTTCTCGACGCGCGAGCAGGCCGAGCGAAGCGACCGATATTTCCTCGAGTCTGCGGATAAGATCCGCTGCTTTTTCGAGGAGGATGCTTTCGACGAGCGGGGTCGCCTGCAAACGCACAAATCGCTTGCGATCAACAAGATCGGCCACGCGATGCACGATCTCGATCCGGTCTTCGACGCGTTCTCGCGCGACGCGCGCCTTGCCGAGATCGCAGGCGAGGTCGGGCTCGAGCAGCCGCTGCTCTACCAATCCATGTACATCTTCAAGCAGCCGCGGATCGGCGGCGAGGTAAAGTGGCATCAAGATGCGGCGTTTTTCGATACGGATCCGCCGAGCGTCACGGCATTTTGGTTCGCGCTGGAGGATGCAGATCGCGAGAACGGCTGCCTTTGGGTCGAGCGCGGCGGCCATCGCGGCCCGCTCCGGGAGCGCTTCGTCGTGCGGGACGGAAAGGCAACGCTCGAGCGCATCGATTCGACGCCGTGGCCGACGACGCAGACGGCGACGCCGCTCGAAGTGGAACGCGGCGCGCTCGTGGTCTTCGGGGGAATGCTGCCTCATTACAGCGGTCCGAACCGATCGCCGAAATCGCGGCACGCCTACACCGTGCACACGGTTGACGCCCGCGCGCGTTATTCGAAGGCAAACTGGTTGCAGCGCGGCGGGAGCGAGCTACCGCTCCGTGGGTTTCTCTAACCTCCTCGGAAACGAAGCGGAAAGGAACGTGGGCGGGCCTCGGCGCGTTAAGTCCCTGGGGAGCGCCAGGCGCTGCGCAACGTGCAGCGTCATTTAAAGGAGGTTTAGGATGAAGTTCAACCGACATTCCATGCTCGTTGCGGCGACGCTCGCCTTGGCGATGCTCGCGAGCAGCGCGGCGGCGATGGCGCAGCAGCAGCCGTATCCGCCGCCGCCGGGTCAACCGCAACCGTACCCACCGCAGCCGGGTCAACCGCAGCCGTATCCACCGCCGGGTCAGCAGCCCTACCCAAACGGTCCGCAGCAGCCGTACCAGCAGCAGCCGTATCAGCAGCCGCCTGGGCAGTATCAGGGATGCAATGAGGTTCCGGGTCGGACGATCGTCGGCACGGTCACGTATTTCTACGCGTTCGATCTGAACGTGCGCGGATGCGACGGCCGCTGGTATCGCATCCATCTGCACCAAGGCACGATCATCTGGCCGACCGGGATCACGCTCGAACCCGGTATGTGGGTCTCCGTCCGCGGCAGCGACAACGGCCCGTACGGATTCGAAGCCTACCGCATCGTCGTCCAGCAATAACTTGGCGCGTCATGGGGTTCGGTCGAGACCGGGCCCCATAAGCGACAAGTTTTCTCTGTCCCCGGCCCGAAGCAAGCAGCATGCCCTTCACGCGCCGGGAGATTTTGAAGACCGGTGCCGCGGGCGTCGCCGTGCTGACGCTCGTCGGTTGCGCGCGCCGCGCGACCGGTGCGGGATTGGACGCGACGCAAGAGCAGGTTGTCGCGAAGATCGCCGGCGTCATGCTCGACGGCGCGATTCCTTCGGATGAACCGGGACGCTCGCGCGCACTCGCCGAGGCGGTAAACGGTTTCGCCGTTGCCGTTGCGGGCCTTCCCACGCACACGCAGGGCGAAGTGCAGCAATTGTTCACGCTATTGACGTTTCCGCCGGCGCGGCGTTTGATCGCGGGACTGCCGCCGTGGGCGGAAGCGACGCCGGACGACGTCGCCGCCTTCTTGAGTCGCTGGCGTTTCTCCGGAATACTGCTGTTGCGCAGCGGATACGATGCGTTGCACCAGCTCGTGATGGCCGGCTGGTACGGAAACAACGCGTCGTGGGCGGCCATCGGCTATCCGGGACCGCCGGAGATTGTGTGAATGAACGGACGGCACGTCGTCGATGCCTCGACCCTCGACCGCGATCTCATGGTCGATGCCGACGTCGCGATCGTGGGAACGGGCGCGGGCGGCGGCACCGCCGCGGAGATTCTGTCGTCGCAAGGCCTGAAGGTCGTGATGGTCGAGGAGGGCCCGCTGCGCACGTCGCGTGATTTCCACATGCTGGAGCGCGAGGCGTACCCGCAACTCTATCAGGAATCGGCGGGACGACGCACCAAGGACAAAGGGATCGTCATCCTGCAAGGACGCGCCGTTGGCGGCTCGACGACGGTCAACTGGACGACGAGTTTTCGAACGCCGCCCGAAACGCTCTCGTTTTGGCGCGAACGGTACGGGTTGAGCGATTACACTCCCGAGTTGCTTGCGCCCTGGTTCGAGCAAATGGAACGGCGTCTGAGCATTCACCCGTGGCCCGTGCCTCCGAACGAGAACAACGCCGTGCTCGCCCGCGGTGCGGCGGCGCTCGGCATCCCGACCGGCGTGATCGCGCGCAACGTCAACGGCTGTCGCAACCTCGGTTATTGCGGCACGGGGTGCCCGGTGAACGCGAAGCAGTCGATGCTCGTGACGACGATCCCCGCGGCGCTCGATCGCGGCGCCACGCTGATCACTCGAACGCGCGCCGAGCAGTTCGACCTTTCCGGCGGCATCGTCGCCGCACTCGAGTGCAGCGCGCTCGACGCCGCGGGCCTCAACCCGGGGCCGTATCGCGTGCGCGTCCGCGCGCGCGCCTTTGTCGCCGCCGGCGGCGCAATTGGAACGCCGGCATTGCTCCTGCGCAGCAACGCGCCCGATCCCAACGACCTGCTCGGGAAGCGCACGTTCCTTCATCCGACGCTCGTCTCCGCGGCGCAGATGCCGGAGGTCGTCGCTGCGTATGCAGGCGCGCCGCAATCCGTCTATAGCGACCATTTCGTGCAGGGCCAATCGTTCGACGGGCCCGTCGGATTCAAGTTGGAGGTTCCGCCGGTGCATCCCGTGCTCATGTCTACGACCCTGCCGGGTTTCGGACGTTCGCATGCGGATTTGGCCGCGGCGATGCCGCGGACGCAGGTGATCATCGCGTTGCTGCGCGACGGGTTCCATCCGCAAAGCGCGGGCGGCCGCGTCGAGGTACTTGGCGACGGCAGCCCCGTCCTCGATTATCCGATGACGCCGTATCTTTGGGAAGGCGCTCGTCGCGCGCTGTTGGCCATGGCCGAGATCCAGTTCGCAGCCGGCGCGCGCAGCGTCTTCCCGCTGCACGAGTCGGCGCAACCGTATGCTTCGCTCGCGCAGGCGCGCGCGGCAATCGAAACGCTGCCGATGGAGATATTGCGCACGCGGGTCGTGAGCGCGCACGTCATGGGAGGCTGCGCGATGAGCAACGATCCCGCAAGCGGCGTCGTGGATCAGTGGGGGCGCCACCAGCAGCTCGAAAATCTCTACGTCTTCGACGGGTCGATCTTTCCGACGAGCCTGGGAGCGAACCCGCAACTCTCCATCTACGGCATCGTCGCGCGCAACGCAAGCCGTCTTGCCGATCGCCTCAACGGCGGCATGTAGCGATCGCTAGAAAAGGATCGTCTGCAGCTCGCCGGCGCCACGGAAGCCCAGCCGCCGATAGAGCGCGATTGCCGGCGCGTTGAAGTCGTTGACGTAGAGGCTGAGCGTCGGCGCGACCTTCAGCAGCGTCCGGCAGATCTTTCCCAGGGCGGCAGTCGCGAGGCCGCGGCCTCTGAACTCCGGCGGCGCCCAAATCCCTTGCAGCTGCACGGTCTGCGGGCTCCACGCTCCGACGTTGCAGAAAAAGCAGAGCCGGCCTTCGCTCTCGCCGACCCACCATAAACCGAGGCGAATCATCTTTCGAATTCCACCGTCGAACTCTGCGTCGCGGCGCGGATTCGTCTCCAGCTCACCCGCGATCATCGCGGCGGAGTTCGCGGCGACGTCACGCCATTCGTCATCGCGCGCACGGCGGACGGCGACTGCACCGGCGTCGCGAAGAGAGGCTTCGTCGACGGCCATCACCGGCTGACGCTCGCGCACGAGGCGCGGCGGAACGTGGCGTGCACGCACGCTTTCCCAATACGCCCGCACGGCCTCGCGCGGCCCGACGATCGCGCGTTCTCTCGTGCGTGCCGCTCGTTGCGCCAAGATGCCGGCGCTCGCCGGTTCGGCCGCGAGCACGATCTGCCGGCCGAGAAATCCCACGCCGGCGACCTCGCCCGTCTCTTCGGAGACCACGTAAACGTCGCGTTGCATCGCGAGAGTTCCCTCGATGGCGAGGTAGGTCAAGAAGACGTTTTCGTACGGGGAGCGTGAAAGGTATTCGAGCGTAGGCCGGGCGTTTGCGGGGGAAAGGCGTTCGATTCGAGTACGAGCGCCGGCCGTCACGAGACTCAAAGGCTCGCGTCGAAGAGCAGCGCGGTCGTCGGCTGCCGGCTGCCGCTCTCCGGCTCGACGCTGACCGCAACCGCGCTCGTGCGGTCCGCGTCGCTGTCGGGAAGTGCGGCGATCACGAGGCCGTGCGCGTCCGGAATGAATGTGACCGACGGCGCCATGAGCCTCGCGCCCTGCGCAAGCGTCCACGCCTGATAGACTTTACCGCGCGGCGGCATCGGCATATCGTGCAGCAGAATGTACAGGCGGTCGTTGCTTGCGATGACCTGGCCGTGGGAAACGCCGTATCGTAGGGCCGACGCGTTCATGAGGTCGGCGAGTTCGGTCCGCTGGATCGCGAGCGCTCGCTCGACTTCGCTTGCCCGCTGATCGGTGCGCTCGATCTGCGTCTGGAGATCTCGCAATTGCGTGGTCAGCGCGAGATTGCTCAGCGTGGTCGCAATCACGATGGCGAAGCAGAACGCGGCGACGAGATATGCGGGCCAGACGGGCGGGCGCGGCCGCGCGTAGGGCGGAACCCTGCTGGAGTTCACGTTCTCCACGTTCGCGCCCGCGCGGTGCCGCCCTCGCTGCCCGCCGCCGAGGCCCAAAGCAACCGCTCGTCGTAGGCAACGATGGTGAGCGCTCTCCTGATGGTCGCCGCGTTGCACCTCTTGCCGCGCCCCGCTCGCGTCGTCGTGCAACCTGCATGCAGTGTGCAGGTTCCGCGAAGCGTCGGCGCGGATTTCGATCCGGGCGCGCGCGACGAGTTGAACGAGCGGTGGCAGGCGCTCGGGGTCGGGTCGTTGCGCACCGCTACCGCGCCCGTCATCACCGTGCATCGCGATCCGGCGCTTTCGCCGCAAGCATACCGGTTGCGCGTCGACGCCGCGGGCGCGACGATCGAAAGCGCCGACGGTAGCGGCGCCTTCTACGCGGCGATGACGCTCGCGCAGCTTCCGCAGCGGATCGCGGGACGCTGGCGCATGCCGTGCGTCAGCATCGAGGATCGCCCGGCCCTGCGCTGGCGAATCCTCTCCGACGACGTCTCGCGCGGACCTCTCCCAACGATGCGATACTTCGAAGAGCGCATTCGCACGATCGCGGCCTTCAAGATGAATGGCTATTCGCCGTACATGGAGCACGTCTTCGTTTCGCCGAGCGATCCCCTTCCTGCCCCGCTCGACGGCATTACGCCGGCGCAGTTGCGCGAGTTGAACCGCTATGCCGCGCGCTTTCACGTCGCGCTCATTCCCGAGCAACAGACGTTCGCCCACATGCACAACACGCTGAAAATCGAAGAGTACGCAAGCGCCGCCGAGTTTCCGCACGGGTTCCTGCTCTCGCCGGCGTCGCCGATCTCCTCGGCGTATCTTGCGCGCGTGATCGGAGCAGAGCTTGCGGCCGTGCCGCATCCACCGTTCTTTCATATCGGCTCCGACGAAACGGCGACCCTCGGAGAGGGCACCACGGCAGCCTATGTCGCGTCGCACGGGGGGCGCTCGAGCGTGTACGCCGCGCACGTCACCGCCGTGGCGCGGCTGATCGCCCCGTCGAGGGCACGCATCATGCTCTGGGACGACGGGATCGAAAACGATCCGTCGATCATGCGCATGATCCCGCGCAGCGCGGTGATCGTGAACTGGCACTACGGCGCCGAGCGCTCCTTCGAGCCCTACATTCGTTTGATCGCGCGCGGCGGCTTCCAGCAGATGGTCGCACCGGGAGCGAGCAACTGGAGCGAGATCTTTCCGGACGTTTCGACGGCGTTGCAGAACGAGCGCCGCTTCATCGACGAAGGGAAGGCCGCGCACGTGCTCGGTCTCTTCCAGACCGTGTGGCACGACGACGGCGAGACGCTCTATGAGGCAACGTGGTACCCGGTGCTCTACGCCGCGAGCGCCGCTTGGGAGCAGCGCGACGTGGAGCCGGCGCGCTTCCGCGCCGATTTTCCGCAAGCGTTCTTCGGCGTCGACGACCGGCAATATGGGGAGGACGCCACTCGGCTCGGCGACGTGCTGACACGGCTCGAGGCCTCCTCCGCCGGCTCGACCGACGAGTTGTTTTGGGACGACCCGTTCGATCCGGCCGTCGACGCGCAGATGGCAAGGGTCGATCTTCGCGCGGTGCGTCTCGAAGCGGAGCGAGTCGAGACGCATCTGATCGAAAGGCGGCCCCCGCTGCACCCGGAAGCAGCCGCCGTGATGTTCCTCGCGGCCCGGCGGTATGACGTCCTCGCGCGCGAGTACCAAATTGCCGCGGAGGTTCGAGGTTACTACACGCCGTCGTTTCTCAACCTCTTGTGGTGCAAGTACTGGTTTTGGGAGTTGAGAGACGATTTCGAGGAGTTGGCGCCGCTCTACGAACGCGCGTGGCGCTACGAGAGCCGGAGCGGGCATTTGGGCAGCAATCTCGAGCGTTATCATCTCGCCTCGATGCGAGCGATCGAGCGTGCCGACGCGATCCGGCGCGTGACCGAAGAGGACTACCTGCGGAATACGGCGCTTCCGCCGCTCGAGACGGTCGTCGCTCCACCGACGCCGTGAACGCTATCCTCGTCCTCCTCGTCTTCGTCGCCTTTGCGGCGATGATGTACACGCGCAAGATGCCGGCGATCGTCGCAGTGCCGCTGATGGCCGTCGTCATGGCGCTCGCGGCCGGCGTGACGGCCGGCGCGCTCCCCGGCATCGTCGTCGACGGCGCGAGCGCGCTTTCGCGCGCCTATGTCGCCGTGATCTTCGGCGCGTTGTTGGGCAGGGTGACGCTCGACACCGGGATCGCGCGCGCCCTCGTCAATCTGGCCGCCGAGTATGGCGGCGAGAATCCCTTCGCATTTTCGCTCGTGCTGTGCGCGATCGTCGCGTTGCTCTTCACCTCCCTGAACGGCTTGGGGGCGATCATCATGGTCGGCTCGATCGTGCTCCCGATCATGATGACCACCGGGGTCCCGCGGACGATCGCCGCGACGCTCTTTCTCATGGCCTTTGCGCTCGGCTTTATCTTCAACATCGCGAATTGGACGTTCTACACCACGTTCTTCGGGGTGACCGAGCAGGAGGTCGTGCGGTATGCGATCGTGCTTGCGGCCATCGATGCCGTCGCGCTGGTCGCCTACGCGACCGTCTCCTTCCGGCGCGAGCGAGATTATGGTGCCTGGGCCGTCGCGGCCGAGCCGCGCGAGCGCAGCGTTCCTTGGTGGTCGCTCGTCACGCCGTTGCTGCCGATCCTGCTGTATTACGTTCCGTACGTTCACATGGATGCGACGCCGGCTTTCGCGCTTTCGGCGATCTTCGGCGCCGTCGTCACGCGTCCGCGCAAGGCGATCTCGACGCTCGTCGCGGCAGCGATCCGCGGCGTCGAGGACGTGGCACCCGCGGTCGTGCTCTTCATGGGCATCGGAATGCTCCTGGTCGCTACGAAGCAGCCGCAGTTCGCCGCCGCGCTTCACCCGCTCGTCGCAAGCGATTGGATTCGGAATCCCATCGCCTACGTCGTCGTCTTCGGTCTTGCCAGCCCGCTCGCGCTCTATCGCGGGCCTCTCAACCCATTCGGCGTCGGCATCGCGATCTTCACGGTGCTGCTTGCATCGCATGCAATACCGCCGATCGTCCTCGTCGCGGCGGTGATGGCGGTCGTGCAGGTGCAGAACGTCTGCGACCCCACGAACACACAGAACGTCTGGGTCGCGAACTTCACCGGCGTTCCGATCGTAACGATCACGAAGCGAACGTTGCCCGTGCAGGTTTTGGTTGCCGTCGCGGCTTCGATTGCGGTCGTTCTCGCGACGCAGCAACTCTTCGGCGTGAAAGCCTTCGCCGCCGTTGCACCACCGGCAGCGGCGCAAGCCGAGTTTGTGGGCATGGAGGCGCCGGCGCCTGCCGCCGGCCGCGTCGCCGTCGACGACGACTCGACGCCGCTCGGCCGCGATGCGGCCGATGCCGTCGTCGCGGCGCTCCGCGGCGCTACGCTGCAGCCGTTTCGCCTGCGCGACGATCCCGATGCGAGCGATTGCTCGCGCAAGCGCTACGCAGCGTACGTTCGCACGGTCACCAGCACCTTTAGAGTCATCGAAGGAACCGATTTCGACGTCGGCCTCATCCTCGAAGACTGCGGCGGATGGATCGTGAATGAGTGGCACGACCACGCCGTCCTTTCCCACGTGCCCGACGCGCAGGACGCTGCGGATCTCGCGCAACAAGGTGCGGCGCGCCTTCTCGCGTGGGCGGCAGCCGCGCCCGCGCGCGCCGGCGAACTCTTCACGCACGGCGTAGCACACGCGCCGGGCGATCCGCCGACCTACTTCTTCGCGCTCTTCAAGACCGACGACGGCAACATGCGCGTCTACGTGCGTGCCGGCGGCCCCGCGTACGTCGCAGGGTTGCGAACTGCCGACGTCGTCGAGAAACTCGACGGGGAGCCGTGGTGGGAGTACGGCACATACCAAACGGAGCTGCGCGCTTACGACGGCAAGCCGCACTCCTTCGAAGTCCAGCGCAACGGGTCGACGCTCGACGTGCAACTCGGCACTCCGTGGCCGTGAGCGCGCCGCGGAAGCTGCGGGTCGGGGTGGACGTCGGCGGGACGTTCACCGACGTCGTCGCGATCGATGCGGCGACGCGAGCGCTCGTCGCGAGCGTCAAAGTGCCGACGACGCACCACGCGCCGCACGGCGTTGCCGAGGGCATCTCGAGCGGGATAGCACGGCTGCTCGCGCGAGCGGAAGTCCCCGCGCAAGAGGTGACCTTCATCGCACACTCGACGACGCAGGCGACCAATGCATTGCTCGAAGGCGACGTCGCTCGCGTCGGCATCCTCGGCTTGCTCGACGGGCCGAACCTCTTCGCGCGCTCGCAGATGCGCATTCCGCCATTCGACCTCGCACCGGGCGCGCGGTTCGCGCCCGAGAGCACGTTCGCGCCCGCAGACGAGGAAGCGGAAGTGCGTGCCGCGGTCGATGCCGCCGTGGCGCGCGGCGTTGATGCCGTTGCCGTGACGCGCGCATTCGGCGTCGATCGGCCCGATGCCGAAGAGCGAGCCGTCGAGATCGCGCGCGAGCGCGGTCTCTTCGCGACGAGCGGACACGACGTGAGCGCGACCTACGGGCTTCGCGCACGGACGCGTACGGCAGCGCTGAACGCTGCGATTCTTCCGAGAATGGTCGAGACCGCGCGAACGACGGCGAGCGCGGTCGAACGCGCGGCAATTCACGCGCCGCTGATGGTCATGCGCAGCGACGGCGGCGTCATGGACGTGCGCGAGATCGAGCGCCGGCCGATCAACACGCTCCTCTCCGGGCCCGCGGCGGGTGTCGCGGGCGCACTGCTGTACGAGCAGGTGAGCGACGGGATCTTCATCGAGGTCGGCGGCACGAGCGCCGATTGTTCCGCGATCCGTGCCGGTCGCCCACAGATGCGCGCGGCGCGCATCGGCGGCAGGCGCATGATGCTGCGCACCCTCGACGTCCGCACGCTCGGCATCGCGGGGGGCAGCATGCTGCGAGTCGATGCGTGCACGATCGTAGACGTCGGCCCGCGCTCGGCGCATATCGCCGATTGCGAGTACGCAAGCTTCGTTGCGCCGGAGCGCCTCGACGGCGCGCGCGTCGAACGCATCGCTCCTAGGCCGCGCGATCCCGCCGATTACTGCGTGATCGTCGATCGCGACGGTAAACGCATCGCGCTGACCCCGACGTGCGCGAGCAACCTCCTCGGATACGTCCCGGAGAATGCGTTCGCACACGGGAATGCGGAATCGGTTCGCCGCGCCTTCGGCCTGATCGCTCGCGAGCTGGGCGGAGATGCCGAATCGCTCGCGCGACGCGTGCTCGAACTCGGCGCGCGCAAGCTGCAGGCGTGCATCGAGGAGTTGATTGCCGACTACCAGCTCGACCCAGCGACGATCGTCCTCGTGGGCGGCGGAGGCGGCGCGGCGGCGCTCGTGCCGTTCGTCGCGGAGCAGCTGAAGTTGCCGCATCGCATCGCGAAGGATGCGGAGGTCCTCTCGCCGATCGGCGTCGCCCTCGCTCTCGTGCGAGATTCCGTGGAAAGGACGATCGTCGATCCGACGCCCGAGGAGATCGCCCGGCTACGGCGAGAGGCGAGCGATCGCGTCATCGCCGCGGGCGCCGCTCCCGATCAGGTTGAGGTCAGCGTCGAGATCGACGCACAACGGAACCGCGTTCGCGCGACCGCCTCGGGCGCAACCGCATTGGTGGAAGGCGTCGCCGCCGAGCCCGTCAGCGAAGCCGAAGCGCGAGCCTCCGCCGCCCAGTCGCTGCGCGCGAACGCCGAAGTGCTCGAGCGCGTCGAGTTGACGCCCTCGCTGACGGGCTACGGCAACGGGCGCGATTTGCGCGTCCTCGACGAGCGCGGCGTCATCCGCCTGGCGCTGCGCGATTCTTCCGTCGTGCGCACGCGGTGCGGAGAGTTAGAGCCGCGCCTGCGCGACGCGATCGAGAACGCGACGAGCTTCGGCGACGTCGGCCGCGCGCTGCCGGAACTCTACATCGTGCACGGAGCGCGCATCGCCGACTTCAGCGGCCTTGCGAGCGCGGAGCAAGCCGTCGCGCTCGCGCGCGAAGAGGTCGGCGGCCGTGCGGAGAGCGATCCCGTCGCGATCCTGACCGTGCCGCGCGCGGCGTAGCGCTCGCTCTAGTTTACCGGCGGCTGGCGCACCGCGACCCCCTCGACGCCCTGCAATGCGACCGTGCTCTTGTGCCGGCCGTACACGAAGTAGAAGAGCAAGCCGATGGCGAGCCATACGATAAACCAGAACCACACGATCGGAATTCCGTAGAAGAGCGGATTGCCGACCTTCAGGTAATAGATCAGACCCAGAGCCGTCACCGCGGAGAGAATCGGTACGAGATACGGCCCGAACGGCAGCGTGAAGGCCCCTTTCAGTTCGGGATGTCGCCTGCGCAGGATCGGCACGGCGATCGAAACGAGCGTGAACGCGGCGAGCGTGCCCATGTTCGTCAACGATCCCACGATGTTGATCGGCGTAAATGCGGCGATCAGCGCGATGCAAATACCGAAGAAGACCGTCGAGAAGATCGGCGTTCGCCATTTCGGGTGAATCCGCGTGAAGGACGGCGGGATTAGGCCGTCGCGCGACATCGCGTAGAATATCCGGCTCTGCCCGAACATCATCACGAGCAACACGGTCGTGAGGCCCGCGATCGCCCCGAGCGAGACGATGACGCCCGCCCAACCGAGGCCCACGTAGTTCATCGCGAAGGCGACCGGGAAGGCGACGTTGAGTTTGTAGAACGGAACCATGCCGTTGAGAATTGCGACGACGACGATGTAGAGGATCGTGCAGATCGCCAGGCTCATGATGATGCCGAAAGGCAGGTCGCGGCCGGGGTTTTTCGCTTCCTCGGCGGTCGTCGAGACGGCGTCGAATCCAATGTACGCGAAGAAGATGAATGCCGCCCCGCCGAGCATTCCCGTTATGCCGAACGGGAAGTAGCCGCCCATGCCGGCCGGGCCTCCGGGCGGCAAATGGTAGTTCGCGGGGTTGATGTGTCCGATGCCGATGATGATAAAGAAGAGCACGATCGCGATCTTGAGCGCGACGATGAACGCGTTCACGGTCCCCGATTCGCGCGTTCCTTTCGCGAGCAGCGCCGTGATCACGAGAATGATCGCGGCCGCCGGGAGATTCGCGTATCCGGAGATGCCGGCTTGACCGGCAAGCCCCCAGTGCGGACCGTTCGCCCACAGCGGCGAAATCGGAATGCCCCATTGGTGCAGGATGTTCGCGAAATAACCGGACCACCCGATGCTGACGGTCGCCGCGCCGAGTCCGTATTCGAGGACGAGGTCCCATCCGATGATCCACGCCAAGAATTCGCCGAGCGTCGCATACGTATAGGTGTACGCGCTGCCCGAGATTGGAATTTTGCTGGAGACCTCTGCGTAGCACAGCGCGGCGAGTGCGCTGACGAAGCCGGCGACCACGAATGAGATCGTGATGGACGGGCCCGCGCGGGTCGCCGAGGCGACGCCCGTGAGGACGAAGATTCCGGTCCCGATGATCGCGCCGATGCCCATTGCGGTCAGCGCCCACGGCCCGAGCGAGCGTTTCAGCCCATGCTCAGAATCGCTGCCCTCGGCCAAGATGCGTTCCAGAGGCTTGACGCGTCCGCGCATCACGAAGAGCAATGCGGCGACGAACGCAAAGGCGATGAGCCCGTACAGAATGTCGAGATAAAGCTGCGGCATACCCGCAAATATGCCCTCGGCCCCCGACTCCCTCTATGCCCCCTATCTATCAGGGCGGCGCACGTTGCGCGCCGCCTGGCGCTACGCTTCGCTTCCGCCGCTTCGCGGCGTCAACTGCGCTGCGCGCCCCCACGCGGACTTGGCCGCGTGGGCCCCTTATCCGGGCAGGACGCCGACGTAGAGGTCGCGCCCGGAAAGCACCGCTCGGCCCTGGTGCAGCTCGAACCCGGCGCGCAAAAAGGCCGTACGATATTGCTCCTCGCCCAGGAGCAGCAAGCGGTGCGTCTCCTCGAAGGTACGGACGCCGTCGCGCATCGCGACCATATAATGGAAACTCAAGATTGCGGTCGACTCGTCGCGCCGTCCGACGTGCATGCGCGCGATCTTCAGTTCCGGCAGATCGGCGAAGCTCGCATGCGGATGTCCGTCCTCCCATTCATCGGTGGAGAGCCATGGTTGGACGATCGCGATCCCTCCCGGCACGAGGTGGCGAGCGAAGCTCGCGATGGTTTGTTCGAAACGCTGGATCGTCGGCAGGTACGCGATCGATCCGAAGAGGCACGTGATGACGTCGAAGCGTTTCCCGAGGTTGAAGCCGATCATGTCCGCAAGATGAAAGCGCACGTCGGGGCAGCGCTCCTGCGCGACCGCGAGCATCCCGCGATCGATGTCGAGACCCTCGCACTCAAAGCGCTCGCGCAAGCACTCGATGTGGCGCCCGGTTCCGCAGGCGACGTCGAGGAGTTCGCGTCCGGGTGAGCGCTTGTAGCGCTCGACGAGGTCGACGATCAGCGCGCTCTCTCGCGCATAGTCTTTGCCGCCGGCGCTCAGGAGTGCGTCGTAGTACTGCGCCGACCGCGCGTACGTGATCACGCCGGATGATTGCCCCGCAACGGTCAAAATGGCCTGCCCGGTTACCCGGCGAACGCGGGGCCTAATGCGCGATTACGACGTCCTCGTCGTCGGCGGCGGAAATGCCGGTTGCGCCGCTGCAATCGCGGCTGCACGCGGGGGCGCGAAGACGCTCTTGGTCGAGCGCTACGGGTTTCTCGGTGGGACGGCGACCGCGGCGATGGTCGGCCCCTGGATGACCTTCCACTCCGGCAACGAGCGCATCGTCGGCGGCATCGCCCAGGAGATCGTGACGCGGTTGGTCGCGATGGGCGCCTCGCCGGGGCACATCCCGGATACCTCCGACTACGTTCCGACGATCACGCCGTTCGATCCCGAGGTGCACAAGGCGCTGCTCTTCGAGATGATGGGTGAGGCACGCGTTCGCCTCTTGCTGCACGCGTGGTTCACGAGCGCCCTCGTCGAGGGCGATACGGTCACCGGCGCCGTCTTCGACACGGTCGGGGGAAAGCGCGTGCATCGCGCTCGCGTCGTGATCGATTCGACGGCCGATGCGTACGTTGCGGCTTCGGCCGGCGTTCCGACGCAAAAGGGCGACGCGCGCGGCCGCGTGCAGCCCGCATCGTTGATGTTTCGCATGAGCCATGTCGATCTCGCGAAAACCGCAGCATATTTGCGGACGCACCCCGATCAGATGCGTACGTCGCTCAAGGCGCACGAGCGCACGGCGTCGACCCTCACCGCGGTCGCCGGGCTTGGAGATCTGTGGGCTCGCGCGCAGAAGGAGGGCGCGGTCGACGTGCCGCGGGAAGTCGTCTCGTTTTTCATCTCGCCGTATCCCGACGAAGTCACCATCAACATGACGCGCGTCGTCGATATCGACCCGCTCGATCCGGACGATCTCACGCGCGCCGAGGTCGAGGCGCGCCGCCAGGTGATGCAGGTCGCGAACTTTTTTCGCTCGAGCGTGCCGGGTTTCGAGAACTCGCGCATCGCGGCAACCGGTACGCAGATCGGCGTTCGCGAATCGCGCCGCATTCTCGGCCGTTACACGCTGACGCGCGACGACGTCCTGCAAGCGCGCCATTTCGAGGACGCGGTCGCGCGTAGCGCCTACCCGATCGACATACACAATCCGTCGGGAACCGGGACGCAGACGCAGCGGCTCGCACCGGGAACGAGTTACGAAATCCCCTATCGCTGCCTCGTGCCGGTCAACCGGGAGCGATTGCTCGTTGCGGGGCGCTGCATCTCGACGACGCACGAAGCGCTTGCCTCGACGCGGCTGACGCCGACCGTGATGACGCTCGGTCAAGCCGCCGGAACCGCCGCCGCCATCGCCTGCGAGCGCGATATTCCACCGAGCCAGATCGATCCGGCGCAGCTCCGCGCGCAACTCCTGCGCGACGGCGTCGTCTTATGAGAGCGGTACGCATGGCACGCCGGCTCGGCGTGCGCGTCGAGATCGCGGACCTCGGCGACTGGGGCAAGAGCGCGCTGAACGCCGAATACGATCCGCGCGGCCCTACCATTCGCGTCAACGAGCGGCGGCTGCGCGAGATACCGCGCGAACGGCGTCGCGAGTTCTTCGCGCGCGCCGTCGGCCACGAGTTGTTCCATCATCTCGAAGCGACGGGCGCGATTGCGCGACCCCGCGATCGCATGGCGCGCGAAAGCGCTGCCGACGCCTTCGCGCAAACGCTCGTACCGGGGGGCCCGCGCGGCAAAGTCCGCGTGGGGGCGCGCAGCGCAGTTGACGCCGCGCAGCGGCGGAAGCGTAGCGGAGCGCCAGGCGGCGCGCAGGGTGCGCCGCCATCAAACTGATGCGGTATGTCGCGGGCATCGACGGCGGCCAGAGCCGGACGCGCGCGGCGATCGCGGACGAGCGCGGCCACGTCCTCGGGCGAGGCGATGCCGGCCCCGCGGACGAGTTGGGCGTCGCTCCCGACTCGACGCGCTTGCGCGATGCGCTTGCCGGTGCGCTCGAAGCGGCGCGCCGCGACGCAGGCCTCGACGCGAACCTACGATTCGAAGCAATCATCGCCGGAATCAGCGGATACGAGGGACACGTCTACGGCGTCGCACCCGCGGTTCCGACGCCGAGGCTCCGGTTGGTTCACGACTCGATCGTCGCGCACGCGGGCGCCTTCGCCGGCGAATCCGGCGTCGTAGTGATCGCGGGGACCGGATCGATGGCCTACGGCGTCGCGCCCGACGGCAGCACGCGCACGGCCGGCGGTTGGGGGTATCTCTTCGGAGACGAAGGAAGCGGATTTTGGATCGCGCGCACGGCGCTCTCACGTGCGATGCGTGACGGGGACGCGAACATCGAGGCGGAGGCGTTACGGTTCTTCGATGCGCCGGACTTGCGCAGGCTAGCGCGGCGCGTCTACATGGGAGAGATCTCCCGCGAGCGGCTCGCCTCGTTCGCAACGGTCGTGCTGCGAGATTCCGACGCAATGGTCGCCTCGACGGGCGACGCTCTCGCAACCCTCGCCCTCGCCGCGGTGCCCGAATCCGGGTCGGCGACGCGTTTCGCGTTTGTCGGAGGCGTCGCAGGCAACGCGCGCGTGCGCGTCGCGCTTGCCGCGGCGCTCTGGAAACGGCAACGGGAACGCGGCATCGAAGGCGACATCGTCGAGCCGCGTTATCCGCCGGAATTAGGAGCAGTGCTGCTGGCCTTTAAGGAAGCGGGGATCGAGTGCTCGCCGGCCCTTCGACAAGCTCGGGATGATATGGCGTGAGCGTTGTCGATTCGCTGCGCGGAAAGCTCATCGTTTCCGTTCAAGCGCCACGCGGCTCGGCGCTCGACGATCCGCAGGCGATCGCCGCGATGGCGGCCGCGGCCTGCGAGGCCGGCGCCGCGGGCGTGCGGATTGAGTCGGTCCTTCATTTGCAGGCGGTGCGCGCGCGGCTGCGAGCTCCGATCGTCGGTCTTATCAAGCGCGAGTACGCAGGTTTTGCGCCGTACATCACGCCCACGCTCGCGCAGGTCCGCGAGGTGCTCGCAACCGGTGCCGAGATCGTGGCCTTCGATGCGACCTCGCGATCGCGACCGGACGGCAGCACGCTCGAACAGATCGTGGCGGAGATTCGGCGCGGCGGCGCGCTCGCAATGGCCGATTGCGCCGACGCCGGCGACGCCCGCCGGGCGCGCGAGGCGGGTGCCGAGATCCTGGCGACGACACTCTGCGGCTACACCGACGAAACGCGCGGCGCGCCGTTACCCGCGCTCGCGCTCGTCCGCGAGATTGCGACAATTGGCGGATTTATCATCTGCGAAGGCGGTATCTCGACGCCCGCGAGCGGGCGAGCGGCACTCGCAGCCGGCGCGAACGCGATCGTGGTCGGTACGGCAATCACTGGTGTTGCGCAGCGCACGCGCGCGTTCGCCGCCGAGCTGCAGAGCGAGTAGGTTTGCCCGGAGGGTGCGCCGTCGGCGGCGCGAAAGGCGACCACAGTGGAGACGAGCAAGCCGGGCCGCGGCTTTTGGGTCACAACTGCAATCCTCGCGGTGATCTCGATTGCGGGCATCCTCTACTTCTGGATGATTCCGACGGTCGAGCCGTGGCTACCGCCCGAGGGCGGACATCCCGGCGATCAAGTCGACTGGCTCTTCCGCTTCATGGCCTCGACCGCCGCAGCGCTCTACACCTTCGTCCTCGGCTACATCGTCTATTTTGCGATCGCGTTTCGCCGCCGCAAGAGCGATCCACCCGACGCGCTCGGCTTTCACGTTCACGACAACACGAGGCTCGAAGCGGCATGGACGATCGTTCCGACGCTCTTCGTCGTGCTGCTCTCGATTCTCAGCGTGAGGATCTGGTACGTTCTGCAAGTCCAGCCGAACAACGGGCTCGTCGTCGAGTCGATCGGGCGGCAATGGTATTTCACGTTCCGTTACCCCAACGTCAACGGCGAGGTCACGGGCGAGATGCACTTGCCGGTCGGCGTCCCGGTGACGCTGAACGTGACGTCGCAGGACGTCATCCATTCTTTCTGGGTTCCCGACATGCGGCTCAAGGCCGACATGGTTCCGGGAATGATCAACACGATTCGCTTCACGCCGACTCGTGTCGGCCGCTATCAGATCATCTGCACGGAGTTCTGCGGCACGGAGCATTCGATGATGGACAAACAGGCGATGGTCGTCGAGTCGCAAGCGCAGTACGACGCATGGTACCACGGAATGGAAGTACGCAATGCGACCGCGAGCAACGCGCTTCCCAGCGTTTCGAGCAGAACGGTCAGCTTGGCGGGCGGTAGCGTTGTCGCCGGTCACGCGCTCTTTTCGCAGAAGTGCAGCGCCTGCCACGCGCTCGGGCCGTTCAGCCAGCGCGTCGTCGGTCCCGGATTGGAGGGCGTGCTGCACGACCCGACGCATCCCAACCTCGTGGACGGGGACCCGGCGACGCCCGCGAACGTCGCGAAGATCCTGCAGAGCGGGTACACCGGGAGCTACGGGCACATGCCGAACCAGTCGGAGAACGGTCTCTCGAACAAAGACGTCGCCAACCTCGTCGCTTACTTGAACAGCTTGAAATAACCGGAGCAGAGCCGAATGTCCGTCATAGCCGAGCACGGCGGAATCGCCGAGCACATCCATCCCGAACCGCAAGGATTCGTTCGGAAATACATCTTCTCGCTCGATCACAAGATCATCGGGCTTCAGTACATCATCACGGCGTTCGTCTTCTTCATTCTTGCGGGACTGCTGGCCGAGGTCATTCGGATTCAGCTCATGCACGCGAACGGCGGGTTTCTCACGCCGGACACCTACAACGAAGTGTACTCGGTGCACGGCTCGGCGATGGTGTGGCTCGTCATCATTCCGATGTTGACCGGCGGCTTCGGAAACTTCGTGATGCCCGTGCAAATCGGCGCGCGTGACGTCGCCTTCCCGTGGCTGAATATGATCAGCTTCTGGATCTTCCCGGTCGCCGGGCTGATGCTCTTCTCGTCCTTCTTGATGGGCGCGCCGGTAGCTGGTTGGACCGAATATCCGCCGATGTCGCTACAAGGCGCCGCGGGCACCTCGATGTGGTGCGCCGCAATCTTCCTGGTCGGCGTCAGCTCGACGCTGACCGGCATGAACTTCCTCGTCACGATCCTCAAGATGCGCGCGCCGGGGATGACGTACACGCGGATGCCGCTCTTTTGTTGGGGGCAGTTCGCGACGGCGCCGCTCTTGATGATCGCGACGACGGCGCTCGCCGCGGCGCTCGCCGCGCTCTTCATGGAGCGGCAGTTCGGCGTCCCGTTCTACGATCCGACCAAGGGCGGCTCGCCGGTCCTGTGGCAGCACATGTTCTGGTTCTACTCGCATCCGGCCGTGTACATTATGATCTTGCCTGCCTTCGGCATCATCTCGGAGGTCGTCTCGGTCTTTTCACGCAAGCCGATCTTCGGCTACCGGCTGATCGCGTTCTCGTCGGCGGCGATCGCGCTGGCCGGATTCATGGTCTGGGCGCACCATATGTTCACGTCCGGGATCGCGCCGTACATGCAGCTCCCGTTCATGATCATCACGTTCGTGATTGCCGTGCCGACCGGAATCAAGATCTTCTCATGGCTTGCGACGCTGTGGGGCGGGAAGATCCATCTGACCAGCTCGATGCTCTTCGCGCTGGGCTTCCTCGCGCTCTTCACCTTCGGCGGCATCAGCGGCGTCTTCTTGGCGGCGATCCCGTTCGATCTCCACGTGCACGGCACGTACTTCATCCCGGCACACATCCACTACGTGCTCGTCGGCGGCAGCCTCATGGGGATCTTCTCCGGTATGTACTACTGGTTCCCGAAGATGACCGGACGGTACATGAGCGAAATCTGGGGCCGCGTGCACTTCGTGCTGTTCGTGATCGGCTTCTCGGGGACGTTCCTGCCGATGCACTACCTCGGTGCGATGGGCATGCCGCGGCGCGTCGCGACCTACGATCCGCAGTTCCAGTTCTGGAATCAGTTCGAATCGATATTCTCCTTCGTGATGACGCTCGCGATCCTGATATTCTTCATCAACATGCTCTACAGCATCCGTCGCGGCAAGCCCGCGGGCCACAATCCGTGGGGCGCGCGCACGCTCGAATGGCAGATTCCCTCGCCGCCGCCATATTACAATTTCAAGCACATCCCGAGCGTCTTCGGACTGCCGTATGATTTCACCGAGCCGCTGCCGTATACGAACCTGGAGGAGGAGTTGACCGATTCTCCCGTTCCGGTGGGAGCGCACTAAAGATGGCGGTCATTGCCGTCGGCGACCACGGCGAGGTCGATCAGCTCTACGCCGAAACCCGCGCGCTGCGACTCCAGGGCTTCCTGCTGTTCCTCATCAGCGACGTGGTGCTCTTCTCGTCGTTCATCTTCGCCTATCTCTACTTGCGCAACAGCGGACAGGGCTGGCCGCCTCCGGGAATCACGCGCCCCGCGGCGGCGCTCGGCGCGGTAAACGCGGCCATCCTTTTCGGTTCGGGTGCGACGATGCACTACGCGCTCGAAAACTTCAAGCACGGCAAGTTCACGCAGTACGCCCAACTGCTGGTCTGCACGATCGTGCTCGGCGCGCTCTTTCTCGGCGGCCAGGCGATCGAGTACACGGCGCTCTTCCGCGACCACGTGACCTGGGCGGGCAGCGGCATCTTCGGCGCCTCGTTCTTCACGCTCACCGGGATGCACGGATTCCACGTTTTCTGCGGGATCGTCTACCTCGTCGTGCTGCTGCTGCAGTCTACGCACGGCGTCTACGACAAGAACCGATACTTCGGCTTGACCGCGGGAACGCTCTACTGGCACTTCGTCGACGTGATCTGGGTAGTCCTATTTTCGATATTCTATTTGGTATAGGAGGCTCTTATTTCGCCCATGCCTGCGTCGCCTCGGGGCTCATTTACCGCAGTAAACTTCACCCGCTCGGCTCCTTGGCCTGAGCGAAATCAGTGCCCCCTCGACGGGTGCTAGGAGAAGCCATGAATCTGGTAGCTATTGAGCACATCTTCGCAATCGTCGGCGGCGTGATCGTGCTCGTCGTCGCAGCGATTGCCTTGCGGAACGACTGGGCGACGCCCGGATTGGACAACCAGGTGTTCAAGTTGATGCTGGGCTTGCTCGCGCTCGGCGGGGCCTTGGCGGCCCTCACCGGCGTCGGCGTCATCGGAAAGGTCTGAGATGATCGCGAAGGATCGTGGGGAGTTTCATCCCGATTTCGGCGAGGTGCCGCAGAGCAAAGGCGTACCGACGGCACTGATCGTTTGCGTGATCGTCGGCGTCATCATCATCTTTGCCGTGGCTGCAGGAGTCGTTCTGACGTCGGGCCACGGCCATATGTGGCCGGCGACCTCGACGTTACGCGAGCCGCTCGGGAGCGCGACGCCCTAAGGTCCCTTAATGTCGCGGAGCGATGCCGATGGCGAGCAGCGGCAGGTCGCCTTCGGGCAGTAAGCCGGTGGACTTCCCGTCGATCTTGTGCACTCCGGCGAACGCGGAGAACTCGACGACCGCCGGAATCGTGCGCGCGGGATAGGCTTTCATGCCGACATTCCTCCACTCGCAGGCGACGCTTTCGTCAGCGAAGAGCGCGGCGATGTAGCCGCATTCGCCGGGTGCCGAGTCCTCGTCCGGCGGGCGGTACCGGACGTAGCCGTCGACGATGTAGATCGGTTCGTACGTCTTCAGATAGGCGATGAACGGCGCGACCAGCACCGCGATGAAGTAGCCGAGAAACGCGAGCGCGCCGAGGGCGAAGATCGGCGCGATCACGATGAGCGTGGCGTCGCTGTGCACGTGCTGCGCGCGCCAGACGATGCCCCACGTGAGGAACCCTAGGAAGACGAGCCCGAGCAGCGGCTCGATCGCAATCGCCATGCGCCCCGTGAGGCCGCGCCAAACCACGCGGCGCTCGCGCTGCGTCCATTCGCGTTGGACGAGCAGGCATGCGCGTGGGTTGAGGCGGACGGAGTGCATCTCAGCTCGCCATTGCTCGCGAGGGGCGCGGTGCGGCGCGTTCGAGAATCGCGTCGAAATCGCATCCGGCGGGAAGCGTTCCGAGCGCGCGCCCGCCTTTGCCGTTCAGGCGCGAAACGATGAACGCATCGGCAACCGGGGCAGGTGCGTGGCGGAGCAGCAGGGCCGATTGCCACAGCAATGCGGCGCGCTCGACGATCGCCCGCGCGCGCAACTCGAGCGTCGCCTCGTCGCGCAGCATCTCGCTCGAAATCTCGCGCGGCCGCGCAAGACGCGCGTCGTCGAGCGCCGGCTCCCACTCCGCGCGCAGCACGTCGAGCGCATCGGGTTGCTTGCGCAGGATGCGCAGCACGTCGAGCGCGTTGATGTTGCCCGCGCCCTCCCAGAGCGAGTTGACCGGCGCCTCGCGATAGAGGCGAGGCAGGATCGAGGTCTCGACGTATCCGTTGCCGCCGAGGCATTCTAACGCCTCGCCGACCAGCACCGGCGCGCGCTTGCAGATCCAATACTTGCCGAGCATCGTGCCCATACGCTGCAGCGCCGAGGCCGCCGCATCGTGCGGGGCGTCGTCCACTGCGCGCGCAACGCGCACGAGGAGCCACGTCGCGGCCTCGGATTCGATGGCGATGTCGGCGAGCACGTTGCGCATGAGCGCGTGATCGATGAGCAGCGCATCGAAAGCGCGCCGGTGCTCGGCGTGGTGGATCGCCTGCGCGAGTGCTTGCCGCACGAGCGCTGCCGAGCCGAGCATGCAGTCGAGGCGCGTATGGTTGACCATCTGGACGATCGTCTTGACGCCGCGCCCCTCTTCGCCGATCAGTACGCCCTGCGTCTCCTCCAACTCGACCTCGGCCGAGGCGTTGCTGCGATTCCCGAGTTTGTCTTTGAGCCGCTGGATAATGAACGGATTGCGCGTTCCGTCCTCGAGCACGCGCGGCACGAGGAAGCAGGAGAGACCCGCCGGCGCCTGCGCGAGCATGAGAAACGCATCGCTCATCGGTGCCGAGCAGAACCATTTGTGCCCGCGCAACAGATACGTCTCGCCCGGACCGCGTTGGCGAGCGCGCGACCGCGAGCGTCGTGTTCGCGCGGACGTCGGAACCGCCTTGCTTCTCGGTCAAACCCATGCCGCAGAGCGCGGCGTGCTTGCGGTCGATGGGCAGCAACTCGGGTTCGTAGGATCGCTCTGCCAGCCGCGGTTCCCACACGCTTGCCAACTCGGGCTGCATCCGCAGCGTCGCCACCGCCGCATAACTCATCGAGATGGGGCATCCATGCCCTGATTCCACTTGCGACCAAACGTAGAACTTCGCCGCGCGCCGTACGTGCGGGAACGGTGCGCCGTCGCGCCACGGCGTCGCGTGCAAGCCGAACAACGTCGCGTGCTCGAGAAGCCGGTGCCAAGCCGGGTGGAAGCGCACCTCGTCGACGCGATTGCCGTAGGCATCGTGCGTCTGAAGCTGTGGCGGATTCGCGTTAGCGTCGAAGCCGAGGGCGACGATCGCGGGTTGGCCGGCAAGCTCGCCGATGCGCTCCAACTCGCCCGGCGGCGCGCCGGGCGCGTACGCGGCGAACGCCTCGACCAGCGCGCGGTCGTCGTTGAAGAGATTTCCGCCGAGCAACGGCGGCGGCTGGTTCGTGACCTCGTGCGTCGCCATCGTTTCCGACCCTTCGCCGCTTAGGGGGCGGCCTCTTCGAACGGGGCGCCGCGCTCGGCTCTGCGCCCTCGCAGCGTCGAGGCGATGATCAGCGCAAGCAAGGCGACGGCGCAGTACGCCAGGTAGGCGTAGCGATAGCCTTCGATCTCGCTCCGTACGCTGCCGATGATTCCGCCGGCAAGCGCCGTGCCGAGAATCTGCCCGACGATCAGGCATTGGCTGAGCAGTCCCACGGCGGTTGCGCGCACGCTCGGTCCCGCTTCGTTGGTCACGATGTAGCGCGTCGGTGCGCCGAGCAGCGCACCGAAACCCATGCCGGCGACGATCATCGCGAGCAGCGTGAGCCAGATCGAGCCGAACCCGAGGGCAAAGATCGCGAGGCCGATCTCCGTGAGCGCGCCTCCGGCGAGCAGCACGTCCCGCGAGCCGATGCGATCGAGCGCGCGTCCGGAAAACGGAATCACGATGACGAACGCCGCTGCACCCAAGGCCGCGATGAGCCCCGCGATTGCCGTGCTCAAATGCTGCGCAGCGACGATGATCGTCGGAATGAAGAAGAGCGATCCTTCGAGCACGCCGATCGCGATCTCGAGCACGTACGTCTTTGCGAGTTGCGTCGAGGCAAAGAGCGAAGGCGGGACGATGGGATTGCTCGTCATTCGCTCGCGCAAGAGAAACGCCCCCAACAAGAAGACGCCCGCCGCGCCCATCGAGAGGCGCGCACTGAGAATGCCGTCCACGACCGCGAGGAGTCCCAAGCAGAGCAGGATGAGCCCGGCGAGGTCGAGCGGGCCGCGGCTGCGCGGCGCCTTCGCGGGAACGTATCGGCGCGAAAGAACGAGCACGATCGCGGACAGCGGAAAGTTCGCTGCGAAGATCCACTGCCATGAAAGAAAGTGAGTCAGCGCGCCGCCGAGCACGGGTCCGATCACGGCGGCGAGCCCCCACGTCGCGGCGATCAGCCCGAGCGCGGCGCCGCGTCGTGACGGTGGCACGACGTCGCCGATGGCTGCGGTGGCAACCGGAAAGAGGCCGCCCGCTCCGAAGCCCTGCAGCGCGCGGCCTAACAGGAAGAAGGCGTAGTTCGGCGCCAGGATCGAGATCGCGCTCCCGAGCGCGAAGATGCCGATCGAGAGCATGTAAATGGGACGGCGGCCGTAACGATCCGCAAGCGCGCTCGCGATGGCGATCGCCGCGATGTTGACGAGCAGATAGAGCGTGAATATCCAAGCGAGATCGCCCGTGACGACGCCGAAGGCGCTCGCGAGCGCGGGAAGCGCCGGGGAGAGAACGCCAAGATCGAGCGCTCCCGCAAAGACGCCGAGGCCGAGCGTCAGCAGCAGCAGCCGCGTGGAGCGATCAGGCGATGATTCGGTCAACGACCATGACCACGCACATCAGCGCGAGGTAAAGCAGCGAGTACCGGAAGAGTCCGCGCGCCGAGCCGGTCGACGAGTCGCGCCACGTGCGCAACGCGTCGACAAGGAAGATGCCGCCGAGCACCGCGGCTCCGGCTAAGTAGAGCGCACCCATTACGTGGAGCGGATAGAGGGCGAGCGACGCGACCACGAGCAGGATCGCGTAGTACACGATCTCTCGCTTCGTGCGCTCTTCGCCGCAAACGTTGGGAAGCATCGGAATCTTCGCCTTCGCATAATCGGTTTCCACGACGAGCGAGAGCGACCAGAAATGCGGAGGCGTCCAGAGGAAGATCAGCGCGAACAACCCGAGCGCGGGGCCGCCGATTGCGTGCGTGACCGCCGCCCAACCGACCAACGGAGGAATCGCACCGGCTGCGCCGCCGATCACGATGTTCAGCGGCGTGGTCCGCTTCAGCCACATCGTATAGACGCCGACGTAGTAGACGTTGCCCGCGAGCGAAAGCCACGCCGCCAGCGGATTGACGAGCCAATAAAAGACTGCAAACGAGATCGTTCCGCAGAGAACTGCGTACAGCGTCGCCATGCGCGGCGAGATCCGCCCCGTCGGAATCGGGCGGTTACGCGTGCGCACCATGAGCGCGTCGATGTCGGCATCGTAGACGCAGTTCAGAGCGCCCGCCGAAGCCGCGGCGAGGGCCCCGCCGAGCAGCGTCCACGCCGCAATGCCGATCGGAGGCATGCCGCGCGCCGCCATGATCATCGCTGCGGCCGTCGTAATCAGGAGCAGAACGATGATGCGAGGCTTCGAGAGTTCGTAGCAGTCGCGAAGGCCTCCGGCGATGGCGGTCATGAGGGACTGGGTTCGCGATGCGTGACGCTGCCGAGATGGGCATCGCGCAGCGAGAAGGCGGTCGCTGCAACGAACGCGAGGAAAACCAGTGCCGCATTGGCGGCGTGCAACTCGCGCAGATCGGTCGGGAGCCGGAGGGCGACGTTCAAGAGTCCCAAGAGCACCTGAATGAATACGAGCAGTAATCCCGTGCCGGCTGCGGCGCGCACGCGTGGCGAGGCGGCATTCGTCCAGGCTAGAGCAAACGCCCCGGCCGCGAGGAGCAGCGTTGCGGCGGCAGCCAAGCGGTGGAGCATTTGGACGACCTGGCCTGCCGTGTATACGACGACGTTGCCCGCACATCCCGGGATCGAGAGACAAGCGAGGCCCGCCCCGCTCGAGCTAACGTACGCGCCCAGGCACATCGTGACGAAGGCCACGAGTGCGGTCGCGGCGAGTGCGAGGATGACGCGCGCCGGTGTTCGTCTCGTGGCGGCCGCGGCTCGATTTGGAACCTGGGAGTCCGCGAGGATCGCGAGCGCCGTGAGCGCGGCGATGAGCGCCATCGCGGTTCCCCAATGCAATACGACCGAGAGCGGCGCATTCAAGAGTCGTACCGTGGCGTCTCCAAAGCCCACCTGGATAAGAAAGAGTCCGGCGATGACGGTGCTCGCCGGCAAAAGCACGGGCGAGCGGCGGCGATTGTGCCACGCGACCGCGCACACCGCGAGAATCAGCGGAAGCAGCGAAAAAGCGAGAAGGCGATGGCTCCACTCCCAAATCGTGCCGCCCCCCATATTCGGCAAGAGCATGTGGCGGCACATCGGCCAATCCGGACATGTGAGGCCCGCATCATTGATGCGCGTCCAGCTTCCCAGCATGACGACCACGAATGCAACGAAGTCCGTCACCAGGGCAAGACGCCTCAGAGTTCTCACAGGATTCCTAGCGTACGGGCAGGGCATGCGCGCGGCAACGACACTGGTCGGCGCGTCGGACCCTGCGCAAGGTGCGCCACCCGTTGCGCAAGGTGCGCCACCCGTTGCGCAAGGTGCGCCGCCCGCTGCGCAAGGTGCGCCGCCAATTAATGGGGGCCCATGCGGCGAAGTCCGCATGGGGGCGCGCAGTGAAGTTTCCGGCGCGAAGTGCCGGAAGCAAAACGGAGCGCCAGGCGGCGCGCAAGGTGCGCCGCCAATTTAAACGAAGGCGGGCGAGGTCGTGAAACGCTGGTGGGCTTTCGTCGCCCTGCTCCTCCTCATGGGCTGTCGTGAAGTTCGCGTCAAGACCTACGCCGTGGGGACGACGACCGCTCCGGGTGGAAATCAGATCGCCGTGGTGCGTGACGAGGAGGCGCTCGAACATCTGGGCATTCACGAACCGATTCACTTCCGCGGAGAGTTCGGCGTCGTGCTGTTGATGGGCCCCCACGATCGTACGGGCTATCGCCAAATCATCGAATCGATCGGCGCAGACGAAACGCGAGTCCGTGTCGTTGCGTTCGAAGAGGCGCCTCCCAACGGCGGCGAGCCGACCAAGACGTATCGGACTTTCACGCTGTGGATCATCCCGAACACCGTCTATCGCCGCGGAATTCGCGTCGAGGTCGTTACGCCGTCGGACACACCGGTTGCCGACACGGTGCTCCCCTAATCGTGCGCGAGAGGAAAATGCAGGTCGCACCGGCGATCCGGTTCGACGCTCGGGTCGAACGTCTTGGCGTCGTCATGTCCCCCGACGGGACGCCCGTCGAAGCCGAGGGCGTGTTGAATCCGGCGTTCACGCGAACGCGTGACGGGCGGCGATTGCTCTTCCCGCGTGCCGTCGAGCCCGGAAACATCTCGCGCATCGAGCGCGCCTACGTGATCGAGCGCGGCAAGGGATACGGCGTCGAGCGCTTCGGTTTCGCGCTGGAACCGAAGGCCCCGTACGAGCTGCGCCCGCAGTCCGGATATGGGTGCGAGGATGCGCGCGTGACGTTCCTGCCGGTGTTGGACGAATACTTGATGGCCTACACGGCCTTTGGGCCCGACGGTCCCCGAATCGCGATCGCGCGCTCGAAGGATGCTCTGGAGTGGGAACGGCTCGGGCTCGTTCGCTTCGAGCATCCGGGTGCGACGGACGGCGACGATAAAGACGCAGCCTTCTTCCCCGAGCCCGTGATCTCGCCGGACGGAGTTCGATCGATCGCCTTTTATCACCGCCCGATGCTGCATCTCTCGACGGTCGACGGCATCGCCGCGGTTCCGATGATTCAGAAGATGCCGTGGGCCGATCGCGAGTCGATTCGGATCGCGTACGTTCCGCTCGAGGACGTGCTCGTCGATCGGCGAGCCTTGCTCGTCGCGCGCGAGAGCGCGCTCGTGCTCTCGCCGGAGCAGCGGTGGGGGACGATCAGAGTCGGCGCCGGGACGCCGCCGGTGCGAATCGCCGAGGGCTGGCTCGCGGTCTTTCACGGCGTCGATATCACCGATCACGACGTGTTGCGGCCGCGCTTCTGCTATCGCGCCGGCATCGTGGTTCACGATGCGGAGCGTCCGCACCACGTGCTCTATCGCTCGCCCGCGCCGGTCCTCTCGCCGCAGGAGCACTCCGAGCGGCACGGCATCGTCGACAACGTCGTCTTCCCCACCGGCATCGATCCGCGCGCAGATCTCGGCGAGAGAATCTTCGACGTGTACTACGGCATGGCGGATTACACGTGCGGCGCGATGCGCATGCTTATTTAATGGCGCGGCACGCTGCGCCGCGCCTGGCGCTACGCTTCGCTTCCGCCGCTTCGCGGCTTCAACTGCGCTGCGCGCCCCCACACGGACTTCGCCGTGTGGGCCCCCCGAATCGCTAGCGATGCTGCGATATCTTGCCATCGCGACGGTGCTCGTCGTCGGTACGTTTGTTGCGGTCACCGCCTATCACACGTATGCCCTCCACATCCGCGTTCAAGGCGGCCGTGCGACGATGTCGCCGAAGCCCAACGCTTCGCAGACGCCGAGCCGGCCGCAGGCACGCGGCTTACGCGGTGACGCGCCGTGGGCGCTCTCCGCGCTGCCGGAATGTCTCGTCCAAGTGCAGGAATGGAGAGGCACGGCGAGTTTCGTCCGCGCGCACCTGCCGAGCGGCGCGGGCGCGATCGTACCGCCGGCCGTGCTGCGCTACGGCGATTGCACGATTTTTGTCTCCGATCGCCAAGCGGTCGTGCATCGCGGCGAAGATTGGCTGCGCATTCCGCCGACCGCGTTCTTCTATCGCACGGCGGAAAGCCTCGCATTGCTGCGCTCGAGCTGCGCGCTCGGGCGGTGCGTTGCGGTCCTGCGAATCTACCGACCGCTATCGACGTTATGACGACGATTTCGCAAGAAGTGGCGCGGCGCCGAACCTTCGCGATCATCTCGCATCCCGATGCCGGCAAGACGACGCTCACCGAAAAGCTTCTGCTGTACGGCGGCGCCATCCACGTCGCCGGGCAAGTTTCCGCCCGCAGGCGCCAGCGGCAAGTCACGAGCGACTGGATGGCGCTCGAGCGCGAGCGCGGCATCTCGATCACGTCGACGGTGCTGCAGTTTCCGTATGCGGGCTGCGTCATCAATCTGCTCGATACGCCCGGCCACCAGGATTTCGGCGAGGACACCTATCGTACGCTCTTGGCTGCCGATTCGGCGGTCATGCTGATCGACGCCGCCAAAGGCGTCGAGCCGCAGACGAAAAAGCTCTTTGCGATCTGCCGCGAAAGAAAAATCCCGCTCTTCACGTTCATGAACAAGCTCGATCGGCCGAGCCGCGATCCGCTGGAGCTGCTGGACGAACTGGAGAGCGTACTCGGCATCGGCGCCTATCCCATGAACTGGCCGCTCGGGAACGGCGAGCATTTCCGCGGTGTCTACGACCGCCGGTTACGCCGCCTCCATCTCTTCGAGCGCAGCGCGCACGGCGCGACCCGAGCCGCGGCGGAGGTCACCGACGCGCACGATGAACGCCTGCGCTCGCTGGTCGATGAGGTCGAATACGCGCGCTTCCGCGACGGACTCGATTTGCTCGACGGAGCGGGGGCCGCCTTCGACCGTGCGGCGATGCTGCGTGGGGAAACCACGCCGGTCTTCTTCGGAAGCGCGGTCACGAATTTCGGCGTGCAGCTCTTCCTCGACGATTTCGTCCAGACCGCGCCGGCGCCCGGCCCCCAGCGCATCGTCACCGGAGAGGTCGTGCAACCCGACGAGGAGCGCTTTACCGGCTTCGTCTTCAAGATCCAGGCGAACATGGATCCACGCCATCGCGATCGAGTCGCCTTCGTGCGCGTCTGCTCCGGCCGATTCGAGCGCGACCTCGTCGTGCGCGACGCTCGGAGCGGCAGCGCCGTGCGGCTCTCGCGCGCGATGCGGCTCTTCGCGGACGAGCGCGAATCGCTCGAAAGCGCGTACGCCGGCGACGTCGTCGGTTTGACCAACCCCGGCGTCTTCGCGATCGGCGATACGCTCTACGACGGTGCTCCCGTCGAGTTTCCGGCGATCCCCGCCTTCGCGCCGGAGCACTTTGCCTCGATTCGCAGCCTCGACGCGGCGAGTTATAAGGCCTTTGGCAAAGGCATCGCGCAGTTGCGCGAGGAGGGCGCGGTGCAAGTGTTCGAGCCGTGGCAAGCGGGCGCGTACGAACCGATCCTCGGCGTCGTCGGCGAGCTGCAGTTCGAGGTCGCGAAGTACCGATTGGAGTCCGAGTACGGCGTGCGAACGGCAATCATCGTCCAACCCTACACGCTCGCCATGCACGTCGAGGCCGAGCGCGGCGCGCTCGATGCGGCGCACCTTCCGTCGAACGCGCGGCTCGTGCGTGACTGGGAGGGAAAGGCCATCGTGCTTTTCGAGAGCGAGTGGAGTCTCAAGTTGGCACGCGAGTGGAATCCGGGGTTGGAGTTCGTCGCGTTCGGCTCGAATGGAGTGGCCGTTTGATGGTCGGTATAGCAGAGGTTCGCGCCGCCGCGGCGCGCCTGGCCGGCGTCGCACATCGCACGCCGGTCGTGACCTCGCGCACGCTGAACGAGTGCACCGGGGCGCTGGTCTTCTTGAAGTGCGAGAACCTGCAGCGAATGGGGGCGTTCAAGTTTCGCGGCGCATACAATTGCATCGCGCAACTCTCGCCCGAGCAGCGAGCGGGCGGAGTCGTCGCGTTTTCCAGCGGCAATCACGCGCAGGGCGTCGCCCTCGCCGCGCGCCTGCTCGGCGTTCGTGCGACGATCGTGATGCCGAGCGACGCGCCGGCCTCGAAGCTCGCTGCGACGCGCGGCTACGGCGCCGAGGTCGTCGAGTACGACCGGGCTAACTCGCATCGAGAGGAGATCGCCCAAGCGCTTTGCGAGGAGCGTGGCGCTACGCTCGTGCCGCCGTTCGAAGATGAGCGAATCATCGCGGGCGCCGGAACCGCGGCGCTCGAGTTGCTCGAAGACGCGGGGGCGCTCGATGCCGTGGTCGTCCCGGTAGGCGGCGGCGGCTTGATGAGCGGAACGGCCATCGCCGCGCACGCCCAGGATTCACGCATCGCGGTCTACGGCGTCGAACCGGAGGCAGGCGACGATTTCCGGCGTTCGCTCGAACGCGGCGAGATCGTGCACATCGAGGTCCCGCGGACGATCGCCGACGGCTTGCAGACGACCGCGCCCGGATCGCTCACGTTCGCCATCGCACGCGAGCACGGCGTGCAGATCGTCACCGTCTCCGACGACGACATGCGCGACGCGATGCGTTTTGCATTCGAGCGCCTGAAGCTGGTCATCGAGCCGAGCGGAGCCGCCGGCATCGCGGCGCTTCTTTCGGGCAAGCTGCGGCTCGAGGGCAAGCGCGTCGGCGTCATGATCAGCGGCGGAAACGTGGACGCAGACCGCTACGCGCAGCTAATTACAATGTAGGCCGCCTCAGTGGATGTTACCGCAGGCGACGTAGATTGCCAGGTTTCTGGCGTTGTGGACGTTGATCGCGTACATGCCGCCAAGCAAGCTTGCCAGCTGCACGTTGTGGATTGTCGTGGTCGTCGTCCCGTTCGTTGCGTTGGTGAGCGGATACTTCGGTGCGGGGTTCAGCTTGGCACAGGTCCCCGGGTGGATGTGCGCGGGCTCCGCGACGCCTGCGGGGATTCCGGTCATCCTGAGCGTGACAACGACGTCGGAACCCGTTTGTTGAAGCATCGCGGTGCCGCTTTGGCCGCTGTTGTTTTGGGGTGAGAGCGTTACGGTCGCGGTCGTGTGCATGTTTGTCATGGTCGCGGGCGTGCCCGCGGCGACCGCCGCGGCGAGACCGAATGCGCCGCAGAATGCGAGGATCGCGAACGGAAGATGTTTCATGGATGGCCTCCTTCTAAATGAGCGAGGAGTTGTTCGGCTTGCGCCTTGAGCGTAGCATAGGCGGCCAGCGCCTGCGCCGTCGGCGCAGCGTCGCTGCCGTCAACCGTGTCGAGCAGAGATTCTAAGGCGGACTCGAGCCGGCCGGCGTCGCTCGCGTGATGCGCTTGGCGTGCTGCGTCAAGCCGGTCGAGCAAATCGCAGATGCCGTGCGCGACCACGTATTGTTGTTGCAGCGTTGCGGCTGCGAGGTGAACGCGCGGGTCCATCAGCACGATGAGCGGACGCGTCAGCACTTTTCCGTCTACGTCTAGGCGCGCGACGTAGTTTCCCGGCGGGAGGAGCGCGCCTTGCGGTACGCGCGGCGTGGCACCGTAGACCGCCGAGATCGGGAGATCTTGCTGCGCAACGCGCGGCGGTGCCTCGCGAATATCCCAGACGAAACGGTGCATTCCCGCATCGGCCGAGGGGCGGCGGAACGGTGCTTCCCAGTATGCCGGCTTGTCGAGATCGGCGATCGGCGGCGGCGGGGCGTCGTCGCTCGCGTAACGGCGCACGATCCGTCCGCCGGCGTCGAGGATCGAGATGACGACGCGTTGCGCAGGTGAGGCCAAGGCATAGTCGATGATCGCACCGTCCGGCGGGTTTTCACCCGACGGCTCCTCGGGCGGCAGCGGCGTGTCGGTGTTCGTGTCCCGCCGCACGCGATAGGCCAAGGCCGGTGAGAACAGGCGCACCGAGCCGGCGGTGCTCGCGGCGATTTCGCGCAGCGGCTCGACGTCGTCGAGGATCCAGAAGCCGCGACCGTGCGTCGCGACCACGAGGTCGTTGCCGTGCACGATGAGATCGCGCACCGAGGTGTGCGGCAAGTTGAACTGCAGCGACTGCCAGAGGGCTCCGTCGTCGAAGGAGATCGCGACGCCGTTTTCCGTCGCCGCGTACAGCAGCCCGCGCCGCAGAGAATCGGCTCGCACGGCGTTCACCGGCTCCTGCGCAAGCCCGTCGACGATGAGTTGCCAATGCGCGCCGCCGTCGTGCGTGGAGTAGACGTACGGGCGAAGATCGTCGAGCCGGAAGCGGTTCACCGCGACATATGCGGTCTGGTCGTCGAAACGTGAAGCGTCGATCTGCGAAATCTTGCTCCACGGCTCCAAGCCGGGCGGGGTGACGTTGTGCCAAGTTGCTCCGCCGTCGTGCGTGATCCAGACGAGTCCGTCGTCGGTGCCTGCCCAGATCGTGCCCTCGTGCACGTGCGAGGGAGCGAGCGCGTAGACGACGCCGCGATGCGCCCCATGTTCGGGATCGCCGCTTTCGAACGGACCGAGCACCGCGGGAACGCCCGGATGCACGCGCGTCAGGTCGGGGCTGATGCGGCGCCACGATGCGCCGCCGTTCTCGGTGGCGAAGACGACGTTTGCGCCGAAATAAAGCCGCGAGGGATGGAGCGGATCGAAGGCGAGCGGCTCCGTCCTGACGGTGCGATACGCACGCGATCTCACGACGATCGGCGAAACGTCCTGCGTCTGCCCGGTGCGCTCGTCGAATCTCTCGACTTTGCCGCCGAAGAAGACGCCGGGGTGCAGCGGATCGGGGACGACGTAACCGTATTCCTCCGCGCCGACCGGGTGCCAGTCGCGCTCGGTGATCTCGCCCCACGAGCCGCGGCTGCTCACGCAGGCCGAGCCGCTCTCCTGCTGTCCGCCGCACACCCAGTACGGAAAGCGATCGTCGGCGTTGACGTGATACATCTCCGCGGTCGGCTGGTTGTACCACGAACTCCACGTGCGGCCGCCGTTGACGGAGATCGTCGCGCCTTGATCGCTTCCGAGAATGATGTGATCGGGCGCGCTCGGATTCACCCAAACGGTGTGGTAGTCGTCGCCGCCCGGCGCGCCTTTGATCGCAACGAACGTCTTCCCGCCGTCGCGCGAGCGGTACGTCGACGTATTGGTGGCGTAGACGGTATCGGGATCGCGCGGATCGACCGCCAGCGATGCGAGATCGTCGCCGCGTTGCGCGATCTGCGGCGTGTCGTTGCGTTGGACGAAATGGGCGCCGCCGTCGTCGCTGCGATAGATCGCGGCGCCGGCGCTCGGCGCGTCGACGTAGGCGTAGACGATCTCCGGATTGCTCGCTGAAACTGCGATCTCGCAGCGCCCGACGCGTGCCGGAAGCCCGTTTCGCAGCTGCGTCCACGTCGCGCCGCCGTCGGTGGACTTGAAGATTCCGCTTCCGCCCACTTCGAACGAGCCGCCGATCTCCCACGGCGCCTGCCGGGCTGCCCATAGCGTCGCGTAGACGACGTTCGAGTTCTGCGGATCGATGGTCACGTCGTAAGCGCCGACGTTCTCGTTTTCGTAGAGCACGCGGGTAGAACGTGACGCCCGCCGTCGAGCGAGCGATAGATGCCGCGCTCGGTGTTCGGGCCGTACGGATGTCCGAGCACCGCGACGAAGAGCCGCTGCGAGTTTCGCGGGATCGACCGCGATCGCCGAAATCTGCTGTCCGTCGCGCAATCCACGATGCGACCACGTCTGCGCCGCCGTCGATCGAATTGTAGACGCCGTCGCCGACGGCGAGGTCTGGGCGCTGCAGCCCCTCGCCGCTGCCCGCGTAGACGACGTTCGGATCCGACGGCGCGACCGCAAGCGCACCGATCGATCCGGTGTCTTCGCTTTCGAAGATCGGCGTCCACGTGCGCCCGGCGTCGTCGGTCCGCCAGATCCCGCCGTTGACGCCGGCGATATAGAAGACGTCGGGCTGTGATCGCGACGCCGCTCGCGGCGGCGGTGCGCCCTCCGCGCAACGGCCCGATGAAACGCCAATGGAAATCGGGCAACGTCGTAGCGAGCGCCACGCTCGAAGCCAGCGCCCAAAGCATCAACGTTGCGGCAAAACGGTACAAGACTAGGCCGGGTTTACCGGCGGCGGCCGTTTCCCTTGCGCCGATGCTTCGGCTGGAAGGCCGGTCCGATTTTGAACTTGCGACTGTGCGAGAGGGATTCGTCGACGTCTTGGCAGCCGATCGGCGTGAACTCGCGGCAATCGCCCGGGCGTGCCGCGATAGATGCCACAGTAGTAGCGCCCGCTGCGATCCCCCATCAAGAACACGCACTGGTCGGCCAGGTCGTCCGAGACCTTGCGCAGCCAGCCGACGTAATGCCCGTCGGCGGAGCGGCGCGGCACGACGTACTCGCGCATGACCGCATCGTAGCTCATGCCCAGATGCTCCGCGATGCGCGCGACGTCGGATTCGGAGCACGAACGGCTCGTAGCCGCTGCAGCACTCGGCGCAACCCGGCGGGCACGCGATGTTGTCCGGCAGATCTTTGAGGTGCTTGCGCGCGAGATCGATGACCTTCGCGACCGCCAAGACGAACTCGGGATCGTCGTTATACTTGTAGATCCACTCGCTCTTCGTGATCTCGTTGACGTTGTAGTAGCGGGTCGTTTTCTCGTTGTATTCGATCGTGACGTGCTCTTCGTCGATCTCGATCTTGCTGACGTGCTCCATCGGACGCGCGTCGAGCAACTCGGGATGGGTCGGTTGGCCGCTGCGGCGGCTATAGCTGCGCAGGGCGGTGAGGTCAATGGTTTCCACGCGACGTTCTTCGCGGCATATGAAGAGGGGTCTCCGAAGTGCGAACAGCACTTTGGAGAATGCGGACTGCAATCGGCGTCGATCTCGGCGGATCCCACGTCACGGCAGGGGTCGTCACCGAAGACGGAACGATCAAGGAGCGGCACGAGCAGGACCTCGAGGACCGCAGCTTTCTCGCGGTGATCGAGGCGATCGTCGACCGTCGTAGGCCAGGCGCGAGCGACCGCAGGGATGGTCACGGGCATCGGAATCGGCTCGCCCGGGAACATCGATCCCGGCGTCGGCATCGTGCGCTAGAGCCCGAACCTCGGCTGGGAAAACGCGCCGCTCGGTCCGACGCTCGCGAAGCGTTTCGACGTTCCGGTCTTCATTGCAAATGATTCGCGTTGTGCGACCCTGGGCGAGTACTCTTCGGGAACGGCATCGGCACGAAAAACTTCGTCTTGCTCACCCTCGGGACGGGAATCGGCGGCGGGATCGTAGCGGGAGGCGAGCTGCTGCTCGGCGATGATTTCGGCGCGGGCGAGATCGGACACCACCAGATTCGGCCGACCGACGGCTTCGTTTGTGCCTGCGGCAAGATCGGCTGCTTTGAGGCGCAGGCGTCGGGAACGGGACTGATCCGACACGCCCTCGCGCTTGCCCCGTCGTTTCCGAAAAGCACGCTGCTCGACGTCGCGCGCGACAAGTTCAGCTCGAAGAAGATCCGAAAGGCCGCGCAGGCAGGCGACGGGCACGCGATCGCCGCCTGGAAGAACTTCACCGAAGATCTCGCGCTCGGGCTTGCGAATGTCATCGCCTTCGTCAACCCGCAGCGAATCGCGCTGGGCGGTGGCGTATCCAGTGCGGGCAGACTTCATGATCGACGCGATCCGCGCGCGAGTCGAGGAGTTGACGACGTCGGTCCCTCGCGGCAAGACGGAGATCGTGATCGCAAAGCTCGGTAACGATGCGGGGCAGGTCGGCGCCGCGACGATGGCTTTCCGCGGCGGCCTCATGACGCATGGCGCGTGACCTCGCGGTTATCACCGGCGCCTCCTCCGGACTCGGGGTCGAGTTCGCGCGTCTCCTCGCCGCGGACGGATACGACGTCGCGCTCGTCGCCCGATCGCGCGAGCGTTTGGAGGCGCTCGCCGCGGAGCTGAGCGCGGCGCACGGCATCGTCGCCAGGCCGATCGCCGCCGATCTCTCGATCGCTGCCGGCGTGGACGCGGTTCTCGCGGCCGTTCCGGCCTGCGACGTATTGATCAACAACGCCGGCTTCGGCAGCCACGGCGCCTTCGCGACGATTTCACCGGAGCGTTTGGCGTCGGAGATCGGCGTCGACGTCCTCGCGCTCACGCTCCTCACGCGCCGCTACCTGCCGGGAATGCTCGAGCGCAAGCGCGGACGGGTTTTGAACGTCGCCTCGACCGCGGGCTTCGTTCCGGGGCCGCTCATGGCCGTGTACTACGCGAGCAAAGCCTACGTCATCTCATTCTCGGAAGCGCTCTGGGACGAAACGCGCGGCACCGGCGTGAGCGTGAGCGTGCTTTGCCCCGGCGCGACCGCGACCGAGTTCGGAGCGCGCGCCGGAATGAAGAGGACGCTCTTGATGCGCCTTCCGCTGGCGAACGCGGCCGACGTCGCGCGCGCCGGCTACCGTGCGATGCTGCGTGGAAAGCGGATGGAGGTGCCGGGGATCATGAACAAGCTCGTCGCGATCTCGCCGCGCTTTGGTCCCAAGCGCCTCGTGCTCTGGCTCTCGCGCAAAGCCGTCGAATCGTAGAGGAAAAAGAGTCAGAGCGAAGCGACGGCGCGCAGGCGCGGAGCGCCTTCGTTTGCCGTCTTCGCGATGAGCGCGGCGATCTGCCGCGAGCTGCGCTTGGGCGCCACCATCGCTTGGTTGCGACGAATCTGCTCGAGCCGTTCGGGCATGCGAATAAGATTGCGCACCGCGCGAACCACCTCCGGCGAGCCGTGGATCGCAATCGAGCCGAGATCGTTGCGGCGGACGAAGTCGACGTTGCCTCGCTCCTGGCCTGGAACGTAGTCGTACACGACGACGGGCAGCTGTGCCGCGTTCGCTTCGGCGAGCGTTCCGGGTCCGGCCTTGGTGACCAGCAAGTCGACCGCGTGCATGTACTCGGGGACCTTCTCCGTGAAGCCGAGCACTTGCATGGGCGTCGGCAGCACGCGCGCCGCCTCTTCGAGGCGCCGGCGCAATGCTTCGTTGCGTCCGCAGACGACGACGATGTGAATCGGAAGGCGCGCGCGTCCGAGCGCGAGCGCCGTCGGCAGCAGTTTGCCGCCGCCTTCGCCGCCGGCCATCAGCATCACGATGAAGGCGTCGCGCGGAAGTTTCAGCTGCGCGCGCAACTCGGCTTTGGTCCCGGCGACGTCGTCGAACTTCGGATGAATCGGATGACCGAGGAGGAAGAGGCGCGACGACGAGATGCCTCGCGATCGGGCTCGCTCGTGAACTTCGCGCGCGGGAACGACCACGGCGTCGGCCTGCGGTGTGAGCCACGATTCGTGCACCTTGCCCAAGTCCGTGATCACGGTGACGATCGGCACGTGCTCCATGTGGGCATCGCTGCGCGCGCGTAATGCCGCGTGATTGAGCAGCGGGTGGACGGAGACGATGACGTCGGGGCGGTAGTCGATGAAGAGGTCGCGCAGGCGTTCCCGGTAGAGCGGCTCGCAGAAGCGCACGAGCGCGCGATAGCGCCTTCGTCCGTTGGTCGCGTAGTACAGGGCGCCGTAGACGGGCGGCGCGTAGCGCAGAGCCATGCTGTACCCGAGGCCGAGCTGCGTGAGGGGAAAGGAGCAATGGGCGGCGACGTCCTCGATGCGATACTCGAAGCCGAAGGGCGCGTCGATCTCGTCGAGGGCGGCGGTGATCGCGTTGGCCGCGCTGCGATGTCCGCCCCCGGTGTCGGAGATGAGCAAGAGTGCCCGCTTCTTCATTGGCCTGGCCGAGATTTCGGGGAGTTGCCGCCCGGGCCTGCGGGGCAAAGCCGGGGGGAGGATGCCGAGTGCAGAATAGCCCGTCCCCCATGATTTCGCCAACCAAGCCGCTGCAGAAGGCGGGCGCTTCCACCGACGATTCGGGGGCGTTCGTCAGCCGCGAGCTTTCTTGGCTCGAATTCAACGACCGCGTCCTCGAGGAGGCGCTCGATCGACACAATCCGCTCTTCGAGCGCTTGAAGTTCGTCTCGATTTACGAAACGAACCTCGACGAGTTCTTCATGATCCGCGTCGCGGCGATCAAGCAGCAGATCGACGCGCAGGTCGTGCGGCGCTCCGAGGACGGACGCACGCCCGCGGAGCACCTCGCTGCCGTCTCCGAGCGCTTGCGACGCTCGAAGGCCGTGCAGATGCGCCTGCTCAACGAACGCCTTCTGCCCGCGCTCGAGCGCCGGGGCATTCACATCCTTCGCGTCGAGGATCTCGAGGACGAGGCGCAAGCGAACCTCGATCTCACCTTCGACGAGCGCGTCTTCCCGGTGCTGACGCCGCTCGCGGTCGACAGCGGCCACCCGTTTCCGTATATCTCGAACCTCTCGCTCTCGCTCGCGGTCGAGCTGGAGGAAAGCACGAGCGACGGCGTCGCACTGCACTTCGCACGCGTCAAGATTCCGGCAACGCTCCCACGCTTCGTTGCCGTCGAACCGTCACCGGAGGGCGAGCGCCGCTTCGTGTTGCTCGAAAATCTCATCGCGCGCCATCTCGGCGCGCTTTTCCCGGGCATGACGGTGCGCGAAGCCTACCTGTTCCGCGTAACGCGCGACGCGGACCTCGATTTGCAGGAAGACGAGGCCGACGATCTGCTCGAGGCGATCGAATCCGAGCTGCAGCGGCGGCGCTTCGGCGAGCCGGTACGTTTGGAGATCGAACGCGGAATGCCCGAGTACATGCGCGACTTCCTTTTGAAATCGCTCGACCTCCACGACGTGGACTGTTACGAGATCGATGGTTTGATGGCGCTGGGCGACCTGCAGCAGTTGATCGAGCTGCCCGGCTACGACGAGTTGCGGAACGGCGCGTTCTCGCCGGCGATTCCGCAACACTTGCGCGGCGTGACCGATCTCTTCACCCTCATCCGTGAGGGCGACGTGCTGCTGCACCACCCGTACGAATCCTTCGATCCGGTCGTGCAGTTCTTGCAGCAGGCGGCCGAAGACGAGCGCGTGCTCGCGATTAAGGCGACGCTCTACCGCACCTCCGGTTCGAGTTCGCCGATCGTCCGCGCGCTCTTGGAGGCGGCGGAGAACGGCAAGCAAGTCGCGGTGGTAATCGAACTCAAGGCGCGCTTCGACGAGCAGAGCAACATTGAATGGGCAAGGCGTCTCGAACGCGCGGGCGTGCACGTCGTCTACGGCTTCCCGGGGCTCAAGGTCCACGGCAAAGTGCTGATGGTGATTCGCCAAGACGAGGACGGCCTGCGGCGCTACCTGCATTTCGGGACCGGCAACTACAACGAGAAGACCGCGCGCCTCTACACCGATCTCGGGCTCTTCACGTGCCGGCCGAGGCTGGGCGCCGACGCCCTCTCCCTCTTCAACGCGCTGACCGGCTACTCGAAGGTCACCGATTTCGACGATCTCCTCGTCTCTCCGATGACGCATGCGGCGCGAGGTGCTTGCCCGGATCGATCGGGAGACGGAGCATGCGCGGGCCGGGCGCCCGGCGGGAATCCGTGCCAAGCTGAATGCGATCACCGACCTGGAGGTAGCGCGAGCGCTCTACCGGGCGAGTCAGGGCGGCGTCGAGATCGACCTCGTGGTTAGGGGGATGTGTATCCTGCGCCCCGCCGTGCCGGGCTACTCGGAGCGGATCCGGGTCCGTTCGATCGTGGGGCGCTTCCTGGAGCACTCTCGTATCTACGTCTTTGAGAACGGCGGCGAGCGCGAGGTGTACCTCTCGAGCGCCGACTGGATGGGCCGGAGCCTGGACCGGCGGGTGGAGCTGGCCGTGCCCGTGCAGGACCCGGCGCTCGCGGAGATCGTGGACAAGCGTATCCTCGGGCTGCTTCTCCGGGACACGGCCAAGAGCAGGGAACTCCTCCCCGACGGCACCTATCGCCGGAACACGCAATCCGGGCGGCCCGCCATCGATTCGCAGCGGCTTTTCTTAGCAAAATCTCATCGTAGCTAGGGGCCTTGCGCCCGGCGACGAAGCCCCCCAACGCGGGCTTCCCCTACGCGTGGCTTTCCATTTTGGAAAGGGCAGTGATCGAAAAGTGAGCAGGAGCTACCCACCGCCCTTCTTAACGACCGCTTAATTGCAGAGGTTGATAATCGTTTTGCATCTCTCTTCACCAGTGCTGGAGGATACGTGAGAAGTTTCACTCGCATCCTGGCTGTGTTGATTTTCGCTTCGCTAACCGTCGGACCCGTAAGTGCGGCGACGGTACACGGAGCGGGCCTCATAGCGCAGGGCGCCGCCTCGGGTTCGGTGCAAGGCACCGCGACCTCCGCGGATGGCGCACCCATACCGAATGCGGACGTCTCCCTCGTCGGACCGCAGACCTACACGACCACGACCGACGCGAACGGCGCGTTTTCGATCTCCAATGTCGTTCCGGGCGTCTACCGCTTGACGGTGACGCGCCCCGGATACCAAACCGCTTCCAATGATGTCGCGATCGCCGCGGGCTCGGAGCAGACCGTGTCGGTAACAATGCCGGTCGCAACCTTCACCTCGCTGCGAACGATCGCACAAGTCTCGGTTCACGGCCGCGGCGTCTTCAACACCTCGACCGCCTCCGTCAACACGTTGACGGCGGCGACCTTCCAAGATCAAGGCCAGTTCTCGGTCAATCACACGCTCGACCAGATTCCGGGCCTGCAGATCAGCTATCCGACCTCGAGCGCGGACGCCGCTTCGGCGGGTGCGATCGTGGTTCCGAACATCCGCGGCGGCCTCTCGTATGAGACCGCGTCGCTGGTCGACGGACATCCGCTCGCCGTGGTCGACTTCGGCGACTACGTGACGACCTTCTTGAACAGCTTCCTCTTCTCGTACGTCGAGGTCATCAAAGGCCCCGGCGCGATGTCGCCCGAGACGAACTATGCCATCGGCGGCACGCTGAACTTCCACACGAAGGACCCGACGCTCACCTTCACGCCGGACTATACGTTCGGCTACATCAACGACGGCGGCACGTACTACAACATCGGAGTCTCCGACACGGTCCTCAACGGCAAGCTCGGCTTCGTCGTGGACTTTGCCGGTGTGGACGATCCCGGGCAGATGCACAACGCGACGACGTACTTCAATCCGCATAGCCCGAGCGAAGTCATCGGCTGGAACGGCACGACCGGAAACGTCGCGGCTTTCAACGACAGCGCCGGCTACCTCGGCAACACCGAGAGCGCCCCGTTTGTGCAGCAAGGGCTGGCGGCATGCTGCTACACCTACAACGGCTACTTCGATCAGTACGGCGCGCTGATCAAGGCGCAGTACCATTTCTCGGACACGACGCGCGCGACCGTGAGCTATCTCGTGACCGAGTCGTATGCCGACCAGAATGCCAATACAGCGAGCACGCTGCTTCCGGCACAATTTCTGCCGGCCTCTGGCCACGGTTACAGCGGTTCGCTGATGCCGGGATCACAGTTCTGGGAGACCTCGGGCGGTCCGTACCCCGGACCCGGCGGCACCGCGGCTGAGACCAACTCCGAGCCGATCGTCCAAGCCGAAATCGCCAGCGCGATCGGTGACAACACGGTGATCGCGCGATACTACCACGCGGGCATCAATCGGTTGATCAACGAGGGCACCAACAGTCCCTTCGACCCAATCACCGGCGACTACACCTATTGGGGCGTCAACAAACAGAACGCCAATTACACGACCTACAACGGCGTGACCCTGCCGGAAGCTTCCTTCGATTACTACCGTCAGTACGAACTCGATCGCCTCAACGGCTTCTCCTTCGAGTTCACCCATCCGTACGGCGAGGGCAACGAAGCGACGCTCAGCGCCGAGTCGACGAACTATCAGACCGACGGCGTCGGCGATATCATCGGCTGCTCGCCGGGCGCGAACAACGCGGGGCGGTTCAACGGCTTCAACAGCATCGTGTCCTTCTCGGGCGGATGCCCGAACGTCTACTATACGCCGACGACATTCTCGGCGATTCCGGCTATCCCGGGCATCGGTTCCATCTCGACGACGGTGCCGGGCGGCGCCAGCCAGATCATGAACACGTACATGTTCCGCGACATCACCAACCTCACGCCGGAACTCCAGTTCACGGCGGCACTCTACGAAAACACGTACCATAACACGTACGCGAACGAGTGCCTCTTCACGCCGGGCTGGTACGGGACGAGCAACGGCTTCCCGCATTATGCCGGCAACCTCGGCCTGCCCGGCGCGACCTGCGCACCGAACGGCGCGAACGTGCTTCCGTACTACAACACCACGTTCCACACGTGGGAACCCGGCTGGGTTACCGACACGCAGCGGCACTTCGACGACCGCTTCGCGCTCGAATTCCGCCCGAACCCCGACCTCGCAATCCGTCTCTCGGCCGGCTCCGGCATCGCTCCGGAGTATCTCGCCGAGTTGTCCAAGGCGACGGGCTATCTCGGTTGCACGGTCGTTTGTGGCGCCTCCGGCATAACCGTGAACTACAACAACCCGAACCTCGTTCCGGAGACCTCCTTCGGCTACGACGTCGGTGCGGATTTGCGCTTCGCAGACCAGGAGACGTTCGCATCGGTCGACCTCTACATGACGAACCTGTTCAACCACTTCATCACGGCGCTGAACTACAGCGGCACGACCATTCCCTTCGGGGGGATTCTGTATCTCGGTGACGGGTTGCCCGATCTACTACAGCGAGAATGAAAACGTATCGAATGCCCGCTTCGAGGGCGTCGAGTTGTCCATCAAGCACATTCCCACGTACGGCATCGGCTTCAACCTGTCGGGCGCGATGGAGCACGCATACGCGTACAACATCCCGGCGAACTTCTACTGCACGTTTACGTCGAAGGCGGCCGACCCGTGCATCCCGGCGAACTACAACACGAACCTCGCGATCATCGCCGGAAACAACTTCACCGGCAACGGCATCGCGACGGGCTACTATTGCGGATCGAACCACGCGCCGCCGCACTATCAAAACACGACATTCCCGTCGGCTTGCTCCGACTCCGTGAACGGTTACTCGAACACGAACATCCCGTATCTCCAAGGCAATGCCGAAGTCAACTGGACCGGTCACAACGGCATGAAGATCATCTTCGGAGAAACCTTGCTCGGCAAGAACAACTCGTTCAACGCACCACCGTTCTGGATCGGTTATACGTCCGTGCGCGTGCCGATAACCGATGCAATATCGATTCAAGTCTCCGGCGACAACATCTTCAACGCGTTGCCGGGACTCTTCGAGTACGAAGGCACGGGGCCAAGTTACCCGCTCGCCAACGGTCAGCAAGCAGCGACGATCGAGAACCAGCTCGGCCCGGCCGTCTGGCACTTCGAGCTGACGAAGACCTTTACGGGGCCGTAAGTTCCGTAAAAGACCACTGGTGAAGGATATCGGGCTCCGCTTCGGCGGGGCCCGAAGTCTTTTTTCTTGTCATCCCGAGCGTAGTGAGCGTGCGGTTCGCAATCGTTGTCATCCCGAGCGGAGGGTCCTGAGCGAAGACGAAGGACCCGGAGTCGAGGGAGCGCCTTGGAGTCAAGCACTCGCGAAGGTTGGCGCGCCTACGCGCCTTCTGTTTTTGGTGGAGGGCTTTCAGCTGCCGGTTCGATTCCGGCATGCTCCAACGGTCGGCTGAGCTTGCGAGCAAAGCCAGCGCATGATAGCCTGGGGTAGGATATCAGTCCGGCTATCACTCGGGGAGCGCAAAATGCGCTCCCCGATGCGCATCTAAAGCAAGCTCGCTTCTCCGCTCTTTGAAAGTTCCATCACGATCGCTCATTCGCGCGGCGTGACCGGCTGCACGGGAGAATTGTCATGGTGAGCGTAGGCGCGAAGCGCCGAAGTCGAACCAGCGACGTGTGGGTTCCTACGCCGCGTACTCGTCGTCCACCACGTACCATGTTGCGCTACGCGAGCCGTCCGGCTTGACATGTACGGCCTAACCGTACATAATGGCGGCGCCTTTATGTGGATGACGATGCGAAAGGAAAGTCTATGCCGATGAAAAGCCCACCCCATCCGGGTGATCTCATCAGAACCGAGGTGCTGGCCTCGCTGGGCCTCAGCGTGTCGCAGGCTGCGAGAATACTAAGAGTCAGACGCGCGAGCCTGTCGGACTTGCTTCATGGCAAAGCTGCGCTCACGCCGGAAATGGCTTTGCGCATCGAAAAGGCTTTCGGGCCGGACATGGATCACTTGCTTCGTATGCAGCTTGCGTACGACATTGCAAGGATGCGCCGCCGTTCTCGAGATATCCACGTTAAGCGCTTTGCATGGGCCTAAGTCGTAGGCAGAGCCGCCAGCTCCATCACGATCGCCCATTCGCTCGGCGTGACCGGCTGCACGGAGAGACGCGAGCGCCTGAGCAAGACCATGCCCTCCAACCGCGGCTCGGCGCGCATCCGAGCGAGCGTGACCGGATGCGGCAGCGGCTCGACGTACTCGACGTCGACCATGTACCATTTGGGGCGCTCCGGGCGCGAGGTGGGATCGTAATACTCGCTCTGCGGGTCGAACTGCGTGAAGTCCGGATACGCCGCCCTGACGACCTTGACGATGCCGACGGCACACGGCTGCGGAATCGAGGAGTGGTAGAAGAAGCCGAGGTCGCCGACGGCCATCGCCCTCATGTTGCCGCGGGCCTGCCAGTTGCGAACGCCGCTCCACGGCGTCGTCCGGTCGAGGCGCAGTTGCTCGAAGCCGTAGGCGTGCGGTTCGCTCTTGAAGAGCCAGGAGGGCACTGTGGTATGCTTCGGCTGTGCAACGCCGTGTCATCCACGCGACCGACGAGGGCTGGGAAGAGGTCGCGGTCGAGGGCTATCGTCCCGGTGCCGCAGTCGGCGTCGAGCGCCATACGATCCTCGGCGGCCGCAAGAGCGACCCGGCGGAGCCCGGACCGCGGATGGAGCTGCGCTACTTCGAGTTGCAGCCCGGCGCCGTTTCACGCTTGGAGAAGCACGAGCACGAGCACTACGTGGTGATCCGTCGCGGCGAGGGATACGCGATCGTCGGCGACTCGGTCTCTCCGGTCGGCCCGAACGACGTGGTCTACGTCGCGCCGCTCGAGATCCACCAGTTCATCAATCGCGGCGCGACGCCGTTCGGCTTCTACTGCATCGTCGATGCCTGCCGCGATTTCGCGCAGGAGCCGACGCAAGAGGACCTCGCGCGATTGAATGCCTCACCCGCCGGCGCCGTCGCGAAGCCGTTCGCGGTTCCGCTCCCATCACACACCGCAAAGTAAGGAGACATCATGGCTCGCAAGTTCATCGATTGTCGTGAGTACCCCAGTGAAACCAACTGCACCATCGTCATCTCGGCCGATAGTGCCGACGAGCTCGTGGAGGTTGCTGCGCAGCACGCAGTTACGGTCCACAAGCATGCCGATTCGCCGGAGCTTCGCGCAATGATCCGCTCCGGTGTCAAGGAAGGAACCCCGGCCTAGCCTCCGGTTTCGACGGGGCGCTTCGGGTCGGCGCACCATTCGCTCCAAGAGCCGGGGTAGAGACGCGATCCGCGTAGTCCGGCGTGCTCCATCGCGAGCGCGTTGAGCGCTGAGGAGATCCCTGAGCCGCATTGGTGGACGATCGTGTCGGGCTGACCGAAGGGCGCGTACTCTTCACGCAGGCGCTCCGGCGACTTGAGGCGCCCGCGCTCGTCGAAGTTCTCCTTGAACCAGCGATTGCGCGCGCCCGGGATGTGGCCGGCGACGGGATCGATGGGCTCGGTTTCGCCCCGAAAGCGATCTGCCGCACGCGCGTCGAGCACGTGCATCGCCGGAGACGTCAGGTTCGCGAGCACCGTATCGACGTCGACGAGCGTTTCGGGATGGAGGCGCACGGTCAAGCTGCCGTCGGTCCCTCGACTGCGCTCGCTCTGCTCGCTCCGCTCGGGATGACAAGGTTCGAGCGGATACCCGAGCGCGCGCCACGCGGAGATGCCGCCGTCGAGCATCGCAACCGCATCGTGCCCGATCCAGCGGCAGAGAAACCACAACCGCGCTGCGTACATATCGGCGCCTTCGTCGTACGCGACGATCTGCGTCTCGTCGCGCGCGCCGAGCGTTTGCAGAAAATCGGCAAAGCGCTGCGGGTCGGGAAGAGGGTGGCGTCCGTTGCTTCCTGTTCTCTCTCCGGCCAGATCGTGCTCTACGTCGGCAAAGAACGCGCCGGGAATGTGGCCGGCTTCATACGCGCGCCGCCCGGCCGTGAAATCTTGCAGGTTGTGGCGGCAATCGACGATGACCCAGTTCGAGTCGCCGAGGTGCTCGCGTACGACCTCGGGAGCGACGATCGTATTCACCGGGAATTCTAACGAAGGTTGATCGTCGTCTTCGGCTCGGCGGGTGCGCCGAAGGAGCGCTCCAAGAGCGCTTGCAGTTCGCCGCTCTGGGCCATCGGGCCGAGCACGTCGGTGTCCCCGTAGAACTCGCCGCCGATGAAGACCTTGGGTAACGTCGGCCAGTTCGTCATCTCCGAGAGCGCATCGCGCTTGGGCATGTTCTCCAGCACGTCGATGACCTCGAACGGATACCCGAAGCGATCGAAGAATTCGATCGTCTCGCGCGTGAAGCCGCAGCGCGGCGCCTCCTTCGTCCCCTTTCCGTAGACGAGAATCTTGTGCGCGCCGATTTCGCGCGCGATCTCTTCCTGAAATATCTGCGACATCATCCCTCCGCGACGACGGTCTTCAACTCGACGGCGTGAACGCGTCCGTCGCGCAAAGCGCGTTGCAACGCGCCGTAGACCAGTTGGTGTTGTTGTATCAACGTCTTCCCCTTGAAAGCCTGCGACCGCACCGTGACGTTGAAGTGATCCATTCCCCCGGTGCGATCGACGACGTCGACCTCGGCGTCGGGGATTTGCGTGCGAATCAGGGCGGTCAGCGACTCGGTATCGATCATGGATTGAGCGGCTGGCGAGCGCCGCGAATCGAATCCGCCAACCCGCGCGCTTCACGAAGCGTTTCAGGAAGGCGCTCGGCGCTCTTTGCGAGCATGGCGGTGATCCCCGAGGCGACCACGATGCCGGTGACGCCGATGAGGATCGCGGGAACGCCGCGGGCGTGAATCGGTCCGATCTGGATCTCGAACGTCTCCTGCACGCGCGCGATTCCTCGAAAGAACGCTCTAAAAAAGCGGGCGCGTTTCTTCATGGGCAGGCTCTCTACGGCGGCGAGGCTGCGAAGGCCTGGCTGGGCGCGCGTCGTAGGCTCGATATCATGCGCGCGGTGCGGCTCCACGAGTTAGGCGGTCCTGACGCGCTTGTCGTCGAGGAAGTGGAGGCGCCGCGGCCCGCGCCTGGCGAGGTTCTCGTTCGAATCCGCGCCGCGGCGCTGAACCACCGCGACGTGTTCATCACGCGCGGCCTCTATCCGAACCTTCGGCTGCCCGCGATCCTCGGCTCCGACGGCGCGGGCGAGATGGCCGCGCTCGGCGACGGCGTTCGCGGCGCGCGCATCGGCGACGAAGTCGTCATCGATCCGCTGCTCGATTGGGGTGACGATCCGGAAGTTTGGCAACCCGGGGCCTCGATTCTCGGAATGCCCCACGACGGCACCTTCGCGCAATACGTGGCGGTGCCGGCGCGTAACGTCTTTGCGAAGCCGGCGGCGCTTTCAATGGAAGAAGCTGCGGCGATTCCGCTTGCGGGGCTCACCGCATATCGCGCGCTCTTCACGCGCGGTCGCGTGCGTGCGGGCGAAACGGTGCTTCTTCCCGGCATCGGAGGCGGCGTGCAGAGCTTCGCGCTCCTCTTCGCCAAGCACGCGGGCGCGCGCGCGATCGTGACCTCGAGCAGCGATGCAAAACTCGAACGCGCGAGATCGCTGGGCGCCGACGTCGCGTTCAACTACGCGACGAATCCGGATTGGCAGAAGTCGGCAAAGGCGGCGGGACCGATCGATCTCGCCATCGACTCCTCCGGGGGCGAAACGCTCGGAAAAATGGTGAGCGCCGTTCGTCCCGGTGGCCGCATCGTCGTCTACGGCGGCACTCGACCGGAGGCGAGCATCAAACTCTTTCCGCTCTTCTGGAATCATCTCTCGATCCTGGGCACGTCCATGGGAAGCCCGCAGGATTTCCGCGCGATGCTGGAGCTGTTTTCAAAGGATGGCCTAAAGCCGGCGATCGATCGCATCTTCGCGATGGAGGATACCGCTGCGGCGGCGAGGCGTTTGGAGGAAGCGGAGCAATTCGGCAAGATTGTTTTGCGGATCGACTAAGAAATTTCCGCGGTGTCTCCTTTCTGTTCGGCGGAAACGCGTGATAGGATGGACGAGCCATGGCGAGCACGGCATTGCTGACGTACGAAGACTTGGAACGCTTCCCTGAGGACGGGCTGCGCCGAGAGCTCATCGGAGGAGAGCTTTTCGTGTCGCCGAGCCCGAGTTTGCCACATCACGACGCCGTGGGGAACATTTACGTAATCCTACGGCAATATGCCGAATTCCACGGAGGTCGTGCGTTCTTTGCCGTCGTCGACGTGCTTCTCGGGCCGCATGACGTCGTCGTGCCGGACGCGATCTACGTCGCTGCCGATCGCATCGGAATCTTGCACGAGCGCGCGATCGAGGGCGTGCCGACGATCGTCGTCGAGGTGCTCTCGCCGTCGAACAGACACATCGACCTCGGGAAGAAGCGCGCGCTCTACGCGCGATACGAAATCCCCGAATACTGGATCGTCGACGTAAAGGCGCGCACGATCGAACGCTGCTCGCAGCCTCGCGACGGTGCCTACAGGCTCATCGAGACATTTCGCGTGGGCACGATGCCTTCTGCTGCAGTTCCCGGTTTGACGCTCGCCCTCGCGGGTATCTTCCGCTAGCCGCTGTCATCCCGAGCGGAGCGAACGAAGTGAGCGAAGTTGAGGGACCGACTTAGGAAACGAGCTCGTACCGTTCGAGCGTCTCGATCCGGTACGACGCACCGAGTTCGGCTTCGATGACCTTCGCCAACTCGGGATCGACGAGCGTCGCCCACGCCGGATTGAGCAGTGCAGACTCTTGCGGGGTCATCGCGCGCTCGGCGGGCGCGACGGCGACGCGCCCCTCGGCGCAGAGTGCATCGAGATAGGCGAGCAGTTGTCGCGCGGCGGCAGGCCAGAGCGATGTACGCGTATCGCCGTAGATGCTCGCGACCAACTCGGGGATCGTCTGCGGCCCGTTTGCAAGCGCCGCGATCAACTGCGCTTCGCGCTCCTTGCGATGCGCGATGTACTCGGCGATCTTCGCCTGCGCGTTCTCGACGAGCGGTCCGTGGCCGCCGCGAATCGTGCGTGCTTGCGCAAACTCCAGCGCGAGTCGTTCGAGCGTTCGCTGATACGGCCGCATCGCGCCGCCGGGCGGGGCGATCACGACCGTTCCCTCGCCGAGGATGGTGTCGCCGGTGAAGAGCGTCCGCGCCTCTGGTTCGTAGAAGACGACGTGCTCGAAGGTATGTCCGGGCGCGTCCATGACGCGGAGCGCGCGTCCACCGACGCGCAGCTCCCCTTCGAGTTCGAGGTCTCGATCGTGCGCGACCGAGGAGTTCGGATGCGCGTAGACGAGCGCTCCCGTTTCGCGGGCGAGCATCGCAGCCGCGGGGGCGTGATCGGGATGACCGTGCGTCAGCGCGAGCGCGGCAATCCGCAGACCTCGCCGCGCCGCCTCATCGCGTAAGGCGGCGACGTGGCTCCCGATCGCCGGGCCCGGATCGATCACGAGAGCACAACCCTCGCCGCAATCGACGACGTATGAGTTCGTGCCCGACAGCGTCATCGCGGATGGATTGGGCGCGCGAACGAGCGCGATGTGTGCGTCGCTCACCACACGCCTTCGAGTTCGGCGGGCAGCGTGAAGCCGTCGCGCTCCGTTCCCGAGGGAAGAATCGTGAGGATCGGCTTCTTGCGTGCGAACTCGAGCAATGCGCCGACGTCATCGAAGGACTGCAGGCGCTCGAGATGTTTGCGCGTCGGATAGAGGACGTGCAACTCGCCGGCCGCCGCGCGCGCGAGCGCATCGGCGGGCGCGATCCACAGACCGTCGTGCGTCTCCGCGGCGTCGGCGATCGCCGTCTGACCCTCGGGCATGCGCGCCACGAAGAAGTAGACGTCGTATCGCGGTGCGATGCTTCGCGGCGTGATCCAGTGTGAGAAGAGTTCGAGGCTCTCCCCGTCGTCGATGCGCACGTCGCTCTCTTCGCTGAGCTCGCGCAATGCGGCGGCGACGAGGCTCGCCTGGAGCGCCGGGTCGGGCGGTGACGCCATGCGAAAGAGGCGGCGCAAGCGCTCGGGCTCCATGCCCGGGGCGCGCGCATCGCGGTCGGTCTCGTCGACGGTTCCACCCGGAAAGACGTACGCATCGGGTGCGAAGGCGCTCTTGGCGCTGCGGCGCAGCATGAAGACCTCGATGCTTTCGGCGGCCGACCGCACGAGCATAACGGTCGCCGCCGGTCGAACCTCCATCCCATGCGCATTGCCTTGGGAAGCGACCTCTCCTGCGAACTGACCGACGCGCTCGCGCGGCGCCTGCGCGAGCGTGGAGCGGAGCCCGTGCTCTTCGGGGCTTTGGATCCGGAGGCGGACAGCGACTGGCCTTCGGTAGGACACGCAGTTGGCGAGGCGGTTGCACGCGGCGATTGCGCGCAAGGCATTCTCTGCTGTTGGACGGGTACCGGCGTCTCCATCGCCGCCAATAAGGTGCACGGCGTTCGCGCCGCACTCTGTGGGGACGCCGAGACGGCGCGCGGCGCACGCGTCTGGAACGACGCGAACGTGCTCGCGCTTTCGATCCGCTCGGTGACCGCGGCGCTCGCCGGCGAAATCCTCGATGCATGGTTCGCGGCGGCGCCGGCGGAGGATCCGGCGGATCGTCGCATGATCGAGTCGCTCAAGGCGATGGACGCTCCGTAAAAAGCAGAAGGACCGCGCACACGCGTGGCCCTTGTCTCTCTGCCGTCACCGAAACGCAGCGCTCCGCTGCGTGGCTCGGTGTGCTTTCCCGGGTGGATTCGCGAAGTATCCCCCGCCCACTCAAGATTGCAGCATCGTAGCAGAGCATCGTGTTCATCGCAAGAGGCTGTTGCTCCAAATATGCATCGCGACGAGGAGTACGAGCAACCAGTTGATCGCATGCGACGTCCAACAGTACGGACAAGGGCGTCGAGTGACGAAGAGCAGCGAATAAGCGAGCACGACCGAGACGGCCGCCGCGAAGAGCACGATGGCGAAGACCACCAGCCCAAGGGTCTTTCCGAGCGAAAGCCAGCTGACAACTGCAAGCGCGGGGTAATAGCCGGCTCCGAGCAGGGCGTTGGGGAGGCCGCCGAAGAGACGCGCCCGAGGCGTCTCGACCACGCTGGGTTCGCGAAGCTGGCCTCGCGCGGCCCGTCGAGCCTTCCCGAGCATGAAAAGCGATGCGTAGAGACCAACTCCGCACAGCATCGTGATCAGCACTTTGACGACCATACCTGCCCCCTCTTGAAAAGCTCTTGAACGCCGTCGCGCGGCGGCTTGCCGCCTTTGCGCTCCTGGCCGGCAGTTTTGCCTTGGCGGTGCTGGTCATCCGCTACCAGCCCCACGTCGAGCACGTCATCCGGGCGTACTACCCCTGGACCTATCCGCTCGCGATCGGACTCTTCGCCCTAGTAGCCTCGGCGCCGTTCTCGGTGACCGACGCGCTCGCGGTGATGAACGGCGCGATCTTCGGGCCGATCCTGGGCTCGTTGATCAACGCGATCGGACTCGTCCTTGCGGCGCTGCTCGGGTATTGGATCAACCGCCATGCCTCGCAGCTTCTCGATCTGGACAAATACCTTGCTCGGCTTCCGGCGTGGATCAAGCGCTTTCCCGTCGGATCTCCGGCCTTTCTCATCGCGGTTCGGATCATCCCGGGCTTCGGCGGCACGGTCGCGACCGCGACGGCTGCCACCTTTCGCGTTCCGATCTGGGTGCACGTCTGGACGATGTGCGCCGTAGCGATTCCCGTCTGCACCGTTCTCGCGGTCTTCGGAAACCAGGTGACGATGTACGTTCACCGTTACGAGATTCGCGCGCGCATCTACATCGAACGCCACCACTTCCATTTCCGCCGGCACCACCGCGCGGTCGACGAGCCATGGCCGCCGTTTCGATGATCGAGAGCGCGGACGCGCTCGAGTCGCTCAGCGCCCGCGTGCGAAGTGCGACGCGCGTCGCGCTCGACACGGAGTTCCACGCGGAGCGCACGTACTCGCCCCGGCTGATGGTCGTGCAGCTCGCCTTCGAGGACGGTGTCGCGATCGTCGATCCGCTCGCCGTCACGCAACTCGCTCCGCTCGCGGAGGCGCTGACGCACACGGAGATCGTCGGGCACGCGCTTTCCTCCGATTTGAAGATTTTTGCCGACCGCTTCGACCTCGTTCCCGACCGCGTCTTCGACACGCAGGTGGCGGCCGCGTTTCTCGGTTACGGGGTGCAAGTATCGCTTGCGGACCTCGTGCACGACTTGCGCGGCGTGCGGCTGGCGAAATCGCAGACGGTCAGCGACTGGGGAACGCGCCCCTTATCGGCGCGTCAAGTCGACTACCTCGTCGATGACGTCGCGCACCTGCTGCCGATGCAAGATCTCTTGCTGGAACGTCTACGCGCAGCCGGGCGGCTGGAATGGGTGCGCGAGGAGTGCACGGCGCTCGGCGACTTGGAGCGATATCGTATCGACGAGCGGCGAGCCTACCTGCGCATTCCCGGCGCGATGCGCATGAACCGTCGGGAGCTGGGCGTGCTCCGCGCGCTCGTGCAGCTGCGCGATCAATACGCGCGGCGGCGTGACGTTCCGGCGCGATACATTTTGCCCGACGACGTCGTCGCGGGGCTGGCAACGATGCGCCCGAAGCGCGAGGAAGATCTCTTGCAGTTGCGTCGCCTCGATGCCGGAGCGCGCCGCCAGGTGGGCACGGCGATCATCGAGGCGGTGGCAGAGGCTGAAGCTTTGGACGAAGACGCGTTGCCGGAGCGGCCGAAGCGCCCGCTCGGAACGGCGCGCGACACGCTCGTTTCGCTCATGAGCATTGTCGTCGGCGAGATCGCTCGCGCGCACGACCTCGCCCCGAGCCTGCTCGTTCCGCGAGCCGCGTTGGAGCGTCTCTCGCGCGAGCTTCCGAGCGATCCACAGGCGTTTGCGCAGACGCTGGAACTCTCTCCCTGGCGGCTCGAGCTGGTCGCCGAGCCGTTGCAACGCCTCTTGTCGGGTGACGCATCGTTGGCCGTCGAGGGCTACGCGCAAGGCGACCCGAACATACGCCTGCGCTCATGACCGAACACGCCCAGAGCTTCAACGCCCTCGACACGCTGCGCGTCGGCGATCGCTCGTACCGATACTACCGCCTCGCCGCCTTGGAAGAAGCGGGGTTGACGAAGCTCTCGCGCCTTCCCTACTCGGTGAAGATCCTGCTCGAGAACTTGCTGCGCTTCGAAGACGGGCGCACGGTCAAACGCGCCGATATTGAAGCGTTGGCTCGTTGGTCAAAAAAGGCGCAGGAGCGCGAGATTTCGTTCTGCCCAGCGCGCGTGCTGCTCCAGGATTTCACCGGCGTCCCGTGCGTCGTCGATCTCGCGGCGATGCGCGATGCAATCGCTCAGATGGACGGCGACCCCAAACGGATCAATCCGTTGCAACCCGTCGAGTTGGTCGTCGACCATTCGGTGCAGGTCGACTACTTCCGCGGGGCAGATGCCTTCGCGAAGAACGCCGCGCTCGAGTTCGAGCGGAACCGCGAGCGCTACGCGTTCTTGAAGTGGGGGCAGTCGGCGCTGGCCGGATTCCGCGTCGTTCCGCCCGACACCGGCATCGTGCACCAGGTGAACATCGAGTACCTCGCGCGCATCGTCTTCGGCGCCGGTGGTGCGGGCGTCGAGTTCGACCCGCGCGACGCGCTCGCATACCCCGACACCCTCGTCGGCACCGATTCGCACACGACGATGGTCGATGGGCTCGGCGTCCTCGCTTGGGGCGTCGGCGGCATCGAGGCCGAGGCGGCGATGCTCGGGCAGCCGGTGACGATGCTGATCCCGCCGGTGATCGGCGTGCGGATCGAGGGCGCGCTGCGCGAAGGCGTCACCGCCACCGATCTCGTGCTCACGGTGACGCAGATGCTGCGCAAGCGCGGCGTCGTAGGCGCGTTCGTCGAGTTCTTCGGCAAGGGCTTGAGTTCGATGCCGGTGGCGGATCGCGTGACGATCGGCAACATGTCGCCGGAGTTCGGATGCACCGTCTCCATGTTTCCGATCGACGACCGCACGCTGGAGTATCTGCGCTTCACGGGACGCCGGCCGGAGCAGGTCGCGCTCGTCGAGGCGTATGCGAAGGCGCAGAGCCTCTTCCGCACCGATGCGACGCCGGATGCCGAATATAGCGACATCATCGATCTCAACCTCGCGAGCGTCGAGCCGAACGTTGCGGGGCCGCGACGCCCCCAAGATCGCGTACCGCTGCGCGAGGTCAAATCGTCGTTTACGGCCGCGATGCGGGAATGGGTCAAGGCGCGCAACGGCAACGGCAATGCTGTCGGCCGCTTCGAGGCCGAGGGCGGCGGACAGACCGCGACCATCGGAGAGATCGAAGCGGACGACCCCGGACAGAACGTGGCGCCCGAAGCCGCAAAGGACGTCTCCGACGGCGCGGTCGTCATCGCGGCGATCACGAGCTGCACGAACACCTCGAATCCGTCGGTGCTCATCGGCGCCGGATTGCTCGCGCGTAACGCGGTCGAGCGCGGACTGCGCACGCGTCCGTGGGTGAAGACGTCGCTTGCGCCGGGATCGCAAGTCGTGACCGACTACCTTGCCAAAGCCGGGCTGCAGCAGTATCTCGATGCGCTCGGCTTCGACCTCGTCGGCTACGGCTGCACGACCTGCATCGGCAACTCCGGGCCGCTGCCGGCGGAGGTCGCGGACAGCGTCGAGGAGCGCGATCTCGTGGTCGCGGCGGTGCTCTCCGGCAATCGCAACTTTGAGGGGCGCATCCATCCACAAGTGCGCGCGAACTACCTCGCGTCACCGCCGCTCGTAGTCGCGTATGCACTCGCGGGACGCATGGACGTCGATCTCACGAGCGAGCCGCTCGGCACCGGGAAGGACGGCCCCGTCTACCTGCGCGACATCTGGCCGAGCAACGACGAGATCGCGCAGACGGTCGGCGCCTGTATCACCGACGAGATGTTCAAGAAACGATACGCGGACGTTTTCAAAGGCGACGAGAACTGGGCGAAGCTGCAGGTTCCGACGAGCGAGCGCTACGCCTGGGATCCGAAATCCGAATACGTCAAGCGGCCGCCCTATTTCGACGGCATGCCCACCGAGCCGCCCGCTCCCGCCGACGTGAAAAACGCGCGCGTGCTCGTCATGGTGGGCGACTCCGTGACGACGGATCACATTTCGCCGGCGGGCAACATCGCGCGAAACAGCCCCGCCGCACGGTACTTGATCGAGCACGGCATCGAGCAGAGAGATTTCAATTCCTACGGCGCGCGTCGCGGGAACCACGAGGTGATGGTGCGCGGGACGTTTGCAAACGTGCGTCTGCGGAATCTGCTCGTTCCCGGCGTGGAGGGCGGCATCACGCGCTATCTATCCGGCGGCGAACAGCTCTCGATCTACGATGCCGCCATGAAATACCGTGCCGACGGAACGCCGCTCATCGTGCTTGCGGGCAAGGAGTACGGCTCGGGCTCCTCGCGCGACTGGGCCGCGAAGGGACCCTATCTGCTCGGCATCAAGGCCGTGCTTGCGGAGTCTTTCGAGCGAATCCATCGCAGCAATCTCATCGGCATGGGGGTCCTGCCGCTCGAATATGCGGATGGCGGGAATCGCGACGCGTACGGCCTCACGGGCGAAGAACTCTACGACGTGACCGGCATCGAGGCCGGCATCCGGCCGCGGATGAACGCGACCGTCACCGCAACCGATGCCGAGAGCGGCATCTCGCGCTCCTTCGAAGTGCACGTGCGCATCGACACCCCCGACGAAGCGGAGTACTTCCGCCACGGAGGCATCCTGCAGTACATGCTCCGCCAACTGCGCGGAAAATGACCGACGAACGCCTCGTCCACCGGCTCGAGGCGTTTTCGGATGTCGTCATCGGCTTCGTGCTGGCCGAAATGGCGATCACGCTGAGCATCCCGAGGACGATGCCCTCTCCCGGCGATCTGGTGCAGAACATGGTGGCCTTCGCGTCGACGTTCTTCCTCGTCGTCATCATTTGGTATCTTCACAATCGACTGTTTGCGGCCTACTTCGTGCCGAACTTCGCGATGATCGCGTTGAACTTTACGATGTTGGGCGGTTTGATCGTCATGGGATATCTCTTCGCGGTCGCAATGCGCTTCTCGGATCAATCCGGATGGCTGCAACTTCTGGCCCTGTGGTTTGCAGGCTTCGCGTTGGTCTATTTCCTGATCGGCGTCATGTACAGCCTCGGAACGTATCTTCGCAGCCGTGAATTGGACGCGCGCACCTTCGCCGCAGGGGTGGTTCGAGCGATCAGCTGCGTGCTGGGAGCGGCGGTGCTCTTGGTCATCGCGCTCTACGTCTCCCATGCCCAGCACATGCGGGAAATCCACGGGATATTCTACCTGGCGTTCGCGCTTTCGATCGTCACGTTCTTACTGCGCCGTTTCGGCACGCCTTGGCTCGCCGCGCGCCGCGCCGCCGCCGATTCGAGGGCTTAGAGCATCACGCGGCGGAAGTCGGAGAGCGCCTTCGCGATGTAGACCAAGAAGCGGGCGGCGCCGGCCCCGTCGATGACGCGGTGATCGTAGCTGACGCTGATCGGGAGAATGAGGCGCGGAGTAAAGCGCTTGCCTTGCCAGACCGGCTTGACCGCCGCACGCGTGGCGCCGAGAATGGCGACTTCGGGCGCATTGACGATCTGCGTGAACTGCGTGCCGCCGATGCTCCCGATCGAGGAGATCGTGAACGTGCCGCCGCTCATGTCGGCGAGGCCGAGTTTTCCGTCCCGCGCCTTTCCGGCAAGCTCCGCCGCCTCGCGCGCGATCTCGATCAAGCCTTTCTTATCGGCGTCCTTGATGACGGGCACGACCAAGCCGTTCGGCGTGTCGGCGGCAAAGCCGATGTGGTAGTAATGCTTGTAGACGAGTTCCTCGCCGTCGAGCGAGCTGTTGAACTCCGGGTACTCCTGGAGCGCCGCAACGCACGCCTTGACGAGAAACGAGAGCATCGTGAGCTTCGTGCCGCGCTTTCTCTCCTGCTCGGCATTGATCTTCAGGCGGAACTTTTCCAGCCCCGTAACGTCGGCTTCGTCGTAGTTCGTGATGTGCGGAATCTGCAGCCAGTTGCGGTGGAGGTTCGGCCCGGCGATGCGCTTGATCCGGGAGAGCGGCTTGCGTTCGATCGGGCCGTACTGCGCGAAGTCGACCCTCGGCCACGGCGGAAGCCCCGCCCGAATGCCGCCCGTGTCACCCTGAGCCTGTCGAAGGGCGCGCTGCAACGCGGCTTTGACGAAACGCTGCACGTCTTCTTGCGTCACGCGTCCATGCGGGCCGCTCCCGGAAACGCCGTGCAGATCGACGCCGAGTTCGCGCGCGAAGCGCCGGATCGCCGGGCTCGCGTGGATGGCGCCGTCGGCTCTCGCCGGTGGCGGTCCCTCGCCCTTCGACAGGCTCAGGGTGACAGGGGCGTCGCTCGGTGCCGCTTGTGGCGGCGCGGGCGCTGCAGGTGCAGGCGCTGCGCTTGGGATGACAGGCGCGGGAGCGCCGTCTGCCGGCGCGAGCATCCCGATGAGGCTGCCCTTCGCCACCTTGTCGCCGACGTTGACCTTCAAGTCGACGATCGTGCCGTCGGCCGGCGACGGGACCTCCATCGACGCTTTCTCGCTTTCGAGCGTGATCAGCGAGTCGTTCTTCCTGACTCGCTGCCCCGGCTTGACCAAGACTTCGATGATCGGCACGTCCTTGAAGTCGCCGATGTCGGGAACGCGCAGCTCGATGCTCTCGCTCATACGCCGATTGGGTTGGGCTTGGAGGGATCGATTTCGTACTTCGCGATCGCTGCCGCGACGTTCTCGACGGGAAGCGTGCCTTCGTCGGCGAGCGATTTCAGCGCCGCGAGCGCGACGTAACGCCGGTCGACTTCGAAGAACGCTCGGAGCTGCCGGCGGAAGTCGCTGCGCCCGAAGCCGTCGGTGCCGAGCGTCGTATAACGGCGCCCGACGAACGGGCGAATTTGCTCGGCAAAAGTGCGCACGTAATCGGTTGCCGCGATGCCCGGTCCGCCGCGGCCTTCGAGCGATTCCTCGACGAACGAGCGCCTCGGGGCCGCCTTGGGGTTCAGCATGTTCCAGCGCTGCGCGTCGACGCCGTCGCGCTGCAGCGCGTTGAAGCTCGTCACGCTCCACACGTCGCTGCGCACGCCCCAATCCTGCTCGAGCAGATCGGCTCCCGCAAGCACTTCGCGCAGGATCGCCCCCGATCCGAAGAGTTGCACGCGCGGCGCCTTCTCATCGCAGCCGTCTTTGAGCAGATACATTCCGCGCAGGATGGCCGGTGCGGCGCCGTCGGGCATTGCCGGATGCGCGTAGTTTTCGTTCAGCAACGTGATGTAATAGTAGACGTCTTCCTGCTCCGCGAGCATCCGGCGCAAGCCGTCTTGGATGATGACCGCGACCTCGTACCCGAAGGTCGGATCGTAGCTGCGGCAGTTGGGAACGACCGAGGCGATGACTTGGCTGTGACCGTCCTCGTGCTGCAGCCCCTCGCCGTTGAGCGTCGTGCGCCCCGACGTTCCGCCGAGTAGGAAACCGCGCGTTCGGCTATCGCCTGCGGCCCATGCGAGATCGCCGACGCGCTGGAAGCCGAACATCGAGTAGAAGATGTAAAATGGAACCATCGGCAGGTTGTGGTTCGCGTACGACGTTCCCGCGGCGATCCACGACGAGATCGCGCCGGCCTCGTTGATGCCTTCCTGCAGAATCTGTCCGAGCTTGTCCTCGCGGTACCACATCAGCTGCTCGGCATCTTGCGGCACGTAGAGCTGGCCGACCGACGAGTAGATCCCGAGCTGACGGAAGAGGCCCTCCATGCCGAACGTGCGCGATTCATCGGCGACGATCGGCACGACGCGAGGTCCGAGCGTCGGGTCGCGCAAGATCGTGCTGAGGATTCGCACGAAAGCCATCGTGGTTGAATGCTCGCGCTCGGAGCCGCTCTTCAGCTGCGTGTCGAAGGCGGAGAGTTCGGGAACAGGCAGCGACGCCGACGTGCGGCGCCGCTGCGGAAGCGAGCCGAGCGTGGAGATGCGCGCACGCAGGTAGTGCATCTCGGCGCTGTCGTCCGGCGGGCGGCAGAACGGAATGCCTTCGATCTGCTCATCGGTGACCGGGATCTGGAAGCGGTCGCGAAACGCGCGCAGCTCCTCGACGTCCATCTTCTTGGCTTGATGGGCGATGTTCTGCCCTTCACCCGCGCCGCCCATGCCGTAGCCTTTGATCGTCTTCGCCAGGATGACGACCGGCTCGTCACGATGCTCGAATGCCGCCTTGTATGCGGCGTACACCTTGAGCGGATCGTGCCCGCCGCGCCGAAGATCCCAGATCTGCTCGTCGCTCCAATCGGCGACGAGCGCGGCCGTTTCGGGGTAGCGGCCGAAGAATTTCTCGCGCACGAAGCGGCCATCGCGCGACTTGAACGTCTGGTAGTCACCGTCCACGCATTCGTCCATCAACTGAACGAGGCGGCCCGTGCTGTCGGCGGCGAGCAGCGGATCCCAGTTGCTGCCCCAGATGACCTTGATGACTTTCCAACCGTTGCCGCGGAAGACACGCTCCAGCTCCTGGATGATCTTGCCGTTACCGCGCACCGGACCGTCGAGACGCTGCAGGTTGCAGTTCACGACCCAGATGAGGTTGTCGAGATGCTCGCGCCCCGCGAGCGCGAGCGAGCCGAGCGACTCGGGTTCGTCCATCTCCCCGTCGCCGATAAATGCCCACACTTTGCGGTCGCCGGTGTCGATCAAGCCGCGATCGCGAAGGTATCGCATGAAGCGCGCCTGATAGATGGACATGATCGGGCCAAGACCCATCGAGACCGTAGGATACTGCCAATACTCCGGCATCAGCCACGGATGCGGATACGACGAGAGACCTTTGCCGTCGACCTCGCGGCGGAAGTTGTCGAGCTGCTCCTGCGTGATGCGCCCTTCCACGAACGATCTCGCGTAGATGCCCGGCGAGGAATGGCCCTGGTAGAAGACCATGTCGCCGCCGAACGATTCGCTCGGTGCCCGGAAGAAATGGTTTTGGCCGACATCGAAGAGCGTCGCGGCCGAGGCGAACGTGGCGACGTGCCCGCCAAGTTCGGAACTCGTCTTGTTGGCGCGGACGACCATCGCGAGCGCATTCCAGCGAACGTAATGCTTCAATCGCGCTTCGAGTGCGCGATCTCCCGGCATCGGCGGCTGCTGCTCCGGCGGGATCGTGTTGACGTAGGGCGTCTCGAAGCCGAGGGAGATGCGCGCGCCGCCCTCCGATGCCGCCTCGACGACGCGCCCGATCAGCTCGCGGGCTCGATCCGGCCCTTCGGTGGCGAGCACGCCGCGCATCGCATCGATCCACTCCTGGGTTTCCTGTGGATCGGGATCGCGAGGCTCGGTGATCATGGCTGCCTAGGATTCCCCGGTGGGCCTGAGTCCCTTGCCTCCGGAGGTTCCAATCCGCGATCCGGGTTGAGCCATTTTCCACGCCGGGCGGGAGGGGCTGGTTGCGGCGCGGTAACCTCAGAGCATGCACGGGAGCTCGCGGCGGCGGGCTGAGAGGGCGCAACGACGCGCCGACCGTCAGACCTGAACCGGGTAATGCCGGCGGAGGAAGGAGACGCACATGGCGATGACCGCGCCGAAGGCGCTTTCTCGAAAGATCTACCTCGAAGGCAGCGATGCAGCGATGCGCGTGCCGATGCGCGCGGTCGAGCTGACCGACGGGACGACGCACGTGCTCTACGATACGAGCGGTCCGTATACGGACTCTGGGATTACGACCGACGTTCGCCTCGGTCTGGCGCCGCTGCGCGAGGCGTGGATAAGCGCGCGAGGTGACACGGAATCGCTCTCGCGTCCGTCGTCGCTCTACCGGCTCGGCCGCGACGCGATGCCCGAACTCGCCGAAATCCGATTTCCGAACCCGCGCACGCCGCGCCGCGCGAAGCAGGGCGCGAACGTGACGCAGATGCACTACGCGCGCCGGGGCGAGATCACGCCGGAGATGGAGTTCGTCGCGTTGCGCGAAGGCGTCGAGCCGGAGTTCGTGCGCGCCGAGATCGCGCGCGGCCGCGCGATCCTGCCCTCGAACGTGAATCACCCCGAGAGCGAGCCGATGATCATCGGCCGCAACTTCCTCGTGAAGATCAACGCAAACATCGGCAACTCCGCCGTCACCTCCTCGATCGAGGAGGAGGTCGAGAAGATGACCTGGGCGACGCGGTGGGGCGCCGATACGGTGATGGACCTCTCCACCGGCAAGAACATTCACGAAACGCGCGAGTGGATTTTGCGCAACTCCCGCGTTCCGATCGGCACGGTGCCGATCTACCAGGCGCTCGAGAAGGTCGGACGGCAAGGCCGAAGAGCTGACCTGGGAGCTGTATCGCGACACGCTGATCGAGCAGGCGGAGCAAGGCGTCGACTACTTCACGATTCATGCGGGCGTGCTGTTGCGATACGTGCCGCTGACCGCGAAGCGCGTCACGGGGATCGTCTCGCGCGGCGGCTCGATTCTCGCAAAGTGGTGCCTCTCGCATCATCAGGAGAACTTCCTGTACACGCATTTCGAAGAGATCTGCGAGATCATGAAGGCGTACGACGTCGCCTTCTCGCTCGGCGACGGCCTGCGGCCGGGATGCACGGCGGATGCAAACGACGCCGCGCAGTTCGCGGAGCTGGAGACGCTCGGCGAGCTGACGCAGATCGCATGGAAGCACGACGTGCAGACGATGATCGAGGGGCCGGGCCACGTTCCGATGCACCTCATCAAAGAGAACATGGAGAAGCAGCTCGCGATCTGCGACGAAGCGCCGTTCTACACGCTCGGCCCGCTCGTCACGGACATTGCACCGGGCTACGATCACATCACGAGCGCGATCGGCGCGGCGATGATCGGCTGGTTCGGCACCGCGATGCTGTGCTACGTGACGCCGAAAGAACATCTCGGACTTCCGAACAAGAAGGACGTCAAAGACGGCGTGATCGCCTACAAGATCGCGGCGCATGCCGCGGATCTTGCCAAGGGGCATCCGCGCGCGCACCATTGGGACGACGTGCTTTCGAAGGCGCGCTTCGAGTTTCGCTGGGAGGATCAGTTCGAGCTTGTCGCTCGATCCCGAGACGGCGCGCGAGTTCCATGACGAAACGCTGCCGGCGCCGGGCGCGAAGGTGGCGCACTTCTGCTCGATGTGCGGTCCGCATTTCTGCTCGATGAAGATCACGCAGGAGGTGCGCGAGTACGCCGAGCGCGGCATGGCGGAGAAATCCCGCGAGTTCCTGGAAAAAGGCGCGGAGGTCTACGTCGCTCCCTAGCGCCGTTCTCTTCGATCGGGACGGAACGCTCGTCGTCGACGTTCCGTACAACGGCGATCCGAACGCGGTCGTGCCGGTCGACGGCGCGCGCGCGTGCCTCGATCGCCTGCGCGCAGCAGGACTGAAACTCGGCGTCGTCAGCAATCAGAGTGGAATCGGTCGCGGGATGATCACGGAGGATCAGATGGAAGCCGTGAACGCGCGCATCGAGCAGCTGCTCGGGCACTTCGACGGTTGGTTCTTTTGCCCGCACGCCCCCGAAGACGACTGCGCGTGCCGCAAGCCAAAGCCGAAGCTCTTGCTCGACGCTGCTCTCGAGTTCGGCATCGACCCATCGGCGTGCGTCTTCATCGGCGACAAGGACGATGACGTCGAAGCCGCGCGCAACGCGGGCATGCGCATGCTCCGCGTGAGGCCGGCGTTTACGCTCGCAGATGCGTGCGAAGAAATTCTAGCGGGGTGACAGCGTTAGCGCGTTTTCAGCCAGTAGTCGACGTCGGCGCCGTGCGCCATGGCCCACGCGGGCGACGCGACCGTCGCGAGAAGCGCGCTGCGCGGGATGCGGACCTCGTGCTGGAAATGATGCCACGCGTCGAGCACGCGGGCGACGTAGTTCTGGGTTTCGTAAAATGGCGGAATCCCGCCGAACTCTTCCACCGCGTACGGGCCGGCATTGTAGGCCGCGAACGTCAAGGCGTACCGGTTGGCCTTGTGCGCGAAGCGCCGAGCGAGGCCGCTGAGATAGCGCGCGGCACCGGCGAGGTTTTGCCCGGGATCGCGCGGATTGACGTCGAGCGTCGCCGCCGTGTCGGGCATCAACTGGCCCAGGCCGATGGCCCCGGCGTCGGAGACCGCATGGGTGCGCCAGCGCGATTCGACGGTCACCACCGCTGCCAACATATTGGCATCTATATGCCAGTGCGCGGCGTTCACGAGCAGCCGACGGGCGAGTTCTCGGCTCAGCCAGCCGGGCATGTGCGGATTGATCCCGCGCAGCACGCTCGCATAAATCGAAACAACCTTCGGCGTGGCGGGTAGGCTCCGTACGGCCGCGGCAGCAGGCGCGGCCGCGATCCCCAAGCAAAACACGAACGCCGCTCCAATGAGGAACGAGGTCATGCTCCTACGCATCGGGCCAACCATTCGGGCCTCCTCGCCCCCGTCCTTCCCCCGGCTCGCCGAGCGGACCCCCCAATGACCCGGCGCGGCTGGGCGATCGCCCTGGGGCTGCTTTTTCTCGTGATGTGCGGAATGATCGCGTGGGCGCAATGGTACGCGTTGCACGTGAACGTCCCGCGCTACGAGCGCCTGCACTCATCGCACGTCCCTTGAGCGGCTTTGATCCCGTGCACGCAGGAGGTCGGCACGCGTGCATGGCACCGCTTTTGGACATTCGTATAGGAGGTCCGGTGTTGAATCGACTCTTTACCGTCGTGCTGTGCGCGGTGGGTTTCATCATGTCCTCAGGCGTTGCGCAAGCCGCTACGGCTCCGGCGCCTTCGCCAAGCGCGTCGCCGACAGCGACGCCGGGCCCGGCCTGGGCAAACATGTCGTGGCGTGAGATCGGCCCGGCGGCGGGCGGCGGTCGCATCGCGGCGGTCGCCGGAACCGACCAAGACCCGAACCTCTACTACGTCGGAACGGCCGGCGGCGGCGTCTGGGCGACGACGGACGGCGGCTACACGTGGAACTCTGTCTTCGACAACGAGCCGGTCGCGGCGATCGGGGCGGTGGCGATCGATCCCAACGACGCTCGCACGGTCTGGGTGGGAACGGGTGAAGCAAATCCGCGCAACGACGTCAGCTACGGCGACGGCGTCTACAAGACCACCGACGGCGGCCAGACGTGGCACAACGTCGGCCTTCGCAAGACGAAGTTCATCTCCCGAATTCTCGTCGATCCGCGCGATTCGAACCACGTGATCGTTGGTGCCCTCGGCGACGTCTTTTCGGACTCGAACGACCGCGGCGTCTACGTCACGTGGGACGGCGGCACGACGTGGTCGCACACGCTCTCCGTCGGACCGGAGAGCGGAGCGTCCGATTTAGCGATGGACGTGCAACATCCCGACGTGATCTATGCCGGGATCTGGGAGTTCCAGCGCCGCCCCTGGACCTTCACCAGCGGCGGCACGGCCGACGGTCTCTATAAGTCTGTCGACGGCGGGCGCACGTGGATGCTCCTGCGCGGCCACGGACTTCCCACCGACGTCACGGGCCGCATCGGCCTCGCCGTCGCGCCGAGCGACGGCAACCGCGTCTACGCGCTCATCGAATCGAAGCAAGGCATTCTCTGGCGTTCGGACGACGCAGGCGCGACCTGGACGATGATCTCGAACGACACGCTCGTCGACCAGCGACCGTTCTATTTCACGCACATTGCGGTCGATCCGAAGAATCCGGATAAAGTCTACGGCGTCTCGGAGATGCTCTCGGTCTCGACCAACGGCGGCAAGAAGTTCACGCCGATCGCCCAGGCGGTCCACGTCGATTATCATGCGATCTGGATATCCCAGAACAATCCACATCGCATCATCACCGGCGAAGACGGCAGCTACGCGCTCACGCTCGACGGGGGCGCGACCTGGTCGTCGTCGTTGAACATGCCGATCGCGCAGATCTATCGCGTCGGTCTGAGCAACGAAAACCCGTACACGGTCTGCACCGGTCTGCAAGACAACAATGCCTGGTGCGGTCCTTCGAACTCGCTCGATCCTTCCGGCATCCTCAACAAGCACTGGATCGTGACCGCCGGCGGAGATGGCGAATGGTCGCTCATCGATCCGACCGATCCCAACTGGATCTGGTCGGATAGCGAGGACGGCGCATTGCAAGTCTACAACCGCGTGACGCAAGACGGCTGGTTTGCCGCACCGTATCTCCAGTTGGGCGCCGAAAGCTTCAACCTTTCGTTGAGCCGGTACCGCTTCAACTGGGAATCGCCGATCGCATTCGCGCCCTGGAACGGACACATCGGCTGGTACGGCGGCAACGTCATCTTCCAAACGACCAATCGCGGCCGGAGTTGGACGATCATCAGTCCCGATCTCACGCGGAACATGAAGGCGCATCAGCAACCCTCGGGCGGTCCGGTCACGCACGACGTCTCCGGCGCGGAGTACAGCGATACGATCCTCGACATCGAGGGCTCAACGCTGCACCGCGGCGAGATCTGGGTCGGAACCGACGACGGCTACGTCCAGATGACGCTCGATGGCGGCCGGAGTTGGCACAACGTCACGCCGCCGGGAGCGCCGGAGTACGGCCGTTTCGCAACGGTCGCGCCCTCCACGCTCCAAGACGGCACGGTCTACGCGATCGAAGACGACCACTACATGGGCGACAACGCTCCGTACGCGTGGGTCACGCACGACTTCGGACGCCATTGGACCTCGATCGTTTCCGGCATCCCGAACACGGAGTGGGCGCGCGCCATCCGGCCGGACGTCCGCAACCGGAGCATCGTCTACCTCGGCACCGAGCTGAGCTTCTACATCTCGTTCGACGGAGGGACGAGCTGGCAACCCTTCAACATCGACATGCCGCACGTCTCGATCCACGATATCCGCATGCAATCACAGTTCGACGATCTCGTCCTCGCAACGCACGGCCGCTCGGTGTACATCCTGGACGACATGCGTCCGATCCAGGAGTTGCAGGCGGCGATCGCGCGCGGCTCGGCGCTCTTTACACCGCGTACGTCGTACGAATACTCGCTGCACGAAAACGACGAGGGAACGTACACCCGCTATGCGGCGAACAATCTTCCCTACGGCGTGATGATCACGTTCTATCAAGCGCGGGTGCAGAGCGGTGCGCCGAAACTCGAGATCCTCGATGCCCGCGGCCATGTCATTCGGACGATCTCGGGAACGCATAAAGTGGGCGGCAAAGACACGCCGTACATCCCGAACAAGGTCGGCCTCAATCGCTACGTCTGGGATTTCAACATCGACGGCCCCGTGAAATACTACGGCGCCCCCGAGATATTCCAAGGGCCGGACGATATCGTCGGCATCCCGCCCGGAGAGTACGCCGCACGGATGACGCTCTCCGGACACACCTACCTTGCGCATTTTGCGGTCATGCCCGATCCCCGCTCGCACTTCACGCAAGCGGAGTACGAGCAGACGTTCGCTCTCGGGAAGCACCTCCAGGCGCTCTTCTCCACGGTCGACGTCATGCTCAACAACCTCGATACGGTCAAGACGACGCTCGCCGCCGACGAAACAGCGGCGAACAAGGCCCATAACTCCGCGCTCGCCGCGCAGATCGCCGCCGCGCAGACCGCTCACGACGACGTCTTCAACGCGCTGACGGCAAACTACCAGAACTCGGAAGACAGCATCGAGGAGCCGGGCAAGCTACGCGAGGACATCGAGACGGCGTTCTTCAGCGCGCTCGGCCTCGTCACGCCGCCGGTAACGTCCTTCATCCATCGCGTCGAAAGCGAATACTCTGACGGCGTGTCGCGATACAACGCATATGTGCGGTCGCTCGCCACGCTCAACGCCGCGCTGAAAGCCGCCAAACTCACGCAGCTTCCAGTGAGCGTCAAAGAGGTCAGCCCTTGACCTTCCTCCGCTGGGCCGCCGTTGCCGTTGCGGCCGCGTTCGTGGTGCCGCTAAACGCCGCCGCCGATGCGCCGTACGCGCATTTGCACTGGCGTTCCGTCGGCCCCGCGATTGCGGGCGGGCGCGTTGCGGCCGTGGCGGGCACGGCACAGGACGCGAGCCTCTACTACATCGGTTCCGCGGGCGGCGGCGTGTGGAAGACCGAGAACGGCGGCGCGACGTGGAGCGCCGTCTTCGAGAAAGAGCCGGTTGCCGCGATCGGAGCGGTGACGATCGACCCGACGAATGAAAACGTCGTCTGGGTCGGTACGGGCGAGGCGAATCCGCGCAACGACGTCACGTTCGGAAACGGCGTCTATAAGACGAGTGACGGCGGCAAAACGTGGACGAACGTCGGATTGCCGAATTCATGGTCGATCTCGCGGATTCTCGTTGACCCTCACGACCCGCAACACGTGATCGTCGGCGCATTCGGAGATCCGTTCCGGGACAGCGATGCGCGCGGGGTCTACGTAACCGACGACGGCGGAAAGACGTGGAGCAAGACGCTCTATGTCGGTCCGCAGACCGGCGTCGCGGAGTTGGCGATGGACCCGAACGATCCGGCGGTGGTCTTCGCAAGCATGTGGCAGTTCCGTCGCTTGCCGTGGACCTTCCACTCCGGCGGCCCGGATGACGGCATCTGGCGTTCCGGCGACGGCGGCAAGACGTGGACGCGCTTGAGCGGCCACGGTCTGCCGACGGGCCTCATGGGGCGAAGCGCGGTGGCGATCGCGCCGAGCGACAGCAAACGGATCTACGCGATCATCGAAGCCGCGGGCGGCATCCTCTGGCGCAGCGACGACGCCGGCGCGAACTGGACGATGGTCTCGGACAACACGCTCGTCGACCAGCGGCCCTTCTATTTCACCCACCTCGCCGTCGACCCGAGCGACGAGAACCACGTCTACTCCGTCTCCGAGATGCTCGGAGAGAGCAAGAACGGAGGCAAGACCTTCGACTCGATCGCGCAGGGCGTCCACGTCGATTACCACGCGATCTGGATCGCTCCCAACGATCCGAGGCGCATCATCGTCGGTGAGGACGGCGGCTACTCGATCACGCTCGACGGCGGCAAGAGCTGGGCGTTCTCGCGTAACGTGCCGATCGGCGAGGTCTATCACGTCGGCCTCTCCGTCCATCAAAATCCGTATTGGGTCTGCGCGCCGTTGCAGGACAACAACGGCTTCTGCGCGCCCGAAAACTCCCAGAGTCCCGACGGCATCGCAAACGCGCTGTGGCAGGACGTGATCGGCGGCGACGGCGAGTGGGCCGTTCCCGATCCCAGCGACCCCACGCACGTCCTCACCGACTTGGAGACCGGACGGACCGCCGATTACGACACGCAGGGGCATACCAGTCGCTTCGTGACGCCGTACTTCGATTTTTCGCGCAACGGCTTCGACCTCTGGAGAGCGACGTATCGCTTCAACTGGGATTCCCCGATCGCGTTCGCGCCGTGGGACGGCCATATCGCTTGGCTCGGTGCCAACGTCGTCTTCCAAACGACCGATCGCGGCGTTCATTGGCGCGCCATCAGCCCCGATCTGACGCTCAACGACAAAGCACATCAGATCGCGGCAGGCGGCCCGATCACACTCGACGTGTCGAGCGCGGAATACTCCGACACGCTGCTCGACATCGAAGGCTCGCCGCTCCGCGCCGGCGAGATTTGGACCGGCGCCGACGACGGCGTGATCGCGGTGACGACCGACGACGGGAGGATTTGGGGCAAGCACGTGATTCCGGGCGTGCCCCCGTATTGCCGCGTGGAGACCGTCGCTCCGTCTCCCTTCTCCGCCGCGACCGCCTACGCGAACGAAGATTGCCATCGCTCGGGCGATTACCACCCCTACCTCTTCGTGACGCGTGACTACGGCCGCACCTGGCAATCGATCGCGAACGGCTTTCCCGACGGCGTGTGGGTGCGCACGGTTCGCCCGGACGACCGCAATCCCAACCTGCTCTTCGCGGGCACCGAGACGGGACTATGGATCTCCTACGACGGCGGCGCGAGTTGGTCGGATTTCCGGCTCAACATTCCGGCCGTCTCCGTGCGCGACATTCGCGAGCAGCCGGAGTTCAATGACTTGGCGATCGCGACGCACGGTCGCGACCTATGGATTCTCGACGATCTTGGATCCATCCAGCGTCTGCAGCAGGCACAAAGCGCGGGCGCGATGCTCTTCGCGCCGCGCACCGCCTACGAATATGTTTTCCATTCCGGCGGTGACGAAGGAAGCTACACGGATTTCCGCGGCGAGAATCCGCCGAGCGGCGCGATCATCGACTTCTACCAATCGGCGCCGCAAGCGACGGCGCCCTCGATGGAAATTCTCGATGGCGCGGGCCACGCGATCCGCCACATCCCGGCACAGAAGACGCCGCCCGCGACGGCGGCGTACAACCCATACGCCGGCCCGGGCGCCGGTCCCGGCGTGACGAACTTCGCCGGCGTTAATCGCGTCGTCTGGAACTTCCGCGAGGACGGGCAGCCGCTCTGCGATCCGTGCGCGAAGGAGTTTCGGGGCTCGCCCGTCGGACCGCAGGTCTTGCCGGGCACCTACGTCGCGCGCATTACGCTGAACGGGCACGCGTATTCTCAAAGCTTCACGGTGAAGCCTGATCCGCACGGCATCTACACGCTCGCGCAGCTTCGCTTAGCGTATGCGTTCGAGAAGAAGTACGACATCGTCGGCGGCAAGATCAACACCGTCCTCAACGACTTGGACGAGCAACGTAAATCGCTCGAAGCGGCGCGTGCCCCGCTGTCGACAGGCAGCAACACGGCGCTGCTCGGGCAAGTCAACGCGACGCTTCTCGCGCGACAGACGATCTTCGCAACCTTCACGGCGAACTACCAGAACGACGAAGACTCGATCCAGCGGCCCGGCGCGCTGCGCGAAGACATCCCGCGTGCCGGCTTCGGCGCGGCGAGCCCGCCGACGCCGGCGGTGCTCTCATACGCTCGCCGCTACGATCGGGAATACGTTGCCGCGATGGCGCAATACAACGCCTACGTTCGGACTCTGGGGTCGCTCTCTACAGCGTTGCGGAGCGCGGGCCTGAAGCCGATCGACGGCGCGAAAACGGTAACGCCGTAGCGAACTGTAGTGAGCGCAGTCGAGGGACTGGCGTGATCAATCGCAGCGCTTTTCTCGCGGCCGCCGGCGCTGCCGCTCTCTCTCTCGAAGCGACCCCTGCCGACGCACAACGAGTCGCGCTCCCGTCCATGCCGCCCCTGAGCGGCCCGAATGCACGGGCCGGCCGCATTGCTGCGAACTCTGCATTCATTCGCTCGCGTTGGAGCGATACAATGGACGTTGCAGACTCGATTGCCGACCAGGGGCTTCGTGAATCGGTGCTGGACGCTCTCATGGTTCCCGTAGCGCACTACCAGCTTCGCTACCCGACGCTGGAATCGCGCATTGCACTGCGCGACCTATTCGTACGCGAAGGCTTCGTCGCGTCGAACGCGCCGGTGGAAGGCATCTTCCCGCCGGTAGGCCCCGACGGGATCGCGCAGCCGTTCTGGAGCGCACCGGGATCCGCCGAGGATTCGCATCACGGCTATCCCGGCGGCCTTTGCACCCACGAACTCTTCAACGCGCGCATGAGCGACCGCTTTGCGAGCAACTACGACGGCATCTATTTCGAAGGACATCAGGAGATCGATCGCGACCTGTGCATCGCGGCGGCGCTCTACCACGACAGCATGAAGACGGCGGTCTTTCAATATCTCGAAGACGGGACGTTCACACCGGAGCTGACAATCGCCGGTACCGGCGGCCATCACGTGCTCTCCGGCGCAGAGGCGATCGTGCGCGGGCGCGACGCGCGCTTCGTCACCGTCCTCCTCTGTGCGCACGCGGCGCCCTCGCTCGGAGACGAAGCGAAGGTCGCGACCTGGTGCCGTGCTGCGGCGATGCTCGCCGGCGTCGATCCGGTGGCGCACGGGCTCTTGAAGAAAACCGCCGGCGGCTATGCGCTCGCCCAGCCTCCGCCGATCGAGTGCTTCATCAGCCACTTGAGCGATCACGACTACGTTCTCACCGTTCTCGCCGCGCAGCAGGTCGTCCCGATGCTCGCGGCGATCGCGCCGCGCTTCGGTATCGCAGCCGGGGACGAGGCCGCCATGAACTGGTGGCTGTTGCGCATCCGCTCGAACGCTTCGGATGTGACGCTCTACCAAGAACTGCTGTGCGGCGAGCAGGCCTTCGCGAAGGCCGTCGAGCTTGCCCACGAGGAGTCGGAATAGACCGGATCGGTCACGGGAGACCGCGTAGCGGAGGCAACGCGCGATCTCGCTCCGACATGATTGCTTCCGCCACCGGCCACGGAATTCGGAGCGCCGGGTCGAGCGGATCGATGCCGCGCGCCAGCTCGGCTCGGTAAGGCGGCGAAATTTCGTAGAGCAGTAATGCGTTATCGTCGAGGGTTTGATATCCGTGCGCGCAGCCCTCCGGTACGTAGACGGCGTTACATCTGCTTGCATCGAGTTCGACGGCCTCCCACCGTCCAAACGTCGGCGAGTCGCGGCGCAGGTCGAGCACGACGTCGAATGCGCAACCGGCTAAGCAGAGGACGAGCTTCGTTTCCCATGAGGGGCCAGCTTGATAGTGGAGCCCGCGGAGCGTGCCGCGCCGCGCGTTGTACGCAACGCTCTGCTGCTCGAAGGCGGCTCGTAGGCCATGGCTGCGAGCGACATCGGCATCGAAGACGCGCGCGAAGAATCCACGCTCGTCGCGGTGTGGCGCGCCGAGCAGCTCGTAAGCCCCGCCGATCGTGAGTGCGCGCAGTTCCATCTTAGAGTACCTCCACTTTCGGGATTGCCACCGCGAAGCGCCCGCCCCACGAGCGTACGGCGGCCAACTCTTCGAAGATCTCGTCTCGCAGGTTCCACGGCAACACGAGCACGATGTCGGGCTGCTCGACGAAGATGCGCTGCGGTTGGTCGATTGGGATATGACTGCCCGGCAGAAGCTTTCCTTGCTTATGCGGATTCTTGTCTACGGTATACGGAATCTCGTCGACACCAATGCCGCAGAAGTTGAGCAGCGTGTTGCCCTTGGCTGGAGCGCCGTAGCCGACGATGCCCTTTCCGGCGCGCTTCGCGTCCGACACGAATGCAAGCAGCTCGTGCCGCCGCGCGTTCGCGATTTGCTGAAATCCGTCATACGTGCTTGCCTCTAGCAAACCGTAGCGTACCTCACGCTCGCGAAGCTCCGCCACGTTCAGCCCGGTTGTCGTTGCGGCAGCCTCGTGCCGAACGAAGATGCGCAGCGAGCCGCCATGCGTCGGTAGCTCTTCGACGTCGACGACGGCCAATGCGTGTGCCCGCAGGGCGCGTTCGATACTATGCAGCGAGAAGTAGGAGAAATGCTCGTGGTAGATCGTATCAAACTGCCCGAACTCGATCAGGCGCATTAGGTGCGGAAACTCGAAAGTCGCCGTTCCTCGATCGCCGAGCCAAAGGCGCACTCCCCCGATGAAGTCGTGGAGATCGGGGACGTGCGCGATGACGTTGTTACCGACGATGAGATCAGCGCGGCCGTACTTGCGCGCCAGCGAGCGCGCGGCGTCGGTGCCGAAGAAGAGGATCTCCGTACGGATGCCTTTGGCGATTGCCGCTTCAGCCACATTAGCCGCGGGTTCGACTCCGACGACCGGAACGCCGCGCTCGACGAAGTATTGCAAGAGATAGCCGTCGTTGCTCGCAACCTCGGCGACCAGCGAGCTGCTCGAGAGGCCGAGCCGTTCGATCATGACGTCCACATACCGACGCGAGTGCTCGAGCCACGAGCTGGAGTAGGACGAGAAGTACGCGTAGTTCCCGAAGATCGCGTCCGGTCGCTCGAAGGCTTCTATTTGCACGAGCAGACACGCATCGCAGACCCATGCATGGAGCGGGTAGCGGCGCTCGGCGCGGATCGCTTCGCGGGTCGGCTCGAGGTAGGCATTGGCGAGCGGGCTCGACCCAAGATCGCAAAACGTGCGTGTGACGGGCGCGCTGCAGATGCGGCAGGCAAACGCGGCGTCAGCGCGCTTCATAGGCGGCGATCTCGGCGTCGGTCAGGACGACGGGATCGGCGCCGTCGCGCCGCGCCCGATACCACTGCGCTGCGGCCTCCACCGCTTGGGTGATCGTGTAGCGCGTGTCCCAGCCGAGCTGCGCGCGTGCCATCGTCGCGTCGAGGCGCAGCGAATGCCTCTCGATCCCACGCGGCTCCGCGGAGCGGCTCCAACGCGTCGGCGCACCTAGGCGTGCGAGAAAACATTCCGCAACGGCGGCGACCGTCGGCGTTTGCGTTTCGGCTGGACCGAAGTTCCACGCCCCCTCGTTCGCGCCGGGCTTCGTGCAGAGGTGTTGCGCAAGTGAGAGATAGCCGGCGCTCGCGTCGAGCACGTGCTGCCACGGCCGCGTCGCCTCCGGATCTCGCAGCACCGGGACCCTCCCGGCCTCTGCCGCACGCACCAGGTCCGGGATCAGCCTGTCGACGGCCCAATCCCCACCGCCGATGACGTTGCCGGCGCGCGCGGTGCAGAGTCGCAGCGGCCGCGCTCCGGCAAAGGTTCGGCGGTACGCGGTGGTCACCAGCTCCGCGCACGCTTTGCTCGCACTGTACGGATCGTCGCCGCCGAGGGGGTCGCTTTCCCGAAATGCGCGCGTCGCATCGTCGTTGCGGTAGACCTTGTCGCTGGTGACGTTGATCACGACAGGAGGCTCGGGGCACTCGCGGACGGCGTCGAGCAGGTTGACGAGCCCGATGACGTTGGTCGTGAACGTCTCTTGCGGATCCTCGATGCTCCGCTGCACGATCGGCTGGCTCGACAAGTGGAAGACGATCTCCGGATCGGCGTCATGGACACCTGCGAAGAGCGCGGCGCGATCGCGTACGTCGAGATATCGACTGCGCATTCGCTCCGCCAGACGCACGAGTGAGAAGAGATTGGGCTGCGTGGACGGCGGCAGCGCGACACCGCTGACATCGGCGCCGAGCCGCAACAGCCAAAGCGAAAGCCAGCTTCCCTTGAACCCGGAGTGTCCGGTGATCAGGACGCGACGCCCTCTCCAAAACGAGGCCTCGATCACCAGCGTTTCCAGGGCGCGCGGCCGTCGCGCCACAGTGCCTCCAACTGGCGTTTGTCACGCAACGTGTCGAGAGGCTGCCAGAATCCACTGTGTTTGTAAGCGGCGAGCTGATGCATCTCGGCGAGACGCTGGAGAGGCTCGCGTTCCCACACGGTTTCATCATCGGTAATCAGGTCTAGCGTGCTGGGCTCCAGCACGAAAAAGCCGCCGTTGATCCAGGTGCCGTCACCCTCCGGCTTCTCGACGAAGCGAACGACGTTATTTCCCTCGATGAAGACGCTGCCGAAGCGCCCCGGGGGCTGAACGGCCGTAAGCGTCGCGCGCCGCCCGTGTGACCGATGAAACTCCACGAGCTTGCGAACGTCTATGTCTGCCACGCCGTCGCCGTACGTCATGCAAAACGGCGCGTCACCGAGATGAGAGCGTACGCGAAGAAGGCGACCTCCGGTCTGCGTCGCCTCACCCGTATCGACCAGGGTGACGCGCCATGGCTCGGTAGCAGATTCGTGGACTTCCATTGCATTCTTCGCCATGTCGAAGGTCACGTCCGACGTATGCAGACGGTAGTTGGCGAAGAACTCTTTGATCATGTAACCTTTATAACCAAGGCACACGACGAAGTCGGTCAACCCCGCGACCGCGTAGATTTTCATGATATGCCAGAGCACTGGCCGCCCACCGATCTCGATGAGCGGCTTCGGGCGAACATCGGTTTCTTCTGCGATGCGCGTTCCGAACCCGCCTGCGAGAATTACTACCTTCATGTTTCTCCCTCGAATGTTTATCGCAGCGACCCCATGGCGTTTTCGTTAGAGGAGCGATCGGAGGACGATACGAATCGGGGCGCAGGTGGTTTCGCAGCCTTTCGACATCAGCGTCGTCGTCCCCGCCTACAACAACTGGTGGCTCACGGCGCGCTGTCTGCACGCTTTACATGAATTGCGCGTGTTGTCGTCGGCGAGTTTCGAGACGATTGTCGTGGACAATGCATCAACCGACGAAACCCCGCGCGAGCTGCCGCGCTACGATTGGCTTCGCTCGATTCGTCTCGATCCGAACGCGTGCTTCGGCGGCGCCGCCAACGCGGGCGCGCGCGTCGCGCAGGCGCCTATCGTGCTCTTTCTCAACAACGACGCCTATCCGCTCGACGACGCGCTTGCGCCGCTGCTGGCTGCGTTTGCGCGGGATGAGGTGACGATCGCGGGCGCTGCGCTCTTCTACGAGGACGGCGTCACGCAAGGCGCGGGATGCGTGCTCCTGCCGAACGCTCACTGGTTTCTTTCTCATCGGAATCTTCCGTCCCATCTCGACGGCGTGCGCCGCTCCCGCGATGCCGTCGTCGTTCCCGGCGCTGCGCTTGCCGTGCGAGCTCAATGGTTCGAACGCAGCGGCGGATTCGATCCGCTCTTTCGCAACGGATTCGAGGACACCGATCTTTGCCTGCGAGCGCACTCGGAGGGGCTCGTCGTTCGGTACGTTGCCGAATCCCGGTTCGCGCACTACGAGGGCGCGACCGCAGGCCGCTTCGATTGGGAGTTCGAGAACGAGCGGAACTTCTACCGGCGCTGGTCCACGGCGCTCGCCGGGATACCGAGAACCCAGCGCGGCGAGGTGAGCGCGATCGTGTTGCGGGAGAACGTCGCCGGCGATCCGGTCGGCGGCGCCGCGCTCGACGATCTATTGGAAGGCGTGCGTTCGTACGGTCACCCCGTCGTCCACGGGATCACGCCCTGGCGCCGGTTCGATCGGCGCTTTCGCATCGCCGCGGACCTCGCATGGAACGTCGAAGGCGCCGCGCACGCGCCGTGCGTCGAGTTGACGATGCGCGAAGGCCGTGCGATGCTGCGCACGCACGGCGCAATCGATCTCGAAGTTCCGTGGATGCCGTGCGCGGACCGCGCGCGAGCCGACGAACTCTGGCTTCGACGCAGCGATGATGCCGCGTGCGGAATCGTCGCCGTGCTGGGCGTGGTGGCCCCGGAGCTGCTCGAAGGCATCCGCAGGCGCCTCCCGCGGGTGCAGCTCGAATCCATCGATGCCGCCGCGCTGCTCGAGCGCCGCGATCGCCGCGACGTCGCCGCGGCCCTGATCGGACGAGCCGATCCCTATGGCTTCGGGGCTTTGCTTGCCGCATATGGCGGCATCGCCTGCGTTGAGGCGGACCAGGCGGCTCCGGAGCGCCTGGAACGGCTGGTCGGCGATTGCGAGGAGCGCGCGCGCGCCGGCGCCGAGGCCGCGCAGGATGCGCGGCGCCGCGGGGCGCCGCGCCGCAGCGCGATGCGCGTCCTCGACCTCGCGCGGGTCGCGCGCTTCGGCCTCGAGCGCCCAGGCCGTGCGCTCGCCAATGCGCCCATTCCGGTCGCCTCGGCATGAGCGAATCGCCGCGCCGCGTCGATGCGGAGACGTACCGGCTGGCGATGCGCCGAACCGTCGCGAGCGTTGCCGTGATTACCGCGGCACACGAGGGCCGGATCCACGGCATGACCGCGACCGCGATGACCAGCGTGAGCGTCGATCCGCCGACGCTGCTCGTCGTGGTGAACCGCACGACGCGAACCTATCCATTCATTCACAGGAGCGGCCGCTTCGCCGTGAACGTGTTGGCGCGCGGGCAAGAGGAGATCGCCCGCCGATTTGCGGCCGGCGTCGAGAATCAATTCGAGGGCATCGCGCACGACGTGCGCTCAGCCGAGGTTCCGATCATCGCCGGAACGGTTGCCGGCTTCGTCTGCATTGCAACCGAGGCGATCGACGTGGCAACGCACACGATCTTCATTGGCGAGGTCGAGGAGGCGCACTACACCGATTTCATGCCGCTCCTCTATTACGACGGCCGCTTCGTCGATTTTCCCTAATGACGGGTAACCGTCAGGCTACGCAGCGGAAGGTTGCGTAGACGTACGGGTAGTCGGGCCTGAACCAGTTGCGAAAACTCCGCCGGACCAAACGCGCGTGCGTGACCGGGGAGGCGCCCTTCATGACGAAATGCGCGTCGTCGAAAAAGTCTGCGGAGTAAAGCGGATAGGAAACCATCGGTCGGAATCCGGGCAGCGGCGCGAAGGGCGTGCTCGTCCACTCCCAGCCGTTCCCGATCAAATCGTTGATGCCCCAAGCGCTCGCGCCGGCGGGATAGCTGCCGGCCGGGACCGGATCGAAACGCACGAATCCGAAGTTGCCGCGCGTCTCGTCGGGCGGCGCGTCGCCCCACGGATAGGCACGCTCCTCTCCCTGCGGCGTTCCGAACGCCGCGCGATGGTACTCGGCCTCCGTCGGGAGGCGCAGGCCCTTCCATTGCGCGTAGGCCGTGGCTTGCTGCTGCGTGACGTAGACGGGCCAGGACAACGGCAATACGATCGAGTCGAAGAGCGTTGCCAGGTGCCATGCACCGTCGACGCGATGCCAAAACGGCGGCGGCCCACCGCCCGCTTCGACGAACGCGAGGTAATCGCCGTTGGTGACGTTGTCGGCTTCGATTTCAAAATCCGGAACGCGAACGACCGTTTCATCGAACTCGTTGTCCCATCCAAATGGGATCGCCTCGCGCCGCGTTCCGAGCGTGGCAGATCCCGCCGAAACGAAAACGCGACGATACGGCGGGCGTTCGCCGTTGAAGTGGAGGCTCGGCAACGTACGCTTTCGCGCACGCGGTAGCTGATGGAGGATGTAGAGCAGGGTTTCGTGGTGCATCTGCTCGTGTTCGATGATGTTGTAGGCGCTCTCGGCGCGAACCAGCCGCGGATTGCTCGGATCGTCGAGCCGGGCGTGCCGCAGCGCCTCGCGGACGCGCGCGTCGCACTCCTCCGCAAACGCCTGAACTCGATCGCGGCTCGGCCAATCCCCGGGTGCAAAAGCCTGCGCATCTGAAAGGCTCGCGGGGTCGATGCCCCGCTGAAACAGGCGCTCCAGCTCCTCGTCGATTGCCTTGCCTCCCAGCGCGTATCGCACCAGCGTGAGGAAGCTGAACCCGGGGATGTGTCCTTCGTAGAACACGAAGGGATGGCGGAGCGGAATCGGCCGGTCTTCGTACGCTTCGGGAGCGATGAGGTCGAAGAGCAGGTGCGTGCGCCGGCGGTTCTGATCGTACGCCTCGCACAGCCCGGCTCGTTCCTGCGTGATGTCTGAAATCATCGTTCTTGCTCCCTTTTGCAGAAGCTCACGGGAGGGATTCCCCCGATTCGGCGAATCCACGCGGCCATGGCCGTCCACGGGACCGTTCCCCGGCTTACCATTGACGACGTAGGCCTCGGCTCCTGGAGCGACGGCCTCGCCGAGGACGTCCGGCTGGGCCTCGCGGCGAGCCCCAAGTGGTTGGCGTCCCGTCACCTCTACGACGAAGTCGGCTCCGCGCTGTACGAAGCGATCACGCTGCTTCCCGAGTACTACCTCACTCGCGCCGAGAGCGAGATCCTCGAACGCTATGCGAGCGCGATCCTCGAGCAGGTCGGTCACGTCGAGATCGTCGAGCTGGGCCCCGGGGACGGGCGAAAGAGTCGCATCGTCCTCGAAGCCGCGCTGCGCCGCCAGGCACAGGTGCGCTACGATCCGATCGACATCTCCGCCAGCTCGCTGCGCACGCTCGCCGAAACGCTCGTCGCGGAATACGATCGACTGGTCGTCGCGGCACAGTGCGGCGACTACGTCCGCGCGCTGCAGGCGCGCTCGTTCCGCGGCTCGATGCCGAAGCTCGTGATGTTTCTCGGTTCGAGCATCGGCAACTACGAGCGGGTCGACGCGATCTCGCTGCTTCGCACCATCGCGACAGCGCTCAAGCGCGGCGATGCGCTCCTGCTCGGCGTTGATTTGAAGAAGTCGCGGGAGGTGCTGGAACCTGCCTACGACGATCCGGCGGGCGTGACGGCGGCCTTCAATCGGAATATTTTGGCGCGCATCAATCGCGAGCTGGGAGGCGGCTTCGATCTGCGCAAGTTTCGCTTCGTCGTGCGCTACGATGAAACGCGCGGCAGCGTCGACTCCTTCCAAGAGTCGACCTGCGAGCAGCGCGTGCCCATCGCCGCGCTCGGCATGGAGGTCCCGTTTGCGAAAGGGGAGCGCATTCTCACGGAATCTTCGTACAAGTACGAACGCGAGGACGTTCGCAGGATGGCCGAGGAGAGCGGCTTCCGCTTACGCGCCGACTGGACCGACGTTGCCGGCCGTTTCAGTGTGAATCTGCTGGCGGTGACCTAGAATGCCGGAAGCCGCCTATCGCCCCGATAGACGGCTTCCGAGGGCTACGGGCGCGAGGTGTTCGCCCGTATTCCCCTAGCGGCGATGGCGGCCGAAGCCGCGACCGTCGAAGCGGTGATGATCCTGGTACCAGCCGGCTACCGCAGGCGAGACGTACCGGCGACGCCCGTCACGGACGTAGTAGGGACGGCCTTGATCGTAGGCGATCGCGCCGACGATCATCGCCGCTGCGGCGACGATTTCGGCGGTGGAACGCGTGTCCGCGGATGCGGGCTGCGGGATTGCGAAGGCGCCGACCGCCGCGAGCATACCCACGACGAGGACGGCTTTGCTGATCATTGGCTTGAAGATTGCAGTGAAGCGCATGAACATGTTGTGATTCTCCGTTTCTTTTTGGCACCCAGTTTGGGTTCCGGTCGAGAAACGAAATCCGCCGCGCAATTCGTGCGGCGGCGGATTAGCGTTGGGTTGTTTTAGCTCTCCGGATTTTATCAGGAATTGCGAGACGGGATCAAGCCGGCAGCGTCGCCGAGGCGTGCACGAATGCGATGTACGAATCGATTGCATAGCCGAGCAGCAACCCAAGAAGAACGGAGATGGCGAGCGCGATCGGCAGGAGGCGCCGGTTGTGATGCTCCTTGGCGAACGTCACCCCGACCGCACTCCCGATCGCAATCCCGACGGCGAGGCCCACGCCGTAGTACAGCAGATGATCCATAAACCGCTCCCAACGTTCAGAGCGTGTAAAGATGCGATGCCCCTCTCATATTATCCGCTAAGATAGCGAGGACTATGGCGAGCCTATCCACGCGGTTCGATGCGGGGCGATATGCCGAAGTGCTCTCTCGCTATTCGGCGGCGGGCGACCGCGAAGCGATGCTGCGGCTGCTCCACCGGCACGGCATGACCCTGATCGACTCCGGAGGCGCCGACGTCGTTCGCGAGTGTCTGAGCCGCTTCACCGGTGAAGGCGAGCACACTGCGGAACTCGCGGCCGTCAGGGCCGCCCTCGCCTCGCAGGTCGGGCATCACGACACGGCGGAGGCTTGGTTCAACCGAGCAATCACGTTGGCTCACGATCCGGAGTTGGAAGCGAGCCTCGTCTACCGTTCCTCGCTCGATCTTCTGCGGCGAGGCCGAACCGAGTGCATCGAGTCGTTGGAGCGCTGCGCCGCGCGCCCCGGCAACCTCCAGACGGAGCTGCTTGCGACGCTGGCGACGGCCTACGCGATGGCAAACCGGATCGAGGACGCCCGGCGCTGCGCTTGGCAGGCGCGCGAGCAGATCGGACGCTCCGTGCGAGCCTGTCGCGAACCGCGGACGCTTCATCAGATCGCCTATGTGGCGCTGCGCGCCGGCGAGACCGACGAGGCGAAACACTTTGCTCGTGAAGCGGTCTCGTTCGCGCTGCGTCAGGGAAACTACGATCTCGCCTCTCGCGCCTACAGCATCCTTTACGAGTTGGCGTACTTCATCGAATGCGATCCGGCCCAAGCGCTGCGATATATCGAAGCGGTCGGCGATTGCGCCGCGAAATCCGGCGACGTTCACGTTCGCATCTGGGTGACGATGGGCGCCTTGTACATCGAGGCCGACCGAGGCAATGCAAAGGCCATGCACGCGCTCGAGAACTCGTTGAACGCCGTCGACATCGTGACGACGCCCGAGGAAACCAGCGAGGCGCTCCTCCCGGTGAAAGCCTTGTGCCATGGCTGGAACGGCGAGTTCGCGCAGGCGCACCGCATGCTCTCCCAGAGTGCGGAGGTGCAAGTTACGGCGGAGCGACGCGCCCTGCGCTTTGCGGAGATTGCCTTGTATGCGGCTGCCGCCGGCTTCCGCGAAGAAGCGCGGACGCCGATCGAATCGGCGGATTCGGCCCTTGTCGAGGCACGCTCGGGCACGAGGCACGCGCTGCAGGCGCAGGCCTATCTGGTGCTCGCCGCCGCCCTCGCGAACGGAACCGCGGCCGCGGAGCCGCGCCTGACGCGATTCTTTCAGAACCGCCTCGACGTCTCGCCCGCGATGCAATCCCTGGCGCGTGCCGTGCGAGCGATTTTCGACTATTGGTCCGGCGCGCGCAACCACGGCGAGGTGCTCGAGTCGCTCGGAGCGATGCGGGAGCGCGATTTCGGCGGAATCGCACGGTTGCTCGAGGCGCTGCCTGCGCCGCCGTAAAGCTTTCGTCAATATCGCGCCGGCCGGGACCTTCGGCCCAATGGCGCTCGTTGGCGCGACGGTAGACTAGGCTCTATGGATGGAACCGCGCTGTTGCGTCCCGCAGCTTCACGACTGCAGGAGCGGCACGACGTCGTCCGCGAGGCGATCCTCGCGCGAGCCGACATCGGGGCCGACAAATCGATCTTCGGCCGCGCATTTGCCGACTGTTTTATCGACCGCGTGACCGAGGCGTTGTACGACGACGCCTGGACTCCGCTGATGACGTGGATCGACGCGACCTGCCGCACGCACGCGGATTCGATGCCCGCCCGCGCGGTTTTCGCCGCCGCGCCGCCCGCCGTTTGCGAGGCGTTGCATGACGTGGAAGAGACGGCGCCGGGAAGCCGCGAAAGCCTCGAGCGTTTGACGCGCGAGGTCGCACAGATCCTCGCGAACATCAACTCCGAGCCGGACGCCGCCGCCGAGAATGCGCTGGACGAAGCCGACGTGCTGCTCACGAGTTTGATCGGTGAGTTGAACGCGATCGATTCCGCGACCGCGGATCATTCGCGCGCGGTCTCGGCATGGTGCGGAAGAATCGCCGCGAAGTTGGATTTGTCGAAAACGGAGACCGTGAAGGTCACGCGCGGCGGCCTCGTTCACGACATCGGCAAGATCACGACCCCTCAAGAAATACTCGTTGCAGCGCGTGCGCTTACGGACGACGAGTGGTCGGTCATGCGCGAGCACGTGCTCGTCGGCGAGACGATGGTCTCGAAGATGACGCCGCTGCGCCAGTTCTGCCCGATCGTTCGCTCGCACCATGAGCGCTTCGATGGCCTCGGCTACCCAGACGGGTTGGATCGCAGTCGCATTCCGTTGAGCGTGCGCGTCGTCTCGGTTGCCGACGCTTTCAACGCCATGATCGGCATGCGGCCGTATCGTCCCCCCTTTTCCCCGCCGCAAGCGATCGAAGAGTTGAAGCGCTGCAGCGGATCGCAGTTCGACCCCCGCGTCGTCGATGCGATGATCGACGTCTGCCTCGAAGGAACTGCCCGGCCGGAGTAGTCAGAGGATGTCCAGGCGCCCGCCGTCGACGACGAGGGTGGTGCCGTTCACGAAACGCGCGTCGTCGGAGGCCATGAAGCAGATCGCCGCTGCGAGATCCTCCGGTTTTCCGATCGCTCCTTCGACCTTTTCAGCGCCGCTCTTGACGTTGGGATTGTTCCAGAGCATCGGCGTGTCGACGGCGCCCGGCGCGACGGAGTTGACGCGAATCTTTCGCGCCTCCATCTCCAAGCTGAATCCGCGCGTAAAGGCCTCGATCGCGCCTTTCGAAGCGGCGTAGGGCACGACGTTTTGCGTCGTCGCGTGCGCGTGAACCGAGCTGATGTTGACTATCGCGGAGCCTGCGGGCATGTGCGGAGCGCCGTACTTCGAAAAATAGAAGACCGATCCTAAGTTCGTCTTGATGACGTGGAAGAAATCGTCTTCCGTCGTGTCGAGGATCGGCGTGAAGGTCATCATGGCGGCGTCGTTGACGATGACGTGGATCGCGCCGTAAGCCTTGATCGCTACCGCGACGACGGCCTCGACTTGCCTGGCATCGCCGACGTCGACGGCGACCGCGATGGCTTCGCCGTTTGCCGCATGGATCTGGTCGACGGTCGCTTGAGCCGCTTCGACTCGGAGATCGGCCACGACGACGCGGCCGCCTTCGGCGGCCATTTGCAGGCACGTCGCGCGCCCGATGCCGGAGCCGCCGCCCGTCACGATGCAGGTCTTGCCGCTGAATCTCATCATGCCACCATCCCATGAACGGTTTACGGAGGAACGCTTTACCGCGATGGATATAAGTCGCGCAGGTGAGTAGGCCCTTTCCCCCAGCATTTCGATTCGGCGTCGCGACGGCGGATCACCAGTGCGAAGCATACACCGGTCAAGACGACATCCGCGACGTGTGGGAGCGCGAGCGCGGCCTCGTTCCGCGCGGGCGAGCGACGGATTTTTGGAACCGCTATCGGGAAGACGTCGATCTCGCCCACGGTCTGGGCTGCACGGCCTTTCGCCTCTCGCTTTCGTGGGCGCGATTGGAGCCGTCGCCGGGCGCTTGGGACGCGGACGCGTTCGCGCATTATCGCGACGTCCTGCAGCATATCCGCGACGCGGGGATGGTTGCCGTCGTGACGCTGCACCACAACACGTGGCCGCTCCACGTGCAGGCGGCGGGAAACGGCGCGGGCATGCTCGATCCGGGTTTCCCCGATCGTCTGGCCGCGTACGCAAGCGTCGTCGCCGAGCGGCTGGGAGATCTCATCGACTACTACGTGACGATCAACGAGCCCAACCAGCTCGTCTACGGCTACGTGAAAGGCTGGTGGATGCGCGCCTATCCGGTGCCGCCGGGGTTGGAGCCGTTTGCGACCTCGGGGCAGCAGATCGAGGCGCTGCTCAAGCTCATTCCCAATCTGTTTCGCGCGCATGCGCGCGCGCGAGCCGCGATCCATAAAGCGCGCCCCGGCTCGTTGGTCGGAACGAATCCACTCGTGCTCGGGCTGCCCCGTTGGTTACAGCGCTGGGTCGATCGCCGGGCGACACGCTTGAAGAACCCGGATGACGTACGCGGTCAGGCGATTCGGCTCTCCCAGCGCGACGTCTTGGACCGCGGCATCGTCGACATCTCGATCGCCCAGATCACGATGACGCAAGCGCGCATGGAACGCGTGCTCTTCTCCGAGACGTACCTCACCGCGCACCTCTGCGTGCTGCACGCTCGCACGACCGCGCTGCCGGAGAAGTTCGAGGCATGGACCGGACGCGTCGGCGTCGTCGCGGAGGGCTTGCCGCAACAAATCGCTGCGAAGGGCTTCCCGGCGGCGACGATTCATCAATACCCGGAGATGGCGGCCGCCGTGGAAGCGCTCAAGCGCGGTGAAGTCGATCTCGTCTTCGACGACGACGTCATCCTGCGCTCGTACGTCACGGGGGATTTCGAGTTGAAGCCGCTCGTCGGACACGAGCAGCATTTTGCGATCGCCATGGCGCTTGGAAGCCGCGCGCTGCTCAACGCCGTCGACATCGCGTTGCGCGAGTTCAAGCGCCGCGATCCGGCCACGGGTCTCTCACCGTGGGACCGGGCGATGGCGGCGGCCTTTCCCGGCGAGGAGCCCGGCGAGCCTCCCCACGCCAACAATCGCCGCAGCATCGCGCACATCGGGAAGGCGCCGGCGCGAGAGTTAGTAGCCGGGGACGTTCCCGATCTCGACCGCTCACTGCAAGGGATTCGCAGACGCGGCGTGCTGCACGTCGGCGTCCATCCCGGCGCCCCGGGGCTCTGCATTTCCAAGAGCGCGGGAGATTACAGCGGGTTCGAGCCGGAACTCGCGCGGTACATCGCGGCGAGCATCTTCGGAGGCGCGGGCGGGCGCGTCGAGTTCGTTCCCCTGACTGGAGAGCGGCGATTGAGCGCGACGCGGTCGTGGCGCCAGATGTTCGACGGCTTGCGCAAGAGTTTCTCGATGTTCGCCACGCTGCTGGGAACGAATTGGTGGAATCTCGGCATGGCCGGGCGCCTCGCGCCCTTTCTTTGCCCGACGGAATGCGTGGGCGCGCTCGATTTCGTCGGGCTCGATTACTACTGGGGCATCCCGTCGATCTGGCCGTCGCAGGTCTCTCGGTTGTTTTCGGCAGCGGAATGCCGCTACGTGAATGCGCCCGTATGGCCGGCGATCATCTATGATATCTTACGCGAGCAGGAGGAGCAGTTTCCCGGCAAGCCCATCATCGTCATCGAGAACGGCTGCACGACCAGCGCCGACGGCGTCGCCCGCGCCGACTACATCACCCGCCATCTCCGCCACGTGCAACGCGCAGTCGAGGACAACGTGCCGGTCATCGCCTATTTGTGTTGGAGCATCACGTCCAACCGTGAATGGGGGCTGCCCTTCGACAACGGCAGCGACTTCGGGCTCTATCACATCGACCTCGACCACGACGCCAGCCTGACGCGCGTGGCAACGCCTGCGAGCGCGAGATACAAGGAAATCATCGCAGCGAGATCGGCGGAGGTTCCGACGTAATTACCAAACGTGAGTTCCACGGCGCGCCGCTACGGCGTGTTTGTTTTTGCAATTGTAAAGTTGATTTTACCAAATGATTACGTAGCCGATACATCGCGGAATTCACTGACACCGCGTGCCGCCGAAAACTTGCAGTATGAAGAGGGGAATCTTCATAGCAACGTTAGGGTCGGCAGCGCTTACCGCATGTGGAGGCGGCGGGGCCGGAAGTTCGCTGTTGCCGTCGACTCAGGGATCGAAAGGACAACAGCCGGCGAGCATACATCAGTTCGGCATACAGATTCATCCGTATGCGCCGGACGAGCCGGCGACGGATCTGCCCCTGATCATCGCGTCGGGCGCGACGTATTGTCGCTGCGATCTTGCGTGGGACTTGATCGAGAATCCAGCGGGGACGTTCGATTGGAGCCTCTTCGATACGATCTACGGCAATATGCTTGCGAACAACATCATTCCGATCTGGCTCACCGGTATAGGGAACCCGGAGGCGTATGGCTTCGGAACGGGCATCAACGCACCCATCACATCGACGCAAATCCAACAATACGTGACATTTCATACGCTGGCCGCACAGCGATACCCACGAGCATGGTGGGAGATCTGCAACGAGCCGAACATTGAGTACTTCTGGCCGCCAAATCCGGATCCGACGCAATACGCGGCCCTGGTCGCTGCCGTTGCTCCAGCGATACGAGCGAACATCAGCTCTACGAGCAAGATTTTGTCGGCCGGAACATCGGGCATACCAATAAGCTTCATCCAAACGTTCTTGAACGCGGGCGTCGCGGGCCTCGTGGATTACGTCGCCTTCCACCCCTATGGGATCGAGCCAAGCGCCTTACCGGCCAGCCTCAGCAGCCTACATTCGTCGACGCCACTGCCGCTGTTCTGCAGCGAATACGGCACGACCGACCTCACGACGCAAGCCTCCGATCTCACCAACATGGCGATGGCTTGCGGGAACAATGGGATCCCGTTCATGTGGTATGAGTTGTTGGACGGAGTCCCGAACACCATCGACCCGGTAAACACGTTCGGTCTCTACACCATGGAACTCGCTCCGAAGCCGGTTCTCGCGTCGGCGCAGAATTTCGCCTCCGGGAATGCCTAGGTTTTAGCGAATCAGCGCCGAGCGAAAGCGCCGCCTACCAATGAACGCCGACGCCCACCTGCGGTCCGCAGAGGCTCGCATTCGCCGGCGCATTGCTCCGGTTGTAGTGTTCATCGCAGCCGTAAGCCAGATTCGCAAAGAAAGATTTCGGCAGTCTCCACGTTGCGCCGACTTCATATTTTAAGTAATGATACGATAGCGCATGGCCTGCGATCGCGCCAAGAATGTGCGGGTTTGAAATCTCCGGATAATAGTTCACTCGGCCATATAGGGAGAATTGTCGATCCAGATCGGGAAGTTTCTGGATCCCAAAGCCGCCGCCAAGCAAATCCGGATCCCCGAAATTTGTTGCGCTGTAGATGTAGTCTGCCGTGACATACCAATGATCCGGCGCGATGCGGAAGCCCAAGCCCGCCTCGAGTTCATAGTCGTTCACGTTAAAGGCCGGTATGAAGACGCGGCCGCCATCACCGATGACTTCGACGCAGCCTTCTTCGTTGGGGTGGCTCGCGCAATCAACTGGGACGGGCGAGTCTTGTTCGTGCGGATAATCAAACAAGTTGAACCCGCCCAACGCCACGAGATGGAAGCGGAACAGTGAAAACTCGATCGCGGCATGCTCCTCCGTCGATCTGTTTCCGACGTTTCCGGGGCTCAGCTCGTTGTAGGCTCTTAATGCAGGAAGATAGTCAAACGTGAGATAGCGGTCGTATGCCGGCGCGGGGGGCGGCTGGGCGGGCGTCGGCGTGGCCGGCGAGAGCGCCAACAGCGGCATGACCCTGCGCGGCAGCGAGTGCGCCGTTGTTCGCCGCGGTTGCGCCGTCGCGCTTACCGTCAGCGTGGTCTTCGCAGCAGCGAGCTGATAATGCTGCCCGTATGGGGATAGTGAAAAGAGAACCGGACCAATAAGTGCAGTTACGAGACCCACAACGACCTCCGTGCTACCAAGGGCTTTAATGCTTCCAGCGCCGGGCCGAAAAAGCCTTCGCCCCACGGAGCTTTAGGGAACGGCCATCCCGATCAGTGCCCAGTACAGGTCGCCGATCTTCGGATAGATGAGCAAGCCGTCAACGAGTTGATGGAACGCAAAGGCGACGACGACCGCGAGAACGCCGACGCACAGCGCGTCATGGCCGTCGTAGAGGACGCGGACGGTCGTTCCGATGAGCAACAACAGGGCGAGCAGCCCGACCACGCCCTGCTCCGCGAGCGCTTGAAAATAATAGTTGTTGGCGTGCGTGCGCACGCCGGGCGCGAATGAAGAGAGCGCAAGCTCGTAGTTTCCCGGCCCAACACCAAGGACGGGATGCGAACTCCACATGGCTATGGCGCCGTGCCAAAGCGCCGCACGAGTTCCCAGGCCGCCATTGTAAGCGTCAGTGATTCGAGCCGGGAAGATCGCGTCAATGAGGCGGTTACTGCCGCCGAGAGCATCCTGCACGGTTGCCGTTGCAATCGTCAGCCACAGCACTGCAACCACCGCGAGCACCACGGCACGTCGGCGCGAGCGCAAGAGCAAGACCAGAGCACAGGCGAGGACGCATGCAAGGAGCCCTGCGCGCGAGAAGGTCAGCACGAGCGCGGCAGCGCCGAGGCAGAACGCTACGATCTCTTCCCGGCGCGGGCGCTCGCCGATCGCGAGAGAAAGGAGCAGCGGAAGCAGGATGCCCAAGAACGCGCCGAGTTGATTGGGACCTTCGAGCAGCCCGGCGATGCGTGAAACGGTATGACCCCACAGCAGCATGCTTTCTGATGCGCCGGTCCAGAGTTGCGAGAGTGCGAGCAGGGCGACGATGATCGTCAAGAACGCAAGCGTGCGGCGCAGGAGATTGCGATCCGGCTCCGTGCGATATGCGAGCGCGGCAACCGCAAAGGCCGGAAGATAGGCGGCCGCCATGACGGTCTCGCGCACCGCCGGACCCAGGTATTTTGCGCGCAGGCTCGACGCCGCCATCGAGATAATGAAGATGAGAAACGCCGCGGCAATGGCAAGGATCCGCCGATCGCGCAGCGGGCGCAGAGATATTCGTCGCAGGCCGAAAGCCGCGACGATCCCCAAGAGCGTCACGCCCGTCAGACCGAACGGGTCGGTCAGCAGCAGCATGACCCACGCGAAGGCCGTTCGGCGCCATACGAGGGCAAGGGTGAGGATTCCGATCGCAACGAGCAGCAGATCGAGGAGATACGCGGGCATGCTGCTGCCGCCGGCGATCGCGACACCGTCGAGATAGCGCTCATCGGTCAGCGTGTTTTCGACGACGATAGCGCGTAGGAGTACGGAGAGCGTGCGCCGGTCGTTATTGATGCCGCGCTCGGCGGGGACAAAATGCGAGCTTGGCGTGATCCGCATAATGACCCGACGATCCTGTGCGCTGCGTCGCGGAAGCTGGAACGCCGCTTGATACACCCCCTCGCCGAAGCAGCAAACGCTGCGAGCGGCGACGCCGTCGAACGAAGCGGCGATAGCCGTGCCGCCGGGGACGGTGGCGTCGGACGGAACCAAGAGGGTCACGACGACCGCATCAGCGCCCGCCGGCACCGGGATCGTGAGGATCGCGTGATCGCCGATCCAGCAGCACCATCCGCTACCGTAAACGGGATAGAGCCCCGAGACGATATCCGCCGAGGAAACGCCTTGCGGCAAGATGGGCGCCGCGGCTCCGAAGCCGGCGGTCCAGGCCGCTAGGAAGGCACCAAGTGCCAGAGTAAAGACGAGCCGCCGCACGCAGCGGCGTTTCGTCAGGCGCCTCGAGAACTCCGACGTTCCGCGCCTTGGCGGAGGAGCACGGTCCCCGGCGGTGCCTCCTGGTTCGACTCAACGCCGGAACGCGAGGCCTCGCCGCTGATGACTTGTCCCCACGGTGCGTCGAGGAATCGAGTGCGGCGCGAGGCTACGAGCCGGCTCGAGCGGTGCAGGCCCTCGATCGTGCCGGCATCGCTCCACCAGCCCCTGATCACGTCGTAGTAAAGGGAGCCGTCGCGAATGTAGGCATTGTTGACGTCGGTGATCTCGAGTTCGCCGCGTTCCGACGGTTCGAGTTGTTTGATGAAGTCGAAGACCTGCGAGTCGTACATGTAGATGCCGATCACGGCATAGTCGCTCTTCGGAAAAACCGGCTTCTCTTCGATGTGCACGACGCGATCGCCGTCGAAATCTGGTACGCCGAAGCGCTCCGGATCGGGCACCTTCTTCAAGAGCACGCGTGCACCCGACGGTTGCGCTTCAAAGGCATTGATGTATGGACCGATGTCGTCTTCGAGGATGTTGTCTCCCAGCATGACTACCACGCGATCGCCATCGGCGAACCGTTCGCACAGACTCAGCGCATCCGCGATGCCCCTTTCGCCTTCTTGGTACGTGTAGGAGATGTCGTCCAGCCCGAAATTGACGGCCGTTCCCGAGCAATCGGAGAAAGTCGCCGGCCGAGTTGCCTCCGGTGACGATCATGATGTCACGAACTCCCGCTCTGCAAAGTGTTTCGATTGGAAAATAGATCATCGGACGATCGTAGACGGGCAGCAAATGCTTGTTTGCAATCTTCGTGAGCGGTCGCAAACGCGTGCCGAGTCCCCCGGCAAGGATGATACCTTTCATTGCCTGTTACCCGGATGCCGTCTTATCGTACGGCGTGCTGAACGCGATGTGGTCTTTGCGATGGCCAGCCTTGAGCGGGCGCCACCAGGCCGCGTGTTCCCGATACCACGCAATCGTCGCAAGGAAACCGTCCTCAAACGACACGCGTGGGCGCCACCCGAGCGCGCGAGCCTTATCGCAAGAAATGGAGTATCGCCGATCGTGGCCGGGGCGGTCCGTGACGTAGCGCACGTCGCGTTCCATCGAGCCGCCGAACTCTCGCAACAGCTGAGTCGTGAGCTCTAAGTTCGTCCGAGCATTACCGCCGCCGAGATTGTAGACGTTACCCAACTCCCCACGCTCGAGCACGTGGAGAATTCCGCGTGCGTGATCCTCCACGTGCAGCCAGTCGCGGATCTGCTGCCCATCACCGTAGAGCGGGACCGGACGGCCTTCGATGAGATTCGTGATGAAAAGCGGGATGAGTTTCTCAGGATATTGAAACGGCCCGTACGTATTGCTGCCCCGCGTGATGAGCACCGGAGCATCGAACGTCGCACGGTAGGCGAGCACCTGTAAATCGGCACCAGCTTTACTCGCGCTGTACGGGTTGCGCGGGCGCAGCGGATCGCTCTCGTTCGACGAGCCGCGAGCGACGCTACCGTATACTTCATCGGTCGACACCTGGAGGTAACGGGCAATCCCGTGCCGGCGTTGCGCTTCGAGCAAGACAAACGTTCCAAGGATATCGGTGCGCAGAAAAACTTCCGGGTCTGCAATCGAGCGGTCCACGTGCGTTTCGGCAGCGAAGTTCACGATTGCGTCGACCCCGCTGCCCACCGCCTTTTCCACGGCCAAGGCGTCACCAATGTCTCCGCAGACGAAGCGGTAGCGCGGGTGATCTTCCAGGTCATGGAGATTCGCCGGATTCCCGGCATAGGTCATCGCATCGAGGTTGATAACCTCGACGAGGGGACGCTCACGCAGCACCAAACGGATGAAGTTCGAACCAATGAACCCCAACCCGCCGGCGATAAGCCAGCGCATAAGGGGCGACCTTTCGCCTTCCTCCTAGAACGCGCCTCTGAGGCAAAGCCCCCATTTTAGGGGGGATTCTAGCCCAACAGCGCCCCCCAAAGGGCCCTGAGCATACCCTAGCCGGCCGCGGCCTCAGGCGGCCTCCCATGGGGTAAGGTCATCGCGCCGACGCCGTCTTCGAGGCCGATCATCGGCCAATCGCCTAACTCCCGTCGCAGGACCGTGATATCTGCCACAACCGGGTCGCGATCGCCGCCAGCGGGGGGAAGGGCCTGGATATTCGGCATGAGCGATGGCCGAAGACGCCGTGCAATGATTCCGGCAATGGAACGCGGCGTCGTCCACGTTCCGGTTCCGAGGTCGATCGCGCCGCGGTACGGTACGTCGGTCATGCGTGCAAACGACTCTGCGACGTCATCTGCATGGATGTAATCCAGGCGCCGGTCGGCTTCACGCAGGGGCGGCAGTCGTCCCGCGTCGATCTCCAGGATGAGGCGCGACACGAGCTTCTCCGGCGGCTCGAAGGTTCCGTACGGATAGAAGATGCGCCCCCACGCAAAGCGCACGTCGGAGCCCGTGTACATGCGATCCAGCGCTTCGAAGAGTTCACGCTTCGCGCGCCCGTAAACCGTTGAGGCTTCGTACTCGAAGCACGTGCCGGCTGCAATGAGATGCGCACCGCCGGCGTCGACAAAGGCGCGTGCGAGCGCGATGCTCGAGGTCACCCAGCGCAAGTTATCCGGAGATGAGGCGTAGTCCGGCGGCTTGGCAAACCAGGCCAGATGCACGAGCGCCTCGGCGCGGATCTCATGAAGCGCGTGCTCTACGGCAGGCGTGTCGAAAAGATCGAGGCGTTTCATAAGGCCGGTTCCACGGCCCATCGTCACGACGTCGTGACCCCGCGCAACCAAGCGCGGCACCACGCGACGCCCAATGAATCCCGAAGCACCGGTAACGACGACGCGCAAGGGCAGGGCCTTCAACATGGAGCCGGCCTTCCTTTCCGATCGGACGAGGGAAGCCCAACGCGATCGCCTTAATAGAACCAAGCATGAACGTCGAACGGCTGCCTCTCGACGGCAGTTTGCTCCTTCGCCCAGAGGTCATTCGAGACGAGCGCGGCTCGTTTATGGAACTCTTCTCCGCCCCTCGGTACAAAGATGCAGGCATCGCCGACGAGTTCGTGCAGGATAACTTGTCACGCTCCAAGCGCGGTGTGCTCCGCGGTTTGCACGGCGATCCACGCATGGCGAAACTCGTCCAAGTGCTGGAAGGCGAAGTCCACGATGCGATCGTCGATCTACGCCGCGAGAGCCCCACGTATCTGCAATGGACTGCGGTGCGCCTGCGCGCATCCGAATGCACGCAGCTCTTCATTCCGACCGGCTTCCTCCACGGCTTTCTCGTCCTTTCGGACGAAGCGATCTTTCTCTACAAGCAGACCGCGACGTACGATCCGCAGCGAGAGATCGGGGTAGCATGGAACGATCCCGACCTCGCGATCGACTGGCCGCTCGGAGACGTTGCGCCGATCCTGAGCGTCAAGGATGCGCACAATGCCTCGCTACGCGCGCTGGGTTATCTCTGAGATCTCTTTCTCGTGACCAACATGCGGATACGATGCGGCTAAGGCAACTCCGATCAACGTCCAATAGAGATCGCCGACCTTCACGTAGAGCAGCAAACCGTCGATGAGTTGATGGTAAGCGAGGCCGAAAATGATGGCAATCGCTGCGATCTGCAACGGCTCACGATGCCGCTTGATGGCTGCAAACGGGAGGATGCTTGCCGCGAGCAGGAGTGCAAACGCCAACAGGCCCAGTCCTCCCTGTTCAGCGAGAACCTGAAGGTAGTAGTTGTTGGCGTGCGTTCGGACGCCGGGAGCAAAGGCCGAGACCCCGAGCTCGTAGTTTCCCGGCCCAACCCCGATGGCCGGATGTGCGTGCCACATGCTTACCGCGGCGTGCCATAACTCCACGCGCGTTCCAAGCCCGCCGTTGTACGTATCTATCGCGGGAGGCGCGAGAAAACGGCCGAACGGCGTCGCGGAGGGATGCAGCGTCGCGAATACGATGGAGACCGCCAGCACGGGAAGCAAGGCACTCAAAATTGCGACGACGGGCGTCTGCAAGCGAGGGCGCGCCCAAAGCACCAGAACCAGGAGCACCGCTAGACCGCATGCGATGACGCTGCCGCGCGAAAACGTGAGAAGGAGTGCGAGCGCGCCTAAGGCGAGGGCAACACCGGTCTCGCGGGTCATGCCCCGCATCAGGACAAAGGCGAGAAGCACCGGGAGTACCATTCCCAAAAACGCTCCGAGCTGATTTGGCCCTTCGAGTGGGCCGGCGATGCGAGCAAAGGTATGGCCATGGATGAACGTGTGCTCCGATGTGCCGAGCCACACCTGAGGCAAGGAGAACGCGGCAACCACGATCGTCGTGATCGCGATGATGCGCCGAAGAAAAGGTTCGTCCGGATCCAGTTGGTATGCAAGATATCCGACGACGAGCGTGAGCGCGTAGATGACGACCTTGAGCGTCTCACGAACCGCCGCGCCCGCATGTACCGCTCGGGCATCGGAAACCAGCATGCTGAAGACAAAGATTACGAAGGCTGCGACTAGGATTCGAATCGCCCATCCACGGAGCAGAGGTTGGAGCGCCTTGCGATGAGGGATGAGCCACAGGATTGAAGCGAGCAAGACGATCTTCGGCAACGTAATCGTCGTGCCGGCGACATCGACGGAGAAAGCAAACGGATCGGAAAGAATCAACGCCGCCCATATCCACGCGATGCGCCGCTTGAACGCAACGATGGCGATCATCGCTCCGGCAAGAAGCGCGAGCAGATTTAAGAACTGCAGCAAGCGGTCGTGCGTGGCGGCCTCGATATCGACGCCATCGACGTAGCGGCTTCCGGTGAGGGTGTTCTCGAGGACGACCTCACGCACTAAGACGGAAAGCGTACGCGTATCCGGCCCGAGGCCTCGCTGCGCCGGAATAAACGAGGTGCTCGAGGTCAACGTGATGAGCGCGCGCTCTGCTTTTTGCGTTTGGCTCGGAAGCCGGAAGGCCAACTCGTGCACGCCCGTGCCGAAACAACAGAGGCTTGAAGCGTTGCGCCCATCAATCGCGATCGTGATGCCCGCCTTGGAGCTACCCTCGAGGGCGTAGTCGGGAATCTCGATGGTGAGGACGAGCGTATTCGCTCCCGCCGGGATGTCTTCAAAAAACGCGCCCGTCTTCCCCATCCAGCAGCAACCGCCGGAGTCCTGACCGGCATAAATGCCCCGAACGATATCCTGCGGCTGCACCCCGACGGGCCAGTAGGCGTCGGCTAGAACCTGTGCTGCAGAAAGCGAACAGAGCATGCACGCAAGGGTGATGACGAACAACGAGCGTCGCATCGAGACGGTGCTTTCGTCGAGGGAAGGATAAATACCAGCAGTTCCCAACGAACTACGTACGTTCATGTCACGAACCGGGGCGCCACGAGTGGTCGCGGTGGTGGTCAACTGGAATGGTTGGCAGGACACCATCGAGTGCGTCGAGAGCATTCTGAGCGCCGACGCCGTTCCCGAGCGCATCATCGTGTGCGACAATGGGTCGCGCGACGACTCCGTGGCACGCCTGGAGGCTTGGGTCTCTTCGAACGAGCCTCGATCAGTGCCTCTCGTTCTTATCAAGCTCGGATCGAATCTCGGATATGCCGGCGGAAACAACGCCGGTATTCGCTACGCGATGGATGAACTCCATGCGGACTACGTGTGGATCCTCAACAACGACGTCATCGTCGGCGCGCAAGCCTTGCCGGAAATGCTCGACTTAGCGGAGCGCGATAGCAGCATCGGCATCGTCGGCGCGCGGATTCTTCGATACGACGCCCCGACGACGATTCAGGCGATGGGAGGCGGCTACATCTTCCCGATCATCTGCCACGACACGCAACTCGGAAGCGGAAAGCGATCGGAGACGTTCGACAATTCGCCGATCGCCCTCGATCACCTCATTGGCGCGTGCCTGCTCGTCCGCAGCGATGCGATTCGCCGGGTCGGCTTGATCGACGAATCGTACTTCCTCTACCGGGAGGAGACCGACTGGTGCATTCGCATGCGCCGACACGGGTACACATTGTATTGTTGCGCCGCAGCGACCGTTTGGCATAAGCAAGCGCGCTCGGTCGGCTTCAAGACCCCGCTTCACGACTATTATGCCACGCGCAACATGCTGCGCCTCGTTCGCAAATTCTACCTCTGGTACGTGGTGCCGTCGTTCTTATATTTTGTCGCGAGGGCGCTGATCCCCAAGCTGCTCCGATTGGAGTTCGCTCGTATCGCTGCCGTTTTTGCGGCGGTGCGAGACTTCGTGTCGGGCGTCGGTGGGCGCTCGAGCGCACACACAGAAGAGGTGCTATTTAGGCAATATCTTCGCAAGCGCGAGGATCTCGTCAATACGCGGAGCGACGGCAGCCGGCGTGAAGCGCCCGGCGGTCAGCTGCGCACCCTCGGCCAGCCGGGTCCAGAGACTCCGATCCTGATGCAGCAAGACGATCGCCTCGGCGAAACCCTCGGAGTTGCTAACGACAATACCGGCGTCGCGAGGCACGAAGATCCCCTCATCTCCGATCTCGGTCGTGACGACCGGTAAACCGTTGGCCAAAGCCTGAACGATCTTGCCCTTGACGCCCGCGCCGAATCGAAGGGGCGCAGCGAAAACGCGATGTTGCCCCAGAAGCCCTTCGAGGCCCTCGACAAAGCCGGTGACGACGACGCGCTCGCCTGCAAGACGGCGCATTCGCAGCGTCGGCTCTGCGCCCGCGAGCGTCAGACGCACGTCGGGTATCTTTTGCCAAACCAATGGCATGATCTCCGAACACAGCCATTCCGCGGCATCCTCGTTGGGGCTGTGACTGTAGTTTCCGGTGAAGATGATGCCGGAGCGCTGCTCCCACGTCGCGTGCACGCGCTCGGACTCTGGCTCGATGATCGGGATGACCGCGACCTCCGAGATGCCTTCGGCCGCCAAGATATCGCGCTCGAGCGGACTCGTAACGACGGTGACGTCGACGCCTCGTGCGAGAGCCAGCTCCCGTTCGCGCATGCGTTGCCATTGAGTCGTGCGCCCGCTAACGCGCTCTTCCCGCTGGAGGCGAAGATAGTGCAGATCTACGGTATCGAAGGCGATCGTGACACGTGGGAAGATCTTGCGAAATGTTTCGCCCAGTGCACCGGCAGGCCCCGGGCGGCAAAGCCAGATCAAGTCGATCTCCAGCCCCAGATCTCTTAACTCCGAGATCGAAGAGTTGCTAAAGCCCGGCATGACTTCGATGCCCGAGAACTCGAGACGCTCTCCGTACGGCGGATACTTATCCCTATCCATGCTGCCGAAGATCACGTGGCAATCGCGAGCCTGAAGGAGGCTCATGATCTGCGCCATCCGCCGCGATCCGGCGCTGCGATCCGTGAACGGCACTCGCTCGTCGAGAATGACGACGCAACGCGAGCCGCAGAGACGACGTGCGGCGCGCTCGACGAGCCTCACATCCGGCGGGAAGTGCTTCGTTAATGCCGTGCGCCACTTCTTCGCGAAGATATTGCGGTTCTTCTCTTGGAGCGCTATCGGCGCAGGGCGCGCGTTGCTCCCGTAACTCACCCCTTCGAGATGGAGCACGACCGAGCACGGCTGATAGACGATGCGGTAGCCCTGCGCGCGAAGTGCGAAGCAAAGATCCACGTCTTCGTAGTATGCGGGCGCGAACTCCGGTGAGAAACCGCCGGCGCGAGAAAAGGCGTCGGCGCGAACCATGAGGCTCGCCGCCGACCCGTAGTCGACGTCGCGCGTATAGGAAAAGCGCGAAGCCTTCGGATTGAGTCCACGGCCGTAGTTCGTGCCGCGCCCGTCGGCCCAAATGACGGCGCCGGCTTCAGCCAGCGAACCGTCGGCTGAGCGAAGCTGCGAGACAACGGCGCCGATGCGCTCGTCGGCATCAAAGGTCGCGAGGAGTTCCCGTAGCCAGCCCTCTGTGGGGAAAGCGTCGTTGTTCAAAAAGTGTAAGAAGCGCCCCCGCGCATCTGCCGCTCCTGCGTTACACGCGGCTACAAAACCCTCGTTAAGGTCGCGGCGAATGACGCGAATCCCCTTGCAGCGAGAGAGAAGCAGTGGCGTGTCATCGGTCGACGCATCGTCGACGACGATCACTTCAGCGGGAACCTGGTCGTCCCTCGCTCGCGCGAGGGCGAGCAGGCAGGCATTCGTGCAGCATCGCCGATTATAGACCGGAACGATGATGGAGATCTCGGGATTCGCACTCGAGGGAAATGTGGCGGGAATGATATTTCGCGGAAGCCGAACGACGAGGCGATTTGCCAGTCTATGGCGTTGCGCGCGTACGAAGAGAGAGAGGTCGTTTCGCAACCGTACCGCTGCGCGTCGGAAGAGCGCCGGAAATCCGTGGGAACGAGCGATGTGCCAGGCTTTGCTAATCAATGGCGTGGAGCAGGTTCTTCAACCCACCTTTAGAACCTTCATGAACAACAACGGATGATACTTGATCTACAACGCGCAGCGCGCATAATTTTTCGTTACCGCTGGTTGGCATACGAACTCGTGATGCGCGACGTCAGGCTACGCTATCGAGGGTCAATGCTTGGGTTTGCATGGGCGCTCCTTAACCCTCTTTTGTTCATGGCGATTTACACGCTCGTATTCTCGATATATCTGCGCGTAAGAATTCACGATTATCCCTTGTATCTATTGTGCGGCATGATCCCGTTCAATTGGCTGGCGAGTTCCATGCAACAGGGGATCACGGCGATCCCGGATGGGCGCATGTACGTTGGGAAGACGCTATTCCCCACGGAGTTGCTCGTCCTGACGCCGATTCTCTCCAATGGTGTGAACTTTGTCATATCGCTGGTGCTCGTCTTGCTGCTGTCGCTGGTGTTGGGAGTGCATCTCGGATGGTCGTTGCTACTCCTGCCGTTCATAGCGGCCGCTGAACTCTTATTGCTCGTTGCTTTGGTAACGCTCGCCGCGACCTTCAACGTGTTCTATCGAGACTTGCAACAGTTGATCGTCTATGCAGTAACTGCTCTATTCTTTGTGACACCGATTTTCTACGCAAGATCCTCGGTGCCGGCGCAATGGTCGTTCCTCATTACATGGAACCCGCTTGCTGCTCTCGTGAACATGTATCAGGCCATCCTTTATCAAGGGGGTGTGCCGAGCGGCAAGGACTTCGCGTTTGTGATCGTCGTGGGGCTGATTGCGCTCACCATTGCGGCCTCGTACTTCGAGCGGTATCGAGATTTCTTCGGTGAGTATGTCTAGTCTAGAGGCAATACGCGTGGAGGGGCTTTCAAAGAGCTTCCGGATCCCGAACATCCCCAAGCAGGCAACGATCAAGGACGTGGTCGTCCGACGGATGAGGCATGAGGGTACGACGGGCATCGTGGATGCGCTTGTGGACGTAAACTTCGCTTTGCCGCACGGTCGAGTCTTGGGCGTGATCGGCGATAACGGATCCGGCAAGACCACGCTTTTGCGAATCATGGCGGGCGTATGCCACTCAGATCGCGGCCGCGTGTCGATTGGGGGCACGATCGCGCCGCTGCTCTCCCTCGGCGCCGGGTTTCATCCGGATCTCACGGGAAGGGAAAACGCGCGATTCGGTCTGTTGACGCTCGGGCTCTCACGAGCCGAGGCATATGAGCGCGTGGACTCCGTGATTGAGTTTGCGGAGTTGGGGGAGTTCGGCGACGTTCCCATGCGAACGTACTCTAGCGGCATGCTGTTTCGTCTTGCCTTTTCCGTAGCCGTATGTATCGATCCGGACGTGCTGCTCCTCGATGAAGTATTGTCCGTGGGCGACGAGCGCTATTCCCAAAAATGCTTGGCGCGCATCGACGGCTTCAAACAGAGTGGGAAGACCATCGTTCTCGTCACGCACGAAATGCGCATGGTGGAAAACTGGTGTACCGGAGCATTGTGGTTGCGCGAGGGACGAGTAGCAGCATTCGGGGAACCGGCAGCGGTCCTCGATGCCTACAAGCGCTCAGCGCCGATAGGGACGTAGCACTCTTCCGATCCATCGCTTGAGCCGCCAGAAGTGGCTCGCCTGCACGGTATCGATCAAGAGTGCAAGTCGAGCGCTTTCCGCCTGCGTTGTCACGATGAGGGCTTCCACCATATCGACGAGCCGTTGCTCCGCTTCGTCGACGCGCTCTGCAAGATACTCATTCCGCACGAGTTCACGGTGTAACTCGGACTCGACGCCTTCTTGTGGGTGTTCAAGCGACCCCGTCTTCTGCATGCGGCGATTCGTTCGCGTAGGGAGGCTATTCAATCGTGTAAGATAATCGCCTCGTCTCTCGTCTAGCGCGTTGTCTGCGAGCATCGAACGCAACGCACTGAGAATTTCCCTTAAGGTCTCGGCTTCACGATTGCTCTCAAGGAGTGATCGGTGTGCAGCATCGTCGATGTTCGCAATCGTAAAGCGCTTCAAAAGCGCGCGCTGCTTCTCCGGACCGGTTAGAGGATGGGCCTTGACGATGAACTGCAAGGTGTCGTTCTCGGGATCCCGCTCTATTTCGGCGATTAAGCGCGGGTCGAAATCTCCACGTGAGAGATCCGGGAGGAGATCGGATTTTTCGAAAATCCCGAGCTTCACACGCTCGATTTCATCGATGCATAGGCCCGCGGCGAGAAACAGGTCCTCCGCCGTGCTTGCCGTCAAGAACTGCAGGTATGATTCATCGCCGATCCCGAGGCTCCGAAAATCGAGTATGCCTGCCGAGAGAGCCAGTCGTATTGCCCCATGCAAGACGTTGGGTATCGGGGCGATGACATAGCCGTTCGCCGACAGTAATGCCCCAGCCTCGGAGAGTGCGTGCGTCGGATCGTGCAGATGCTTGAGGATATCGCGAAAAACGATGACGTCAACCGCCTTCTCGTCGCCAAGAAGCTGCGGCAGCGAGGCCGTATCGAGAGTCGCTTCATTGATCTCGATGACGGTGCATTTACTTGGGGAGAGGAGTTTGGTGAGACTCCCGCCGCCAAAACCGACGTCAAGCACGCGCTTTCGTTTGCCGATCATTCGAGCTATGATCGCCTGACCGGCGTCGCCGCGGACGGTGCGTTCGACCTGCGGCTTGGGTGCGATATCCGTCATGCGGGTCTCAATCTGGAAGGTACCGTGGCCTTGCTCATTCAATCATCTCAAATAACCGACCTCCTTGAGAGGTCATAGCGGAGAGGTATGGATCCCGGCGCCTTCGAGAGTCTCATGGAGCGCTTAGCGACCGAGCGGAAGCGTTTGGAACAGCTTCGTTCCGATTACGCAACCATTACAAACAGCCGATTCCATGCATTGCGGATGCTGTGGTTCTCGTTTAAGACTCTTGTAAAGCGCGACTCATCAGGGGATCGGTATGCCGTGTGGTCCCGCGGGATCGCGCCGGGAACCGGCCTGAGTGCTCAAGTGGAAATCTCGCACGGGCGGGCGTTGAGCCCGCACGAGCAGCATCTCGTGGAGAGCTGGATCAGCCAAACTAGGCCCTGGGCGCCCACTGAGTTGCCAAATGTTAGTATCGTTCTCCCCGTATACAACCATCGCGATGTAACGGTTCGCTGCTTGCAATCGATTGCCGATACGTGGCCGAAGACCCTTCGGTTGCAAGTCATCATCGTCGACGATGGATCGTCGGATACGATGGCCGACCTGGCTTCACGAATGGCGGGCATCGACTACATCCGAAGCTGCAGAAACGAGGGGTTTATTCGTGCGTGCAACCTCGGGGCAGCTATGGCTTTTGGCAAATACATCTTCTTTTTAAACAATGACACGATAGTCCGTGATGGGGCGATCGATCACCTCGTGAGCACGGCCGAAGAGGATTCGACGATCGGCGTTGTCGGCGCGAAGCTGGTCTATCCGGATGGCCGGCTGCAAGAAGCCGGTTCGATTATGTGGCGCGATGCGTCAGGTTGGAACTATGGCCGATTCGACAGCCCCGAGGACCCGCGCTACAATTACGTGCGGGATGTCGATTATGTATCGGGTGCAGCGCTGCTCGTTCGTGCGGCGTTGTTTCGGGAGCTAGGCGGTTTTGATAACGGTTTGCAACGTGCGTATTACGAGGACGTGGACCTCTGCTTTGGTGTGCGACGGCTAGGATATCGGGTCGTGTACCAGCCTCTGTCGGAGGTAGTTCACCTTGAGGGCGCTTCGTCACCGAATGAAATGTCGGGTATGAAGCGTTATCAAGAGATCAATCAGCCGAGGTTCCGGGAGAAGTGGGCGGCTGAGCTGAGGCACCACCTCTACAACAGTCCCGCGAATGTGCCGGCGGCCGCTCGGAGGCTCAAGCGAGGGCCGGTAGTGCTCGTAGTCGATACTCATGTGCCGCTATACGACCGGGATGCCGGGTCGAGTCGACTCATGCACATCATTCGAATCCTAAGAACGCTAGAGTACCATGTGATGTTCCTCCCGGATAATTACGCCGGTTTGCAGCCCTATACGGAAGAACTCCAGCAACTTGGCGTCGAGGTGCTTCATCACATCGAGGGGGGACGTCCCATGGAGGACGCTCTCGCCGAAGTGTTGCCGTTTATCGACTATGCTTGGCTCAGTCGCCCCGACACGTATCAGAAGTATGAACCGCTCATACGACGGAATGGCCGCATCCGGTTGATTTATGACACGGTCGATCTGCATTTCATGCGAAAGAGGCGCGAAGCCGAATTGCGTGGCGGCGATCAAACGGAGTCGGAACAGTGGCAACGATTGGAACTCGAGGCGGCTCATAACGCTGACGCAACCGTCGTCGTGACAGACGAGGAGAAGGCAGTGCTCGAGGCACTCGATGTCGGCAACGTGTACGTGATCCCCACGATACATCCCCTTGAGGTGACCGCAAAACGTGATCCCAATAAGGCCTCGGGCGTATTGTTTATCGGGAACTATAACCATGAGCCGAACATTGACGCCTGCGTATGGCTGGCGACGGAAATCATGCCGTCGGTTTGGAAGAAGCTACCGAAAGTCGTCCTGACGGTAGTCGGCGCCAATCCGTCCGAGAGAATCTTGGAGTTGGAAGCAGAACGGGTGCGCGTGTCGGGCTATGTTCCCGATGTAACCCCGTACTTCACCCAAAGCCGGATCTTCGCCGCACCGCTGCGATATGGGGCGGGGATGAAGGGGAAGATCGGACAGGCGCTTTCATATCGACTGCCGGTGATCACCACTCCGACAGGTGCGGAGGGCTTTGGCCTCCAGAACGGTGAGCATTTCCTTGTCGTGCCGGCTGAAGCGGACGCTTTCGCCGATGCTATCATTCACCTCTACCGCGATGAAGCGCAATGGAAACATCTGTCTGATGCCAGTGAGTCAGCGCTGCTAGCCTTTAGCCCAGCGGCGGTGACGCCGCGTCTTCGCTCCATGATGGAGGATGTTGGCAGGAAGAATACTGGCGAGCTATGGCTTTCTCGCGGTAATGGGTAGACTCCAAGGATCGCGGAATTGAATCCCGTACTGGAGGCAATCGTTTCCTGCGATCGTGATCTCCACGAAACCGGCTTTCCTCAGGGCCTGTCGCAGATCACCTAAACCAAACATGCGCATTTCCAATTTTCCATTATCGTAAAACCGCAGATCGGTAAACGTTTCCGTCTTGCCGGAGGTGGTTGTGTTCCGAAGCGTTGTTTTCCCGTTCCCCCGGACGATCGCATAGTCATTGAGATTGGGAAAGTACTCGACGGTGGATTCGAAGCCGTATGGCACCGTTACGATAAGCAGACCGCCTGGCTTGAGCATCGCAAAGAACCCATCGAAAGCGGCTTGCACTGGCGGCAGTACGTGCTGCAAAACTTCGCTGCAAGCCACGACATCACCCCGGGCTCGGAGTTCGTCGGGGACATCCGCGATCTTCAAGAAGGGTTGATCGGGCCCGCCCTCGTCGAACCGGGTCTCCATATAGGTGATCTTGTCGGCGAGGCTCTGCTTCGCTCTCTCGGAATCACCGAGGCCGATACAAACAAACCCTCTATTGGTCGGCCATCGTGCAATTTCCAACGATTTACCCAGCATCTCAGAGCTGAGGAGCTGGACGATGCTGCGCACTCGAACGTTCGCCCCGCATTGGGGGCAAAGTCCTTTTTCGCGATCTAGCTCGTCGAAGGGTATGGAGCTGACGCGGGCGCTGCAGAGATTGCAAGTAAATGTGAGCAACTACTTAAGCCTCAAGTGCCGCTGAAAGCGGATGATTCGACGACATTGTCGCGAGCCGCTTCTAGTGAGGCATCGATCATGTGTTCGAAGTATTCTTCGCTGAATAAGGGTGCGTGGTCGAAGAACGGATACCGTTCATCCGGGTTATACCAGATGAGTCCGAAGTGTTTGGCAACATGAGGATGGATTGGCACGCCGATGCTCCCCAGTAGATCGCGGGTCCCGATGCTTGAAAGAACGTCTGTTATGCTGACGGACCGAGCAACTTCGGGCTCGAATCCGACGTCGAGCAGCTTGGAGCAAAGCTCGGCGAAGAGGGCATTCGTCGGGTGGTTCACCGCCCAAAAGAGCCGATGACTTCGAAAGTGCTCAAGTACGAAAGGCGCCATTCTCACATCGCATTGCAGGTCCCGCGCCGAAAGGCGTGCAGCTTCGATGCTGAACAGCCGATCGAGATTGGGCCAGTGATCCTCCCAGTGACCGGAAAGAACGCTGGACAGAATTTCATCCCGCGACATACCATGGTCGATGCCATAGACGACTAAGGTGTCCCCATACGGGAATCGCCCCTGCGGAAATGACGGCGGCTCTGGCCGGTTGTACGGATTGATACAGCCAAGCGGCCATAGCAGATTGAAATCGAGGGAAGGAAACTTGATTCTGCGGCACGCCACCGGTAGAAGGTGCTGTAGAGGAAACGTCTGCGGATCCTGTTGCTCGAAGAGTACCTCGCAAGTACGGACGTCGTCTTCGCTCAGCGGATTGAAGCCGCCGGGTTTGTCATAGCTGGGCACGTACAGAACGTGCAGCCCCTCGATCTGCTGTCGGAACTTCGACAAGGTGAGAGCCAGTGCGTCAGCCTGGCAGTTTCCGAACACAATCGCAACTCGCCGTTTGGGAGTGATCTTCAGTGTTGCTCCGGCATCCCTGACCTTGATCGCCGCATCGATCATTCGCTCAAAGTACTCAAGGTATGACACGATCGATTGATCGACGAGCCGGTACCTTTCTTGAGGGTCGTACCATGCAAGATGGAAGTGCTCAGCGACCTTCGGATGGATCGGAACGCTCGTCACATCCAAGAGATCGCGCTCGCCCAAAGCGGCGAAAGCGTTGGCTACAGTTGTAGCCGATAGGGCAAGATCAGAAGCAAAGCCCGCGTGGAGAAGTCGCGAGAGAAGTTCCTCGAGAAGTGCATTGCTCGGGAGATCCACCGCCCAAAAGAGGCGGTGCGCGCGGAAGTTGTCCAGAATGTAACTGCCCATCTGGACGTCGCAGGCTGAATCAACCGCGGCAAGCCGTCCGGTTTCGATGGAAAGAGCATCCTCGAGATCCGGCCAATGGGGCGCCCAGCGCTCGTCCATGAGGAAGGAAAGGATCTCGTCCTTCGGCAGGCCGCGATTGAGGCATTCGAGCACGAAAGCATCACCGTAAGGAAATTTTCCAACCGGGTATTCGGGAGGCTCGGGCGAATTGTAAGCGTTCACACACGTGAACGGCCAGAGCAAGTTGAGCGTGAGCTTCGGAAAGGTTAAGCGCACGCAATCCGGACGCAGATGCTGCGAGGCTACAGCCGGAGATTCACTGTGCTGCTCGAAGAGAACGCAACATGCATCGAGGTCCTCTTGCCGCGGGGGTTCTTGGACCGCTCCCTCCCTATCGTAGTACCGCAGTTGAAAGCGGTCGGCGATCGACGAGATATGACCCATGGCCAAGAAGAGACTCTTGGCTTGAGGGCCGCCGGACACAATGACGGTTTGCATCACTGTTCGTTCTTCTCCAGAGTCTCGCAGATGAGATCGACCAACTCTCCAACGTTGGCGAGAGCGTAGGTGCGGTCCAAAGGCAAGTCGATCCCAAACTCCTCCTCGACATTCAGGATGAGGAGCGCGTGGGAAAGTGAATCCCAGCCCTTGACGTCACTGCTCGTCGTCGCACGCGAGATCCCCGTATCCTGTCTCAAATGGAACACCCGGGCCATCACCTTTGAGACCGTCGTCAAGACGGCCTCGCGCTCATCGATCGTCATCGCCCCCATGGAGCCGGCTTTATAAGCCTCCCTCGAGATATAATTCCCTATTCTTGGTGCGGCTAATCTTTCCGCTCGTGGTCTTCACAAGCCTTCCTGGGGCGACGGGGACTGCATCCAAAATGGCGACCCCGAGCCTGTCGAAGACAGCCTCCCGCATGTATCGGGCAATATCCTGAGCATCCGTTCCCTCGACACATTCGGCCAGAACCACGATCGCCGTAGCATCGGAAAGCGAATCGTCGACCCCAATGGCAACGTTGCGTCCCGGGATCAAGGCAGGGAGTTCGCTGATGATCGCCTCAATCTCGTGGGCATAGTAATTTCTGCCGTTGACGATGATCATGTCGTCCACGCGGCCCGTAACGTAGAGTTCACCGTCGTATATGAAGCCCATGTCTCCGGTGAAATACCAGCCGTCGCGCACGCGTTCTGCGGTCTTGTCGGGTAAGAGATAGTAGCCTTCAAAGAGGGACGACCCGGCCACGCAGATCTCGCCGATCGCCCGTTCAGGCAACGTATTCCCATTGGGATTGCAGATGCGAATCGAGGTGCCGTTGATCGGCTCGCCACACGACATCATCAAGATTCCGCCAGCGTTGTCATCCTGGGCCTCAACGGAGCCGCGTGCGAATGCCCCCGGATTGAGCGAGAGCACATGAACCGGGTGTTCGAGCGAGGTTTGCGTGACGGCAAACACATTCTCGGCCATCGCATAACAGACCTGAAGGCTTCTACTGGTGATGCCGCACGACTCAAACCGAGAGAGGAATCTCTCGAACGTCCTCGCCTTACAGGGCTCGGAGCAATTGATGAATGCCGTGGTTGACGAAAGATCCCATTTGGCCTCCGATCGCACGGAGTTCACGATGTGCGCGAACGCAAAGTTCGGCAACCAGCAGAAGGTCGTACGATAGCGCTGGACGGCGTCGAGCAACAACTGTGGTCGCATCACCCACTCGAAGGGATCGAGAGCCACCAATCGCGTTCCGGCGAGCAGCGACATCATGAAGCACGCGATGAAGCCCATGTCGTGATAGAGAGGTAGCCAGGACGCGATGCTGTCGTCGCTGCCAAAGCCAAGGTTGGCGGCATAGGTGTCGACCTGGTCGAGGATCGCACGATGCGTCAGCATGACGCCCTTTTTCAGGCTCGTCGTGCCGGAGCTGTGCTGTAGACACGCCGTCGAATCCGGTGAAGGCGCGTGATCGAGAGCCGGAGGTGTCGCGACGCCCTCGACGATACGGTCATCGGCGATCAGGGCCGGCACCGAAAACTCGGGGATCGCGGCGCGCGCAGCGTCCAGGTTACTTGCATAAGTAACCAGCAGACGCGGCTTTATGCGCTCGAACAACACCTCATGGTCGGCCCAGAAGATCTCGGCTCGTTGCTTGGGTGAAGGGAACGGCATGTACGATGGAATCGCTCCCATCAAAATGGCGCCGATATAACTGTAGAACAGATGCGGCGTGTGCTCGAGCATCACGATGACGACTTCGCCTGGGCGAATGCCCGATCGCACGTAATGTGCGGCATAGGCTATGCTGCGCTGGTACAGTTCGCGAAACGTGATGTCGAGCGCGTTGCCGGCGGAGAGGAAGGAGCAGAAGATCGATGTGGGCTTCCTCTCGACGATATGCTGCAGCCTCGATGGGATCGTTTCGCTAGCGTGTGCGTGCACTCGGTGTACCATTGAGCGTGTAAAATGTTGGCTCGTACATATCAGGAGCGCAGTCGGAGGTAGCGACGAACAGCCACCCAAATTCCCGGACCGAAGGTCAAATGTCGATTGGCCAGGTACCCGACAACAAAAACCACCGGAACCGAGGCGTACTTTGCTGTCATAGGCTGCAAGTGAAACACACGAGACTCCCATTTCAACGCATGCCAGTGCCAGGAGCCAGTTAAAGCCCGTCACGACGAAATACGTGCGCCCTTGAGCCAGCAGTGCACGGTCAAAAGCTCGAAATGTCACATATCGATTTAAGAGGAACTGGAGCGTCACCGCCGTCAGGTAGGCGCAGCTAACGGCTACGCTCAACGCAACTTGGAGCTCCAGTAGGAGCTTTAGCAGCAAAATGTCCGATGCGAAGCAGGTAACACTGACGCTTCCGTAGCTTAGCACCTGCCGCAACGTCGCTGGGGAGGAGATGAATGGCAGAAGCGTCCCGCGGATTGGGGTTGGCACAAGCCGTAGGTAGAACTCGTACAAGAACTCGTAACGGCTCACAGCCGTTGACTCCGCTTTGCGCTGTCTGAGGCCGTGCGTGCTCTCTTGGAAAGGGCCAGGGGGTAGGCGGGCTTGCTTGCAGCGGTCACGCGTCGGTGCCCTTGTGCCGTTGTGGAACAGAGCACACGCGTGAAGCCCGAGGACCTTGTGGCTCTCGGCTGTCTTTCCGGTCTCTAGCGTAACGTTCGCAGGCCAAAATGGGTATTTCTCCAAAGCAAGCCTTTGACCATGCCTGCCAAGATTTGATAAAGACCCGGCGCGCATGGAGCAAAACATGCACCGCTTTTACGCCCATTCCAGTCTTGAACATATTCCGGACTCCTTAGGGAAGCCACATGCGCGAGCCCCGGTTCACGGAAGCCGCGTAAAGTCGGCCGCGCTGCCGCAAGCACGGAGTCGACGGGCGATTCTACTACACCCTGCGCCTCTCCGCGAAAATACCACCGCAAGATTTGGCGGTGACAGATCGCGCCGCACACCCTTCAGTGATCCGTATCGGATGCTTCCAGGGATTCCGAACCCCTTAACCGTGACCCGACTGTTATACGTCACTACATCGTAGCATCGGGTCCGGTGCGGAATCCGACGCCTTGATCCCCGCCTGGGCAGGGCGCCCTCGCGCGAACGCGCGTTGCGGCCCCAGAAAATACTGAGCCGCCCGAAAAAGAGAACGGTGTCCTCGCGCGTGCGTTGCCCGGTTTTGACGGGGTCTGCCAAGAAACACGGAGAACCTCAAGAGTTACCGTGTACCATACATCGCAGGAAGTCGTTCGCTTCGTCCAAAACAATCTGCTGTGAGTCGGGCCGCCGCGGCCGTACCGTGCACTAGCCGGCGCCGATCAAGGGGACGTCCTCGATGTCAAGGTCTCTCGCGCTCGTTTATCAGGCCGTTGATCAGGTGAACGCACAGTCGGTCGATGGCCAGAAGATCTTAAAGGACCCGAGCACGCCGCTTCTGGACAGCCAGGGCGGAATCGATTCACTCGCGCTGGTCAATCTAGTCGTCGCCATTGAGCAGATCGTTTTTGACCGGACCGAAAAGTCGATCACGATTGTCGACGAAGATGTCTATTCGTCTCCCGACACCCCTTTTCGCACGTTGGGAAGCCTTGCAGCTTATCTTGACAAGATGATAGCCTAGACTACCCGGGGCAATTTCGTGTATGTCGACTCAATCGCCGCCTGACACCTTCGTGATTTCCGGCACTAGCCGCGGTATCGGCAAGCACCTCGCCGAACATTACGCATCTAAAGGCCACCGCGTCTATGGCTGCAGCCGGTCGCCGATCAACTGGCAACACGACCGCTACACCCACTTCGTCCTCAACGTTTCCGATGAAAGCGCTGTCAAAGGAATGTTCGCTTCGATTCGCAAGGACAGCGGCCGGCTCGACGTTCTCATCAACAATGCTGCGATTAACCCGGCGATCGCACCGGCGACGTTGACTTCAGCCACCACTGTGATGAAGACGCTCGAAGCCCGAATTTCCTCGGAACACTTCTCCCTCTTCCCGGGAAGCCGCGAAAATCATGGCCCAGAATAGATTCGGCCGAATCATCAATATGAGCTCAATGGCGGCCTATCACTACATCTCGGGCGAAGCGGCCTATACTGCGTCCAAGGCCGCAGTCACAGCCTTTTCGCGGGTCTTTGCCAAGGAGATTCACGGCCACGGGATCACGTGCAATGTCCTGGCGCCGGCAGCGATTCCGACCGAACTTTCCGCTGCCGTAAATCCCAAAGCTTTGCTGGACGTGCTCAAGCGCAACGCCATAACTGAAATGGGCGATGTAACCGACGTGAGCAACGCGATCGATTGGCTTATTCGTCCCGAAAGCCACGCCGTTACCGGGCAAGTCATCTATCTCGGCGGCGTTTAATGTGCCCACGTTGGCGCAAGACAAGCCTCACACCATGAGCAAGAGCTGGACTATCCGGAACGCTGACGTGAACGATGCCGCGGCCATTGAACGCTTTCTGGTGTCGGTACCAGAATTCGCGGCACGCTACACCCGATGGAACAGAGCCAGGTTTGGCAGTGGCTCTATTCGCGTAACGGCGAGCCAATCGAGAACGTTCTGATCGCCGAAAACGCGCAAGGATCGGTGATCGCGCATTACGGGCTTTCGCGTTTACCTTATGTCTTAGCCGGGAAAAAAGTCGAGGCCGGCATGGCCTGCCTGCTAGCCATCGACGAGCCCTATCGCAAGACGCCGGTCTTCCTCGAGGTGACGGTCCGGCTGCTCAAGCTATTCCGCAGCACCGGCTGGGTCTTCGTAACGGGCCTCGCCAACCGTTCTGGGCTTTTGGAGTTTCACAAGGCTTTCGGGTTCAAGGACATCGGCGAGGTTCCGATTTTCGCCAAACCTGTTCATCTACGTAAAATCGCGGAAACGCTGTTACCGAAGGTCTTGTGTTTTGTCCTTTCGCCATGTGTGTGGTTTGCGCAGTGGGCTTGGCTATCTCTGCTCCGGCGGGCGGCAAATAAGACATCTAGCAACATCCGTGTGGAGCCAATCCAGAAATTTGACAAAGCTACTGCCGCGACCTCGGCGGAGATCGCCAAACATCACAAATTCTACGCCGAGCGCGGTGACCCCTCGCTACTGAACGCACGCTTCTTCGGTATAACGTGCCGCAAGTATTACGTTTTCAGCATTGTGCGCGACGGCGCAACCATCGGTTATGTTGCACTCCGTGTGATGGACATGAGGGGATTTCTCGCAATCGGCATTGTCGATATCTGTTTCGATTTTTCCGGCGCGACGTTGCGCGCGCCGTTTTCCGTGCGATCGATCGGTTCGCAATCGAGCAAAACGCCGATTTGGTGTCGATCCTAACCAATAGCCCACCATTGATCGCGCAACTACGCAGTAATTTGTACTTCAAGACACCTGAGAGTTTCCGTCTCGTCATCTTCGAACCAACCAAATCAGCTGGCCTTGCCACGTCGCGAATTGACGACTGGTTCTTGACGTGGTTTGAACACGATTATGTCTAGGCGGATCGACACCGAACCAATCGCGTCATGCGCGTGGATGAATCGGCTCACGCATACGGAAGTGAACAAGTGACGCCGATCGTCCACCGGATTGTCAGCGGACGATGGCGCGAAAACGGATACTTGCTCGAGAGGGCCAATTCGAACGCCTTGATCATCGATCCGGGTACTAACGCCGGAGCGTTCAGATCCTTGATCGAGCAGCGGGCGTGCAGGCCGTGCGCGATTCTCAATACGCACGCCCACTACGATCACATCGGCTCGGTCTCGGCGCTGATGGAAGCCTACGATATTCCGTTCTATCTTCATAAAGACGATGCCGCGTTGCTGCGCCAGGCCAACATTTACCGCGTCATGTTTGGAGAAGTAGAAGCCCTGCGGGTCCCGTCTAAGTTTTCGGATCTATCGGAGGCAAACGGATCGCTGGAAATTGGTGGATTTGACATCGAGATTCTTGTAACACCGGGCCACACGAAAGGCAGCACGTGCTTTCGTATCGGCAGTCTGCTGTTCACCGGTGACACCCTGTTAGGCAAAGGGCTTGGGCGCATCGATCTGCCGGGTGGTTCAGCGACTGACATGGATGCGAGCCAGGCGCGCCTCGCCGCTTTGCCTGGCCATCTTATCGTGCATCCCGGGCATGGCGAGATCATGCCGATGAGCGAAATTCGCAAGCGGATAGGCACTGGATGATGCGCATTTCGATCGAGGCTATTGAATTTGCCCTGCCCGACCGGGTCGTGACCAATGCTGATTTGGCGCGGGAGAACCCAGGTTGGGACATGAAACGGCTGCTCGAACGTACTGGCGTGGAAGAACGACGGGTCGCCGGCCCGAACGAAACAGCTCTAGATCTCGGCCATCGAGCTTGTCTGGCACTCGCGGCCAAGGACGCCCTGAACCCAGATAACATCGACGCGTTGATCTTCTGCACCGAGACGCCCGACTATCCGCTGCCGCCCAATTCCAGCGTTCTGCACGGGCTATTGAACCTGCCGACCAATGTCATGGCGTTCGATATCACACTCGCCTGCTCGGGCTTCGTCTATGCCATCGGAATTGCGCGAAGCCTCATTCTTAGCGGCACAGCCCGGCGAGTGCTCATCGTTACAGCGGATACCTATTCGCGGCTAATCCATGCCGGCGACCGATCCAGCCGATGTCTGTTTGGCGACGGCGCGGCGGCGACGATCGTCGGCACCGGACTGGGCATCGAGATCTTGGACATCGACTTCAAGACTTCGGGCGCCCAGTATGACCGCTTCATCGTACGCGCCGGCGGAAGCCGTATTCCGCGGTCTGATACAACTTGCAGGATAACCGTGGACCGCAGCAGCAATATTCGCACTGCCGAACATATCGAGATGGATGGATTGGGCGTCCTATCCTTCTTTAACACGGTGGTACCGCAGGCGGTTACGGACATTCTCCGCCGCAACGCTCTGTCTCCGGATAAGGTGGACTGCTACGTTTTCCACCAGGCGAGCCTCGTCGCCCTGCAAGGCATTGCCAAGGGCCTTAACATTCCATTTGACCGGCTGGTCGTGAACCTTGCCAAGATCGGCAATCTCGTTTCGGCATCGGTGCCGATTGCGTTGCGGCATGCCATGGACGAAGAACGTCTCAAAGCCGGGCAGAACGCAATTCTCTGCGGCTTCGGCGTCGGACTCTCTTGGGCGACCGCGCTTGTAAGGGCATGAGCTTGGGCATGAGGTACAACATTGACTTCCTGCTCGAGGGCTTTCGGTCGAAAGGATCGCGTCCCGCCCTTGCATGGCGGGACAGGACGTTGGATTTCGCTTCACTTGCCGATCTAGTTGAGAACCGCATCGCCTGGGCCGAGCGCGAAGGCATCGACGCCGGCGTTCCAGCAGCGTTGATCGGCGACTTCTCGTTCATCTCAGTCGCCACTTTGCTCGCGCTGATCGCACGCAAGGCAATCGTCATCCCATTGACCGAGGCGACTTACCAAACACTCGGCACGCTATTTGTTGATGTTGGCCCGCAGTTCGTGATCGATGCGCGTGGCGAGGACATCACGGTCGAACGCAAACCGACATCTCCGCCGAACGACCTCTATCGCATTCTGATCGAGCGCGGTAGCTGTGGATTGGTGCTGTTCACTTCAGGCTCGACGGGGCGGCCGAAGGCGGTGGTGCACGACTTCGAACGCCTGCTTGAGAAATTCAAGAGGCCGCGGGCCGGCATGGTGACCTTAAACTTCCTTCTGTTCGATCATTGGGGCGGCCTGAACACGTTATTCGGCTGCCTGTCTAGCGGCCAGCTCGCCGTATTTCCGGAAAGCCGCAAGTCAGACGAGATTCTTGACCTGATCCAGAAATTTCGTATCGAGCTGCTGCCAACCACGCCGACATTTCTCAACATGATTCTGGTCAGCCGGGCACTCGAGCGCTACGACACGTCGAGCTTGCGATTGATTACCTACGGCGCAGAACCGATGCCGCTCTCCACGCTCGCCCGCGTGCGCGCGGCGTTGCCGTCCGTCGAGCTGCGGCAGACCTACGGCATGATCGAGCTCGGCGTGATGCGAGCGAAATCGAAGTCGATGGAATCGCTGTGGGTAAAGCTTGGTGGTGAAGGTTACCAATTACGCGTGGTTAACGGCATTTTGCAGGTCAAGGCAGAATCCGCGATGCTTGGCTACCTCAATGCTCCGAGTCCATTCACTGAAGACGGGTACTTCGTAACCGGCGACCGGGTCGAACAGGATGGCGAATATCTGAAGATACTCGGGAGAGATTCAGATCTCATCAATGTTGGTGGTCAAAAGGTCTATCCGGCCGAGGTCGAAACGGTCATTTTGGAACTACCTGAAGTGGTCGACGCCGCCGTTTACGGCGAACGCAATATTTTGACCGGAAGCATCGTCTGTGCTGACGTAACGACTACCGGCGACGTCGACCCGGATGCACTGCGCTTGAAGATCAAGCAGCATTGCGCCGCAAGTTTGCAGCCCTACATGGTGCCGGTCCGTATCAATTTTCCGAAGGAAGCGCTCCAAACGGCGCGACTGAAGCGCCGTCGGCATCGAGCGTAAGACGTCCTCGTCGCGCAGGAGCACCGTCGCGATCGCGTGGGGCGGCGCTGATTATGCCCCGCGAGTTCGAGGAATCTGCATTCTTGGCGGCTGCGCCCAAGAAGACTGCCCCTGTCGATTAATTGCTCTCACGAGCCCCTCATGTGCCGGCAGAATCGCTTGGCGGCGGCGATAATCCCGGGGCCGAAGGTCACGTACCGGGTCCCGAGATAGCCGACCGACGCTCCCACGGGAATCGCGAGTGCGAGCGCTGCCAGCGGTGGAAGGCGCAGAACGAGGACGCCAAGTTCGACAACGGCAACCGTCAAGAAATAGATCACGATCGTAACCACGACATACGTGCCCGCTTGATGAACAATCGTGCGATCGAATGAGCGGAAATTGAAGCTACTTGTTCAAAAAAAACTGCATCGCTACCGTCGTCGCATAGGCTAGCGTGAGCGCCGCAACGCGCGGGATCGAGGCTAGCAGCAAGATTTGCAGTGCCCCGAAGAGCACCACTTGACCCAAGACGCCGATCCAGACGTAGGCCAGCAGCATCCCAAGTGACTTCTCGGAGTTGACGAACGGTGCGAGCCATCTGCGAAGCCACGGAGGCGCACGGCGTAAGTAGAAGTAAAACAGCCGGGCGACCAGTGTTGGGGGCGCCGTCACGAGTCGTTCCCCGACACTATCGACATTTCGAGCGCGAGTCGGATGCTCTCGACGGGATCGCGCATCACGGTGCCGGGCAGCGGCGGGTGAGGAATTGGATCGATCCGCATCGCGCGCAACCCCCTGAGACTTTCGCGGTCGATCGAAAGCGGGAGGCGTAACACCGCAGCGACCGTCAGGATCGAGTCGGCGAGCCGATAGGGGACGTTGACGAACCGGGCCGGGCGGGACATCTGCTGCGCGAGGTGCTCGCAGAAGCGGCGGTACGTAAGCACCGGATCGCTCACGACCGAAAACACACCCTGCGTCCGCGTGGCGAGCGCTGATTCGACCGCTTGCACGAGGTCGTCTATGAAGACCGTTTGTAGCGGCTGCATGCCGCCGTCGATCAGCGGGATGAGGCGGCGGGCGCGGACATGCTCCGCCATCGACGCGAAGAGGCCGCCGGGTCCGATCACCAGACCTGGGCGCAGCGCGCAGAATTTCCGCTCCACGAAAAGTGTTTCGAGCGCATGCTTTTGTCTTCCGTAGACGGACAGCGCGCCGGGTGCGGCCGACACACTTGAGAGAAAGACAACGCGTTGGACCCCGGCCTCGCGCGCCGCGTCGACGAGGAGCGTGCTGCCGCGCACATTGACATCGTAGCTCAACCGGCTAGCGGAGGCGCGAACGTAGGCGGCGTGGACGAGCGCGCCGACGCCCTCCAACAGCGACGCGGCCGGCGCCGTCGCTTCGAATCGTAATCGCGCCATCCGACCGAAGCCGGCAGTGCTGGAGGACGTCTTCTCCCGCAGCCGATGACGCTCCGGCCGCTTGCCACGCAACGATTCACGATGGCCGACCCGATAAAACCGGAAGCGCCGGTAACGAGGAGCGCGCTCGACGCAGTCACGGGCATCGCGCGGACGTGACGAGGCGACGAGCGACGAGGTGGGCATTAGCCATCAGCGAAAGCGTCAGGGCCTTCGCCGGAAGATACGAGAATCCCGAACCGTCCGCGACGAAGACGTTTCTCGTCCCATGGAGACGGCCGGTCGGGTGCAGCGAGTAGGGGCGCTCCGAGTCGCTAAACGGCAGCGTACCCGCGTAGTGGATGCTCGATCCGTGGCCGGGGCGAACGCGGCGCAGCGGCCAGGCATGCAATTCCCTCAGCGTGCGGGCGTACGCATCTTCGCGCTCGTCGACGCGATGCTGTTCCTCCTCGCTGAGCGCATACGCGATGCGCAACGCGTCTCCAGTCGGAGAATCGGCCGGTACCAAGCGCAGCCACTTCGATTCGGATCGCTGGTCGGGATGTTGAATACCGGCGATCACCAGTCCGGACTGTAGGTAGCGCATCAGCATCAAAGCATCCGCGAAGCCGAGCGGCATCTCGCGCAACAGACGGAAGAGCAAGAGCGAACGGTACGCGTAGAGCGCCGAGAACGCGACGTCGTCTCCGGCGCCGCCCGGATCGTGAAAGAGCACGAGCTGGCACAGGGCGATGTTCCGCTCCGGCATCGCCTTGCCGATGCGGCTCGGGACGATGCACGGCACGTACGTGTAGGGATTGCAGAGCAGCGGGAGACGCGCAGATGGATCGTTTCGCGAGCGCAAGACGATTCTGGCGGTTCCGAGCACGCCGGAGCCCATAACCAACGTGCGGCACGTGTCCGTTTGGACGGCGCGCGTCCGCATGTCGAGTGCGTGAACGTCGACGAGGCCATCGTCGCGCTCGGAGAAGTGCGTTACGAACGTGTCGCTCGCATAGCTGAAGTTTGAGCTTGGGGCGAGACGCTCGACGGCAATCCAAGGGCGCCAAGCCGCGCGCTCTAGGTCGTCGTAGAATTCCATGTCGCGCAACCGCGTCGCGCCGCGACCATCGAACGGTTGTGTGAGGAGCGCGAGCGCCGGCCGGCCGAGGTGAAAGCCGTGTCGGTTGAGATCGATACGCTTGCGGGTGTAGGTCGCCAGCACGTGTGCGCACGTTGGGTCGAGCGGTGTTGCGGGTTGGATGCCAGCGAGACCGTCGAATGTGTACGGCCGCGCGTCATCTGGCGCGCCGGAGATGCCAATACGCGAGGCGATCTTTTGATACGCGTCACGCATCGTCGATGGCTCGAGGCCGGCTTTTCGCATCTCTGCGTCAGAGAAGACGCTGCAGCCAAGGCCCCATCCCGCGCCGAGACCACCGAACGCCAGGCTTTCCATCGGCGTGAAGTCATCGGAGTCGACGCGCAAGTAACGATCCACCTCGTACAGGAGCACTTTTCGCGGAGGCGTCAAATGCGTGCCGGTACCAACGTCATTCTCGGGGATGCTCTCGAACTCGTCGCCGAGGAAGAAGCGGTGCTGATGCTCGCAGGTCTTGCGGATCTCGACAAAGCTCTGCTCCGGAATCAAGCGCTCGTAGCGCGCGTCCCGCTGACCGGCGTCGAGCATCAGCACACGGGCTCCGCTTTCCACGAGGGTTTGGGCCGCCGTCGCACCGGTCGCTCCCGATCCGACGACGATGAAGTCGTGCACGCTGCAGACTTTCTACCCGACGAACCGCAGGAGCAGCAAGCCGACCGCGGCCCGCGCAGCGGCGCGCAGTCCGACGAGGAGCAGGACCAACGGATAGAGCTTGGAGCGGTCGCATGAGAGAAAGCGCTCCGCATATCGCGGCTGCGTCTCGATCACCGCCGCCATGAGTAAGAGCCGTCGGCGGAGATCGGAGCCGGGCTCGGTGAGCGCGAGCGCGACGTCGAGCGCGCCGAGCAACCGTGGGTGGGCGAGCGCGAACTGCAGGATCCGCTGATTGTGGTCATTCGCCGACGGGGCGCGCCGCGCGACGGCCTCGTCGTAAAGCTCGCAGGTTCTTCGGTCGGCTGGCTGCCCCAGAAGATACGCGGCGAACGTTGCTGCTTCAGTAGAAGCTGTGCGCACTTTAGAATGCCGGCCGGAGCGGCGGCGCGTTCGCATTCGGTGATCGTTTCGAGCGAATGTCGAAACCCCTCACGGTCTTGGGCGAGAATCGCACGTTCCGGATTTGGACGAGCGCCCGACGCCGACCTACCAACACACGATCGGGCCACGCGGCTTATAAGGTAGGAGGAGCGAGCACCATGACGACGTAACCCTAGCTGACCCACGTGCGCGGCGTTGCAGCGACGCTAAAGGAGCGCATCCCGGTGAGCGAATCCGACCCCTCAGAGGAACCTGCTAAAGGAGCCCGGCACCTGGGCGGTGTGCTTTTGACCACCACCCGTATCGGCATTTTACGAGCGACGGCTAACCGCGAGTATCTCATCGGCGTCTTCATCTTCCTCGCCCTCTTCCTCACACTAACGAGTCTGAAGATGATCCTGATAGACGACCGGCGCGGCGACACGGCGGTCTTCTTTCAGCTCGTCGAGAACGTCGCGAACCGGGGTGCCCCCGTCAGCCAGGTATTTGCGAACACCCAAGGCTTTATTGAAAGCGGCCTGCTGACGATGCCCGCCGAGCAAATCGCCAGAAACCCACTTGCGCCGCCATCGCTCGCGGAGCGAAACATGCTCCATTTCCATGCCTATTTGATCCTGTACCCGATCGCGGTGTTCGCGAGGTTTCTCCCGGTCGAACTCGTGATCTGCTCCCTGTACATCCTGACATTTGTGGGTATGGTAGCGCTAGCGTATTTCATCCTTCGTTCGAAGGCGGTATCGATCGCAGGTGCGTGCCTCTTCTGTCTGCTTGTTGTCTCACATCCCGCCTGGTCTTTAGGCCTCCTTGGGCAGTTCTACCCTGACCGACTTTTCGTGCTCGCCGGGTTCGTCTTCATGTATCTCGTCTCTCGAAACGAAACCAGCCGCGTCTCCCTAGTCGCTGCGGCGATCGTCTGTGCTCTCATCAACGAGCGGGCTTCGGGGGCCGCAGGCGTCTTCTTATTATCCTACGTCGCCCTCTACTGGCGAAAGGGCGTTTCGGATCGCTACTTCAAGCTTGGGCTGGGCTGCGCGCTGCTGCTAGTTGGCATCATCACAGTTAAACTCGTCGTCAATTCGTACTACTCAACATTTCTGCCGAGTAGCCTCGCTGAGTTGGCAGGATTTCTCCACTCTCCCGAATTCCTCGAAAATGCCGGAACCTTCATTCTGATCAACGGGGTGTTCCTCGTCGTCGCGTTCTTCGAGTGGCGCGCGGCGGTGATCGCGATGGTTCTTATGCTGCCGAACCTGCTCGGCAACGTCGGCGGAGCCGAGAAGATAGGCTGGGTCACCCCGTACCACTCGTACTACTTCCCGGCTCTCGTCTGGGCCGCCCTGATGGGCTATCTCGTCGCCTATCGCAAAGCGATCCTTCGGGAGCAGCTAGCCGCGTTCTACGCCTGTGCCGCCGGGCTCGCGCTCTTCCTCAGCATGATCAACCCGTACCAACTGAGCTTGAGCCCGTCGAATCTCGGCGGCCATTTCTTGGTGAGGACCCTTCAAGACGCGAGTACGTATTTCAACTCCGCCGGATTGCAGCAGCGGGCCACGGCCTATGAAATAGCGCAGGCCATTCCCGAGCACACCATCGTCACGACTGTGGAAAGCGGGATGCCATTTCTCTATCACAATCGGACGATACGGTTTTTCCCGGTGGACCTCGAGCACGCAGACTACGCCGTGCTAAACTTCACACGTATGCCGGACGGCAGTGTGTCCTACAGCGGGGCGATTACGTTCCTCGGTCCGCGAGAACAGGCGCTACTCAACGACGTCGTGACGGCGAGAATGAGGAGGGACGGCTACGACCTTGGACACCCCGTCATCTTTCCGTCGTTCGGCTTGGCCGTCGTGAAGCGGCTTCACTGAGCCTCCTTCTGGATCTGTCGTAGGTATGCACGTCGCAGTTGTCGGCGGTGGGTTCACTGGGTTGGGTGCCGCATGGGAGCTCCTCAAGGTCGGTCATCGCGTTACGCTCATCGAATCCGATTCGCGAACGGGCGGCCTTGCCGGTGGCTTTAGCGTCGGCGACGCTGTGCTCGAGAAGTTCTACCATCATTGGTTCACAAGTGATACCGACGTCACCAGCCTCATCGGTGAACTGGGCCTTTCGGATCAGCTGGTTTCGCACCAGAGTCGGACTGGCATGTACTATGCGGAATCGATTTTCAAGCTGAGCAAGCCAGGCGATGTGCTTCGATTTACGCCGCTGCCGCTGATCGATCGGTTCCGCCTCGGGCTCTTACTGCCGCAGGCCCGAATGCTGCGCGACTGGCGCAAACTTGAGCATCTGACCGCGCGGGAATGGCTATTGAGTCTTTGCGGGCCGACGGTCTACCGCGTCGTTTGGGAACCGCTGCTGCGCGGAAAGTTTGGCAATCTTGCCGACGAGATAGGGGCCGTCTGGATATGGAACAAGCTTTGCCTTCGCGGTGGTAGCCGCGACAAGAGCGGTAATGAGGTTCTGCTCTACTTCAAAGGCGGCTTCGCGGCACTGGCCGGCGCGCTGGAAGCCGAAATCGTGCGCAGGGGCGGCGTCGTCTTGACGAATCATGCGGCCGTAGGGCTGCGCTCGTCGAACGGAAAATTCGCTGCGGTGGAGACCTCGCACGGCTCCATCGAGGCAGACGCGGCAATTCTGACCACGGCGTTGCCGATCAGCGCTGAGTTACTGCGCGAACACATGCGTGAGGACGAGACCGAGCGATTGCGGCGTATCCGATATCTCTCGAACATCTGCCTGGTTCTCCGCCTCGATCGCAGCCTAAGTTCACTTTATTGGCTCAACGTCAACGATCCATCATTCCCATTCGTCGGGATCATCGAGCATACCAACTTCGAGCCCGCGGGCACGTATGGCGGAGAGCACATCGTCTATCTTTCGCGCTATCTTCCGGCTGATGACCCGACGTACGCAATGTCCGACGAAGCGTATCTGGAGTACGCCCTGCCATACCTCAAGATGATGTTCCCGGAGTTCGCGCGCGCGTGGTTGCGGCAATACCATGTGTGGCGAGCCGAATACGCACAACCAGTCGTTGAAAGGAACTATTCGTCGATGATCCCGGGTGTTCGGGCTGGGCCCGATAATGTCTTCCTCTGCACCATGGCGCAGATCTATCCGGAGGACCGCGGACGAATTACGCCATCAAGAGCGGAAGGGCAATCGCACGGAATCTAGCGCAGAACCTGCAGGGCTAAAGAATTTTGGCTGCGAGTGGTTTTCGAGGTTCGCAGCGAATCGGCATGTGAGAGCCTCGTTTTTTCGCTTCTCGCAACGAGGGAATCGGTGCCCGTGACAGAAGCCGAACGCGTGAACAGCGCGCGTAACGGCCCTCGCTTGTTCTGCATCATCCCGGTATACCGCGGCAAGGAAACGGTTGCGGCGGTCGTTGCACGCGCGTTGCCGTATGCGGACACGGTCGTCGTCGTAGACGATGCATGCCCCCAGCACTCGGGCGATGCCGTTCGCGATCGCTATCGGGGTAATGACGCGGTTCACGTCATTCAGCGCGAGTCCAACGGCGGGGTCGGCGCGGCAATGAAGACTGGCATATCCTACGCCCTCGAGCAGGGCGCCGACATTATTGTCAAGATCGATGCAGACGGTCAGATGGATCCGGCGTTCATCCCGGTCATCCGGCGTATTTTTTCTGAGGATCGCTCACTCGTCTGTATCAAAGGGAATCGGTTTTTCGACCCCGGTGTGCTGCACCTGATGCCGAAATGGCGGCTTTTTGGTAATGCCGTCTTGTCGCTACTTCTAAAGTGCGCCTCGGGCTACTGGAACATCTTGGACCCTACCAACGGGTACCTGGCATTCAACGCCGGATTGCTGCGTGTGCTCCCATGGGAATTCTTTGCGGATTCCTACTTCTTCGAAGCCTCCGTGCTTTGTGAGCTTGGCCTCAAACGCCTTCCGATTCTCGAGGTCGAGATGCCCACCATCTATACGGGCGTCCAGAGTTCGCTCTCCATACGCCAGGTCATTCGTGAATTTCCTGGAAGGCTCGCCCGCCTGATATTCAGGCGAATCCTCATACAATATTTCATTTTCGACGTCAACCTCGGGACGCTCTACCTACTAGCCGGTTCGCTGTTGCTATTGTTCGGCGGAGTATTTGGTGGCTATGAGTGGTTGATAAGCCTCACTACGAACGTGGCAAGGACTACGGGTACGGTAATGCTCGCGGTCCTCCCGTTTCTCATGGGATTTCAACTGATTTTGAATGCGTTGATGTTCGACGTCCAGTTCGCGCAGCGCACGAATCGTGAACTCCTGGTCAATGTCCACGCTCGGCGGTTGCCGCCCGACGACGCCTCCGCATGATCGACTGGGGTGCCAGGAGACCTTCACCGCAAGAACATAAGGAGCAGGCGGGCGCAAGAACCGACGATGACTCCGGACACGAGGTCATCAACGATGAACCCGTAGGCGCCATGCACGTTGCGATCGAGCCAGGCAAACGGCAGGGCTTCCCGATATCCAGAACGCGGAGAGGCGCGAACATCGCCGCGACAGCGTCGAGACCCGAGTTACCCATTCTATAGTGGCTCACTTATCGCTGGGACCTCGAACTGTTGTGCGGCGACAATCGGGAGAACAGTGTAGCGCTCAATCTCGGCGTAATGCTCGAGAAGCATCGCTGTCGACTGTTCCTCAAGCGGGGTAATGCAATCGAACGTCCTGGAATTATTTGCAGTAGCCTTAGGAGGTACGGGATCGGTTCATGAGATGGCTTCGGAGGAATCGTCGTGTTCGATGTGTAGGCGCGAGTAATTACGGGGCTCAGCCGGTGTGACCGATCGCATCGACGCCCCACGCCGCCCACTAGCGTACAATCGACAAGGCCTTGCTAGTCGAGCAATCGAGAACCCGTACCCTCGTGGGGTCATAGATCGCCCACCATCTCTGGTCAGAAAGACAGTTAGAGGTCGCGCCGTAGTCAGCAGCAATTCCTCCATCCTCCTTGTCGCCTACAAGAAATGCTGGACCTTTTCATCTTTGCTCATCAGGACGATCAGTACGCGGTCGCCGCACGCCTTGCGAGGGAGCGTCGCGCCGGACACGACGTGTGCTGGCGTCTATTTGACGAACGGCGCCGCGGGTGGCGTCGCGGCGGGGACGCGTGATGCCGAAAGTCTTCGGGCCCTCGGCAAGCTCGGCATCGATAGGCGTAATGTCTTTTTTCTCGGAAGCCTGCTCGGCATCGGCGATGGGGAACTCGTTCGGCATCTCGAGCAAAGCTATCGGGCGTTGATCACATGGGTTACAGAAACCTTGGCGGTCCGCCCGGACCGCATCTATTGCCTCGCTTGGGAGGGTGGACACCAAGACCACGATGCCTCGCACGTTGTGGCACTGGCGGTTGCTCAATACTTCGAAGCGGGCACGGCGTTACGACAAGTACCCTTCTATCACGGCTTCGGCGTGCCCGGCAAGCTCTTCCGTACGCTCACCCCACTCCGTATCGAAGCGGCGCTTGAGCGACGCCGGCTGAGCCTGCGGGAGGCTTGGCAGAACGCCTTTCTTTTCCTTGCATATCGCTCTCAAGTTCGCACGTGGATAGGGCTTTTCCCAGAATCCTTCGTCAACTTGGTTCTGCGTCGCACCGAGCACGTCGGCACGGTCGATCCGAAGCGCATCCAAGAGCGCCCTCATCCGGGGCCGTTGCTGTACGAGCGAATGGGCCGCATGACATTCGAGGAGTTCATGGAATGCTCGCGGTCGTTCCGCGAGGACATCGCGGCTGACCGCTTTGCGCATCGGAGGTAAAGCTGATATACGCTGTGCGGAATGTTCTCCACGCAGTATCCATGCGAGGTGAGTTGACGGCCGAGCGGAACATCGAGGCCGCCGAACGTGCTCGCCGGGTCGATCAGGACCGTCGTCACGCCGAGATCGTCCAGAATTGAGTGCCATGTCAGCATCGACGGCGCGATAGAGTCGGAAATAACCAGCTCGGCCAACCCAGTCACCGGCGGTCTGGATGCCATGAGTCCGAAAGTAATAATCGAGCCTCGAACCAAGCACGTAAACGCGACCCCGTTCATGTCCTCTTTCTAGCAATGCAGCTACGAACTCCTCTTCGTCGTATCCATCGGAGAAGCGCAATTGATGCTGGGAATCACTGGAGTATGACTCCGGAAGATAGCGATACTGGGAGAGATAGGTCTGATGGAGATAGTCGACAGTCCCGGGAAGCCGGGATCATGACGGTCTGGGGCCGCGAGCGCACCAGCGACCATCGGGCCGCGCCAGTGCCATCGTATAAACGGCAAACCGATCGTCATCGCCAGGGACACTGCCAGCAGCGGGAAGAACAGAATCGCGTATCGCAGAAGTGTCGAACTCAGCGCCCAGTAGGCTATGAGCATGCATAGAATGAAGATGGCTATCAGCGAGTCCGTCTTCACCAACTTTCGCTTCAGCGGCAGCATGATCAACAAAATTATGGCAGGGACATAGAGTGCCAGGATCAGCGCGGACGTGCCGTATTCTCTAAAATCGTTGCCGCCCGGATCTAGAAATGCCCGGAATGGAAGGGTCGCTAGCGCTACCGGCGACCGAGCATTGGGGATCTCCTGCGAGCGCCGCCTCCTCACCTTGCGTCATCAAAGCATCGTGTCGGTATAGCGCGAGATTGAGCACGGGCCAGATCGGATCACCCGTTGCAATCCAGTTGCGCAAGTACCAGGGACTGGACGCCGCGACCAATAACGCTAGCAGCGCAAGCGTCGCTCTTCGCTTCACGTGAAGATGCCGTGCGGCGATCCAAGCGCGATGCCGAAGACGGCGACGAGCGGAAGAAACGACTCCTTCATTCCGATTAAGAACCGCTCGTCGCCGCAGCCATCAGCCAGTCGCGGCTGTTCTCGCGCACGCCGATCACGATGGACAGCGTTGCTAGAAGCGCGAAGGCTCCAATTGGGACGTCGATGTAGGCTGACGTAAGCCAACGAAAGTACGATGGGGCGAAGAGAACGGCGAGCGTTGTTAGGAATAGCGCTGCAAATGCAGCCCAAACCGCGCCTATGCCCTGCTCGCTGAGAATCCAGCGCACGCCCGCGAAGACGCCCAGAGCCGTGAGCAAGCCCGTCACCCCATACCAGGAACATGACGAAGACCTGGGAGTGGAGGAGCAGGAGACTGTCGAGCAGCACGAAGTTACTGGCATAGAACACGTTGCGCAGGAACGGGTCGACGGTGAGCCGCCCGCTGGCCGCCCAGTCGGCTGCGTACGCTAGATGGTAGGCTACGGGGTCGCTGCCTATGTTCGACAGGTTCATTGCGGGGAACGCGAGCCCGAGCATCAGATAGTAGATGCCGAGCAGCGGTGCGTCCCAAGAAGTTCCAAGAGCACGGCCGCGGCTGACCCAATACGCGGCTTGGAAGGGCGACTCTCTCTGGCAAAGGCTACCGATCGCAGCGCAAGAAACGATTGCAGCGAGAACCGCCGGTAGGTTCAAGAATCCGATGAGCGCCAGGAAAAAGCTTGCGAAGCCGATCGCGGCGAACCCGAGGCCGCACGTGCACACGGTGTGTACCATTCTCTGCGAAGCGGATTCCTCTGGCGCGACGTCGTCCCGCGGCGGCAGGAAGCTCGCGCCGACAAGGTACGCTGCGATAAGGCACAGGTGAGCGAGGATCAGGCCTTCGCTAAACCTCATCCAGACGAACACTACTCCGTTCCCCCTTTGCGGACGTTCAGGATTGACGTTGTCCAGGAGGCTCGCCCCGACAACCGTCACCCAGGTCCCCGGAACGCCGGACCGCGCCGGTACGCTAAAGATGATGGACCGGCACGCCGGCGTCGAGGGGAGCGCGACGATGTGCAACTGCCATGCCTGAGTGGCCTCGTATGGCGTTCCCGCGGGAGGGCTCTCGCTGCCGGGCGAGGACGGCAAACTCTGAGTGTTAATGGGACGCGGTCCCCCGCCACTATCGACGAGAACCTCGTACGTAAATGCCGCGTGCGGAATGGCGGCGATCGCAAATGCGAGCCAATTGCCACGCGGTACGCAATTGAAGCGGTAAGAGAATCCGGACAGGACCGTGAAATCGCCAACAGCCCCCACCGGCGTATCGGTCATGTTTCCGAACGCTCCAAATCCGGTGGGCGTGCCGGCATGCGTGTGGGGAGTGACGATGCCGCTTTCGACCGGGAGCACGTATGGTGCCTCGGATGCAATCTGCGCGGACCTTGCAAGCTCGATGCCGCCCGGCCCCCAGTTCGTGGCCATCATGTTCTCGATGATTACGAGATCGGTCCCCCGAGCGGCATCGAGGCAGTCGCTCGCGTTGGAAACGACGCGAAACGGGGTGGTCGCGGGATTCAACGTGGAAAATGTGCCATTAGCGAGGACGTGTTGCGTACCTGAGTTGTCGACGACCATGCAAAGGGGCGTTTCGCCTGCTGCGTCGGTTGCCAGAGTGCCTCGCAAGACGCCGTCGGCTCGGGTGAAGGCGACAGCCGGAAGATCGTTGCGGAACCGCACGAAGAGCGCCAGCTGAGCAACGAGAATGCAGAGAAGGGCAACGGTAAGGACTCCCCGCGAGCGTTCCTCGTTTAGTAAGCCCGACGAGACCAGCCCGACCACGAGGGCGGCTTCGCCGCAGAGCCAGTATAGCGAAGGGTCGCCCGTCACCGAGAACATCCCCATGACGGCCGCCGTCGCGCCGAATGTGACCGTCCGAAGAGAGGGTCCCCCGGTCAAAGCGATGATCGCGCCGGCGCGGCGTCGGATGCCGAAGAGCACAAGCGGCACGACCGCGAAGAGGACGAGGCCGATCGCAACGATGGTCGCAGGGCCAGCCGTGGAATCGATCGCCAGATGTCGGATCGGAAGGGTCGAGGGAACCACGAACGCACGTAACGCGACGGCGCCTAGCACCACTGCGAACTGGGCCAGTACCTGTTGATATGATCCACCCGCGAGCAGCGGGTAGAGAAACGCGGCCGGAGCAAGCCGGACGTCCTGGAGCACGAGAGCCGCACCGAGCGCGCATCGAACCGCCGGAGACATCCTCAAAAAACCCGCAATGTCCAATGCCATCACCACGACGATTGCGAGTGATATGAAATCCTCTCCGCCGAGCGGGATTGAGAAGAACGCCGAACGTAAGTGGTGAGCTCACTAGGATCAAGCCGCAGAGTACGGCACCGAATCCCAATTGCCGGCGGCATAGCACCATCGCAATCGGGGAAAATAACGAGCGCGAAGGCCAGGGCCGACCACACACGCGCCGGAAATCCGTGGATCGAAGGCCGGCCGAGGAATATTTTCCAGAGCCATCCCGTGAGCAGATGCGGATCCGGCTGCATCCCGGCGAGCACGGCGAGGTGTGCGCCACCCAGCGGTGGCAGCGTGAGGGCGTACAGAATCGCGATCAACGCTGCCGCCAAGAACAAACCGAGCCCAGCGAGCAGAAGTAGGCGCGTGCGGCTCGACCCAGCGTTACTCAAAGTAGATGCTCAAAAGCACGAGGCCGTAATGCTGCGTATCGCTGCTCACGCCCGCCTTGCTGGGGACATAGTCGATGCCCGAGTCCAGTCGGACGGCGATATCTCCTTTCTTGGCGCGCAGAACTGGGGGGATCGAGACGCATCGATCGTCGGGCCCCTCGGTGAGGTTTTCGATCGCAATATAGCCCGGAAGGGCGTCAATGGAGATCGAAAGAGATTGTGCCTGTTTGAGGAACGGCCCCACGTCGGGAACATAGACGTTGACGCACAGGTTGCTGCAGGTTCGTCTTTTCGGACGAGTAGGCTCGCGTGCGGAGCGATCAAGCAACAGGTGAGCGAATCGTCGCCGACGACATAGATGCCGTCAGTCTCCGTTCCCGGTTTCGCGCCAGGCGGCAGCACGACTTCGGCGGGCACTATTGGCCCGTCAAGTTGGAAATGAGACGGATCATACCTAGAGCGTCTCGGCCTTCAGACCGAGAGCGTCGAAGGGTAAACAGCCGACTGAATCGGCAATCAGCAGCAAGTTACATGGCCATCTCCAGGTCGGCATTCCAGGATCGCCCAGTTCGAGTTGGCGTCTTCATTCCGTAGATGCGGGTCGAATCAAATGGGATAACCGCGGTCAGCCGAAATCCGGCGGCGGCGAGCAACGTGCGGTACTCGGATTCGCTTCGTTCAGCCACCCGTGAGCAGCAACATGCTGAAATCGTTGCCGACGGTTGCCGGAGCGTCCGCCACATGCACCGGCATGAGTTCTTCTATCAGCAGCAACCGACTTTCGGCGCGCGCGGCATTGCGACAGCCGCGTAGAATCTGCCCCGCTCGCCGGTCATCCCAATCGTGGATGATGCGAGAGAGCAGGTAGAGGTCGGCGCCCGGCGGCAGCGTGTCGCCGAAGACATCACTCCATCAGCTCGATCCGGCTGGCCAGATCAGCTTGGCCGAGAGACTCGCGGGCTTCGGCAATGACTGGGAAACTGTCGAAAAGGATACCTTTGGCGCGGGGACAAGCGCGCAAGATCGCGGCCAGCAGCGTGCCGCTTCCACCACCGACATCGACGATCGTCATAGCATCGCTGAAATCGTAAGCATCGACGATTCCGGCGGCTCGGTCGCTCACGTCCTCGCTCATCAGATGGTTGAAAATGCTGCCCAAGTTCGGCCGTCGTGCGAGATATTCGAAAAGCGGTACGCCGAACACGTTCTCAAATGCCGGTTTGCCGGTTTGCACCGCGTGTAGCATGGCCTGGGCAGTCGGGTAGTTGATTTCACCGATGTAGAGGATTCGATCGCGTAGTGATTCAGGGTGATCCGAACGAGAACCCTGGCCTGCAGGGAGTGGACGCTGCCTTCCTGGGCTCCAGAGCATCCACCACGTGGAGGCCTGGCAGGTGCAGGAGATGTTGCTGCAGGCTGATGATGGGTGTGGCTGTGTGTTGCTCATCAGATCACTCCAGCCTGGTGTTGGTGTTGTGTGTCAGCATCCGACCATTTGGTGGAGAGCATGACCAGTGAATCAGAGTTAGTTGAATTTCCCTTGCTGAAGGCGCGGGCAGCAGGCGTTGTGGTGATGAAGAGTGGTCAGCCATCTGTGGTGAGTGCCCTGGTGGTCGATACCTGGTGGTGACAGATGCCGGTGGTGTTCCAAGTGAACATCTGGTGACTCAACCCGACGTCGTGCATCTTCGATGCCGGCATCGCCTGATCCAGCCAGGCCCTTCCTCGGCAGCAATTGATTTCCTGCAGAGCAGGCTCCGGAGAGCCATCAGAGCCCATCATCCGTGGTGTTGGTGCTGGTCGGCATGGCAATGCCGTGGACGAGGCCGGCATGTGCGCTGACCACTTGGTCATGGTAACGCGCCAGTGACACGAAGCACCCGGGCAAGGCAAGTTGTTGGGCGATCGACTCCCTCGAGTATGCACGGATTCCGCCGATCTGGAATCTCTGGATCGTCAGTTCAAAAAGGCTCACGAGATCGTCGAGAAATTGAGCGGTTCTGGGGAACACTCAACTTCGATCTTGTGCAAGGCTTTCTCCGCGAGCCGGCGGTGATGTTTGGAGATGATCTTGTCCAGCGGCTGGCCCAGATCCGCGACGTAATGATCCTTGAAGTGAATCACGACATCCGGAAAGGCTCGCTGAAGATCTGCCGATGTGTATTGACCGAAGGGGTCCGGCGTTGCGGCGAAGCTCACCAGTTCGCTTCCAAGTGCTTCAAGATCGGCTGCCAGGGCCGACCAGTCCTGGCACGCCAGGTACGGATAGCAGCCCATCCCGTCGAAATCGGTCTGTCCCGGAATCGCCCGTTTGAGAAACCATGCCCCGCTACGCGGCAGTTCGGTGGGCGTTCCAAACTCAGATAGAGCCTGAGCATATCCCGGATGCAGATAGCCGGTAAGGGGCATTGGTAGAGTTCGCGGCGCTCCTCTTTGGCTGACGTTTCCCAGAGAGCGGCGATTTCCCGCTGCAGGGCGCCGATACATGTTGTAGGTCAAGGGCCACCCGCCCCTGTGCGGCGAAGTTGTGAACTTCGGTATGCATCGAGGGAAAGCTATAATTGAAGACCTCGCCATCTTTGGCGGCTTGCCGGAATTCCCGGCGCCGTTGCACGTCGGACGCCCGAACATCGGCGATCGTCGTCGCTTCCTCGAGCGCATCAATGCAGCACTGGACCGACGCTGGCTAACCAACGACGGCCCATATCTCTGCGAAATTGAATGCAGTTTTGGCGAAATTCATGGGAGTCGAACACTGCGTTGTCGTCTTCAGCGGAATGACGGCCTTGAGTTGGCGATTCGGGCAGCCGGTCTGACCGGCGAGGTGATCGTCCCATCGTTTACGTTCATTGGCACGCCTCACGCGTTGCTTTGGGAGGGGCTCACGCCGGTATTCTGCGACGTCGATCCAGTCACGCACAACATCGACCCGGCTCGCGTGACGGAGCTGATCACACCGCGTACGTCGGGGATTCTCGGCGTCCACCTTTGGGGGAGGGCATGCGACATCGCGGGGCTTCAACAAATCGCGGATGCACATGGGCTGCAACTCCTCTTCGATGCCGCGCACGCCATCGGATGTTCGTATAATCATACGATGCTCGGCCGATTCGGCGTGGCGGAGACTTTGAGTTTCCATGCCACCAAGTGTTTGAACTCTTTCGAAGGTGGAGCCGTCGCAACGCGGGATCCGGAGTTCGCGGAACGTGTGCGGCTCATGCGAAGCTTCGGGTTCGCCGACATCGACCGCGTAGAAAGCTTAGGAATCAACGGAAAGCTGAACGAGATCTCCGCAGCGATGGGCTTGTGCTCATTGGAGGCGATGGGCGAGTTCGTACGTGCGAATCGTGAAAATTACACGTACTACCGTCGCGAACTTTCCTCGCTTCCAGGCATTCGCATGGTCGAATATGATGAGCGTGAGTCGTGTAACTTCCATTCCATCGTCGTGGAAGTGGAGAGAGACGAGATAGGACTCAGCCGCGATGAGCTGCAGCAGATCTTATGGCATGAAAACGTGCTGGCGCGACGGTACTTTTCCCCCATGCCATCAGATGAAGCCGTACCGCGATTTAAGTCCCTCCGCCGGCATGCACCTGCCCGTGACGGAGGGGTTGAGCGCCAAAGTCTTGAGCCTACCTAACGGCACCGCCGTGGGCATCGATGAGGTCTCGCGGATCTGTGGCCTGATACACTTCGCATGCGAGCGCGCTGCCGCCATTAGGGCCAAGAAGAGTCAAATGCCGGCAACGGAAAGGGCCGGATGAAGCCCAAAGTCAGCGTCTTGGTAATCACGTACAACCACGAACGCTACATCAAGGCCGCGCTAGAGGGTGTGTTCGCGCAGGAGACGACCTTTCCGATCGAGGTCGTTATCAGTGACGACGCTTCCACGGACGGGACCAGAAGCATCGTCGGGGAGTTCGCGGCGCGGTATCCGGACCAAGTGCGCCTCTCGTTCCGAGAGAAGAATTGCGGAGATGGGGGCAACGAGAACTTCTTGCTGGGCCTGGAAATGTGCCGGGGCGAGTATATCGCGACGTTGGACGGCGATGACTATTGGACGGATATCGGCAAGCTGCAGCGGCAAGCAGATCTGCTCGACGCACGATCTGACTATCCCCTGTACTTTCACAACTGCAAGGTCGAATATGAAAACGGGGATCGTGAACCGTGGGAAATGGTGCACAGGCCGTTCCCGATGGAAAGTGTAACGACCCGAGACCTGCTGAAGGACGCGATGGTTCAGGCTCTTTCGCTCAAAGGTCAGCCGGCTTGGCTGGAACCCTATTGTGCCGGGTACGGCTTGACGGGCGACGAGCTGCTCCGGAAGCTTACCCAGCGATTGCGGCTCTACCGCTTTCCGATGCTGTTTCGCCTTTGGTTCCCACTCGAACGATTGATGGCTGAGGTACGGTGGCGCCGGCTGGATGCCACCGTGCAGATGCGGTCGCATCTCCGTCTCGAGCGTGGCGAAGCCGTGGTGTTTTAGCGCATCCCCGAACCCCGACCCATCTTCTGCGGGGAATGCGGGCCTTTCTTCGGTCGCTTTGGAATGGACGTCGGCGGCAACTCGCGCGGTCGAGGTTCGCTTGGGGAGACCGGACGGACCGCTCATCAGCCACACGGGTGGTTCGGGGAAGACGAAAACCGATCAATGGGTTGGCGACGGCACAATCTTTTACTTGCAGAACGTCTTTGACGGCTTACCGTTGACGCTCGAGAACACTTTGGGCGTTGTTCGGATCGCGGTCGAGGAACGGCCATGACGACGGGGATGAAGCCAAAAGTCAGCGTCTTGGTGACGACGTACAACCACGAAACGCCACATCAGGGCCGCCTTGGAAAGGTGTACTCGCGCAGGAGACGACGTTCCCATTCGAGGTCGTCATCGGTGATGATGCCTCCACCGACGGGACACGGAGCATCATCGAGCAGTTCGCAGCGCGGTGTCCAGATCAAGTGCGCCTTTCGTGTCGAGAGAAGAATTCCGGAGATAAGGGCCTTGAGAACTTCCTGCTGGGCCTGGAGATGTGCCAAGGCGAGTATATTGCGACATTGGACGGCGACGATTATTGGACGGATTTCAGCAAGCTGCAAAGGCAAGTAGATTTTCTCGAGGCACGTCCCGGCTATTCGATGTGCTTCCACAACTGCAAGATCGAAATATGAAGCAGCGGATCACGAATCGTGGAAAACGAACTGTTTCTTACCGGGGGAAAGCGTAACGACCGAAAATCTCCTGAAGGACGCCATGGGTCAGATGTCGACGATCATGATTCGGCGGGAGGTCGCGGGCGAACTTCGTGCAGGGACGCAATTGCTGAGCGATTGGTTGCTGAGCGACTGGTTCATCGGACTCATGGCTTCCCGACTGGGGCCCGTGGGATACATCGACCGCGTGATGAGCGTCTTTCGGCAGCATGCGAGCAGCGGGTTCTCGTCATTGAGCCGAGCCAGTCAATGGGCGGCGTTTGTATATGGCTACGAGCGAGTGCAGAACGTACTTGGCGAGAAATACCACGATTCAATCGAGGCCGGCAATTTGCGAGCGTTCGTACTTGGCCGCGATGGAGTACGAGAAGGAGCGCGACTTCGGGAATGCGGGGAAGTTTCTCTCCCTCGCCCTCAGAAGGTCAACCAGCTTGGCTGGAACCCTACTGTGCGGGGTATGGCTTGACGGGCGAGGAGCTTTTTCCAATGCTGGCTCGCCGATCACGGCTCTACCGCACTCCACTGCTGTTCCGGCTGTGGTCTCGATTTGAACAACTGTGGAGCAAGGCGCGATGGCGTTGGCTTGTTGCCGAAACTGGAGAATTCGGTCCCATCTTCGCCTTAGGCGTGAACAAGCTGTGGGCTTTCTCGTCGCATCTCCGAATCCCGCCGTCGCTTCTTTGAGATCCCCAGGCCGCGCTGCAGTCACGTTGGAATGGACATCGGCGGCAGCCGCGGCCACTGAGGTTCGCTTCGGGAGACCGGACGGACCGCTCCTAAGCCATGCCGGTGCCGAGGGCAAGACCAAAACCGGCGCATGGGTTGGCGACGGCATGATTTTTTACTTGCAGGACGTTTCCGACGGCTTGCCGTTGACGCTCGCAGGCACCCTGGGTGTTGTTCGGGTCCACGGTGAAAGGATGAGTCGTGTGTCCATCGTCGGCGGCATGTTTGGACTGGACGTCGCGACCTTCGGCGCCGATGGCCCACTTCCGTCCTTTCTCAGTGGCGAGAGCATGTTTCTCGCTAACGGAACCTCGGCGATGGCGCTACTGATCCGCCACCTCCGGCCGCGCCGGGTGTGGTTGCCGTCGTATTTGTGCGTCGCGCTGGCAATTGCGGTGCGCGAGGAGGAAGCGCGACGCGCTTCTACCCGATGGACTACGATCTCGCTGTGCAATCCTCGTCCTGGCTCGATGAAATTTGAACCGCGCGATGCGGTAGTCATGGTCGATTATTTCGGATTTCTCAGCGGCGTTGAATACGCCGATGCAGTGCGCGCCCGGGGAGCCTCGCTGATTGAGGATGCAGCCCAGGCGCTGCTCAGCGATGGAGCCGGCCGGCAAGGTGACTTTGCCGTCTTCAGTCCGAGGAAATTTCTCGGTGTGCCGGACGGTGGGTATCCTTATCTTTAATCGGCCTCTTGATCGCAGCAAAATCGAACTGGAGCCGCCGCCGCCCGACTGGTGGCTAAAGGCTTTCAAGGCCTCGATTCTGAGATGGCAATTTGACGTCCACGGCGGCGATCGCAGCTGGTTCGACTTGTTTCAGGAAGCCCAGGCCTCCGCCCCGGTGGGTAACTTCCGAATGAGCGAGCTGTCGCGATTATTGCTCGCCAGTTGTTTCGACTACGACGCTATCCGTCACCGCCGAAGGGCGAACTACGACAGTCTGGTGGCCGACCTCGGCGACCTCGCCCTCTTCCCCGACGCGCCCGTCTGCCGTCGTACCGCTGGGGTTCCCGATTCGCGTCAAAGAGCGCGATCGGATCAGGGAGAGCCTCTGTTTCGCTAATCAAATCTACCCGCCGGTCCATTGGGAACTAGGCGACCTTGTCCCAGAAGTCTTCGCAGACAGCCATAGGCTCTCAGCGGAAATCATGACGTTGCCTTGCGATCAACGTTACGATGCACACGATATGCAGCGCGTAGCCACGATAGTTCGCGAGACGATCGGTGAAGCTGAGGGGCTAACGCTCCTGCCATGAACTGGAAAGATTATTGGGTCACCTATCCAAGGAAATTTGCTAGGACCGATTACCTTCGCCAGGTCAAGAACACGGTCGGTGGGCAGCCCGTTACCGCCTTGGAAATCGAAGCGTCGATTGTCGACATCTGCGATCGTCTCGACATTAAGCCGGATGACATACTGCTCGATCTCTGCTGCGGCAACGGACTCATCACCAAGGAACTCGCTGGTAGATGTCATCGCGTGGTCGGCGTCGACTTTTCTCAGCCGTTGATCGAAATCGCCAACAGCGATCACAGACCGAGCAACGTAACCTATTTTCGCATGGATGTGCTGGACGTAGGCGATCTGCGCAAGTTCGTTGCAGAGCCTTTCACAAAAGTCGCAATGGTTCGCGGCCTTCAGTATTTCGACAAGAGAGACTTGGTAACACTGCTGCGTAACATCACCAGTCTTTTGTCGGACTCAGGCATCATTCTATTGGCGGAGGTTCCGGATCGCGACCGCAAAGGGGTTTTCTACAATACGATGCGCCGGCGGCTAAGAGGAACATGGGAACGGATGACCGGACGTGACCAGCTGGGAACGTGGTGGGACGCGCCGTCGATTGAACGGACTTGCGATAGCCTTGGCCTAGAGTGCCATTTCTTTCACAGCGACAGTCGGACGGGCTATCCTTACCGATTCGACGTGAAGATCACCCGCAAGGTTAGGCAGGCAAATCGCGGCAGCTGAGATCGTCCAGGTAGTGATAACACTAGGTTCCCATCCTCGTTGTTTGCCCTTACTGACCGGTAAAGTTAACTGTTGGGCTCGCCAGAAGGTCCACTTTACGGGCTGCAACCCAAAGATTGTGGCCGATTGCCGGGTTACTGCTACTGCTTTCGCAGGCAGCTTTCGATTCATTTTTACGTACGAACGTCCAGTAGGCGGATATCTCCGCCGCTGGTCCATGAAAATTTGGTATGCAGAAATGATCAATGCCGTTAGTATTCCACATACTACTGGAGGAATTGATGCCAATGCGTTGCGCTCCCCACCAGAACATATAGCGAGCATTAAAAGGATTAGCAAAATTACGGCATTGTCCGGGAGAAAGGTCCCACCATCCGGTCGATACGAAAGGCCCCGACAGATGGGTACTCGTCTGGCCCCGTCCAGCGGAATAATAGCCGACTGCAACCTCAAGATGCGCAGATGTTTGATTGCATAGGTTCAACTGCGTTGCTGATGCCGGACTAGGGCTTGCAAATAGTGCTAATGTTGCTATCGCCAGAGAGGTGACGGTCATGACAAAACACTTCATACGAGAGACTCGGATTCGGCAGCCGATCGGTAAGACCTAGCCATCCGGAATCAGCCAGATGATGGGTTAATCAGGCGAGCAAATCGCGACAGCTGAGATCGTCGATTGCCGACAGGATGCACTCGAGATGATCCCACCAAACCACAGGCGGGACGTTGTTGTCGGCCTGCCACACGGGTGTCGTGATCTGCCACAGCACAGACAAGCGATAATCATCGTCGAGCGCGCGGCGGTCGTAACCGCGCACGCCGTGAGCCAAGAGCGCTGCGTGGTAGCTGTCCAGCAGCGGTCGCTCGATCCGGCGCCGGCGGTCGGGGTACCAATGCAACGCCATCATGTAGGCAAGATCGTCTGACCCGATACCAACTTCCCAGCCGGCCCAATCGAAGAACCGGATGTCGTCGCCGCCATTGCGCGGCAGGAAGATGTTCCAGACATGGGAGTCGCCATGAACGATCGTGGCGTTGCGATGTGAGTTGTAGCGATCGAGAAGCTGGGGTGCTGCATCGAGCAATTGCTTATAAAGGTCGCGTCGGGCGGGTGACAAGCGGTCGCCGACATGATCGGTGAAGCGCGAGAACGCTTCAGCGAAATATTGTAGGCGCCGGTTCATGGCATCGGAGTCGAGCCAGCTTCCTACGGAAATGCCGAGGCGGGGATCGTCCCACCAGCCGGCATGCAGGCGCGCCAGGGTTTGCACGATGCTCTGGCATTGCACCGCCGTCGGTGGCAGCGGCCACATGGTGGCGACGACGTGCGAATCCGTGAGGTCTTCGAGTAGGAGGTGCCCTGTCTTCATGTTCTCGTCCCAGCGGGCTTCGAAGCAGCGCGGGACGAGATGATCCGAAATCGCGGGCGCGATCTGAGTGTAGAATGCGATCTCTTGGCGGCCTGCATGCCACGGACCGCCTGCGGTGTCGGAGGGCCCAGTCTTCAGGATGACGGAACTCGGAGCGTCAGCGGCCGCGCCATCGTATGTCAGGCGCAGCCGAATGATCCGTGCTCCATTCGTTGCGGGAACGCTCTCCGCCGCCGCGACATTGCGAACGCGACCGTTCCTGAGCGCGCCTGATCGGTGCAAGGCTTCCGTAAGATGCTCGGCATTGGCCGCTGTCGGCAAGGATTCTGCTTCGACTTTATCCTTCGTTAGATAAGCGCTGATTGGGCTATCGCTCGGTCCCGCCGTGACTGTTGGCGAATCGGCCGAGGCTACCTGACGCCTTGCAAGAACTCCATCGATGCCTGTGGAGCGTCCCGTTCGAAAGATAAGTTGAGCACCCGCAAACACGAATGCGACCATTACGATGGCCGGCCAACTCGAAAGCGGAGCAACGTGATCGCCTAAGAAGCCCCCGTCGAAGAGAAAATACGCGATGGATAGGAACATAGCGAGGACGGCGCCGAGATTCGTAAAGAGTCCTAGCACAAGGAGCGCCCCGGCAAAGACTTCGCCGAACCGAATAACCTGGGCAAGAAGCTCGGCGTTCGGTTGGACGGCGTTCAACAGAAACGAATGGTACCAGCCGGAATTTGTCAACCCGAGATCGTTGGCGACTAAATGCCCGAAAGAGCCGCCCGGAGGCAGGAATGCCTGGGCGTTGGTAAACTTGGAAAGCCCCAGGAACAGCCAGAACGATCCAACGGAGATCCTGAGCACGCTCGTTATCACCGTGACGTACCTGGAAGAAAGCAGCGCATTTAAAGGTCGCATAAACGCCTTGTGAATCTAGGCCTCGCGTCCACTTCTGTAACCCGGTTGGATGCCCTTCCGGCGAGCGCGCTATGGGTGCGGTGTGTGAATCCCCGGGGGTAGATTCGGGAAGGGGTTCGGATTGTACGGCGTCGGGAAGACATTCGGCTGAATCACTTGCCCGGGCAGCGGTTCGTCCGCCCAGTGATAGACGGTGTTGTTGTAAACCTGGCTATCGGCGTTCGAGACGAGGACGGTTCGGGGCTTTGGTTCGAGGCCGCCCTCGCTGCGCTCCTCCGAAGCGAACGAACCGCGCGTATAGAGGTAATGAAATGTGGTTCCCGACGCGAGGCGCTCGACCACTGAAAAATGCAGAGCATCGATGCGATGCATTGGAATCGCCTGCGGGTTCCAACCGCTCGCGTCGGTCGTGATGTAGACGGAAGCATTGAGCGGCGTCGAGGGCGGGATCTCGACTTCGAAGACGACGAGGACCGGCGCACCGGTTGCCACGTGATATGGACCGGTGGTCGTCGGAGTCGGGCCGGCAAGGTCGGGATTCGGCACGGGCGTAGAAAGCGCGACGGCGAAGCGCTGCACGAGCGAGAAATCCCCCTCGGGCGGAAGCGCGCTACGCGAGAGGTCGAGTTCGACGACCGCTCCGTTCTGGTCAAAGGTCGTCCGTGCCCACAGGCGCGGTTGCGGTTGCAGTGTAGTGGCTCCGCCGGTTCTTGCGTCGTGAATGACGACGCTGGGCGAAACCCGGAAGCCGTCACCGGTCGTGAAGAAGATGTAGCCGTTTTGATACGCGAGAATTTGCCCGGTGACGCGGATCTGTTGTGCGCCGGCGTTGCCGATCGCGAGCATGCCGGTCGCAAGGAACAAGACTACCGCGCATACGCGTCTTACAGTGAGATTCATTGTGAAAACTGCACGATGAAGTTCGGGCTCCACTTGAGCGTGGCGAAGCCGAAGTAGTCGGTGCGAGCGACGTCGACCGAGAGGTGGGGAAGGAGTCGCATATGGACCTCTGCCGTGAGATCGAGCGGAGGTTGCCCGAGGAACTGCGTCGAGACAAATGCCCCAAGCGGAGTGAGCGTGACCGGCAGCGGGAAAACGCCAGGGACCGGAACGGGGAAATCATCATGCCGGCGCCCCAGAAGGCTTAGCGTGAACTCGGGGCTCGGCACGTAGTTGAGCGCGAGCGAGAGCGTGCGCTGCGTCCATACGCCTTTGAACGCTTCGAATCCGGGATCGTAGATACCGTTGATGAACGGCGAAGACACCGAGTAGGCGCCGTGCGCGTAATAGTCACCGGTGTTTTCGATCGTGTAGCCTACGAACGCGCCGATCGTGCGTGAGAACTGCCGACTGAGGGTGGAGTTGAAGGTCGTCGTATCGACGTGATGCGGGACGGAATACCACTCGCGCTCCTTCGTGAAGCTGCTGGAGAGCGTGTATCGGTTCCAAGCGCTGTTGGGATTCCCGAACGTCCACCTCGGCATCGAGAGGGTGAATCCGGCAGTCTGATTATAGATCGTCGTGTAGACAACGCCGCCATACGACTGGAGACCTCCTCCTGAGCCGAAAATCTGCGGCGCGACAGAGGAATCGTGGTTGAAGCCGATGCCGAAGAAGATTTGCTCATAGAACGGCGAGCCGAAGATCCGCGTCTGGAACGAGTTCGTCGTTAGTTCCAACTGTGACGGGTGGTTCAACTCGCCGATCGTGGACCCGTTGGGGAAAACCCCAGTCGCGCCTGGGCCGAGCATATTGTAGTTCGTGAAGAGCCCCTGCGCTTGCAGGGACCAGCGCGGGAGCGCCTCAACCGCGGTGACGTAGGTATACTGTGCCGAAGCATACGGCTTTCCGAATCCGTATTGGTACGTATAGAGTTGGGTGAACGTCGTGACCTCGAAGCGGGTCGAGAGCGTATCGCCCGTCATGAGGTTCCAAAACTTTGCGGGCGTCGTTGCCGGGTTGAGAGAGAAAACCGCGTACTCGTGTTGCCCGGCGAAGTGCTGTTCGAAGCTCAGGTACTCGTGGTTGATCGGATCGTAGCGGAAGTGAAGGGCGGAGATGAAGTTCGCGTTCCCGGCAAATTGATAGGTTAAGTCGAGGTCTGCGCCGGAGAGCGAGTTGCGCGCAAGAGCGGGCGTCGGTGCGAAGCTGACGTAAAAGCTGGGCAGCGGAACGGGTGCACCGAAGAAATAGGCCGTGACATTGCTGAATCGCACGAACGAGTCTGCGCCGATGACTGCGGTGCGAGACGTGAGATCCGCCTGGTGGACGCCGCTGTCGGCAAACGCGAACGTATCGCCGGGCATGATCCGCCCCATGACGGGGTGAGCGAAATCTCCGTTGAGAAAGGTCCAGCGATCAGGCGCGGTCGTGACCGGAATGAAATACACGCGACTGAAGTCTAGGAAATCCGAGACGGCGGCGCCCGAAAGAGTAGCATTACGCGTATGTAAGCGCACGTCGCCGGCGACCAGGAAACGGTTGAGCTTCAGGTCCATCGAGAACGCGTCACCGTGGATTTCCATCCCGTCGCTTGTTCGCACATCGACATTCCCGTCCGCTTGGATGACGAAACGATCGTAATAAAAGGCGATATGGTCGGCGCGCAAGCGGATGATCGTCGCCGCGTCGGCGCGTGCCCACGTCAGGAGCACGGCCAAAGACGAAAACACCAACAGTAGCCGAAGACAAGGCGGAAGGCAGAACCTCCCAAATCGGACAGTCACGACGGTACCATTTCCGACCTCCCTAGGGGGCTTCCCGCCGGATCTGCAGAGGAGAGCAGGGGGCCTGCCGGGAATTCCCACGCCCGGCAATCGACCAGCTCATGTGTAGAGCTCGTCGAGAGTCTGACACGCCAAGCACGTTGCCACGGGGCGAGCCGAGGTTCTAACACCTCGTCGGATTCCCATCTCTCGCGTGCCGCGGCGCTATAGGCGTTCGAGGAGTAACGCGCGCGATGCAGTTTGCAGTTCAGGATTTCGTTACCGAACGTGAAGTGCCGACCGCTTGGGTGTATGCCAAGCGGCTTACGGATATCGTCCTGGGCTTGGCGTTCCTACTGCTCTGCTTGCCGATCATCGTTACTGCCGCCGTTGCGATTGTCGCCGTCACTCGCGGCGTGCCGTTCTACGCGCAGGAGCGGGTCGGGATGAACGGTCGGCGCTTCAAGATGTACAAACTTCGGACGATGGTCAGCAGAGCCCACGCGCTTCGCGAGCAGTTGTATCACCTGAACGAAGTCGACGGCCCCGTCTTCAAGATCCGCAACGACCCGCGCCTCCATCGTCTAGGGAAGACCCTGCGGCGCACGTCCATCGACGAGATGCCAAACTTTCTCAATGTCGTGCTCGGCGACATGTCGCTCGTCGGCCCTCGACCGGCGCTTCCTTCGGAGGTTGCGCACTACGACGCACGAGCACTTCGGCGCCTGAGCGTACCGCAAGGCATCACCTGTCTTTGGCAGATCAACGGCCGCAGCAACATCTCGTTCGATGAGTGGATGCACCTGGATAATCGTTACGTCGACGAGTGGACGCCACTTGGCGATCTCGCGATCATCCTCAGGACGATTCCTGCCGTGCTCCGCAGAGACGGCGCGCACTAGCCCGACCCCCGTCACGGCGCCGACTGCGTCGCCCCATTCCGCTGCGGTCGCCGACCGTTCACCCTCAGCGCCGACTATCGCACGCCGAAGGAGTTCGCGGACCGCCTGAAAATCAATCCACCTTCAAGGTTCTCAGCCGCCTGAAGAGCGCCCACAGGTCAGATGGGGAAGGGGTATTCCTGGGCTACCATGAGCCACAAAGCAAAATGTGGGTATATGCGTAGAGAGCAAGATTTATCTTTGATTGTTAAGGAGCTATCTGATGCGAAGACTTTTCTCCCTCAGCGTCCCGATCGCGATATTCGCGGCGCTGCTTACTATGCCGACGATCGCCGGTGCGCAACCGGCAACGCCGGATTTTGGATCGCCCCCCTCGGGGATGATCCCGATCCTCTATAACGACACCCACGTCTATACAAAGCCCGACGTCTTGAAGCAAGCTCGTGTGTTGGCCGCGTTAGTGCGCAACGGTACGATCTTGATTCCCTTGCGGTCGATGTTCGAGCAGATGGGCGCTTCGGTTTCGTACGATCCATCGACTCAAACGGTGACCGTTTCCAAGTCTGGTGCCTCGGTTCAGGTGACCGTGGGTAAGCCGGAGGTGGTCGTGAACGGTGAATCGCGTCCCCTCGACGTTCCTCCGATCATGTATCAAGGACAGATTCTGGTCCCGGTACGTGTACTCTCGGAAGGGATGGGCGCGTACGTGCTCTGGGTGCCGGATCAGCACCTAGTAGTCGTGCGGTACATTCCGGCGACGCCGCCGCCTCCTCCGCCGACGGCTGCTCCGCCACCGCCACCGCCACCGCCGGCCCCGATGCCGACGCCGCTGCGTTGGAACGGCGCCTACATCGGCTTGAACGGTGGCTGGGGAAACAACCCCGACTCCGGCACGAATCAATGTGTCAACCCGGCGGGAGTCCAAGACGGAACCGGGTGTCCGATCCCGGCATACGGCAACATATTGGCTCCCGGATACTTCGGCGGTCTTCAACTCGGTGTGAACTGGGAGGCAAGACCGATCGTCTTCGGTCTCGAGGGCGACATTCAGTATTCCGACCTGAGCGGAGGCTGGAACTTCCACGGAACTCTTCCCACAGTCGGCGGCGGGTTCTTCGTGCCTGGAACGTATACGGCATACGAGCGCATCGACGGGTTTGCCACCGCGCGGGTGCGGCTCGGCGTACTCTTGTCACCCAACGCGCTGCTCTACGCTACTGGGGGTTGGGAAGAGGCCAGGGCGAAGCTGAGTTCGGATGCCGTCTTCGGTGCAGTTTCGTTTCCAGGTAGCGCGGACGTGACGAGAAGCGGTTCGGTCTACGGTGGCGGCATTGAGGTGGCGGCATCTCCGACGGTGTCGTTCAAGCTCGAAGCCCTCGAGGACAACCTCGGTAGCTACACGATCCTGGCACCCGAGGTGCCGCCGATCATCGTCAGCAAGGTGCGTTTTGGCAAGACGTTCGACTTCCGTGGGCCGGTGTTTCGCCTGGGCGTGAACTTCAAGCTCTGACGGACGTAAGCTTCGTCAGTCGGCAATAGCACGAAGCGTATATCCATGGTGGGGAGCTGGAGCCGGCCCGGCTCCCCACCATGATCCCCGTACGGGATCGTGACGCCCCCGCGCCGATCGCCGGGCCTAGCAGCCTGGCGGGTGAGGGGGCCCATCAGCTTAGAACGATGGCCATCAAGCGGCTTCGGAACCCGTTCGGTGTAAAATATGAGCATGAAGGCCGGATCGGCGCAGACGCTCCGTGTCGGCGGTGTACCTTGTGCCCTCTTCCTGGGCTCGTATAACCAATCGCCGCACTAACGAACCCGAACGGAGGAGCTGAATGAGCCGGTCCATATCTCTTCTTGCTCTGGTTCCTCTGCGATTCGCCTCATTTGACGGGACTTTTTCATTGCCGCTGGTTGCGCGTGGCACGGCGGTGGCACGGAAGCGTGGGCAAGCGGGTCTTTTTCGCCGGCGACTGCGGCGACCGGTGGGGAGACCGCGTACTCTCCTTTCTGCCGCGTTTGTTGCTGCAGGCTTCACCGCTTGCGCCGGAACGAATAGCGTCATGCCTAGCGTGTCGCCGCCGCCACCCGCTAGCGGCGTCGTCGATCAGGCTGCGCGAGCCTGCACGGTGACGGTCGACGGGATAATCTCTTACACCGTGCCCAGCGGCGCGTTCGCTCCGATCGACACAAACGCGCGGTCGACGTGCGCGACGCAGCTGACCTCGCCACCGATCCCGAGTTGGGCAAAGCCGAATGGGACCACACAGGCGGTCTTCATCGCGACGTCGTTACAGGAAGCATATTCAGTCGCCGGGATGCAGACCATCGATGCTGCCGCCTCCGCGTCGAACGTCCCCGTCTCGTGGATGATCGGGAACGACGCCTACCTTGCTGATGCAAGCCTATATCAAAGCTATCATGCTACTAGCGGTGACGATGTCGAGGCCGAACCCGACACCTCGCTGATCAGCGCCATGCAGGCGGCGTTCAGCTGGTTCACGCCGGTCGTCTCCGTCGACGGAGCTGGCCACGAGCGCGATGTTCAAGCCGACTTCGCCCGAGGGGAGACCGGCTTCTGGGGCATTACGTGGAACAGCCACGGCACGGATGGCACGTACGACCTGGGCGCGCCGTGGGGCACGTACTGCGCCGACCCGTCGTCGTACAAGCGACCCGAGCCCGATGGAGGCTGCACCCTGCTCGCATTCGAGTGGACGGCGCGCGATCTAACGCGGGCTTACCTCTCCGACACGAGCAACTATCCCTTTTCCGCAGAGGCGGCGTTCTCGACCGATCCCGACGATCTGCAACAGCGCGGCGGATTTACCGCGGCGGGAGCTGAGCAGTACGTGCAGGCGCTGGTCGACGCCTACGCGGCAGCCGGCGTCACGCAGCCGATTGTAATGATGTCGCAGGAAGAGAGCGCGGCAGTCACGGCTTCTGGTGATCAGCATATCCTCGCGGTGATGTACGCACGTGCGGTCGCTGATGGCATGAAGACGGAGACGCTCGCGCAGGCGGATGCAACGATGCGCACGGCCTCGGCGGCACCGCGCGCCATTGCGTTTCCGTTCATCACCGGCGGCTCGGTGTTCCCGAGCATCATCGACGGAGGTTACGTGTATCCGGGCACGATCGACTTTCACGATACGCAGATCGGCATGACGTTCCTGGCCGGGCACACTCTGCCGACGCGCGTGTTCCGCTATTCGGACGATCCGACGTCAACCTACGACATACCGCTGGTAGCGCTGCCCACCGCGCTGTTGCCGACTTTGCAGTCAGCCACCGTCAGCAGTGCAATGTTGCTACTCACGCTGCAAGCGCCGGTCGCGCTGCATTTCGGCATCGCGCTCTGGACGGATCCGGCAAAGCTGGGGCTTAGTGGCGCCAACGTAATGCCTGCGAGTCATGCCGGCGTCGTCATCACCTTTGACCTGCAGGCCGGTGTCAATCAAATTGTGATCCCCTGCCCCGGATGTACGACGACGACGTTTCCGTACTCGACGTGACGGTTGTCGGCAAACGGGCCTGGCTGATTACAGCCTTCCTCGTGCCATTCATTCTCTATCTGTGGTCGCTCGACTCCGACATCGGCTTCTGGGACACGGGCGAGATGAACACAGTACCCTACATCCTAGGTCTTGCGCATCCAACGGGCTATCCGACCGAAATTCTTATAGGCTGGCTCTTCTCGCATACTGTAGTGATCTACGATCCCGCCTTCCGTCTTTCGCTCCTCAATGCAATAGAGATTGCACTGTCGAGCATGCTAGTTTACCTTTTTGCCCGGTTGGAGCAGTCGTCAAAGGCAGTCGCGCTTTTCGCGGCGCTCGCATTCGCGAGCACCCCGGTCGTTTGGAGTATTGCGTCACACACGGATGTCATGAGCCTTACGGTCTTGTTCGTGTCGGCGACCTTCTTACTGGTTCGCTGCTGGCAACGAACGCGGATAGACGGGTTCTTATATGCGGCAGCGTTCTCGGGCGGATTGGCGAGTGGCACCCACGGCGCCGGGATCTTTTATCTCGCTTGCCCCCTGATCGCAATTATGGTCTGCCGACGCAAACCTGCGCTCAAGGTCGCTGCCTTCGCGAGCGCCTTGCTCCTTGTTACTTGCGGCGCCGTTTACTCATACATGCCGTTGAGAGCGAGCGTTGTCGTCGATCAGAGACTCGATCCGACAATGAGTCTTGGTTTTGGTCCCGGTATGCCTTTCTGGGACTGGGGTGATCCACGAAGCCTTAGCAAGTTTACACGAGTTGTGATGGGCGAATACGCGGGAGCACCTAGAACCGCGTCGTCCGCCATTCAGCTTAAGCAGGTCTGGCCGGACGTGCGCTATGCATGGAATGCTCTGGCCAATGGGATGGGGCTTTTCTATCTCGTACTTGTCTTAGGCCTGTGTACATTCTTATGTTTGCGCGATTGGCGCATGGCGCTGCTGCTCATCGGGCCAACCATTACCGTCACGCCTTTCATCGCGAGTTTCGCAGCCGAATCGTCCCCTGGTCGATATTACATACTGCCGATTTGGGGGCTATGGGTCGCAGCGGCGCTCGCCTTGTCACGAGCCGACGTGTACGTCGCGTCGCGCCGGCCACTCAGGAATCTCATGATACTTTCCGCAATCGCACTCGTCGCGTTCGCAATCATTTCAAACCGGCAACTCTTCGCTCAACGGCAGGACACGTTGGCTCGCAACTACGTCCGTAATGTCCTTAACGCGACGCCGAACGGTGCAATTCTTATAGCGCCCTGGACCTATGCAACGCCTATCGCTTATGGCGCGTATGTCAGCAACGTAGTCGGGCGACGGATCCTCGTAGCTGTAAATATCAACGACGTAACGGCGGATATTTTACGATGGTTGCCGACATATTCAGTTTACGCGATTTCAGAGCATAGCCCGGCCTCAAGATCGTTCTCCGCCGATTACATCTGTAATTTTGGCATCAGCGCCAACGTCGAACAGGATCTCAAGCTCTTTCGGTTGCAACGGCTCGAGCTGAGCGGCAAAGACGTAGTTGCCGTTCGGGTTAGGGACATGCCGACGTTGTGTCGAGCGCAAGGTTTAGCGCGAGAACATTAAATACGGGGTTTTGTCCTTCCGCATAGCGCGATCACAACCTCAGGTGGCTTTGGTGGGGCGGTCGAAGCGCCGTTAACGCGGGTTCTCGTCTAACATCAAAAACCTGATGAAGAAGGCACCGCGATTCCTCGCGGTGCCTTGATTTCAAAGGGCTTCTTAACGGAGTCTTGATCTCCACCATGGGATCGGAAGGCGAACGTCGCGCTCCACTACCGATATCTAACGGTGGAGAACCTCAATGGCACGCTACCTTGCGCTCTTCCTCGCGCTCCTCTTCCTCACGACCGGCGCTGCCCAGGCCGATGCGAAGGCTCGTCTGCGCAATCGCATCGTCGTCAGTGCCGCAGCCGTCGCTCTCGGCGGCATACCACTTGTTGCCGGCGGGCTCGCCGCCGGTTTCGGCATCCCTGCTCTAACGCACCACCTGCGACACCAACGCGACCAGCGTCTCCTCATCGCCAACCGGCGCGCCGTGTACGGCCCATGGTTCCACGCAAAATACGGCTATTGGCCGACCGATCAAGAGTTCGACACCTGGCATAAAGCCCAATACGGATATTGGCCGTGAACCGAGCTGTCGCAATCCTGACCCTCGGCGCGCTCCTCTCGAGCTGTAACGACGGCTACATTCCCCCGACGTCCTCGGGCGCACTCGATGACGCAACCTTACAGGCGATGGTCTCTGCGGCCGCTCGCGACAACAGCGTGCCCGCCGCGTTGCTCTACGCGATGCTCAACGCCGAGTCGGGCGGCAACCCCAACGCGATTTCCCGCTCTGGAGCGATGGGCCTGATGCAGATCATGCCGGCAACCGCTGCGGGCTGTCATCTCCAGCAGCCGTTCGACCCTCGCGACAACCTCGAATGCGGCGCTTCATATCTTGCGCAGATGCTCGCGCGATTTCATGACAACGTCGCGCTCGCCGTCGCAGCATACAACGCTGGCCCGAACGCCGTCGACAGATACCACGGCATCCCACCCTTTGCGGAGACGCAAGTCTACGTCAAACGCGTTCTCGACGCGTATCGGAGCGCCGGCGGAATGCTCTCTCGAACACTCGCCTGCGTTCCCAACGGCCCCTGCCCGCCGCCGCCGTAACCCGCCTCGATCCCTCACGTCTCAGCCGGGACGTCGCACTCCTCGATCAATCTCTTGCATATCCCTTTCGGGATTTCGGTCGCCGCTGCGGTAGGCGCACAACTTAACTTCCCTCCTGGTGTAGCGAGCCGTCGTTCCCGAGCGCCGAGTAAGCGGTCACGCGCGGTCCTCTTTCGTTAGACAGCGTCTCCTGGGCTGGCTCTTCGGTGTGCGGCTTCCAAGTCATCAATCCTCGAGTTAACGTAACGCCGAGTCATCTGCAACGTCGTGTGACCTAAGAGGCGCTGTAGACTGAGCGCATCACCTCCACGTTGGAGAAAAAGTAACGCAGAGCTGTGCCTGATCGTATGGGGACTACAACGCTTACCGGAAATGTTCGCTCTCCGCCCGAGACGAGCTACAATCCGGAGAGCATGGCGGCGGTTCATTGGCGACCCGTCACGATTAAAGAAGAGCACAGAGGAGCGCAGATAAAGTTTTTCGCGGAGAGTGACGTAACGCAGTAGCGCGTCTGCTGTGCGCGAACCAAAGAATGCAAAGCGTTGCTTTTGCCCCTTGCCATCGAGTAACACACGCCCGGCTTCCATTTCAAGACGCTCGAGAGTCACCGATAGAGCCTCTGAAACTCGAGCAGCTGTATCTAGCAGAAAGCGGATAAGAGCCTCGTTCCGCTTTGGCACGAACGTTGTCCCGTTACAGAGCAAAAGCATTAAGCGAAGCTCCTCAACGGACAATGCAGTCACAATCTTAACCTGTTGTTTTGGTTTACGAATGCGCGCCGTCAGGTCGTCGCAAAGGCTTTCTTGCGCACACCACTTGAAGAAAGTTTTCAACCTTATTGTGGCAGCGTGAAGTGTAGTCTGCGAGACCTGTTGACGAAATAGTAGGAACTCTCTTACATGCTCTTCGCCTAGCGTATCCAGAGCCACGGCGTGTTCATGCGCCCAGCGACATAGCGGACGAAGCTGGGATCGGTACGCCTCGATGGTAGCGGGTGTACAGCCTGCGATTTGTCGGGTCAAGAAGGAACGCATCAAATGCGCCTTCCAGGGCGCTCGCTGATCCCTGCGCCTCCTCTTGACCGCGAACCAGTCGACGCTTGTCGCCCATAAGACTATATTACTATAAGGTACGTACAAAGTCAACCTTCTACGTATATACTTGACAGGTCCAACAGTTAGGAATATAGTGTAAGGTATGCCGAGGGTCAAACTCATGGGGTACCGGTGTGAGCGGTGCGGCCATGAGTGGTTCCCTCGGGACAAGACTCGGGAACCGAAGGTTTGCCCGAAGTGCAAGAGTCCTTATTGGGACACGCCGCGGCGCGGCGCCAAGTAAATGAGGACCTGTCCCAATAAGTACGGCGAGGCCATCAAGGCTAAGCATGCGTCAGAACGTAGCGCGAAATGCTAGTCAAGGCCGCGGCGTTGCCGCCGGCCTCGCCCCGCGGCGGGCGAGAGTCGAGTACGCGCTCAGGACTCGCTGGCCTAGGCTTACTAAGCAAGCAGCCAAAATGCCATCGGCTTGAACTTTCGAGCCGGGGTTCCATTCTGCGAGTTGGTGGGTTCGTTTGGAAAAATTCACGTATCGGGCCACGTACCAGAGTTGCACCGACTGAGGACCAAACTGCATTTTACCAAAGTTTTCTCTGGCCTCCACTCTATGCAAAGCGTCATGAGCAAAGTTCGCGAAACGCGGGAAGTCCTAAACTCGCGTTGCTTAAACTAGCGCAAAGAAACCCAGCCGTTCTTGCGCGAATTGAGATTGAGATTAGTCATCGATACGCAGGTCTGAGCGTGCTGCGTCGACAAATTGTATCCAGGATGCTGAGCACACGTAAACTCGAAGCCAATCGGGAGAACGCTAAGAAATCGACGGGCCCACGAACGATGACGGGTCGCGAGCGGTCGTCTCGCAACGCCCTAGTCCACGGCCTCTGTTCGGCCAAGATCGTTATTCTTGATGAAGATTCCGAGGAGTATGATCGTCTTTTGCAAGCGCTCGTGGATGATTGGGGCCCGTGTACGGCGACCGAAATGCTTCTAGTTGAGGTGCTTGCGTGGCGCTTCTGGCAGTTGCGATGGGTGGCGACATTCCAGGCGGAATTCTTTTCGCTATGGGCGGACGAGGTACCACTTAAGATTGAGAACTTTAACGAATACGTAAAAACCGAGGCTCGGCGCCGAGCTACTCGAGACACGATCGCGATGCTGTGTTCGGCTGACGATCAAGTCCTCGACGAAGACAAAGTCGCAATTCTTCTTGACGGGTGCGCTGTCGCCGTAGGAGAAGAGTTTCGCGCTACCTTCCTCGGCGGCGGATCAGAGCCAATCGCGGCGTTCGCCGCTTTCACTTCGGTGCGTCCCTATACGGTGGGCGCGGTAAAGCAGTTCATAACCGCCGCCGAAAAGCGGCTCGCTGCGCAAGCATCCCGTCCCGACATTTTTCCCCCAACGGCCCCGAATCTGATAGTCGGCGTTCTCCAGTTTTGGGCTTCCGGTGGCTTAATGCGGCCATCGACGGAGCTCGAGAGACATCGGCGCGCCGGGCAGCGCACGGAGGCGCTCTAGACGCGATTTGAGCGGATGCCACCAATCGATCGATACGAACAGAGAGTCCGGCGAGATTTATCTCGCACGTTGAGCGAATTGAGGCAACTTCAGGCCGAGCGGCGCTTAAGGGAACAGGACCAATTCGAGTACTAGAACCCGTAACACGGTTTTGGTGGAGATGAGGGGACTCGAACCCCTGGCCTCTTACATGCGAAGCAAGCGCTCTACCAGCTGAGCTACATCCCCACGAGCCGGCCGCTCCGGGCGCGTCGGAGGATTATACGCAGCGGGCTTGGCACCTGTCAAAGATATGAAGCGATGGACCCGGGCGGGCATGTTCGTGCTGCTCGCTGCGACGATTGCCTGCGGCGCCGCGACGGCGTTGAGCCCAGCCGCGCCGGTGATGGTGGCGGCGATCAATCCACGCTGTAACGGGAACATCGCCGGACTGCTGGAGCGGCAGGTGCGCGGCTACGACCACCATCCGCCCGCGTCGAACCTCGACGCCCTGACGCAGCGCTCCTTGGATCTCGATTCCATCATTCAGCAGACGCAGTTCGAGTTGGACATCCTACAAAACATGTGCACGGACGACGAACGCCCGCCCTTCGATAGCCATTTGGGCGGCGTGATCGCGTGGGCGTACGCGCTCGAGTCCGATATCGCCGGCAAGCGTTTCTCGCTGCTGAACTGTCCGGCCGCGGCATCTTCGGTTCCGCCGGCGTTACTCGCGACCGCGTGGTATGCGCTCGCCTCGACGCTCAACGATCCCAACCGCCCCCTCTCGGCGCCGCCGCCTTCGCCCGCGCCGCTGGTCGCCGAGGTCGCGCCGAAGATTCGCGCGCGCGCCGCCACCGCGGGGCTCGCGCTGCCGCCGTTCAGCGACGCGACGCAGTACTGGCGCGATGGCGTGCTGGCGAAGGCGGTGGGCTGCCCTTCGCCGCTGCCGACGGCACACTAGCAGGATTTTTGCAAACGATTCGCAAATAGACTCGCATCATGAGTATGCGGGCCGAATACGTCACGCGGCCGCGTGAAGAAATCGCGAACGTGCTGCGGCGGGAGCGGCGCTTTGTCTCCGCTGCCGAGATCCACGAAAAGCTGAAGAAGGCGCACGCGCGCGTGGCGCTTTCGACCGTCTATCGAACGCTCGAACATCTGCGATTGAAGGGCGAGGTGACGGAGCGCATCGACGACGCCGGCGAGGCGAGCTACATGATTTGCGAGCCGCGCCATCATCACCACGCGATCTGCGACAAGTGTGGAAAAGTCGAGGAGGTGGATTGCACTGCGATCGACCTGTTTGCGAAATCGCTGCGCACGTTGCACGGCTTCACGCTCGACGGTCACGCGATGGAGTTCTCCGGAAGATGCCGCGCATGCGGATGACACGAATCGTCGCTGCGGCGCTGCTCGGCGCTCTCGCCGCCTGCTCCGGAGCGAAGCAAAGCGCGGCGCCGCTCACCTATCCGATTCCCGTCGTCACGACGATCTCGACGCTCAACTCGTTCGTCGAGGGCGTCGGCGGCTCGCACGTCAGCGTTTCGAGCATCGTTCCGGTCGGTGCGTCGCCCGAGACGTTTCAGCCGACGCCGCAGAGCGTCGTGCTGCTGAGCAAAGCGCGGCTGCTCGTCGAGAACGGCGCCGGCTTAGAGACGTGGATGCAAGGGCTGCTGCAGAACGCCAACACCGGGAACCTGACGATCGTGGACTGCTCCGCCGGCCTGCCGGTCAAGGGCAGCAATCCACATCTCTGGATGGATCCGGTCTACGCGAAGCATTACGTCGGCCGCATTCGCGACGCGCTCGCGGCGCTCGATCCCGCGCACCGCGCCGAGTATTTCCGTAACGCCGACGCCTACGACCGCCGTCTCGATGCGCTCACCGCATGGATTCGCGCTCAGATCGCGCCGATCCCAAAGTCGCGGCGCGTGCTCATCGTCTTCCACAACGCGTGGCAATATTACGACGATCGCTTCGGCATCACGACGCTCGGAATCATCGAAGAGGCACCGGGGCAGGAACCGAACCCACACGATTTCGGGCACATCGTCGATCTTGCCGTCGCGCATCACGTGAAGGCGATCTTCGGAGAGCCGGAGTACAGCCCCAAGCTCGCCGAGGCGCTGGCGCGCGATGCCGGCATCAGCGTCGTGACGAATCTCTACGACGATTCGATCGGTACCGATCCGCGCGTGAACAACTACGTCTCGATGTTGCAATACGACACGCGAGCACTCGTGAAGTCGATGCGATGATCCCGGCCGTCCGCGCGCACGATCTCGTCGTGCGGTACGAGGATTTCGTGGCGCTCGACGGCGCGACGTTCGAAGTCAACGTCGGCGAAGCGCTCGGCGTCGTGGGTCCGAACGGATCGGGAAAATCGACGCTGCTCAAGAGCATCGCCGGATTGCTGCAGCCGAGTGCCGGCGAACTCACCGTCTTCGGCCTCCCTCCGAATCGCGTGCCGCCGGGCAGCATTGCCTACGTTCCGCAAGTCGAGAGCGTCGATTGGTCGTTTCCCGCAAACGTGTGGGACGTCGTCGCGATGGGACGCTTCCCGCGCCTGCCCTTCTGGCGCCGATTCGGCGCGGCGGATCACGCCGCCGTCGAACGCGCGCTCGACGCGGTGAATATGCGCGCCCTCGCCTCTCGTCCGATCGCGGAACTCTCCGGCGGACAGCAGCAGCGCACGTTCGTGGCGCGCGCGCTCGCTCAGGAGCCGCGCCTGCTGTTGCTCGACGAGCCGACCACGGGCGTCGATGCGGCGACCGAGCAGGCGCTGCGCGGCGTCGTGCGCACGCTCGTGAAGAACGGCCTTCCGGTCGTGATGGCGACGCACGATCTCGACACGGTGGAAGACTGGTTCGACCGATTGATGGTGCTCGATCGCCGCGTGCTCGCGATCGGAACTCCGAAAGAGGTTGCCGATTCCGGCGCCTACGCATCGATCCGCGAGCACACGCACACGCACGGGCACCTGCGCTTCGATCACGCTCCGCACGAAACGCACGCCTTCCACCCCGAGATTCACCCGTGAACGCGTTGCTGCTGCCGTTCCACTATCCGTTCATGCAGCGTGCCTGCATCGCGGCGCTCGCGGTCGGCATTCTCTGCTCGGCGATGGGAACGTTCGTCATCCTGCGCCGCCTCGCGTTCATCGGCGACGGCATCGCGCACGCGTCCTTTGCCGGCATCGTGATCGCCTACATGCGCGGCGCGAACTATTACGCCGGCGCCGCAGTCGTCGCGGTGCTCACGGCGCTCGGCATCGGATTCATCCACCGGCGCGGCCGCATCTCGATGGACACGTCGATCGGCGTGCTCTTCACCGGCGCATTCGCCCTCGGCGTCTTTCTGATGAGCCGTCAGAGCAACTACGCCGTCGACCTCCAGAGCTTTCTCTTCGGCGACATTCTCGCCGTGCAGCCGAACGATTTGAAGATCATCGGCGGGCTCGCGGTCTTCGTCACGATCGCCGTGATGCTGCTCTACCGGGGGCTGCTCTACACGACCTTCGATTCGGTCGTCGCGCAAGCGGGCGGCATTCGCTCGGGCGCCTATGAGTACGCGCTGCTCGTGCTCGTCGCGCTCACGGTCATCATCGGCTTGCAATCGGTCGGCATCGTGCTGGTCGCAGCGCTGCTGGTAACGCCTGCGGCGGCGGCCTACCAACTGACGAAGCGCTTCACGCCGATGCTCGTTATCTCGATCGTCATCGGCGCGGTGAGCGCGGTCGGCGGACTCTACCTCTCGTATTACGCGCGCGGCTCGAGCGGCGCGACGATCGTGCTCGTCACGACCATCTTATTCTTCTTCGCGCTCGGCCTCAAGAGCGTGCGTCAGGCGGGGGCGCGGCGCACGATCCACACTTCCTCGCCGGCGCTTTCCAAGTAACCCGCATTCGCTAACGCGTCGAATACCTCGCGCAACGCCGCGCGCTCGTTCTTGTTCGGCATGCCCGCCCAGCGCATCGCCGCCTCGCCCAGTTCGATGCGCTCCTCGGAGTCGAGCAACTCGCGCACGAACGCCGGCGAAAGCTTGACGCGCTCCATGCGGCGCGCGAGCGGCGCCAGGACTTCGTCGAGGTCCGAGGCGACGGACGGCGCAGTCGGCGCGAAGTTCGGCTTTGACGGCAACACCTCCGGGACGGCGACGGCGCGTGCGATCGCCGCGTCGGTAATCGGCGGAAACCACTCGCCGAGCATAATCGCGAACGAGTGTAGCGGCACCGCATTGACGACGCGGGCTTTTCGCTCGATGCCTCGAAGCATCGCGCGCGCGACGCGATCGGGCGGCACCGCGACGCCGTCGCGTTCGCGGATCTTCCCGGAGTTTTCTGAAAAGGCGGTGTCGACGACGCCCGGATCGACATATGTCACCGCGACGCCTTCGGCGCGCAACTCGCGGCGCAACTGCGATGCCGCTGCGCGCACGGCCGCCTTGGCGGCGCAGTAGCCTCCGTAGTACGGCGCGGGAACGCGCGCGAGGCCCGAGCCGACGAAGACCAACGTCCCGCGCGTTGCACGCAGCGAGGGGAGCGCCGCGCGCGCGATTCGCAGCGGTGCCGCGACGTGGAGCTGCCACTGCCCGTCCAGCGCCGCATCGCTTTGCTCGAGGAGTCTTCCCGGCGCGCCGTGACCCGCGTTGTTGACGACGACGTCGATCCGCGCAAACGAGCGCAGCGCGGTGTCGACGATGCGCTGCGGCGTCTCCGCCGAGCAGACGTCGGCAACGACGATCTCCGCGACGCCGCCGGCGCTACGAATCTGCGCCTGCACCGCTTCGAGCCGCTCACGCTGCCGCTCGATCAACAGCAACCGCCATCCCTTTTGCGCGGCGGCGAGGGCGAGCGCGCGGCCGATGCCGGAGCCGGCTCCGGTCACGACCATCACGCGCCCTTCAGGGATGGAGCCGGCAGTAGTCCCGGTATGCATCGCAGACTCCCTGCGGCATCGAAGCGTAATACTCTTGCTCGGCGATGAGCGGAGGCGGTGTCTCTCGCACGTGCAGGGTTTGGCGTGCGAACGCCGACAACGCTCGTGCGACGGGCTTCTCGCTGCCGTCGGCGCGGACGATTCCGAAGCGCAGCTCGTGCGGTGCGAGGTCGAAGGGCGGTAGCTCCGCAAGGGCGAGATCGTAATCGGCCCACGCCCACCAAAACGCGCCGATCGCACCTTGGCGGACGAGCCGCTCGAGCACGGCGGTTGCATACCGCGCCATCTCCTCTTCGTTCAAGCACGCGATCCCGCCGACGCTGCTCATACCGGGCGGACATTCGGGATCGCCGAACTCGCTGAAGAGCACCGGCTTCCTGCCGAACGATTGCACGAGCGCGCAGAGAAACGGCACGACGCTCTCATCGAGCCGTCCGCGCGAGAAAAAGCTGTAGACCGAATAGCCGTGCATCGTCGCGAATTGCCACGGTGCCGCGATCGTCGAGGGCCGAATCTTGCGGTCGCGTTCGAGATCCTCGCCGTGAATGCCGCCCGTCGTGCCGATGCCGGATTCCTCGAGCAATGCTTCGGTCAAGAGCGTGCTCCACGCGGCGGCGTCCAGCTCGTTGCGCGGTTCGCGGAGGTTGGAGAACTCGTTGCCGAGATCCCATGCGGAGAGCGCCGGGTGCTCGGCGGCACGCTTTCCGAGATTGCGCGCCAAGCGCACCTGCGCTGCCAACAAATCCGCATCGGCATAGAAATCGCCGATGCCGTACGGCGAAGTCGCGCCGTTTGCGATCGTGCGAAAGCGACCGTGCGGCGTTCGCGAATCGAGCGTCCACGCCGGCAGCCAGTTGACGCCGCTCATGTGCCCGCAGAAGAGCGTCGGCATCGCGCACAGGCCGGCATCGCCGATCGCTTGCATCATGGCATCGAAGCGGCGCAGCGCCTGCGCGTCGATCCGATCCCGCGCCGGCGCAAATGCTTCCCAACTCAGGAAGAAGCGAACGACGTCGAAGCCCAGCCCGCGGATGCGAACGAAATCTTCGCGCATCTCGCCGAGATCGAAGCGCTGCCACGCGTACATCGCCGTACTCCGCGGCCAATAGTTGATGCCCAGCAGAAACCTCATGGCGCGAGGGTCGTTCGACGATGGAGCGAAATGCTCCGCGGTGACGCATCCGAGCAGCCGGGCGATGGTCGGGATCATCATGGGCAGCCGATCCGATTGGGACGCGCTCGCGCCCGCGCGGGAGATCCTTGCAGAGCTTGGGATTCCCTACGACGCGCGCGTGCTCTCGGCGCACCGGATGCCCGACGAAACCTTCGAATACGCCGCGACGGCCCACGAGCGCGGCATTTGCGCGATCATCGCGGCCGCGGGCGGTGCCGCGGCGCTGCCGGGAATGGTCGCCGCGAAGACGCCGCTGCCGGTCATCGGCGTTCCCATCGAATCGAAGGCCCTGCACGGCATGGATTCGCTGCTCTCGATCGCGCAGATGCCGCCCGGCGTTCCGGTCGCGACGATGGCGATCGGAGGAGCGGTGAATGCCGCGCTCTTCGCCGCGCGCATCCTCGCGTTGCACGACGAGCACGTCGCGGCGCGGCTCGCTGCGTACGCGCGCAAAATGCGCGACGATGCGGCTCGCAGCACGCCGCCGGCGTAAAGAACTCTTTTTAAGAAAACTTCAGGCTCTTCGGCTTGGGCGGAACGTCGGTGAAGGCCATCGGGCGCTCCCACCAATCGCGTTCGCGCTCGCGCAGTTGCTCCGGCGTCGGCGAGGGCGGCGTGCGAAGTTCGAGCGCGCGTTCGTAAGCGCCGGCGTAGCGATCGATCATGCGATCCACGGTGAACTCCGCTTCGACGCGCGCCCGGCAAGCGCGGCGATCGAGCGACGCGAGTTGCGGAACGCGGGCGACTGCATCGTCGACGCCGTCGCAGAGAAAACCGGTCACGCCGTCCACGACGATCTCGGGGATCGAGCCCATCCGTGCGCCGAGCACGGGCGCCCCGCAGGCCATCGCCTCGATCATCGTCAGCCCGAAGCGCTCCGGTCGGGTCGTCATGTGCACGAGCGCGAGCGCACCGCTCAGCAGCTCGTTTCGCGCATCGCGCTCGACCGCGCCGAGGAACTGCACGCGCTCGCCGTCGATGTGCGGCTCGACTTGCGTGCGAAAGTACGCCTCGTCGTGCGGGATCGCGGCCATCTTCAAACGGACTCCGGCACGCTTGGCGATCTCGATCGCCAGATGCGCGCCCTTCTCGGGATGGAAGCGGCCGAGGAAGACGAGATATTCGCCGGGTTTATCCTTATAGGTGAACTCCGCCGCGTCGATGCCGTTGTACGCCGTGGCCAAGTACGAGAGGCCGGGGTCTCGGTCGCTGTCGCTGATCGAGCAGAAGAAGCTTCGGCGCGCGCCTGCGTAATAGGCGGCGAGAATCTGCGGCGAGGAGAAGCCGTGGATCGTCGTGAGCATCGGCGGCGTCTTCGTCGCGAGCGCGTAGGTCAGCGGCTTCCAATCGAAATGATTGTGAATCAGGTCGAACTCGCCGGCTCGCGCGAAGAGTTCGGCGATGTGCAGCGCGGTGAACACCTCGTTCGCAAGCGTGGGATCCTCGTTGATGCCGACCGGAACGACGGAGCAGAGCTTCCCGTCAAAACGAGAGTTGCCGGTTGCGAAGAGCGTGACGTCGGCGCCACGGCGCCGCATCCCGTCTGCGGTGTTGAAGGCGATTTGCTCCCACGGACCGTACCCGGGCGGCGGCGAGGGCCACGCGATCGACGCCAGAACGGCGAGGCGCAGCCCCTTGAGGCTCATCGCTCGGCGCGGTAGGCGACCGAGCCGCCTTTCACCACGGCCTCGACCTCGTAAAGCGCACGCACGTCCTCGCCGACGTCCCGGCCGAGCAGGAGAAGATCGGCCGTTTCGTTCGGTGCGAGCACGCTGCGCTGTAATCCGACGAGCGCGCCGGCGACCTCCGTTGCCGCGTGCAACGCCTGCTGTGGCGTCATGCCGAGCAGCGTGTGCATCAACTCCACTTCGTAGGCGTAGCGCTCGTGATAATTGTAGGGCGTACCGGCATCCGAGCCGCCCGCGATCGTGACGCCCGCCTCGTAGGCGCGGCGGATGTTGCGCAGCATCGCCTCGTTGACCGTCTTGGCCTTCTCGACTACGAACTGCGGCTGCGCGCCCTCGTCGAGGTGCGCGAGGATACACGTCGGCGCGGTGAGCGTCGGCACGAGATAGACGCGGCGTTCCTTGAAGAGCGCGATCGCTTCGTCGTCGAGCATGTGTCCGTGTTCGATGGAATCGATCCCCGCGCGCAGCGCGTTCTTGATGCCCTGCGTCCCGATCGCATGCGCCGCGACGCGCAGGCCGTGGCGGTGCGCCTCGTCGATCGCCGCTTCGAGTTCCTCCGGCGTCAGCTGCGCGTTGCCGGGGACGGCGCCCTTCGTCAACACGCCGCCGGTCGCGATCAGTTTGATGCAATCGGCGCCCGCCCAGAGCTGCTCGCGCACCGCCTTGCGCGCATCCCACGGCGAGTCGACGGCGCGCCCGATCGGCCAGCCGTGGCCTCCCGTCATGCAGAGAACCGCACCCGCGGTGCGCATGCGCGGACCGGGAATCCTCCCGCGACGATCGCATCGCGCACGTCGGCGGCGATTCCGTGCGAGGAGCCGACGTCGCGAATCGTCGTCACGCCGGCGAAGAGCGATTTGCGCGCGTTTTCGACCGCGTGCAGCAAACGCTGATTCGTCGAGGTCGTCTCGATCATCGTCATCATGTCCGGCTCGCCGCTCGCTTCGAGGTGCGCGTGCGCGTTGACGAGGCCGGGCGTCACACACGCCGCGGCGAGGTCGCAGGATCCGCCCTCCGCCGCCGGGCGAATCTCGCGAACGTTCGCGCCTTCGACGACGACGTCGACGTTGCGCTTCGGCGGATCGAGCGTGCCGTCGTAGAAAATCCCCGCGCGAACGATCATGAAGCGACTATGATGTACGGCGCGCGCCCGCGCCAAGGTCATCGCCTAGCTCTGCCAGGGTCCTGAAATAGCGAGAATGAGTTCTCTCCAGCGTTGCCCTGGAAGCAGCCTCAAACAAGCCGATCTCGACGGTGTCGAGTCGCCTAAGATAGGTGTCCTGCGTTTCCTTTAAGGCGCGCGTTGCTTCCAGCCTCGCTTCATCTGAGAACTCTCGCAACTCGAGAAGCGCTCCCGCCTTAGTGTCATATGTTATGAGAAATATCACTGAACTATACCTTCTAGCCGTCTGATCATGTCTTCGATCTCAAGGACCAGGATCATGGCATCGGATAGTCTCGGCTCGTACTTTAGGCTAGGCACATCGAGCCCACCCTCGAAGGTGATCTCGTAGTCGTACGCAGTTCCCCACGGAGCCTCCCAACTGTTCCAAAGATCCTCTACAATAGCGCGATCAACTGTTCCCTCCCCCGATTTTAGCACGAGGAGCGCCGTATTCAAAGGTATTGGCTCGCGGCTGAATGCTGACACGAAGTCAGTGTTGTACCAGAGGCGTATCCAATGTGGCCCCGTAGAAGTCGGCTCCTCTATCCGCACGCGGAACGATTCTTCGATTTCTTCAACCTGCGCAATTTTGGCCGAAAGCTGCTCGAGCACCGCTTGCAGTGCCCGATCTCCCCCACCGTATTTAACTTCGAGACCGAGCCGATCCGCAAGTTTCTCGACGATGTTCGCCCATTCGTCCTGGAGCTGGGTTCTCAGCTGGATCTCAAACCGTTGATTACCTTCTCGAACGATGATATGCACGGCGCGGTAACCGCGCTGCGGAGTTCCCGCGCGATCGACGACCTGCGCAGTCGGGAACAGGCGCGCCAGCGCTACCCTATACTCCTGCTGGTCGATAATATCCGGAACCACGATACGGCAGCCCACAAGATCCTGAATCTGTCTTAGAGACGTCGACTGCCGTCGCAATTTTGCAATAATAGACCGAACCGTTTTGGCGTTACGCCGAGTAACTTGCGCGGCGATCAGGCTCGCTTCGGAGTCTAGGGAGCGAACTTCGCCGAATGTGTCTTCAGCAAATGGCTCCAAGGTTTCGAGAAAGCTCCGAAGTTGCTGAAGGTCGCTCAGCGTTAGGGGGCCTTTTCGCAATCTCTCGCCGAGCTTCTCGAGTTGCGCGCCCGAAAGGTTCTTTTCTGTCACGCCTGCTACTAGCCGACCGAAGCTCGCCTGTCCGCGGCTTCCAACGCCTGAAACGCTTTGCTCGTCAACTCATGATCGATGACGCGGCGGATGAAGCGCGAGGCGGCGCGCACCTTCGCCAGATCGACGCCCGTCTCGATACCCATCGAGTGCAGCAGATACAGTAAATCCTCCGTCCCGACGTTGCCCGTTGCGCCCGGCGCGTACGGGCAGCCGCCGAGGCCGCCCGCTGAGGCGTCGAAGATCCGCACGCCGTGCTGCAGCGCGGCGTAGACGTTGGCGAGCGCGGTGCCGCGCGTGTCGTGAAAGTGAAAGGCGAGGCGCTCGAGCGGAATCGTGCGCGCGAGCATGGGCACGATCTCCTCGACTTGCGTCGGCACGGCGACGCCGATCGTGTCGCCGATCGACAACTCGTCGCAGCCCAGCTCCAGCAGCCGCGTGCAGACGTCGAGGAGCATCGCCGGCGTCACGCTGTCTCCGAACGGCGAACCGAAGGCGGTCGACACGTAACCGCGCACCCACATCCCGTCGCCCTTCGCGCGCCGCACGACGTCGCGGAACGTCTCGATCGATTGCGCGATGCTCATGTTGATGTTGCGTTGCGTGAACGTCTCCGATGCAGCGGTGAAGACCGCGATCGCATCTGCTCCGCTCTGCTTCGCGCGCTCGTACCCTTTGAGGTTCGGAACCAGGACCGGATATCGCACGCCGGCGGCCTTGTGAATTCCGGCGAAGACCTCCGCGGCGTCCGCGAGCTGCGGGATCGCCTTCGGGCTGACGAAGGAGGTCGCTTCGATCCAGCGCAGCCCCGTTTGGGAGAGCAGATCGATGAATGCGATCTTGTCGACAGTGGGGACGATCTTGTGTTCGTTCTGCAATCCGTCGCGCGCGCCCACTTCGACGACGGTCACGGTCTTCGGTAGCATCATCTTATCCGACGGCCTGCTTCGCCGTCGCGGCCGGCAGCGCCCCGCTGAAGCGCAGGATCGCGCGCAGCGTATGCGGCCAGACGAGATCGTTCACCACGAATCCGGTCCAGAGAAAAACGACCGGATCGAAGGTTCCGATGATGTTCAAGTGGTTGCAGTGCGGTCCGATGACGTAGTGCGTCGGGAAGCGGCTGCCGAGCGAGGCGGAATCGCCACGCACGACGCCGTCGCCGTCACCGTACTTCGTCATGATCCCCGCGATGACGTAGGATCGCGATCCCTCGGGCCCGAGCCACGGTTCCCGATCGAGCACCCAAACGTTTCGCTTCGAGTTTCGGTCGAACTCCCAATGCCCGCTCGTGCCGTTCAGCCACGCGAGATAGTCCGACTCGTGGGAGAGATCGTCGAGCGCCTGATCCGGAATGCGCAAGAGTCGCACGATGTGCGGGATGACGTACGTCATCACGCCGAAGTTCGGCGTGCCGATCATGATGGTCGCGTCGATTTCGCGCGCGCGATGCGGATAGGCGCGCAGATAGCCGCGAGCGACGAGGCCGCCCAGAGAATAACCGACCAGCACGATCGGAAACGGATACTCCTGTCGGCGAAGTTCGTCGATGTACTCCGCGAGCCGCTCGATCCGCTCGCGCAGCCGTTCGTAACACGGCGGCAGTAGAACGCACTCGAAACCGTACGATCGCAATCCCGGTATGCCGCCGCGGCCGTCGGCGAGCGTTTGGAGATGCGCGGCGGGCTCGTTGTAGCCCGGCAGCAACAGCATGGTGCGTGGCGGGCGCATCGGCGTCATCCGCTCCCCAACTCGATCAGCGGCGCGCCGCCCGTCACGATCTCGCCTTCGGAGACGAGCACCGCTCGAACGGTCGCGGGGAGCGAGGCTTCGATGCGATGCTCCATCTTCATCGCTTCGAGCACGACCAAGAGTTGATTCGCAGCGACTTCTTCGCCCGCGCGCACCGCGACGCGAACGACCCGCCCCGGCATCGGCGCCGCAATGCTGCCGTTCGCGATCGCGCCCGCTGCAACCGCGTGCGCGGAATCGCCGAGCGGCGCCGCCGCCTTGAACTCGTATCGTTTCCCGTCGTCGGAGACGGGCTCTCCATTGAAGAAGACATCGAGCCGACGGCCGCGCCGCACCGCCGACAACGTTCCCGCGACATCGCCCTCGAGACGCCATTCCCCCTGCGTTGCGGTCGCACTCGCCCAGAGCGAGATCGTGCCGCCCTCCGAAGCGAGGAAGATCGGGCGCCCGACGCCGCCGATACGCCACGGGACCTTGTCGTCGAGCAGCATCTGCGCGACCCTTCGCAAGAGCGCGTCGCGGGGCGGAGGCGTCGGCGTGAAGAGGGACTCGTCGAGGTGCTCGTCGAGAAACGACGTGCTGATCGTCCCCGCGCGAAAGGCATCATCACGCGCGATCCATTCGAGCAGCGGCAGGTTCGTGCGGAGTCCTTCGATGTGGAATTCGCGCAGGGCGCGTTGCAGTCGTGCGATCGCCGCGTCGCGGTCGACGGCATGCACGATCAGCTTTGCCAGCATGGAGTCGTAGTAGAGCCCGACCTCGCTGCCGTTCGTGACGCCCGCATCGACGCGAACGCCGGGACCCGCGGGCATCTCCCAGCGTTCGATTCGCCCGGTGGAGGGCAGCATTGCGTGCGCCGGATCCTCGGCGGTAATTCGCATTTCGATCGCCCATCCGCGCGGCCGAAGTTCTTCTTGCGAAAATGGCAGTTGCTCGCCCGACGCGATGCGCAGCTGCCATTGCACGAGATCGATGCCGTAGACGGCTTCGGTCACCGGGTGCTCGACCTGCAGACGCGCGTTCATCTCCAAGAAGTAATACCCGCTGCGATCGAGCATGAACTCCGCGGTTCCCGCGTTCATATAGCAGACGCTTGCCGCGACGCGCACCGCGGCGGCGCCCATCTCAGCGCGGAGTTCCGGCGTGACGATCGGCGAGGGCGCCTCTTCGACGACCTTTTGATGTCGGCGCTGGATCGAGCACTCGCGTTCGCCGAGATGCAGTATCGTTCCGTGCGTGTCCGCGAGGATCTGGAACTCGATGTGCCGAGGATCGACGAGATAGCGCTCGAGCAGTACCGTGTCGTCGCCGAACGCGCCGAGCGCCTCGCGCTTTGCCGCGGCGAGCGCATCGTCGAACTCTTCAAGTCGCCGGACGACGCGCATGCCGCGCCCGCCGCCACCGGCGCTCGCCTTGATGAGCACCGGAAAACCGATGCGCTCGGCGGCCTCGCGTAGTCGCGACGGCGACTGATCCGCACCGTCGTAGCCTGGAATGGTCGGAACGCTCGCTTCCCGCGCGCGGCGCTTCGCCTCGATCTTGCTGCCGCTCGCCGCCATCGCTTCGGGCGGCGGACCGACGAAGATCAACTCGGCGTCGCGCACCGAGGCGGCGAAGCTCGCGCGCTCCGAGAGAAAACCGTATCCCGGGTGGAGCGCGTCGGCGTGCATGTCGCGCGCCGCCGCGAGCACTGCCTCCCCGTTCAGATATGATTGCGCCGCGGGAGCGGCACCGACGCAGCGCGCGTCCTTCATGAACGCGAGATGATACGCGTTCGCGTCGGCTTCGGAGAAGATGCCGAGCGGCGCGATGCCCATCTCGCGCGCGGCGCGCGCGACGCGAACCGCGATCTCACCGCGGTTGGCGATCAGGAGCCGCCGAATCATTGCGAAAAGCGCGCGGGGCGGCGCTCCAGAAACGCGCGCAAGCCCTCCTGGCCTTCCTCCGTCGTGCGCTGCTTTGCCATCGCAGCCGACGTGAGATCGCGCGACGCGGCGTATCCGGCTTCGCGCACGGCGGCGATCAGCGCTTTGGCTGCGGCGATCGCCTGCGGCCCGGCGCTGCGGAGTTCTGCGAGAATGCTGTCGACGGTGGCGTCGAGCTCGGTGGTTGCGACTACCTCGTGCACAAGCCCGATCGCCTTCGCGTGCGCAGCGTCGAAGCGCCGCCCGGTGAGCAGCAGGTCGCGCGCGCGCGATGCGCCGATCTTCGCGAGCACGAAGGGCGAGATGACCGCCGGAATGATGCCGAGCTTAACCTCGGTGAAACCAAAGATCGTTTCGTCGCTCGCGACGACGATATCGCAAACCGCCGCAAGACCCGCACCGCCTCCGAGCGCAACGCCGTGAATGCGCCCGACCACCGGCTTGCGGCAGCAATCGATCGCGCGAAACATGTCGCTCAATGCTTCGGCGTCGGCCATGTTTTCGTCGTACGAGAGATCGAGTGCGCCGCGCATCCAGTTCACGTCGGCGCCGCCGCAGAACGCCCGTCCCTCCCCGGCGAGCACGACCACGCGTACGGCGTCGTCCTGCGAGAGTTGCTCGAAGCAACTGCGCAACTCGGCAATCAACTCGGCGTTGAAGGCGTTGCGCACCTCGGGGCGCGCGAGCGTCACCCTCGCGACGCCGCCTTCGACGGTCGATCTTAGCACCGCTGCCATGAGGATTTCGCTTCGGCTCGCAAGGCCGTTCGGCCTGGAATGTGCTAGACTAGCGGCAAGCATGAAGGGCTCGAACGAGGCGCGCTATCGCTATACGCTGACCGTTCGCCTCTCCCATTGGATATGGGTGATCGCCTTTGCCGTCCTCGTGTCGAGCGGCTTGCAGATCTTCAACGCGGCGCCGTACCTCGACGCCTCGGATGCGTCGAATCCCGCTCGCCGCGTGCTCTCGATCGACTCGCCGCAAGACGGCGTCGGTACGACGACGATCTTCGGGCACACCTTCACGACGACCGGTTGGCTCGGTTGGACGGACGACGGTCTCGGCGGCAAGGCGGCGCGCGCATTTCCCGGTTGGATCACGATCCCGTCGTATCAGGATCTCGCCGACGGACGCCGCTGGCATATCTTCTTCGCCTGGGTCGCGTCGCTGTGCTGGCTCGCGTGGATCGCCTCGAGCGCGCTGCGGGGGAATCTGCGAGAGATGCTCCTCTCGCGCAGCGACCTTCCGAAGCTTTGGCCGATGCAAGCCTACTATTTACGTCTGCGCAAAGAGCCTCCGCCGTACGGCACCTACAATCCGCTGCAAAAGGCCGCGTACACGTTTATCGGCTTCGTGATCGCTCCGCTGGTCGTGCTGACGGGGCTCGCGCTCTCTCCCGGCGTCGACGCGATCGCGCATCCGCTCACGATACTCTTCGGAGGGCGGCAGTTCGCGCGGCTGTGGCATTTCACGGGAATGCTCATCCTGATCGCGTTCTTCTTCGTACACGTCTTCCAGGTTGCGACCCAAGGAGTGGTCAATCAGATGCGGTCGATGATCACGGGTTGGTACCGCGGAGAGCACGCGTGAAACGGCAACTCTTCATCGCGACTTCGGTCTCCGCGGCATTGACCGGCTGCGCCCCGATCGGCACCGCGCTGAACAATAGCGACGCCGTGCGCAAAGTGCTCGCCTCCGTCGAGAGCATCGACTACGCCTACCTCGGGCGAAGCCGTGCGCCGGCGCGCGAGTACGCCGAATCCGATATCGCGCCCGTCTTTCGCGTCAACGGCTTCCAGACGCCGAGCGATGCGACGTATAAGGGATTGCTCGCCTCGCAGTTTGCGACGTATAGGCTCGTCGTCGACGGCGCGGTCGATCGGCCGCGCGCCTTCACGCTCGCGCAGCTCCTCGCGATGCCTCAGACGACGCAGATTACGCGTCACGATTGCGTCGAGGGCTGGAGCGTCATCGGGAAGTGGAGCGGCGTGCGGCTGGGCAGCGTGCTCGACGTGGTTGCGCCGCGGCGCGACGCGCTCTACGCCGTCTTCCATTGCATGGACCGCGACGATTCGGGAGCGCCGTACTATGAGAGCCTCGATCTCGTGCAGGCGCATCACCCGCAGGCGTTGCTGGCGATGCGCCTCAACGACGCACCGCTCGATCCCGACCACGGCGCCCCGGTGCGTCTGCGCGTGCCGACGCAACTCGGCTACAAGAGCGCGAAATGGGTCAATCGAATCGAAGTCGTCGCAAGCTTCGCGCGGATCGCCGGTGGGAACGGCGGTTATTGGGAAGACCAAGGATACGAATGGTACGCGGGGGTCTAGCCGCGACCGTCTTGGCAGCCGCTCTGCTCGTCTCGGCGAGGGCGGCCGAGCCGCCGCACTACACGTTTTCCCCGCAACCGCCCGGTGAGATCGTTCAATCGCTCCTCTTTTATCCGGCCGGCGAGGGCATGCAGAGCCAATGGCGCGCGCTCGCGAGCCGCGTCCACCTCAGCGGCTCTGCCTATCAATGGCATCTCTCGATCTACTCGATCGACTACGACACCGCGACGTACGAGCTAAAGTACGAGTCACCGCGTGACGGGCGCCCACTTCCGAGGGTCGTGCGAACGCGCGCCGGATTCTGGGAGCCGCTGCAGTCGCTGCACATCATCGGCACGGCTGAACTTTCGCAGCCTACCGTGCAGGATCTGGTCGTGCAGGACCACGAGGCCGGTGCCGACTGCGGAAACGCGACCGTGACGATCTTCGCCTACGATCCAACGGCGCAGCGCATACGCCCGGTTGCCTATGCCGGCAACGGCTGTGCGCTCTCGGCAACGATCGAGCATACGCCCAGCGGCGATCAGATCCGGCTCGCCGGTCCGTATTATGCATCGGACGCTCCGCTCTGCTGCCCGACGAAGGAACATGCGACGGCATATCTGCGCGAGCGGAACGGAAAGTGGATCGAGTCGCCGAGCTACTTCGCGCTTACGGTGCCGTGAGACACGCGCGACAGCGGCCGTGCAGCGTGACCGCCGACTCTTCGATTCTCGCGCCGATTTGCGCTGCCAGCGCATCGATGGTGCGCGTAGGAAGCTGGTAGGGCACGTCTACGACGGCTCCGCAGCGCTCGCATCGGAAGTGTGCGTGCGGTTTTCCGGCCAACTCGTAGACGGCGCAATCGGATCCGGGCACTTCGATCTCGTCGATGCAGCCCTGATCGCGTAGCCGCGCGATGCCGCGGTAGACCGTTGAAAATCCGATCGCCGGCTGGCGACGCTTCGCGCGCGCGAAGACGTCGTTCATCGTGAAATGCACGCCGTGTCCTGCGGCGCGGATGATGTCGTAGATCAGCTTGTAGTTCTTGGGCAGCCGAGGCTGCGTCGGCCGGATTCATCGTTCGAAACAGTATAGCACAGCTGCTACATGCGGAAGATGCCGAACCTCGTATCGATCGGCGGCGCTTGGGCAGCCGCGTCGAGGCCGAGCGCGATGACACGGCGCGTGTCGAGCGGGTCGATGATTCCGTCGTCCCAGAGCCGCGCCGTCGAGTAGTACGGGTTGCCCTCGAGTTCGTACTTTTCCAAGATCGGCGCTCGAACGCCGCCTTTTCGGCGGGCGACATCTCGCCCTTGACCGTCGAAAGCACGCTCGCGGCCTGCTGTGCCGCCCATGACGCTGATGCGCGCGTTCGGCCACATCCAGAGTTGGCGCGGCGAGTACGCGCGGCCGCACATGCCGTAGTTGCCCGCGCCGAAGCTGCCGCCGATCACGACCGTGAACTTCGGCACCTCGGCGCACGCGACGGCCGTGACGAGCTTCGCGCCGTCTTTGGCGATGCCGCCGTTCTCGTATTCCTTGCCGACCATGAAGCCGGTGATGTTCTGAAAGAAGAGCAACGGCGTTCCACGCTGCACGCAGAGCTCGATGAAGTGCGTGCCTTTGAGCGCGCTCTCGCTGAAGAGGATGCCGTTGTTCGCAAGGATGCCGATCGGATGCCCTTCGATGCGCGCGAAGCCGCAGACGAGCGTTGTCGCCGTAGCGCGCCTTGAACTCGTGAAACTCCGAGGCATCGACGAGGCGCGCGATCACCTCGCGCACGTCGTAGCCGTGGCGCGTGTCGCTCGGAATGACGCCGTAGAGATCGCGCGGATCGTACTTCGGGCGGCAGCGGTTCGAGCCGCTCCCACGGCGGCGCGGAGTCCGGTCGCAGATTGCGCACGATTTCGCGAACGATCGCGAGCGCGTGCGCGTCGTCGTTTGCGAGATGATCCGCGACGCCGGATACGCGCGTGTGCACGTCGGCGCCGCCGAGTTCTTCGGCGGTGACCTCTTCGCCGGTCGCCGCTTTCACCAGCGGCGGGCCGCCGAGGAAGATCGTGCCGGTGCCCTTGACGATGATGGTCTCGTCGCTCATCGCCGGCACGTAGGCACCGCCCGCGGTGCACGATCCCATCACGGCGGCGATCTGCGCGATGCGCTTGCCCGACATGCGCGCCTGATTGTAGAAGATGCGGCCGAAGTGATCGCGATCGGGAAAGACTTCCGCTTGCAGCGGCAAGAACGCGCCGCCGGAATCGACGAGGTAGATGCAGGGGAGATGGTTCTGCTCGGCGATCTCTTGCGCGCGCAGATGCTTCTTGACGGTGATCGGATAGTACGTGCCGCCTTTGACGGTCGCGTCGTTCGCGACGATGATACAGCACTTGCCTTCGATCGAGCCGATGCCGGCGATCATTCCCGCAGCCGGAGAATCGCCGTCGTACATGCCGTACGCGGCGAGGGCGCCGATCTCGAGGAAGTCCGAGTCCGGATCGACGAGGCGGTCGATCCGCTCGCGGGCGGTGAGCTTACCGCGCGCGCGGTGACGCTTCGTCGCCTCCTCTCCGCCGCCCGCCCGGACAGAGAGCGAGCCGCTCGCGCAGCTCTGCCACCAATTGCTCCATGCGCGCAGCATTGCGCTTGAAGTCCGCGCCCCCAGGGTCGAGGCGCGTCGACAGCAGGCTCATGAAGCAAGCGCCTTCCGGTGAAGAAAACGTTAGACCTGCCGTCGTTCGCTCGCCTATTCGAGGCCGTTGGCGGTACACTATCGCCATGACCGGAGCCGCGATGCAAAGTGGACTCGACGTCGCGGGTGTGCGGCGTCCCGACGGAGCGCTCGATGCGCCGTCAGCGCTCCTCCCCTGCGAAAGCACGCTCGACGCTCGCCTTGCCGCGCATTTGATGCGGCGCGCCGGGTTCGGAGGTACGCCGGACGACGTTCGCCGTTTGACCGGCATGGCCGTCGGCGACGCGGTGGAATCGCTCATCCGCTTCCTCTCGACCGACGCGTTGCCGGCGCCGCAGGACGTCTACGATCCGACGAGCCTGTACTCGCAATACGGCTTCAGCGGTTTGCGCGCGCTCTCCGCGGATGCGCGGCGGCAGCTCAACATGCAAGTACGGCAAGAAGAAGTGCAGTCGATCTTGTCGTTGCAGCTTTGGTGGCTCGACCGGATGCTCGCGACGCCCGCGCCGCTGCAGGAGAAGATGGCGTTCTTCTTCCACGGCCACTTCACGACCGCGGCGATCCAGAAGGGCGTCTCGCCCGCGATGGTCTACACGCAGAATCAGTTGTTCCGTCGATACGCTCTCGGAAATCTGCGCGAGCTGACCCGCGAGGTTTCGCGAGACCCCGCGATGCTGCTCTATCTCGACAACGCCACGAACGTCGCGTCGCACCCGAACGAAAACTACGCGCGCGAGCTGATGGAGTTATTTACGCTCGGCGTCGATCATTATTCGGAGGATGACGTCCGCGAGTCGGCGCGCGCCTGGACGGGATGGCGAATCCGCCGCCTCATCGGTGACGCGTTCTTCGCTCCGCAACTGCACGACAACGGCACGAAGAGCTTTCTGGGCCGGCAGGGCAACTTCGACGGCGATGCGATCGTCGACATCATCTTCGCGCAGCCGCAATGCGCGCGTTTCTTTGCCGGGAAACTGCTCAGCCTCTTCGTCTACGATAATCCGGAGCCGGAGCTGGTCGAGGGCGTCGCGGGGCTCCTGATGCGGCACGATTACCAGCTCGCGCCCGTCGTCTCGGCGATCCTGCGCAGCAACGTCTTCTACTCACCGCGGGCATATCGCGCGCTCGTGAAGTCCCCGGTCGAGTTCGTCGTCGGGACGTACAAGGCACTCGGCGTCGCACAGATCGATCGCGGCGCCCTTCCCGCACTGCGCGGGATGGGACAGATTCTCTTCTATCCGCCCAACGTTGCGGGTTGGCCCGACGGCGAGAACTGGCTGACGAGCCAAATGATGATCGCGCGGCAGAACTTTCTCGCGGGGCTCGTCAACGCGCAGGTGATGGGCACGTCCACTTGGCTGGGCGAGATCCCGATGGATCCCGCGCAGGCGACGCATGCGCTCGTCACCACGCTGCTCCAGGACGACGCCTCGCCGGCTGTCATACGCGCAGTTGAAAGTCTACCTTGCCGGCGAGGGAACGTCGGCGCTGGCAATGCTGAACGTCGAGAACTTCCAAGAGCGCATCCACGGCGCCGCGTACCTCACGATGGCGATGCCCGCGTATCAGTTGAGTTGAGGAGCAAGCGATGAATAAGATGAAACGCGGTAACTTTCTCGTCGGGGCGCTCTCCGGCATCACCCTCGTCGCCAACGCCGATCACGTCTTCGCGCGTGCGCTCGCGGCGACGCCGCTTCCGGGGTTGCCCGGGAGCGAGAACCGCTGCCTGATCCTCGTGAACCTGCAGGGCGGCAACGACGGTCTGAACTGCGTCGTGCCGCACGGCAACCCGGATTACTATCGCGTGCGGCCGTCGCTTGCGATCGCGCAGAGCCAAGTGCTCGCGATCGATGCGCAACTCGGCTTCAACCCGAACATGACGTCGTTCAAGGCGATGTACGACAAAGGCTTGGTCGCGGTCGTGCAAGGCATCGGCTATCCAAATCCCGACCACTCGCATTTCCGCTCCACAGAGATCTGGCAGACTGCGGCGCCCGATCGCTACGAGCACACGGGTTGGATCGGACGCTACCTCGACGAGGCGCAGCTGCCGCAGGAAAATCTCTTCAACGGCGTTTCGCTCGCGCCGATCCTCCCGGAGGTCATGGTCGGTGAGAAGGTGGACGTGCCGGCGATCGCGAGCGAAGCCGCATACGGGCTCGCCATCGATCGCAACGCGACCGCACGCCAGGCGTACGCAACGCTCGTGCACGACGAACGCTTGCCGTTCGCCTCACCGTATCTCGCGCACGTCATGGAGATCGAGGATCGCTCGCAGCGCGGCTCGGAGGAGTTGCCCCACCTGATCGCCGGCTACACCACGAGCGCCTCCTACCCCGCGACGCCGCTGGGACGCAGCTTGGCGCTTGCGGCGCAGATCGTCGGCAGCAACATCGGCACGAAGGTGATCTACGTGCAGCACGGCTCCTTCGATACGCACGTCAACCAGGTTGCCGTGCAAAACCGCCTGCTCGGCGAGTTCTCCGATGCGATGAAGGCCTTCTACGACGATCTGGCCGCGCACGGCAACGAGGGCCGCGTCCTGACGATGACCTTCAGCGAGTTCGGACGGCGGATCGAGGAGAACGGCAGCAACGGAACCGACCATGGCGAGGCGTCACCGCTCTTCCTCATCGGCGGCGGAACGAAGGGCGGTATCTACGGAATCGCGCCGGACCTCTCGTCGACGAACATGGGCAACGTGCGCTTCACGACCGATTTCCGCAGCGTCTACGCAACCGTGCTCGAGCGCTGGCTCGGGCGCCCGTCGGCCCACGTGCTCAACGGCACCTTCGACCAGATCTCCCTGCTTTAGCGAATCGGGCGCGTTCCGGGTTCCTGGGTCGGCATATGCTGATGGATGGGAACGGTCGGTTTCGGAAGGCCGGTCGCATTGATTCCCGCGGCGAGGAGCGCGTTGCTCGTTTCGGGCATCGTCGGAATGCTGAAGTCGGGAGGCTGACCGAAGCCGAAGGCGCTGGTGAGATCGCCGCAAGTCCGGCGCCGCCAGGCCGACAGGTTCGGAACCTCGACGCCGAAGCGCGCTTCGAGCAGCTGCAGAACCGACGTGTGGTCGAAGGTATCGTGGCAGACGTAGCCGCCGCGCGAGAACGGCGATATCACCGTGCACGGCACGCGGAATCCGAGCCCGACCTGCATGTCCCCGATGTACTCGCCGGGAGTGCCGGGCGGCGGTGCGGCCGGTAAGACGTGATCGAACTGCCCGTCGTTTTCATCGTAGTTGAGAATCACGGCCGTGCGCGCCCACACCGCGGGATTCGACCACAGCACCCGAAGGATTTTGTGGACGAAGTTTTCGCCGGCGGCGGGGAGAAAGGCGGGATGCTCGCAGTCCTCCGCGTGCGCGAGCACCCACGTCACGGGCGGCAGATTTCCGATCTGCACGTCCTGCAAGAACTCCGCGAAGGGTCTTCCGGTCATGCCGTTCATTCGCAGGTCCGAGTGCGCGGACGCGTCCTCGAACGTCGCGAAGTATTGCAGAACGTTCAGGACGTAGTCGTCGATGACGTCGTAGTAAACTTGCCACGGGATGCGCGCGCGCTGCAGGCGCTCGGGATAGGTCTCCCAGCCGTAGCGCTTTCCGCCGTCGAATGCGTCGTTGTTGGTCACGGGTCCGCCCTGGCGTCCGTCCGGATCGATCGTGGCACTCAGGTGGTAGATCCGGTTCGGATAGGTCGGCCCGAGCACCGAGCAATGGTAGCCGTCGCAGATCGTGAACGCGTCGGCCAGCGCGTGGTGAAACGGCAGGTCGGCGCGCATGTAGTACCCCATCGTTAGCGGGCCGCTGGCTCCGTTGGTAGCGCGATGCGCCGGCACCCAGTTGTCCATCTTGCCGCCGTCCCAGGAGGCGTGCTGGGCGCCCCATTCGTGGCTGAGGTCGTGCAGACGTTGCGCGCTCGTCTTGAAGGTATCGAGATGGAACGGCAACTCGTAGCCGTCGGGATTGAGCGGATCGGGCTGATAGAAGACGGAGCGGCCCGTGGCCAGTTTCATCACGCCGGGATCGTCGAAGCCGCGCACGCCGCGCAGAGTGCCGAAGTAGTGATCGAACGAGCGATTCTCTTGCATGAGGATGATGAAGTAGTCGATGTCGCTCAAACGGGAGGGACGCAGGGCTTGCGCTCCGGCCGGAGCGTAGGCACCGAGTGCGGCCGCTGCCGCGGAGACGGCACCGGCCCGCAGAAAATCGCGGCGTGAGAGATCGCTCATGGCGGGTGCTTCGCACCACGCCGCCGGGAATCTTGTCGAGGCGATGAGAAACCTCGCACATGAAGTTACGGCTCTTTCGATTGATTGCGCTCGCGTTGCTGTCGGCGGTCGTCCTCGCGGCTCCCGTCGTTGCGAGCGTTCCGGCGTCCACCACCGCGGCAAAGATTCCGAATCTCGACGCCGTCAAGGCCGAGATCCTCGCGTACTATTCTTCCGGCAACTACGTCAAGGAGGCAAGCGCGGTCGTCGCATCGGCGGAGGCCTATGTCGACGAGCGCGTGCGCGAGCATCCTGCTCGTCCCGCGGTCGTGCTCGACATCGACGACACGGCGCTCTCCGATTACGGCTACGAAGCCTCGCATGATTTCGGGTACGATCCCAGATCCTACGACGCCGACGTGAATGCGGAAGCCTTTCCCGCGATCGCGCCGACGCTGGCGCTCGCGAAGCACGTGAAGGCCGAAGGCGTCGCCGTCATCTTCGTCACGGGTCGTCGCACGCCCGAGCGAGCGGTGACGGTGGGAAACCTCGTCAAGGTGGGATATCCTCAACCCGACGGGCTCTTTCTGCGTCCCGTGAGCGACCATGCAACCTCGGTCATCCCCTTCAAGTCACACGCGCGCGCGGAGATCCAGGCCGAGGGTTACACGGTGCTGATCAGCATGGGCGATCAATGGAGCGATCTGCGCGGCGGCCACGCCGAGCGCACGTTCAAGCTGCCGAACCCGATGTACCTGATCCCGTAGCGAGTCACGGTTTCAAGCGCACGTCGAGCGTAACGTAGACGGGATTGCCGATCGCCGGATCGAGGATCGTCACCCTCATGCCGAAGGCGTGTCGATCGATCTCACCCGTTGCGCGGTAGGTCGGGTTCGCGGGAGTGCCGCCGATCGTGACGTCGAGATGCTCGCTCTGCGTTACGCCGTGGATCGTCAAGGCGCCGTCCATGCCGAAGGCCGCGGAGCCGCGCGGAGTGATCTTCGTGCTGGTGAACGTCCACGTCGGGAATCGCCGCGTGTCGAACCAATCGGAGCTGCGCATCGCGGCATCGCGATCTCGATCGCTCGTTTCTAGGGCGCTTGCATCGAGCGTCGCCTGTGCCGCGACCGGAATCGGCGATCCGCTTGCCGGCGTCACCGTTCCGCGAAGGATCGGAATCGTTCCTGTGACGCGGCCTACGAAGACGTGCGTAACCGAAAACTGCGCGCGAGAGCCGGCCGCGTCGATCTCCCGCGCAGCGGCGGGCGTGACGGCATCCGAAAGCGGAGGCGGCGATACTGCGAGGATCGCGGCGAGCGCGGCAATGGCGCGCAGAGATCGCACGATCAATACGCGATCGTGAACTGGAGGTTCGCGGTGTGCGTCGTGGCAGGCGCATGCTGGATCACGTCTTCGATGGTCACGCGCGAGTTTTCGCTCGGGCCGTAACCCATCATCAGAACGCCGTCGCGCGTGAGCCCGCGGCTCGGGTCGTCCGTTCCCTCGTAGCGCGCGAGCGCGTAGAACTGCGGACTGAAAGCGTACCGCAACTGCGTGAAGCCTCCGCTCGAGGCGCAGCCGGTAAACCCGGCGATGCCGCAGTCGGAATCCCATCCCGTCTGCAGCACGTTCTCGCTCGTCCAACGTCCCCAATCGTTGAAGACGATGCCGTAACCAGTGCGCTCGAACGCATCGATCGCACCCGCGATGGGCCGCATTCCCTGATAGCGGTAAAGGGTGAAGGTCAGGGCCCCGAGCACTTCCTGCGCCGATGCCATGAAGTCGGTGCCGATCGTCTGCAGACCGCTCTGGCGATCGTGTCCCGGCCCTGCAAAGAGTTGAAGGCTCGGTCCGCTCATGGGATCGCCCACGCCGAGGCGCATGCCGATCTTCGGATCGAAGAAGTTGAACGAATTGCCGCCGACGGTTTGCTCGTAGAGCGAGTAGCCTTGATAGGATTCTCGGAACGTCTCCGGATCGACGGGCAGCGGAAGCGTGAAGGATCCGGCTTGCACGTAGACGGGAACGCGCGCAGTCCACGGGTTCACGCGGTCGATGATCCAGGCGTCGCGCGTCAATCCCGGCTCGCCTCCGTCGACGGCATATTGCTCGACGAGATAGCTCGCGCGATTCCCCATCGCGCCGGCGACAAACAACTCGACTTCGTCCACGATGGCGTGCGGAAGCCCGGCGCCGTTCGGGCCGCTGCCTTGCGCCTGACTCGAATCGACGAGATTGACTTTGGCGGAGAAGGGCAGCGCCGGTCCGGGCGCAACGCCGGGGATCCGGTAACCCGAGGCGAGGAAGGCAGCACCGAACTCGTTGAGGTGCGGAATGACCGTGTGGCACTTCTCGCACGTGACCCCGTACTCGTGGGCGAAGACCGGGATCGCGCTCGCCGGCGCGACCACGGCGAGGAAAGAGGCGAGGAGGGTTCCGGTAGCCATCCCTAAGCGCATAATTAGGCAGACCTAAATCTCCATCGAAGCAACACTCTCCTGCAGATTGGCGGCAAAGGGCGCTCCCGGCGAATCGTGCAAAGGCGGCGCGTGGTCTCCGTGCTCTTCCTTGGCAGCGGCGGCGCGCGATTCGTCGTTGCGCGGCAAATTCGCGCCTCGGGGGGCATGTGGATGCGCTTCGGGCAGACGCAACTGCACGTCGATCCCGGCCCGGGCGCGCTCGTCCGCGCGCTCTCGCACGTGCCGCCGTGCAACCCCCGCGAGTTGGACGCCATCCTGCTCTCGCATAAACACCTCGATCACTCCGGCGACGTCAATGCGATGATCGAAGCGATGACCGCGGGCGGATTTCGCAAGCGCGGCGCGCTTCTCGCACCCGGCGATGCGCTCGACTCCGAGCCCGTCGTGCTGCCGTACGCACAGCATTTTGTCGAGCGCGTCGAGCGCCTCGAAGCCGATGCAGGTCCGTATCGCGTAGGCGGCGTGGACGTGAGAACGTCGGTCGCGCACGTGCACGCGGCGCAGACGTATGGCCTGCATTTCACGTACGAGCGGATGCGCGTGGCGTACCTTCCGTGCGGACGCTTTTTCGACGGGTTAGCCGAGGACTACGCGCGCCACGAACCCGACGTGCTGATCGTGAACGTGCTGCGTTTTCGCGACACGCTCGACGTCGACCATCTCACCTGGGACGACGCCCAACGAATCGTCGAAATCGTGCGTCCGAAGGTCGCGATCTTCCAGCACTTCGGAACCAAGATGCTCGAGCGCGATCCTACGGCGCTCGCCGAGGACCTCGAGGATCGCTTGGGAATGCGGGCGATCGCCGCGACCGACGGGATGCTCGTCGATCTCGAAACCGAGGTTGCGGCCGCGAGCGCTTGAGGCGCTCAGAAACGGCCGTGGATGAGGCGCCCTCTCCGGATGAAGGATCTGCGGATGACGGGTCTGCGCACGAGCGCCGGCCTCATCACGGGAAGCGGGCCGCGTGCCTGGAGCAGCGCGCCGCCGCGCGGCCAACGGGCGAGCAGATCGCGATGCTCCGCCAGCGTGCCGGAATAGGTAAAGACGGTGCCGTGCAACGTACTTGCCGTCGCGACACGCCCCGTTCCGAACGTAACGGTCGCGTTAGCGCCGGTTGCGTAGTGCTCTTCCATCGCCGCTCCGGCGACGCCCACCGCGACATCGCCGAACTCCGATGCGAAGTGCGCCGGCCCCTGTCCGAACGCACCGTTGTCGTAAAGAACGGCGCCGACGACCGAGGTTGCGTCGATCTGGCTCGCACCGCAGTTCGCAAAGACGACCGGCCCGACTCCCGTGCGCGCCCGAACGCGATCGAACGAGGAATCGCCGACGAAGATGCGTCCGCGCAACGCTTCAAGGTACGCCGTACCGACGAAACGCAGGACGTCGATCGCGCCGGAGCTCGTCGTCGCGATGAGCGTTCCGCGATAATCGGAAACCGTGACGCCGCCGATGCTCGAGATGCGCGCGACGATCAGCGCGGTGCCCGGGGGCACGGTGATCGTCGTCTGGCCGTATCCGCGCGCGACCAGCGCATCGTGAGCGCCCGGGAACTGCGGCAGCACGAAGTTCTCCAACGGCAGCATGACGGTGCCGCGCGGCGTCGCCGTGGTTTGCGCCCAGAAGTTGATCTGCGTCGGGATGCGCGGCCGGATCTGGGGCGCGGTGAGATATTGCCAAGTAACTTGCCCGTCGGTCGTGATGCGCACTTCCGAACGGTTCCAGACGTGGATGGTCAGGCTTCCGGAGACGAGTTGCGCGTCGAGAATCGGGCTCGGCCCCACGGCAACGTCCTGCGCGCGCGCGTTCGCTTGTAACGCGACAAAACAGCATGCGAGGAAGAATAGGGCACGCGCGCGCCCGGAAGTCATCACGAGTTCATTCTAGGCGTGACGGCGACCGACGGTCATGAGAGATCGGTGAGCGGGGCATCCGCGAGCAGCGGCATCGCGACGCGAAAGAAGGTTCCGCCGCCCGCGATCGGCCCGGCGGTGACGCTGCCGCCGTGGACGCGCGCGATCGACCGGACGATGGCGAGGCCGAGGCCGGTTCCCGGGACGCTGCGAGATCTGGCGCGATCGGCGCGATAGAACCGCTCGAAAATGCGCCCGAGGTCGTGCTCCGCGATGCCGGAACCGCTGTCACGCACTTCCAGCCAGGCTCGATGATCCTCGGTGCCGACGCGAACCTCGATGCCGCCGCGCTCGGTGAACTTGATGGCGTTGTCGACGAGATTTCCGATCATTTGCCGAATGAGATGCGCGTCGCCCAAGACAATGGCGGAAGGCGCGGTGCTCTCGAAGCTCAGCGCGAGGCCTTTCTCCTGCGCGCGCGGTTTGGCGTTGCGCACCACCATGCGCGCCTCTTCGATGAGCGAGACCGGCTCCTTGGGGATTTCGTCACCGCGATCGGCCTTGGCCAAGGTCAGCATGCCGTTGAGCATCTCGCCGAGCGATGCGCTCTCCCGCGCGATCGTCTCCAGGCTCTCACGCCGCACCGTTTCGTCGCGATCGGCCCAGCGCAACAACATCTGCGAGTTGGCGTTGATCGAGGTCAACGGCGTCTTCAACTCGTGCGAGGCGTCCGAGATGAACTGCCGTTCGCGTGCGAACGCCGCTTCGAGGCGCGACAAGAGGTCGTCGAAGGATTCGGCGAGTTCGCCGATCTCGTCGTGTCGCGGCCAGTTGAGGCGGTAATCGAGGCGCTCGGATTCCATCTCTCGCATCGCTCGAGAGAGTTCCTTGATCGGATTCGTCGCTTGCGACGCGAGCACGATCGAGAGAAAGATGACCGCGGCGATTGCGGCAACGAGCATGAGAATCATCGTGCGCCGCGCTTCGTTCACGGCGCGGCTGACGGTGGCCAGCGATTGCGCGACCTGGATGACGACGCTCGTCGTGCCGACGCGAACGAAGCGCTCGTCGACGATCGCGGGATCGCCTCGTACCTGCGCCTCGCGGTACGCGGCGGGGTGCGCGGCGTCCACCTCCGCCGGCGGGATACGCTCCCCACCCAAGTTCGCGCTCTTGACCAGCGGATAGCCGCTGGGCGTATCGATCTCGATCGACGTTTCGGGCGAAGACCAATAGACGAGGTTGTCGCTGTTGAGCAGCACCTGTAACGGTGACCCCGAGACGTCTTGGAGGCCCAGTTGCGTCTGCGGAGGGTTCGCGACCGCGAGCACCTCTTGCATCGTCGCGTCCGCACGGTCTTGCACGCGCGCGTAGATGATGCTACCGAAACGCCAAGCGATGATGCCGCTCGTCGTCGAGAGGACGAAGATCAGCAACGCGGCATACGAAACCGCGATCTTCCACTTGAGGCTCCAGGTCGAGAGAGGCTTCAATCTTTGATCGTGTAGCCGACGCCACGCACGGTGCTGATCAGCTTATCCTCGTGTCCGTCGTCGATTTTCCCGCGTAGGTAGCGGATGTACACGTCGATGAGGTTGGAATCACCGAGGAAATCGCTGCCCCAGACGCCGTTGAAAAGCTCGTCACGCGTGTGCACTTTGTTCCGGTGCAGCAGCAGATATTCGAGCAGCGCGTACTCCTTCGCGGTCAGCGCGACGAGCCGACCGGCGCGCGAAACCTCGTGGCGGTCGCGATCCATCACGAGATCACGATACTCGATGCGGTTCGATTGTGGTTCGCGATCTCGCAGCCGTGCGCGAACGCGCGCGAGCAGTTCGTCGGTGGAGAAGGGCTTGGTGAGATAGTCGTCCGCACCGAGATCGAGCCCGGTCACGCGATCGGGGACACTGTCTTTCGCGGTCAGGATAATGATCGGGACGCGGCTCTTTGCGCGAATGCGTTTGCAGACTTCGAACCCTTCCATGCGCGGAAGCATCACGTCGAGGACGACGAGGTCCGGCTCCTTGAGTGCTTTCTCCAGGCCGCTCAGGCCATCGGCGGCGAGTTCGACGTCGTAGCCTTCGTACGCGAGTTCCAGTTGCAGCACGCGGCCGATCGCGGGATCGTCTTCGATGACGAGGATCTTGCGCGGCCGGCGTTCCATGCCGCTTTCTACGGCTTATCGGGGCGCTTGGCCCTCCGTCCCTGGGCGTAAGCGGGTTGGGATCCGGTGAAAAGCGTGAGCCAGAGCGCGGTCGCCGCGCCGGCGGCGAACCACGCGAGCACGGAGGCGTTCGAGAACGTCGCCACGATCGTGCCGCCGACGGCCGCGAGGGAACGGTTGAAGAGCGGTGCGCCGCCAAGGGCGATCAGGATGCCGAGCCACAGGATCACGGCGGCGAGGCTGCCGATCGCAAGGAGTTCGCCAAACGAGAAGATCGCCGGGGGACGGTAGATCGTCGCCGCGAGGATCGCGGCGCGCAGCTCGCGCGGCGGCTCCTCGAGCGGAAGCGCCATCAAGGCGCGGTCCAGGGATTCGTCGTCGAATTTCACGATTCTACCTCGATTCCTCGCAGCATTCGCCGCAACTGCTCCTTTGCGCGAAAGAGATGGGTCTTGACCGTACCCATCGGTAAGCCGAGTACCCGGGAGATTTCGTCGTACTGCTGCCCTTGCAGATGGTAGAGCGTGACCACCGTTCGGTACTTCTCCGGCAATGCATCGATCGCGCCGCGCAGCCGCTGCGCTTCGTCGAGCGAGATGACTTGGTGCTCGGGTCCGGGGGCGGCATCCGCTCGCTCGGGTAGCTCCTCGGTACTATAGCGTCTACGACGGTTCAGCCGGTCGCAGCAGGCATGGTAGGCGATCGCGAAGATCCACGTCGAGAACCTTGCTCCGGCACGAAACGTCCGCAGCGACCGGTAGGCTTTGAAGAAGGTCTCTTGGGCGACGTCGCGCGCCTCCTCGGCGTCATGAAGCGTCCGATAGGCAAGGTGATAGACTGCCCGGTCGTAGCGTTCCACCAACAACGCGAAGGCCTCGGCGTCGCCGCCGAGCGCCGCCGCGACCAGGGCGCCGTCCTCCGTCGTCGAGTTCAACGCGGCGCCCACGCTCTGCAGGAGTGCTGCCGCCACGCTCGTGGTACGAGCCCGCCTCCGGGAATGTTTCGAAACAACGGACCGGCGCGGGCGTACCAGGAGAGGATGGACCACCAGAGGATGACCACGACGTTCGGAGAGATTCCCTAATGCGGCCGGCCGGCCCCGGGACGGGGATCCTCGTCATCGTGGCATTCTCGCTGCTCGAGATCGCCGTCGCTTTCGCGATTGTCGCCGTCGCCATCGGCTGGGCGCCGAGCTTTCGGGGCATCCGGCACCCGGACTTCATCCCGCGCGCGATTGCACCGCTCGAGGCGGGCCGTGCTCCGAGAATCGCGGTCGACGACGGTCAGTCACGCGTGATCGTCGAGCCATCGAGGGACGGCCTCGTGCACGTTACCGACCAGACCTGGTTCTACGGAGGCGTCTGGTCGACACAAGACGTCGCGCAACTCCAAGTGCGGCGCACGCGCGACGGCGTGAGCATCTCGCGCCCGCAGCAGCGCGACGCGAGATGGTTTTGGTTCGGCTTCGGCGAGTTCAACCGCGCCATCGAGATCGACGTTCCGGCGCATGCCGTATTGAGCGTCGTGCATTGCGCCGGCGCCACCGTCGACGGGCTCGCCGGCGACGTCGACGTTTGGAGCGACGACGGACACATCGAGGCGCGAGATATCACCGGCGGCCGGATGAACCTGCACAGCGACGACGGCCGCATCGTCCTCACGAACGTCAGTTCCGGCTCGCTGATTGCGAGCACCGACGACGGCTCGATTACCCTCGCGTTGCCCGCGCCGGGTAACGCGACGATCGCCGCTACGACGGACGACGGCAGCATTCGCCTCAACGGCGAGCGCATCGCCGAAGACGGGATCGCCGCGCCTTTGCGCCTCGGCAACGGGGCGGCACGGATCCGTTTGGTGACGGACGACGGCAGCATTCGCATCGCGACCAACGGAGCATTTTAAAAGAGCATGGACTCAGATTCGATCATCGCACTCGTCGCGATCGTTTGCATCATCGGCATTCCGATGATTGCCTGGATCATCTCTCGCGCGTTTTCCCATCGGGAGCGCATCGAGATGATTCGCCACGGTTACGTTCCGCCGCCGACGCCGTACGATGCGCGCGTCGTAAGCCGGGCAATGCGCCGCGGCATGCCCATTCCGCCGGGCTACGTCTACGACCCCGCGCTGGCGGCGCATCAGCAGTTGCGGCGCGGTGTCAGCGTCACGCTGGTCGGCTTGGCGCTGCTGATCGGACTCTCGTTCATCGGTTATTCAGGAAGTGGAGGCGGTTTTGCCGGACACTTCATTTTCGGCCCGTGGCTCCTCGGCGGTCTGATCCCGATGTTCGTCGGCATCGCGCAGATCGTCAGCGCCTTGATGAGCGGCGCGCGCTTCGGCTATCCGTATCAATCCGGTGCCGGTTTCGGCCCGGCGCGCGACCTTGGCGGGCCGGCATGGCAGGAGCCGCAGGAAAGCGAGCCGCCCGTCAGGCCACCCGACACACGCTAAGAAATGAGACCGCCGATCGAAATCGGCGGTCTTTTTTTCCTTGGATCGAGATTAGGTTTAGATGAAGACGGGTTCTCGGTTATCGGTAGGAGACGAGCGCGATTGCCCAACCAGCGGTCGTGCGCGTGCGCACCAGGTAGCCGTCGGCAGTGCGATCGTACACTTGGTAGCCTGCGCGTAGCGCCTCGGCTAGTGACTTGAAGACCATGATGCCTGCCATTTTGGCTCCTCCCTTCCTTATCAGTCCGGTTTGGCGGGTTTCCCTTGGTTTTGACTTTCTATACCGTATAACGGCTGCTTAGACAAGAGAGTTCAGGGCCAATTCGCGGACTTTTATAAAATTTTGGAGAAGGCGGCTGGCGTGCAAGTGGCCGAATCGAGCGCTCGCGTTCATGCGACCACGATCATCGATCGCAGGGAACCGGCCGGCGGCGTCGTGGTCATCGGCCTTTGGGCGCCTTCGCTTGCCGCAACGACGAGGCCGGGGCAGTACGTCATGGCGATCCCTTCCGCGGGCGAAACGGCGGCCGTTGCGCTCGGCATCTATGAAGCCGAGGGAGAGCGCGTTAGCTTGCTCTTTTTCATCACCGGCAAGCGCACGCTCGACCTCGCGAGGTTGCGTCCCGGCGATGTCCTCGCGCTGCTTGGTCCGCTCGGCAACGGATTCGACCTGACGGCGAGCGGCCGCGACGTTGCGATCGTCGCCGGCGGCGTCGGGATTGCCTCGGTGCTCCTGCCCGCATTGGCGCTGCGGCGCGACGGTGCGCGCGTGCGGCTGTTTTACGGTGCGCGAACGGCGGAGCTGCTCGTCGAGCGCGAGCGCTTCGCGCGTGCCGGTTGCGAGACCATTGTGACCACCGACGACGGCAGCGAGGGTACGCGCGGTTTCGTCACCGAGGCACTTGCGGCTGCCGAGATGCCGAAGATGATTCTGGCATGCGGACCGACACCGATGCTACGCGCGACCGCCGAGATCGCGTTGCAGCGCGGCGTGCCCGCACAGATCTCGCTCGAGGAAACCTTTGCGTGCGGCGTCGGCGGATGTTGGGGCTGCGTCGTTCCGATTTCGAGCTCGAGTTCGCAAGCGCCGCCGTTTCCGCCGTCGCCGAGCGGCGTCGTGTACGCGCGGGTCTGCCGCGAAGGCCCGGTCTTCCGCGCCGACGAGCTGCGATGGTAGAGCGCGACATCGATCTTTCGGTCGAAATCGGCGGCCTGCGCTTGCGCTATCCGACGCTGATGGGCAGCGGATGCTATGGCTCGGGCGAAGAGTTTGCACCGTTTGCCGATCTATCGAAGATCGGCGGAATCGTTCTCAAGAGCGTCACGCGCCTGCCGCGCTTCGGCAATCCGATGCCGCGCCTCGTCCACACGCCGGGCGGGATGCTCAACGCCATCGGGTTGCAAAACCCCGGCATCGATTGGTACCTCGAGTACGAGGTCGAAAAATTCGCGAAGCGGCCGTGCGCGATCGTCGGGAGCATCGCCGGGTTTTCGATCGACGATTACGCGTACGTCTGCGAGCGTTTGGCCCCACGCCCCGAGATCGCTGCGATCGAGCTGAATATCTCGTGCCCGAACGTCGCGAGCGAGGGCGAGACCTTCGCCTGCGACCCCCGGCTCACGGCGGAGGTCGTTCGCGCCACCCGAAAGCTGACGCGCAAGACGCTGATCGTGAAACTTTCGCCGAACGTCACCGACATCGCCGCCGTCGCACGCGAAGCCGAAGCGGCGGGCGCCGATGCGCTCGCCGTGATCAACACCGTGCGCGGCATGGCGGTCGACGTCGAGCGGTGGCGGCCGCGCCTGGGCAACGTCGCGGGAGGCCTCTCCGGCCCGGCGATCCGACCGATCGCGGTGCTGGCCGTCTACGAGGTCGCTCGCGCGGTCTCGATTCCGATCGTCGGGCAGGGCGGGATCGAAACGCTCTCCGACGCCTTGGAATTCTTCCTCGCCGGAGCGAGCGCGATCGCGATCGGGACCGCGAACTTCGCCGATCCGCGGATCCCCGAGCGCATCGCCGACGGATTGGCGGAGTATCTGGCGAATCGCGGCTTGCGCTCCGTATCCGAGATCGTCGGCAAGGCGAACCTCGGTTTTGCGAGCGCACACGAATACGAAGGAGACGCAGGTTGAGTCAGCTGGTGGTTGCCCTCGACGTTCCCGATGCGGATGAAGCGGAACGCGTCGTCGACGAGCTGTACGATCTCGACCCCATCTTCAAGATCGGGCTCGAAGCGCTCTTCGGATATCCCGAGCGAATACTCGGATACTGCCGAACGCGCGACGTCCGCACCTTCATCGATGCGAAGCTGCACGACATCCCGCGAACCGCCGGCGCCGCGGCGCGGCAGCTCGTGCATCCAGGCGTGCACATCCTGACGGTGCATGCGCTCGGGGGAATCGAGATGATGCGTGCCGCCGTCGGGGGCGCGCAGGAGCGCTCGGCCGAGTTGGGCATACGGCCCCCGCATGTCTTCGCGGTGACGCTGCTGACGTCGATTGCGCCGGAGGATCTCGGCGAGCTGGGTCTCTCCGGCGGTCCGGGCGAGAACGCCATGCGCCTCTCGGCGCTCGCGCGCGATTCGGGCTGTACGGGCGTCGTCTGCAGCGCGCAGGACGTCCGCGATCTCAAAGCTTTCTTCGGCGACGACTTTCTCACGCTGACGCCGGGAATTCGCCCGACCGGTGCTGCCCATGCAGATCAGAAACGCGCAACGACGCCGGCGGAAGCCGTTGCCGCCGGTGCCGACTATCTCGTGGTCGGGCGTCCAATCCTCGAAGCGGAGGATCGGCATGCGGCTGCTGCGGCGATCCTCGACGAAATGCGGAACGCACGGTGACGGCTCGGTTCGATCTCGCCGCGACGCTCGAGCGACGCGGTGCCGTGCTCGAAGGACACTTTCTCTTGAGTTCGGGACGCCACAGCGATCGCTTCGTTCAGAAATTTCGCATCCTGGAAGAGCCGTCGCTGCTCGGCCCCGTCGCCGGCGCGATTGCCGCCGCCTTCGTCTCCGATCGGCCGAGCGTCGTCGTGAGCGCTGCCGTCGGCGGCATCGTGCTCGGTTACGAGGTCGCACGACAGTTGGGCACGCGCGCGATCTTCGTCGAGAAGGAGCGCGGCATGCCAGCACTTCGCCGCGGTTTTTCGCTGCAGACGAGCGATCGCGTCTTGGTCGTCGAGGACGTGATCACGACCGGCACCTCGGTGCGCGAGGTGATCGAGATCGTGCGAGCGAGCGGCGCGACGTTGATCGGCGTCGGCGCGATCGTACGGCGCGGCGACGTCGAGTTCGGCGTACGAACGCACGCGTTGCTCGATCTACCGCTGCGCTCTTACGACGCCGCCGACTGTCCGCAGTGCGCTGCCGGCGAGCCGTTGCACGATCCGGGATCGCGTCGTGTTTGAACCCTATCAGCGCGGCACGTCGGTCGAAGAGGTGCGCCGCCGTTTTGGCGCGGAGTTCGGCGCAGGGCGCGCGATCGTCAAACTCGCCTCCAACGAGAACCCGCTCGGAACCTCACCGAAGGCGCTGGCCGCGCTGCGATCGATCGAGAATCTGAACGTCTACGTCGACGACGCCTACCTCGACGTGAAAGAGCGTCTGGCCTCGCGTCACGCGCTCGGGGTCGAAAACGTCGTGCTGGGGCATGGCAGCAACGAGATCGTGAAGCTCGTCGCGGAGACGTTTCTCTCCCCCGGCGATGAAGCGGTGACGGCGCTGCCGAGCTTCACCCTCTACCGCCTCGCGATCGTGCTTCGCGGCGCGACGCCGGTCGAGGTGCCGCTGCGCGACGGCTTCACGGACCTCTCGGCGATGCTGGCGGCGATCACACCGCGCACGCGACTCGTCTACGTCTGCGATCCGAACAATCCGACGGGAACCGGCGTCGATCGTGCGGCGTGGAGCGCCTTCCTCGAGCACCTGCCGCCGGAGATCGTGCTCGTCGTGGACCAAGCCTATCGCGAGTACGCGCCCGACGAAGCGGTCGACGCGATCGGCGACGTTCGCACGCGGCCCCGCACGCTCGTGCTGCGCACGACGTCGAAGATTTACGGCCTCGCGGCGCTCCGCTTCGGGTACGGTTTCGCCGACGACGAAACGATTGGTCGCCTCGAACGCGTCCGCTTACCCTTCAACGTCGCCGCGCCGGCGCTCGCCGGTGCCTCTGCCGCGCTCGAAGACGAAGCGTTCGTTCGGCGCAGCCTCGCGGTCAACGAAGCCGGAAAGGCTTTGGTGCTGCCCGCGCTCGGTTCACTCGGCCTCCACGTCTATCCGACGCGTGCCAACTTCTACGCCGTGGAGGTTCCCGTGAGCGCTTCGCGCGCGTACGAGGACCTTCTGCGGATGGGCATCATCGTACGCTCCGGCGACGCGCTGCGGATGCCGGGACGATTGCGCATCACCGTCGGGACGGAGGAGCAGAACCGCGCGTTGCTTGCGGCGCTCGAGGAGCTGCTGCCGCAATGGCGGAGTTGAACGATCTCGAGGTTCGGCTCGGGGATGCTCGCGATTGGCCGTTCGTGGAGGAGCTCGGGACGCGCTGCGTGGCATCGAGCCGCGGGCGCGAAGCGCCGGAAGCATTCCTGCGGGCGGGTTACGAGCGGCTCCTCGATCTCGTCGCCGCGCAGTCCCACGTCCTGCTCGTCGCGCAGGAGCGAGGGCGTTCGCTCGGTTTCCTGATCCTGCTCGACGCGCTCCCCGACGAGGTCTCGCTGCAACCGCAGGGCTTCATCGCCTATATGGCAGTGGAACCCGATGCTTCGGGCCGGGGAGTGGGCACGGCGCTGCTGACCGCGGCCGAAGATGAGGCCCGGCGGCGTGGTTTGCCGTATATCTCCTTGATGGTTACCGAGGACAACGAACGAGCCCGCCGCCTCTACGAGCGCGCGGGCTACCGTACCGAACGGCGATTGCTGTGCAAAGCGCTCTGACGAACGCCTCGGCGAGGCGCGTCTTTTGGATCGTGATGACGCTGGCCGCGTTGATCGCGATCTGGTGGATCACCCGGCTCATCCCGCACACGATCTCGATCTTCCTGATCGCCGCATTCATCGCGTTCGGCGTTCGTCCGGTCGTGACGTTGCTGGTGCGCGCGCGAATCCCGAAATGGGTAGCCGTCTCGCTCGTCTACGTCGTGCTCATGCTGATCGTCGTGCTCGTGCTTCTGGTCATTGTGCCGATGGCCGTCGTCCAGTCGCAGACGCTGATCGCGAACATGCCGTCGTACGCATCGGCGGTGCACGGGTGGATCGTCGACCTGCGAAATGCGCTGCAAGACCGATTGCCGATGCTGCAGATCCCTTCGATCGACGTCGCGCAGGTCGGAGCGAACCAAATCGGTGCATTCGCATCCGGGACGCTCGCTTCGATCGGTGTGATCGTGATCAACACCGCGACGTGGTTGTTCATTGCTTTCGCGGCAATCGTGCTCTCGTTCTACTTCCTGCTCAACGACGAAGGCTTGGCGGAGGGCTTTACGATGCTCTTTCCGCCGCGCCGGCGCGCGACGGCGCGAAAAATCGTCATCGAGGTGACCGACGTCTTCGGCAAGTACATCTTCGGTCAGCTCGTCGTCAGCGCGATTACGGGCATCGTGATCGCGGTTGCGAGCGCCGCAATCGGTTTCAAATATCCGCTGATCATCGGCTTGATCTCGGCGATCGCCTACGCCGTCCCCGTCATCGGCATGCTGATCGCGCAGGTGATCGCGCTCATCCTCTGCGCGCCGCAGGGCGCTTGGATGATTCTGTGGGTTCAGGTGATCATGTTCTCGATGGCCCGGATCAGCGACATGGTGCTGGTGCCGAAGATCATGGGCACGTCGATCGGCGTCTCGCCCATCGGCGTCATGTTTGCGGTCTTCGCCGGCGGCGAGCTGTTCGGTTTCCCGGGCCTCATCCTCGGCATCCCGGCCGCCGCGCTGATCAAGATTCTCTGGCGTTACTTCGGGCCGTGGCTGCACGGCTCGACCGATTCCACGCATTCGGCGTCATAGCGCGCGAGGACTGACGACGATCGCGATCGGATCGCGGTAGAGCACCGTCCCGCAGAGCGCCGCGGCGTGCAGTCGTGCCGCGTTGAACGAGTCCGGACGGTTCGATTCCGCCACAGCAACGAGCAAGGCATCGGCAAGCTGCGCGTGACCGCACGGATCGGCGTCCGGGGCGTCGACGGCAACGCTCTGCGGCGAAAGCACGGCAACGGTCCCGATGCGCAGTCCCCAGCCGGCAACGCGTGGCGGTCGCACTTGCGAAAGCCAGGCGTAAACGCCGGAGCGCTGCCCGCGCACCGCGAGGGCATCCGCGTAAAAACGCGTGGTCGTGCGCATCGCGAGCAGCGTCGTGAGGATGACGGCAATCGCCGCAGCGACGGCGAGCGGCGCGCGGGCCTTCGCGTTTCGGGCAAACGCCGTCGCAAGTGGGAAAACGACGGCGGCCGCAATGGCAACGAGGGTGACGGGATCGCTTCGATAGGTCCAAGTGAGTTGGAGAGCCTCGCCGAGGATTGCGAGCAGAAGCAGCCGGAGCGCGAGCCGCGGGAAACGCAGTAGATGAGGTGCGAGGATCAATGCGCCCGCCGCCATTGCGGGCAGCAGGTAGCGCAGCGAGGTTCCCGTCGCGAGTTGAAGATGAGCGTCGGCAAAACCAAACGGCATGACGAGCGCGACCGCGACGGCGGCGATGCCGGCAACGTTCAGCGGCCGCTCCCGCACGAGCCTCGGCGAGCCGAGCCCGAAGAGGAGCAAGAGAAATCCGAACGGCGCGTAGCGCACCGCGGCGGCAAACCCATATTCCAGGCTCGCGAGCGGATGCGCCAGCATCGTCGAGTGCCAGAGGTGCGGAAATGCGGTCGAGGCCGGCGGCACGAAGGCGCTGTGCCAGAGAATCCCATCGTGAAGGATCCAAAGCGCCGCTGCTCCGCCTGCGGCGATCCAAGCGCGCGGGCGCGCGCGTGAAGCGGCAAGTGCGACGGCGGCATAGATCCAGCCGTCCGGCTTGATCAGCGCGCACATCGCGGCCGAGCGAAGCACCGTGACGTCGTCGACCGGCGCGCTCCAGAGAACCTCGACGAAGAACGCGGCGAGCCAGACGTCGTTTTGAAGCGATCCGGCTTGCAGTGCGATCGGAAGGATGCAAACCGTCGCCGCGGCGAGCGCGTCCGCCAGGCGCGTCGGAAGAAGTGCGCCCTCACGCGCCCACGCGAAGAGGCGCAATCCCAAGAGCGCGATCGCGGCGAGCCCGGACCAGCCGAGCGCGAACGGCGTCGAGACGGCGTAGAGCGCGCTCGCGAATAACTCCGACGCCGGCGGATACGACCAATAGCGCGTCTGCGTCATCCAGATCGAGTGCGCGTGCGCCCACGCCGCGGCGTTGGGCAGGTGATACGAGAGCGTGTCGCCGTCGAGCAGCGGACGCACGAGCGGCGGCCACGCGACCAACGCGAGCGCCGCGAGCAGCAGGTACGGAATCGGCTCGCGAAATCCGTGCTCGCGCCGGCGCCACACGACGGCGCCCGCGATGCACGCGATCAACGCGATCCAGCAGAGCGGGGCGTAGAAGAGATGCGTGAAGCTCAGGACGAGTGGAATCGCCGTACCGATAACGATCGCGTCGCGCAAGCGATCGGCTAAGCGCGGTCCTCCGCGCAGGATCGGAGCAGCCGCCCAGAGCCCGAGAAGCCAGAGGGCTGCGAGCACCGCGAGAGCGACGGCCATCACATCGAGTCGGGAGCCTTCACGCCCAGTAGTTCGAGCGAGATCGCGAGTACGCGTTGCGCGGCGAGGGAGAGCGCGAGACGCGCCAAGCGCAGCGCGCGCTCCTCCGCGAGAATGCGGCATTCGGTGTAAAACTGGTGAAAGTCCGAGGCGACGTCGCGGGCATAGCGGGCGAGACGGTGCGGCGCCAGTTGATCCACGACGCTTTGCGCGAGATTCGGGAACTCCGCCAGTCGCCTCGCCAGCGCGATCTCCGTCGGATGTGTCAGCTTCTCCAAATCGGCGCCGAGCGCGGCCCGCACGTCGGCATCCTCCGCCTTACGAAGGACGGAGGCAATGCGCGCGTGACCGTACTGCACGTAGTAGACGGGGTTGTCGTTGCTCTGCTCGACCGCGAGCTTGAGGTCGAAGGTGAGCGGCGTGTCGGTCGCGAGCATTGCGAAGAAGAACCGCGTGGCATCGACGCCGACCTCGTCGAGAATCTCGTCCAGCGTCACGAGTTGTCCGGCGCGCTTGCTCATCGAAACCTGCTCTTCACCGCGCATGAGCGTCACTTGCTGCGCGATCAGGACCTCGAGATGACCCGGATAGCCGAAGGCAGCCGCCAACCCGTGGAGGCGCCCGATGTAGCCGTGGTGGTCCGGTCCGAGTATGTCGATGACGCGATCGGCGCGGCGCAGTTTTTCGTAATGATACGCGACGTCCGTGCAAAGGTAGGTCGGCCTTCCGTCGGCGCGCACGAGCACGCGATCTTTGTCGTCGCCGAACTGCGTGGCTCGGAAGAAGAGCGCGCCGTCCTCTTCGTACGTGAGCCCCAACTCCTCCAGACGCTCGATGCCGGCCGCAATGCTCCCCTTCTCGTGTAGTTCGCGTTCGCTCTGCCAGAGATCGTAGCGAACGTCGAAACGCTCCGCGCAGCGGCGCTGCTCCGCCACGATCTCGTCGCGCGCGAAGCGCGCCGCGGCTTCGAGGGCTTCCTGCTCCGGCGCATCGATCCAACGGTCCCCGTCGCGCTCGCGCAGCCGTCTCGCTAGTTCGACGAGATACTCGGCGGGATAGCCGTCTTCGGGAAAGGATAATTCGGATCGGTCAGTTGACGGTATCTCGCGTAGAGCGAGCGCCCCAGCATCTCGATTTGGGCGCCGGTGTCGTTGATGATCCACTCGGTGAAGACGTCGTAGCCGCGCAGGCGCATCGTTCGCGCGAGCGCGTCGCCGATTGAGAGCGCGCGGCCTTGCACGACTAGGAGCGGCCCGGTGGGATTCGCGCTCCCGAACTCGAGCGAGACGCGCGTCCCGTGATGCGACGCGCGCGCGAAGGCCTCGCCGTCCCGCACGATGCGCGCTACCGCCGCCTGCCAAATCGCGGGCACGAGGCGCAAGTTGATGAAGCCGGCGACGGGCTCGATCGATGCAAAAAGAGCCGCAACGCGGGGCGCACGCGCGCGGAGATCGGCGACGAGGGATTCCGCGACGTCTTGCGGCGAGCGGTGAGCGAGGCGCACGAGCGAGAAGGCAACGTTGGTCGCGAACTCGCCGAACTCCGGACGCCGCGGCGCCTCGAAGCCCACCGCGACATCGCTGCCGGGATAGAGGCCGGCGGCGCCTTCACGGATGGCATCCGCGAAGCCGCGCAGCGCGTCGCCGGGTAGGACGGCGTGCTCGGCATCCATGGCTACGGGCTCCATTTCACGCTCTTCGCCGCAACGCTACGGTCATCTTCGCCTCGCATATCGCGTCGCTCCGAGGCGCTCGACGATCCCGTCGATTTCGAGCACGGTGAGCGCTGCAAGCGCCGTCGACGGCATCGCGCCGCTTCCGGCGATCAGCTCGTCGAGGTCGCATTCGCCGGCGGCGAGCAGCGCGAGCATCGATTGCGCCGTCGGATCCGCCGACGCTGGGATGTCGGGTGTTCGAGCGGCTTCGAGAAGCAGCGGCGGCAAATGGAGTGCTTCGAGAACATCGGCAGCGGATCGCGCGAGCACCGCTCCGTCGCGAATTAGCGCGAGGCAACCGGCAACGTGCGGACGATCGACGTCGCCCGGCACGGCGAGCACCGGGACTCGCCCCGCAGCCCAGCCCGCCGTGTTCAGAGCACCGCTGCGCGCCGGTGCTTCGATGACGAGAACGGCATCAGCGAGCGCCGCAACGATGCCGTTGCGCTCGAGAAACTGCCCCGGCTGCGCAGGGTGCTCGGGAGCAAAGGGTGAGAGCACGGCGCCCCCGCTCTCGACGATGCGTTCGGCGAGCGCCAGATTGCGGCGAGGGAAGAAGCAATCGTGTCCCCCGCCGAGCACGCCGATCGTCGGCGCGCCGGCCGCGAGCGCGCCTTCGTGCGCGCAGGCGTCGATGCCGAGGGCAAGACCCGAGAGGATGCAGCACCCTGCCGCGCCTAGCTCCTGCGCGAAGGAGCGGGCGAGGCGCCGGCCGTACGGCGTTGCGGCGCGCGTCCCGACGATCGCCACGCAGGGGCGTTCTAGGCCGAGCAGCGAGCCGCAGCACCACAAGCCGGCGGCTTTTGCCGGGAAGCCGCGCGGGCCACGCAGGGCGACGAATCGGGCCTGCGGCTCGTAGCGAGGTCTTTCCATCGTGCTCCCCATCACGACTCCGAGGGACGGCCCCCAGGGGGAAAGGCGGCCGCGCCAGGGAATGGGGCGCCGCAACCAGGGGGCGTCCGGGCCGCTTTCTTCGGGCCCTCCAAGCGCGGATGAAGGAGTCACTTATGGCAGCAGAAGCCTACTGCGTGAAGTGCAAGACGAAGCGTCAAATCAAAGACGCAGTGCAGATCACAATGAAGAACGGCCGACCGGCGACGGAAGGCAAATGCCCGGTTTGCGGGACGAAGATGTTCAAGATCGGGGCAGCGGCGTAGCGATTACCCGTCTCCCCGGCTCCTGCGAGCCCCTAGTGTATAATGGGGAGACCGTCCACTACATGTGGGCTGCCGGGAGAGGAATCGCCCCTGATCTGTCCGACTTGCCGTAAGAGTGAGACACGCGTCGTCGATTCACGCGACGACGAGTCGGTCGTGCGGCGCCGCCGCGAGTGTTTGGATCCGCGCTGCAAGCATCGCTTCACGACTTACGAGCGACAAGAATCGCCGCGCCTCTACGTGGTAAAGAAGGACGGCCGTCGCGAGCAGTACAGCCGCGAGAAGGTGCTTTCGGGATTGCGAAAGGCGTGTGAGAAGCGGCCCATCTCGGAGAGCCGCATGGAGGCAGTCGCCGCCGATTTGGAGCGCGCGCTCTTCGCGCGCGGCGAGAGCGAGGTGCCGGCGGCGCTCATCGGGGAGAAGTTGATGGAGGCGCTCAAGACGCTCGATCCCGTCGCGTACATCCGCTTTGCGAGCGTCTATCGTTCGTTTCGCGACATCGAGAGTTTCCGGGAAGAGTTGGCCGCGCTCCTCGCCAAGTGAAGAGCATGCGGGTAGCGATCGTGCGCCTCCCCGAAGGCGAAGGTCTGCCGCTTCCTTCTTACATGAGTGAGCTTGCCGCGGGCGCGGACCTCTGCGCCGCAATCGAAAGCGAGTTGTGCTTGCGCGCCGGCCAGCGAGCGCTCGTTCCAACCGGCTTCGCGATCGCGCTGCCGCCGGGGTACGAAGCGCAGGTTCGCCCACGCAGCGGGCTTGCGTGGCGGCACGGCGTCACCTGCCTGAACGCGCCGGGAACGATCGATGCCGATTATCGCGGTCCGGTGCAGGTCGTGCTCGTCAATCTCGGCAGCGAGCCGGTAACCATCCGGCGCGGTGACCGCATCGCACAGCTCGTCGTTGCGCCCGTTGCGCGCGCGCGCTTCGAACTCGTCGAAAGCCTCGAAGAGAGCGCGCGGGGAGACGGCGGCTTCGGCTCGACGGATATGGCAAATACCGCCTCGTGAACGTCTACATCGTCGGGAAGGGAGCCGTCGGCACCTATCTCGGCAACCTGCTGCTGAGCATCGGGGTCGAGGTCGTCTACGCACCGCGGTCCCTCGCCGAAGTCAAGAGGTACGAAGCCGACGTTGCGATCGTCGCCGTCAAGTCCTACGACACTCCTGCGGCGGTGGAGACGCTGCGTGCGGCGATCCAGTATCCTCAGAAGTGCGTGTTCCTGTGCCCGCAAAACGGCGTCGGAAACGAGGAGGAACTGATCTCCGCATTCGGCGCGGATAACGTCGTCGCCGCATCGCTCACGGTTCCGATCGGGCGCGATCGCGACGGTCGCACGAAGGTGTCGAAGGAGGGGGCGATCTCCTTTGCTCCGACCGGTACGACGGCGTTCAATTGGTTGGTCGCGACCTTCGCGAGCACGGGTTTGCCCGTGAAGGTCGTCGAGGATTGGCGGGCGATGAAGTGGAGCAAGCTCGCCCTCAACGTCGTGGCGAATGCGAGCTGCGCGATCCTCAACGTGCTGCCGAACCGGCTCGTGGACTTCGATCGCATCTTCACGCTCGAGATCCGCATGTTGCGCGAGGTGCGCGCGGTCATGCAGGCGATGGGGCTGACGCCGATCGACTTGCCGCGCTATCCGGTGCGTGCCTACCTCGGCGTCGCGACGCTGCCGAGCCCGATCGCCCGCGGCGTGCTCGCGACGCGCATCGCCGGCGGCCGCGGCACGAAACCGCCGTCGCTGCTGCTGGACCTGCGGCGCGGTAAGCCCGAAACCGAGGTGAACGTGCTCAACGGCGCGGTCGCGGCCGCGGGGCTCGAGCATCGCGTCGCGACCCCGGTCAACGCGGTCTACGCGCGCGTGCTCGACGCGATCGCACACATGCCGCAACTCTGGGCGAAGTATCGCGAGCGGCCCGAGGTTCTCGAAGCGGAAGTCGAAGCCGAGGTGCGCCGGACCCGCGCGCTCGCGCGAGGGATGTGAACTAGGCGATGCGCGATCCGAACGTTCCCGAATCGCTGGAAGGATGGTGGATCCTTCACCGGATGTTCGCCTTCGATCGTGTCGTCTGGGACGATCTCTCGGCCAAGCGTCGCGCGAAGATCGCTTCGCAAGCGGCGGATTTGTTCGAGCACCTGAAGCAGCGCAGCGAAGGTGACCTCGCGCTCTGCAACCTCATCGGACACAAGGGCGACCTCATGCTGGTCCACTACGCGCGCAGCTACGACGAACTCGCCTACGTCGAAATGCTCGTCGACAAGCTCGACGTGAGAGCGTTGCTTTCGCCGCGCGGGTCGTATGCATCGGTGCTGGAGTTGGGGCTCTACGATGCAACCGCAAAAATCCACGCCGAACTCTTCGGGCGCGGTCTGACCGCACATACGCCGGAATGGATCGCCGCCTTCGACGAAGCGTTGCACTCGCAAGCCGAAAGCCCGCACGTCGCGCCGCGTCTGTGGGCGCGCATTCCGCAGCGCCGCTACGTCTGCTTCTACCCGATGAGCAAGCGCCGAGGCGAGCGCGACAACTGGTACGCGTTGCCCTACGCGGAGCGGGCCAAGCTGATGAACGAGCACGGCAAAGTCGGTCGTTCGTATCACGGTCGCGTCACGCAGGTCATCTCGGGCTCGACCGGCTACGACGATTACGAATGGGGCGTCGATCTCTACGCCGACGATCCGCTGGTTTTCAAGAAGCTCATCTACGAGATGCGCTTCGACCTGGCGAGCGCGCGATACGCGGAGTTCGGGCCGTTCTGGAGCGGTTTGCAGTTTTCGAGCGATCAGCTCGTGGTCTTCCTCGACGGCGACGGCGTACCGCTCCTCTCATCGTAACCGTTCGTAGATCTTGATCTCTCCGCAGCGCTGCTCCAGATGCCACGTGCGCTGAGGCGGCTTCCAACTGCCCGAGAGCGCCAGCGTCGTCGCGCCGCTGCGTTGCACGGCAGCGGCGGCTTCCTTTGGATGATTGAGCACGGCGTCGGCGTCACGAATCGCCTGCGGCGGGAAGGCGTCGATGCGACCGTCGACGTTCGCGCTGCCGCCCGCGAGTTCGACGAGGCTTCCGACCTGAAGCGCATCGGTGAAAACGCGTTTTCCCGCGACGAGCGGCACGCAGGCCGCGAAATCGACGCCGCGCTCCGGAATCCCGAACCACGGATCGGCGAGAACGCGATCGGTGAGGAAGTCGCGCACGCAAAACGACGCGATGAGGAGCGCGAAGAAGATCGCGGCGAGGCGCGTCGCGAGCGGCATGGGCTTCGCGCGCATGCGAAATGCCGCGCCGAGCGTGGTCGCGGTCGTGAGGAAGAGCACCATCACGTATCGCGTCGCGACGATGGTTCCGATGGCGAACGCCGCCGTCCACAGCAAATCGCCGATGCGAACGGGGCGCCGCAGACGGACGCCGCCGGCGAGCCGCATCCAGAGCGGTGCGAGCGCGAGCGCGGCAACGAAGATGCCGGTATGGCTGCGCAGCACGGGCGTCCACTCGTTCACGTACTCCGCAAGTTGCGCGTTCCGGGCAAGCCCGATCGTGAATGACCACAGATGCCACCCGAGCGGATTGGCGAACGTCGCAACCGTCGCGAGGGCGAAGGGCAGAACGCGACGACGATCGAGGTGCAGTGCCATCCAGAGCACGCCGATCGGAAAGGAGCCGTGGACGTTCGCCCAGAGCGCGAGGATCGGTGCGGCGGCCCACGGCGCGCGGCGCCAGGCGAGGATGAGTCCGGGGAGGAGCGCCCACACGAGCGTCTGCGCGCGGTCCTGCGCGAAGAACACGAGGCCGATCCCGGTAGCGCCAACTTGGACGCATGCGATCAGCGGATGCGTGCGGCTTCGGATGCTCTCGCCCGCGACGAAGGCCAAACCGAAGATCATCGAGGCGCCGAAAAGCAGCTCCAACACGACGTAGAGGCCATGCGCGCGGGTCCACGCCGTCAGCAGCGCGACGAGCCATTCCTGGTTCGTCCAGGGCCGGTCCGGAAACCAGGAGCCCTGCAGCGATTCGAGGATCCGACCGTGGAGGAGTTGCCAGTCGCCGGCGGAGAGGAGCCAATAGCGCTCGAGGTCCTGCGGGATGAGCGTTTCGATCAGCGCGACCCCCGCGCCGACGAAGAGGATGGCGAGCAGCGGAGTCCATGGGCCGTAGCGAGAACGCGCGCGGCGTGGCCGCGCCGCCGGATGCGGCATGGGCGCGAGATTCGGATGATCGAGAACCGAACCTTGCGAAACCCGAGTGCCCGATCGCGCGTACAGTTCGGGAAGGAGAAAGCAATGTTCAAAGCCATCACGACTTCCAGTCTATTTCTGTTGCTTGTATCCGGCGCGGTTTTTCCCGCCGCGGCCGCGCCCTCGAACGCCTCGCAGATGGCGAGCCTGCAGTTCATGGTGGGAACCTGGCACTGCACCAATGCGATGGGCGGCATGACGCTCACCGAGACCGAGACCATCGTCGCGCAGAACCCGCAGTGGCTGCACGGGAGCGGCACGATGATTCTCAACGGCCGGTCGCTCAGCGAAGACTTTTACATCGGGTACGACGCGCAACACGCGCAGTGGGTGCTCGTCTCCGTCGATTCGAGTGGAAACTACGGCGTCTCGACGAGCGCGACGCCGGCGTTGAGCCCCTCGAGCTGGATCGCTGCCTACCCGGCAAGCGACGGCAAAGGCGTTTTCACGAGCGCCTCAGCTAACCAGTATTCGGTGGACAGCAACTGGACGCAGAACGGCCATGCGATGTCTTCGCACGAGGTCTGCACGAAAGCGTAACGAGGCCGCGCGATTTACGAAGGGGATAACATGCGAAAAGCGCTTATTGCATTAACGTTCTTCGCGGGCGTATGTACGCCCGCGTTTGCCGCCGGGCCTACCCCGGCGATGCAACTCGAGTACTTCATAGGCTCGTGGAACTGCACCGGAACCGGAGCAGCGCACTTCACCGAGCACCAGAGCGTCCTTGCGGTACCGGGATGGCTTCAGGGAAGCGGCACGATCACGATGTCGGGCCAACCCGCCGCAAACGAATACTTCTATCTCGGCTGGAATGTCCGCAACGCACGCTGGGCGTTGATCTCGATCGATTCGGCGGGGAACTACGCCATCGCAACGAGCCCGTCGCAGCAGTTGGACGGCTCGACTTGGAGCGCGGCCTTCCCGCCCGTAAGCGGGAGCGGTACGCTCACCCAAGACTCCTCGACGCAATACACGATCGTGAATACGTTCCAGATGGGCGGGCAGAGCCTAATGCAGCGTGTGGTCTGCACCAGGGCATAGCCACTACGCGGCGCGATTGCCGAGGCGTTCGAGGCTGCGGTAGGTGATCGCTTCCGCGACGTGCTCGGCGCGGATGTCCTCAATTCCGGCGAGATCGGCGATCGTGCGCGCGACGCGGGCGATGCGATCTAGGGCGCGCGCCGAGAACTGACGTTTGGCGCTCGCGTGCGCAAGCAGGCGCATCGCGGGATCGTCGAGCGCGCAGTAGCGGCGCATCGCGTTCGCGGGGATTCCCGCGTTCGACGTCACCGCCGTTCCCTCGAAACGCCGGCGCTGCCGCTTGCGCGCCTCGACGACGCGTGCGCGGATATCGCGCGAGCGCTCCGCGCACTCGTGGCGCACCATGTCGTCGAACGCCACGCGTGCGACCTCGATCTGCAAGTCGATCCGATCCAAGAGCGGGCCCGAGAGCTTGCTCACGTACTTTGCCACCGCCGCGTCGTCGCAGCGGCACTCCGCGTTGCGCGTTCCTCGATAACCGCACGGGCAGGGGTTCATTGAGGCGACCATCTGAAAGCGCGCCGGATAGGTGAACGTGCCCGCGGCGCGAGCGATCGTGACTGCGCCTTCTTCGATCGGCTGACGAAGCACCTCGATCGCGGCGCGCGAAAATTCGGGCAGCTCGTCGAGAAAGAGTACGCCGTGATGCGCGAGGCTGATCTCTCCGGGTTTGGCGAGCGCACCGCCGCCGACGAGCGCCGTCTGGCTGATCGTATGATGCGGAAAACGGAACGGCCGAGCCTGCACGATGCTTCGCTCGCCGGAGAGCAATCCCGCGACGCTGTAGATTTTCGTGACCTCGAGTGCCTCGTCGCTCGTCATCGGCGGCAGAATGGATGGCAGGCGACGCGCGAGCATCGTCTTGCCGCAACCCGGTGGTCCCACGAAGAGGAGGTTGTGTCCGCCCGCCGCGGCGATCTCGAGCGCGCGCTTGGGCCCGAGTTGTCCGCGCACGTCGCAGAGATCGCCGTGCACGTACTCATCTCTGCACGTGATGCTCGGCGCGCTCGTTCGATGGCGCCACGCGCCGCCGTTGCCGAGCATCACGGCAACCGCCGATTGCAGGCAGTCGACGGCGTATAGCTCGATTCCGTCGACGAGCGCGGCCTCCTCGGCGTTGCGCTTGGGAACGATCAGTTTTCGGAAGCCCGCGTTTCGCGCGCCGAGCACCATCGGCAGAATGCCGCTGACCGCGCGAAGGTTGCCGTCGAGCGCGAGTTCGCCGAGCGCGATGACCTCTCGCAACGCGCCACGGTCGATCTGTTCGTCGATCGCCATGAGCGCGAGCGCGATCGCGAGATCGAATGCCGGGCCCTCCTTGCGAACGTCCGCCGGCGAGAGGTTCACGAGCAGCCGTCCCGCCGGATAGGCGAAGCCGGAGTTGAAGATCGCGCTGCGCACGCGGTCGCGCGCCTCGGTCAACGCCCGGTCCGGTAACCCGATGATCGAAATCCCCGGGCTGCCCGGCGAGCTGTCCGCCTCGACGCGAACGACGTAGCCTTCGATGCCCAGCATGCCGGCCGAAAACGCGAGCGAGAGCATGGCGCTCTCGCCCTTTGCGCCGTTCGCATCGAATGACTAGGGCTTGACCCTCTCAGAGTGCGTCGTGGAGGATGATGCCCAGCGTGAAGCGCGTGCCGCGCGTGACCGTCGAGACACCGTGTTTGAAGTAGACACGATACGTGCCGCGCTCGCTGCGACGCGGCGCCGCATGCGAGGGGAGCACGAGCAGATCGCCCTGCCTTGGCGCGAGCACGTGCGCGCGCACCTGCGCGCGCGGCCGGCGCTCGGTGAGCACGACCTCGCCGCCCTCGAACTCCTCTCCGGGCCGGCTGAGATAGACCGTCGCCTGGAACGGGAAAGCGATCGGTCCGTAGAGGTCTTGGTGCAGGCGATTGTAGTCCCCGGCTTCGTATCGCAACAGCAGCGCCGTCGGTTTCGTCTGGTCGTTTGCGAGACAGTCGTCGAGAAAGGCTTGATGCGTGAGCGGGAACCGCTTCTCGCTACCGAGATTCTGCATCCAGGCGTTCGCGATCGGCGCGAGTGCCGCATAGAGCGTCTCGCGTAGCTCGCGAACTTTCGGCGGTAATGGGTTCGCGAAGTACTGATATTCGCCGCGGCCGAACGAGTGCCGCTCCATGACGACGCGGCTACGAAAGAGCGAGTCGTCGCCGTAGAGATCGCGTATTGCGACCGATTCGCTCGGCATCAGGTAGCCGGGAACGAGCGCGAAGCCGACTTCGTTCAACGCTGCGAACTCATCCACGCGCGGCGCTACGCTCCCGATCCAGCAGGGCGCGCTTGCGCGCCAGGCCCCAACGGTAGCCGCCCAGCTCGCCGCTCTCGCGAATCACGCGATGGCACGGGATGACGATCGCCGCGGGATTGCTCGCGCAGGCTCGCGCGACCGCGCGTGCCGCCTTCGGATTGCCGATCGCTGTGGCGACCTCGCCGTACGACTGCACTTTTCCGTAGGGAATCGATTGGAGATAGCGCCAGACGCGCATCTGGAATGCCGTCGCGCGAATGTCGAGCGGTAGGTCGAGCGTTGCTCTCGCGCCCTCCAAGTGTTCGATCAAGGCGCGGATCCAGCGCGCGAACTCGGGGCGCGACCGCTCACGCATTTCCTCGATCCTGGCGGCAGGGTATTCAATGGCGAGCTGCTCGAGCAATGCGCTAGGCGTGTCGCCGAACTGCACAAAGCAGATGCCGCGGTCGGTGGCGCCGATGCCGATCGCGCCGAAGGGCGTTCGCGCAGTGGCGAAAGAGATCGAAACGTTCTCGCCGCCGCTTCGGTACTGCTTGGGCGTCATACCTAGACGTGTATCGGCCCGCTCGTAGACGCGGCTCGAGGAACCAAAGCCTGCCTCGTATGTTGCCGCGGCTACACCGTCGCCGCGCTTCAGCCCTTCCTTCAGGCGCTGCAGGCGCGCTGCCTCGCGGTAAGCGCTTGGTGTTATCCCCACGACGGCTCTGAACGAGCGCGCAAAGTGCGCGCGTGTCATGCTGGCCCGGCGCGCGAGCTCCGAAATCTGCAAAGGCTCCTCTGCATGAGCCTTGATGTACCGGCAAACGACGGCGATTCGTTCTTTCTGCTTCATGAAGCAATGGTAGCGTTCATCGGCGCATCGTGACTATCCGCATTGTGCGCCTAATGCGACTCGCAGATCTTCGTTGAGCGCGCCCATGAACGAGACGAGCGAAGGCGAAGCCCACGCCGCGCTCGGCGCCCATACGCCATAGTTGAACCGGTTGTACGCGAACTCGAGCTTGAGTTCGAGCGGCGTGCTTTGGCCGTACAGGCGCGCGAAGAACTCGGGGTGCGAGCGCGCTAACAGACTCGTCAGTCTCTCAAAAGGAAATATTGCTGTAAATGAAGCCGCTTGGCCGGAATTGCGATCATATGACCCCGTAACACGATCCGGGCGATCGAACGTTGCGCGCAGGTTTCGGCAACCCAGAAAACGGAACTCCGTTACCGTTACCGCTCTGAGGGCGCCGACATCGAGGAGGCGCCGGCGAAGCGTGTTTTCTTGCTCGATCACTGCGGGTTCCGCCAGCGCGTACACAGATTGCACGTATGCGGCGAGATCGGGTGCGAGTGCCGGCTCAAACGCCACGCGGTAAAGAGTTCCGCTTCCGTACACACACGTCGGCGTAGAGCATGCGTAGGCCGTAATGACCATCGATCCTTCGCCGCTGCCTGAGCTCAGTGTCACCCATTTCTGTTCGCGCACGCGGTCGAAGAAACTCGTGCGCGTGAGCGCCTGGGTAAAGCGGACATAGTCGTCCCGTCCGCGGACGAACTCTTCGCGCGAGGCTCTGCTGAACGCGAAGGTGCCCGTCGGAAAAAGTGCGATCGCATACGACGCGTCGCATCCGGCGCAATCGAACGATACCGCGATGCTCCGCACCTCGCTCGGCGTTGGTGCCACGCCGGAACAGAACACAAGCATCGCCGTCAGGAACGGGTACAAACTCTTGCGCATCAGCCGGCCTTCGCTCGGTACGAGAGGCGCCCTGCGCGGCACGAGGAGCCGCGCGTTGGGCGCGGAAAGCCGGTGAGCAGTGCGTACGGCAGCGTATAATCGGCTGCTCTTGTTTGTCGCCGGATTGGGCGGCCTGCTCTACGGCGTCGACGTCGGAATCATTCAAGGTGCGCTGCCGTATCTGACGGCTACCTCGGGTTTTAGCCCGGGGCAGCTCTCGTTCGTGGTGGCGGCGGTGCTGCTCGGCAGCGTCATCTCGGTGCTCTTCGCCGGCCTCCTCTCCGATTGGCTGGGGCGCAGGCGGCTGATGATCGTCACGGCGCTGATGTTTTGCATCAGCGTTCCGATGATTGCGCTCTCTGTGGGTTTTTGGACGCTCGTCGCCGGTCGTCTGCTGCAGGGCATGAGCGGCGGGCTCATCGGCGTCGCCGTTCCGCTCTACCTGGCGGAGTGTCTGAGTTCGAAGGATCGCGGCAAGGGCACGGGCATGTTCCAGCTCCTGCTGGTGCTCGGCTTCGTTTTTTCCAGCGTCATCACGTTGTACTTCAGCCATGCGCTCGCGCAGATAGCGCAGCACGGCGTCGCCGCGCAAGTGCTCGCGTTCGAGGACCGCGCTTGGCGCGATACGTTCTGGCTCTCTCTTCCCGTGGGAATCCTGTTCTTGATCGGTGCCTTCGTCATCGCCGAGTCGCCGCGCTGGCTCTTCCGGCGCGGAAAGAACGATGCGGCGCTCGCGGCGCTTCTTCGTTCGCGCGATCGAGAGCAGGCAAACCTGGAACTGCGCGAGATGGGAGAGACGGTTGCCGCCGAGCGCGCGACCTCGACCGGCCGGAAGATCCGAGAATCGCTGCTGCGCCGCAAGAACGTGATTCCGTTCCTGCTCGCATGCGTCATCTTGACGTGCAATCAGCTCACCGGCATCAACTCGATCATTCCGTACAACACGACCATTCTATTGCAGGCGGGGCTCAACGACTTCCAGGCGCACGCGGGAAGCTTCTTTTTCAGCATCGTCAACTTCCTGATGACGCTGGTTGCGGTGGTTCTCGTCGATCGCGCGGGCCGCAAGCTTTTGCTCACGCTGGGCAGCGCCGGCATCATCGTCTCGCTGCTCGGAACGGGCATGCTCTTCCATCGGACCGAGGCCCGGCACATCGACGTCGCCGCGGTCGTGCAGCGCTTGGTCAAACCCGACCAAACGCTGATGATTCAGTTCGACACGGCCGTCGCCAAGCGGCTCTTGGCAGGCGTCGGCAAGACGTGGAGCGGGCGCCCGGCGTCCCTGGTCATCAGTTATGCATACGGGGACTTCAGCTCGGTGACGAACGCCGTGCGCTCCGACGAAGTGACGCAGCCGATCCGAATTACGCGGAACATCCCGGACAATCGCATCGAAGCGCTGCTCGCGGGTTCGAGCAGCCCGTTCGGAGATATCGCAGCCGCGCGCATGGCGCCGCTGCGGATCATCTCCGCCTACGTCACGCCGGTGCCGAGCGAGGCAAATGGGTGGCTCGTAGCAACGACGCTCTACTTGTTCATGGCCTTCTTCGCGGTCGGACCGGGAGTGGTGGTGTGGCTCGCGCTCTCCGAACTCATGCCGACGCGCATTCGCTCAAACGGGATGAGCATCGCCTTGTTCCTGAATCAGGGGACCTCGACGACGATCGCCGCGATCTTCCTCCCAACCGTCGCCAGACACGGCTACGCCAGCATGTTCTTCGCCTTTGCCGCATTTACGGTCATCTACTTTGTGACGGCGGCGTTCTTCTTGCCGGAAACCAAGGGCAAGACGCTGGAAGAGATCGAGGAGCGCTTCGAGGGTGCCAGTTTAAGGGCACCCTCGGCCGGCGCCGGCTCCTCGTGATTCGAAGCGCTCTCCACATGATGCACAAGATGAAAGTCACGGGCTGTGGATAGGGCTCCCTCGAAGGCCCGCGCGGGCTGGAGGCAAAAATCGCTGCCGATGAAGCCAGCCTGTTTTTCCGTCGTCGTGCTTTGCCTCGCGCTCGCCGCCTGCTCGCATTCGGCGTCGCAATCGAACGCGTCGGGGCAAAAGCGAATCGGCGTTTCCATCCAAAACCGCGAAGCGCAGTTCTATCAAGACATGGAAGCCGGCATGCGCGCCGAGGCCGCGAAATACGGCTATTCGCTCGACGTCGTCGATGCGAATCGCGACAATGCGTTGCAACAGAGCCAGGTGGAGGATTTCATCTCGGAGCGCGTCGATGCGATCGTCCTGACGCCGTACGATTCGCAGGCGATCGGCAGCGCGATTGCCGAAGCGAACCAAGCAAACATTCCCGTCTTTACCGCCGACATCGCGAGCACGAGCAAGCTGGGCGCGGTCATCGCGCACGTCGCGAGCGATAACGTGCAGGGCGGCTTCCAAGCCGGAAAGCTGATGTGCGCCGCCGTCGGCAAGAGCGGGCAGGTCGCGATCATCGACGAACCCGAGGTGACGAGCGTGCAAGATCGAGTGCGCGGATTCCGTCAGGCGCTCGCGCAGCTATGCCCCGGCGTCACCATCGTTGCCGACGTCGACGGCGGCGGCCAGCGCGACAACGCCGAAAGCGACATGAGCGACATCCTTCAATCGCACCGTACGATCGCCGGCGTCTTCGGAATCAACGACGATTCGGCGCTCGGCGCGCTCACCGCGGTGAAGGCGGCGAACCTCGTCGGGAAGGTTGCGATCGTCGGATACGACGCGACGCCCGAGGCGCGCGCCGCAATTGCGGCCGGACAGATGTACGGCGACGCAGTGCAGTATCCACAACAGATCGGAAAGGACACGATCGACGCCATTCACGACTACTTCTCCGGCAAGCAGCCTCCGAAGTTCGTGAAGGTGAACGTCGGTACGTTTACAAAGGCCGACGCGGGAAAGGCGCCCTAATCGCTACGGTGCCCTTGCTTGAGATGCGCGGGATCGCGAAAGCGTTCCCGGGCGTCCAGGCGCTGACCGATGTTTCGCTGACGCTCGACGGCGGGGAAGTGCTGGCTCTCGTCGGCGAGAACGGCGCCGGCAAATCGACGCTGATGAAGATTCTCGCCGGCGGCCTCGCGGCCGACGCCGGCACGATCCTCATCGAGGGCCGGGTGGTCAAGGTCGATACGCCGCGAACCGCGGAGCGTCTCGGGATCGGCATGATCTATCAAGAGTTCAACCTCGTTCCGCACCTGAGCGCGGTCGACAACCTCGTGCTCGGCGACGAGCCGACGCAGCGCGGGTTCCTCGACGTTCGTGCGGCGCACGAGCGGGCGCAGCGCATGTTCGATGAGCTGGGCATCGACCGTGCCGCTCGACGTTCCCGTGGCGCAACTCTCCGTCGGGCAGCAGCAACTCATAGAGATCGCCAAAGTGCTCGCGAAACGGGCGCGAATCATCGTGATGGACGAGCCGACGGCAGCACTGACCGAGGACGGAATCGAGCGGCTCTTCGCGCTCGTGAAGAAATTGAGAGTGGCCGGGAACGGCATCATCTACATCTCGCACCGGATCGAGGAGCTGCCGCGCATCGCCGACCGCGTCACCGTCCTGCGCGACGGACACGTGATCGAGACTCGCGCGCAGGCGGCGTTTTCGCAAGACGAGATCGTGAGCGCGATGGTCGGCCGGCGCGTCGACGCGCATTTTCCCGATCTGCCCCCGGTCGCGGCCGCCGCGCCGGTCGTTCTCGACGTGCGCGGTCTGCTGCGTCCTCCGGCGGTGAACGGCGTCTCGCTCCAAGTGCGCGCCGGCGAGATCGTCGGCTTCGCGGGCCTCGTCGGAGCGGGGCGCACGGAGATCCTCCGTTCGATCGCGGGCGCCGACGTACCGCGCGGCGGCGAGATCGCCATCGACGGCCGCACGGTGCGCGTGCGTTCCCCGATCGACGGGATCGCCGCGGGCATCGCTTTTATCACGGAAGATCGCAAGAGTCAAGGCCTCGTGCTCGGCATGACCGTGCGCGAGAACGTGACGCTCGCGCACCTCGCGCAGTTCATCAATCGCGAGTTGATGATCGATCGCGCGCGCGAGACGGCGGCGACGCAGCGGATGATCGGTGAGCTTGCGATCCGAACGCCGAGCACCGAGCAGCTCGTGCGGAACCTCTCCGGCGGCACGCAACAGAAGGTCGTGCTTGCGAAATGGTTGCTCGGTACGGCGCGCGTGCTGCTCTTCGACGAGCCGACGCGCGGTATCGACGTCGGCGCGAAGGCCGAAATCTACGCGCTGATGACGCGCCTAGCGAAGAACGGATGCGCGATCGTGATGGTATCGAGCGAGCTTCCCGAGGCGTTGGGGATGTCGCACCGCGTCTTCGCCGTCCGCGGAGGGAGGTTGGTCAAGGAGTTCTCGCACGACGAAGCCACGCCCGATGCGGTCATCGCGGCCGCCGCAGGAGCCGCGGCGTGACCGACCCCAAGAAGCGCCAGACGCGCGACTATTGGCTGCGCGTGCTCGCCGCCGCCGCCGTCTTCGTGGTCTTCATCGTCATCATCAACACCGCCGCGCACGGCGCGTTCCTGCGCCCGGGCAACATTGTCACGGTGCTGCGCCAGATCACGTACAACTTCATCCTGGCGATCGGCGAGACGTTCGTCATTATCACCGCGGGCATCGATCTCTCGATCGGCTCGCTCGTCTCGCTGTGTGGCGTCGTCATGGCGCTCGTCGCGAACTCGCTTCATCTCTCCGGCTTTCCGCTCATTGCTGTTACCCTGCTCGCGGGCCTCGCGGTCGGGGCGCTCGCGGGATACGTGAACGCGATCCCCGTGGTGAAGCTGAACCTGCCGCCGTTTATCACGACGCTTGCGATGATGCAGATGGCGCTGGGGCTCTCCTATATTCTCTCCGGCGGCCGCCCGATCGCGCTCAACGCCACCGATTTCCAGCGAACCGGGTACGGCTCGTTCCTCGGCGGTCTGACGAATGCGCTTCACCTTCCGGGAATTCCCATCCCCGTGATCTGGATGCTGGTCGCCGGCGTGTTCTTCTCGACGTTGCTCACGCGCACGCGTTTCGGCCGCTACGTGCTCGCCATCGGCGGCAACGAGGAGGCCTCGCGCCTTGCCGGCATCGACGTCGCCAAGACGAAGACGCTCGTCTACGTCATCAGCGGCGTCTGCGCGGCAATCGTCGGCTTCCTCTACATGGCGCTCTTCTCGTCCGGCTCCCCCCAAACGGGAACGGGAACCGAGATGCTCGGCGCGATCGCGGCTGTCGTCGTCGGCGGTACGAGCCTCATGGGCGGTCGCGGGAGCATCGTCGGAACCTTTTTCGGCGCGCTCCTGATCGGCTCGCTGAACAATGCGATGAACCTGCTGAACATCGAGTCGTATCTGCAGATGATCGTGCTCGGCGCCGTCATCCTCACGGCCGTCGCGCTGGACGAGTTGCGAAAGCGCTACCTACTGCGGAGCTGATCGCTTAGAACGGGAAGTCGTTCTGCGTCAGACCGACGTTGGTTCGGATATCCGAGAACGTTTGATCCTGCACGATCGCGTCGCCGATGTAGAGCAGCTGCCGGATCGGAAAATGCGAGGCTTTGCTCAGGTAGAGCACCTGCTTCGTGACGCCGCGATCGGCCGATGCATCGGAGACGTCGAGTTCGAGCCGGTCCGTCGGCTGTCCCGTCAAGATGCCGCCGTCGGTTTGCGTGAGCTTCCCGGGCACCGTGACGTAGGCTTCGACGACGTTCTGCATCAGGCCGTCGGGGATCGTGTAGCCGCGAAGCGAGGTCGCGCGCCCGTCGTGGAGATCGACCTTCAAATGGATGCCGGCGAGGATTCCGCCCTGATGGCCGCTGACTTGGTTGCCGCCGTCCCAGACGCCGCCCGAGCCCAGTCCGTCGCCTGCCTCGATGTACGTCTTCGCGAAGTGCGGCTTCATGAAGGAGTAGTCGTAGATTCTATCCTGCGTGCGCGAGCCGAGCACTTCGTGAGAGTGCAGCTTATACGTGTAGTCGTTCACCGACGCGAACGCCTGGTGGAATGCATCGATCGCGGGAGCGCTGTTGTCGGCAACGGCGCAGGCGAAGCCTGCAAAAAACATTGCAGCCAGGATCGCCGTAACGATCGGCAGCGAAGAACGTCTGTGGAACATGGGTGAACGCCTCCTTAGTTATGACTGCGAAGCGGGGCTTCCGGTCGTTTCGGCGCCTTGCGCGGGCTCACCGATGAGAATGGTTCCGTGCTTGCCTTCGACGCCGATGAGGACGTCACACTTGGCGTCGGCGGCAATCTCTTCGATGGTCCGGCTCAACGGAGCGCCGAGGTACCTTCCCTCCCGATGGTCTCCTACGATCAACAGGTTTGCCCGCTCGCGTTTGGCGATGTCGAGCACGGCCTGCTTTGTCGAACGTGCCTTGACGATCTCCGTTCGGATGGAGATGCCGTTGTTCTTGGCGATCGATTCCGCCGCGCCCAGCGCATCGAGCGCGGCACGCTCCTCCAAGGGCATCTCTGCATCCGGCGGGAGCGTGTACGGCATCTCGATCACGTAGATCGCGAGCAGATCCGAACGTTCGCCTCGCGCGAGTTTCGCCGCCAGAGCCATCATGTGACCGGAGGCGATCTCGGGCGTGAAGACGACGATGATCGACCCAACCATTCGCTCGAGTTCCGTCTCCGCCTCTTTCGCCCGGCGTTCGACGGAGGAGGCCGGCGGGTGAAGCATCCACCAGAACGTGGTTCCGATGCAGCTCGCGAGCACGAGCGCGGCAAGGGCGCCGACCAGCGTCACGTGGACGGTGTAGACTTCAGGCATCGACATTCCGCCGCAGGCGCACGATGAGTGCAATCCGGTGCACGCCCAGCGCAATCATCGCAAGTCCGAGCACGATTCCCGGCACGATGCGAAAGCCGGCCTGCGGGGCGTACATCAGAAGGCGCGCTGCGACGATCGAGCCGAAGACGACGAACCCTACGGCGAGCGCCGCACGCGCGATCAGCAGCACCTCAAGCTCCCGCTTTTCTTCGGTCGTCGGCGGCTTTGAGGTTGGCGTTGTATTGATCCAACAACTCGAGGTCACCGGAAGTGCGAAGGATCTCTTTCTGATGGCGCCGCCAATCGTGTTTCTGCGATCGCAGCAGCGGCAGACCTCGATGGCGACGGTAGACGAGGTAGAGAATGAAACCGAGCACCAGCCATGACGGACCGGCGATGCGCCCGATGGGGTGTGTCATCAACGTGAAGACGAGGATCGAGAAGATCCCGAAGAATCCGAGGATGCCGAGGATCGGGATCCCGGTCTGCTCGCCGCGGAAACGGATGGGCACGTTGAGGGGAATCTTGAACTTCCGCGGACTGTACGGATCGATGAGACGCAACGCGATGAGCGCGAGAAAGACGAACGAGTAGCTCGTCGCGGCGCCGAACGCGTAGAGATCGGCGAGAAAGCCTAGCCCGCTCTCGCCGTGAAAGAGTCGCGCGTAGAACGAGAGCGCTCCCGGAAAGAGCGAGGGCAGTGCGGCGAAGATCAGCGTGACGCAGGCGAGGCCGCAAAAAGCGACGATCGAAACGGCCGGCGTGCGAAAGCGCGCGTGGACGCTCTCGAAGATCGAAGGCAGCAGATCCGAACGGCTCATCGAGTAGGCAATGCGCGAACTTCCGAAGACGCCGGAGTTCGAGGAGATGAGCAACAGAATCGCGCCGAGGACCGGGACGTAGAGCGCGGCGAGCGAGCCCCAGTACGGGACCTGTGCCGCGAGCAGCGCGACGGCTTTGCCTTGATTATCCGGGTTGGCCGGGAAGATCTGCCAGAACTGCAGATGATGCCCGTTGCCGCCCAAAATCGGATGCCACGGCTGCATGCCGAGCGCGAGATTCGAATAGGCGAGAGCGAAGATCAAGATCGTGAGGATCAGCGTAACCGAAGTGCGCGGAATGATCGAAGCCGGGCGGTACGTCTCCTGCGCTGCCTGCGAGATCGATTCCAGGCCCACGAATGAGATGATTGCGAGCGACGTGCCGAGCATCAAGTGATACGGGCTGGGCCAGCTCGCCTGCATGTTGTGAATCAGCAGCTCCGGTCGAAACGCGAAGAGGAACCCGAAGCAGAGGATGGCGGTTTCGCTCACGACGTCGAGGCCGGCGACGAAGCCGTTGAAAGCGGTGCTCTCGCGCACGCCGATCACGTTGAGGACGCAGAGCGCGACGATCAATCCGAACACGGTGAGAAAGTGTACCCACGGATGCATCGACCCGACGAGCACCGGAAGGAGCTGGCTCGAGTAATCGACGCAGCTCCATGCAAAGAGCGTGATATCGATGGTGAAGTCGAGCAGCACCGCCCACCCGGCGATGAAACCGAAGACGTCGCCGAGCCCGCGCAGCACGAAGTAGGGCCCGCCTCCCGCAAACGGATAAGCAGCGGCCAGCTCCGTGTACGCCAAGCCGATGCAGACGTAGACGATGCCGGCGAAGAGAAAGGCGACATTGGACGCGCCGGCAGCCGCGGCGAGCACGAGGCCCAGGCCGATGAAGATGTCGGCTCCGACGTCGGAATAACCCCACGAAAAGGAACCCCATGGGGTGACGGCGCGTCGCAGCTCCGGTTCTCGTGTGTGAGTGACGGCTCGCTCCGCCATCAAAACGCGTTTCGGTGCAGCGTCGTGCGACCGCCGTCGAGGGCGACGATGTCGAACCGAATCCGTGCGTTCGGCGCAACGATCTGCGCGTAGTCGGCGGCGAGCGCACGCAACTTCGTGCGCTTGCGCGCGTCGACCGCGCAAAGCGCGGAGCCGAAGGTCGCACGATCGCGCCGCTTCACCTCGACGAAGACGAGCGTGCCCTTCTCGATGCAGACGAGGTCGATCTCGCCGCCGGGCAACCGAGCATTGCGCTCCAGCACGCGGTAACCGCGCCGGCGCAGAAAACCTTCCGCCAGCGACTCGCCGTCGCTCCCCTTCTTGCTCGCGCTAATCATCGGCGCCGGAACCGAAAAGTGAGAGCATCGATGCCTGCACCCGCGCCCAGTTCGCGCGATGGTGGACGCAGGGGCCGTAGCGCTCGAGCGCCGCGAGATGCTCCGGGGTCGAGTAGCCCTTGTGCGAGGCAAAACCGTAGCGCGGATCCTCACGATCGAGTTCCTGCAGCAGCGCATCGCGGTACACCTTCGCCACGATCGAAGCCGCGGCGACGACGGCGCAGCGCTCGTCACCTTTAATCAGCGGCTCCTGCGGCCCGAGGAACGATCGAATGCGCATGGCGTCGGTGATGAGGTATTCCGGCTTACAGGAAAGTGCCGCGAGCGCCCGCTCCATGGCCATGAGGCTCGCGCGATAGATGTTGTAGCGATCGATCTCCTCGACGCTGGCCGACCCGATCGCCCAACCCTCGGCGCGCCGCTTGATCTCGTCAGCGAGGCGCCGGCGTGCCTCAGGCTGCACTTGCTTGGAGTCGTTCAGCCCGCGAAGCATCAGCGGGGTGCGAGCGACGACGCATGCGGCGACGACTGGACCGGCAAGAGGGCCGCGTCCGACCTCGTCGATGCCGCCGATCAAGACGAATCCCCGCTCGCGCGCCGCATATTCGAAGCAGTGAAGGCGATGAAGCCTGCGCCGCTCGCGCTCGTAGGTCGTCTTCGCTTTACGTTGCTTCTGCGTCATCCGGCGTTTCGAGCGAGATGCGTCCGAACTTCCCGGCTTCGAACGCTCGGAGGTAAGATTGCGCCGCGTTGTGCTCGTCGACCTTGCCTCCTCGGCGAATGAAGCCGCGTTCCGCCGCGAAAGCCTCCAAGGTCGGAATGCCGAGCACGCCTTGATCTGCGGCCCAGCGGGCCAGGCTCCGCGCTACCTGCTCAGGGTCGTAGCGTTCACTTGGGACCGCGCCGACGGCGGCAAGCTTCCACTGCGAAGCAACCGAGGCGATTTTCGGCGGGAGAACTCCCGGCGTGTCCATGACCTCCACGTGCGGTGAAAGGCGAAACCACTGCGTGCGTCGCGTGATGCCTGCGCGATTCTCCGTCTTCGCCGCCGAGCGGCGTAAGAGGCCGTTGACGATCGAGGACTTGCCGGAGTTCGGGATGCCGACGACCATCGCACGCATCATGCGGCGCTTCGCGCCGGCGGCGAGGAGGGTCGCGATTCGCGCGACGCTGCGCTGATCGCGCGCGTCGACCGCCACCGCCGTGATGCCACGCCGTTCGAGGCCTTCGAGCCAGGTGCGAGTTACCGCGGGAGCCGCGAGATCGCTGCGCGTGAGCGCGACGATCCGTCGCTTGCTCCCCATGGCGCGGTCCAGGAGCGGGTTCGCGCCGCTATTCGGCACGCGTGCGTCGATCGCTTCGACGACCACGTCTACGAGCTTGAGCGATTCTCCGATCCGGCGCATCGCCCGCACCATGTGGCCGGGATACCATTGAATCACAATCCGTGCAGCACGCCGGGCGGCCAGATGCCCGCAAGAGCCTTGCCGATGAGCGCCGACTCGGGCACGCAGCCGAAGACGCGCGAATCTTCGCTGTCGGCGCGATTGTCGCCGAGCACGAAGACGGAGTTCGGCGGAACGAGCATCGGTGGGAAGCTGCGCTGGTCGCGAAAGTGCACGTAGGGCTCGTCGAGTTGCCTGCCGTTTACGGAAACGATCCCGCTACGAATCTCGACGCGATCCCCGGGAACGGCGATAACGCGCTTGATGTAAACGCTCGCAACCGATCCGTTCTCGGGATCGCCGTGGCGGAACGCAACGACGTCACCGCGGGCGGGACGGCTGAAGCGGTACGCGAGCGTATCGATGAGCACGTATTCGCCCGAGTCGATCTGCGGCTCCATCGAACGCCCCGAAACCTGCGGAGTTCGAACGAAGAAGGCAGCGATCAGGACGCAGAGGAGAGCAATCTCCAGGATCAGGCTCAGGATCGAGCGCCAACTCAGGAGCCGCAACACGACGCACCGCTTCGACTCGTGGAACGGCGCGGCCTATCCGTGCAGGATGCGGAATTGCGACGGCGGCCAGAAGATCAAGAATGCGCGTCCCGTGAAACCGGCCGCTTCACCTTTGCGCGGGCCGGCATCGAACCTTCCCGAATCCTGCGCAAAGCCCCACACGCGCGAATCCTCGGAGTCGTTGCGGTTGTCACCGAGCATGATGTAGCAATTCGGCGGAATGCGATCGGGAGCGGTCCATAACGAGCGCGGGGGGACGTTCGCATCCGACGCGCTCAGCGCTTGCCAGCCGCCTCCGTCGTCGACGTAGATGCCGTAATTGCGGATCTCGAGGTTGAAATCGGGGTTTGGCCGTTCGTCCGTATACGGTTCGTTCAAGCGCACGCCGTTGCGATAGACGACGCCGTGCACGATGCGAAACTCATCGCCCGGTAGGCCGATCACGCGTTTGATGAAATCGTCGGGCGAGGGAATGGGCGGCGGAAAGACGACGATATCACCCTCATGAGGGCGATGAAAGCGGTATTCGAACTTGTCGACGAGCAGAACGTCACCCACGGCGAGGGTCGGAACCATCGACGCCGACGGAATATAATACGTCCGAGCGACGAACGTGATCAGCAGCCACGCCGCGACGCCGGCGACGATGAACGGGTCGAGATATTCATGCGCGATCGTGCGCGTGCGGCCTTGGGATTGCGCGACGAGCGGCGGCAGGCTCAAGACCAGACGCGCCAACGCGATGATGAGGACGAGAGCGAGCAGTTCGTACGGCGTCATGGTTCCTTGTTCAGCGCAGGACGTGAATTCGGTCAGGCGGCCAGAGCACCATCACGGCGCGGCCGATGAACGCGGCCTGGGCGTGGCGGTGAGCGAGCGATCCCGCGACGAAGGGCCCGCGGAGCTGCGCGAAGCCCCACTGATGCGAATCGTCCGAGTAGTTGCGATTGTCGCCGAGCATCAGGTAAAAGCCTGCCGGAATGCGGTCCTGCGCCTGCCACAGAGCGCGCGGCGGGATGTCGGCGGAGGCGGGATCGAGCGCGACGCCGTCGACTTCTATCGTGTCGTGGGCAACGGCCAGATCGTAGGCGGGCGCTTCGTTGACGTACGGCTCGGGGACGACTCGGCCGTCGCGGTAGAGGATCCCGTTGGCGATGCGAATCGTGTCGCCGGGAACGCCGATGACCCGTTTGATGAACGGCGTGCCGCCTGCCGGCACCGGCGGCGCGAAGACGGCGATATCGCCGAATCGCGGTGGATGCAGTCGATACGCGACGTCGTCGACGAGAACGGTGTCGTTGACTTGCAGAGTCGGGATCATCGAGATCGAGGGAATCGAAAACGGCCGAAGCGCGAAGACGAAGAGGAGTAATAGAAAGAGCGCGATGATGACCATGCCCTCGAGAAAAATGCGAACGGCACGCGAGAGCCCCGAGGGAACGTCGGCTATTTCGAGGACCTCTTCTCCCTGATGCGCGCGGCCTTGCCGATCTTCTCGCTCAAGTAATAGAGGCGGCTGCGCCGCACGACGCCGCGCTTCCCGACTTCAATTCGTTCGACGCGAGGACTGTGGAGCAGAAAGGTCTTCTCGACCCCGACGCCATGGGCGACGCGCCGAACGGTGATCGACTCGGTGCTTCCGCCGCCTTTACGAACGGTGACGACGCCTTCGAACATCTGGACGCGCTCTTTTCCGCCCTCGATGACCTTCGAATACACCTTCACCGTGTCGCCGGCGCGAAAATCCGGGACCTGGTCCTTCCGCTGTTCGCGGTTGACGAGATCGATCACGTTCATGATAGCCACGGGATGATAGCACGGCGCGCCCGCGTGCCGCAACCGAGATTTCCTACTTCAGGAGATCTCGCCGCCGGGCAGCGGTTCGCTTCCGGGACTCCTCGCGGCGCCAGGCAGCGATTGCGGCGTGATTGCCGGAGAGCAGCACCTCGGGCACGGCGATGCCTCGGAAGACGGCCGGGCGCGTGTAGCAGGGGTAGTCGAGGAGCCCGCAGCTGAAGGATTCGGCTTCACGGGATGCCGTCTGGACCGCGCCCTCGACGAGGCGGACGGTCGCATCCATGAAGGCCAACGCCGGGATCTCGCCGCCGGTCAGCACGAAATCGCCAAGCGAGTACTCTTCGATCGGGTAGAGATCGCCGAGGCGCTCGTCGATGCCCTCGTAATGTCCGCAGACCAGGATCACGCGCTGCAAGCCCGCGAGCCGCCGGGCGTCCTCTTGTGAAAACGGTTTGCCCGCCGGACTCGGCACGACGATCGCCCGCCGTTCTTGCGCCGATTGCGCGAGCAATCCGTCGAGGACGCGCGCGATCGGCCCGAGGCGGAGCACCATTCCGGCGCCGCCGCCGAAGGGCTCGTCGTCGGCGCGCTCGCTTCCCTCGACTGCATCGAGCAGATGATGATAGCGGATGCGAACGAGGCCCGCTTCGACGGCACGTCCGACAATGGAGAGGCCGACGAAGGGCGCGAAGACCTCCGGGAAGAGCGTGACGATGTCGATCTCGAGCGGCACCCGGCATGGTTAGGTGGCTTGCGGCAATGCTCCCTCGGCGGCGAGAACCGTCGCCGCGCGAGCGCGCCCTTCGATCCCTCGACGGCGGCAAACCGGCCGAAGCGGAAGTTCAGCTCGACGCGCTCTTGGAGTCGCACGGGCCGGCGGGTCAAGAGCGAGCCTTCCTCCTCAATAAGCGCGGCGTCGCGCGGGTCCGGCAGGGGCGCAGCGAAGCCGCCGGCGAGGACTTCCGTGCGGCGCTCGAGTTCGACCCGGCTCACGCGCCAGCATTGGTGAATCTGGGCAACCTCGCGCTCGAGTCGAATCACATCGAGGAGGCGTTGCGCCGGTACGAGGAGGCGATGGCGGCGGACGCGCGCTGCTCGCAAGCGTATGCCGGCGCCTCGGCGGCGTACAAGCGCCTCGGAAGATACGACGATGCGGTGAGATCGTGGCGGACCGCGCGCAGCCTTGCGTCGCGCGCTATTTTTTCAAGGGCGTTTCGGCGCTCGTAATCTCTTGGAGATATTCGAAGAGCTGAGGCAACGAGATGCGTTCGAGGCCCGTTTGCGCCTTGGCTGCCTCTTCGTCCTCGCCTTCGTCGCGCAGATAACAGCGCGTTTCGATCCCCGGTTCGTTCTCGCTGACGAATGAAACCGCGAAGCCGCGTCCGGGGAGTTCGTCGTAGATGCGCATCGTTTGCGGGTTGATGATCTCGATCGAGTGAGCCGGATTATGCGCGTCGAAAACGAGGATGCGCAGGTGCTCGTAGTTGGTGATCTCGATCGATCCCACCACGAATACGTTCTTTGCCGAAAGGAATTCGTGGCCGCGCTTGCTGCGAGTCGAGACCTCGTAGAAGACCCGATGAGCGACGAAGCGATGCAGAATTTTGCGCAAGGTCGCCAAGGAGGCGAGCGTCTCGGTACGGTTGCCCCGCGTATAGATGATCTTCACGGGCGGACGAGAGGCTTTTCACGGGTCCGAAGGTCTACCCTGCCGAAGCCCTGAGGCCGTATGTTCTCCGTCCCCGACGTCCTCGTGATCTCCGTCGTCGCCCTGCTACTCTTCGGTCCCGAGCAGCTTCCCAAGGTGATGCGCCAAGCCGGGCGCGTGATGCGCGAGGTTCAGAACACGTCGCAGTCGTTCATCGCGGAGATGGAGCGTGCTGCCGACATACAAGACAGTTCGCCTGAGGCGTCTAGGGATTCTGATTTAAATAAGAACCCCTAGATATTGAAGGATTGGCGAAGTTCGGAGATACGCTGCTGCACGAGGGTGCGCACCTGTTGGTTGATGCGTTCCTTCTGCTCCTCCGGCAGCCGCCGGTAAACTAGATAACCTGCGGCGGAGACGATGCCGCCGAGAAGTCCGAAGAGCAGCGCCTTCCCGACCTCGTGGCTGTCGTCGACGCGTTCGTAGCTCGCCGATGCGTTGGACGCGAAGGAGCCTTGGTAGCCGTTGCTCCCGGTTTCGGAGCCCGACCACGGCTGCTCGGGCGGCTTGGCGCGGAAACTCTCAGACATAGGAACCTCCTTCGCGGTTGAGGATACTCTTACCCGGTTCGCGCAAGCCGCCGGCGTATGCGCACGTGCGAGGGGTACTGTTTCGCGATTCGAGCAATCGACAACTCCGCCGTTGAAACGATCGCCTGCACGGCTGCGTCGTCTCGCGCCTTCGCAGGCCAGCGCAATCGGAAGTCGCCCGAGCGCTGGGCCGCCTGCACCTTGAGCCCGACGTGCTCCTCGAGTCCCAGACGCGCGGCTTGGAGAATCGCTGCCGCCGCCGCGCAAACTACGTCCTTTCCGTAGGGTCCGGCCTCGGCGTGACCGTGGGCCAGGATCGAGGCGAGTCGTTTTCGGCCGTCCCGGCAGAAGGTCACCTCAAGCATCGCGCGCCTTAGGAGCCCGTCGGAGTATGGCACATTTCCGTCTTCGGGCCGCCTTTTGCCCGAATACTTCGTTGCTCTTCGGTCACGAAGCTACGGCTTCGCTCCACTCATCGCGCCTCGTCTTCGAACAAAATTCGGCACCGAATCCAAAAACGGCCATACTCCGACAGGCTCCTACGCGAGGCTGATCTTCGTGATCTTGACTTCCGCGAAGTGCTGCCGATGGCCGGAGAGCTTGCGCACGCGCTTCTTCGGCTTGTAATGGAAGACGAGCACCTTCTTCGTGCGCCCTCGGCGAAGGACGGTGCCGCTCACCGTCGCGCCGGAGAGGATCGGAGAGCCGACCTTCACGGAGTCGCCGGAACCCGCGAGAACCACGCGGTCAAAGGTCACGTCCGAGCCCGCCTCGCTCGAGAGATCGCAGCGAATGACGTCGCCCTCGGCGACCCGGAACTGCTTGCCGCCGGTCTCGATGATCGCGTACATAACCTCGGTACGGTATCAGGGGCATTCGCCGGTGTCAACCGACGGATCGCCGTTGACAAGGGCTTCGAAAGGAGCTAATATGTGTAGATAAATCTATGAAACAGAATAATCTGCAAGGAGTACCCTGCTGTGAACGCACCTGAAGCCCGCGACAACCTGGAAATGGTCGAGCGAATCGTCGCTGCTTCGACGAGAGATCTCTGCCTTCGTAACGTCGGAGCGTTCTTTGTGATCTGGGGACTCTTTGCGGGCTCCGTGGATTTGGCATTCGATCTAATCCGGCACGGGGTGCTGCCCGGTGCAGCGCTCTGGGCCGAACCCGCGCTCTTGCTGCTCGCGATCGTAGGCAGCGTGATCTGGGGCCGCCGCCTCGAGCGCGGCAAGGATCGCTTAACCTTCTTGCACCGCGAGTTTCTCAACGTGCTGTGGGTGACGCTCGGCATAACCTTCGTAACCATGATCGGGGCTTGGCGTATCTTCCCCGGCTATGCCTCGGGTGCGATCTGGACCGTTGCCTCCTCGATCGTGCTCTTCTTCATCGCGCTGCACGGCAACCGCATCGCGCTCGCCGGCGGCATCGTCCTCATGGCCTCGTTGATCGCGGCGAACTTCATGCGCGGCGTCGAGGGATACGTCTTGGCCGCCGGCTTCTTCATCGGCTACGCCGGCTTCGGCCTCGTCGAGATCCTGGCGCGCGATTAACGCCGTGGACGAACTCTTGCTCTCGAAAGTGCGCCTCGGCATCATCGCCGCGCTGCTCGCCAGTGAATGGATGTCGTTCAGCGCGCTCGCTCGGGCGGCGCAAACCACCGGCGGCAATCTCGGCGCGCATCTGTCGAAACTCGTCGACGCCGGATACATAGATGAAGAAAAAACGTTCGTCGACCGCCGCCCTCAGAGCAGATATCGACTCACCCCACGCGGCCGCAGCGCCTTTGTCGCCCATGCGCGCGAGATGCAGCAGCTGCTCTTGAAATCGGAGATCCAATCAGGATGACCCTTCGCGTTCTTACGCTTGTTGCGCTTATCGGCGCGATCGTCCCCACCGCGGCGCGGGCGCAAACCGCCCCCTGGCCGCCGCCGCTTCCGGCGAACTGCACGGCCGTACAGCAACCGTTCATCGGTACAATCTGCGCGCCGCCGTCGCACGAGAGGAACCCGGCGATCATCTTGCTCGGCGGATCGGAGGGCGGCGATCTCATGGGGCGCATCGCGCCGCTCTTCGCCGCGCACGGCTACCTCGCGGTCTCCGTCGCCTACTTCAAGGAACCCGGCTTGCCGCAAACGCTTGAGGATATTCCGGTTGAAAGCATCGGCCGCGCGCTCGCGGCAATCGAGGCGCGCGACGACGTGGATGTAGCGCATATCGGCATCCTCGGCGGATCGAAGGGCGGCGAACTCGCCTTGATCGCCGCAGCAACGTATCCGGCTATCACGGTCGTCGTCGCCGACGTGCCGTCGCCATTCGCGTGGATGGGGATCGCCGCATACGGCTCATCGACGAAGTGCTCGTGGACGCTCGGCGGCAAGGAGTTGCCGTGCGTGCCGGGCGACGCGGCGGCCGGTCAGCAGATCGGGAACGAGTTCATGTCGCACCAGCCGATCGTGTTGCGCGCCTTCTACGATGCGTCGATGCGGAACACGGCGGCCGTGCAGGCGGCATTCTTCCCGCTCCAACGCATCCACGGACCGGTACTCTGTCTGAGCGGTGACGACGACCAACTCTGGGATTCACCCGCGCAGTGCCGGATGGCAATGAGTTATTTGCAAGCACACCATCACCCGTACGCGGACCACGCGATCGACTATCCAAATGCCGGCCACACGTTCCTGTTGGCGATTAACGGTCCGAAGTCGGCCGTGCTCTCGGTCCCTCTTCCCGGCGGCGCGAGCATGGCTTTCGGCGGCACCGTCGAGGGCGACCAGCAGGCGGCGGCGCAGGCGTGGCCCGCGATCTGGGACTTCCTCGCGAGAAACCTCTGAGGGCCGGCGACCGTTCATGGGGGCCATGAGCGTTCACGTCTACGGCATCAACCACGTTGCAATCGAGGTCGACGACATCGAGAAGGCGGTCGCGTTCTACGAAGACGTCTTCAACCTCGAGAAGCTCGACGAGGGCGAGGGCGATGCGTTCTTCAAGATCGGCGAACACCAGTTTCTCGCGATGTTCGAAGTGGAAAAAGTGAATCCCGATCGAGTTCGGCATTTCGGCCTGATCGTGCGCGACGAGCAGCAGATCGCTCGAGTGCGCGAGAAGCTGACGAAGAAGTACGGCATCAAGCTCGGCGCGCATTTTCGTTGCGACTTCCTCGACCCGTTCGGCAACCACGTGCAAGTCGTCGACCTGCACGACGAATCGTTGGTCTGGCTTCTGCCCTATCAGGAAGTGCAGAAGGTCGGGATCGTCTTCGAGGGCGGCTAGAAGAGCGTCAGCGCCGCTTCCTGCGAGAGCTGTAGACGACGCGCGACTTCGGTGGCTCGGTGCTGGCCTCCGGAAAGAGCGGGTTCTTCGAGCGCTCGAGGCGTTTCCCGAGGAGGTACTCGATGCCTCTGATGAGCGGCTCTTCCTCCGAGGATACGAACGTGATCGCGTCGCCCGCCGCTTTGGCGCGTGCGGTCCGGCCGACCCGGTGTAGGTACTCCTCGGCCAAGCCGGGGACGTCGAAGTTGATCACGTGCCCTAGCTCGGCGATATCGATGCCGCGCGCGGCGAGATCGGTCGCGACGAGCACGCGATACTTTCCGCGCTTGAAGTTTTCGAGCGCTCGCGTGCGCTGCGACTGCGAGCGGTCCCCGTGAAGCAAATCCGTTGCAATGCGGTGCTTTTGCAGGACGGCGGCCAATCTGTTCGCGCGCGCTTTCGTTCGCGTGAACGTGATGGCCGAATAGATCGAGTTTCCTTTGAGCAACTCGACGAGCAGCTCGGTCTTCTTTTCCTGCGGAACCGAATAGAGCGTCTGCCGTAGCGTCTCCACGGGAGCGGGCGCTCGCGCCAACTCGACGCGAACCGGATCGTGAAGCATCTCGCGGATCAGGGCCGAGATGGCGGCCGGCAGCGTCGCCGAGAAGAAGAACGTTTGGCGTTCGGCCGGCAAGCGTTTCAAAATGCGCCGAACGGAGGGAAGGAAGCCCATGTCGAGCATGCGATCCGCCTCATCGAGCACGAGCAGGTTCACGTCGTCGAGGCGCGCGGTTCCGCGCGTCATGTGGTCGAGGAGCCGTCCGGGCGTTGCAACGATGATGTCGGCGCCGCGCTTGAACGCATCGAGCTGCGGCGCGAATCCGACACCGCCGTAAACGGCCGCGATCCGAATTTTCGTGTGCTTCGCGAGCGGCATGAGATGTTGGGCGATCTGCTCGGTTAGTTCGCGCGTCGGCGCGAGAACGAGCGCACGGGTCTTGCCGCGCGGCTGTTTCAGCAGTGCGGTCAACAGAGGAAGGCCGAAGGCGAGCGTCTTCCCGCTGCCCGTCTCGGCGCTTGCGAGAACGTCGCGCCCTTCGAGAGCGGGCGGGATCGCGAGAACTTGGATCGGCGTAGGTTCGGTAAAGTTGAGGTCATGGATGCCGCGCAGAAGCTCCGGCGGCAAGCCGAGGTGGTCGAAGTTTGGAATGGTTGCAATCTTTCACGAGAGCGCGCGGCTCAATCGTCAACGAAAGATCGCGCAGGGGGTTTCCTCATTATCGCACGGCGGCGGCGCTGCCGTCAAATTACGACGGTGTAACGGAATTGGCCGGGTTTCCATTCGCAGATGCTGCCGTCGCGCATGACGAAGGATTCGCAGCCGTCGACCTCGGGATTGAAATCGGAATTGCGAGCCTTCGTTGCGGGCCAATCGACGTTCGGCTCTTGCCGCGCCGCGGCTCGGGCCTTCACGTAAGAAAACTGCGGGCTCGTCGTCAGCTCGTTGAGTGCTTTGACGAGCCGCTGTGCATCGCTCACGGCACCAGCGTCAATCGTTCGCGTGCGTCTGCCTCGACTGCGGCGCGCGAGTAAGAAAGCGGCAGCAGTCGCCCCGCCATCCAGTCCGCGGCTTCGTCCGTGTAATGTGGCGATCCGGGCTCGCCGGACTCGCCCTGCGGAATCGAGATGCCGCCCGCATCCCAATTGCCGACGTCCCACACCGCGCGGAAGCTCTGTGATAAGCCCGACGATTGGACGTGAACGGTAAACGCGTCTCCGTCGCCCGGGAACGTCGTGCCGTTCAAGAACGAGATGCCGAGCGACGCGAGCGGATGTTTCGGCATCACCGCTCCCGCGACGCCCCACGAAACGAACGGAAGCGGCAGCGAGATGAAAGTTTCGCAGCAATGCTCGCGATTCCTCAACAACACGGCGATGATCCGCTGATTGACGTTATGGGTCAGATAGCGGCGTAGCTCGGCCGCGGCGGTTGCGGCGCGCGACGACGGAACGAATCGCCCGTCCCAACCTCCCAGCAATCTCAGCGCCCGCTCGCCGCGATAGAATTTGCGCGCAAGATCGAGTTCGGGGAGCGAGAGCGTGTCCAGCTGCATCGAGGCGAAGTACGCGATATCATACCGCGCGCGCGCCTTGAGCAGTTGCGCGATCCGGTAAGCCCGGTAGGGCGGCGAGAACTCCGGGCTCAAGCGATAGGGGTAGCCGGCGCCGTACATCTTATTGTTTGCGGTCCACACGATCGCATCGCGCGACGGCGCCACGCGCGGAAGGCCATCGAAAGGCACGTTGGGATAGGTGCGCGCGAGATCGGAGGCGGGGTGAATGGAGCGCGCCCAGGCCGGATCGTCGGGAATGTTGCCGGCGAGTTGATAGGCAACGCTACCGCTCGTATCCGCGAGCACGAAGTTTTGCGTCGGACCTGGATAGAGTCGCAGCGCTCGCAATCCGTCGGCGATCGAGCGGGCGCGATCGAGATGGTCGAAGGCCGAAAACGCCGAGCGGGGATCGGCGTATGCGTCCCAGCGCACGAGCACGAAGCGCCCGTCAGGCAGCGTCGCGCCGAACTCGCGCGTGCCTCGATAGTACCTCTGCCGCACCGGTAAGCCGAAGCGCACGTGAAACGTTTCGGTCGTCCAACTGCCTGCGTCGAGATTGCGGGGCGCGTCGAAGACCGAGAGCGATGCGACGGTGCCGTTCGTCGCACCCCACGCGATGTCGTCGTTGTGGCCGAGAATGACGCCGGGCAATCCCGCAAGCGTAGCGCCCGCAGCATGATAGCCGGGGAAGCGCAGGTCGACGAGATACCAGATGCCGGGAATTCCCAAACGCAGATGGGGATCGTTTGCGAGGAGCGCGCGCCCGGTCGCATTATGTGCTGCTCCCGTCGCCCACTCGTTGCTGCCCGCAGCCGGCGGCATCCGGAGATCGGCGATCGAAGGCGACGCAGCGCGGCGATTCGGAGATGCGGCTCAACCCGTCGGTGACCGGCGCGTCGTAGCAGGGATCGGTGAGCGGGTGGAGGCGATCGTAGCGGCTCGGCGGCACGGCGCGCTTCGCGATATCGGTCCAAAGGTCGGCGAGATCGAGCACGATGCCGAAGCTCGTCACGAGCGAGTCTTGCGGTCGCCACGACTGCGGTTGATAGAGGAGGATGCGAAACTCAGGCGGCAGCGGCTGCGTGCGCATCGCCGCGTTCACGCCGTCCGCGAACGCTTGCAAGTCGTCCTGCGACTGCGGCGAGAGGCGCTCCCATTGAATCTGGGCGAGTTGCTCGCACCGGTAGCGTCCGCTCACTTTCGTCGCTCGGCAGCGCGGCTCTCCCGAATATCTCCGCGAGCCTGCCTTCGACGAAGCGGCGCGTGAGGTCCATTTGGAACAGGCGATCCGACCCCTCCGCGAAGCCTTGCGCGAAGAAGAGATCGTGCTCGTTGTGCGCGGCGATGTGCGGAATGCCGCGCTCGTCGCGCAGGATCGTCACCGGTTGCCAAACGCCCAAGCCCGAGAGGCTACCCGAGGTTGCGCGCATGCGCGCGCAAGCCGAGCTCGACGTAGCCGGCGTAGAGCGCAGCAACGACCAGGATCACGGCGAAGACGCGTGCCGCGATCCACAGGATGCGCTTAAACGTCGACATAGATCTCGTCGCCGTCGACGCGAACGGGGAAGGTCATGACCGGCAACACCGCGGGCAGCGTCAACGCTTCTCCGGTGCGGACGTCGAAGGTCGCGCCGTGACGCGGACAGACGATGCAATGTCCTTCGAGATCGCCGAGATCGAGCGGACCTCCGTCGTGCGTGCAGACGTCTTCGATCGCGTAGATCGTACCGTCGACGTTGCAGAGCATCATCTCCGCGCCGTTGGGATCGACACGTTTCGTCGTCCCCGGTGGCACGTCGGAAACCCGAGCGACCTTATACTCGCTCACGTAACGATGCTACGACGGCGGCTCTCCCTTGTCATCCCGAGCCCTTCGACTGCGCTTCGCGCGCTCAGGATAAACTCCGCGCCGCAGGCGCCCTTCGACTGGAGCAACACTGCGCGTTGCTCCGCTCAGGACAGGCTCCGTCGAGGGACCGCCACGAATATCAAAGGCCGCCCTTTCGGGCGGCCCGGATGACACAAGGCCTGATACCCTACCCCAAATGTATCATCTCGGCACCGTGTCGGCAATGCCTTATTCGCGAGAAGCTCTATCCGACGGCGCCTTCCATCTCCATCTTGACCAGGCGATTGAGCTCGACGGCGTACTCCATCGGCAGTTCCTTGACGAAGAAGTCGAAGAAGCCGTTGACGATCATCGCGGTCGCGTCGGCCTCCGAGAGCCCGCGGCTCATCGCGTAGAAGAGCTGGTCTTCGCCGATCTTGCTGACGCTGGCTTCGTGCTCGACGGTCGAGCGCTGCTCGTGGATCTTCATCGTCGGCTTCGTGTCGCTCGACGATTGCTCGTCCATGATGAGCGCGTCGCAGCGCACGCGCGTCTTCGCGCCGACCGCGCCCGGGATGGATCTCGACCAGACCGCGATAGGTCGTCTTGCCGCCGTGCGCGCTGACGCTCTTGTTCGTTACGACCGACGTCGTGTTCGGCGCGACGTGGATCACCTTGGCGCCCGCATCCTGATGCTGGCCTTCGCCGGCGAACGCCATCGAAAGGATTTCGCCGCGCGCGCCCTCGCCCATCAAGTAGATCGACGGATACTTCATCGTCAGGCGCGAGCCGATGTTGCCGTCGACCCATTCGACCGTCGCGTTGCGTGTGCGCGATCGCGCGCTTGGTGACGAGGTTGAAGATGTTGCGATACCAGTTCTGGATCGTCGTGTAGCGGATCGACGCGTCTTCGAGCGCGATGAGTTCGACGACCGCGCTAGTGCAGCGACGAAGTCGAAAACTTCGGCGCGGTGCAGCCCTCGATGTAGTGCACCTTCGCGCCTTTGTCGGCGATGATCAGCGTGCGCTCGAACTGGCCCATGTTCTCCGCGTTGATGCGGAAGTAGGCCTGCAGCGGCATCTTCACTTCGACGCCCGGCGGCACGTAGATGAACGAACCGCCCGACCATACGGCCGAGTTCAGCGCCGCAAACTTGTTGTCGGCCACGCGGAATGACCGTCGCCAAATACTTTTGGACGATCTCGGGATACTGCTTGACGGCGGTGTCCATGTCGCAGAAGAGCACGCCCTGCTCGTCGAGCTCCTTGGCTGACGTTGTGATAGACGACTTCCGACTCGTACTGCGCCGAGACGCCGGACAAGAAACTTGCGCTCGGCCTCCGGGATGCCGAGGCGGTCGAACGTCCGCTTGATGTCGTCGGGCACGTCGTCCCACGAGCGCTCGGTCTGGTCGGTCGACTTCACGAAGTAGTGGATGTTGGCGAAGTCGATCTCGTTCAGCAGCGCCGTGTCGCCCCACGTCGGCATCGGCTTGCTGATGAAGATCTCGTAGGCCTTGAGGCGGAACTCGCGCATCCACTCCGGCTCGTCCTTCATCGCGCTGATGCGCTCGACGATCTCGCGCGTCAGGCCCTTATCGGACTTGAAGACGTAGTTTTCTTCGGGTCGTGGAAGCCGTGCCGGTAGTCCTCGGAGTCCGGGGAGCTCTGTGCAGGCATGCCATGGCTCTTGAGCGTACCACGCCGACCACCTATAGTCAAGATAGTAAAGTAGGAAGCTTCATATATCTTTGAACCAGCATTGGAGCGCCTTGCCTTATCGCCAAGGGCTTTACAGCGGGGGGCTGGGGGGGTATGATGTGCGCCGGACCTTCGGGTATTGAGCTGGGCTGATCCCCGAGCGGTAGGTCCACGGTTTGGGGAAGGCGCGCCCTTTCGCGCCATCGCGACGAGTCGCCCGTGCACCGAAAAGCGCCGGCAAGAGCTCGTCGATAGGTCGGGGACGTGAGCTGCACCGCAGGCGCCAGCCGACGAAGTCCGGAGGTGGGATTCCCCCGAGGGTCAAGGAGACCAGAAAAATTGAAGGCACTCGGTAGGCACATCGTGTGTGAGCTTTCGGGCTGCGACCCGCCGCTGCTCACCGATATCGAGGCATCCGCGAGATGATGATCGCCGCGGCCAAGGCCGCTCGCGCGACGATTATGGAGGTCGCCTTTCATCGGTTTCGAGCCCCAGGGCGTTTCCGGCATGGTAATCCTCGCCGAGTCGCATATCTCGATCCACACCTGGCCGGAGAAGGGCTATGCGGCGATGGATTTTTACACGTGCGGCGACCATACCGATCCCTGGCTCGCTTGCGAATATGCGGCAAGAGCGCTGCACGCGCAAAGAACGATTACCTCCGAGGTCAAGCGTGGCGTCTTGCAGTCCGGCGACGGCCGCTTCACGCATCTTGTCACGCGAGACCACGACAGCCGCGTCCTTTCGGCTTAGTTACAGAGCGAATACCTCGCCCAAGACCGAACACTGGAGTGGTACGTCGAAGAGTTCGCGCCGACCGAACAGCATCATCACGCGATCGACCGCGTTTTACCGGTCGTTCGGAGTTTCAGCAGGTTGCGGTAATCGGTACGCCGGTCTTCGGCAAGATGCTCGTTCTCGACGGCGACACGCAGAGTTCGCAGGGCGACGAGCGCATCTATCACGAGACGCTCGTCCATCCGGCGCTCGCCGGCGCGGCGGAACGACTCCGACGTGCTGATTCTCGGCGGCGGAGAGGGCGCGACGCTGCGCGAGGTGCTGCGCTTGCCCGGCGTCCGCCGCTGCACGATGGTCGACATCGACGGCTTGGTCGTCGACCTTTCGAAGAAGTATCTTGCCCGAGTGGTCGGACGGCGCGTTCGACGATCCGCGCGCGCGCGTCATCGTCGGCGACGCGCTCGCGTTCATGCGCGACGACCGCGGATCGTTACGGCGTCGTCATTTCCGATCTCACCGAGCCGCTGCGAGGATTCGCCGAGCAACATCCTCTTCAACGAAGACGTCTTCAAGCTCATCAAGGCGCGGCTGGCCGATGGCGGCGTCTACGTGCTCCAAGCCAGCACGGCCGCGTTTCACAACGCGTCGCTGCATTGCAAGATGGCACGCACGCTGCGGCGGCACTACCGGCACGTCGCTTCGTTCTTCACGCACGTGCCCGCGTTCGATACCGATTGGGCGTTTCTGGCGTGCAGCGATCGCGTCGATCTCGCCGCGCTCGAGCCCGCGCGATCGACGCCTACTGCGCGCAGCTGCGCGGGGAGAACTTCTTCTACGACTCGGTGACGCACCGGCGGCTCTTCTCGCTGCCGCTCTACCTGCGGCGCATGCTTGCCGCAGCGGGGGACACGTTCTGATGTCGCAGCGCCGTTACGAAAACAAAGTGCCGTCATTACCGGGGGCGGCACCGGGCTAGGCCGCGACTATGGCGCTGGCGTTCGCTCGCGAGGGCGCGCACGTCTGCGTGATCGGACGCCGCCAAGAGAAACTCGACGAAACGTGCGGGCTCATCGAAAAGGAAGGCGGCAAAGCCTTCGGCCTGTCCGCCGACGTGCGCGACCCCGCGCGGATCGAAGCCGTGATGAAAGAAATCGTCGAACGCACGGGGCGGATCGACGTGCTGGTCAACAATGCGGCAGGCAACTTTGTCGCGCCTTCCGAGGAACTCTCGCCCAACGGTTTCAAGAGCGTGATCGACATCGTTCTGCTCGGCACGTTCTACTGCACGCGCTTTGCCTTTAGCGCGTTGAACGAGAGCAAAGGCGCAATCCTCAACATCATAGCGGCGTACGCGTGGAGCGGCGAGCCCGGTGCGGTGCATTCCGCTTCGGCCAAAGCCGGCGTGCTCGCGATGACGCGCACGCTTGCCGCCGAGTGGGGGCGGTACGGCATTCGTGCCAACGCGATCGCGCCAGGGCCGATTCACACCGAAGGTACCGACAAGAACCTCTGGATCGATCGCAAACGTCGAAGAGTGTGATGCGCAAATCGATTCCGATGGGGCGCATCGGCGAACCGGACGACGTCTCGCGGGCCGCAACCTGGATCTGCTCGGACGAAGCAATTGGGTCAGCGGCGCGACGCTGGCGGTCGACGGCGCGCAGTGGCTGCACGGCGGCACGCTCGAACTTCCGCGAAGCCTACGATTCCGTGGCAAAGCGAAGATGCAGCGTCGTGAGCATCGACTTCAGTCACGCGCCGCACGCGTGGGAGAAGGAACGGGCAATTTCGTCGCTTGCTCGACTTGCAGCTCGGAGCGTGGATCACGGCAAGGCCGTCATGCGCATGCCGTATCGCGCAGAGATCACCAATGGAACCGGCGCCGTCCACGGCGGCGCGATCGTCAGCCTCTGCGACACCGTGTTCTACGTTGCGCTCGCCTCGATCTACGGGCGCGACCAGGAGACGACGACGGTCTCGCTGCAATGCAACTTTCTCGCACCGGCGCTGCCGCCGCACGATCTCGTCGCGGAGGCGCGGTCCTGCGCGCCGGACGGCGCATCTGCTACGGCGAGGTCTACGTGCGCAGCGGCGACAAGATCGTCGCGCACGCCACGCTCAATTTCCTCAACACGTATCCCGAAGAGAAGCCGCCGGGCGAAGCGGCTTGCCGGCGTGAGCCGTACCGCGAAGGACGACGAAGACACGACGCGATGCGGCGCACCGCGCTCTACGACGAGCACTGCGCAAGCTCGGCGCGCGCATGGTTCCGTTCGGCGGCTTCGAGATGCCGGTGCAGTACGCCGGCATTCTCAAGGAGCACGACGCCGTGCGTCATCGCGCCGGACTCTTCGATCTCTCGCACATGGGACAGTTCGTGCTTGACCGGCGAGCGGCGTCGCCGACGTGGGCCGACACGCTCACGATCAACGCCGTCGCGACGATGAAGCCGATCCAGGCGCGCTACAACATCTTCTGCAACGAGGAGGGCGGCGCGCACGACGACACGATCTTCTATCGGCTGCGACGGAGCGCTGGCTGCTCGTCGTCAACGCGTCCAATGCCGACAAGATGTGGGCGCATCTCGAACGCGCACCGCGCGGCGGCGGCGTCGCACTGGCGAACCAGCACGGCGCAGCGCGCTGATCGCGATCCAAGGGCCGCAGTCGGTCGCGATGCTGCAGCCGCACGTCGACGTCGATCTTGCGGCGATGCGCTACTACTTCTGCGCCGAGGGCAACGTCGACGGCGTTCCCGCGGTCATCGCGCGCACCGGCTACACCGGCGAGGACGGCTTCGAACTCTTCGTCGACGGCGAACGCGCGCCGGAGATCTGGAACGCGCTGCTGCGCGATCACGCGCGCCGAGGGCTGGAGCCGTGCGGGCTCGGCGCGCGCGACGTGCTGCGCCTCGAAGCCGGCATGCCGCTCTACGGCCACGAGTTGACCGAAGACGATCACGCCGGTCCAAGCCGGGTCAGAGCTGGGCGGTCAAGACTCAACAAGCCGGACGTTCATCGGGAAGGCGGCACTCGCGGCGCAGCTCGAGCGCGACGACTATTCGCGCATCGTCGGCCTCGATGATGGACGGCCGCGCGCCGGCGCGCGAAGGGCTATGCGGTCTTTCGACGGAACGGCGCGTCGGCGAGGTTCGCAGCGGCTCGATCGCGCCCTCGGTCGGCGAACAAGAACATCGCGACGGCGCTCGTCGAGCGCGAGGCCGCAACCGTCGGCACCGACGCTTGGAGGTCGAGATTCGCGGCACGACGCACGACGCGACGGTCGTGCGCTGCCGTTTTACAAACGCTCGATAGCTAAGAAGGAGCGCTGTGGCGCAGCCGGAGGATCTGCTCTACAGCAAAGAACACGAATGGGTGAAGATCGACGGCGACCGGCGCGATCGATCGGCATCACCGATTACGCGCAGAACTCGCTCGGCGACATCGTCTACGTCGAGCTGCCCGAAGTCGGAACGCAGATCTCGCAGTTCGGCAACATCGGCGTCGTCGAGTCGGTGAAGGCCGTCTCCGATCTCTTCACGCCGATCTCCGGCGAAGTCGTCGAGGTCAACGGCGCGCTCGAGAGACGATCCGGCGGCGGTCAATCGCGACCCGTACGGCGAGGGCTGGCTCTTCAAGGTCAAGCTGAACGACGCCGAGCGAGACGAAGAGCCTGTCTCTCGGCAAGCGACTACGAAAAAGTCATCGCGGAGTAAGCCCGTCGAACCATCGGCAGTAGTGTAATGTACACGCCCCACACCGAAGCGCGACGTCGCAGCAGATGCTCGCAGCGATCGGCGTCGATTCGCTCGACGAGCTTCTCGCGTTCCCGACGCGATCGCGCTGCAAGGCGAAGCTCGACGTCGTTCCGGCGTTGCCCGAGTATCAGATCGCGCGCCGCTTCGATCAGTTCGCCGAAGAAGCAACGCGGCGTCGGGCTATCGTCTCGTTTCTCGGTGCGCGGCGCGTACCGCCACTACGTGCCGCCGGCGATCGCGGCGCTCGCGATGCGCGGCGAGTTTCTCACCGCCTACACGCCGTATCAGGCCGAGGTCTCGCAGGGCTATCTGCAAGCGATCTACGAGTGGCAGACCTACATCTGTCTGCTCACCGGCATGGAGCTCGCCAACGCATCGGTCTACGACGGCGCGACGGCGCTCGCCGAGAGCCGCGATCATGGCGCTCAACGCGACCGGACGCACGCAAGCTGCTCGTTTCGCGCGCGATCCATCCGAACTATCGCGCGGTGCTTGCGCACCTATTGCGACGGGCTCGACGTCGCAGTCGACGAGATTCCGCTCACGCGACGACGGCACGACCGATCTGGCAGGCGCTCGCAGCGCGGTTGCGAGCGAACGAGTACGCTGCCGTCGCGGTGCAATCGCCGAACTTCTTCGGCAACGTCGACACGCTCGACGCTCGACGCGCTCGCGCGGTGCACGCGAGCGGCACGGTTCCGATCGCGGTCGTCGCCGAGGCGCTCTCGCTTGGCGGCGCTCGCGACGCCCGGCGTCGTGGGGCGCGCAGATCGTCGCCGGTGAGGCGCAGATCGTTCGGCGTGCCGATCGCGTACGGCGGCCCGTACGTCGGGCTTCATCGCGACGACGCAAGGAGCACATGCGGCGCATTCCCGGGCGCCTGGTCGGGAAGACGGTCGACAGCGCCGGGCGCACCGCTTACGTGCTGACGCTGCAGGCGCGCGAGCAGCACATTCGCCGCGAGCGCGCGACCTCGAACATCTGCACGAATCAGGCGCACTGCGCGCTGATCGCGACGATCTACCTCGCGCTGATGGGCAAGACCGGATTGCGCGACGTCGCCGCGCTCAATCTCGAGCGCTCGCGCGAGCTGGCGAGCGCCGTCGCCAACGTGCGCGGCGTGCGAGTTGAAGTTCTCAGCGCCGTTCTTCAACGAGTTCGTCGCCGACGTCGGCCGCCCGGCCGCGCGGCGTGCTGGCCGCACTTGCAGGAGCGCGAGCATTCTCGGCGGTCTCGATCTCGGACGCTGCTATCCCGGAGCTGACGACCTGCATGCTGATGACCGCGACCGAGCTGACGACGATCGGCGGACATCGACGCAGCTCGCCGCGCGCTCTGAGGAGGTCATGCATGTCCACGCCGGCGTCTGATCGCACCGCTGTCGCCGCTGATCTTCGAACTCGGGCAAGAGGGCGCGCGAACCGCTACGTCGAGGAAGGCAAGCCGCTCGAGAGCGTTTCTTCCCGCGAACGTGCTGCGCGACGAGCTGCCGCTCCCCGATAACAGCGAGCTCGACGTCGTGCGCCACTTCACGCGGCTCTCGCAGCGCACGTTCGGCATCGACTTGGGCTTCTATCCGCTCGGCTCGTGCACGATGAAGTACAACCCGCGCGTCAACGATGCGCTCGCGGCGCGCCGCGAGTTCGCCGACCTGCATCCGTTCGCGCCCGACGAGCTGGCCCAAGGCGCGCTGCAGGTGATGTACGAGCTGGAGCGCAGCTTCAGCTCGCTCTTCGGCATGGCGGCCTTCTCGCTCAACCCGTCGGCCGGCGCGCACGCCGAGCTCGGCGCGCTGCTGATCGCCAAGAAATATTTCAAAGATCGCGGCGAGACGCAGCGCGACAAGGTGATCGTGCCGGACACCGCGCACGGCACGAATCCGGCATCGGCGGCGATGTGCGGCTTCAAGGTGATCTCGCTTCCGAGCGACGCGCGCGGCCGCGTCGAGCGTCGACGGAGATTCGCAAGGTGCTCGGGCCCGATACCGCAGTCTGCATGATGACCAATCCGAACACGCTCGGGCTCTTCGAGGACGCACATCGCACGAGATCGCCGCACGCCGTGCACGAAGCCGGCGGCCTGATGTACTACGACGGCGCCAATGCCAACGCGATCATGGGCAACGCGCGTCCGGGCGACATGGGCTTCGACCTGATGCATCTCAACACGCACAAGACGTTCACGATCCCGCACGGCGGCGGCGGCGCCGGGCACGGTCCGCTCGGCGTCGCCGCGCACCTGGTCGAGTATCTGCCGACGCCGTCGTCCGCAAGCGACGGCTCGACGATCGTATCCGGCTCGATTTCGACCGCCCGAAGTCGATCGGGCCGATGCGTTCGTTCTGGTCGAACTTCGCGCACGCCGTGCGCGCGCTCGCCTATCTCTACGCCAACGGCGACGAGGGGCTGCAAACGCGTCTCGCAGCTCGCGGTGCTCAACGCGAACTATCTGCGCGTGAAGATCGCCGAGTTTCTCGAGACGCCGTATCCCGAGATTTGCCGCCACGAGTTCGTCGCGTCGGCGCAAGCGCTCAAGAAGGAGACCGGCGTGCGCGCGCTCGACATCGCCAAGGCGCTGCTCGATCGCGGCTTCATGGCGCCGACGATCTATTTTCCGCTGATCGTCCCGGAATGCTTGATGATCGAGCCGACCGAGACCGAGTCGAAGGAGACGCTCGACGAGTTCGTCGAGGCGCTGCGCGAGATCGTCGCGCCGCGAAGGACAAATCCGCAGGCGCTCTTCGACGCGCCGGTCACGACGGTCGTCGGTCGCGTCGACGAAACCCGGGCCGCACGCCAGCCCGATCTCAGGTGGAGGCCGACAGACTCCCGCTAAGGAGAGATTTGTACGACCGGCGGCCCTGCTTCACATGATGGAGTAGTACTCTGGGCATGCAGCGCGAAGCACCGCGTTGAACCGTCCGTTCGCAGCTCGCCTATTACGTTTGCATCGGGCTCGGTGAACCAGATATTTCCATGGTCGTCGACGGTGGCGTACGTTGGATCGCCACGTGGGCGAACGTAATAAAAGCCAAACTGTTGCCCAAGAAATGACAGGGAGCTGCCGTCTGGGTTGGTCATCCACAGATTTCCGTCAGGACCGCGAAAGAGCTGCTTAGCGGACAAATCCAGCGAGAGGTAGCGCTCCCGGAGTTTGTTCCGGAAGACGTCCCCGATGATCTGTCCGGTTTGGTCGGTAAACCATAGGACTCCGCGCACGTCAGTCGCCATGCTTTGAACCTGCATGCCCCAGATGGGAATCTCGTAGGTTGTTTCGCTGCCGTCTGGGCGAATGCGTGCAATAGCGGCTCCATAATTACTGGCCAAAATGGCCGCCCAGACGCTCGAATCGTCAGCCAATAGTGTCGTTGCTTGAAGGTGGAAGGCAACGAATCTGACCTTGCCCCTCGAGTCGATCGTCCCGATCGAGCCGTTCCCTGCATCGTCGGATTCGGCGAACCATATGCGGCGATCCGGCCCAAGGGCAATCGTCTTCACATACTCATCCGAGAGCGGAAGTACGTATGATTTGCCGTCAGCGTCGATGTAGGTTTCAAGGCGTCGCGTTCCCGGAGGACTTGAAGTGTCGTACTCACTGACATGACCTTGGCGATCCATTGCGTCCACGCACGTACAGACTTCGGGAACGAACCACGCCCTACCGTCGGCGCCGGCCAGTAGCGACTGAGGCGTGGTATCTAATGGGAATTCGACAATCTTGCCGTCGTCGCCGATCCACGCTATCTGCGAAACACGTTCCTCGCTGACCCAGGCGCCGCCGGACGCTGGCGCGATCTGCGTTGGGTCACTGGCGAAGGTTCGCAGGACGAATTCTTCGATGTTCCCGTTCTGGTCGATATGGCCAACGCTGTTTCCGTCGGTGTTCAAGAACCAGATCGTACCCCCGGTATCACGGACGATCTTGGTTGGCCGACTGTACGGCGACGTGCTCCTGCCTTCGGTTGCGCGAAATTCAGACCCGGTAATGTTGCGGATCGTTAGCGAGTCGATGTGCGACTGTGAGAGATCGAGAGCCAAAAAGGCCTTCTTGCCACTCCTGTCATCGAGCTCCAGTATGTTCCTCACAGGTACCGCGCGCTCCCAATAGTACGCGCCATATTGGACATCGATCGCTATCGGGGGCGCGAGTCGATCGATCGGCCAGACGCGTGCTGCAACGATGTTTCGGGGAAGCGTTCCCGCCACCGACGGAGTGGGGTCCCACAGGAGAAAATCATGCGGAGAGAGCACAGCGTGCAACGTGCGATCGTGATGCGGAAGGACTGCAGCAAACACCGTCCCGTTACAATCACCTGAGTGCAGGTTCGCGTAATAGTTCCCGCTGCCAATCGCGATGTGGAGACGTCCGCCGCCATGCGCATCGCGGACGAACCACTGACGTGTACTCGGGTGCGTGTCGTCAGCCATGCGATAGACGTCGGCATTCGCGCGCGTGAGCGCGCGGCCGTCGCAGGGTCCGAGCACAATCACAATTTGTTGCGAGACGTTCGTCGGAAGCGGTGAGGGCGTTACGCCAGCCAGGGCCATCGCAGCGATGCACGCTTGGAGCCGCATCACTACCCTGTTGCCTTCCATAAGCATTTTGCCGCCTTTGCCGCTGCAGCGAGATGTGCGTCGACGGTCGCGAGAGAGAAATGGGCCTGCAACGCAAGCGCGAGGTAGGAAGCATCGTAGCATGTCAGGCCATGCGACCGCGCCGAGGACACGACGACGTGGGGATCGGGCAGTTCGACGGTCAGGCGAAGGGCAAGAATGTTCGCGAGAGCTTCGGCAACGTCGCTCTCAGTGATGCGTCGGCGGCGCTCTGCTTGAAGCAAGCCGTTCGTGACCTCGGAGTGAAAGTTGCCCGGAACATACGCGCCATTCTCGCCGACGTAATCGAGAACCGCGGCAACGTCGACGTGCTCGCGCTCCTGTAGCGCCCATGCGAGCGCGACGCTCGCATCGATCACGATCACTTACGGCCCTCGTCGATCAGCTCGCGAATATTGATGTCGCGCAGCTTGCCCTCCGCCGCCAAGCGCCTTCGCAAGGTGCGCAGGCGTTCCACCGCCTGGCGTGCGCGCGTAGCGCGATCATCGGAAACCGGTCGAATTTCCGCGACGGGCTTGCCGCGGCGCGTGACGATCGTCGTCTTGCCGGCGATCGCGTCCTCGATGAGCGCCGAGAGGTGCGTCTTGGCTTCGAAGAGCCCTACTGTCTTCATAAAACTAGTCTATCAGACTAGTTGACTCGACTGCAAGGGGCTCGTTCCCCTAGAGGCCTTCTTGGGGAGGCCGTCTATAATGGGGGTAGTCGAGGGGCGCGGCGAGGCGCCTCTCAAGTCAGGCGAAGGCGGTTCTACGGGTCATGCGGATCAAATATGAGGTGTCGGCAGGCGGATTGTTGCTGCGTCGCAACGAGTCCGGCTGCGAAGCGCTCTTGATCGGCCGCCGCTCGCCGCCCATTTGGACGCTCCCGAAGGGACACGTGGAGAAGCATGAGTCGCACGAGCAAGCGGCCATACGTGAAGTCCATGAAGAGACCGGCTGCTGGGGCGAGATCGTAAGCCGTCTGAACGAGATCGGCTTTTGGTTTTTCGTCGGCAAGGCGAAGCACCGCAAGAGCGTAACCTTCTATTTGATGCGCTATCTCTCGGGTGAAGCCAACAACCACGACCACGAGGTCGAGGAGTGCCGCTGGTTCGAAATCGGCGCCGCGCGGCGCGCGTTGAAGTACGTCAACGAGAAGCGCCTCGTCGATTTGGCTCTCGATTATCTTGCCGCTAATCCCGCGGCGCTCGGCGAGCCGCCGAGCCTCCTGCCCGCGGTCGAGCAGAAAAGCTCTTGAACGGCACCACCACCGACACGTCCCTGCACCTCGAGCCGGAGCAGGGCGCGTGCCGCGTGCAGCTCGACGTTTTCGACGGGCCGCTCGATTTGCTGCTGCATCTCGTGAAAGAGCAGCAACTCGACATCGCGACGGTGCCGCTCGCTGTCGTCGCGGAGCAGTTCCTTGCCTACGTCTCGGTGATGGAAGAACTGGATGTCGAGATGGCCGCGGAGTATCTCGTGATCGCGGCGACGCTCCTCTTCTTGAAATCCAGGGCTCTGCTGCCGCCGATTCCGCAAGAGTTTCTGGAAGAGGCGGGTGAGTCGCCCGAGGAGGTCGAGGAGCGGCTGCGGCGACGCCTCATCGCCTATTCCAGGTACCGCGACATGGGCGAGGATCTGCGAGCGCGACAGTACGAGGCGAGCGGATACTTCCTTCGCGAGGCCGGCGACCCGTCGAGCGAACTCGTGCAACGGTATCGCGTCGATGCCGAGAGGCTGAGCCGGGCGTTCATCGCGATGCTCCGCGAGGCTCGACCGGAGAAGCGCTCCATCATGCGCGAAAAGATCTCGGTGCTTGCGCAAATGGACTACATCGTGCGAGCGCTCAAAGAGCGCGGCGAGGTGCTGTTTTCCACGCTCTGTCGCGAACTCGGAGCGACCCGCGAGATCATCATCGCGACCTTCCTCGCGATTCTCGAGCTGGTGAGACGGCATCGCGTCGCCTACGAGCAGCCGGCGGCCTTCGACGATATTCGTCTTCTCCCGGTCGTGCGCGAGCGTTAGCCGATGCCGATCGAGGAACACGTCGTTCCCTTCGAGCCCATCGAGTCGCGTGGCGACGGCGAGGCACTTCACGCCGCCGCGGAACGCATCGCGCGTGCGGTCGAGGCGTTGCTCTTCGTCGCGAGCGAACCTTTGGAGACAAAACGCATTGCGAAGCTCGTGGGTGAAGACGAGAAGGCCGTCGCGCTCGCGCTGCAACGCCTCGAAGAAGAGTACGCGGAGCGCGGGATCGTCGTTCGCGAAGCGGGCGGCGGCTACCGATTTGCCACCTCGCCGCTGGTGCGCGCCGCCGTCGAAGCCTATCTCCTGCCGCCGAAGACGACGCTCTCGGTTCAGGCGCTCGAGACGCTGGCGATCGTCGCGCACATGCAGCCGGTGACGAAGAGCGAAATCGAATCGATCCGTGGCGTCAACTCCGACAGCGTCGTCTCGACGCTGCTCGATCGTAATCTCATCGAAGAGAGCGGGCGTAAGGACGTGGTCGGCCGTCCGATGCTCTACAACACGACGCAGCTCTTCTTGGAGTCTTTTGGGCTGCGTTCGCTCGAGGATCTCCCGCCGCTCGAACTCGAGCCCGGTCAACCGCTCGAACTCAATCTCCCGTGAGAATCGGGCTCCATGTGCGCGTCGGCGGCGGATACGCGGCCGCGGTCGCGCGCGCGAAAGCGATCGGCTGTAATGCGATCCAAGTCTTTTCGAGCAATCCGCGCAGTTATCGCACCGCGGCGATCAACGTCGCGGCGCTCGACGAGTTTGCCGCGCTGCGCCGCGAAGCGGGCATCGATCCTTGCGTGACGCACACGCCCTATCTCATCAATCTCGCGAGCGAGGATCCCAAAATCTATCAGGGCTCGCTGCACCTGCTCGAAAACGATCTCGCGGTTGCGGCGCGCGGCGGCATTGCCTACGTGAACACGCACCTCGGTTCGTACGGGAAGCGCGACCGGAGGGAGGGGTTCGACGCGATCTGCCGCGCGCTTGAATCGGCGCTCGCGGGCATCGAACCCGGCGTCTTCCTCGTGATGGAGAACTCCGCGGGCGCGGGAAGTCTCGCGGGCGGAACGCTCGAAGAGCTGGGGCGCTTCGTCAGTGCGCTCGATCATCCGCAACTCGGCGTCTGCCTCGATACGGCGCACGCGTGGGCCGCGGGTTACCAGATCGACTCCTCGGCGGGCGTCGACCGTTTTCTCTACGAAGCCGCCGAGTGCATCGGCTTCGATCGCATCCGAATGTTCCATTTCAACGACACGCAAGTACCGCTCGGCGGGAACCGCGACCGCCACTGGCACATCGGCGAAGGCAACATCGGCATCGAGGGCTTTCGGGCGCTGCTCGTCCGTCCGGAGCTTGCGCAGAAGACGGCGATCCTGGAAACGCCCGGCGACGACGCCGACGACGCGCGCAACGTGCAAACCGTTCTGACGATCGCGCGCGGCACGTAATGTGAAACTCGTCGCGCATTTCGACATCGACGCCTTCTATGCAAGCGTCGAGATTCGCGACGATCCGAGCCTGCGGGGAAAGCCGCTGGCCGTCGCGGGCAGCAGCCGCCGCGCCGTCGTGCTGACCGCGTCGTACGATGCCCGCCCGTACGGCGTCCGCTCCGCGGTGCCGCTCTATCGCGCGCGCGAAGCCTGTCCTACGCTCGTCGTCGTTCCGCCGAATATGGCAAAGTACAAGACGGTTTCCAGGCAGATCTTCGAGGTCTTCGGATCGCGCGGGCTTCCCGTCGAAGGGCTCTCGCTCGATGAAGCCTTCATCGCGCTCGGCGACGTGACATTCGGTACCGCGTGCGAGATTGCCGGCGCGATTCGAGCGGAGGTCTTTGCCGCGACGCAGCTCACCGTCAGTGCGGGCGTCGCAAGCGGCAAGATGGTGGCGAAGATCGCTTCGGATTCATGCAAGCCCGATGGGTTGCTCGGCATAGCGCCCGGCGACGAAGCGGCGTTTTTGGCGCCGCTGCCGGTCGGGCGGCTCTGGGGCATCGGGCCGAAGACCCAAGCAAAGCTCGCAACCCTCGGGATCACGACCATCGGGCAGCTCGCGGCGCTGGACGAGGCGAACTCGCGCGCGCTTTTCGGTTCGTGGAGCGCGGAGGTGCGCAACCTCGCGCTCGGCATCGACGATCGCACGGTCGAGCCGGAGCGCGAGACGAAGTCGATTTCGAGTGAGGAAACCTTCGAGTACGACGTTCGCGACGAAGCACAACTCGTCGCGCTGCTGCGCGAGCAGGCGAGGGAGATCGCGGAGGCACTCGCGCGCGAGGATCTCAGCGCGCAGACCGTCGGCATCAAGATCAAGCGCGCGACCTTTGAAATCCTCGGACGACAAACGCATCTCAGCGAGCCGACGCGGGACGCTCGTCGCATCTTTCGCGCCGCCGTCCATTGCCTGCGGCGCGCCGCTTTGAACGGCGCACCGGTTCGGCTGTTGGGCCTGCGCGTCGCCTCGCTGGTCGCGGGCGAACCGCGCCAAGCCGGCCTGTTCGAGCGCGAGCGTCAGATGTGATCCGTCGCCCAGACTCCGTCTACGGGTGACGGACGCTCCGAGAGCGCGCACCAGTGCTTCCCTAACTCTGAGAGCGGCGCGATCATGAAGATCGCCGAGCGGCGGTCACGGAGCGAGCCGCGCGGCAGAGAACGGCGAGCGCCGTCGGGCGGCAGCCACCCGGAGATGCGGCGGAGGTCACCCGCGGCACTGCGCAGTAGCGCGGGGACGAGCGCGTCGCCGCCATCGCCGGCAAAACCGAACTCGTCTAGTTCGTACGTGTCGCGCTCGGGCACGCGCATCCCGAACGCATACGCGAATACCCCGCGCCCGTTGCTCACGACGAAGTGCGCGTCGGCACCGCGCGTGTGCTCGGAACCGTGGCGCATGCGCATCCGGATCCAATCCCAGACGAGCGGCGTGCGCGCGAAGCTCCAGGTACGCGCGCGGTCGAGCATCGAGAAACAGCGACGAATCCCGTCCCAATCGCGCTCTTCCAACTTCGCGATCTCGATGCGCCCTGCCGGCAGATCGTCGGAGCGAAGTGTGATCGTGCGCGACGGCTGCCGCCGAAATCCCAACTCTTCGTAAAACTGCGGGCGGATGTCGGAGAAAAGATAGACGGCGTCGCAGCCCTCCGCGCGCGAAGCGTCGAGCAGCATCGCGAGCATCGCGCTCGCGTAGCCGCGTCCGCGCAGGGGCTCGGGCGTGAAGACGGCGCCGACGCCGAAGACGCGCAGGCGCCGTGCCCCCAGTCGAACCGTGCGTTCGTAGCGCTTGCACGACGTCGTCAACTCGCCGTTGTCGTAGAGGCCGAGCGTCCGATAGTAGCGCCGGCCGTATCCGCCCTGTGCGATCTCGAGCGTCTGAGCGATATACGTCTCGCGGTTACGCCGCCCCGCCCAGAGTTTCGCCGAAAGCGGCAACACGAGGCGTGCGTGCTCCGTCGGCGTGATCGTGCGCAGCTCCACGACCGCTCAGCGCAGTTCTTCGAGAAACTCGGGGGCGCTCGTGCCGCGCGTCGCGCGGCCCCACGCCGTGACGAAGAGCGAGCGCCTCGCGCGATGGAGCGCGTAGTCGAGCGCACGGCGTTCCTGCGCGTTGTAGCGATCGCGCGCCCTCACACGATGAACGTAGTAGGTAAACTTGGCGGTGCGCGAAGCGAGCGCCTCACCGACGTTGTCCTTCGGCACGATGCCGATCTTCGGGCTGAAGAGAAAGGCGTCCGGAGCGTACCAGCGGGGAAATGCCCCCGCCCGAACGTTGGCGACGACGACGTGATCGAACGCGCGCCCGCGCGCGGATTCGATGTCGAGCAGGTGAACGAAGCCCTCGCCTTCCGCCGGCGTGCATGCTTCGAGATCGCTCTCCGCCCGGCGCTCGGCGTCGGCGAGTACCTGCGCGAACGTCGCCTCGGGCTGCGTCCCCAGAAAAGCCTTGAGCCGCTCGAGCAGGCGCTGCAGAATCGATTCTTGAGTTAGCGCCCTCGCCGATCCGGGCGCTCCCTCGCGCGCCAATCCCTCGCTCCAAACCAAACGGACGAAATCCTCGAAAGGCAGTTTGGGCAATGCTTCAACCCAGCCTTCGCGCAGCGCGCGGAAGCGTTGCACGCGACCGCGCGCAATCTCGGAAAGTGCGTCGTCGCGCCGCCCCTGCAAGAAGTTCAGGCCCAATCGCTTGTCTCGGTCCGGATCCCGCGGCTTCGCGGTGGACGGCGCGAGCGGAAGTTCTTCCTCGAACAGCACGGTTTGCGGATCTGCGGGCTCGCCGCAGAGCACGGCGAGCGAAGCATCCGAGAGCGCCATCGCGGGATTCGCGAGCGTGCGCAGGAGCCAGTCGTGGCGAAGGGCATCGTGCACGTTCCAAAGGAGCGCGAGCGCGTCGAGCGCGCGGCGATCCGCGAAGAGGTTGTAATCGCCGGCGATCTGCACGGGAATGCCGCGATCGAGCAGCGCGTTCTCGTAGACGGTTGGCGCAGAGACCGAGCGCAACAGCACGGCGATCTCCCCCGGCGCGGAACCGCCGCTGCGCAACTCGGCGACGCGGGCGGCGATCTCGTTCGCTTCCTGAGCTTGGGTCGACGGGCGCGAGACGGCGAGGCTTGGTCTGGGCCGATACTGCTCCGCGAGTTCGATCTGTCGCGGGATCGCGGCGAAGACGCGCTCGCGGCGCGCATCGGCGCGAAGCTCTCCCGCCGGATCCCCCGCGAGCGTGACGCCGCCCAAGTCCTTGCCGTAGATCGCTTGCAGGAAGTGCAACTCGCCGGCCGTGAGGTCTTGGGCGTCGTCGACAAACGCCAACGGATGGCGCGAGCGGAGGCGAGCGGTAAGCGCCGGATCGGCTTGGAGGCGTTCGATCGCGAGCACCACCGCGTCACGACCGGTCGCGCAGCCTCCTTCCCGCTCGCTCCGGGCATAGGCTCGAAAAAGCTGCGCGAGCAGCTTCGCGAGATCGACCTCTCGCCGATACTGCCGCTGCAACTCCGATTTAGAAACCGCCAGCGAGTCACGGTACTCGCTCTTCGTGCCGTAGATTAGGTCGGGATGAGCGAGGTTGGGAGGGTTGGCATAAAACTCGGTGGCACCGGCGAGCGCGCGCTCGAGGAATGCGTCGGGGGAGATCAGCGCGTCGCTCAGCCTGCGGGCGAGACGGAAGGCCGACTCGAGGAAGCGCTCCGGCGAGCGTAGACCCGGAACCTCCGGATCGATCTGGAGATCGAGCAGCTCCGCCTCCATCGCGAGCAACGGCGCGGCTGCAGCTCCGAAAAGCGCCTCGGCCTCGACGTCGTCGAGGATTCGAATCTCCTCGCCCGCCTCGCGCAATACTTCGAGTGCAAACGCATGCAGTTGCGACGGCGCGGTCGCGTCGACGCCGGCTACAAAGGGCTGACCGAGCCTTCGCGCGCGCTCGATGCGCGCGCGCAACGCCGTGGTCTTGCCGGTTGCGGCCCTCCCGACGATCGCGAGCGCGTCGTCGAAGGATGCCTCGACCGCGCGCTGCTGCGCCGCGTCGAGCGCCGTCGCAATCATCGGCCGAATCGCCCGCCGTCGGGCGGCGGGCGGCGCGAGCAGGCGACGGTGTACGCACAGAAGACGCAGGCTTCCGGATCGTCGGTCACCGCAAACGCTCGCGGCTGCGGTGACGTCAGCTCGCGGCAGATCTCGATCATGCGCGTTTTTGCGCGTTCGAGGTCCGTAACCGACACCGTGCCGACCGGCGCATCCGGGCGCGCCGGGGCCGCCGGAACGGGAACGACCTCCAGCACGACTGGGCGAACGTCGAGCAGCGCATCCTTCAGAGGAAGCAGCACGAGACGCGTCACGCGATCGCCGGCGGCGGTGCGCACCCAATAGTAGAACGGCAATTGGAAGTCCTCGAAGTTGCGAATCTTCTCGAGGTACCGGGTCGCGCTCGTGGCGATCGTCCCCGTCTTGTAGTCGACCACGCCGACCGTTCCGCTGGGGTCGTACCGATCGAGGCGGTCGATGAAGCCGATGAAGGCGAAGCCCTCCAGCTCGAGCTGCGCGGGAAGCTCCCGTCCGATCACGGTGAAGGGCGCGCGCCCCGATTCGGTAACGAGCCACTCGACGTACCGCCGGCCGGTTCGCCGCGCGCGGCGCATCTGCAGCTCGAGTTCGACCGCGGTGGGGAAGCCGCCGCGAAGTTCCTCGAACGCATTATCGATCTCGCGCTCGAGGTCGCGGTGCATCGCCGCCGCCTCGTCCGCGCGCGGCCGCACGTAGCGTTCGTGGAAGCGCTCGAGCGCGAGATGGAAAGCGGTTCCGTACGCCGATGCCGCCGAGCCCGGATCCTCGATCGCGGCGCAGACATAGCGGTAAAACCACTTGCGCTCGCATTCGGCGTACGCATTGAGTGCGGAGGCGCTGAAGTGCGAGTGTCGCGCGCGCACGCTGCCGCGCGGCTCCGGATCGACCGGCTCCGCCAACGCGAACCGCGCACCTGCCGCCACAACGCGCCCTTTCTTTGCGCCGAGCCAGGCGCCCCTGCAGTCAACGTATAATCGCGTACCGATGCGGCGCATCATGGTCGGAATCAGCGGAGCGAGCGGCAGCGTGTACGGATACATGGCGCTGCAAGCACTGCGCGCGATCGGCGGCGTCGAGACGCATCTCGTGCTCACTGCTTCGGCACGGCGCACGATCGAGCTCGAAACCGAGATGACGCCGGCGGACTTCGAATCGCTCGCCGACGTCGTCCACCGCGACGACGATCTCGCCGCGGCGATTTCGAGCGGGTCGTTCCTCACCGACGGGATGATGGTCATTCCGTGCTCGATGAAGAGTGCGAGCGCGATCGCCTACTCGATGAACAACAACCTGCTCGTTCGCGCTGCCGACGTTTGCTTGAAGGAGAATCGCCGGCTCGTTCTCGTCGTTCGCGAGACGCCGCTGCACCTCGGCCACCTGCGCACGCTCGCCCAGCTCGCGGAGATCGGCGCGGTGATCCTGCCCCCGATTCCGGCGATGTACGCCAACCCGCAGTCGTCGACGACATCGTCGCGCACACCGTCGGCAAGGCGCTCGATCAGTTCGGCATCGCCAACGAGTTGTTCAAGCGCTGGCGCTCGTCAGGATCAGCCGTTCCGCCAGCGCGACGTCGGTCGCGCGATCGACGTTGACTGCCGTTTCCGGATAGGGCGAAATCACCGCTCGTACCGGCGCGCCGAGAACCGCTGGGCGCGTGCCTCGGCCTCGGCGATCGAGAGTCGCCCGAGCGCGTACTTCACCAGCACACGAAGCCGAAGATCGAGGCAAGGCGCAACGGCTTCTTGCTCGCGGCACCGAGTTGTTCGATGAAGCGCTCGAGCGCCGGGAGCGCGCGCGGGCTCATCACGATGAGGCCGCCGCCGCAGTAGATGCCGTCGCTCATGCGCGCCCACGTGTGCGGCACTTCCGGAAACTTGGCAGATGAACGCTTCGCTCGACGCAGCCGTAACCGATCTCGCCGTCGAGCCCGCGCGCGCGTGTCGTGAAATCGTCGATCGCTGCGGCGCAGAGAACGGGCAGGTCCGATGCGAACGAGCACGAGATCGCCCTCGGGTAGAGCGCGCAGACCGCTGCGCAAGCTTTCGCGAATTCGTGTGCCGTCTGGGCGGCATTCGTCGGCCAATGCGAGCGCGGCGTCGGCATGCATCGCGGGGGGCGCGACCACGATGATGCGATCGATCGTCGAGGAGCCGCGCAGCGCCGTCAGGACGCGTTCGACCAACGCGCGCCCCCCGATGCGAACGAACGCTTTATTCGGTGCGCCCGGTTGGAGCGCGGAAACCTCGTCCGGCGGTCCGCCGGCCAGCACGACGGCGATCACGCGCCCGTCGCCCTCCACGCGGCGTCCGAGGCGAACGCCGTCGCAAAGCGCGTGAACTCCGGCGGAAGGTCGAGGCGCCGTGCGAGTTCGTCGCGAGCCGCGAGATCGCGGGCCAGTGCGAAGACGCAGGATCCCGATCCCGCGAGCGTTGGTCGCGCGGCTCCTGCGGCGCGCAATGCGTCGACGGCCCGCCTAATCGCCGGCTCCTCCATCGCCGGCTCATGGAAATCGTTCGGGATCAGGGCCTCGACTGCGAGAAGTCGCCGCGTTGCAAGGCTTCGACGCACGCAAGGGAGACGGAGCCGGCGCGCGGGCGGATTTGGCGTTCGCGCCGGTCGAGCTCGGCATAGGCTTGCGCCGTCGAAGTCGTCACCGGCGGCTTCACGACGAGCACCGGCCACGTCGGCATCGCTCCCAAGGCGTCACGCGTTCGCCGGTTCCTTCGACGAGCGCCGCCGCTCGCGCCAGGAAAAAGGGAACGTCCGATCCGAGAGCGCGCCCGGCCTTCAGCCAGTCCATCGAGCGAGCGGGGCCGAAAACGCCGTCCATCGCCGCAAGCAACATGGCGGCCGCATCGCTCGATCCGCCGCCCAGACCGGCTTTCGACGGAACGTTCTTGCGCAGCTCACCTTCGCCCGCGGCTCGAATCCCGTCGACGAAAGCGCGCGAAGGGCGCGGAGCGCGAGATTTTCCTCACCGTCCATCGAGGCATCGTCGCAGGCGAAGACCAACTCGTCGTGCGGCTCGACCTCGATTTCGTCGGCCAGCTCGAGCGGCACCATCACGCTGCGAAGGCCGTGGTATCCGTCGTCACGCCGCCCCAGCACTTCGAGCGTCAGGTTGATCTTGGCCGGAGCGTGCAGCGTCTTTATCATCAGCGTCCCCCGGCGCGATGCGCGAGCGCAAGCGGGGCATCCTGCCCGGAAGGCGCGGCCGCACGCGCGCGCAAACGGTTGGGGGATGGGGTCGAGCTATGACGCGCAGCACAATGAGTTTTGCGCCTACGTCCTCTCCGAGGATCGCAGACGCCGTACGGCCTCCTGCTTCGGCAACTACAAGATCCTACGCGCAATCGACCGCAAAAGGCGGCGTGCGCGGATTGTGGGATGCCGACACCGATCAAATCATTTTCGGCACGCATCAGATCGCGTACCGGCTGCGCGACGGACCGGCAGACGCTCTTCCCGCATCAGATCGAACGCGAGCTCACCTTTCTGCCGTACGCGCAAATCTCGGAGTTCACGCTCGAGCATCGCGTCCACGTCACCGAAGCCTTCTACGTTCCGCACGGCGCGGCATTCGATCGCGCCGTCTCCTTCGTCGTCGACGTCACGCTCTACAACCCCGGCGCGGCGGAGGTCGAGGTCGCGCGTCTTTCCGTGGGCGATGCTGGTCGGCCAGCGCTTCTACGGCGAGCCGGAGCACGAGGTGCACGCGCATGGATCGACGGGCGCTTCATCTGCTCGCAGAATCTCGAAACCGGCGGCGAGCGTTGGTGGGGCGGATCGCGCAGCGCCGGTCGCGGTCGAGCTCTCGCTTACGCGAGCAAGTCTTGCTCGAGTACATGCGGCGCGGCACGCTCGTCGACGGAATCCAGGCGCAGACGCTCGGCGACGTGACGCCGCAGCAAGCCGAGCTCGTGAGCCGGCGCATCTTCGGCGCGTTCGAGTACCGCATCGCCGTCGCGCCGGGCGCGCGCGAGTCGCTGCGTCTGGCGGTCGTCTACCATAAGGACGGCACCGAGCGCAGCCGCCCGGTGCTCGAAGCGCTGCTGCGCGACCGGCGCGCGCTGCACGACACGCAGCGCTACTTCGCGCGAGCGTCTCGCCGACGCGCGCTTCATGACGCCGTCGCCCGAGATCAGCCGCGGCGTCGCGTGGGCGAAGGCCAACATGCTGCGCATCGTCAAGGAGTATCCGCAGGGCTGGGGCTCGACGAACTCGCCGCCGTCGGACATCTTCGTTTCGCGCGACACGTCGTGGTTCGTGCACGGCTTCGACTACTTCTGGCCGGAGTTCAGCCGCAACGCGCTCGAGGTCTTCAATCGCGTCGTCGAGGAGAGCGGCCTGATGATCGAATACGTGCGCGGCGTCAGCGGTTACAAGACCGACTACGATCTGAACATCAACGACGACACGCCGCTGCACCTCATCGCGATGCTGCATCACTACAACGCGACGCTCGACGACGCGTGGGTGCGCGAGCGCCTACCGCCTCGATCGTGAAGCTCGCCGACTACATGCTCACGCAGCGCGACGATCACGGTCTGGTCTTCTGCCAGCGCCAAGGGCGTCGACATGTACGGCATCTCGTCGTGGCGCAACATCATTCCGTACTACACGCTCGACGGCGCGGTGACCGAGATCAACGCCGAGGCCGTCTTCGCGCTCGAGGCGGCCGCGATGCTCTGCGCGGTCGTCGGCGATCAACGACATTGGGAAGCGGTACTCGGGCGAAGCGCAGCGAGACTGCGCGACGGCGATGATGGACCATCTCTACAACGACGATACGCGGCGCCTTCGTGCTCAACTACGATCAGGACGGCAACTATCAGGACAACTTCACCGCCGACGAAGTCTTCCCGGTGCTCTTCGGCGTCGCCGACGCACGAGCAACGCCGCGCGATTCTCGCAGCGTCTGCTCGGAGGCGGATTTCGTGACGCCCGTCGGGCTTGCGCACGATCTCGACGGCGGACGCCTGGTACTTTCCCGTCGTACGGATTCGGATTGCTCGGCGGCATCTGGCCCGACCTGACGCTGTGGTTCGCGGTCGCGCTCGCGCGCAACGGCATGACCGACGAAGCCGTGCACTTTCTCGATGCATGTCGTACGCGGCGATGGAAGGCGGAAGCCCGCGCAACACGGTTCCCGGCGAGTTCGCCGAATGGTTCGACGGCGGTTCGCTCAGCAATCGCGGGATGTATCTCTCGCCGTGGACCGGCGCGAAGTATCTGTGGGCGGTCGCCGAGACGGTCGGCGGTCTCAACGGCTATCGCACCAGCGGCCGGCCGCACTTCGCGCCGCTGCGCCCGAAGGGTTGGCAATGGGTCGCCGCGGCGCGCGTGCACTGGGGCGGGCGGCGCTGCACGTACGTCGATCGATTTGCGCAACGACACGATCTACGGCGACATGCCGGAGCTCTCGGCGGAAGAGCCGTTCACGTGCATCTATGCCGGACGCGACGTGAGCGACGAGGTGACGACGTCGCCGGTCGAGGTCGGCGCGATTGCCTTCGAGGACGAGACCGGCGCCGTGCGGATCTTCGTCGTGCAACCAGCTCGATCGCGCGCGCAACGTGCTGGTCGAGTTTCGCGGGCATACGGCGCGCGTCGAGATGGCGGCCGGCGAGCTGCGCGAAGTGCACCTCGATCGGCAAGCCGACGCGACCGCCGAGCGCGCGCGCGCCAAGCTCGACGTCGGTCCGGCCGGCTACGACGCGGCGTATAACGACGCGCCTCATGCACCCGTCGACGCGATTCTTCGACCATCCTTCTGGCTGCCGGCGCCGTCGTGCTGCTCGGTCGGCGATTGCCGCTCGGCGAGCAGGCATGGGCAATCGCGTGCTCGGCCAAGTCGACCGAGCAGACGCTCGATCGGTGCTACCGCCGTGCGATCACGCCCGCGCCCGGATGCGACGGCCGGCGCCATACGGCCCCGACTGGAAGCGCTCGCAGACGCTCTCGGCCGCGCCCGATCCGCGGCTTTCCCGATCCGCGCGTACCGCCGCAGCCGCTGCCGACGCCGCCGCCCACGCCGACGCCGACGCCGACGCCCGTCCCGCGACGCCGACGCCGAATCCCAACATCCCGATCTGGCGACAGCAGCCGTTCCCGACGGTCGCCCGTCGGCCTCGCCTCGGCCGAGAACCGGCGCTCCGCTCACCGCCGGCCGACGGGCCCGTCTCCCGCGAGTAGCTCGAGTCCGCTCTGAGGGTGTACCCAATGTCTCCATTGGGGACGCCTGATACGATAGAGACATGGAACAGCACCGGAACCGTCAACGGTCAAGCGCGGGCTCGCGCAGATGCTCAAGGGCGGCGTCATCATGGACGTCGTCACGCCCGAACAGGCCGTCATCGCCCAGGAGGCCGGCGCCGTCGCCGTGATGGCGCTCGAGCGCATCCCGGCCGACATTCGCGCGGCGGGCGGCGTCGCGCGGATGAGCGCACTCGAGTTGATCCGCGGCATCATGGATGCCGTGACGATTCCGGTCATGGCAAAGGTGCGCATCGGCCACTTCGCCGAGGCGCAGGTGCTTGCAGCCGCTCGGCGTCGATTACATCGACGAATCGGAAGTGCTGACGCCCGCCGACGACAAGTACCACGTCGACAAGCACGCCTTCACGACGCCGTTCGTCTGCGGCGCGCGCGATCTCGGCGAGGCGCTGCGCCGCATCGCCGAGGGCGCGGCGATGATTCGCAGCAAGGGCGAAGCCGGAAGCGGCAACATCGTCGAGGCCGTGCGTCACATGCGCGCGATCGGCGATGCGATTCGCGAGCTGAGCGTCGCTCCGAAAGAAGAGCTCGTCGCGCGCGCGCGCGATCTCGGCGCGCCGCTCGAACTCGTCGCGCGAGGTTGCGCGCGAGGGACAGGCTGCCGGTCGTGCTCTTCTGCGCGGGCGGCGTTTCGACGCCGGCCGACGCCGCGCTGATGATGCAGCTCGGCGCCGAAGGCATCTTCGTCGGCAGCGGCATCTTCAAGTCGAAAGATCCGAAGCGTTTCGCGAAAGCGATCGTCGACGCGACGACGCACTTCAACGACCCGAAGGTCGTCGCCGAGGCGTGCCGCTCGCTCGGGATCGCGGAAGCGATGCCCGGGCTCGACATTCGCACACTCGCCCGAATCGCAGCTGCTCTCGCACCGCGGGAACTGATGGCACGCAAGCCGGTCATCGGCGTGCTCGCGCTGCAGGGCGACGTCGACGAGCATCTTGCGGCGCTGCGACCGCGCCGGCGCGGAGGCGCTTGCGGTAAAGAATCGCCGGCGATCTCGACGCGCGTCGACGGGCTCGTGATTCCCGGTGGCGAGTCGACGACGGTGATGAAGCTGCTCGAGCGCTTCGAGCTCGACGCGCCGATCGTCGAGCGCGTGCGCGACGGGATGCCGCTGTGGGGAACGTGCATGGGCATGATCGTCGCCGCACGCGACGTCGCCGGATCTCGATCAGCCGACGCTCGACCTGATCGACGTCACGGTTCGGCGCAACGCGTTCGGCCGGCAGAACGAATCGGCCGAAGTCGACCTGCGATTGCCGGCGCTCGGGCCGCGGCCGTTTCCCGGCGATCTTCATTCGCGCGCCGTGGATCGAGCGCGTCGGCGCCGACGGTCGAGCTGCTGGCCGCACGCGGACGGTCACGGCGTGATGGTGCGCGCAGGGCAACGTTCTCGCGACGTCGTTCCATCCGGAACTGACGGGCGACGCCGCGCGTGCACGCGTACTTCCTTGCGATGGTCGAAGACGCAAGGCAACAAAACGGGCGCCCATTGAAAACGGGGGGCCCGCGCGGCGAAGTCCGCGTGGGGGCGCGTAGCGCAGTTGACGCCGCGTAGCGGCGGAAGCGCAGCGTAGCGCCAGGCGCTGCGCAGCGTGCAGCGCCCATTGAAAACGGGGGCCCGCGCGGCGAAGTCCGCGTGGGGGCGCGTAGCGCAGTTGACGCCGCGTAGCGGCGGAAGCGTAGCGTAACGCCAGGCGCTGCGCAGCGTGCAGCGCCCATTGAAAACGGGGGCCCGCGCGGCGAAGTCCGCGTGGGGGCGCGTAGTGCAGTTGACGCCGCGTAGCGGCGGAAGCGCAGCGCAGCGCCAGGCGCTGCGCAGCGTGCAGCGCCCTTAAGAGGAAGCATTCTACGGCCGCATAAGAAAACACGGCGCATGAGTGCCAACACAGCCCCGGACGCGCAGGCGGCCGGTTTTCAAGGGCAGGTGCCTCCCGTCACGGCGGTGATGACGGAGGTCATCGGCATGCTCGTGCTCTGCCGCCCATGCCTACCTGGGCGAACGGGAGGGGCACGCCGGCGACGTTTCCTCGGCGGAGATCGCGATCGACGTCGCGTCGCTCGCCTTCGAACGGATCAAAGAGTGCCTCACCGCGGACGAGCGCCTGGCCCTCACGCAACTCTTGACCGAGACTCGCTTGGCCTTCGTGAGGACGCGCGATGCAGAGTGACGTCCTCGTCCTGAACTTCACGTACGAAGCGCTGAACGTTACGAGTTTTCAGCGCGCCGTAAAGATGCTCTTTGCCGGGAAGGCCGAGATCGTTCACAATCTCGAGCGCGTGCTCGCGTCCACGAGCTTCGAGATGCGCATGCCGTCGATCATTCGCATGCTCTACTACATCAAGCGCCCGATGCAAAAAGTCGCGTTGACGAAGAAGAACGTGTTGATTCGCGACGACCATTCCTGCCAATATTGCGGCGCGCACGGCGAACGCCTGATGACGGTCGATCACGTCATCCCGAAGAGTCGAGGCGGACCATCGACCTGGGAGAATCTCGTCTGTTCCTGCATGCGATGTAACAACCGAAAGAACAATCGCACTCCCCACGAAGCAAATCTGTCGCTTCGCCGGAAGCCGCGCCAGCCGAAGTACATTCCCTGGATTCAGAGTCAAGCGCAACACGCTGCCCGACGAATGGGGCAAGTTCCTCTTCCTCTACAACGTCTCGATCGAGGAGCGGATCGAAGTCTAGCCGCTGTGGGCGAAGGCTTTGCGCAGGGCCGCATCGATGCGATTGCGGCTCGGTTTTTCCACCACCGCGGCGACGACGCCGTCGGGGCGCACGATCAGGACGACCGGCGGCTTGACGTGCCAGTGCCCCGGCGCCGTGGGAAGGCGAATGACGGTCATGCCAACTGCACTAGTGAGATCGACGTCGCCGATGACGACGAGCGCGGCCTTTCCAGCGCGCTGACGATTGATGCGCGAGGCACCCGGCAGAACGAGGTCGTCGATGCGGCGTCCCGCAAGCGGGTGGCGCGCGTCGATGAGCGGAGACTTCGTATAGCGGCCACCGAGCATACCGACGGCGCGGCACGCCTTGCGTTGTAATCCCGCTGCTCGGAGAAAACGCCCGATCACGCGAACCGGCATCGCTCCGAACCAGCGGGACCCGGTTATGCCGAATCGGGTCAACGCGTCGGTATAGCGCTCGACGCCGCCCGTAATCATCTCGCGCCGTTCCAGGTCGTAGCTTGAAAGGAGCAGCGGCGCGTTACGCTCTCCATCCACCGCGTAGGCGAGCTTCCACGCAAGATTTGCCGCGTCTTGGATGCCGGCGTTCATGCCTTGGCCTCCGGCTGGACTGTTGAGGTGCGCGGCGTCGCCGGCGAGCGCGACACGCCCCTCGACGAAATACTGCGCGTGGCGACGATGGATGTGGAAGAGGCTCGACCAGATCGTCTGCGTCGCCATGCGCCGGCCGAAGAGCGCTTCCAGGCGACGGGCGTGCGCTGTCGGCTCGAGCGCTGCCTCATCGGCGATGGAGCCCGGCAGCAGCGAGACGACGCGCCAGCGGCCGGGAGCGTACTCGATACCGAGGACGAAGGAGGGCCGCGAGAGGGAGACGCGCGGCGAAGGGAAGGCGAGCGGCGGCGAAACGATCTCATCGCTCAGTACCGCGCGACCGCGATAGGTCACGCCTTCGAGCGTTAATCCGAGCGCATGCCTGACGACGCTGTGTGCCCCGTCGCAGCCGACGGCATACTGCCCGCGAAAACGTTCCTCTCCCGACGCCCCGCGCGCGACGACGGTGACACCCTCCCCGTCTTGCGCGACCGACGTCACCTCGCATCCCGTCCGCAGATCGCACCGCCGGTTCTCGCGAACCAGCCTGCGCAAGGCCCGCTCGGTCTCGTCTTGCGGAATCAGCAGCGCTCCGGTGTACTCGAGAACGTCGCCGACGTTGGAGAAGTCGACCTCGATGAGGCGCTCACCGCTTTGGGCCGACCAGATGTCGAGCATCGAGCGCCACGTTCCCGACGCGCGAAGCGCGTCGAGCGCCTTCCAGTCGGCGAGCAGTTCCGCCGTCCGCGGCCAGATGACGAGCGCGCGCGACTCCTTGGCGGGCTCGGGGCGGGATTCGAGGATCGTCGAGCTCACGCCGAGATGCGCGAGCCCCAAACCCAGGGAGAGGCCCACGGGACCGCCGCCCGCGATGATCACCGGTGCGCTCACCGGCCCGGTTTTCTCCGGACGGTGGAGGCGGAGCCTACCGCGCCGGCGGTGAAGGCCTCCTCGTGAGAGACGTCCGGCTGTTCGCGCTCCTCTCCGCTGCGCTCCGCGCGGCGGCGTTTGCGATCAGCCATCACTCCGCAACGGCCAAGGGAATCTGACGGCGAGCGCGCTCGAAGCGCGCGTGACTGCTCATTCTCCCTTTTTTTCCGGCAGGAGTGCCACGTCCGTGGATCAATCGAAAACGCCGTATTTTCAGGCGCTGCTCGATTACGTCGACGCAGGCGTCATGCCGTTTCACACGCCCGGCCACATGCAAGGCAACGGCATGGATCCGTCGTTCCGCGAGTTCGTCGGCGACAACATCTGCGCGATCGACCTCACGCCGATGCCGGGGATCGACGATCTGCTCCAGCCGACCGAGTCGATTCAAGGAAGCGCAGGAACTCGCGGCGGAGGCCTACGGCGCCGACCATACGTTCTTCCTCATCAACGGCTCGACGAGCGGCAATCAGTGCATGATGATGACCGCGCGTCAACCCCGGCGAGAAGATCGCGGTGCCGCGCAACTCGCACAAGTCGATGCTCGGCGGCCTGGTCATGAGCGGCGCCGCAGCCGATCTACATGCAGCCCGAGGTCGACGAAGAGCTGCACATGGACCACTGCGTCACGCCGCGAGACCGTCGCGCGGACGCTGGCAGAGCATCCGGACCTCGCCGCCGTCTATCTCGTTTCGCCGACGTACTACGGCGTCGCCGCCGATCTCGCAGGCGATCGAGCGCATCGTGCACGACGCCGGAAAGCTGCTGCTCGTCGACGAGGCGTGGGGGCCGCACTTTCATTTTCATCCCGCGCTGCCGCTCTCGGCGACGGCCGCCGGCGCCGATCTCTGCATCAACTCGACGCACAAGATGCTCTCGGCCTTTTCGCAGTGCGCGATGCTCCATCAGAACGGCGAGCGCGTTCGCCTCGACCGCCTCCTGGCGGTGCTCAAGATGTTCCTCTCGACCTCGCCGAACCTGCCGATGGTCGCGTCGCTCGACGTCGCGCGCAAGCAGATGGCGACCGAAGGCGAGGCATTGCTCTCGCGCACGATCGCGCTAGCGCGCGAGACGCGCGCGAGCGGCTCAACCGACATCGACGGCCTGTACTGTTTCGGCGACGAGCTGCAAGGACGCCCGGGCGTCTTCGCGCTCGACCCCACGAAGATCACGGTCACGGTGACGGGTCTCGGCTACACCGGATACGAGGCCTCAGAGATTCTGCGCCGCCGCTACAACATCCAGGTCGAGCTGGCCGATCTCTTCAACATCGTCGCGCTCTTTACGATCGGAACGACGCCGCGAGGCGGCGGAACGATTCGTCAGCGCGCTTCGAGGAGCTGGCGCGCGACGAGCGACCCGTCGACATGTTCGCGCCGTCGGGAATTCTCGAGCAGCGGCTGCAACCGCGGCAGCTTTCGGCTGCCGAAGATTCCGCCGATGCGCATGCTTCCGCGCGACGCGTTCCTCGCGCCGACCGAGTTCGTGAAGTTTCGCAAGAGTCGGACGGGCGCATCTGCGCGGAGACGATCACGCCGTATCCGCCCGGCATTCCGGTCATCGCGCCCGGCGAGGAGATCACCGACGAGATCATCGACTACCTGCGCTTGGAACTGAAGGCCGGCGTGCGCATTCAAGGACCGTACGACGACGAGCTTCGCGTGATCCGCGTGGTGAAGGAGTGAGCGCGCGGCCCGGGAAATCACGATCGCGTGCCTTGGGGGAATCGGCACGGAAGGCAGGATCAGTATTGGCGGTCAGAGTTCATTCCGTTTCCCCAAGTTGGGAGCTCTCCCAACTCCTCGACATCTTCCCGCTCGCGATCCGGCAAGCGCTCGTCCGTCTCCACAACGTCGAAGAGATCATCGAAGTCGTGCTCGATCTCGGGCGTCCGCCCGAGGCTCGCTTCGAGCACGATTTCACGTATCTCACCGAGGCGCCGGTAACGCACGAGGACATCGCGCACGTCTGCTCGCGCATCTCGCCCTTCGGCGCCGACAATCGCGCCGGCATCGAGCAGACGCTGCATCGCATCAGCGCGATTCGTAATCGCACCGGAAAGATCGTCGGGCTCACCTGCCGCGTCGGGCGCGCCGTCTACGGCACGATCGACATTCTGCTCGACGTGTTGCGCAGCGGCAAGTCGATCTGCCTGCTCGGGCCGTCCCGGCGTCGGCAAGACGACGATGCTGCGCGAGTGCGCGCGCGTGCTCTCCGAAGAGCGCAAGCGCGTCGTGATCGTCGATACGTCGAACGAAATCGCCGGCGACAGCGACATCCCGCATCCGGGAATCGGACTTGCGCGGCGCATGCAGGTCGCGGATCCCACGCTCCAGCACGCGGTCATGATCGAAGCGGTCGAGAATCACATGCCGGAGGTCATCGTCATCGACGAGATCGGTACCGAAGCCGAAGCCGGCAGCCGCGCGCACGATCGCCGAACGCGGCGTGACGCTGATCGGAACGGCGCACGGGCAGACGCTCGAGAACCTCCTGATGAATCCGACGCTCTCCGATCTCGTCGGCGGCATCAGCGCGGTCACGCTCTCCGACGAAGAAGCGCGCCGCCGCGGCACGCGCAAGACCGTGCTCGAGCGCAAGGCGCCGCCGACGCTTCGACGTCGTCATCGAGATCCACGATCGCGACCGCCTCGCGATTCACAAGAACGTCGCCGACGTCGTCGACGCGCTGCTGCGCGGCTATCAGCCGCAGCCCGAGATTCGCCAGCGTGAGCCGAGCGGCGAGGTCACCGTCGTGCAGGAGGCCGACACCGAGTCGATGCCGCGGCTGCCGGAAGCGTTCGAGCCACGATCGCCGACGCGCGACGAGACGCGAGCGGCCCGCTTTCGATCTTCCCCTACGGCGTTTCGCGCAACAAGATCGAACGCGCGATCCCAACCTGCGCGTCAACGCCTCGATCGCGCGTAACTGGGACGACGCCGACGTCGTGCTCACGCTCAAGACGCTCGAGCGCAAGGAGCAGCCCAAGCTCAAGCAGATCGCCTCCGACAACGTGCCGATCTACTCGATCAAGACGAATACGACGACGCAGATCCAGAGCGGCCCTGCGCGACGTCTTCAATCTCGGCTCGATCGACCACGAGGAGATCGCGCTGCGCGAGGCCGAGGAGGCGATCTATCAAGTGCTGCTGACGAACCAGGCGATCGAGCTGTCACCGCAGACGTCGTACGTTCGCCGCATGCAGCACCAGCTCGCCGAACGTTACCGGCTGCAGTCGCGCAGCACCGGCCTCGAACCGAATCGCCGCGTACGCATCTTCAAGACCGACGAGTAGTGTTTCTCACGCTCGAGGGGATCGAAGGAAGTGGGAAGAGCACGCTTGCGCGCTCTCTGCACGAGCGCTTGTCGCTCGCCGGCAGCGACGTGCTGCTGACGCGCGAACCCGGCGGCACGCCGGTCGGCGACTCGGTGCGCGAACTGCTGCTGCGCAGCCGCCTCGACGTCTCGCCGCTGACGGAAGCGTTCCTGATGAACGCCGCACGCGCGGAGTTGGTCTCCGAAAAGATCAAGCCGGCATTGAGCCAGGGGCGTATCGTGCTATCGCGATCGCTTTGCCGATTCGACGCTTGGCTTACCAGGGGTACGGCCGTGGCCTGGACCTGCCGATGCTGCGCCTGCTCTGCCTCGACGGCCACGGGCGGCCTCGATCCCGACATCACGCTGCTGCTCGATCTTCCCGTCGAGTGCCTGCGCGAACGTCTCGCGGATCGAGCCGGCATCGAGGATCGCTTCGAAATCCAAGACATGACGTTTCACGAACGCGTGCGGCACGGTTACCTCGAGCTGGCCAAGGGCGGCGGACGCTGGCACGTCTTCGATGCGACGCTTGCGCCGGACAGGCTGCTCGACGCCGCCTGGGACGTCGTGCAATCACACGTCGCGGCTTGACGTGGCGTTAGAGCCGAGCGGCGTCGAAGGGCTACGCTTCGACGTCGTCGGAGCGGCGGGTCCGCGCGAGTACTTCGGACGGCTGGATCGCACACGCCTGGCGCACGCGTACATCTTCAGCGGCCCCGAAGGCGTCGGAAAAAAGACCTTCGCGCGCCGGCTCGCGCAATCGCTGCTCTGCTCCGCACCCAAAGAGCGGCGTGCTTGGCTACGACGGAATCTGCGCTTCGTGCAGGCTCTTCGAACTCGAGGCCGCGTGCCATCCGGATTTTCTCGAACACGAAGGAACGCTGAAGATCGGAGAGCGCGACTCCGCTGCCCGCTTCGGCGAACGAGAAGAGTTGAGCGCGCGCGATCTCGTGCGCCAACTCTCGATGGAGTCCTACGTCGGCGGAATGCGCGTGCTGCTGCTCGGCGATCTCGATTTCGCGACGCACCATGCGGCGAACGCGTTGCTGAAGTTCTTCGAGGAGCCCCCGCAGGGCGTTTTCTTGCTGATCACGACGCCCTCGCCCGGACGATTGCTCGCCACGATTCGCTCGCGCGCAATCGAGATACGTTTCCCGCTCCTTCACGCACCGAGATCGCCGAAATTCTCCGGCGCAAGGGCTACGACGCACGTGCCGCCCAGACGGGTGCGCAACTGGGTCAGGGAAGCGTTACGCAGGCGATTGCGGCGCTCGAGGGTGAAGAAGTTTCGGTGCGCGCGCAGGCAGCGCGATGGTTCTTCGAGGTCGTCGCCGGCAAGACGCCCGTCGACGGATGGGCAACGCGCGAAACGCTCGACGCCGGGCTCGAGGCGCTCAAGACGCTCGTGCGAGACTGGATCGCGGTGAGCGTGGCGCAAAGCGAGCCGCTCTTCGGCGACTATGCCGCGCAGTTGCGGGCGCTCCGCCCGCTCTCGGCGGAGGCCGTGCGGCTGATCCTCGGCCGCCTCGACGACGCGCAGCGGCTTGCGCGCACGAACGTGAGCCCTGCGATGGTGAGCGAGATCGCTCGCATGGCGCTTACCGGCGCCGCAGCGTAAGGCTTACGCGCGGAACGCGATGCCTGCGTATTGCTTCGCGAACGGGAACGCGAGATACGTCAACACGAGCGCTTCGAGAAAGACCAGCACGAGTACGGCAACGATGTGGTCGAGAGAGAACGTGACGGCGAGGTACGCCGCGGCAAGCGGAGCCGCATAGACGAAGAGGCCGACGAACGCGATGGCAAGGATCGCTGCTCCGAGAGGGTCGGCGCGGACGGCACGCAACGATCCGGCGATCGCAAGCGACCCGGGTAATCCGCCGATTGCAGCCGCCGGAATCGTATAAATCAAGAAAAATGCAGCGACCACTTGCAAGAAATAGAAGATTGCTTCCCCGAACATCGCGCCGACGTACTGCGCGATGTAGATCAGAAACCAGAACCCGATTGCCGCGACGAAAATGCCGGCAGCCTTCCGGCGCGCCTCCTCCCATGCGGAGTCGAAGGTTCCGCGCAGCCCGCGCTCGATCTCGTCTGCTTGAATGATTGCGACGGCGAAGGCGAAGGTGTAGATGACGCTCGCAATCCAGTCGAAGAGGCTGGCGCCGACGCCGCCGAGGGGATTCGTCAGGTACGCGCCGACTTGGGAGAGCACGAGTGCGACGACGGCGCCGAGCAGGGGTGCGACAAATATGGAAGGGTGACGCGCGAGCATGGGGATCGCGCGGAGATAGAATCGAGAGATCGGTCGCAGTCGCTCGTTTCACCGCGCCCCCTCGAGCGAATGGCGGCAAGGGCAGTCGGCGTCGAGCGGGATTCGCTCGACGATGCGCCCGATGGCGGCTTTCGTGCGCTCGTTATTGCGTTTGAAGACTTCCATGACCTCGTGATGAGAGACGGGCGGCATTCCCTCCAGCCCGACATCGTAATCGGTGATGAGGGAGATGTTCACGTAACAGATTCCCAGTTCGCGCGCCAAGTAGGCCTCGGGATACTGCGTCATGTTGATGACCTCCCAGCCCTGGCTCTGGAACCATTTCGATTCCGCCCGCGTCGAAAAGCGCGGTCCTTGGCAGACGACGATCGTGCCTCGGTCGTGGGTCTCTATGCCGAGCGAGCGAAGCGCCTCGAAGGCGATCGGGCGAAGCGTCGGGCAGTACGGATCGGCGAAGCTGACGTGCGTCGTTACCGGACCGTCAAAAAAGGTATCCTTTCGGCCGCTGGTGCGATCGATGAGTTGATCCGCGACGACCATCGAACCCGGCTTCACGTCGCGATCGAGAGAACCGCACGCGGTCGGCGCGATGATGTGCTCGACGCCGAGCATCTTCATCGCATAGAGGTTAGCGCGGTAGTTGATCGCGTGGGGCGGAAAACGATGGTCCTTGCCGTGACGCGGCAGGAACGCGACGTGCCGCCCGGCGATTTCGCCGAGCGCGACGCGATCGCTTGGCGCCCCGTACGGCGTCTCGACCCACACCTCGCGCGCATTGTCGATGAGCGAATAGAATCCCGATCCTCCGAAAACGCCGATATCGGCGTGCTCTAGCGTCTCCATATCGGAGGAGCGCATTCGAGGGAACTCACTTGGACCCTCGAAAGCTCGGGTGAATGCGCGCGACGCTCTGCGTGTTGATTGCTGCGGCAACGCTTGCCGGCTGCACTCGCGTCGCCGCGCCGATCGTGGGCGCCCGTCACGCCTGGACGATTCCGCACGTCTTGCGCATCGCCGACATCTCCGATCCGGATCATCTCAATCCGTACCTCTCGGAGATGGACCTGGTCTACGATCTCTCTTCGCTCATCTATTCCTATCTCGTCATCGCCGACGATCGCGGACGCTTGATCGGCGATCTCGCGACGGAGGTACCGAGCCTCGCAAACGGCGGGATCTCGACCGACGGCCTGACGTACACCTACCACCTCCGTCACGGCGTGCTTTGGCAGGACGGCGTGCCGTTTACCTCGAGCGACGTGATCGCCTCGTGGCGGGCGGTCGTGAACCCTCACAACGACACGCTCTTCCGTGAAGGGTACGATCGGGTCGCGTCCATCGCTGCGCCCGACGACTATACGGTCGTCGTGCACCTACGCCAGCGTTATCCGCCCTTCGTGACGCAGTTCTTCGCGCCGCTCCAGGAGGGTGGCAAGCCGATTCTGCCCGCCCATATCATCGATCGCGATCGAGATTTCAACAGGAGTTCACTCGACCAGAATCCGATCGGTACCGGACCGTTTCGCTTCGTGAGTTGGCAGCACGGAACCGAGATCACGCTCGCGCGCTTCGACCGCTACTTCAAAGGTATGCCGAAGCTGGAGCGCGTCGAGCTGCACATCATTCCGGACGACGATACCATCGCGACCGAAATGCGCGTGCACCACGTGGACCTGGTCGTGTCGCCGCCGGGCGCGCTCTTCGACGAATACCGCTCGTTTCCGGACACGGCGACGGATCTGCGCCCCTGGAACGCACAGGAAGTGCTGATCCTCAACGAACGCAAGCCCGGGCTGAACGACCTCGCCGTGCGCGAAGCAATCGCCTCGGCGGTCGACTACGGCGCGCTGATTCGCAAGGTATCGCACGGCGTCGGCGAGACTGCGTACAACACGCTGCCTCCGACCGCGACCGGCTACGAGCGGTTGACGCCGCACGCTTACGATCCCGCGCTTGCAAATCGCATCCTCGACGCGGCAGGCTGGGTGCGCGGAAGCGACGGAATCCGATCGCGCGGCGGCGTGCGCCTCGCGTATGCGATCGCCATTATCGCCGGCTCGACGAACCTCGCGGACATCGCGCTGCAACTGCAGCAGAACCTGCAGGCGATCGGCATCGACGCCGTCTTGAAGACCTATCCCTACGACACGATCTTTTCGACGACCGGCCCGATCTATTCGGGTGCGTACGACCTCGCCGTGTACTCGACGACCCTCGCCTGGGATCCCGACGTGCACTTCTACGTAGGTTGCGATCAGTGGTATCCGCACGGTGAAAACATCTACGGCTACTGCAATCCCGCGCTCGACGCGCTGGAAAACCAGGGCCTGCAGACCGACGACGTGCTGCTGCGAGCCGCCGTGTATCGCAGCGCCAGCCGGATTATGTGGGAGACGATCTCGTACTTGCCGCTCTACGAACTGCGCCGGGCGGTCGTCCGATCGCCCGACCTGCGCGGCTTCAGCACGAACCCGTCGGCGACTTCCTGGTGGAACGCTTACAAGTGGGACATCTGATGAATGGGGTTAGCGGTTGAAGTCGCTGGGCTTCAAGTCTTCCAGGAATTTCTTGAAGCGGGCCATCTCGGCGTCGTCGACCGGACGAGTCTTCTCGGAGACTGATTCCTCGAGCACGATTTTGTCCGAAACATAGATCGGCGCTTGAACGCGTAACGCGAGCGCGATTCCGTCGGAAGGCCGCGCATCGATCTCTTGCAAGTCCCCGTTCGTGCGCACGACGAGCTTGGCGAAGAACGTCGACTCCTTGATGTCGTGAATCACGACCTGTTCGAGGTGCGCTCCCAGCGTGACGAGGATGCTGCGCATGAGATCGTGCGAAAGCGGGCGAGGAACCGGAGCGCCTTCCAGCGCGAGCGCGATCGCGGTGGCCTCGAACGGGCCGATCAAAATCGGCAGGTAGTGCGTGCCGTCGCCGTCCTTGAGGATGACAACCGGATCGTGGGTCAGGAGATCGATCCCGAGCTTGTCGACGGTCATCTTCCGCATGTTTCATTTTATCCGACGCGAACTGGGCGGTTTTCATGCCCCTCTCCTGCGGAATAGTCGGCTTGCCGAACGTCGGCAAGTCCACGATCTTCAATGCGCTGACGCGCTCGGCCGCGGCTCTGGCCGCCAATTACCCCTTCGCGACCATCGAGCCGAACGTCGGGGAGGTCGCCGTACCCGACGGGCGCTTGAAGGTCCTGCAGGAGCTGGTCCACGCCGAGCGCGTGGTGCCTGCGACCGTGCGCTTCGTGGACATCGCCGGCTTGGTGCGCGGGGCAAGCGCGGGCGAGGGTTTGGGCAACGCATTCCTCAGCCACATCCGCGAGACGGATGCGGTGGCAATGGTCGTGCGCTGCTTCGAAGCCGCCGACGTCGTGCACGTCGAAGGCGAGCCCGACCCGCGGCGTGACATCGAGATCGTCGACATCGAGTTGGCACTCGCCGACCTCGCGACGCTGCAGCGCCGCCTCGACCGCCTCGAGCGCGAAGCGCGAGCCGATCCGAAGCGGCGCGCGCATCTCGACGCTGCTCGCCGGCTGACGCGAGCATTAGAAGCCGGCCGGCCGGCGCGTGCGTTCCCCGGCGGCTCGCTCGAACTCGAAGTTGCCGCGGAGGCGTTTCTCCTCACGGCCAAGCCGATGCTCTACGTCGCCAATGTCGACGAGGCGCAGATCGCGCACCCGGGAGCATACGTCGACGTCCTGCGCTCGAAAGCGTTGGAAGACGGAAGCCGCGTCGTCGTGCTAAGCGGGAAGATCGAGGCCGAACTCGCGGGGCTCACCGAAGAGGAGGCGGCCGAGTTTCGCGCCGGGCTCGGCATCGTGCGAAGCGGGCTCGACGAACTCGCGGCCGCCGCCTACGATCTTCTCGGTCTCATGACGTTTCTCACCGCGGGTGAAAAAGAGGCGCGGGCGTGGCCGATTCCCAAGGGAACCCGCGCCCAACAGGCAGCCGGGCGAATCCACAGCGACATCGAACGTGGCTTCATTCGCGCGGAGATCGTCTCGTACGAGGACTACGTCCAATACCGTACGATGGAGGCGTTGCGCGCCGCCGGCTTCGTCCGCAGCGAGGGCAAGGAGTACGTCATGCAGGAGGGCGACGTCGTCAACTTCCGCTTTAATGTATAGCGTGCCTCAGTTGAGCAGGGAAGGGTTCTCCCGTGCAGCCAAGACGGCGCACGGAGGTGGAGAACGATGAAGCGCGCGTCCGTACTTTTTCCCGTCGCGCTGCTGTTGGGTCCGATGGCATTCTCGGGCTGTGGAGCGAACGGAGGGGCCGGCAATCCGCTGGTGCCGACGTCTCACCACATGTACCTGTCCCTCTACTCAGCCGGAAGCATCCAAGTCTATACAACGCCGGTGATGTCGTCGAGCACGCCGGCGGTAACGCTTGCAGGTCTCTCCGGCCCTCGCCTGATGCTTGTTGACGGCGCAGGCCGCCTCTTGGTGCCGATCGATCCCGGCGGAACCGGGACGACCGTCGACGTCTTCACGCCGCCGCTCACCTCGTCGAGTGCGCCGTCGTTTACGCTGACTACGACGGACGACGGCGTCAAGGACGTGGCCGAAGATTCGGCCGGCGACGTGTTCGTCGCCGAGAGCACGAGCGGTACGTGCTGCATCGACGTCTTCGACGGGCCGGTGAACTCCACCAGGGGCGCGCCGTCATTCACGATCAACGCGAACGGCGTGAGTCCCGACGGCTTGGGCTTCCCGTGGGGCCTGGCGTTTGATCAAAACGGGACGAATCTATACGTCTCGAGCAACGCCTCCATATTGGAGTACAAACCCTCCATCACGTCGGTGAGCATTCCCGCGGAAAACGTGACGCCGAACGATAACAACTATGGTGTCGCTCTCGACTCGACCGGCCGGGTCTTCGTTGCCAACCAAAGCGGCAACGGCATCATCGGCGTGTACACGCAGTCCTTTACGACCGGCGAGAGCCCGGCGTTCAGCATCACCGTAAACGCGGGCGAGATTCTCTACGGGCTGGCGTTCGACAGCGCAGGGAATCTCTGGGCGGTCGACGAGATCGGCGGAATCTGGGAGATACCGGAGCCGATCTCCGCATCGTCGACCGTGACGAAGATTCTCACCGTCACCGGCGCCTATGGGATCGCCTTCGGACCGTAGACAACCAAGGGCTCCGGCATTCGGCGGTAGGGGGTTTGGAGGCGTGCCTTCAAACCCCTAACCATGACCACTGCCGTGCGCGACGTTTCGGTCTTCGGCGACGCGATCGCGTACTTCAACGAGGCCGCCGACTTGCTCGAACTCGACTCCGGGAATGCGCCTGATCCTCACCCATCCTTCGCGTCAGATCATCTTCTCGATCCCGTTCCAACGCGACTCGGGCGAGTTCGAAGTCTACACCGGCTATCGCGTGCAGTACAATTTCGCGCGCGGTCCGGCCAAGGGCGGCATTCGCTACCATCCGGGCGTGACGCTCGACGAGGTCACGGCGCTCGCGTTCTGGATGACGTGGAAGTGCGCGGTCGTCGATCTTCCGTTCGGCGGCGGCAAGGGCGGCGTCACCTGCGATCCCACGACGCTCTCGTCGAGCGAGCTCGAGCGCATCACGCGCCGCTACGCCGCGGAACTCGTCGAAGTCGTCGGTCCCGATAAGGACGTTCCCGCGCCCGACGTCAACACGACGCCGCAGGTCATGGCGTGGTTCATGGACACGTACTCGATGCACGTGCGCCAGAACACGCCGGGCGTCGTCACCGGCAAACCGCTCGAGATCGGCGGCTCGCGCGGGCGCGTCGAGGCGACCGGGCGCGGCGTGACGATCTGCGCGCTCGACGAGATGACCGAGATGGGATCTCGGACCCGAGAACGCGCCGCGTCGCGATCCAGGGCTTCGGCAACGTCGGCATGTACGCGGCCAAGCTGTTCGCGGAGCGCGGCTGCAAGATCGTCGGCATCTCCGACGTCACCGGCGCGTACTACAACCCGAACGGCATCGACATCGCCGGCGCGATCGGCGTACGTCGCCAAGAATCCGCAGCCTCGAAGGCTTCAAGGGCGGCGAGCGCATCAGCAACGCCGAGCTGCTCGACCAGCGACTGCGACGTGCTCGTTCCGGCGGCGCTCGAGAAAGTCTTCACGGCCGAGAACGCGCCGCAAGGTCAAGGCAAAGCTCATCGTCGAGGGCGCCAACGGACCGACGACGCCGGAAGCCGATCGCATCTTCAAGCGAGCGCGGCATCGTCGTCATCCCGGACATCATGGCCAACGCCGGCGGCGTCACCGTCTCGTACTTCGAGTGGGCTGCAAGACCGCATGGGCTACTTCTGGAAGGAGGCCGAGGTCAACGAGCGGCTCGAGGACGTGCTGCTCACGAACCTGCACGAGGTGCGCAACATCGCGAACGCGCGCGACGCGACCCTGCGCACCGCCGCCTACACGCTCGCGATCGACCGCGTCGTCAAAGGCCCTGAAACTTCGCGGCATCTACGCGTAGATGCCGCCTTAGTGCGGTGCGTACGGATCGGGGTAGGGAGCGAAGATGCCGCCGAGGCCGTCGTAGGCTCCGGTCGGATTGATCGCCGGGATGCTCGTGCCGTACGCACTGTTCGCTGTTTGAGCGAAGACCGACGCGATCAACGCATACCCCGTATCCGAAGGATGCAGACCGTCGAGGGTCAGGAGTCCGCCGCCGAAGGCGAGCGTGCAGCAGATGCCGGGGTTGATCGACGCGGCCTCGGTGAAGTAGGCTCCCGAGCCGCTGTAGATTCCCGCGAAGATCTGGTCGATCGGCACGTAGGCGGCGCCGTTCGCCGACGCGGCCGTCTGAATTCCCGTGTTGATCGCGGTGTTCACCGTCTGCACTTGGGCTGCAAAGGACGCGGTCAGGTAATCGGTTCCGTTCTCGCTCGCGGTGAGCGAGGCGGGATTACCGCTGGCCTCGATGAGCGTGATCACGCCGGTCTCGGTGAGATAGGCGTTCTGCGAGCCCGACGGCGCGAGGAAGCTATCGTCAGGAATGAGGGTGCCCGCGACGTAAGCCTCCGCACTCGCCCATGGCAGGCCGACGACCTCGGTCAAGATGCACGGCAGCCAGGTTTGAATTTGGCAGTACGCCTGCGACGGCGGATTGCCGACGATCGCGAACTGCGGGGTTTCGACGATGTTCGGCAGATCCGCGACGATTACGTTCGAGCCCGCGCTCTTGAGCCTCTTGATGATCGTGGTCGTGTCGGCTTGTGCTTGCGCCGACGTGATGTCGAGCCCCGGCGCCGCTCCACCCGAGAACGCGTACTTCAGTAGATCGTTTGCGCCCAGCCAAACCGTCGTGAGCGTCGGGTGCAGCGCTACGGCCGCCGCCAACGGCGTGACTTCGGCGCCGGGCGGGTCGTATTTCTCCATGACCGGATAGAAGCTCTCGGACTCGCCGGTCACCAGCGATTGGAGCGCGTCGATGTCGGCCTGCGCTGCGTTTGCCGGAGGATTATAGAGTTCGAGGCACGTCGTCGTCGTCGGCTGATACATCCCGATTGCCTCGTGCAACGTCAGCGAGGGAATGCCGAGATCGTACGTCATCGCGGCCGGATTCACGCGCACGCTCGTGCTGGAAGCGCTCGCAAAGATGTACGCGCTTTGGTTGAACGAGTCGCAACTCGATCCTCCGGGAATCGTCGCGAACGGGATGCCGCCCGTATATAACGGGTTCGCTGGAAGGATCTGGTTGCCGATTCCCGGTCCGGCGATCAACGGCAGCACGGAAGTGCCGCCGTTCGCCTGCTCCGCCCACGTCATCCCTTTGGCGGAGGCGTAGAAGAGCGAGAACCAGCCGTTCTCCTGCGTGGGAGGAACGATGCCGATCCCGGCGAGCGGCGAAAAGAGCGTTGCCGGGTCGGGTAGCGCGACGTTCGCCGCGCCGAGCATGCCGCCCGATTGATAGCCGGCGGTGAGGCTATCACCGAGCCCGACGATCGTCTGCGTTACCTGGCTCCCGGACGAGGGCGGGGTTCTTCCCGCGGGAATCGACGGGCCGCCGCCGGTGCTGCAGGCCGCGAGCGATAGCGCGGAGATGAACGCGAGCGTCTTGACTGTGGACTGGAGTTTCATGTTGATCACCTTGCTCTTAGAACGGGATGACGCTCGGCGAACCGACGCCGAATTGAATTTGTAGTTGCGTCGCCTTGAGCCCACCCACGGTGGGAACGATCTGGTTCGGATTGCACGGCAACACTTGACAGGTCAACGCGGTGACGCCGTACGGACTGTAGTTCGTCGGGCCGCCGCTGTTGAGGACGAGCTGCACGAAGCCGTAGCGGCCAAGCCGCTGCGAAATGCCGCCGAAGTAGTCGATGACGTGCTCGGCATACGGATCGAGCGGCAAATAGTCGCGAGAGCTTTGCGGTTCGATGAAGAGCGTCGTCGAAGGCGTCGCCGAGTATTCGAGGTAGAGAATCTGATAGAGTTGCGCATGGTTCTGCTGATTGACGCCTGCGAGGTGGACGAGCGACGTCGGCGCCAACGTGAAGGTCCCGAAGAACCTCGGCGTCTTCAGGAACGGAAACGTGATTGCCAGGGACCAATATTGGGAGGTGCGCGTGTGCACGTTGTAGTACGGCACACCGGTTCCGGGGACGGTCTCGAAGGGCACGATGTCCGTGCCGTTGTTGGATGCGGCGATCGTCGACCAGCGCGCCACGTACGTCGGCGAGATGACGATCGGAATCGGCCGTCCGCCGAAGTTACCGAGATCGAAGAGGCGCTCGTAGTTGAATAGGAAGAAGCGATCCTTGGTCGTGAGGTTCAGCTGAGGCTGCGTCGTGCCCAGGTTCACGGATCCGACCGGCGTTCCCAAGCCTTGGAGATAGAGCGGCACCGTTCCGGAGTTGAAGCCGTACGGATAATGCTGGATCTCGTAGTAGTAGGCCGAGACACGAGAGAAGGGGGAGAAGCCGTATCCCAAGACCGCGTCCATGCCGCCCGGCAGCCATTTGCCGCTGAAGCCGCCGATGTTCCCGAAGGGGACGGCCATCGAGGCATCCAGCGTGTAGGTCAGGCCGACGGGCAGTCCCTGCGGGCCGTTCGGCTTTGGCTGCTGCACCGGCGGAGCTTGGCCGAGGGTAGCGGGCGCGACGTGACGGGCGCGGCTCGCCGCCGCATCCATCGCGTGCTTGATCGCCGAGTTGGCTCCGGTAACCACGTTCTGCGACATCGCGTCGACCGTGCCGCCGTCGGCGAGAGCCGGAAGCGAGGACATGAGGAACGACGCGGCCGCTATAGCGGCAGCCGTTACGCGCAGGAAAGGTTTCTTCATCGAATTCTCCCACGGAAGGGGCTCGGGCCCGAGAAGGGTCCGACCCTATTAATCTTATCAACTATGACCGGCGCTGGTCTTGCCCGTGGCCGGCTGGAAACCCTCTACGACCGTCCCGCCGAAACGGTTTGGGCCACCGCGGCCTTCCCGTCGGCCGGGCGCACCGCGCGTCCGCCTTCGAGCGTCTTGATCACGATGTAGAGAATCGGCGTGATCGCCAGATTCAAGAACGTCGAGAGAAGCATGCCGCCGAAGACCACGGTGCCAAGCGAGTGGCGTGCCGCGCTGCCCGCGCCTGAAGCAAAGACCATCGGCGTGACGGCGATGATGAAGGCGATCGAGGTCATCATGATGGGGCGCAACCGCGTCTGGGCCGCGCGCAGGGCGGCGGTCGTAACGTCGGCGCCGGCGCGCATCTGCTGGTTCGCGAACTCCACGATCAAGATGGCGCTCTTGCTCGCCAGCCCGATCAGCATGACGTAACCGACCTGCGCGTAGATGTCCTGCGGCAGGTGCCGGACGTTGAGCGCGAGCAGCGCGCCGAAGATCGCGGCCGGCACCGCCAAGATCACGATCAGCGGATCGATGAAGCTCTCGTATTGCGCCGAAAGCACGAGGAAGACGACCACGAGTCCGAGCGCGAAGATCAAGACGCTCGTGCTGCCCGCGGCAATCTCGTCGAGTTGCAACCCCGACCATTCGTAACCGATACCGGGCGGCGCGTCGCGAGCGAAGATCTGCTCCATCGCCTGGATCGCTTCACCCGAGCCGTGCCCGGGCGCGGTGCTGCCGTTGATTTCGAGCGACCGGAAGAGATCGTAGTGCGGAATGACCGGGGCCGTCTTGATCTGCGCGACGTTGACGAGCGCGCTCACCGGCGTTTGGCCGCTGGCGAGGCTCGCCGCCGTCGGCGGGCCTGGGCTCGGGACGACGCTCGGTGCGACGTAGAGATCCTGCAGAGCGGAGATGCGATCGCGATACGGCGTATCGGCTTGGACGTAGACGCGCCACGAGCGGTTGAGGTAGTCGAAGTTATTGACGTAGTACGATCCAAGGTCGGTGCCGACGGTCTCGAAGAGATCGTTGAGCGAGATACCCAGCGCCTTGGCCTTGTTGCGGTCGACGTTGAGCATAATCTGCGGCGAGTTCAGGCGAAACTGCGTGAAGACTTGCGAAAGCCGCGGATCCTGATTCGCGTCCGCGATGATCTTCCCGGCGGTCTGCGCGAGCATCGGTAGCCCGACGTTGCCTTGATCCTCGAGTTCAAACTGGTAGCCTCCGAAGCTGCCGATGCCGTTGATCGCCGGCGGGTTGAAGGCGATGATCGTGCCGCCGGGGATCCGAGAGAAGGCCATGTCCCATTGGAAGAGCAGCGAGTCCAGCGAGTTCGCGTAGCCCGGCCGCTGGCTCCACGGCGTCAGTCGCACGAACATCAAGCCGTAGTTCGGGGCCGACCCCGAGAAACTGAAACCGCCGACGTTGAAGACGGCGGCGACGTCCGGGCTCGCCAGTAGGATCTTCTCGGCCTTTGCGGTGAGCGCGCTTTCGTACGCAAGCGATGCCCCTTCCGGCGCCTGGACGAGGATGATCGCGAAGCCTTGGTCTTCATCCGGGATGAATGCCGACGGCGTCGTCCGGAAGAGAAACGCCGTCGCAACGAGCGCGATGACGAAGACCACGGTGACGAGCGTCCCGGCGCGCGCGAGCTTCGGCAGCGTCGCCGCGTACCAATCGCGGAACGCGTGGTATCCGAGGTTGAAGAAGCGGAAGATGAACGCGTTCGACTCGAAATCGCCGTGGAGAAGCAGCGCCGTCAGCGTCGGCGCGAACGTGAGCGCCGCGAAGAGCGAAATGGTGATCGATGCGGCGATCGTGAGCGCGAACTGCTTGTATATCTGCCCCGTCGTTCCGGGGAAGAACGCCACCGGAACGAAGACGGCGAGCAGCACGAGCGAGGAGGCGACGACGGCGCTCTGAATCTCGCGCATCGCCTCCGCCGCGCTCTCGCGCTCCTTCATCTTGCCGCGGTTCATCTGCATGTGCCGCGCGATGTTCTCGATGACGACGATCGCGTCGTCGACGACGAGCCCGGTCGCAAGGGTCAATCCAAAGAGGGTAATCGTGTTGATCGTGAACCCGAAGATCTTCATGACGAAGAAGGCGCCGATCAACGAGACGGGGATCGTTGCCGCCGGGATGAGCGTCGCACGCGGGTCCTGCAAGAAGAGATAGATGACGAGGACGACGAGCAGGATCGAGAGGAGCAGCGTGATGAGGACTTCGCGCACCGACTCGCGCACGAACGCGGTTTGGTCGAGGGAGATCGTGTACGAGATGCCGGGCGGAAAGCTCCGCGCGAGCTGCTTCATGCGCTCGGTTACGGCGGAGGCGACGCTTAGCGCGTTGGCGTCGGGATATTGGAAGATGCCCAGGCCGACGGAGTTCGACTTTCCGTTGAAGCGCAGGTACGTCGAATAATCCTGCGCGCCAAGCTCGATGCGCGCGACGTCGCCGAGGCGGGTGAAGCCGCCGTTTGGATCGGCGCGCAGGACGATGTTCGCAAACTGCGCGGGGTCGGAGAGCCGGCCCGTCGCGTTGACGACGTACGTGTACGGCTGATTCGCCGGCTCAGGCGCGGAGCCGATACTGCCGGCCGCGACCTCTTGGTTCTGTTCGGAGAGCGCGTTGATGACGTCGGGAACGGTCAGCCCTTGCTGGGCCAGTGCTCGCGGGTTGAGCCAAATCCGCATCGCGTACTGGCTCTCGCCGAAGACCCGAACCTGGCTGACGCCCGGGACGCGTGCCAGCGTGTTCACGATGTTCAACTGCACGTAGTTGCCGAGCCAGAGCGTGTCGTACTTCGACGTGTTCGTCTGCAGCGCAATGGCAACGAGAATCGAGCCGTTGTTCTTGCTGATCGTTACGCCGGTCTGCTGCACCTCCGCGGGGAGATTGCCCATCGCCGACTGCACGGCGTTCTGCACGTCGGCGGCCGCGATGTCGAGGCTCGTTCCGAGGTTGAACGTGCACGTCACGGTCGACGTGCCGTCGGCGCTCGACGACGTGACGTAGCGCAGCCCCTCGACGTTGTTCACGGCATCCTCGATCGGAACGGTGACCGCGCTTTCAACAGCGGTCGGGCTTGCGCCGGTCCAGTACGCCGTCACGGTCACCACCGGCGGCGCGACCTGCGGGTACTGCGCGATCGGCAGCGTGGGAATCATGACGAGTCCCGCGAGCATGATCATCAGCGAACAGACGGTCGCGAAGATGGGGCGCCGAAGGAAAAACTGGGTCACGAAAAGGCTTGTTCGGCGTGATACGAGGAGCGCGAAAGCGGGCTCGACACCACCTGGTGAAAGCCTTTCGCGCGCGCGAGCGCTCCCAGCTCTTCGAATCGCGCGGGGGTTACGAACTCCGTCACCGGCAAGTGCTTCTTACTGGGTCGCAGATACTGGCCCATCGTGAAGATGTCGACGCCGACCGCGCGCGCGTCGTCCATCGCCCCTTCGATCTCGTCGTCGCACTCTCCGAGGCCGAGCATGATCGACGTCTTCGTGAAGCGCTCCGGCGCGCGGCCCTTCGCGTGCTCGAGCACCAGAAGCGACTGATCGTACGTCGCGCGCCGGTCGCGAACGTGCGGCGTCAAGCGGCGAACGCTCTCTAAGTTGTGCGCGAAAACCTCGGGCCGTGCGTCCATCACGATGTCCAGCGCGCGGAGGTCACCGCGGAAGTCACCGCTGAGGATCTCCACCTTCGCGTCCGGTACGCGTTCGTGGATCGCACGCACCGTGTTCGCGAAGATCAGCGCGCCTCCGTCCGCCAGATCGTCGCGATCGACCGCGGTGAGCACGAGATACCGCCAGCCCAGCTCGCGGACGGCATCGGCAACGCGCACCGGCTCGAGCCAGTCGACGACGCCGTGAGGACTGCCCGTCTTGACGTTGCAAAAGCGGCATCCGCGCGTGCAGACGTCGCCCAAGATCATGATCGTTGCGGTGCCCACGCCCCAACACTCGGCGAGGTTCGGGCACGCCGCCTCCCTACAGACCGTGTGCAGCTGCAGGGCATTGACCTCGGCCTTGACCCGCTCGTACTGCTCGCCCATCGGCAGCGAAACGCGCAGCCAGTCCGGCTTGCGTACGTGGGCTGGCTTCTCGGCGAGAGGATCGATCTCAATGGCCATAGGCAGCAACCTTATCATCGCTTCCCGTCATGGCAACGAACTCGAGGTCGAACACCCTTTCGAATGCCGCGAAGAGCGCCGTTTTCGCCTCGGCCATGCTGACCGCGCGTTGCGTCTCTCGCGCCAGGGAGGTGAGGCCGCGGTCGAGGAGGCCGCATGGGTTGATGAGCCGATCGTAGTCGAGTTCCGTCGACACGTTGAAGGCAATGCCGTGCAGCGAGGTCATCTGCCGCACCGCCAGCCCGATCGCGCAGATCTGATTTCGGCCGACCCAGACGCCGGCGTGCTCGCTCCACCGCGACGCCGTCACGCCGAATTGCGCGCACGCCTCGATCACGGCCTCTTCGAGACTGCGAACGAGCGGAACGACTTCTCGAAAGCGCTCGAGGCGCCGAATCGGATAGACGACCAACTGGCCGGGACCGTGATAGGTCACGTCACCGCCGCGCTCGATTTCGAGCACGTCGACGCCGCGCGCGAGAAGTTGCTCGCGCGGAAGGAGCACGTTGGCGCTCTTCGCATTGCGTCCGAGCGTGATCACCGGTGGATGTTCGACCGCGATCCACGTCTCCGGCTCTTCTCGCGTGCGCACGCGCTCGTGCAGCGCGTGCTGCAACTCCCAGACCTCGCGGTAAGGCTGTAACCCGAGATCGAGCAACCGGGCGGGCGTCACGCGATCTACTTCGCCGCTACCGGCGTCTTCGGTTTGGGGTTGACGATGTGAATCGCCTTGCCGTGCGCGGCTTCGGCGGCCTCCATGATGCTCTCGGTGAGCGTCGGGTGAGGATGGACGGAGAGGCCGATGTCTTCCAACGTGGCGCCCATCTCAATCGCGATGAGCCCTTCGCCGATCAGCGATTCGGCTTGCGGAGAAACGACGTGCATGCCGAGCAGCAAATCCGTCTTCGCATCGCCGACGAGCTTGATGAGGCCGTCGGTGTCGTTCATCGTGCGAGCGCGGCCGCTCGCCGCGAGTGGAAACTTGCCGATGCGAACCTCGTAGCCTTTGGCTTTCGCCTCCTCCTCCGAAAGTCCGACCGTCGCCACCTCCGGATCGGTGTAGATGAGGTTCGGAATCGCCATCGGATCGAAGGCGGCCGAACGGTTTCCCGAGATGACCTCGGCCGCGATAACGCCCTGCTTCATCGCTCGGTGTGCGAGCAACGGCGCGCCGGTAACGTCGCCGATGGCAAAGATGTTGGAAACTTTCGTGCGCATCTGCTGGTCGACCGCAATGAATCCTTTGTCGTCTACGGCGAGGCCCGCCGCTTGCAAGTTCAAGCCGTCGGTGACGGGTCGCCGTCCGACCGCAACCAACACCGTGTCGAAGCTCCGCGTTTCGTCTTTCCCGTTGGTTGCCTCGCCGCTGAAGGTTGCCTTGACGTTCTTCCCGTCTTTCTCGAGCTTGCCGACCTTGGTTTCGAGCATGATCTCGATGCCTTGCTTTTTCAGGATTCGGCCGAGCGTCTTGCCGATCTCGAGATCGGTACCGGTGAGAATCTGCGGAAGCGCCTCGATCACGAGCACCTTCGCCCCGAGCCGCGTGTAGACGGTTGCGAACTCCAAGCCGATGACGCCTCCGCCGATAACGAGGAGTTGCGCGGGGACGCGCTCGAGTTTGACGGCGTCGTCGGAGTTGAGGATCATCTTACCATCGTGCGGCCATGCCTTGACGTCGACGGGCGCCGACCCGGTCGCGATCACGATGTTCTGCGCGGAAAGCGTGTCGACGCCGCCATCCTTCTTTTTCAGGGCGATCTGCGTCGCGCTCTTGAAAGAGGCCTCGCCGTAGAGAAACTCGACGCTGTTCGCCTTGAAGAGCGTCTTGACGCCGCCGACGTTTGCTGCCACGACATCGCTCGTGAACTTCGCAACCCCCTCGCGGTCGACGCCGGCCGGGTTCGTCTTCAACCCCAGCTCGCCGGCTCGAGCGATCTGCCTCGCGATTTCGCCGACATGCAGCAGCGCCTTGGTGGGGATGCAACCCCAGTTCAAACAAACGCCGCCGACCTCGTCGCGATCGACGCAGATGACCCGCTTCCCGAGTTGCCCAAGGCGGATCGCGGCGTGATATCCGCCGGGCCCCGCTCCGATGACGATCGCGTCGACCTGTTGCTCAGCCAATTTCCTCTGCTCCCCTGTCGTAGTTGCTCTGTGGTCCCACGCGCATCGTAACAGGACCCGGCAGGCAAAGGCTTCGACGGTCGTCGTCCGCGAAACTTTGAGTGGGTCCATGCCCAAGGAAATCCTCGCAGGAAGGCTTCCCGAATCGACGCGCCCGCCTTCGGAGCGGTCGACGGCAAGGCGCCGACAGGCCGTCTCGGGCCGAGCAGGCGCCGGGCCGGATCTCGTTCGACCCTTGCTCCGTTGGTACGGGCGCCACGGACGTGCGGATATGCCGTGGCGGCGGCGCCGAAGCCCGTACCGTACGCTGGTCAGCGAGTTCATGTTGCAGCAAACGCAGGTGGATCGCGTCATCCCGAGCTTCGAGCGGTTCGTTGCACGCTTCCCGACGATTGCTTTGCTGGCGGCGGCTACTCCGGGTGACGTGCTGCGCGAGTGGCGTGGGCTGGGATATAATTCGCGGGCGTTGCGCCTGCACGCCATCGCGCGGGTGGTCGTGAAAGACCATCACGGACGGATTCCAACGCAAAGCGCGGCACTGCGGGCGCTTCCCGGCATCGGCAGCTACACGGCCGCCGCGATTCGAATCTTCGCCCACGGTCTTCCCGATGCGGCGCTCGACACTAATGCGCGGCGCGTTCTGCACCGGGTCGGATTCGGCATCGAGCATCCGCCGCGTGCGACGCCGAGCGAAATCGAGGCGCTCGCCCATCGACTCTTACCCGCACGCCGTTCCTACGAGTGGAACTCGGCGCTGATGGACTTGGGTGGGAGCATCTGCACCGCGCGTGCCCCGAAGTGTCCGATCTGTCCGCTCCGGCGCCACTGCGCGGCGTCACCGATCGATGCCACCCTGCTCGAACGCGCGCGCTCGAAGCATCTCCCACGATCGACCCGAGGCACCGTGCCGTTCCAGCATACCGCTCGTCACGCACGCGGGCGAATCGTCGATCGGCTACGCGATCTTCCGCCCGGGCAGCGGATCTCGCTGCTCGACCTCCATCACGATCTTCGCGCAACGCTGCCGCGTCGCTCGGCGGCTGAGCTTCGCGCGTTGGTCGACGCGCTCGCGCGAGACGGGCTCGTGCGGGTGCAGGACGACGAGGTCTGCTTGCCATAGGGGCAATTGGTGCCGAAGATCCCATTTCCGAAGAAAAAAGTTCGGAGGCGCATCGCGGTCGAGCAGCTCGCCATCCTGGAGCGTACGTATCCGCACGCACAGACCGCTCTCAAGTACGACAACGCCTTCCAGTTGCTGATCGCGGTCATCCTCTCGGCGCAGTGCACCGATGCGCGCGTCAACGCAATTACGCCCGCGCTCTTCGCGAAATACCCAACGCCACAACGCTTGGGGCACGCCAAGCTTGCCGACGTCGAAAAGATCATCCGCTCCTGCGGCTTCTTTCACGCGAAGGCCCGGAACATCGTTGCTTGCGCGTGCGACATCGCCGAGCGCTTCGGCGGGCGCGTCCCGCGGACGCGCGAAGAGCTGGAATCGCTCGCGGGCGTCGGGCGCAAGACCGCGAGCGTTGTGCTGGCCGTGGCATTTAAAGCGGCGGCGCTCGCCGTCGATACGCACGTCTTTCGTGTGGCGCACCGGCTCGGCTTGACGACCGGAAAGACGCCGCTCGACGTCGAGCGCGACCTCACCGCGATCGTACCGCGCGAGAAGTGGGGGCTCGCCACGCACTGGCTGATCTTGCATGGTCGCGCGATCTGCAAAGCCCCCAAGCCCCTCTGCGATCGTTGCCCGGTTGCTCACCTTTGCCCGACGGGCGCCGTGGTGCTCCGTCGCGAGAAAAAAGCCGGTGCAGCCGATAAGCGGCTGCACCGGCCCGATTGACCGATGAAAACGACCCTACGTTAGGGTTTGTGGGTTGACTTGGGTTTCGGGGTCGGCTTCGGTGTCTTACCGGGTTTGGGCGTCTTATGGGGCCTCGGGGTCGGTTTGGGTGTCATACGGGGTTTGGGCGTCTTCCGAGGTTTGGGCGTCTTATGAGGCTTCGGGGTCGCCATGTGGCTCGCCGTCTTGGCTGACGCTGTCACCATCGACGCGCCGGTCAGTAAGAATGCCGCCGCTACGAGTGAAGCAAACAGTTTCTGCAATGTACACACCTCCCTTCGGCGCACGATTTCTCCGCCGTCAGGGTCCGACCGCGAGCGACGGAGATGCTACGTCCGAGCAACGTAAATGCCGGGCGCAACGTTCGCCGCCGCCGCGCTCTCTTGCTCGGCTCTCCGGATCAGGCGGAGGGCGGCGCCTTGCCCTTCCCCACGAGGGCGCGCGCGATCACCAGGCGCTGAATCTGCTGCGTTCCTTCGTAGATCTGCGTGATCTTGGCATCCCTCATCATCCGCTCCACCGGGTACTCGACGGAGTAGCCGAAACCGCCCAGGACCTGAACGGCATCGGTCGTGACCGCCATCGCAACGTCTCCGCACTTCAGCTTCGCCATCGCGGCCCAGAGCGTGACGTCCGGCGCGCCTTCGTCGCACTTCCGCGCCGCCTCATACAAGAGAAGGCGAGCCGCCTCCACCTCGGTCTTCATGTCGGCGAGCATGAAGCCCACGCCTTGGTGCTGCCCGATGGGCTTACCGAAGGCGACACGTTCCTTCGAATAGTTCGCGGCATAGTCGAGCGCGCCGGAGGCGATTCCGAGCGCCTGCGCGGCGATGCCGGGGCGCGACTTATCGAGGACCTTCATCGCGATCTTGAAGCCCTCACCCTCGGCGCCGAGCAGATTTTCAGCCGGAACGATGCAATCGTTGAAGTTCAACTCGACCGTCGGGGAGCCTCGGATGCCCATCTTGCGCTCTTTCTTGCCGACTTGGAAGCCGCTGAAGCTCTTCTCGACGATGAAGGCGCTGATGCCGTTCGGCCCTTTCGACGGATCGGTCACGGCGAAGACGCAAACGACGTCGGCAAGGCCTCCGTGCGTGATCCAAATCTTCGTTCCGTTTAGCACGTAGGTGTCGCCGCGCCGTTCGGCGCGCGTGCGCATCGAGCCCGCGGCGTCCGACCCGCTCGAGCTTTCGGTCAGGGCATAGGCGCAGATCCATTCGCCGGATGCGAGCTTTGGGAGGTAGTGCTGCTTCTGCGCTTCGCTGCCGCCGATGAGAATCGGAAGCATGCCAAGTTCCTGGACGGCGACGATCAGCGAGCTGGATGCACAAGCCTTCGCGATCTCCTCGACCACTTTGACGTAGGTGAGAAACGTTCCACCCAAGCCGCCGTACTCGGCCGGAATCGGGATTCCGAGCAGGTCGTTTTCCGCGAAAAGGTTCTTGAGGTCCATCGGGAACTCGCCGCGTTCGTCGATTTCGGCGGCGCGCGGCGCGACGCGCTCGGTCACCAGTTCCCGCACGGCGGCGAGCATGAGCGCCTCGTCATCGGGCGCGTGCGTTTTGGGCGGTATCGTCGTGGCCATGCGGTGCGATTCCACGTCTGGGGGAGGCGCTCCGTCCGAGGGCGCATACTAGGCAACCTCTCATGGACAAAACGGTCGCAACGTGCGCGGAAGCCGTCGCGGACATCCCGAGCGGCGCATCGCTGGCGGTCGGTGGCTTCGGACTCAACGGCATCCCGCACAACCTCATCCAGGCGCTGCTCGAAGCGGGCGCGACCGATCTGATCACGGTGAGCAACAACTGCGGCGTCGACGGTTGGGGGCTCGGCGTCCTGCTCGACGCCAAGCGCATTCGCCGCACGACCGGCTCATACGTCGGAGAGAACAAGGAGTTCGAGCGGCAGTACCTGCACGGCGAACTCGAAGTGGAGTTGGTTCCGCAGGGAACGCTCGCGGAGCGCTTACGCGCCGGCGGCTGCGGCATCCCCGCGTTCTACACGCCGGCCGGCGTGGGAACGATGGTCGCAGACGGCGGCCTGCCGTGGCGCCACGGCCCCGGCGGCTCCGTCGCCGTCGGCTCTCCGCCAAAGGAGGTGCGACGTTTCGGCGACCGAGATTACGTGCTCGAGCATGGAATCGTCTGCGACTTCGCCCTCGTGCGCGCGTCGATCGGCGATCGGCACGGCAATCTCGTTTTTCACAAGGCGACGCGGAACTTCAACCCGCTCTGCGCGATGGCGGGTCGCGTTACGATCGCCGAAGTCGAGGAACTGGTCGAACCCGGAGCGATTCCCTCCCGAAGACGTTCACCTGCAGGGCATCTTCGTTCAGCGGGTGGTCCGCGTCGGATCGCAGGGAAAGCGCATCGAACGCGTGACCACGCGCAAACGCGGGGAGCACTGACGTGGCGTTGACGCGTGCCCAGCTTGCCGAACGCGTGGCACAGGAGCTGCGGGACGGGCAGTACGTGAACCTCGGCATCGGCTTGCCGACCCTCGTGCCCAACTACGTGCCGCCCGGCGTGACGGTCGTGTTACAGAGCGAGAACGGGATTCTCGGTCTGGGACCCTATCCGTACGAAGGAGAGGAAGACCCCGACCTCATCAACGCCGGCAAGGAAACGGTGACCGTATTACCCGGTGCGTCGTTCTTCGATTCCGCGCTCTCTTTCGGCATGATTCGCGGCGGACACATCGACGTCGCGGTGTTGGGCGCGATGCAGGTCTCCGAGCGCGGCGACCTTGCGAACTGGATGATTCCGGGAAAAATGGTCAAGGGCATGGGCGGCGCGATGGATCTCGTGCACGGCGCCAAGCGCGTCGTGGTGATGATGGAGCACACCGCGAAAGGCGGCGAGCACAAGATCGTGCTCGAGTGCACGCTGCCGCTCACGGGACGCGGCGTCGTGGATCGAATCATCACCGACCTCGCGGTCATCGACGTGACGCCGGCGGGACTCGTCCTACGTGAGACGGCGCCCGGCGTCAGCGCCGACGACGTGAGAACGGCGACGGGAGCGCCGCTCGAGACGACCCTGCGATCGTGACGCTCGTCGTATTCTTGCGCGGCGTCAACGTCGGCGGGCACCGGACGTTTCGGCCGAGCGCGCTCGCGCGGAAGCTGAGCAAGTACGACGTCGTAAACGTCGGCGCGGCCGGCACGCTCGTGGTGCGCAAGCCCGGCTCTCGCGCAAAGCTCCTTGCCGAGCTACGCGGGCAACTGCCCTTCGAGACGGAGGTCATGATCTGCGATGGACGCGACCTCGTCGCTCTCGTGGACGAGAATCCGTTTCGCGGCGAGGCCGAGAACTCGGACGTCGTTCGATTCGTGAGCGTCTTACCGAAGGTCGTCGCGCGCATATCCGCAATCCCGCTGGCGCTTCCGTCGGAGCGCGACTGGCTCGTGCGCGTGATCGCATCGAAAGGGCGATTCGTGTTCGGCGTGTACCGCCGTCACATGAAGACAATCGGCTACCTCGGACGGATCGACGCGCTCTTCGGAGTGCCGGCAACGACGCGCAATTGGAATACGATCCTCGCGATCGGCCGGATCTTACGAAACGCGTCGTGAGCTGCGGCTGCGCGACGGCCAGGACGAACGCCGACGAGGTGCGGGGCGACGGGCGTGCCGACCGAGCTTCCCTAAGGCGGCAAGGTAGCAAGGAACGGACGCCCGTCCGGCAAACGGGGTACGCGCCTGCATTTGCAGGCGCCAGCATTCGATTCTTTGGAGGTTATTTCATGAAGCTCAAGAGTCTACGCCTTGGCGCGCTCGGGCTCGCCTTTGCGCTCGGCACCGGCGTCGGCGGAGCGGTCGCCGCGCAACCACACATGCAGAGCGCGCTCAGCGATCTACAGTCGGCCGCCTCGCAGCTCAGCGCGGCGAGGCCGGACAAGGGCGGCCACCGCGCGCAAGCGATCCCCCTCGTCAATCAGGCGATCACGCAGGTTAAAGAGGGCATCGCGGCCGGCGCGACCTAACGCGTCACCCGGCGATTACACGATGACCGCCCTCTTGGGGGGCGGTCATTTCTTATGTGGCGATCGCCCGCGGCTCGTCGCGGAACTGGCGGTGGTAGAGGCTCGCGTAGGCGCCGTTGCGCGCGAGCAGCTCCGCATGGGTGCCCTGCTCGACGATGCGGCCGCGTTCGACGACGAAGATGACGTCGGCGCGGAGAATCGTCGAGAGGCGATGCGCGATGACGAGGCTCGTGCGGCCGCGCATGACGCGCTCGAGCGCGGTCTGGATTGCAGCCTCGCTATGCGAGTCGAGCGAGCTGGTTGCTTCGTCGAGGATGAGGATGCGCGGATCCTTGAGCAGGACGCGCGCGATCGCAAGACGCTGGCGCTCGCCGCCGGAGAGCTTGTGACCGCGCTCGCCGACGACGGTTTCGTACCCTTCGGGAAGGCTCGCGATGAAGTCGTGAATGTTCGCCGCCGTGGCGGCGGCAACGAGTTCCTCGTCGGTCGCATCGGGTTTCCCGTAGCGCAGATTGTTCGCGATCGTATCGTGGAAGAGGTACGTCTCTTGCGTGACGATACCGATATCGCGCCGCAGCGAGTCGAGCGTGACGGTGCGGACGTCGTGACCGTCGACGAGCACGCGCCCGTCCTGCGGATCGTAGAAGCGCGGTACGAGCTGCGTGATCGTCGTCTTTCCCGCGCCGGACGGCCCGACGAAGGCCGCGACCTGGCCGGGCTTGACGTCGAAGGAGATATCGTCGAGGATGCGCGCGGTCCTCGCGGTAACTGAAATGAGACGTCTTCGAAGACGACGTCGCCGCGGATCGCCGGGAGCACGATGGCTCCGGGCGGATCGTACGTCTTCGGTCTTCATGTCGAGATATTCGAAGATCCGCTCGAAGACGGCGAGCGCGCTGACGATCTGCACTTGGATGCCCGCGAGCGCGGCCGCAGGACCGTAGAGCCGGCTTGGATGAACGAGACGAACGCGACGATCGACGCCGACCTGCAAGCTCGCCGCGAATGGCGAGCCAGCCGCCGCCGAGCCAGACGAGTGCCGGCCCGATGATGACCATCGCGGTTACCGAGGCAAGGAACCAGCGGCCGACCATCGCGAGGCTCGATCTCGAGCTCCATCAGCTCGCGTGCCCGACGCCGTAGAAGCGCGTGCGTTCGAAGGCCTCGCGCGCGAACGACTTGATCAGCGTGATGCCGGAGATCGAGAGCGTCTCTTGCGTGATCGACTCGATCTCGTCGCGCTTGCTCGCGCGTCTTGCTTGCGCACGTCGTACATCCGCCGGCCGACCGGGCCGAGCGGAAGGATCATCAACGGAACGACGACGAGCGGAGATGCAGCGCCAGCCGCCAGTTCCAAACGAACATCGCGATCGACGCGTCGTCGCGATCGATGACGACGTTGGTCACGATTGACGTCAGCGTTCCGGTGACGACGTTGTCGATGTTGTCGACGTCGTTGGAGACGCGGTTCATGATCTCACCGGTCTTCGTGCCGGTGAAGAACGAGAGCGGCATGCGGTGCAGATGCGAGACGAGGCTCGTGCGGATGTCGCGCATGATCCCTTCGCCGACGACCGAGTTCAGATAGCCCTGCGCGACGCCGATCGCCATGCCGAGCCAGCGCCGAGGCGAGGATGATCGCGAGGATCCAGGATGAGGCGCTGCAGGTTGCGATGCGGGATCGCAACGTCGATGATGTGCGCGGTCATGAAACCGGGGATGAGGCCCAGCAGCGACGACACGAGGATGCACGTCAGCACCAGCGCCTGATGGCCGCCAGTACGGCAGCAAAGAGTGCGCCGATGCGCTTCCAGTCGATGCGCCGGCGCACTTTCGGTTTATCGGGGCTGTAGATGTTTCCCCACATCAGCCCATGCCCACCGTACATTTATTGGCCTCGCACGTTGCGCTCGGCCCGGCGCTTCGCTTCGCTTCGGCCGCCTCGCGGCCTCAACTGCGCTGTGCGCCCCCACGCGACCTTGCGCGTGGGCCCCCTAGAGAGGGGCGGCACGTCAAGCCACAGTTCGCTGATGGAAGCTTACCTTGTTGCCTTCGAGGTCGCGCACCGAGAAGATCTTGCAGACCGGCGTGTCATAGATGTCCTCGATCTTGAGGCCTTGGCCATCGCAGATTTGCGTTTCGTCGCTTCGATGTCGTCGACTTCGAAGACGATGCTCGTGGCGCTCCCGGGCTCGCCTCGTTGCCACTCGTAGGTCATGACGCGAGAAGTACCCGCCGCCGACGTTGGCCTCGTCGTACTTCATCGACGCCTTCCTCTTCATACGGCATGCCGAACTTCAGGCCGAGCGTCTCTCGTACCACTCCCGCAGTCCCTCGACGTCCTTTGCGGGATACGAGGTGAATGCAATCTCTTTGATCATGAAGATCCTTTCTTGCCGTTTCGTCAAAGCGGCGAGTTCCTTGAAAAGGTTGCGTTCCTTCTCGGAAAGCCGCTGCGGAAGCTGCCCGATGAGCCGCACGTATTGATCACCCGCACCGCCTCCCTTGACCTTCGGCATGCCTTTTCCGGCGAGGCGCAGGAGGCGGTTGTTCTGCGTGCCCTCCGGGATCGTCATCGCGACCTGGCCGCTCAGCGTCGGGACGTTGACCTCGCCGCCCAACACGAGATCGTAGATGCTTACCGGAAGATCGACGTAGAGATCGTCGCCCTTGCGCTTGATACGTCGGATCGTCGAGAAGCTTGACGATCAGGTAGAGATCGCCGTTCGGGCCGCCGTTGAGCCGGCGCCGCCCTGACCGGCGAGGCGAATGCGCTGGCCGTCGCGGATGCCCTTGGGAATCGTGACTTCGAACTTTTTCGTAGCAACGACGTGCCCGGTGCCGTGGCATTGCGGGCAGAGGCGTCCGTTTTCCGTGCCGGTGCCGTGGCAACGCGGGCAGACGTCCTCGATTTGCAGCGAGACCGCTTTCTTGCCGCCGTCGTAGACGTCGCGCAAGCCCAGCTCGATCGTCGTCTCGAGATCTTGACCGCGTTGCGCGAAGGTCGCGCGCCTGCGCGGTCTGGCCGCCGGCCGACGCCCGAGAAGAACATGTCGAAGAAATCGGAGAAGCCGCTCGCACCGCCGGCGTCCGCCGAGATCGAAGCTCGAACTCTTGGCCGTCGACTGCGTGCGGTAGCGCCGCTGCTGCTCGGCCTGTTGCGCCGCCTGCTGCCAGTTCGGGCCGAGCACATCGTACTTTCTTGCGCTTCTCCGGGTCGCCGAGAACTTCGTACGCCTCGGAGATCTCTTTGAACTTCTCCTCGGCCTCTTTGGGTTTTTCGGGATTTGCGTCCGGATGCCACTTGCGCGCGAGCTTGCGATACGCGGACTTGATGTCTTTCTCGGCCGCGTTCTTCGGAACGCCGAGCGTCGCGTAGTAGTCCTTGTAGTTCATCCGCGTGATGTTTCGCGACGATGACTTTCGCGGGCCGCAGCAACTCGTCGCCGAGCGTGTAGCCCTTCTCGGCGACGTCGACGACCGTATCGTCGGCGACGCCGTCGGTCGCCGCCGTGGTTCCGATCGCTTCGGCGACGCGCGGATCGAAGGGCTTGCCCACGACGTCGATCGGGCTTGCACGCCTTCGCGCGCTCAGCACCGCCTCGAACCCGCGCAGCGTCTGCTCGATGCCGCCGCGCAGCGCCTCGCCGCCGGCATTCGGACTGCGAGCGCGCGTTCGAGATTGTCGAGCACCGGCAAGAAACGCTCGAGCAGCATGCGCCGGCGCGATCGACACGATCGACATCTGAGGTCGCGCTGCGATGCGCTTCTTGTAGTTGTCGAAGTCGGCCATGGCGAGCAGGAACTTGTCGTAGTTTTCGTCGGCCGGGCGTTGGCCGCGGCGAGCTGCTCGTCGAGCGAGGCTCGCCGCGGCGTGTCATCGAGTCGTCGGCCTCGCCGCGCCTCGGTCATCAGACTCGATGGTTCGTCGACATCGACTGTCAACGGCTCGAGTTACTTGGCTTCCTTGAACTCGGCGTCGATGACGTCTTCCGCCGGCGCGCCCGGCAGCCGCGCCGTTTCCGGTCGGCGGCGCCGTCGCCGCGTGCGGCGGCTGCTTCGCCGTTCGGCGCTGCGGCCTTGTAGAGCAGCTCGGCCATCTTGTAGCTCGCCTGCTGCAGCGTCTCGATCGCCGGCTTGATCTCCGGCGACGGTGCCGTTTTCGCTGACGCGCTTGAGCTCCGCGAGCGCGCGTCTCGACCTCGCCCCGCGCCGATCGCGTCGAGCTTGTCGCCGACTTCCTTGAGCGATTTCTCGGTCGAGTAGATCAAGCTCGACGCGTTGTTGCGGATCTCGGCCTCTTCGCGCTTGCGCTTGTCGGCTCGCGGCTTGCAGCTTCGGCGTCTCTGACCATGCGATCGACTTCGTCTTTGGTGAGATTGGTCGATGCGGTGATCGTGATCTGCTGCTCCTTGCCGGTGCCGAGATCCTTCGCGTTGACGTTGCACGATGCCGTTGGCATCGATGTTGAACGTGACTTCGATCTGCGGAACGCCGCGCGGCGCCGGCGGAATGCCTTCGAGCCGGAAGCGTCCGAGCGTCTTGTTGTCGGCCGCCATCGGGCGCTCGCCTTGCAGCACGTGGATGTCGACCGACGTTTGACCGTCTTCGGCGGTCGTGAAGATCTGCGACTTCTTCGTCGGGATCGTCGTGTTGCGCTCGATCAGCTTCGTCATCACGCCGCCGAGCGTTTCGAGTCCGAGCGAGAGCGGGGTTACGTCGAGCAGAACGACGTCGCGAACTTCACCCGCGAGCACGCCGGCCTGGATCGCCGCGCCGACCGCGACGACTTCGTCGGGGTTGACGGTGAGGTTCGGCTCCTTGCCGGTCAGTTTGCGGACGAGTTCCTGGATGACCGGCATGCGCGTCGCGCCGCCGACCATGATGACTTCGTCGATCTTCGAGACGTCGAGCTTCGCGTCGGCGATCGCGTTCTTGAACGGCCCGACGCAGCGATCGGTGAGATCGCTCGTCAGCTCTTCGAACTTCGCGCGCGTCAGCGTGTAGTCGAGGTGCTTGGGCCCTTCTTGATCGGCCGTGATGAACGGCAGATTGATGGTCGTCTGCACGACCGAGCGAGAGCTCGATCTTCGCCTTCTCCGCCGCTTCGGTGAGGCGTTGCATCGCCTGCTGGTCCTTGCTGAGATCGATGCCTTGATCGTTGCGGAACTCGATCGACGAGCCACTCGACGATGCGCTGGTCGTAGTCGTCGCCGCCGAGATGCGTGTCGCCGTTGGTCGCCTTCACTTCGAAGACGCCGTCGCCGACTTCGAGGATCGAGACGTCGAACGTGCCGCCGCCGAGGTCCCAGACGAGAATCGTCTCGTTGCCCTTCTTGTCGAGGCCGTAGGCGAGCGCCGCCGCCGTCGGCTCGTTGATGATGCGCAGCACGTCGAGGCCGGCGATCTTGCCGGCGTCTTTGGTCGCTTGACGCTGCGCGTCGTTGAAGTAGGCGGGAACGGTGATGACCGCTTTGGTCACGCGCTCGCCGAGATAGTTGCTCGCGTCGTTGACGAGCTTTTGCAGGATCATCGCGCGAGATCTCTTGCGGCGTGTAGTCCTTGCCGTCGATCTTGACGTGATAATCGCGTTCGCCCATGTGCCGCTTGATCGAGCGATCGTGCGATCGGGATTGGTGATCGCTTGACGCTTCGCGAGCTGTCCGACGAGACGTTCGCCGGTCTTCGTGAATGCGACGACCGAAGGCGTCGTGCGCGAGCCTTCGGCGTTGGGAATGACGACGGGCTGCGTGCCCTCCATCACGGCGACGACGGAGTTGGTCGTGCCGAGGTCGATGCCGACCACTTTAGCCATGAATATCTGTACCTCTTTCATAAATTTCTCGTAGCGTCGTCCGGACCAGCTATCCCGACGCTCACATCGCTCGAATGCCGAGGTTGACGCGCAGGACGGCGCTCGGGCGGCGCCTTGCCGCTTACGGACGACACGCATTGCGGTACCGCACCATCATACCACGATGAGCGGTCAACTGTTTCCAACCTAAGAACACCGCAGGCCGGAGGTTGCAGGGGCCTCCTTCGCAGGCACCAGAGCCCGTCTGCTTGGCAGCGCTGCTAAGGCTGTTGCTGGGGCTGCTGACTGCTGTTCGGCGGGCGTTCGCTCGCAGGCGTCACGACTTGAGGCGACGAACTTCTTGACGCCCTGCGACCAGACGTCGAGCCGGAGATCGCTCGCCGGGCTTCTTCGAGCCGATGTAGTTGTGCAGCGCGTCGAAGCCGAGTTGAAGTCTTCCCGTCGGCCTGAGATGATGACGTCACCGGGCTGCAGTGCCGGCCTGGTCGGCGGGCGAACCGCTGACTCCACTTGGACGATCGCCGACGCCGCCGGTGCCGCTGTAGCCGATTTGGTTTCGAAGCGCCGGCGTTCAGGTCGGCCAAGACGACGCCGAGGAAGCCGGTGATCGGTACCTTGGTGGACGCCCGGATGCTTCTCGAGCTGCGCCGACGACGCTGCCGCACCGTGTTCGAGGGGATCGCGAAGCCGATGCCTTGCGCGTACGCCGACGTGACGGTCGACTGGTTGATGCCGATCACGCGTCCGTCGATGTCGATCGAGCGGGCCGCCGGAGTTGCCGGGGTTGATCGGCGCCGAGGTCTGCAGCAGGCCTTTGAAGTCGATCTCGCCGCTGTTGCTGCTGTCCGCGATCGGCTCGTCGCGGTTGAAGCCGGAGACGACGCCGACGGTCACCGTCTGTTGGAGTTCGAGCGGTTCGCCGATCGCGATCGCCCACTGTCCCTGCTCGAGGCGGTCGGAGTCGGCCGAGCATCGAGCGGCGGCGGCAGCTTCGCGTAGTTGTCGACTTTGATGATCGCGACGTCGGCGCCGATGTTCGCGGCGACGACGTGCGCCGGCACGTGGTCGCCGTTCGCGAAGACCACCGTGAGCTTGGTGACTGTGGCCGCCTTGCGGTGCTGACGACGTGCGCGTTGGTGACGATGTCGCCGCTGACCGTCGATAGACGAAACCGGAGCCCGAGGCGTCGACCCTGGTACGGCTGCACGATTCCCGGCCCCTGACTGCCCGAAAAACTGCTGGAAGAACGGATCGACCGGAACGACCTGCCTGGCCGTTGACTTCGTCTCGGTAATGGCGACGACGGAGGCCTTCGTGCGCTTGACCGCGCTGACGATGCGGTCTTGATCGCTGACGCCGGTGAGCGGCGCGGCGCAGACCGGCGCGGCGGCGTGCGGTCCGGACCGGCGACCTTCGCGAAGTGCGTGCTCGCGTAGAGCATCATGAGGAAACTGCCGATCACGGCGCCCACGAGCCCGATGATCAGTGTCGGCAAAATACGATTCTTCAACATAAAGTCCATTCGCCCGAGGAGGGTTCAATCAACGTTCTACCCTGCCACCCTGATAGACTACTTAAGAACGGCTAAGCGTTTGAAAAGGTGGCGCCTCTTCCCTCAAGCGCGGGCGGCGGCCGGCGTGTCGGAGAGAACGTTGCCGTCCAGGAGCCTCACGATCCGGCGGGCGTGCCCGGCGATGTTCTCGTCGTGCGTCACCATGAGGATCGTCGGCCCTTCGGCATGGAGGTTGGCGAAGAGCTGCCATGAGTTCTTCGCTCGTCGCCGAGTCGAGGTTGCCGGTCGGCTCGTCGGCCAGCAAGACCGCCGGGTTGTTGACGAGTGCGCGCGCGATCGCGACCCGCTGCTGCTGACCGCCGGAGAGCTGGCTCGGCTTGTGGTGGGCGCGGTCGGCGAGCCCGACTTGCGTCAGCACGGCCATGGCGCGTGCACGGCGTTCGCGGCCGGCGATGCCGGCGTAGAAGAGCGGCAGCGCGACGTTGCTAAGAGCATCGGTGCGCGGCCGAGCAGGTTGAAGCCTTGAAAGACGAAGCCCAGCTTGCGCAGCCGAATCTCCGCAAGCGCGTTGTCGTCGAGGCCGGAGACGTCGATGCCGTCGAGCCGGTACCGCCCCTGCGTCGCACGGTCGAGGCAGCCGATGAGGTTCATCAGCGTCGATTTGCCCGAGCCCGACGGCCCCATGATCGCGACGTATTCGTTGCGTTCGACCAAGAGGGTCACGCCGTGGAGCACCTCGAGTTCGATCGGCCCGTTGACGTAGACCTTGACGATGCCCTCCAGATCGATGACGGGCGCGCCGTTACTCATAGCGCAGGGCTTCGATAGGGTCGAGTCGTGACGCGCGGTACGCCGGGTACGTTCCGAACGCCAGCGCGACGACGATCGCAAATGCGGCGGCGATCGCGATCGAGGAGAGCCACGGCGCCGGCGCGCCGTATCCCGTGAGCTTCGCGATGTACTCTTGATTGACGAACTGCCCGATCCCCAACCCGATCGCCAAGCCGATCGCACAGCCCGTGCCGCACAGGATGAGCGCCTCGATGAAGAACTGGGCGAGAATCTGACCGCTTCGCGCGCCGATCGCTTTGCGCACGCCGATCTCGCGCGTCCGCTCCGCGACCGAAACGAGCATGATGTTCATCACGCCGATGCCCGCCACGACGAGCGAAACCGCGCCGATGAGCGCGACGACCATCGTCATCGCGTTGAAGACGCCGTTGATCCCCTGCGTGATCTGCGCTTTGTCGAACGACTGGTATTCCTCATCGGCGGCGTTCCCGTGCAGTTGGCGCAGCTCGTTCTCCACAGCCAGCTCGAGCGCCGGAATCTGGGAGGGATCGGTCACCATGAAGCGGGCGGCGAAGACCGTCGTGCCGTGGACGTATTGCTCGACGTACGTCGTCCACGGGATCGAGACGTCGTGGACGAAGAGCGGCGGGAGCAGCCCGCTGTGCGGCGCCTGCAGCACGCCGACGATCACGTAACGCTGATCGCCCGCATAGATGCTCTCTCCGAGCGGGTTGCCGCCGTCCGGAAAGAGCCGCTGGTACGCCGCGTTCGAGATGATTGCGATGTGTGCCGCCGAGGTTACGTCGTTTGCGGTGAGGTTGCGGCCGTAGAGCAGCGGCGTGGCGTTGATCGAGATCGGCGTGTCCCCGTAGATTCCGTAACGCCCCGAATGATGCCCGACATGGACCAGCAGCGTATCCGAGGAGATCGGAAAGGCCGCGGCGATGCCGGGAACGTCGTCGGCGATGTGCGTGAGATCGCTCAAGTGGATCGCCGCCGCTTGAACGTTCTTCTGCGTCGGATTTGGAAAGATCACGAACGTGTTGTCCGATATTCCGCCGAGGGCGCCCGCGACGGCTCCGGCCATACTGTGTCCCAAGACTTGAATCGCGATCACCGCACCGACGCCGATGATCAAGCCGGTCACGGTGAGGAGCGAGCGTACGATGTTGGCCATGAGGACGCGCCACGCCTCGCCCGCGTACATCATGCGCGCAGCGCCTCGATCGGATCGAGCCGGGCCGCGCGCAGCGCGGGATAGGTGCCGAAGATGACGCCGACGATGATCGAGAACATCACGGCCAGCGAGACGATGAGCACGTATGGGATGATCATCTCGCCGAGCTGCTTCGAGAGCAGCGCAACGCCGCCGACCGTCACGAGCACGCCGATCCCCATCCCGATTCCGCCGCCCAAGAGCGCGAGCACGATCGACTCCATGAGGAACTGCAGCGCGATGTCGCCGCGGTTCGCGCCGACGGCCTTGCGGATGCCGATCTCGCGCGTGCGCTCGGTAACGGAGACGAGCATGATGTTCATGATGCCGATGCCGGCGACGATCAACGCGACGCCGCCGATCGCGGAGAGGCCGATCCCCACGATGTTGAGGACGTTCTCAAAAGAAGAGAGCGTGTTCGCGGCGTTCTGCTGGGTGTACTTCGTGCGCTCGCCGTGGATGTGCTGGAGGGCGGCGATGACGTCCGCGCCGACTGCGTCCGCCTGCGCCGGATCCGCCGGATAGACCGCCAGGAAATCGACCGGACCCGACTCGATGACGTCATGGTAGGTCGTGTAGGGCATGCCGACGCTGCCGCTGCCCGCGAGCGAGTTGAAGAACGAGCCTTTGATGTCCGCGTACACGCCGACCACCGTGCACGGCGTTCCGTTGATGCGCACGACGTTCCCAACTGCCGGCGAGGAGCCGAAGAACTCGTGCGCGACGTCCTGCGTCAGTACGCAGGCGCGCGCCGCCGAGGCGACGTCTTCCGGGTCGATCTTCCGCCCCTCGGACATGACGAGGGCGTCGGGCTGATACGGGCCGACCTGAAACGAGGCGATGTAGTCATGCTTGTTGCCGGACGTGATCTTGATCGTCTGCTGCCACTGCCCGATGACCTCGACGGCGAGGCTCCCCAAAGCGGTCGAGACCGTTTGAATGTCGCGGTACTGGATCTGCGCCAGATCGGGATAGTCTTGCGCCGGATCGGGCACGATGATGAGCGGCTCCTGACCGAAGGAGTTGAACGTGCTCGAGATCCCGCTCGTCGCCGCGCGGCTGATTCCGAAGACGGCGATGATCGAGGCGCTGCCGATGATCATGCCGAGCATCGTGAGCAGCGAGCGCATGCGATTGCGCCAAAGCGAGGCGAGTGCCTCGTCGAGATAGGCGAGGAATCGCGTCACGTCGATCAGGTCGGGACTGGCGACGTGCTGGGCGCGGCGCTCGGCTGAACTCGGGCGCCGTCGGTGAGGCTGGGATATTGCTGCGCGACGACGACATCCCCGGACTGTAGGCCCGACGCGATCACCGTCTGCGTATCGCTCGATGCGCCGGCTCTCACGAGGCGTTTGTGCGCGATGCCTCCTTGAACGACGTAGACGTAGCTGTGCCCGCCCTGCTTCGAGACCGCCGCGTTCGGCACGGCAAGCGCGTGCGGGATGTCGGTCGTGAGGATGTCGACGTTCGCCGTCATCCCGTCTCTGAGGTAGGACGGCGAGTGATCGAGGAGCACCGTGGTGAGCACCTGCATCGCCGTGCTCGTCGTGTCGGTAGACTTCGTCGCGACCGGCGAGATCCTCGCGATGTGCCCGAAGATCGTGCGCCCTGGGAAGTCCTCGCCCGTGATAAGCACGCGCTGGCCGACCGCAACGTTGATGATGTCCTGCTCGTCGACCTCGGCGCGCACTATGTAGCTCGCGCTCTCGGCGATCGTGAAGAGCGGCTGTCCCTGCGTCACCGCGTCGCCGATTCTGATCGTGCGGATGGGATCGCTCGGATCGGTCGCGATCGTTTGGATGATGCCGTCGAACGGCGCGACGATGTGGGTGAACCCGAGCTGCTGCTGGTTCTGCGAGTTGAGGATCTGCTCTTTGAGCGCGGTCGCTTGCGCCGATTGCACGCTCGCCATGCCGTAGCCGCTCACCGCGCCGAGGCGAAGCTGCTCGACGGCCTGTTCGTACGTGACGCGAGCTTGATCGAGCTTCGCTTTGTCGGTGTCGAGTTGGTTGCGCGGGATCGCCTGGTTCCTGTAGAGCGTCACGTCCTCGTCGTACATCCGCTGCGCGAGGTCGAGGTTCGACTTCGCGGTGTCGATCGAGGCTTGATACTGCACTCGCGCGTTCTGCTCGTTCACGCGTGCCGTTCCGACATCCGCGATGGAGGAGATGTAATCCGCCTGCGAGCCCGCGGCCTGATACGCAAGCGTGGGATTGTAGACGACTGCGAGCAGCTGACCCGAGACGACGTGCTCGCCCTCGTGGACGTTGAGGCCCTGAAGATTCCCTGCGACGAGCGACGGGATCGTCTCCGAGTGGCGCGCCATCACGACGCCGTTCTCGGCCAGCTTCACGCTGAAGGGCGCGTAGGCGACGGTTGCGGTCGCGACCGAAAGGCCCGGCTGGCGCCCGCCGCGTGAAAAGACCGCGATGAGGATCACCACGGCGATGCCGCCGAGGACGATCAAGAGATTACGAGTGCGCATGAGTCGTTGGGAAACTCCTATAGATCGGCGACCGCGCTGCGAGGATCGTAGATGCCAAGCGCCACGCGTAAGGCGACGATTGCGTCGACGTATGAAACCCGCGCATCCACCAAATCGGTTTGCGCCTGGACGGAGGTCTGCTGCGCCTGGAAGACGTCTGCCAGCGCGATCACCCCGTTGCGGTATTGCAGCTGCGCGATGCGAGCCGATTCTGTTCCGAGGCTCGCCTCCTCCTTTGCGTAGACGAGCTGCGCTTGCGCCGTCTGCGCCGCGCGGTATTGCTGGCGAACGTCGACCTGCGCTTGAGAAATCGTCTGCGCGAGGGCGGCTTCCGTCGAAGCGACCTGCGCGTCGTCGTTGACACGCTCGGTGTGGCGCTGGCCGTAGTCGACGAGCGGGAGCGTGAACGTGCTCGTCAGGCCGATCTGCCAGAAGCCGGGACTGCCGCGCGGTACGATCGGGAACGGCAGCGGCGGCAAGTGGAGCAGCGCGCGTTGCTCGTTCTCCGAGATGATCTCGGCGTCGAGCTCGTTTTGGATCGAGACCGACTCGGTCGGCGAATATTGGTTGCCCATGCCCGCGATGATTTGCAGCGACGGGAAGAGTTCGCGGATCCAGCCCTTGCGCGTCTCGCGCGCGGCGAGGACGGCTTTGCGCGCGGAGAGCACGTCCGGGCGCTGCGCGATGGCGATGCTCTCGAGCGCGTCGATGCTTCCGTGCGGCAGCGGCGGCTCCGGCACGACTATCGGGACGGCAAACGGCGTATCCAACGGCACGCCGACCGTGTGTGCGAGTGCTTCGCGGGCGTCCTGTGCATCCGCCTCGGCGGCGACGAGCGTCGAGGCGCTCTTCGCCTCGGCGACGCGCGCGCGCAGAACGTCCACCCCCGCGCTGACGCCGGCGCGTTCCTTGATGCGCGCGGCTGCGACGAGGCTGCGCTGGTACCCCAGATCGGAGTGGTCGAGCGTGACGATGCCGTCCTTCTGCGAGACGTTGAAGAACGCGTCGGTCACGTTGCTCGCGACGAGGTCCTCGCTGCGCGCGAGGTCCTCACGGGTTTGCGCGAGCGTCGCGTTCGCGGCGGCGAGCTGCAACAACCCGAGTCCGCCGCTGTTCAGGTTGTAGGTCGTTCCGACGGAGGCCGTGTTCTGGCTGAAGGCCGCTTGCGGCGTCAAGCCGATCAGCGCGTACGCACCACCGTAGTTGTATTGCTTCTGCATGATGTTCTGCAGCGTTCCGGAGACGGTCGGAAAGGTCTGGCCGTCCTGGACCGTCACCGCGTGTGCTTGAGCCGTGAACGCGGCAAACTTCGCGGCAACCGTGGCATCGTGGTCGAGCGCGTACGAGACCGCCTCTTGGAGCGTCATCGGTGTCTGCGCGCTCGCCACAACGGGAAGACTCGCCGTCGCCATCGCGACGGCGAGCGTGAGGAGCGCGGCTCGCACAGGACCTATTTTGCGCCCCAGGCGGCGAGCAACGCGCCCGCCAGGGGCATGATGATGGCGGTAAGTGCCGCGGGAACGGCCGCGACTCTCGCTGTGGTGCGCATCGCCAGGTAAATGAGCACCGCTCCCCAGATCTGGAACACGTTGATCGTGGCGAGGAACGTCGCGAGCTTGACGCCGGCGCCGGGATCCAGCAGCGCCAGCGACGGCAACGCTCCGGTGACGGAAACCATGGAGTTGAAGCTGTCGGCTCCGCGAAGGAGGACGATGATCGCGAGAACGACGTAGGAGAGTGCGATCGTCGGAACGGCGATGTTCGCCGATGCCGCCCACAGGCTCGCGAAGGATGCCGAGCCGCGTCCGATCGCATTGAAGATCAACATGACGATCGTGGCAACCAACATGGCGAACGGGATGGCGATCAGCGAAGCGGCCCAACCGAAGCGCACGATAGCGAGGGTGACTTGGAGCCCGGATTGTTGCTGCTCCGGCGTCATTGCCGCCAGACGCGGATCGGCCGCCACCATCGCGGGCCAGCTCGCCTGAAGGGCATGCGCGAAGGCCGGCGTGACAAAGAACGATCCAACCGTCCCGACGACGACCGCAATGATGAATGCCCAACCCCACGTCGGGGCCGTGCGGAGTCGTTCGAATGCGCTCTTCGGCGCAATGATGACGTCGACGAGGTTCTGTAAACCGCTCGCCGGTGCGCTGTTGCTTGTCTCCATTGATCTCCCCATCTACTGAAGAAGGTTGGCGCAGGTTTCAGGATCGAGCGGGCGGTGGCCTTCGGCGCCACGCTCGGGCGGCCGGAGGTCGGGCGGGAGATTGCGCAGGATCGCCCGGCGGACGCATTCGAGGCGTTCGACCCGAAACTGCAGCAGGCGCATCTCGATGATCAGCTGCGCGCGGCGGAGCGCGCGGCGAGCGTAGATTTCGTCGGGGTTCAGGGCCCGTAGGGCCCGACGCGGCGACGTCCGCGTAGCATGGGACGCGGCGCCTGGCGCCACGCCGTTCAAGAAGAGGAGGCCGAGGAAGAGCGCCGCAAGGACGCGATTGCGAACGAACATGATAAAAGTCCCTCCGCTGCATCCTTCACGCGCCACCGCCCGACAGTCTAGGGCACGACCAGGAGCAGATTGAGTTCCGACACGCTGATCGTCCCACCGCCCCCGTCGAAGAGCCGTACGTCCGCGTCGTCCCGCTGGGCGGCTGCGGCGAGATCGGGCGCAACATGACCGTCATCGAGACCGAACGAGGATCTCGTCGTCGTCGACTGCGGCCTGATGTTCCCCGACGACGAGATGTACGGCGTCGACGTCGTCATCAACGATTTTACGCTACGTGCGCGAGCGCGCGCACAAGCTGCGCGCGCTGCTCGTGACCCACGGCCACGAAGACCACATCGGCGGCATTCCGTATTTCTGCGAAGGAGTTTGCGCAGACGCCGATCGTCGGGACGCCGCTTACGATCGCGCTCATCAAAGCAAAGTCGCGCGAGCAGCAAGTTCGGCGAGGTCGACTTTACGCAGGTGCAGCCCGGCGAGCCGCGTGCGCTACGGCTCGATCGAGGCCGAGTTCATCCACGTCAATCATTCGGTCGCCGGCGCTTGTGCGCTCGCGCTGCGCACGCCGGTCGGCACGATCTTCCACACCGGCGACTTCAAGTTCGATCAGACGCCGATCGACGGCAAGCCCGCCGACTTCGCGCGCATCGCGCGCGTCGGCGACGAGGGCGTGCTCTGCATGCTCTCGGATTCGACCAATGCGGAGCGGCCCGGCCATACGCTCTCGGAGCGCATCGTCGGCGAGGCCTTCACCGCGATCTTTTCGCGCGCCAAAGGGCGCATCGTCGTCGCCTCGTTTGCATCGAACGTCCCGCGCATCCAGCAGGCGTCGATCACGCCGTGCGCTTCGATCGCAAGATCGCGTTCCTCGGCCGCTCGATGCGCAACGTCGTGCACTTCGCCAGCGAGCTCGGCTATCTGCGGATTCCCGCCGGAGACGGTCGATCAAGATCGAGGACGTCGACGCGTATCCCCCCGAGCAGATCGTCGTCATGACGACGGGATCGCAGGGCGAGCCGATGAGCGGCCTCACGCGCATGTCGGTGCGCGATCACAAGAACTTCCGCATCGTGCCGGGCGACACGGTCGTCATCAGCGCGACGCCGATTCCCGGCAACGAGAAGAGCGTCTCACAAGACGATCAACAACCTCTGCAAGCTCGGCGCGACGGTCGATTCACGGAACCGACGGTCGCTCGCACGTCTCGGGCCACGCGCTCGCAAGAAGAGCTGCTGCTGATGCTCAACCTCGTGCGGCCGGAGTTCTTCGTCCCGGTCCACGGCGAGTACCGGATGCTCGTGCAGCACGGGCAGCTCGCGGTGCGCACCGGCGTCGAGCCCGAGAACGTCTTCGTCGTCGAAGACGGCGACGTGCTCGAGTTCACGCACGAGTACGGCGACAAGGTCGGCAAGACGTACGGCGGCAACGTCCTCGTCGACGGCTCGGGCATCGGCGACGTCGGCGAAGCGGTGCTGCGCGACCGCAAGCGCGCTCTCGAACGACGGCATCGTCATGGTGGTCGTTGCGATCGATGCGGAGGAGGCGCGCGTCATCGGCCGGGCCGGATCTCATCTCGAGCGGCGTCTTCTATCTGCCCGAAGCCGACGGCGTGCTCGACGAACTGCGCGCCGAGCTGCGGGCAACGATCGACGAGATCTCGGTCGAGGGCATGCGCGACGTCGACACCGTGAAGGAACACATTCGCGAGCACGCTGGCCAAGGCGATTTACGCGCGCACCAAACGCCGACCGGTCGTCATTCCGGTCGTCATGGAAGTCTAGACTCCGTACATCCCCGTGGCGCCGATCCTCTTCGGTCTGCTCGCGGCAGCGTTCTACGGCGCGGCGGATTTTTGCGGCGGACTCGCGGCGCGGCGGACCGCAATCTTCGCGGTGACCATCGTCTCGCAGCTCGCGGGGCTCGTCGCGCTCTTACTGATCCTCGGACTCACGCACTGGCGGCTGTCGCAGTCCGACTTCTTGTACGGCGCGCTGGCGGGCGTCTGTGCAGGCGGCGGCCTCGCGCTCTTCTATCACGCGCTTGCGGTCGGGCGCATGGGCGTCGTTTCGCCGATCACTGCGGTGCTCGCCTCGGCGGTGCCGGTTATCGCGAGCCTCGTGCGCGGCGAGCATCTGCGTGTCACGCAAATCGTGGGGATGCTGATCGCGCTCATCGCGATCGTCCTCATCGCGGCTTCCTTTGAAGAGGGCGAGAGTTCCGGGAAGCGCGAGATCGCGACCGAGGGCGTCCGAGAAGCGCTGATCGCGGGCGTCGTGATCGGCGGCTTCATTCTGTTCCTCAGCCACGCTCAGCCGGCATCCGGCATCGCGATCCTGCTGCCCGCGCGCGCAGCGTCGGTCCTCGTGCTCCTCGCCATCGCGGCCGCGTTTCGCGGGGCCGTGCGCCCGAGCGTGGCGGCGCTGCCGCTGATCGTCGTCTGCGGCGTGCTCGACATGGCCGCCAATGCCTTCTTCGTGCTCTCCGCTCGCAGCGGCTACGTCTCCATCGCGGCGGTGTTGACGGGATTGTATCCCGCCTCGACCGTTTTGCTCGCGCTGATCGTGCTTCGCGAGCGGCTGCAGCGGGTGCAGCAACTGGGCGTCGTGCTCGCGCTCGCCGGCGTCGTGCTCATCGCGGCATAGCTCTTAGATCGTCGACCAGACGTCGAGCTTGCGCTGCGCCTTCGATCGTCGCGTCGGTGAACTCGGTCGTCGTCGCATGGCCGCCGAGATCGGCGGTCGCGATGCCCGCGTGGACGGTCTCGAGCGCCGCCTCGTAGATGGCGCGCGAGGCGTTGGCCGCGCGCTTGTCGTCGATGTACGAGAGCAGCGCGCCCGCGGCCAGGATCATCGCCAGCGGGTTGGCGACGTTCTTTCCGAACAGGCGCGGCGCGGTGCCGTGCGGCGCCTCGGCCATCACGACGTCGACGGCTTGCAGCTCGTCGTCGTCGAACGAGAGCAGGACCGATTCGGCGCCCGCGATCGAGCCGAAGAGCTGCATGACCAGATCGGAGAGGCAATCGCCGTCGCGATTGAGCGACGGGATCACGAGCGGATCGTCGCCGGCGTTCGAGAGCAGCAGCGCGTAGGTCGCGTCGATGAGCTGCGGATCGTACGCAACGTCGGGATGGCGCGCCGGCGGCCGCATCCATCTCTTCCTTGAGCATGCCTTCGTAGATCGGGCTGACGGTGTACTTCGGGCCGCCGAAGACCGTCGCGCCGATCTTGCGTCGCGTGCACGAACGCGTACTCGGCAACGTAGCGGCAGACGCCGCGCGATGATCGTTTCGGTGCGGTAGCGCGATCTCGTCAGCACCCTCGCCCTCGCGCCATTCCTTTGCGCCGTAGGCGTCGCCGACGGCCATGCGCACGACCGAGATCGGCGCGTGGATCCCGGCGACCGGACGCACGCGCGGAAGCTTGCGCCCGGTGCGAACGATGACTTTGCCGTCGATCGCTTTGCGCAGGAGTGCGTTGGGCGAGCCGACGTCGCCCGTGCTGCTCCGGCGTGATCGTCGCGGCCTTGAGGCCGAGGCGATGCCGCTTCATCGCCTCGGCGGCGTCGAGCACGACGCGGTTGTGCGTCTCGCGGCGATTCTCGAGCGAGAGATCGTAGCGCTCGAATGCGAGCGCGAAGATCGATGACGGATCCGTCGAGGACGCGCAACGCCTCGACGAGCAGCTCTTGTCCGGTTTGGTCGCCTTCGAGGACGACGATGGTCGGCGTGGTCAAATGAACTCCTGTCGCTGCGACGAAACGGATAGGGTCGATGGCACGCGTACGCCGCAAGGGCGAGTGCGAGGAAGCGGTCTCAACCTCGAGATCGTCGGGATCGCCGCGATCGGCCTCGCCGTCCTCTGCGGCGTCGCGCTCGCCGTTCCGCAATCACGCCGGCAACATCGGCCGCTGGACCGTCTGCCGCGACTTGCGCCGATCTCTTTGGAGGCGCGCGCGCCGCTTTTCCCGGTGCTGGTCGCGCTCCTCGGCGGCGATCGTCTTCCTCGAAATCAACGTCCCGCGCATGATTGCGAGCCTCGGCAGCGCGCGCTCGCGTACTTTCTGATCTGTCGACGCGATGTTCGGCTCGCGCGGCGCTGCGGCGGGCGGCATCGTCGGCTGCGACATGTGGTGGGCGCTACACGCGCTCGTCGGTACGGCCGGCGCGTGGATCGTGCTCGTCGTCGTCGCGCTCGTCGCTGACGCTCTGGTGACGCAATGCTCGCTGAAGAAGCTCATCGGCTGGCATCGTCCTGCTTTCGGCGGCTCACGACTCCGCCGCTTGCCGAAGCTCCCGAAACTCGCATTCGAGCCTGCCGCGGGCCACGCAAATCTGCGCGAGGCCTTTTCGCTACCGCGAACGGCCGATCGCGCGCGCGACCACCGGCACGACCGAGGCGTTCGACGAAGCGGCAGTGGAAGCGCCCGCGGCGACCGTGCCCGCCGCTCGCCCTGCAGCGCTACGTCGCCGCCGCCTTCCGCAACCGCCTCGCGTCAAGAGCGTCGACGGTGATCGTCGGCGAGTACGACGACGCGAGCGGCAGCACGGGACGCGCCTATCGTCTTCCCGATCTTTCGACTCTTCGATGCGCCGCCGGCGCCAGGCGCGTCGACGACTCGAATCGCGCGCACGTACTCGAGGACACGCTCGCGTCGCTTCGGCGTCGGCGCGAAGGTCATGCACATCGAGCGCGGCCCGTCGATCACGCGCTACGAGCTGCAAGCCCGAACGCGGCGTGAAGATCTCGCGCATCGCGTCGCTCGCCGACGATCTCGCGCTCGCGCTCGCCGCGACCTCGTGCGCATCGAAGCGCCGATCCCCGGGAAGTCCGCGGTCGGTATCGAGGTTCCGAATCAAACGGTCTCGATCGTCGCGATTCGCGAGATTCTCGACGCGCTACCCAACCGCGGCCAAGTGCCGCCGCTCTGGATGGCGCTCGGCAAGGACATCACCGGCCGCCCCGTCTTCGGCGACCTTGCAAGATGCCGCACCTGCTCGTCGCCGGCGCGACCGGCGCGGGCAAATCGGTCTGCCTGAACTACGATCATCGCGTCGCTGCTCGTCAGCGCGACGCCGGATCAGGTGCAGATGCTGATGATCGATCCCAAGCGCGTCGAGCTGCACCGTCTACAACGGCATTCCGCACCTCATCAAGGACGTCATCACCGATCCGCGCCTTGCGGCCGGCGCGCTCTTCGAGATGACCAAGGAGATGGAATCGCGCTACGAGCGCTTCGCGAAGGCGGCGTGCGCAAGATCGAAGAGTACAACGCCAAGTATCCCGACGAAACGCTGCCGTACGTCGTGATCGTCATCGACGAGCTGGCCGACCTGATGCTCGTCGCACCGGCAAGGTCGAAACGACGATCATGCGGCTCGCGCAGCTCGCGCGCGCGACCGGCATCCATCTCGATCGTCGCGACGCAGCGCCCGTCGGTCGACGTCATCACGGGTCTCATCAAGGCGAACATTCCGTCGCGCATCGCGTTTGCGGTCAGTTCGCAGGTCGATTCGCGCGTCATCCTCGACATGAACGGCGCCGAGCGGCTGCTCGGCCGCGGCGACATGCTCTATCTTCCGATCGACGCGCCCAAACCGATCCGCGCGCAGGGCGCGCTCATGACCGGCGGCCGAGGTTCATCGGCTCGTCGATTTCTGGGCGCGGCAGGCGCGCCCCGAGAACCTGCTCGACGTCGAGGTCGTCCCGGTCGGCGACGACGACGAGCGCGCGCGCAAGGACGTCGATCCGCTTTGCTACGACGCGGCGAAGCTTCATCATCGAGACGCAACTACGCGTCGACCGCGCAGTTGCAGTCGCAGTTCTCGATCGGTCACCCACGCGCCGTGCGCATGATGAAGCAACTCGAAGAGTTCAAGAGTCGTCGGGCCGCACGAGGGAACGAAGCCGCGCAAGATCGTGATGGGCTACGCCGAGCTCGAACAGGTGGCGACGCGCATCGGAAAAGGCGAGGGCGGACAGCCCGACCTCTTTGCCATCGAATCCTAGATTGGCGCGTAGCCTTCTCGTCTTCGTCGCGGCGATCGCGTTTGCGGCGTTCTTGGTCTTGGGGTTCGCGGTGGACCGCTACGGCGAACCGGCGGTGCTGCTGGCGTTCGATCGCGCGGTGGTCAATCATGGAACGCCGGCTGCGTGGTGGATCACGCAGGTGGAGCGGATCTACGTGCTGGTGCCGTTGGTCGTGGCGTTGTTGGTGGCCGCGTGGCTGCTCCCGGCATGGCGGGGGCGCATGCTCTTCAGCCTGGTGATGCTGCTGCTCTCCTGGCGCGCCGCCGACTTTTTCCAGCATCTCTTTGCGCGTCCGAGGCGCCTCGATTGGGTCGTTCTGCACGAAACGTCGTACTCGTATCCGAGTTCGCACGCGGCGATTGCGTTCGGATTCTTCGCCTTGTGGGCGTGGCTGATCGCGCGCAGTCGACTCGCTCGCCCGGCACGGCTCGCCGCTTCCGGTATGCTCGGGTTGCTGGTGCTTGCGATCTGCTGGTCGCGGCTCGCGCTGGGAGCGCACTACGTGACCGATGTCGTAGGCGGCTCGCTTGCTCGGGCTCGCGCTGCTCACAGGCGGCGTCGCCGCCTTCGCCGGAGATCGTCCGCGAGGCGGGGAAGGAGCGCGCATGACCCGTACCCTCGATCCCGCGTTGCTCGAGATCGAATCGAAAATCGATGGCCGGAGAATCGCTCTCGCTCGAGGATGGGCTAGCGCTCTATCGCACGCCGGATCTGCACGCGCTCGGGCGCCTCGCGCGCCGGCAGAAAGAGCGCAAGAGCGGCAAGAAAGTCTTTTACGTTCTCAATCGCTACATCAACTCGACGAACGTTTGCTACGCCGGCTGTAAGTTCTGCTCGTTTGCCGCCGACGAGTTCAAAGAACGTGAGCGCGTCGTGCGCATGACGGCCGACGCAGGTCTTCGCCAAGGCGTTCGAGACCGGGACGAACTTCAACCAGGTCCACATCGTCGGCGGCCACGATCCGCGCCAGCTCTCGCTCGACTATTGGCTGCCGCTGATGCGGCGCTTCAAGGATGCCGCTGCCGCACGTCCAGCTCTCGCTTTTTACGGCTGCCGAGATCGACTACATGGCCAAGCGCCATCGCCTTTCCTATCCCGAGATCGTCGCGAAACTCAAAGAGGCCGGGCTCGACAACGTCAACGGCGGCGGCGCCGAGATCTTCGCCGAGGCGACGCGCGCGAAGATCTGCCCGAACAAGGTCACGACGGACAACTGGCTCGCGATTCACGAGGAGCTGCACCGGCAAGGCGTCGCGAGCAACGCGACGATGCTCTACGGCCACGTCGAGTCGCTCGAAGATCGCGTCGATCACTTCATCGCGGTTGCGCGACTCGCAAGAGCGATCGCCGGGATACAACGCGTTCATCCCGCTTGCGTTTCACCCCGACGGCAACGAACTCATCGTACTGCGGCTGGACGACCGGGCTCGACGATCTGCGAACGTTCGCGGTCGCGCGCCTGATGCTCGACAACTTCGATCACGTCAAGGCGTATTGGATGATCCAAGGCTTGAAGATCTGCCAGGTCGCGTTGCAGTTCGGCGCCGACGACATGGACGGCACGCACGGATCGACCGACGAGGAGATGATCTACCACTCTGCGGGGACGCGCTCGGGACAATACGTCGACGATCGCGAGTTTCGCCGGCTCATCGAAGAGGCGGGCTACGTTCCGGTGCGGCGCAACTCGACCTACGACGAGTTTGCCTGGGACTGGACGCCGCCGGTGCGCGAAGCGGTGCTCGCGCTGATGCTGCGTTGCGGACGGATCCGGTACACCAACGATCTGCCGATCTACGCCGCCTTCGACGCGGGGGCGATCGTCTATCCCGGGACGCTGCACGCCGACGTTCCGGCACGCTTGAACGCGATGCTGCTCGAGCGGCGAGCTCGATCTCAGCCCGATCAGCGCCTTCACGTGGGCGGCAGCACGCGGAGGAGCTGCGTGCTCCTCCCCGATCTCTGCATCGGCGCGCGGGATGAGGTCGTTTCCGTCGTGCTCGTCTCGCCGCAGCCGCCGTCGCAACTCGACGGCGCGCGCATTGCGGTGACGAGCGAATCGGCGAGCGGTGCGCATCTGCTGCGCATCCTTCTCGAGCGCCGCTACGGCGTGCACGCGCACTACGAGCAAGAGCGCGCGAGCCGCTCGTGCAGGCGCAGAACGGCTCTCCGGCGCTGCTGATCGGCGATCGCGCGATCGACGCGCTGCTCTCGATTGCCGCGTCGAGTCGGTCTACGATCTCGGCACGCTCTGGCACGAGTGGACCGGACAGCAGACGGTCTTCGCGGTCTGGGCCGCGCGGCGCGACGCGTACGAAGCGCGATCCCGACGCGATCCGCGCTTGCATGCACGCGCTGACCGATGCGTACACGTGGTCGCGCTCGCACATGGAGTACGTCGTCGCCCAGGCGCAACGCGCGCAACCCCGCCCCGCGGGCTTCTACGAAACCTACTACGGCAAGCTGAACTTCACGTTCCACTTTGCGGCGCAGCGCGGCCTCGAAGCCTATTGCAGGGAACTTCGCGCGATCGGCGCGATCGAGCGCGTGCCTTCCGTCTTCCCGGAGGCAATCGGTGTCCTCGCTTCATAGCCTACTCGAGCGCTCGGCATCCGGCGGCCGCCTCGACTTCGACGAAGGCGTTCGACTCTATCTGGAGGCCGATCTGCACGATCTCGGCGCTGCCGCGCACGCACGGCGCATGCAGCTGCATCCGTCACAACATCGTCACCTACGTCATCGATACGACGATCAACTACACGAACGTCTGCAACGTGCACTGCACCTTCTGCGCGTTCTTCCGGCCCGAGCATCATCGCGAGGGTTACACGATGACGCACGACGAGGTGCTCGCGCGCGTGAAGCACGCCGCCGATCAAGGCGCGACGCAGATCATGATTCAGGGCGGCGTCAACCCGGAGTTGCGCATCGAGTGGTTCGAAGAGTTATTCGCGCGCGTGCGCGCCGAGTATCCGCACGTCGACCTTCACTCGCTCTCGGTATCGGAGATCGTCGGGCTCTCGACGATCGAAAGCCTTCCGGTGCGTGACGTGCTTGCAGCGCCTCAAGGCTGCGGGGATGAAATCGCTTCCCGGCGCGGGAGCGGAGATTCTCGTCGAGCGCGTGCGCAAGCGGATCTCGGCGCGCAAAGTAAAGCCGCACGAATGGCTCGGCGTGATGCGCGAGGCGCAGGCCCTCGGCATGCCGACGACCGCGACGATGATGTTCGGCTCGATCGAAACGGCGTCCGAGCGCATCGAGCATTTGCACGTCATTCGCGAGCTTGCAGGACGAGATGCACGGCTTCACGGCCTTCATCCCATGGTACTACATCCCGTTCAAGACGCCGCTGCGCGGCAAGGAATCCACGGGCCTGGAGTACTTGCGCGTGCTTGCGATCTCGCGCCTCTACCTCGACAACGTTCCGCACCTGCAGGCGTCGTGGCTCACGCCGGGGTTGAAGATGGGACAGCTCGCGCTCTTCTACGGCTGCGACGATATGGGCGGCACGATCATCGAGGAGCAGGTCGTGCACGATGCCGGCGAGCACGAACGAAGCCTCGCGCCGCGACCTCGAGGAAGCGATTCTCGGCGCCGGCTTCACGCCGGCCATCCGCGATACGTACTGGAACATCCGCTCCGACTACGCGCTCGCAACGGCGTAGAGAAGCCTACGCCGGCGGAATCGTCCGGATAACCCCTATAAAGAGCAGCGCTCCGGTGCGTTCATCACGCAATGCGAATACGAACGGCCGGTCGACGATGAACGGTAGCGGTGTCGGTTCCAGCCGTATGGCGGTCATACGCATCCCGACCGACGTGGCGGCGGCCGCGACCGTCCCCGCCTCGTCGACGCGCACGTACGCCTTGTGACGGACGTCCGCGATGCGTACGCGTTGCCCGGTCATCGGTGAGAAGTCTGCCTCGCTCGAGAAGGCAATGCCCATGCCCAGGCTGCTCAGCACGTCGTTGAGATCGGCCTGGTAGGTCGCGGTGAAGCGGGGTAGCTCGACCGCGAGTTCCTCGTCTTGGACGGAGCGCGCAAGCCGATCGAACGTCGACGCACTCAGCGTGCGTAAGAACGCATTCACGTTGCTGCCGTTGGGAAGAAGAACGTACGCGGCATAGCCGCCGCTTCCGTACGGAAGGCGAAGGGCGCGGAACGACGGCTCGACCGCGCCCTCGAACGAACCCGTTCGAGACATCATCTGCACGTTGTGTTTGAGTCCGCTCGCGTCGGTGAACGGCTGCGAACTCGTCGCGCTGTGCTCGAACGGCACGCTCCACTTGCCTTCGAAGGCCAATGCGTTCGTGAGGAAAGCAAAGTCGAGGGGGTTCGTGCTGTCGATGAGATGGTCGATGAGGCCGAGCGTGTGCAGTTTCGTCCAGGCGTTGATCGCTGCTGCGGCCGAGGGATCGCCGAAGTGCAGCGCTTGCGCTTGGGCGTCGTAGCTGCTTTGCAGAAGCGAGACGTATTGCGCGCGAGGCGGGATGTCGTTTCTCAGCCAAATCGCGTCGGCGATGCCGACCTGCGCGTCGTGATTCGACCGGAGCGACGCGATGAGCGCCGCGTTTGCGCTCGCCAAGTTCGAGCCGTCGAATCGCAAACCATGAAGGAGTGCAACCCGAGTACTTCCCGCCGCGCCATCGGCGGCCATCGCCATCGCCACGCCGATGCTGACCGGCGAGATAAAGACGTTCTGCGTTGCCGACTGCTCACCGAGGCGTTGCAGCACGGCGACGCCGAACGCATTGTAGTTGGCGGGCGCCGCCGCACCCAAGAGGCATATGGCTGCACTGAGGGCGAGCAAGCGTTTCATAACGCCGACTTAATCGTCGCTCCGGCAAGCACCTCGTTCGTAGTTTCGTCGAAGAGAGCGAGCAGCTGTCCCGGCGCAACCGCTCGTTGCGGGCGCTCGAAGGTCAGCTCCAGGCGCTCGCCGTCGAGCCTCGCGCGTGCGGCAACCGGCTCGGCGCGATACCGGATCATCGCTCGAACGGCCGTCGGCGATGGGGCGAAGCGTTCGGGGCGCACGAGGTTCACGTCTTCGGCGATCAAGCCGCCTGCGAGCAACTCTTCCTCGCGCCCGATCGTGATCGTTCCGCTCTCGGCGTCGATGCGCGTCACGTATCGCGGGCCGGTGCCGTCGGCGAGCGCCGCACGTTGTCCGATCGTGTATCGAGCGACACCGGCATGCGTTCCGACGCGCTCTCCGCTCTCGTTCACGAAATCGCCGGGGCGATCGAGCCCGGGCCGGATGCGGTCGAGCAGATCGCGGTAGTCACCGCCTTCGGCGAAGCAGATGTCCTGCGACTCGCGCTTGTCGTGCACGCGGAAGCCCAATCGTCGCGCGTGCGCGCGCGTCGTCGCCTTGTCGAAATCGCCCAACGGTAGCAGCAGCATCGAAAGCTGCTCGGGTGCGAGCTGAGCGAGCGCGTACGCCTGATCCTTCTCGTGCGGATTGCGAAAGAGATGCGTCCCGTCGGTGCAATGCGCGACGCGCGCGTAGTGGCCCGTTGCGACGTACGAGGCGCCCAATTGTCTCGCGTAGCGCGCGAGCGTTCCCAACTTGACGAAGTTGTTGCACGAAACGCAAGGGTTCGGCGTTCGACCGCGCGCGTAATCGTCGACGAAGCGCTCGATGACCGAGCGGCGAAACGCTTGCTCGAAATCGAGCACATAATGCGGGATGCCGATCTTTGCGGCGGTCGCACGGGCATCATCGAAGTCGTCAATCCCGCAGCAGCTCTTCGTAAAGGCCGGGCGTGTCGGTTCGTACATCTTCATGGTGACGCCGACGACGTCGTACCCGGATTCGACCAGGAGACCGGCTGCAACGGCTGAGTCGACGCCGCCGCTCATCGCGGCGACGACACGGGCTTTGCTCATTTTCAAGAACCAGGATAACAGGTCATCGGGTGTAACAGAAGGGGCGTCATGCCGGCGCTGGGTCAGCGTTTCCGAACCGCACGCGAAGCCCGCGGCCTTTCCCTTCCAGAAGTCGCCGAACAAGTCCGGATCCGCGCGGTGTACCTGGCGGCCATCGAAGATGAGAACTGGAACGCCATCGGAGCGCCGGTATACGTCCGGGGCTTCCTGCGCACCTACGCGCGTTTCCTCGGGCTGGACGCGGAAGAGGTGGTTGCGGCGTTCAACCTGGGGGAGGAAGGCGGCGGCGCCATCGTCCCCTCTCAAGGATGGGTGGTCGACGCCGAGCGAGGAGGCGCGCGCCGAAACCTCCAGCTTTCACCGCTCATCTGGCTTGCTTCGCTCGTCGCGGTTGTCCTGATCGCCTTCGTGGTCTACAACGAGCTGACGCTGCAAAAGCCCGCGTCGAGCCCTGCGTCCGTCGCCGTCGCGTCCCCGTCGGTCACGCCGCCGGCGCCGTCACTCAGTCCCAGCAGCGCGCTCTCGCCGGGCGCTACGCCGATGCCGAGCGGAAGCCCGCTTGCCGGTTCCACGACGCATGCGTTGACGCTCCGGCTCTCGGGCCTATGTTGGCTGCGCGTCGTCGTTGACGGGGGTGCTAGCATTGAAGGAACCTATCCCCCGGGAACCACCAAGACGTTCTATGGAAAGAGCGCGGACGTGCTCGTCGGGAACGCCGGGGCTGCGGATCTCATCGTCGACGGCCGCGACCTCGGGAAGATGGGCGCCGTGGGCAGCGTCGTCGAGCGCAAAGTCGTGATGTGAAAGGGAGGCAGATTGCCCAGCGAATCGTCCTTTGACGTGGTGTCCCGAATCGACGGACAAGAGTTGGAAAACGCGATCAATCAAGCTCGACGCGAGATCGAGAATCGCTTCGATTTCAAGCATTCGAAGACGTCGATCGAGCACGATACGAAGGCGATCACCATCGTTTCAGACGACGAGATGAAGATGCGCAACGTGATCGACGTCGTTCAGTCGAAGGCGGTTCGTCGCGGCATCGATATCAAAGCGTTCGAGTTCGGCGCACTCGAGCCGGCCGCAGGCGGAACGGTGCGGCGGGTCATCACGCTCCGCAGCGGAATCCCGAAAGATCGCGGCAAAGTGCTGACCGAGAAGATCAAGTCGCTCAAGCTCAAGGTGAGCGCGCAGTATCAAGACGATCAGATTCGCGTTTCGGGAAAGAACAAGGACGATCTCCAGCGCGTGATTGCCGCCTTGAAGGCCATGGACTTCGAGCTGCCGCTGCAGTTCGTCAACTACCGGTAGGCAAGTTGAGCAAACATCTCGCAGAGCAAGACTTCCGATTTCGTCGCCCGCCGCGCGGCGTGCGGCGCGCGCTCATCGTCGCGGCGCTCGTTTGCATTGGGCTGGCCTCCGTGCTTGCCGGCTATTTGGTCTTCGGTAAGCACCTCAATCCGTTGCTGGCCGTTTCGCGAGCGTTCATTCCGACTCCGCAACAGGTATTCGGCAAGCAGAACCTCGTCGTGCTCGTCGAAGGCCTAGATTACGATTACACCAACAACGATCAACCCTTCTCGAGTTCGTCGCGCAGCGACGTGATCTGGGCGGTGAACTTCGATTTCGCAAACCACCGCATCTACGAATTGTCGGTCTTGCGCGACATGCTCGCGACCTTCCCCGACGGCAGCCGGCATAAGATCAATGAAGCGCAGTCGGACGGCGGTCCCGTCGAGGCGCAAAAAGTCATTGCGGGGTTCCTTGGGATTCCAGGCTTTGACCGCTACGCCGTGCTTCGAATCAACGGCGCGAAAGACATCATCGACGCGCTCGGCGGCGTCGACGTCGACGTGATGAACTCCGATTGCCTGGAGAACCCGCACCATTGCGTGAACGGGCCGATCGACTACGACGACACGTGGGGACACCTCCACATCCACTTCAAACCCGGAATGCAGCACCTGGACGGAGCGCAAGCCGTAGGATACGCGAGGTTCCGCCACGATTGGTGCAGCGACCCGTGCCGGATCATGCGGCAGCAACAAGTCGCCCGTGCGGTGATCGACAAGATCAAGGGGAACAAGATTGCGACCTTGCTTCGCCTCGGGACGCTCATCGCGATCGTCCGGGACAATCTGCAAACGAATATGACCCAGAGCGAGATGCTTTCGATCGCAAGTTACTACGCGGACATCACGCCGGCGGATTTCGATGCCAAGCAAGTGCCGTATACCGGTGACGTCGAGATGGCCGACGGAGACGACCTGATTCCGAACGACCCGGAGAAGGCGCAGCTCGTGCACCAAATGCTCGTCGCGCCGCCTTCGCCCGTGCCGTCGCCCGACACGCTCGCGCTTGCTGCCATCCCGCCCTCGACGCTGCGAATCGACGTCGAGAACGCGAGCGGCGTGCGGGGTGCGGCGCATCTCATAGCGGAGCGCCTGCGGCGAGCCGGATTTCAAATCGGCGACATCGGCGACGCGTCCAGCGACGACCTTGCAACGACGGAGATCCACGAGCACTCGAGCGTCCTGTTCGCAGGAGCGCGAGTGCGCGAAGCGATGCCGTCGTCGTGGCAAACCGTGAGCATCGTTCCCGACCAAACGTCGGCGCAGCCGCCGCGCAGCGATGTCACGATCATCATCGGACGCGATCTCGCGCAGCTGCAAGCAACAACGCAGCCCGGTCCGTGAACGACCGAACGAGCTGGCTACGCGTTCTAAGCGCCGTCGCCGCGATCGCCGTCCTTGCGGGGCTCGTGGTCGGCGTGCGCCTGTTCTTGCGTTTGAGCAATCATAAGATTGCCGTTCTCACGCCGGCGATGAACGCGCATCGCGAGTTTTCCGATGCGCTCGATTCGAGAATCTACCGAGTGTTGCACGATCGAACGGTCGTCGACGCGGACGATCTCGACAAAGAAGTCGCGCTGACCTTCGACGACGGCCCCTATCCGGTCTTCACGCCGCTGTTGCTCGATCAGCTCGAAGACTTGCACGTCCCGGCGACGTTCTTCCTCATCGGGCGCGATGCCGAACAATGGCCCGAACTCGCGCAACGCATCGTCCGCGACGGCGACGAGGTCGGCGATCACACGTATTCGCACCCGGATCTGGATCACGAAACGCCCGCCCAGGTAAGCGAAGAGATCCTACGAGGCCGCGATGTGCTCTGGACGTTGACGCGCGATCCGTCGGTTGACTGGCTGATGCGGCCGCCGCACGGCCGTTACAACGAGGAAACGTTGAGGGTCGCACAGCTCCTCGGCTACCATGTGGTTCTATGGACCGACGACAGCGGCGACTGGCGCACGGTGACGCCGGAACAGATCGTCGCGCACGTCGAGCGTTACGCGACACAACCGGACATCATCTTGCTGCACAACGGGAAGCTTGCGACGATCGAGGCGCTTCCGGCAATCGTGCAGCGGTTTCGCGCCGACGGCTACCGTTTCGTAACGGTCGCTCAGCTGCTCCGGACGCTTGGTACCGGAGCCGTGAATCACCCCGTCAGGCGCTCGCTCTAGTCTTGGTGAGGAAGCATGCCCCGCAGCATCATCGACACGGAGTCCAGTCGTCCCAGGGCCGTTCGCCGGCGCCTGCTGACGGCGGCGTTGCTGCTCCTGCTGCTCGTCGCCGCGGCCGTTTTGGCCTGGGAATTCGCTGGGCGGCCCCGACATATCGCCGCTTTTCCAGGAAACTCAGCCCGCCGATTGAACCTGGGCCTTCGTGAACATGCCACGTAAGCTTACCGTGGGTCTCATCGTCCTGTCCGCAGTCGTCGCAATCGCGGCGTGCAGCAACGCGAACAGCGTGAGCAACCTGAGCATCGGCCCGAATTTCCCCGCGGGAACGCTGTACGTGACGAACAGCACCCAAAACGCGGTTTCGATCTATACCGTTGGTGAGGCGACCGGAAAAGGCCCGGCGTATCAGATCGGCGGCGGCAGCACCGGCCTCGTCGCTCCGCAATACCTTGCCTTCGACGGAAGCAACAATCTCTGGGTCACGAACTATAATCCGAGCACGAACACCGGCCGCATCATCGAGATCGCCACGCTCGCGACCGGAAACGTGGACCCGATCGGCGTGATCAACGGTGGGAGCGGCGGCATCGTGCGCCCGCGGGGGATCGCGATCGAGGCGACCGACAAGCTCGTGCTGGTCGCGAACGTGAACCCGATGGCGGGCTCGCCGTACGAGAGCCAGTTGCTCATCTATAACCCGAGCGACGCGACACTCGGCGTGACCGTTCCCGAGCAGACCATTGCCGGTCCAAATACACTGATGAACGTTCCGAGCGGCGTGGCGGTCAGCGGCTACACGGGATACGTCACGAACCTCCAAAACGCTTCGGTCGAGGCCTTCGCGATTCCATCGCCGTCGCCGACTCCCGTTCCGACGCCGACTCCCGTTCCGACGCCGACGCCGACGCCGACGCCGATCGGAGCGACACCGTCACCTTCACCGACGCCGAGCCCGACGCCGACACCGCTCGACATCGCCCCGACCCTCGTGATCGCCGGCGCGTTGACCGGCCTGACGCAGCCCAGCGGCATCGCCATCGACTCCGGCGGCAACCTCTATGTTTCGGACGAAGGCAGTGTATCGGTAGCGCCGAGCATCCTCGTCTTCCCGTCCGGCCTCAGCGGATCGGTCAACCAGGCGCCTTCGCGAAAGATTACGGGCTCGAACACGAAGCTCTTCGCGCCTACGGACGTCGCCGTTGACGCAAGCGGCAACATCTATGTTGCCGACACGACCTCGACGGGTGCCGGCATGGTGTACGTCTTTGCGGCGAGCGCGAACGGCAACGTGGCGCCCATGACCAGCTATACTTCACCGGGCGTTCCGATCGGCTTGGGATTGGTGCCGTAGCAATCGACCCGATCGCCGCGCTCGAGCGTCTCGCGGCAGCGACAACCGCCGAGGAACGGTCAAAGGCCGTCGGCGACATTACCGAGGCGCTCGAACTAGCGCAACGGCAGTCGCGCGAGAGCCGATTGCTCGCGATGGTGAACGAGCGGTTGCACAAGTCGCTCGACCGGCGCGAAGTGCTCGCGGGCATCGTCGAGGAAGTACGCGCCGCATTCGGCGCGGATCGTTGCATCGTTTACGAACGTGCCGATGCCGGAAGGAACGCGGCGGTCGTCGCGCAGGCTGCCCGCGGTGGCGCCCCGGTCGCGCCCGCGATCGCATTGGACGGTGATCTGCGCAAGGTTTTCGGCGGCCTGACGCTGCGACGCGAACGCCTTCCGGAACGTGCGGCGGCGTACGGCGAGGGCGCGCACAGCGCGATCGGGATGCCATTCATCGTCGACGGCCGCGTCGAAGACGCAATGTTGCTCTGCTTCAACGAGCCGCGTCTGCTCGATGAATCCGACGTCGGCGCGCTACGCGTGCTGGCATTCCACGTCGGCCTCGCGCTTTCCAACAGCCGGCTCTACGAACGCGAGCGCGCGCGACGGCGTCAAGCCGAATCGCTCGAACGCGTCGTGCGAATCCTTCGCGACACGCAGTACGTCGACGAGGTGTTGCTCGTCTTCGTCGTCACGGTTTCGCACGAACTCCCGGTCGATTGCGTCGCGTATGGGCTCGAAGACGACCGTCCTGGAGCGGCGTGCGGTGCGCGTCCGAGAGACGCGGCGGATTCATGCCGGAGATGACCGTGGAGCGCAAGCCGCTCGAACCGTTCCTCGGCCTCGACGAGCCCTCCGATGCGGAGTCGCTCCCGTTGGGCGTACGACGCGCGCTCTTTGGCGAAGTCGGCGGCGTGCTCGTTCCGCTGCGGCTGGAGGGACGGCTCTGGGGTGCATTTGTCGTTCGGGCGTCGGAGGAACCGATCGACTGGCCGGCCGAGGAACGCGTCCACGTTTTTCCGCACGCTCGGGTCACATCTCGAGATCGTCCTGACGAACGCCCACGCCTACGAGCGCGAGCTGCGCCGCGCGCAAGAGCGCGAGACGTTGGCGGAGGCCGCGCGTACGATTTTGAGCCACACGTCGCTGCAGCCGCTCGCCGAGGTCATGTGCCGATTCGCCGCCGCGCTGGTTCACGCGGAGCGCACGTGCGTGTTGCGCTGGACCGGCGGCCGTTACGAGAAGGTCGCCGCCTACGGCGAAGGGATCGATGAGACGCTTGCGGCCTGCGGATTCGACGTGACGCTTCGCGGCGAAACGCCCGGGCGCGACGGCGGGCGACGAGCGCCGCGTGCAGCGCCTGATCGACGGTCCCGGCTACGTCGTAATCCCGCTCTCGCGCACCGCGTCGGATATCTCCGGCGATACGATCGACGCCTTCCTGGTTGTCGGCAGCAGTCGCGGCGCTCGGTTCGCTCGCGACGATCTGCGCCTGCTGCAGGAGTTGGGCGCACTCCTCGCGTTGGCGCTGCGCAACCTCGAGTTATACGAAGCGATGCAGCGAGCCAACGGCGCGCTGCAAGAATCCAACGAGTTCAAGGACGATCTCCTCGCGATGCTGGCTCACGATTTCAAGGGTCCGCTCACGGTGATCTTGGGCTATTGCGAGCTGTTGATGGAGACCGGCTCGCCTGCGCCGAGGTCGAGACGATCTTCGCGCAGACGAACCGGCTCGTACGTCTCTCGGAAGACGCTCTCGTGCTCGCGCAGACGCAGTCCGAGGGCTTTTCGCTCGCTCGCGCACGAATCGACCTGCGCGCCTTTCTTGCCCAATGCCTGAAGACCGCGGCGCGCGGACAACCCGCGTATCGCACTGGAGTCGCCCGGCCAGGCGATCATGGTCGATCTCGACGCGAATCGCTTTCGCCACGTGATCGACAATCTGGTCGGCAACGCGCTCAAGTATTCGGAAGGCTCGGTGAAAATCGTGTTGCGGCGTGACGGGGAGCAAGCCGAGATCGACGTACAGGATCGAGGGATCGGCATCCCGCAGGAGGAGCTGGCGACCCTTTTCACGCGGTTCGGGCGGGCGAGCAACGCTCGAAGGCTGGGGATCGCGGGATCCGGGGTCGGTCTGTATATCTCGAAAAAGATCGTCGACGCGCATCGGGGAGGTATCTCCGTGCGGTCTATAGAGCACGAGGGGAGCACGTTTACGGTGACCCTTCCCCTGGCAAAGGTATAGCAAGCACATATGGCATTTCTCAAAGCCCTCATCGACGGCAACGAGCGAGAGGTCGCGCGTCTGCGCCGCACCGCCGAGCGCGTCAATGCGCTCGAGGCAGCAGATGCGTGCGCTCTCCGACGAGGAGCTGCGGGCGAAGACCGCCGAGTTTCACGCGCCGGCTCGCGCGAGGGCGAAGCGCTCGACGCGATGCTGCCCGAGGTCTTTGCCGTCGTTCGCGAGGCCGGCAAGCGCACGCTCGGCATGCGCCACTTCGACGTGCAGATCATGGGCGGCCAGGTGCTCTACGAGGGGCGCATCGCCGAGATGAAGACCGGCGAGGGCAAGACGCTGGTCGCGACGCTGCCGGTGTACGCGCGCGCGCTCGAAGGCCGCGGCGTGCACGTCGTCACCGTCAACGATTATCTGGCCCGCCGCGACGCCGAGTGGATGGGGCCGATCTACGAGTTCCTCGGGCTTGACCGTCGGCATCATCCAGCACGGTCTCGATTCCGCGCAGCGCCGCGCGGCCTACAACTGCGACGTCACCTACGTCACCAACAACGAAGTCGGCTTCGATTACCTGCGCGACAACATGGCGTGGCAGGTCGAAGACCTCGTGCAGCGCGAGCTGTACTTCGCGCTCGTCGACGAAGTCGACTCGATTCTCATCGACGAAGCGCGCACGCCGCTGATCATCAGCGGGCCGTCGCAAGAGTCGACGCGAGCTGTACGACAAGTTCGCGCAGATCATTCCGCGCCTGAAGAAGGACGAGGACTACACCGTCGACGAGAAGGCGCACGCCGTTCCGATCACCGAAGCCGGCGTCGCGCAAGGTCGAGAAGATGCTCGGCATCCAGAATCTCTACGAGCAGCGCAACATCGAGCTCGACGCATCAGCTCAACGCTGCGCTCAAGGCGTGGAATCTCTTCCATCGCGACCAGCAGTACATCGTCAAGGACGGCGAGGTGATCATCGTCGACGAGTTCACCGGCCGCCTGATGTACGGCCGGCGCTACTCCGACGGCATCCATCAGGCGATCGAAGCGAAGGAAGGCATCAAGGTTCGCGGCGAGGATCAGACGCTCGCCACGATCACCTTCCAGAATCTCTTCCGGCTCTACGATCACCTCGCCGGCATGACCGGAACGGCGAAGACCGAGGAGCGCGAGTTCCGCGACATCTACGGACTCGACGTCGTCGTCGTTCCGACGAACATGCCGATGGTCCGCAAAGACAACTCCGACATCGTCTACAAGTCGGAGAAGGCGAAGTTCGACGCGGTCGTCGACGAGATCATCGACGAGCACCAGAAAGGCCGCCCGGTGCTGGTCGGCACGCGCTCGATCGAGAAGAGCGAGCTGCTCGCGACGATGCTGCGGCGCAAGGGCGTCGAGTGCAACGTGCTCAACGCGAAGTACCACGAGCAGGAAGCCGAGATCATCAAGGATGCCGGACAAGACGGCCAAGTGACGATCGCCACCAACATGGCGGGCCGCGGCACCGACATCAAGCTCGGCGACGGCGTCGCCGCGCAACGGCGGCCTGCACATCATCGGCACCGAGCGCCACGAATCGCGGCGCATCGACAACCAGCTGCGCGGACGCTCCGGCCGCCAAGGCGATCCCGGGTTCGTCGCGCTTCTACGTCTCGCTCGAAGACGAAGTGATGCGGCTCTTCGGCGGCGAGCGCATGACCAACGATCATGGAGCGCGTCGGCTTCACCGACGAGCAGCCGATCGAATCGGGGCTGGTCACGAAGTCGATCGAGCGCGCGCAGAGCAAGGTCGAGAACCACAACTACGAGATTCGCAAGCACGTCCTCGAGTACGACGACGTGATGAACAAGCAGCGCGAGGTCATCTACGGCGACCGCCGGGCGATCCTCGAAGGGAACGTTCGACTCGCGCGACGTTCATGCTGCAGACGCTCGAAGCCAAAGTCGACGAAGCCGTCGAGGAGAACGCGCCCGAGAACGCGCATCCGAGCGAGTGGGATCTCGCCGAGATGCTCAACGAGCTCGAGCTGATCTTTCCGATCAAGCGCAGCGCTTACGGTCGACGATCTTCGAGAAGAAGGATCGCGAGGAGATTCGGCGCGTGCTGCGCGAGCACGCCGTCGAGGCGTACGAGGCGAAAGAGCACGAGGTCACGCCGGAGATTCTGCGCGTCGTCGAGACAGCGCTATCTCTTGCTGCCGATCATCGACCGGCAGTGGGTCGACCATCTCTACGTGATGGATCACCTCAAGACCGGCATCGGTCTGCGCGGCTACGGCCAAAAAGATCCGCGCGTCGAGTACGAAAAAGAAGCGTTCGAGATCTTCGAATCGCTCAAGAACAACATCGCCGACGAAGCGATCAAAGGCGTCTTCCGCGTCGTGATCGAGCACGGTCCGCCGCGGCGACGGGAACCTCGTGTCCGCCGGCCACAGTTCGAACCGATTCCGCTCCGGGCGAAATGTTCCGCAGCCCGTTCCCGCGGGCGCCCAGGGACGGCTCGCGCCGCAGCAGGTCGAGCAGTTGCTCGGCCCGATGCCCGGCACCGTCACGCCGCGCCACAACAATTGCACACGAATCAACGACGACGAAGAGCCCGCCAAGCCGATGCAGCGCGATCAACCGAAAGTCGGGCGCAACGATCTTTGCCCGTGCGGCAGCGGCAAGAAATTCAAGAAATGCCACGGCGCCGCCGCGTAGCGGGATAGGAGTTAAGCGATCTAAGACGGACCCCGGGCAAAAGTCAATAACTGCAAGGCTTTTCGGCGTTCTTGGCCCTTGTTCGCCGCCTCTCAATTTCTAGTTGACTGAGCGCAAAGCGAAGTTGAGCGATCCAAAACGGACCCCCCCAGACTACGAGGCTTCTTAGCTATCTAAGCGCTAAGCCGATCCGCAGCTTCGCAGCGCCGTGCAGCGTGGCGCGCTGGGCGCTTTTGCAAAGCGCCTTGCAATCTTTGCATCCAGGTTTGCAAATCTCGGCGCATCGCGCAAAGCCTTACAGCGTAAGGCGTCGCGCCGCATCGGCCGATGCACGGCGGATGCAGGGTGCATCAAAGCGCATGCGCGCGCTTACCGCGACGGCTGCGGCGACGGGCTCGGCGCTCCCCTACTTCGATACTTGATTCCACCGGTGCAACGTCGTCTACGGGCCGAAGACGATGCCGTAGCCACCGGTTCCGGTGAGAATTTGCGTCGCCGTGCTCGACGAAGTGATCGGCGCGGGAATCTTCCAAACGGCGTGGGCGCCATCGACCGCCCAGAGGTTTCCGGAGCCGTCAAAGGCCATCCCCGTGATGTACTCCCCGCTCAGCACCAGCCCGAATGCGCGTGAGCTCGCGCTCGTGAACGGCTGGGTGAAGACGTCGATGGTACCGTTGGTCGTCGCGTCCGCCACGAACACGCGGTTGTTCGAATCGACGCGCAAGCCGAAGTTGTCCTGGTTCGGTGTTACGCTCGCCGAAGGCACGCTCGATGCGCTAAACGGCGGCGTGAACTGATTGATGTCTTGGGCGTCGGATGCGTAGAGATCGCCGTTCGGTGCAACCGCGATGTCGTATGGATCCTTTAAACCGGAGTTGCCGACGGCGTTATTCGAGATCGTCGCCGAGGGAGATGCGGCAGCGTTCACAGGATGGGTGTAAATGTCGATGTAACCGCCGCCTTGGGTATCGGCCACATAGATGTTGCCCGCGGAATCCTGGGCGACTGACTCCGGTTCATCCTGCGACGTCGAGAGGGTGAAAGCGGGAGTGCTCGACGCGGTCAGCGGCAGGTTATAGACTAGGACTTCCGGCACCGTGCTGCTGAACTGCGGCACAAAGAGCCGATGGCCGGAGTCGACGAAGAGCTCGCCGGGGTCCGTTCCAGCGCTGACGGTTGCAACGGGCGTACTCGCAGCGGTGACGGGAAGGTCGTAGACGAAAATCTCGCCGCCCGCGGCGTCGTTGGAAAGGTACATGTGCTTGAAGGTCACCACGCTCGGGATGGCGTTTGTGGACTTACAGGCGGTCAAGAGTAGCATGAGGGCGACGCCGGCGGCGCCGAGTGCGGCAAATGAGGAATGCTTCACAGCAAGATGCTCCTTAGTAGTGAGGACCGTGAGTTAGTTGGTAGCCGTCCTTCTCCTCTACGGGTCACCGAGACCCAACAGCCAGGACACCCAGCGCAAGGCTCGTGGTGCGAGGCGAATTGGCGACCTCGCAGCCTCGCGCGAGGCCTCGCACGCAAGGCGCTAACCTCGCAGAGCTCTAAGCGCCAGTCGCCAAGCGATCGCGAGCCTCGCGGCGCTGTGCAGCGTGGCGCGCATGGGGCGAGGGGCTCATTTGAAACGCCGGGAGGCGCTCCGCGACTTTTTCGGAAAATAACTGCCACAGTGGGCGTAAATGAAGCTAGTATATCGGGTACGACGCACGACACCCAGAGTGCTCAAGAGCGCGATCCACTAGCGATCGTCAAGAAGCTCGTGAACCGCCTCGTGGAGCTAGATAGGGAAGCCCCGAAGACTGCTCTTGAAATATCATATCCAGGCCTACCGCTCGAAGCGCAATCGCTTGAGGACGCATATGCGGAACTTAAGCGGCGCGTTATTAGCACAACGGCCGACCAGAAGCTTCAATGGGTGCTAGACGTAGATCCACGCCCCGATGGTCGCTTCATTGGATATGTACGGCTCGCGAGCGTCCATCCTTACCGGAGCGCCTCGCGCGGCCACGAACCCAGTGAATGCGCTCCTGAACTACCTTTATAGTCTGCTCGAATCGGAGTCGCGCCTCGCACTCCTCGCAGCAGGCTTAGACTCCACGTTAGGCGTCCTGCACGCGGACCAGCGCAACCGCGACTCCTTTGCCCTTGACGCCATGGAGCCCGTGCGTCCCGAGGTGGACGCCTTCGTGCTCGATCTCTTGGAGGGGCAGGTCTTCACCTCGCGTGACTTCGTGGAGCTCTCCAACGGTGTGTGCCGCGTCCGTGCGACGCTGACCCACGACCTCGCACTTACCCTTCCGAAATGGCGTATGCCCATGGCGCCTATCGTGGCGCATCTCGCGCAAGCGTTTCGAGCGCCCACGTCCAGATCGCAAGCGTTTCAAGAGAGAACCTCGCATCGTGCAAACGGAAACGCCGCACGAAAAATGCTCGCACACTCCCCATTGAACACAACGCCTCGCAAAGTGTCGAAACCGCGCCCATATGCAAGCAAGGCATGGGGTACGCCCCGCCCAGAAGGCCTCGCACTCTTTCCCGCTGCGTGTGCATCGTGCGGCGAGCCCGTCCTCAAGCGCCGGCGCCGCTACTGCGAGGCGTGTCTACTGCAGGCGCGTCGCGCGCGAGGTGAGCGCGCGATCAAGATAGCCCGCGAGGCGCTTGCGAGGCAGGTTCGCAACGGCGAGGACCCGCGCGCGACCTCGCAGGCCGGGCGCAAGCGCGGTGCCGCCAACGCCGAGCACCATCTGCGTAACCGGGAATGGAGGCGCGAGCACACGGACACGCACGATCGTGGGTGGTTCTTGCGCGAGGTTACGCCGAAGCTCGACGCACTTTCACTCTCGGAGATCGCCCAGGCCACGGGATTAAGCCTCGCTGCCTGCTCCCGCTTTCGTGCCGGGGCGCGCGTGCCGCATCCGAGGCATTGGTCAGCCTTCGTCGCTCTCGTAGAAGAAAGTCCGCAAATAAGAGAGGGAGTGCCCCAGCCCCGGCTCACGAGGCGTTGCCCTCTAACTGATCGAGAGCGCGGAGGTGGATGAGCGCTCTATCAGGAAGAAACACCCTCAGCGCTACGTCGCGTGGCCTTTGCCATTCCCTGGAGGATCATTATGAAACGGTGCCCGTTTGCCGCGCTCGGAGCCGCCGGCGTCGCGATTCTGCTTCTGCTAACCGCCTGCAAGTCCACGCACGCCATCCCAAGCGCTCCTTTGCAGAAGCTGTTCGTCGCAGACTGCGGCAACAGCACCGTGGTGGAGTACGCGCCGCCGTACACCGGCACGCCGACGATCCTCTCGACCAATCTGGACTGCCCCTTTGGTGCGGCACTGAACGCCTCGGGCGACCTCTTCGTCGCGAACTACAGCAACAGCACCGTGACGGAGTACGCGCCGCCCTATACCGGCGCGCCCACCGCCACCATCTCGAACAGCGTGGACGCACCGTTCGGTGTAGCTTTCGACGTAAGCGGCGACCTCTTCGTCGCGAACCTGGGAAACAGCACCGTGACGGAGTACGCGTCGCCCTATACCGGCGCGCCCCTCGCCACCATCGGCGTCGGCTCGCCGACCGCTCTCGCGTTTGACGCGAGCGGCGATCTTTTCGTCTCGACGGGTAATAATAACACGGTGTTGGAGTACGCGTCGCCCTATACCGGCGCGCCCATCGCCACGATCACGAACGGCATGCAAGGCCCGGACGGCTTAGCGTTCGACGCGAGCGGCGACCTCTATGTCGCGATGGCTAGTAACAGCACCGTCGTGGAGTACGCGTCGCCCTATACCGGCGCGCCGATAGCGACCATCTCGACGGATATGGATAGGCCCGCGGGTCTGGCGTTCAAGTCCTCCGGCGATCTCTTCGTCGCGAACGAAGGCAACACCACGGTAACGGAATACACGCCGCCATACACTGGCGCACCGATAACGACCATCTCGACTGATTTGACGGGGCAGATCCAGGGTCTAGCGATTTCGAGGTAGCGCCACGCAATAAGGGGCAAAGGACGCCGCATCTGCTCGCTTGCGTCGCGACGCTCGCCCCATGCACCCTGCACCCGCCGTGCATCGGTCCATACGCCGCGGAGCCTTGCGCCACAAGGCTTAGCGCGACGCGCCGAGATTTGCAAACGCTGATGCAAAGTTTGCAAGGCGCTTTGCAAAAAGTGCGATCGCTAAGCGCCGAGAGTTAGTGCGCCGGAACGCCTTATGCTGTAAGGCTTTGCGCGACACGCCGCGCGCGAGGCGCGATGCGGGGCTCTGCGACCGCGCTCCGCCCTTCCTCTATTCCCGCGCCGCCGCCTAGCGGGATAGGAGTAGAGCACTTCCAAAACGAGGCCCCCCTCCCCAGGCGCTCAACTGCATAGGTGCGAGGCGCATGGTGCGAGGCTGTGCGAGGTGCCTCGCAGCAAAGCGCGAGGCTTCTAGAACTCTAAGCGCTTAGCGATCGCGCAGCTGCGCAGCGCCGTGCAGCGTGGCGCGCATGGGGCGAGGTTGCGCGGCACGTCGCTTTGCAGCGCGTGCTGCTCGATGGCCTGCTCCGGATGCGCACCTCTCACGCTGAAGTTTGCAGTTCCGCTTCTAGAATCGCGACACGAGCGCGCAGCGCCTCCGCCTCCAAGCGATCGTAGGCCGTGCCGGCGGCATCGGCGAGGCGCTCGAGGAGTGCGACCTCGTCGCCGTCGAGTTCCGTCGCGTCGCGGTGTGGGCTGTACAATGCTACCGCCGAGAGCGCGCTATGGGAAAAGACGCCGATGGCAACGGACCAGTCGCATATGTAGCCGTGGTCGCTCAAACGGAGGGCTTTTCGTTCTGCTTCGAGATAGGCGACGAGCGAGTCGATATGCTCCAGCCCGCAGTCGACAGTGCTATCGAGCACTCGCACCACTCTCGCCGCTGCAAGAGAGAAGGCTCTCACCGGCTCGTCGATCAGCAGCCGCTCCACGTGATCTCGGCCTCGCGCGTACGCCATAGCATGTATGACGGTCTCCAAGTGCCGTTCGGCGAGGTGTCTTGACCGAAAGAGCAATCCGTCGACGAGCCGATCGACGCGGGCGTGCATCGAGTTGAAGAAGAATCCGAGTATCACTGCCAGGCCGATGTCGGCGAAGAGTCCTGCTCTGCTCTCTGAAAACGCGTGCGAAAAAAACCACTCGACGAGCGCGAACAACCCGACGGCCATTGCCGAAATCAGCGTGTAGACGAGCGCCCGGCTGAGCGCCACGTTCACGTCGACGATGCGGTGCTTCAAGATCGCGTACGCCACGGTCGTTCCTATTGCCAGAGCGGCGACGATAAGGGCAAACGAGAACTGCGCGTACGTCAGGGGATAGAGCCCCAGGCCGAACTGGGTACTCCCGAATGCTACCGCGGTGGCAACCGCGCCGGCAACCACGCCCGCGATGACCCAGCGCAACCGTTGCCGAACCCCCGGCGAGCTCTCCGACCTGGTTGCCATGAGCACCCCGGCCGCCACGAACAACGGAAGCACAGTGAGCGTAAGGCTCGTCCACATTGCGGCCGCAGACGGCGTGCCGCGCGCCACCGTGATCACTAAGACGGCCTCCGACAAGAGCAGCGCGAGCACGAGCGCGGCAGTCGCGGCGAGCGCGAGGCGGCGCCAGCGAGGCAATGCACCCTCGTGCAGCAAGAGGATCGCAAAAATCACGAGCGCCCAGTTCGTACTGTCAGTAACCGAGTTAAAGTAGAATGTAAGAAGCATCCACCACGCCGGCCCGACCAGCTGTATAACGTTGACCGGCGGATAGCCCGCTCCGAGTGCGTATACGAAAAAAGCCCAGGTCGCTGCCGACGGACGGCGCAGAACGACGAGCGCCCCGAGAGCCATGAACAGTATCGAGAACGCGAAGCGCCACGCAGCCGAATGAATCCCGCCCACCGGCTCCGGAGCCGTAACGAGGCGAGCCGTAACATCGCGGCCGGAGCGGAGAAGCGAGATCATAACCGGCGTGCCGGGATCGAGTGTACGCTCGCTCAACGCCAAGAAGTAGCGATCACGAAACGACATCTTTCCCCAATCGACGATGTCGCCCACACGAACGCCCGCCTCGCGCGCATTGGGCTCGACCGCTACGACTCTACTGTTCGTGTTTACAGCGACACCGAGTTCCCCGAGGGGGTGGCCGAAGACGCGGCGTAGGTCCGGACCCCACAGACAAACATAAGCGAGAATCAGCAGCGCCACGATCAAGATGCGCCGCCGCGAGCTATTCACGGTTCAAAGACCCTCATCGTCCGACTATTCAAGAGCAAGCGGTCCGTCCGCCTTTCTTTACCGCGCGTGACGGCGATCTCGCACGCAGGGCAGAGGGGGAAATCCAAGACGAGACACCCTGCCCCGCGCGCCTCGCAGCATGGCGCGAGGCGGCTAAGCTCTTAGCGACCTAAACTCTGAGCCCGAAGCGATCGCAGCATCGCAGCGCCGTGCAGCGTGGCGAGCTAAGGGCGAGGGGGTCAGGTACGGATGAAAACTGGCTACGACCGAATAATATGAGACATCGGCGCGGCACCCTTCTACGCGACCCTCACGCGAAGGATGACGCAAAATTATGATTTGGAGGTCGGTCCATATGCTTGAACTAGCGCGAGCAGTTTCGTGGCTTCTTGTGATGTTTTTCGCAGTGGTGTGGGGCGCGCACCTTTACTACGCGACGGTCTTCTTTCCCGCCATTGCCTCCGAGCCTCCGAAATCCGTGCTTGAATGGCTCGCGACTCCCTACGCAATGAGAGTTCCCAGTTTTTGGCGCAGGTTGGTGCCTGGCCTTTATCTCTTCGCGTCGGTTGCGATTGTTCTCGCAATCGCATTGGGCCTTCGGATGTGGCTGGCCCTAGCAGTTGCAGGTGTCTGTGGGCTTATCCATATGGCCATGGTCACTCTGGTTTTCCTCCCTATCAACTTGAAGCTCGGCCTCGACCCAGGGGGACCGGGCGCATCGAGTCTCGATCCGCAGACAGTGAAGACGCTGGTCCGGCGATGGGGGCAATGGAACTTGGTGCGAATCGGCGTCGAGACAGCAGGATTGATAGCAGCCATATTCGCGTTCAAAGCTTCCTAGAGAAGACCGGGGGTACAAGGCGGCGCGGTGCGAGGCACCTCGCAGCAAAGGGAGTGAGTCTTCTCGAGATCATGGGGAATGCAAACTCACCCCGAAGTTCGGAGCCTTCAAGGCCGCTGAGGTCGACCGGCTTGCCCCATGCGCGCAGCGCCACAATGCCCGGATCATTCTCGCTAACCGTTGATCGCACGCCATTGGAAGCTGACACATATGCCGCCGTCCCGTCGCGAGTCAAAATGGCCACATCGTCGGCATTCGAATGCTCCTTCACCTCGCGGACCGCCCGCTCCAGCAGGATGGAACGATCCGTGATGTAGGACGATTCGTGCGCGAAGCGGCGCAGCGCCGCCTCGTCCTCGTGCCGCTTGCGGAAGAAGACGCGATCGACGAATCGCTCGACGTACTTGTGAATATAGCGCAGCGATAGACCGAGGACCAGAGCGCACGCCCATGCCGACGATGGCGCTGGTCGTGTGATTGGCGCTTACGAGCCATTCACTCGCGGCCCATTCGACCAAAACGAACGCGCCGATCACAATGGTCGAAAGATCGCGAAGACGACGGCGCGGTTCAAGAAGAAGCCGATGTCGATCAGCCGACGGCTGAGTGCAGCGTACGTCAGCGCGACCGGTGCGGCGAGAAACACCAGAATGTTAATAAGGTTCGACGACAAAGGCGATGGCGTAGGATGGCGACGACGAGGTTACGATCTCAACTACTATGAAACAGCAAAAGAATGGCCGCGATAGGTACGAGCGTCCACACCGCTCGCTGACGCTCGACGCCGCGGGATGCGGCAATTGCCAGTACGCCGCAGACCGCCGCCATCAGGACAGCGGCCACAATAGGAACGAGTCCAACAATCCCGCCGACGGGAAGCGGATCGAACCGCAGCGTGATAACTCCGGCAATCCCAAATTACGAAGATCGCGGTTGCGATCGTGACGAACGTGTAACAGAGCCATTGTGCGATACGACGAGGCCGCGAGAGCGGCGGGGCGAAGCAGCCGGCGAATGCCGCCAACAGCGCCACCGACAACGGCCCAGCAATGCTGCCGGAGATGTTGAAGAGGATCATACACCCACGCCCATGGCGCCGCGAAACTAAGCGTGGCGCCGGCAAAAACAAAAACCGCGAGCCACAGCGAGAGCAGTCGCATCTGGGGCACATCGGCGCGGCGCCATGCAATCAGAGCTGCAAACAGCAGAAGCCAGAGGGCCCCGAACGTACCGAGCCAGAAGGTCCAAGCGTAGCTTAGATGCGACGCGGTATGACCGTGAGCTCTTTTTGCAGCGAACCCCTGTGCACCGAGAGGATGAGAGGCCGTCCATTGAGCGGTGCTACCAAAAGCGAAAAACGCTCGACAAGAGTATTCGCGCGTATATCAATGAGATCGCCTCGACGAAGGCCGGCATGGGCAGCTGACCCGCCGGGATCGACAGAGGTAACTTCGATATTAAATGGTTTCGAAGACATAAGGCCGCCGAGCATCGCTCCCCATCGGCCCCGCCACGGTGGAGCGCCGCCCATTCCGGTCGCGTCAAGCACAAGCACTACCTGGACGAGCGCCGTAAGCGCGCAAATCGCCAGGAGTAGGGTGCGCCACGTGGCGGGTTTCATAGCGTGCTCTTAGTCTACCGGGCGTGTAGGTCCCTTCGACAAAAGCCCGTCTCGTTCGCTTACCGCGAACCTTCGCTTATATGAGCGCGAGGAAGGCTTCCCAATGTCTCGGATGCGGAACGCGCGTGCCGGCGCGAAAGCGCGAGCAGGCTGCGAGGGATAAACCCGTCGCCGTGGCGATCTCCGCGAGGGAGAACGCGTCGAGCTTGGGCGTTACCTCGCGCAGGAACCATGCGCGATCGTGCGTGTCCTTGTGCTCGCGCTTCCACTCGCGGTTACGCCGATGATGCTCAGCGTTAGCCGTGCCGCGCTTGCGCCCAGCCTCGCTGCTCGCGCGCGGGTCCTCGCCCTCGCGGACCTGCCTCGCGAGCGCCTCGCGTGCCTTCTTGATTGCGCGCTCACCTCGCGCACGGCGCGCTTGCGGTAGACACGCCTCGCAGTAGCGGCGTCGGCGCTTCCGGACCGGCTCTCCGCACGATGCGCACGCGAGCACGTCGCCGAAGCCCTACAATACCGCCTCGCCGGACGCACGAAACGCCCCAACGATGCCACAGCATTCGCAACGTCCGAGCAAGGTAGCCAAGCCAACTATCTCTAATCGTGCGGCTACCTATGCGAAAACTAACCTCTGTCTTGTTCATTTCCCTCGACGGTGTCGTCGAAGCCCCGAACAGATTCGTTCGCGACGATGTATATGCCGATTTCCCATCGTTAATCGGGGAGACGATTTCCGAGCAGGACTCCGTCCTGCTCGGGCGATCTACGTATGAAGAATGGTCGCAATTCTGGCCGAGCGCCACGATCGAACCGTTCGCGACATTCATCAACAACACGCCAAAGTTTGTGGCGTCGAAGACCTTGAAAGCACTGGAGTGGCGTCAATCGACCCTCCTCTCGGGTAATCTGGAGGAAGAGATCGTCGGCCTCAAAGGGCGATCAGGGAAGACGATTGGCGTCCACGGGAGCATCAGTCTCGTTCAGTCATTGCTGATCGCCGGGCTGCTCGACGAGATGAGGTTTGTTTTGTGCCCCGTCGTCGCGGGCCAGGGACGTCGCCTCTTGTCGCGGGACGGGGATCCGATCCAACTCAACCTGCAATCGGCGCGGACAACACCGAGCGGACTTCAGTACATCATCTACACCCCCCGATGAACCGGTGGTCGCTCGTACACAATCCGGACCAGCTGATTTCCTCTGTGAATCTCCATTTCTAAACGAGGCCCCCTACCGAGGCGCTCAGTGCGAGGTTGCGAGGTGCTGCGGGCATAGCGCGAGGCACGCCGAGCGCCTCGCACATCAATGCGCGAGGCGTCTTAGCTCAAAGTGCTACGCGATCGCGCAGCGTCGCAGCGCCGTGCAGCGTGGCGCGCGAGGAGGGCGAGGTTGAAAGCGTCGCCGTTTGCGTATGCGCGCAAAAAGCGGAGCGAATTGACGAGTCGCATCTGCTCAATCCGATAGCATGGCACCCCACTGTTTTGGAATGGGACCTGCAGGCCGGTAGGTGTTGAGGAGGACGCCACTTGGCGTGCTCCGCGTTGCAACCAGAGAGAGAACACGGGGCGGGACGCCATTTTCGAACAGCCGCTTTCCTTCGCCGAGCACCAACGGAAAGACCCACATGCGATATTCATCGACGAGTTCGGCGGCGATCAGCGTCTGTAGCAATTCGCTGCTGCCCCAAATATGCAACGCCGGCCCATCCGATGCCTTAAGCCGGCGGACCTCGCCCACGACATCACCGCCTATGCGCTGCGAGTTCTCCCAGTCGAGTTGGTCGAGGCTGCGCGTGACAACGTATTTCGTCGCCTTGTTGAACGCCTTCCCAATCGGGTTGTCGCCCTCGTTCGGCCAGTAGGAAGCGAAGATGTCGTAGGTCCGGCGCCCCAAAAGCATGTCGAACTCACCGGCGATAGTCTCGGCAACGGCCTGGCTCCCGGCTTCGTCCATGAAGGACATGGCCCAGCCTCCGTGGGTGAAGCCGTTGCTCGGATCCTCCTCGGGGCCACCGGGCGACTGCATGACGCCGTCCAGCGTGACTTGGGTGATTGCAATGATCTTTCTCATCATCTATCTCCAGTTTTTGCGTTTCGCACGCGTAGGAAGAACGACCGGCGCGTCTTTCGACACAACCCAACAAATATTTTTGTCGTTACCAAGACGCGCGCCGAGCCCAGGTGGCCTGGCGTCCTTCTCGAAAGGGAAATGCCTTCTTTTGCGCTAGTCGGCGGATTTTCGCGACGCTTCGCGCGAATCGACGAACGTTAGCTAAAACAGGTACGGAATGAACCGTTTTGTGTGCGCCATGTAGTCGCGATACGGCTCGCCGATGACCGAAAGCAGCGCTCGTTCTTCCACCCTCACGCGATAGCCGTAGCTGAGCGTGGCGCCCGCCAGGAGGATCAGCACGGCGATCCAGTTTCCGAGCGCCAATCCGATGCCGAGAACGACGATCGATCCCGCGGTGTACGACGGGTGCCGAACGTACCGGTAGGCGCCGCGTTCGATCACCTCGTGATCGGGATGCACGATCACCGCACCGGTGAAGCTCGAGCCGAGCATCCGCCAGCAATGGCGGCGAAGCAAACTGCCAGCGATCATGGTTGCCACCCCGAGCCAGAACCAGAGCACTGCGGGTGCGAGCGCCCCCGACGGCGCGACGAACGCAGCCGCACCCCCTGCCACCATCGCGATGCCCCCACCGATCGAAAGGATGCGCTTCGAATGCGCGTCTTGCGGCGTCGATGAGGGTTCCTGCCTTCGGGCGATGATGACAAACTCCGGCGCAAACACCCAGGTGAAGACGGCCCAGAAAGCCAGGGCATAAGGCCACGTGTAAACGAGCAGTTGCGGCACGACCATCGAATTCGGTCCCGCGTTACGGGTTTCCGGCTTAAACGGCCCCCCTCCCTCGCGCACGGCTTGCGAGGCACTGCGAGGTAGCGCGAGGCGTCATGGCGCGTAGTGCGAGGTGCCTCGCAGCAAAGCGCGAGGCTTCTAGAACTCTAAGCACTTAGCGATCGCAGCTGCGCAGCGCCGTGCAGCGTGGCGCGCGGAGGGCGAGGCTCACGGGCACAGCAATAATGCATATGCCTCGCAGACCACGCGGAGTTCCCGTGCGACCAAGTCCGACGCTCAGCGCTGCTTCTATGGCCGACGGGTCCGTAACACCGAACGCGCCCGGTTTGCGCTTCGACAAGGTCGCGACGAGGGTCGTTGGACGGCTGAAGGCCGGCGTCGGCAAGACGGTACCGAAAGGGGCGACGGTGTTGGTGACGATTACCGCTCCCATTCGCTTGCCGTCGAGAACGATGACCGCGCTAGAGGAAAAAATCGCAACGCTTCTCGCCATGAAATCGTCGCGCCGAGATGCGAAGGTGACCATCGAGGGCAATCTTGTTCAGATTCGAGTTGTGCGGCATGGGAATGCACGGGCACCACAGCTCTTGGGATTCGTGCACAACGCCGACTTGGATCCGGTACCGCTCTTGGACGCTGCGATCGAACGAATAGCAGCAAAAGGTAAACGTTAGCAATCCAAGACGAGACACCCCGCGCCGAGCATCGTGGCGCAAGGGTGTGGCGCGCGGAGGGGGCGAGAGAGGTTTTCCCCAAGTGATGCAGAGATGATTTCGTATGACGATCACTCACATCGCCTTCGTTATGTATCCCGTTACGGATATGGAACGCGCAGCCTCATTTTATCGTGAGGTCCTTGGTCTGACGCAGACTCCTTCAGTGGGAGAAGCCGGGGCCGCGAACCAATGGGTGGAGTTCGACGTAGGGGGCGCTACATTCGGCATTGGCAACTTCGAACAAGCAGGGACGCCGGGGGCGGCTGAATCGCTTGCGCTTGAAGTTGATGATCTATCATCCTTCCGGTCAATGCTTGCGAAGCGAGGCATCGAATCAAGTGAGCCCTACGAAACGCCGATATGTTGGATTTCCGCGGTAGTCGACCCTGACGGAAACCGCTTCTACCTGCACCAATCAAAAGCGGTTAGATGCGAGTACCCGGTTACTGTCTTCGGGAGAGACAGCGCGACCTAAAACGGAGTCCCCCAGCGCGAGGCAGCGGAGTTGCTAAGCTCTTAGCGATCTCGGCTGCAATGCGCTAAGCGTTCGTAGTCATCGCAGCGCCGCGCAGCGTGGCGCGCGGAGGGCGAGGGGCTTAGGAGGTTGGCGCGGTCAACCCCAAGACTCGCGAGACCTACTTCGCTTTTGCGTAGTTCTCGTAGCCGACGAAGTCGATGACTATGCACTTATCATCGCCGACGATCCACGCATCGTGACCCGGCGGCAGTGACATCGCGTCCCCGGGGCCGAACTCTATCTTCGTTCCGTCGTCCATGATCGTCATCATGCGACCTGAGATGACGTATCCCATGTGGGGTGCTTGACAAGAATCCGTCTTGGCAATCGGTTTGACGCATTCCGACCACTTCCAGCCAGGTTCGAAAGTCGCGCGGCCCATGCTATGACCGCCGACCGTTACTATTTCAAGCCTGCCCTTCGGGAAGTTGCGCGTTTCGTCGGGTTTAGAAAGGTTCTTTCGCTCCGCGTACTGCGTCCCCGATGCCATGATGAGTCTCCCTGTTAGCGATGCGCTTTCATTATTACCCTCTTCACTCTTGCGATCGGCGACTCTTGTCGACGCCCGAGGCGGAAAGGATCGCATTAATGTCGTTTATCAAAGCGAGGGTGAGCACACTATTGGGTGCAGGCGCGCAAGCGAGGTCGGGCAACCTCCAGCCGTGCCATTGGACGTACGACGTCGTTGCATTCCCGGCGTACGTCCCGCAAAACTCTGTCGCCGCATTCCTGTCGCGCGCCGCTTTGAGATCGGCGAAGAACCTGCGCGCGAGCGAGGCCGAAATCGTAAAGGTCTTGACGGGGCCATGCGTCGCTCTCCCGCGATCTTGCAGCGTGAGATCGGCGTTACCGTCGGACCACACGTCCATTTTGTATCCCGACCAATCCGTCGAACCCGAATCGACGATCGTCGCGCCGTCGCGCGCCGGCGTGTTGGCCGCGCAAACGGCAAGCGGTAACATCATCAACGATAAGGCAAATGCCACGCGAGTGATTCGCATGCGAATGTGCCGTGCCTAACGCGCGCCGCGCAAGCAGGTATCGACGGAGGTGATCGTTTTACCACCCGAGCGCACCGTCGCGTGCAGCGTGTACTCCGCCGCCGAGATGCGATCGAACGTTTCGGCGATGCTTGCGTCGGGGTAGACGCTGCGGTAGGCGATGTGGTTCGGATCGCTGCCGGTCGCGCGCAGGATCGTGGCGGTTCCTTGGTCGTCGAGAACGACCTCCGTCCAGCCGCCGCGCTGCGCGTCATACGCGAGTAACTCTTCGCCGCCGCCGCCCGCCCAGGAATCGATCTGTCGCAAAGTGCGGCCATCGAGATCGTAAACGTACGTGGCATCGTAGGTCATGCGTACCGCTCCCGCGCGGTACGTGCAGTTCCACGTACCGACGAGATAGTGCAGCCCGGTGAGCGGCGCCGCCGTTGCCGGCAACGCCGCAGCAAGCACGAGGGACGCGAGCATCACGACAATACCCATTTATGGACCGGGATTCCCCATATGGGCGGGCCCTACCCTCAAAGCGCGAGGCGTTCTAGCGATCTAAGCGCTTAACGATCGCAGCATTTCAGCGCCTTGCCGCGTAGCGCGCGGAGGGCGAGGGGCCTGTTGGGCTGGGCAGAACGTGGGCCCACGTGCCAATATTTTGTGTGTAGGCTACAGTCAAAGGCCTGGCGACTGAAGGTGGGAAAGCCCGATCGTCTGGATTAGGAGGATTCTCATGGCGTTACGCAAGTTTATTATCGAGCGCGACATCCCCGGCGTCGGCACGTTCGAGCGCGAGCAGCTTCGCGGCGCCGCGGCAAAATCGAACGAAGTCCTCAATGAGCTCGCGCCCGACATTCAATGGCTCGAAAGCTACGTCGCGGAGAACAAGACCTTCTGCGTCTATCTCGCCAAAGACGAAAGCCTCATTCGCAAGCATGCCGATATGAGCGGCTTCCCGGCGACGAAGATCACCGAGGTGCGCAAGATGATCGACCCGACCACCGAGGGCCCTGGATAACAACGCAGCGCGGGTTCCGAGTGGTCCAATGCACTGCGCGCTCGTCCTCGCCCTCGCCCTTTTGAACTCGATCCTCACGATTCTCCTCGACGAGATCTCCTTCACCGCCTACCGGCTCAGGGACGTCTGGGCGCTGCTCGGGACGGCGTTCATCGAACAGTTCGGGTACCGGCAGTTCGTCGGACTCGCGAGCCTCGCCGGCTTCGCCTCGTGGATGTTCCGGCGTCCGTATCGCGGACGCAGACCCCCGGGACCCTTCGTCAAAGCATACGATCCGTAAGTTTAGGGTATCACCTCGCGGCCGTTGCGGCCTGTTCGTCCCATCGTTGAACGTTCACGCCCATCACGAGGAGCCACAGCATCAGCAGCCCCTCCGCCGCGATGCCGATGATCTCGATGTACATTTTTGCATATCGTAGAAGGTCCGGCGATAGAAACGTTAGCGCCATGTATGTTAGCCAGCCCAAACCGGACAGCCCCATGAGGATGCCCAGAATGCGTGGCAGGAACGTCGACTTTAGAATGAGATAGCCGATGGTGAGATTGAAGAAGCCGAAAAACAGTAGTGAGCTTTGAGGCGAGGTGAGATGAAAGAGGCTCAGAGATTGCACGATGCACCCCACAATGCTGATCAACACAGCGAGTAAGGCGAGGCTCCGGCTCACCGGCTTGAGGATCTGGTAAAGAAGCAGGGTAAGGATGACGTAGATCGCATTTGCGATGAGGTTGGCGGCGTCACTATAAGTTACGGGCACGCGGCCAACCAAGTACGCTGCGGATATGGCCGTTACGAAATACAGCAAGTAAACGGCACCCGTAGTTCTGGCTCTGGAACGCGTCATTTCATCCCCCTGAGAGCTACTAATGCCCGCACATGCTTGTTTCAACGACGGCAACACCCGCCCCTCGCCCTCCGCGCGCCACGCCGCACGGCGCTGCGATGCTGCGATCGGCTTAGCGACACGACGAATCGGCTCCAGCATGTACGGAAGCCGATTCATGTGTGTCCTTTCGATGTCTCTCTTATTGCTTGGTGCAGACCTCATGAGACTTGATGGTCTTGCCGCTATGAGATGACGTCCAACTGCTGTCCGACGTATATTGCCGGCTCGAGTTCTCCCGGAAGACGGCCATCGCGTTGGCCCTGCTCGGATACGCGACCGTCCACGTTGTACCGTTGAGTGCTGAAGACGGGTTCGTTTCTACTTGGGAGTTTCCATGGGAATCAATCGAGACGAGCACCCAGCGCCCATGCCGTGCGTTGTACCCGATGTAATCGTCCTCGGTTCCAACCATCTGTCCGTTGTAGGAGATCGTGTCGCTACCGTGCAGCCATTGCGTGCCGCGTGGCACAACCGTCTCGATTTCTGAAACCGTCGCCACCGTCGTCGCGCCGGCTGTAGAGATGGTCCTCGTGCAGTGCCACGTTCCTACCAGGAACTGCAGCCCCACCATCTCATGAGCGGTCGACGGGGTCGACTGCGCAGCTGACGCCGCCGCAATCCCGGCGATTAATAGCGAGAAGCTCAGTGCAACTATTCTCTTATGCATGCCCCTAACCTCGGTTGCACACGTAGCGGTATGCATACACGCAAACACGCCCGTTGCATACGTACTCGTACTCATACCAACACATCGGTATGAACGCAACCTGTCGCGATCTGAGGTCGCCCCGGCTCTCCCGGCCAAACGGCGCGGTGATTGCTGCGACGTGTCTCGAAATCGGTTGTGCTCCTGCCGGCACCGGTTGCGCCACCTGCGCGAAGATCGCGCCGTAGGCCAATAACGCGGCGAGCAAGATGGATGTCTTACGTAACATTGGCACCTCCAGGAATGAACTTCGGCCTCGGTCAAGAGACCAAGTGGAAAGCCCGTCCTTAAGCCTTGCCCTCGCCAGCGGTGCCGTCCTGCAGGTTACGAGCCCAGGTCACCCCAGCTAAGCGTTCTAAGCGCTTAGCGATCGCGCAACTGCGCAGCGCCTCGCAGCGTGGCGCGCGGAAGTTGAGGGGTCGTATGTGGCCCCCAATCCTGGGCCTAGCGGCAAAGCTCCGAGCTCTAAGCCGCTGCGATCTGGGCTGCTAAACCGCCTACGCGCAGGCGGTCAGGAGTAGCACGAGCGCGACGCTTAAGGCGCCGAGCGCGGCAAACGGGAAAAGTTTCATGATGACCCTCCAGGGATGCTAAAGGCCCCGCTTACTATGCGTGGAGCGGTTGCTGTTCCTAAGACTGCTCACCCACACCTCCCACGAGGAGTTAAGGGTTCCAAAACGGACCCCTCGCAAGGCCGATAAACAAAGGCGTATTCTAAACGCCGAGGCACGCAGCGATCTAATCGCTAAGCCGATCGCAGCTACGCAGCGCCGTGCAGCGTGGCGCGCGGAGGGCGAGGGGCGGCAACCAGAAACCACCGCCTCTCCTCATGGCTTGTGCGCGCGGTAATAGTAGATCATCTCGAGCGCTGAGAGATTCCATTCGTCCAAAGTGTTGTACTCGGGGACCACGTGACCGGAATCCGCGGCTCGAACCCACGTCGCGAGTGCCTCGGGCCAACGCCGCTGCACTTCGTAGACGTTGCCGAGCATGAGCAGCCGCAGACTGTTTATTTCGCACGGGCCGCAATCGTTGACAGGAATCCGGAGGTCTGAGATAGCGCCATTGAAGTCGCCGGACGACATAGCTCGTGCCGCATTCTGGACGTTCGTATCGCCCACGGTAGAATCGTCGAGGAACATTGCGCTCGCCTCGGTCGCGTACGCCGCGAACGCGGCCTTCGGACTGTTGTTCCAAAACAAGCGATCCGATGCATGCGGTTGCCATGAATAGTAAGTGTCGAGACGCGTAAGGAAGCTTCGCGCGCCGGCACTATCATCGCTGGCGACCAGAGAGTAGAAGTAACCGCGCGCAATGTCGATCAACACCCTGCCGTTGCTTACGTCGTACTTAAATGCGTCCGGGACGAGCGAGGCAAATTGGGTGCGTGTCAGCGTGAAATGACCATCGCAGAGGTTGCGCTCCGCGCGATCGTATGTGACGACGCCCGTCGGCGTGCGCGTGGAACACCAAACAGTCGCCACCGGCGCGAGCCCACCGGTCGCCGCGTTGATGGTGTAGGCGGAGACGTTGTTGTCGCCAACGTTAGCAACGTACGCGAACCTGCCGCTGGGATCGACTGCCACTCCATTGGGACTGCTGCCGGCCGCGAAGGGCGAACCCGCTACCGGCGTGAGAGCGCCCGTCGCCGAGTTGATGGTATACGCGGAAACGTTGTTGGAGCCACCATTGGTGACGTACGCGAACTTGCCGGTGGGATCGACTGCTACTCCAAAGTGAACGCTGCCGGCCGCGAAGGGCGAACCCACCATCGGCGTGAGCGCGCCCGTCGTCGCGTTGATGGTGTAGGCGGAAACGTTGTTGGAGCGCTGATTGGTCACGTACGCGAACCTTCCGGTGGGATCGACCGCCACCCAAACGGGATAAGTGCCCGCCGCGAAGGGCGAACCGGCCACCGGCGCGAGCGCGCCGGTCACCGCGTTGACGGTGTAGGCGGAAACGTTGTCGGAGAATCCATTGGCAACGTACGCGAACTGGCGCGTGACCGCCACTCCAAGGGGGAGGCTGCCCGCCGCGAAGGGTGAACCCGCCACCGGCGTGAGCGCGCCGGTGGTCGCGTTGATCGAGTACGCGTTGAAGCTTGCACTGGTAACGTACGCAAACTTGCCGGTGGGATCGACTGCTACTCCAGTGGTAGCGAGACCCGCTGCGAAGGGCGAACCCGCCACCGGCGTGAGCGCGCCGGTCGTCGCGTTGATGGTGTAGGCGGAGACGTTGTGGGAGCCATCGTTAGCAACGTACGCGAACTTGCCGGAGGGATCGACCGCCACTCCAGATGGAATGCTGCCCGCCGCGAAGGGCGAACCCACCACCGGCGTGAGCGCGCCGGTCGCCGCGTTGATGGTGTAGGCGGAAACGTTATCGGAGCCAGAGTTGGTAACGTACACGAACTTGCCCGTAGGATCGACCGTCAAGAAATTGGGAGCGGCGCCCGCCGCGAAGGGCGAACCCGCCGCCGGCGTGAATGCACCGGTCATCACGAGGCCCAACAAGATCAACGTGACGCGCTTCATAAACAATCCCTAGTGTGGATTCTGCAACCAGGCGCCAGGCCCTAGCTCGACTTAGCTGCTCCTGCTCGTCTGGCATAATGATGAAGGGAGCATGGAACCCTAATGAACGTCTCTCTAATCACGTATCCGGCATCAGACCTGGATGCAACCAAGCGATTCTTTCGTGAACTCACCGGTACTGATCCCTACGCCGAAGCGCCCCAATACGTTGGCTACAGGAACGGCGCTATGGAAATCGGGCTCGTTCCGAAGGGACACGAGCCGGGCGCGCTTGCCTTCTGGACGGTGAGCGACATCGCATCGAGCGTGAAAGCGCTAGAAGCCGTGGGCGGCACGGTCGTGCAAGGGACTAAAGACGTCGGCTACGGACTGTTGGTCGCTAGCCTCAAAGACCCCAATGGCTCGATCGTAGGGCTGCGACAATTCCCGAAGAGCTGAGGACTTTTAAGCTCATAATACTTGACGTATTGCATATCCATCGTATCAGTCCCGTGTGCACGACGCCGAAGGTTGGCCGTGCGCCACCTCGAAGAAGTGCCGAATGGTCTTGTACCGGGCACAGTCTTGCAGGGCATTAGCCGCCATGGTTCCAGTGGCCGCGCTTCTCTTGTGTTGTTGCTCTGCACGGGCTGATGACGCTGCACTCGCGTGCGCGGCTTCTCCGTATCACGTTGGCGATCCATTACGGCGGCTTGGGCCCCCCGGCGATTCGTATTACAATTCATTGCACGTCCGGAAGATCTATGTCCTGTTTGGGCCGGTTCGGAAGAGTGACTGCCTGGCTGCTGCCAGTTGGTGCAGAAATCATCCGGAGCCGGCGTACATGCAGCGTATCGCCGGCTGGTTGTACCTTACAGACGTATCCGCGAACGACTACACCTACAATTGGTACTCACGCGGCTACGAAATGAACCGCCCATTGGAATATGTTTATGGAACGCTGGCCACCGTCGTTTTAGGTATCGCACACGCTTGCACGTAGCCGACTCGTCGCCGGCGTTCATTCTCGAAAGGAAGAGAGTTCTCATGATCCGATTTCTTGGCGCGGCGACAGTATCGCTCGCGATTCTTGCCATCACCGCTACGGCGGCATACTCTAGCACGACAACGCCGCGTGGAAACGGCGTTAGCGTCGCGGCCGTGCCCAGCACGACACATGGGCTCATCAGGCCGGTTCCAGTCCGAACCATACGCCCGACGCCGAAGCGGACGCCGAGGCCAACCCCGAAGCCGACGAGGAGGCCGATCTTAGGCGGCCCGACGCCTAGGCCGAGCCCGAGCTGCATTCCAGGCAAGACGCCCATCAAGTGCCCATCGCCGAAGCCCCACTAGGAAGCTATGGTAAAACCCATTCCCGACGACTGGCATACCGTCACTCCGCGGCTCTTCGTCGAGGATCCCGGGAAGATGGCCTCGTTCCTGAAGAGCGCGTTCGGCGCCGTCGAGATGCCACAATTCCGCAAAGACGCTCCGATCGAGCTGCGGATCGGCGATTCGATAGTGATGGTGGGAGACGCACGCGCGCGGCGTGCGACGTCGTCGTTCTTCTACCTCTACGTCGCGGATACGGATGCGACGTATCGGAGCGCCGTCGGTGCGGGAGCGAAATCGTTGGAAGAGCCCGAAATGATGTTCTACGGCGACCGGCGAGCGATGGTGGAGGACCCGTTTGGGAACGTGTGGCAGATCGCGACGCACGTCCAGGACGCAACCTAGCGCGGCGTGGAAGGGCACGCAAACCTCAACCGTGTTGAGGTGCCCATCCTTCCCGGCAGGAGAAACCGTCGTCGCGTGCACATCTGAAGGGACAGCCGCATGGAAATCGTCATTGCTGAAAAAGGCGCTTTCTGTTTCGAGCCCGCGATTTCTTTAGACGAAGCGCGCGGTCGCGCAAGCGCGCATAAAGGGGCTGCCTTCGGAACGCTCTCGCGGCTCTTCTCGCGCCCCAAAGACGAAGACGTCACGATGTCGGATTTGGGTCTGTGCTATCTCCCCCTCTGGCATGCAAAGGCGCATCTGCGCTTCGTGTACGATCGCAGCGACTCGTACAAAGTTTCGGTGAAGTCGCCGCACGTCACCACGGTGACCGTCAATGGAAACGACTACGCGCTCGCAGCGGGCGCTATCGAGGTGCCCGTCGTCGAGCATTGCGAGCGCGACGAGCAGCGAGAGCTTTGGCTCGACGCGGTGAGCAGTCAGCCGGTGGATCCGCAGCCATACCTCAAAGCGCGGTCGACGCCGATCGAGCTCGGCGAGTTCGCACCGGACGGCGCAAAGATCATCGCCCCGGCGGTTCGAGCATCGGCGATCATCCGAACGCTTCTCGGTGACGATTTTCGTCCGACGGATGCCGACGACATCAAAGAGGAAGAGGTGAACGTCGAGTGCATCGATCTTCACCTCCGGCCGACGTTCGGCTTCAAGTACGACTGGACCGCGAAGGGGAAGTCCGCCGAGATTGCCGTGGATGCGATCACCGGAGACCTTCAAACGGAGCCGCCCGCAGCGATTGCCGCGGTCGGCAAACTTCTCAAGCCCGAGACGCTCTTCGACCTCGGAGCGGAGACGCTCAATCTCGTCGTTCCGGGTGGCGCGATCGTGCTAAAGGTTGCAAAAGCGATCGCCGACAAGCGTAAGAAGTAGGGCGAGAGTGTCGCTGCCGTATCGCGGCTCGGACCTCGGTCGTCATGTGTTTGGAGCGGCGGCTTTCGCCTTTGGCCTCATCACACTGGTCTGGCACGACTACAACGGGTGGCATCAACTGGGTTACGTTATCTACGCTGTAGCCGCTGCCCAGATCTTCGGCGGCGCTGCGATTCAGTTCCGTCGGACCGCGAAAGCGGGCGCAGTCGTCCTTGGTGCGGTTTATCTTGCCTTCGCCTTACTGTGCGTGCCACGAATCGTCGCCACACCGCGGATTTACGACAGCTGGGGCAACTTCTTCGAGCAGTTCTCTCTCGTGACCGGAGCGGCGATCGTTTACGCGCGCTTGTCATCGTCGTGGGCACCGGAAACGCTTAATCGGATCGGCCGCATTCTTTTCGGCATCTGTACCGCTTCCTTTACCCTCGAACAGGCGATGTATCTTGACGCCACTGCTAACCTTGTTCCGAAGTGGCTTCCGCCAAGTCAGATGTTTTGGGCGGTAACGACGACCGTCTTGTTCGCACTCGCGGCCATTGCTCTTCTTACGAATCGACTGGCACTTCTCGCGACTCGCCTGCTGACAACGATGATCGTGATCTTTGGGCTGCTCGTGTGGATACCGCTGCTTCTTTCGAATCCTCACAGTTATGCGAATTGGAGCGAAAGCGTCGAGACCTTCGCGATTGCCGGGGCAGCGTGGATTCTCACTGATCTCCTGCGATTCGCACGCCTTGCCCAGGGCGTGGAGGTCGGGTGAGCGCTCCGGCGAAGTGCTCCTTTCCTTTTTTTGCTGCCTGGAGGGCTTCATGAACCGTTCCTTGTTTGCCGCTCTCGGCGCCGGTAGCGTCGGGCTTGTCCTACTCCTGACCGCCTGCAAGTCCACGAACGCCATCCCACACGCATTCCTGCCGCAGGATCTCTTCGTCGGGAATGCCAGCCCCGGTAACGGGACCGTGACGGAGTACGCGCCGCCGTACACCGGCTCGGCGATTAGAACCATCTCGACTGATGTAAGCGATCCCTGGGACCTGACACTCAGTTCCTCCGGCAATCTCTTCGTCGCGAACCACGATTCCAGTACCGTGACGGAGTACGCGCCGCCATACACCGGCACGCCGAAGATTATCTCGACGGGTGTGAGCGACCCCGAAGGTGTGGCATTAAGTTCTTCCGGCAACCTCTTTATCGCGAACTATAGCGGCAACGACGTGACGGAGTACGCGCCGCCGTACACCGGCGCGCCGACGACGCCCATCGTTGTGACCGGGCCCGAGGGTCTGGTATTCAACTCCGCCAACGATCTCTTTGTCGCTAGCTGGAGCAACAGTAACGTGACGGAGTACGCGCCGCCGTACACCGGCGCGCCGATAGCGACCATCTCGACCGGTGTGAACGCGGCCCAGGGCTTGGCACTCGATTCCTCCGGCGACCTCTTCGTCGCGAACTTTAACAACAACAACGTGACCGAGTATGCCCCACCGTACAGCGGCGCACCAATCGCGACCATATCGACCGACGTGAGCGAGCCCTATGGTCTGGCACTCAATTCCTCCGGCGATCTCTTCGTGGGAAACTATAACGGCAACGTCACGGAGTACGCGCCGCCGTACACCGGCGCGCCGATAGCGACCATCTCGACCAATGTGAATAACGCCGAAGGTCTGGCGATAGCGAAATAGCGGCGCCTAATTGACTCGAGGCTGAATGGCCGCAATGCTTTCGACTGCCTGCACGACGACAAACGAGATCGTGCTCGTGGTCGCGCTACTTCGAGATCGCCAGGCCCTCCACTTCGGATAAATCCGTCGAGATGGTCGTCATCGGTGCGCCGGTGTACGGCGGCGCGTATTCCGTCACGGTCGCGTTGCCCTCGTTCGCGACGAAGAGATCGCCCGAGAAGTTGAGCGCCAGACCCTCGGGGTCGGCCACGTCGGTCGATATGGTCGCGATTGGCGCGCCGGTGTACGGTGAAGCGTACTCCGTCACGGTAGCGTTGCCGGTGTTCGCTATGAAGAGATCGCCGGAGGAGTTGAATAGCAGAGCCCAGGGTTCGTCGACGTCGGTCGAGATGGTGGTCGTCGGCGCGCCGGTATACGGCGACGCGTACACGGTGACCGTGCTGCTGCCCACGTTTCCGACGAAGACATCACCGGCGTGGATTGCCAGACCCTGCGGTGAATCCAAATCGGTCGACATGGTTATCGTCGGCGCGCCCGTGTACGGCGGCGCGTACTCCGTCACCGTGTTGTTGCCGGAGTTCGCGACGAAGAGGTTGTCGGAGGAATCGAACGCGAGACTAAACGGGACGTCCACGCCGGTCGAGATGGTCGCGATCGGCGCGCCGGTGTACGGCGACGCGTACTCCGTCACGTGGCTGTTACTCCAGTTCGCGACGAAAAGGTCACCGGAGGCATTGAGTGCCACACCGACGGGGCAGTCCGTGGCGTTCGAGAGGATCGTCGGCGTGCCCGTGTACGGCGGCGGGTACTCGGTCACGGTGCTGCCGGCGCAGTTCGCGGCGAAAAGCTTCTGAGGCGCAAGCGCATGTGGGATCGCGTTCGTGGACTTACAGGCGGTCAGGAGCAAAAGCGCGACGCCGGCGGCTCCGAGCGCGGCAAACGGGAAACGCTTCATTATAACCCTCCTTCTAGTAGATCTGGCCGAACTGAACGAAGAGCAAGCTCCCAACGGGCGTGCAGAGAAATTGTGCCGGCGTATAGTTTCCGGTTCGCACTTGATCGAGCGCCTTGTGGTCCGTGATGGTATTGCCACTTGACCGCACGAGTTGCGCGAGGGCGAGAGCCCCGTTTGAGGCGATGGCGACGGCGACGACGCCTGCAACTCCACTGCTGGCCGCGATCGCCGGGGCCATACTCTCGTCCCGCTGCGACTGGGACCCCATGCTCGCACGCATGATCCCGCCCGCCATTTCGCTGTCATCCACAATCTGCGAATCAACCTCCGGCCGCAAAGCTGCGGTTGCCGGTTTGTAGACCACGCCGCACGGCAGGGGCGGCAGCTGTTGCACGAGCGTCGCGTAAACGCTCCGGAAAATCTTGGGCAGCGTGGGTGCCGGTGATGAAGGAACCGCGTGTAACGAGGGGAGCGCCGTGCCCGCCCGCGGCGTCACGCCGAGGGGATTGACTTGATTCACGAAGCTCGGGCACGGACTCAGTGCTGCGCCGTCCAGCGCATATGAATCTACGTATGCGAACTGGACGTCGATCGGGTGATCGAACACGACGAGCACGGGGTCGCTCTCACGGTCGCCGCCGGCCGCCTGCGAGTGCAACGGAGCATCCGCGATTGTCACTTGGTACGCGGAATCGCTCGTGATGAATGTGACGAGCGCGTTTGCCGTCGATCCTGAGGCCGTATACAAGACGACGCGCATTGAACTCTCGGTCGTCGCGCTTCGCGGCGCAGGCGCATTCATTCGAAGATCCCACGGCACGTAGGAGGCGTCCGCACCGCAGAACGGGTTGCTCGCCATTGCCGATTGCGGGCAGACAACGGCCCCGAGCGAAAGCGTCATCGCCAAAGTCATCGCGCAGGAACCTAAGAAACGAGGCGATCCGAGCATCATGTTACCTCCGCGGCCACGCGCTGTCTTTAGGTACTTCGCATCCGTTCCTGTGACACCCGCCGCCTCCGGGGGGAGGGCGGGTCCTCCGCTCGAAGGAGTCGTGATGAATCAACGACGTTGGCCGATGCTCTGGGGCCTCGCGTGCGCGCTCGCCGTCGTCTCCGGAACGACGCTCGCCGCACCGACGCTCGCGCCGGTTCCGTTGGTGCCCTCCCCGGCGCTCGTCGCGATGTGGGGGAACGTGGAGTCCTACGAGGGCACCTACTCGGGGGACGTCCAATCCACGTCCTCGGGCGGATGGCACGAGCATTTCAAGGGGACCGCGACGCTCTTTCCGTTGTTTCCAGGGCACGTTCTTGCGATCGTGAGTTTTCACGGGTCCACGGGGACGACCCAAGTGGCCGCCGGTAACTGCGGCAGCGCCGATACCGAAGAGCCAACCGAGGTCGTGCTCGACTTAGACATCACGACCCACAAATACGATCTCCATCTTATTCCGGGCCCCGGTACCGTAGACTTGAGGGGCGGGAACCCTAACTGCACGCATCCATTTGCAAGGGTCTTTACGGTTGCACAATTTGACGCGATCCAGTTATTGCTCCCAGGCCCAGCCGCCGGCATCTGCGGCACGGAAACCTTTTATCGCTCCGGATCTTGGGGGAATGAGACGGATACGCTTCATTGGAGTTTTGTGCCTGTGATGAAAGTGCACCGGACGATCAAATTGTATTGCCCCTCCATGATCAACGGCGCCGCGCCGCTGTAGGCCGCCTACTCCTCGATGAGCGTCGTCGGCGAGGCGTCGAGCGGGAATCGTTGACCGGGGAGTTGCGAGGGCTGCGTGCATCCGCCGCATTGCCCCGTCATGCCCCCCGCATTGCCGTTGCTCATCCGCCCGAGCAGCGACTGCATCATCTGCACGAGTTGCTGCATCATCCCGGTGAGATTCGACAGCATGCCGCCAAGGCCGAGCGATCCAAACGGCGCGTCGTCGAGCGAGCCCGAGGCATCGGTCAAACCGGGCAGCGTCTGCGTCCAGGGAAGCGAGCGCGTCACCGAGTCCCCGCCGAAGGGCGTCTCGGGGGGCGTGCAGGCTTCGCCGGATGCGGCGTATCCGCTCATCGAGGATGCACCGAGGCCGAACTCCTGCGGCTCGTAGGGTTGAATGTACATAGACCACCTCCATCGTTGCGCTCCCATCACGACGCCTCACGACGGTGACAAGGGGTCGGAGCGACGGGATGAAGAAAACGCGGCGGCCATGAGCGACCCCTCGGCGGTCAGCCGCCTCGACGAGCACTTGAACTCCGTCAAGGAGCGTCTTTGACTACGCAGCAAAGGCCCGCCGCCTAAGCGAGTTGGAGGCGCGCGCGGGTGCGCAGGGCTTCTGGAACGATCCGGAGGCGGCGCAGCGCGTGATGAAAGAGGCCGCCGAGCTGCGCGGCGAGGTCGAGCGCCTCGACTCGATTGCACGACTGCTCTCCGACGCTCGAGAGATGGCGGCGTTGTTCTCCGGCGATGCCGCGGCGGAATCCGAAGCCGACACGATGCTCGCGCAGGCTCGGCAGCGTCTCGGCGAGATGGAGACCGCGGCAAGCCTTTCCGGACAGTTCGACGCACACGGCGCGATCGTCAGCATCAACGCCGGCGCCGGCGGCGTCGACGCCGCCGACTGGACGCAGATGCTCGCGCGGCTGTACTTGCGCTGGGCGGAGAGCAAGGGGTTCGAAACGCGCGTCGTCGACGTGTCGGAGGCGGAAGAGGCGGGCTTAAAGTCGATCACATTCTTCGTGCGCGGCCGCAACGCGTACGGAATGTTGGAGAGCGAGCGCGGCGTGCACCGCCTGGTTCGCATCTCGCCGTTCGACGCGGCCCATCGCCGCCACACGTCCTTCGCCGCAGTCGACGTCGTCCCGGAGATCGAATCGAACGAGGGCGGCGTCGAGATCAAGCCTGACGAATTGCGGATCGAGACGTTCAAGTCCGGCGGCGCCGGCGGCCAGTACGTTAACAAGACCGAATCGGCGGTCCGCATCGTCCACATGCCGAGCGGCATCGTCGTTGCCTCACAACAGGAGCGCTCGCAGGCGCAGAATCGCGAGGTGGCGATGGGCATCCTGCGGGCGAGGCTGGCGCAGCGCGCAGCCGAGGAGCGCGAGCGCCGTCTCTCGGACCTCCGCGGCGAGCGTCAAGCGAACGAGTGGGGCTCGCAGATTCGCTCCTACGTCTTGCAGCCGTATCAACTCGTGAAGGACCATCGCACCGGCAAGGAGACCGGCAACGCCCAAGCGGTACTCGACGGCGAGATCGATCCGTTCATCTGGGCCTACCTTCAACAACGCCGCCGGCCTTCGCACTAATGCGGGATCGCCTGATCTGGCTCGGCGTACTGCTCTATGCGGCGCTCTTCAGCGGCTTGGGCGCGCTGAAGTACGCAGTTCATCGCAACCTCGTAGACTTCGGCATCTTCGCGCAGACCGCAGCGAGCGCGTTCGGATGCTTCTGCAACGCGGTGGAAGGCAGTCATTGGGCGTACCATTTCTCGCCGATCCTCTATCTCGCCGGTGCCGTGGTCGCGCTCACGCATTCGCCGATCGCGCTGATCGCATTGCAATCCGCGGCATGTGCGCTCGTCGCGCCGCCGATTGCGGCGCTGGTCGCCGCACGCGCAGATGTACGCGCGGCACGATTGGCCGCACTCGTCGTCTGGCTCTATCCGCCGCTCGCAGGCCTCGCCTTCGGAGATTTCCACGAAAACGTCTTCGCGCCGGCTGCCGTCGCGTGGATGCTCTGGGCGTTCGATTCCGGGACATGGCGCCTGACGCTGCTCTTCGCACTCGTCGCACTCGCGGTCAAGGAAGACCAAGCCGTCTTTCTGCTCGTCGCGGGCGCGCTGGGCGCGTGGCGATTCCGCGGGACGACGATGGGTCGCACGGCGTTGCTGATTGCCGGCATCGGCCTCGTCGTGCTCGTCTGGTTCTACCGTGATATCCAGCCGCACGCGAACGCGCTCGCAAGTTGGGCGCCGACCCGTTTCTACGCCTGGACCGCTGCCGACTTGCGCGTGCTGCTGCCGTCCGGCATCTTCGCGCGCCTGGGTTTTCTCGTGCTCGCCTTTGCTCCGCTGCTGTTCTTGCCGTTCCGATCGCGGATGATGTGGATCGCGGTGGCGCCGTTGCTCGAAGTGCTGTTCTCGCGCATGCCGACGGCATTCACGATGGGAACGCATTATGCGGGCGCATGGGTCGGCTACGTGCTCGTGCCCTTTGCATTCGCCGTTCGGCGCTTCCCTTCGGAGAAGATGCACCGTCTGCTCGTTATTGCCGCGGTGCTGTGCGTCGTCGAGTTCCTGGTTGCCGATCCGCTGCATCCGGGCTTGAACCTCCGAGTCGTTCAGCAGCGCGACGTTGCGCTCGACCGATTTCTGGCGGCGCTGCCTCCGAACGCCGATATTGCGACGCAGGAGGAGGCGTATACGCACCTGGCGGCGACCGATCCGCGCGCGCGTCCGTTGCCGGAGCTGGCGTCGATGCCGCTCGACGCGTGTTTCGTGCTGATCGACCGCGATTATTCGGATTCCGCGCGACTGCAAGAGTATGGCAGTGCATTCGAAGCCCTGCTGCGCGCCCGTCGATATGGGCTGGTTCGAAGCGACGGCGCGATCGGACTCTACGCGATCAGCTCCTCGAGCGCGTCGAGCGCGCGCTGCGGCCAGCCGTCGTCGAGCGCCACCGCACGATAGGGCGCAGCCCAGGGGCGCCAGCGCGCCACTTGGCTTTCGAAATCGCGTTGCGGTGGAAAGAGCGCGACCGTCGGCGTGCCGAGCATGCCCGCAACGTGAACGGCGCCCGAATCCGGAGCGATGAGCGCCCGCGCGGCGCCGATGGCTTCCTTCCAAGGTTCGAGCGCATCGAATCGCTCCACGCTCGTACCAGAAGCCGCAACCGCGTCGGCGAAGTCTGCTTCGCGAGCGGAAGCGATCGCGCGAACGCTCCGCTCGCGCGCGAGTCGTGCGAGCTGCGCAGCGAGATCGCTCGCGCGAACCCCGAAGCTCCGCCACTTCTCGGTAACCTGGACGGCGATGCGCTCGTCGCGCCCGGGTTCGCGCTCGATCACGAGGGGCCGCAGTGCCTCGGCCGCACGCGTGGGCTTTGCCTCGCCGATCAGCGACCGCCCCAACTCGAAGAGGACTTCGCACTCGTGGCGGCCTTTTGTGCCAATCCCGGCGGGACGATAGAGCGTCTGCGTCAGCATCGAGCGTACCCAGAGCGTCTTCAACGGCTTTCCCCAGCCGTTGTCAAAGCCGATGGACGGCGCGCGCAGCGCGTGCGCGAGGCGATAGCCCGCTGGGTCTTCGGTCGCGACGAGCACCGACCCGTAGCCGCGCTGGGCGAGCGCCGCGGCGACGTCGGCGATGCTTTGAAGGGTTGCCGCATCGCCCGAGCGCAGCGCAAACGGCGCGATCTCGACCCGGCGCGCGGCGAGCGAAGAAAAGATGCCGGCGTTTTCTCGCCGCAGAAGCAGGTCGATGGGAATCGCGCGCTCGCGCAGAGCGGCGAGCAGCGGGGTGAGCGCGAGGGCGTCGCCGATTCCGTCCAGGCGGATGATGAGCACCGGCGGTGAACTCCTTTGCATGATCGCGGTGCTCATGTTCGGAGCTTCCTTGCGTGATCGATGAGGTGGTGACCTTCGAGGAGTTGGCGGGCTATCGTAGCCGCCGCGAACTCGGCTTCATCTCCGGAAGCGCGTCGCGCCCCCGGAATCTCCTGCGCTCGACGTTTCGCAGCCTCGGAATGTTGATCGGCTTGGCTCCCATCGAGTCGCTCTCGGAGGCGGACGAGCTACGCGCCGAGGCGCTCGCCTCGCTGAGCCGCCGCGCCGAGGAGATCGGCGCCAATGCGGTCGTGGGCGTACAATTTCACGTTGCCGAGGGCGAGGGCGTTTGCAAGGTCACGGCGTTTGGACGTGCTCTCGAGGTGGAGCGCGTCGCGTGAGCTTGGAGGAACGCGCGGCGCATGCGCGCGCCCTCGAGGAGGCATCCACGCGCGCGAACGAGTGCCGCAAGTGCGCCATCGGCAGCGAGCGGCGCAACAACGTCTACGGCGAAGGCGATCCATGCGCGCGGCTGATGGTGATCGGCGAAGGCCCCGGGGAAACGGAAGACATGCTCGGACGCCCGTTCGTCGGGCGCGCGGGCGAGCTGCTCGACAAGATGCTGGCGGCAATCGGCCTCGCGCGCGAGGACGTCTACATCTGCAACATCGTCAAATGTCGCCCGACGATCTCGACGCCGACCGGCCTGCGCAACCGCGCGCCCGATCCTGCGGAGATCGCGAACTGCCGCCCGTTCCTCGACGAGCAGATCGACATCATCCGGCCGGCGATAATCCTCGCGCTCGGCGCACCCGCAGCGAAGTCGTTTCTCGGCCGCGACGTTTCAAATCACGAAGATGCGCGGCCGCTGGTACGAAGGTCCGCGCAGCATCCCGCTGATGGTCACGTTCCATCCCGCGTACGTGCTGCGCCAGACCGGCGGTGAGATCAACGCCGTCAAGCGCCTCGTCTGGGACGATCTCAAACAGGTGCGCGCAAAGCTCGACGAGCCGCCGCCGCAACCGCCGCCCGAGCAGGCCGCCCTCTTCGAGGTTTAGCGCCTATGGTACAATGGGCGCCGTGACCAGAGACGCGCGTAACATTTGGGTCCAGGATCTCGCTCGACGCAGCGGTTTCGAGAGCGCCGATGCGTTCCGCGAAGCCTTCGATCTGCGCGAGTATCGTCTCACGCAGTTCTACCGGGCTGCCACGAAGGAGTTGCTGCGACTCCCTGGACGACGTGACGACGCTGCCCAAGGCGTTGCGCGCGGCGCTCGCCCAGCGCGGCGTTACGCTCTCTTCGGTCGAACCGGTAACGCTGCAGCAGTCGCACGACGGCCATACGACCAAGGGTTTCTTCCGCCTGCACGACGGAAAGGAAGTCGAGGCCGTGCTCATGGAGCACCGCGGCGACCGCAGCACGGTCTGCATCTCCTCACAGGCAGGCTGTGCCTTCGCGTGCGCGTTCTGCTCGACCGGGCAAGCGGGATTCGCACGCAACCTGAGCGCCGTGGAAATCTTCGACCAGGCGCGCTACTTTGCGCGCGCGCTTCGTAAGCGCGGTAAGCGCGTCACCAACGTCGTCTTTATGGGCATGGGCGAGCCCTTCCACAATTACGACGCGGTGATGGACGCCATCGCGCTGCTCAACGATCCGCAGGGGTTCGGGTTCGGGCACCGGCACATTACGATCTCCACGGTCGGTCTCGTCGATCGCATCGACGAGTTTGCGGCGAGGGGCTGCAGGTGAATCTTGCGATCTCGCTCCATGCGCCCAACGACGCGATTCGCGGCTCGATCATGCCGGTGAATCGCAAGTCACGGCTCGCCGAGCTGATGGCCGCGTGCGAGCGGTACGTCGAACACACGCACCGAAAGGTCTTCTTCGAGTACGTGATGCTCGCCGGCGTCAACGATTCCGATGCCTGCGCGCGCGAGTTGGCGGCCTTGATGCGCGGGCACCTCTACCACGTCAACCTGATCCCCTACAATGCGACGCCGGACGCTCCGTTCGCCGGCAGCGACGACGAGCGCATCTGGCGGTTCGCCGCGATCCTCGACCGCGCCGGCGTCCCCGTCACCGTCCGGCACAACATGGGGCGCGACATCGCCGCAGCGTGCGGCCAGCTCCGCGCGCAGACACAACCAAAGGCACGAAAAGTTTCGTAGAGAACTATCCGCAGACAATGGCGACGGCACCACCCGATCGGCGCGTTACGATGGACGAGATCACCGCGCTCGCGAAGCGGCGCGGCTTCATCTTTCAATCGAGCGAGATCTACGGCGGCCTCAACGGCTTCTGGGATTACGGCCCGCTCGGCGCGGTCCTCAAGCGCAACGTCAAGGAAGCGTGGTGGCGCGATACGGTCGAGCTGCGCGACGACGTCGTCGCGTTCGATTCATCCATCGTCATGCATCCGGCGACGTGGAAGGCTTCGGGGCACGTCGACAGCGTTCCACGACGTCATGGTCGATTGCAAGGTCTGCAAGCATCGCTTCCGCTTCGATCATTTGAAGGATCGCAGCCAGTGTCCGGACTGCGGCAGCGACGGCTCGTTTACCGAGCCGCGCAACTTCAATTTGATGATGAAGACGTCGGTCGGACCGATGGAGGACACGTCGGCGCTGGCCTACCTGCGTCCCGAGACCGCTCAGGGCATCTTCGTCAACTTCAAGAACATCTACCAGACCGCGCGCAAACGCCCGCCGTTCGGCGTCGCGCAGATCGGCAAGTCGTTTCGCAACGAGATCACGCCCGGAAACTTCACGTTTCGCGTGCGCGAGTTCGAACAGGCGGAGCTCGAGTATTTCGTTCCCGACGACGGCAAAGACATGGACGCGTTCCACGAGTGGGTCGAGCGGCGCAAGGCCTGGTACTCGACCTACGGGATCGACGCCGACCGCTTGCGCTTCTACGAGCTGACGCGAAACGGAACGCCCGCATTACGCGAAGGCCGGGCATCGACGTCGAGTATCTCTTCCCGTGGGGCTGGGGCGAGCTCGAGTCGATCGCGCATCGCGGCACCTACGATCTCGACGCGCACATGCGGCTCTCCGGTAAGGACTTGCGCTTCTTCGACGAAGCGACCAAGACGCACTACACGCCGCTGCTCGATCGAGAGTTCGGCCGGCATCGATCGCACGATGCTGACGTTCCTGATCGACGCGTACGAGCGCGAGACGCAGCGTCGATCCCAACGGCAAGGAGACGGAGCGCACCGTGCTGCGCTTTCATCCGAAGCATCGCGCCCGTGCAAGTCGGCGGTCTTTTCGCTGGCGCGCAACAAGCCCGAGCTGGTCGAGCGCGCCCGGGCGATCGAAGCGGCGCTGCGGCCGCGTGCTTCCGCACGCAGTACGACGAAGGGAACATCGGGCAGCTCTATCGGCGCCAGGACGAGATCGGTACGCCGTTTTGCGTCACCGTCGATTACGAAACGCTCGACGACGCGAGCGTGACCGTGCGGGAGCGCGATTCGATGCGCCAGGAACGGATCGGCGGAGGCGCAGCTGCGCGGCTATCTGCGGGAGAGAATCGTGAGCGATGCGCGCGCAGCCGGCTACGAAGTACGTCTACTTCTTCGACGAAGGCGAGACGCGTCGACGCTCGACATTCTCGGCGGCAAGGGCGCCGGGCTCGCGGAGATGACCGCGGCCGGCTTGCCGGTGCCGCCGGGGTTTACGATCAGCACGCAGGCGTGCCTGCAGTTTCTACGACGGCGGCAACGTCATTCCCGACGTGCTCGACGAGCAGTCGGAGACGCGATGCGCGAACTCGAACGGCGCACCGGCAAAGGATTCGGCGCGATCGACAGACCCGCTGCTCGTCTCGGTTCGCAGCGGCGCGCGCGTCTCGATGCCCGGCATGATGGACACGATCCTCAACCTCGGCCTCAACGACGAGACGGTCGGCGGCTCGCGCGGCTGACCGAACAACGATCGCTTCGCCTGGGACGCGTACCGCCGGTTCATCATGATGTTCTCGAACGTCGTCTCGGCATCGGAAAAGAGCATTTCGAAGAGCTGCATCGACGCGTACGAAGCAGCGCGCTGGGCGTCAAGACCGACCCGGAGATCGACGCGGCGTCGTGGCAGCGCGCTCGTCGGTCGAGTTCAAGGCGATCGTCGCGCAGCATACGCGAGCCGCGAGTTTCCGCAGGACGTGCGCGAGCAGCTCGTGCGCGCGATCGAGGCGGTCTTCGATTCGTGGAACTCCAAGCGCGCGATCGACTATCGCCGTTTCAACAAGATCCCCGACGACTTGGGGCACCGCCGTCAACGTCGATGGAGATGGTCTTCGGGAACATGGGCGACGATTCCGGAACCGGCGTCGCGTTCACGCGCGATCCGAACACCGGCGAGCACGTGCTCTTCGGCGAGTATCTGCACAACGCGCAGGGCGAGGACGTCGTCGCCGGCATTCGCACGCCCGAGAAGATCGCGGATCTCGCATCGACGCCAGCCCGAGGTCTACGAGCAGTTCGTCGAGATCGCGCAGCGCCTCGAGCGGCACTATCGCGACGTGCAGGATCTCGAGTTTACGGTCGAGCGCGGCAAGCTCTACATGCTGCAGACGCGCAGCGCCAAGCGCAGCGCCGAGGCGGCCGTGCAAGATCGCGCTCGATCTCGTCGACGAAGGGCTGATCGACAAGCGGCACGGCCGTCGGCATGCGTCGACGCGCAGTCGCTCGATCAGCTCTTCCACGCGCGCATCGATCCGAACGCAGACGCATCGAGGTTGCGGCAAAGGGCCTCAACGCTTCGCCGGGCGCCGCCGCCGGGCGCAGATCGTCTTCACGCGCCGATGACGCGGTCGACGTGGAAAGAGCGGGGCGCAAGACGTCATCCTCGTGCGCACCGAGACGACGCCCGACGACGTGCACGGCATGATCGCGGCCGAAGGCATTCTGACCGCGAAGGGCGGCGCGACGTCGCACGCCGCGGTCGTCGCGCGCGGCATGGGCAAACCGTGCGTTGCCGGCTGCGACGCGCTGCAGATCGACCGCCGCAACAAGCGGCGAGCCTCGACGGCGACGAGCTGCAGCGAAGGCGATTGGATCACGATCGACGGCACGACGGGCAACGTCGCCGTCGGCGAGCTTGCGCTGATTCCGCCGCCGTCGAAGCTGCCGGAGTGGCTGGCGACGTTTCTCGTCGTGGGCCGACGAGCTGCGGCGCATGGAGGTCTGGGCGAACGCCGACACGCCGGAGGATGCGCGCAAGGCGCGCGAGCTCGGCGCGCAGGGCATCGGCCTCTGCCGCACCGAGCACATGTTCATGCAGCCCGAGCGCCTGCCCGATCGTGCAGCAGATGATCCTGGCCGACACGCCGGAGGCGCGCGCGACGGCGCTCGCGCAGCTGCTGCCGTTCCAGCGCGAGGATTTCATCGGCATCCTGCGAAGCGATGGCGGGCTTGCCGGTGACGATTCGCTGCTCGATCCGCCGCTGCACGAGTTTCTGCCGTCGCTCGAACAGCTGCTCGTCGAGACGACGGAGTTGCGGCTCACCAAAGGCACCGACGCACCGGAGTATCAGCGCGAAAGACGCGATGCTCGCGCGCGTGCAGCAGCTGCACGAGCAGAATCCGATGCTCGGCCTGCGCGTCTGCCGCTTGGGAATCGTCTTTCCCGAGATCTACGCGATGCAGGTGCGCGCGATCTTCGAAGCGGCCTGCGATCTGCGACGCAGCGGGCGTCGACGCGCGACCCGACGTGATGATTCCCGGCGTCGGCACGAACGAAGAGATGCGCATCACGCGCGACGCCGCCAAGACGCGTTGCCGACGAGGTGCATCGCCGAACGCGGCGTCGCGCTCTCGTACCACATCGGCACGATGATCGAGCTGCCGCGCGCCTGCGTCGTCGCCGACGAGCTCGCCGCGTATGCCGAGTTCTTCTCGTTCGGCACCAACGACCTCACGCAGACGACCTACGGCTACAGCCGCGACGACGCCGAAGCCTCGTTCATCCCGGTCTATCTCGAGAAGCGAATCCTCAAGGACGATCCGTTCCAAGTGCTCGATCGCGAGGGCGTCGGCGCGCTGATGCGCCAGGCCGTCGAGCTCGGCCGCGGCGCGCGCGCGGGCATGAAGATCGGGATCTGCGGCGAGCACGGCGGCGAGCCGTCGCAGCGTCGCGTTCTGCGACCAGCTCGGCCTCGACTACGTCTCGTGCTCGCCGTATCGCGTTCCGATCGCGCGCCTCGCCGCCGCGCAAGCCGGCCATCGGCTCGCTGCAGTAATCAGCGGCGCTGGGCCGCGACGATGTCGGCGCAGAGCTTGCGAGCTTCGCGTCAAATCCGCCGCGCTGTTGCGCACGAAGAGCTTGCGCCAGTAGGCTTTGCCGCTGAGCTTCGCGATCAGGTCGGAGACCTCGCGCGCGTCGACGAGCGCCGGCCGGCGTGCCGACCCAGACGGTGGGCGGGCTTCGTCGCCGATTCCGAGCGGGCAGGCGATGCAGGACTGCGATTGCTCGTCCGCCCAAACGTTTTCGGCTCGCCGAAGCGCTCGCGCAGCGCCGCCTCGCAGGCTTCGAAGGCGCGCAGGTCGCGCTCGGCGTTGAACTCGGCGGCCAAGCGCGTAGATGCGGATGCGCTCGCGAAGCGCGCGCGCCGCTTCGCTCTGCGTGCCTCGTCGAGCGATCGTTGAGCACGCGGAAATCGTCCCAGCGCAGGAACTCCTCGATCGCGATCGAGCGCGCGCGGATCGGGCCAGAGCTCGCGCAGCACGTCGTGCAAGCATGCGCTCGAACATCCGCGTCGTGTGATGGAAATAGACCGAGGCGAACATCATGTAACGCGCCATGACGAATGATTCGAGCGCGACGACGCCGCGCCGATCGATCCCGACCACGAGTCGACCGTCGCGCTCGAAGAGCCGCAGCGATGCGACAGTTGCTCGGCGTCGTAGCGCCCGGTCGAGACGCCGGTGAAATAGGCGTCGCGCAGCAGGTAATCCATGCGGTCGGCGTCGAGGTTCGGCCCGCTGACCAGCTCGCGCAGCGCGGGATAGCGCGCTCTGCGGATCGCCGACGATCGAGCGCCAAGCACGTCGCCGGCATCGACTTCGAGCGCGGCGAGCGCCGCGCGCAGACGTCGGGCAGCGCGAGCAGCTCGCGCGTGCGCTGTTCGTGCGCAACCCCGAGCACGCTCTCGCAGGCGTGGCTGAACGGTCCGTGCCCGATGTCGTGCAGCAGCAGCGCCGCGCGCACGAGCCGCCGCTGGTACGCGCATCGTCGGCATCGCCGAAGAAGAACGGCTCGCCGGAGCGGACGAGCTCGTCGAAGGCGCGCGTGCCCATCGCGAGCGCGCCGAGCGCGTGCGTGAAGCGCGAGTGCTCGGCAGACGGAAAGGCGAGGTACGCGAGCCCGAGCTGACGCAGGCGGCGCAGGCGTTGCATCACCGGCAGATCGAGCAGCCGTGCCTCGCGCTGTGGATAACTCGATGAAGTGATGGACGGGGTCGAAGATGCGCTTCACTGGACGACAACGGAGACTTCTCGCGCGCGCGACGAAAGTCCTAGACCGGCATCAGTGCAGCTACGACCAGGACGCTCTCCGCGAAATCCAAGCTCGCATCGACATCGCGGCTTCATCGGCGCAGTACGTGCCGCTGCAAAAAGCGCGGCAACGATCTCGTCGGGCTCTGCCCGTTTCACGGCGAGAAGACGCCGTCGTTTCACGTGCATCCCGATCGCGGCTTCTTCAAGTGTTTCGGCTGCGGCGCCGGCGGCGACGTGATCACCTTCGTGCAAGAAATCCGAGAACATCGGCGTTCGCCGACGCGGTGCGCATGCTCGCCGAGCAAGGCCGGCGTCGAGCTCGAGCCCGAGAATCCGCGCGCCGCGCGCGCGCGCAGCGAGCGCGAAGCGATCTACGAAGCCAATCGTCTTGCGGCCGCCTATTTCGCGCGAATGCTCGCGAGCGAGCGCGGGCGCAGCGGCTCGCGCCTATCTTGCGCAAGCGCGGCTTCTCGCGACGCGACCATCGAGCGCTTCAGCCTCGGCTACGCTCCGCGATTCGTGGAGCGGTCTCGTCAACGAGCTCGAGCGCAACGGCATCGATCTCGCGCTGGCCGCGCAAGGCCGGTCTCGTAAAGAGCGGGACAGCGCGGCTATTACGATTTCTACCGCAATCGCCTGATGGTGCCGACGTACGCGACCACGGGCGAGGTGATCGCCTTCGGCGGCCGCGCGATCGGCGACGGCGAGCCGAAGTATCTCAACACGTCGACGACCCCGGTCTATACCAAAGGGCACCATCTCTTCGCGCTGAACTTCGCGCGCCGCGCGGCGCAGCGCGACCGGACGCTGATCGTCGTCGAGGGCTACTTCGACTGCATCGCGCTGCATCAGGCCGGCTTCGAGAATGCGGTCGCGGCGCTCGGAACGTCGTTCACCGCACGAGCAGGCGGCCGAGCTTCGCAAGTACGCCGAGTACGTCTTTCTGTGCTTCGACGGCGACGCAGCCGGGAGCGCGGCTGCAACCAAAGCCATCGAGTTGCGTCTAAGGCGATCGAGCACACCGGCTCATCGGTCCGCATCGTGCTGCTGCCCTCCGGGAGATGACCCCGACAGTTTCGTTCGCGAGCCACGGGCGCCGAGGCGTTTCGCGCGCTCCTGGAAGCGGCCAAGCCCGCGATCGAGTTTCAGGATCGACCCGGAGATCGAGCGGCTGCGCGCCGGATTCGATTCGCCGGCGGCGATCGCGCCGAAGGCCGAAGCACTGATTCGCGAACTTGACGCCGCGAGAGGAATGGGACCGCTGGCGCGTCTACGTCGCCGGGCGGCTGCAGGTGAACGTCGACGACCTTCGGAATAGCCGGTTCCTCGCCGACAGCGCAAACTTCGCGCCGCGTGTCACGATGCGGCGTTCAGCCGACAAGCCGTCACGACATGCGGCGTCGGTCGAACCGCTCTCATTCGAACGCGAGGTCCTGAGCATTCTGCTCGAAGAGCCCGCGCTCGGCGCGCGAGTATCGGCGAGCGCATCCGCGCGTCACGCTTTCGCAACGAGGTCTACCGCCGAATCTACGAACGGATCGTCGACAGCGGCCGGCGACGCTCGCGACGACGGCCGACGTCTTCGGGCTCTTTGCGGAGGATCAGGCGAGCGCTCGACGTGCTTGCCGCGCTCGGGCGCCGGGACCGCAGCTCGACGGTGCGGTACGGCGACTCGCGAGGAGCGCCGCGCGCATTTGGAACGGGTCGTCGAGCGATTGCAGCTCGACGACGAGCGGAGCAGCGTTACCGGGAGCTCTCCGATCTGATCGACGATCGGCTTCACGCGCGGCGAGGCGGTTCCGGAGGAACTACGCGGAGAGTTCGAGGCGCTCGTCGCGAAGCTGCAAGAAGTAAGGATCAGAAACAGAAAGGAGGTGAAAGCAGAAGGACCATGGCACGCAAGAAGAGCGGCGACTGCGACGCCCGTCGTCGAGCCGCCCGCCGGTCACGCTGGAGAGAGCTCAAGAAGAAGCTGATCGCACGCGGCAAGAGCCAAGGCTCGCTGACCTACGAAGAGATCAACGTCGCCTTCGACGTGCTCGACGAGGTCAGCCCCGAGCAGCTCGACGAGTTTTTCGAAGAGCTCGCCGCGGCCGGCATCGAGCTCGTCGACGAGCAGAAAGGACGAGAAGCCCGAAGCCGAGCGCGAGGAAGAGGTCGAAGCGCCGATCCCCGACGGGCTCTCGCTCGACGATCCGGTTCGCATGTATCTCAAGGAGATCGGACGCGTTCCGCTGCTCTCGATGGAGCAGGAGAAGTCGCTCGCGATGCGCATCGAGGCCGGCGAATTGGAAGCGCCGCAAGAACGGCACCGCCGATTCGATGCCGTCGTCGACGACGGCGAAGAGGCGAAGCGACAGCTCACCGAGGCCAATCTGCGGCTCGTCGTTTCGATTGCGAAGAAGTACGTCGGACGCGGCATGCTCTTCCTCGATCTGATTCAGGAAGGCAACCTCGGGCTGATTCGCGCCGTCGAAAAGTTCGATTATCGCAAGGGCTACAAGTTCTCGACCTACGCAACGTGGTGGATCCGCCAGGCGATCACGCGTGCGCTTGCCGATCAGGCGCGCACGATTCGGATTCCCGTGCACATGGTCGAGACGATCAACCGCCTGATCAAGGTCTCTCGCCAGCTGCTTGCAAGAGCTCGGTCGCGAGCCGATCGGTCGAGGAGATCGCCGACGCGATGGCGCTCACGCCCGAAAAGGTGCGCGAGGTCATGAAGATCTCGCAGGAGCCGATCTCGCTCGAAACGCCGATCGGCGAAGAAGAAGATTCGCATCTCGGCGACTTCATCGAAGACCAAGAGGCCGTCGCGCCCGCCGAAGCGGCCTCGGTGATGCTGCTCAAAGAGAAGATGCAGGACGTGCTGCAAAACCTCACCGAGCGCGAGCGCAAGGTGCTCGTCTTACGCTTCGGCCTCGAAGACGGCCATCAGCGTACGCTCGAAGAGGTCGGTCAAGAGTTCGGCGTCACGCGCGAGCGCATTCGCCAGATCGAAGCAAAGGCGCTGCGCAAACTGCGCCATCCCTCGCGCGGCAAAGCGCTCAAAGACTACTGGTCCAACGAGTAAAACACCGCTCTTTGGCTCCAGGCTGTCGTCGCGGCTCCTAAGCCTGAAGCCAAATACCGGCGTTTTTCACATGCTTGAGTGTTCGGCGCCAGCGCTGGGATGCACGAGCGGGTTCATGTACGCGAAGGCGCCGTTCGGGTTCGTCTTCACCCAGACGATGAGGTCCCAGATCGCAGGGAAGGTGAAGATGTGAGCGACCTGCGACGCGGACTGCACTCGGCCCATCTTTACGAGCGTCGCGGCTTGCGGATCCGCGAGGTTTCCTCCGGCTGCGGTGAAGGCCGACGCTCGCACGCCGTGCTCGAATCCCGTCGAGCCGGTCGCGCCGACCAGGACGTAGTGTACGTGCTCTTCGATGTACTGCCAGCGCATCGGAAGGACGCCCCAGAGCGAGGGCGGATGTCCGGCGACGTACGGCTCGGAGAAGTCAGCACCGAGCAGATTGCCGTGGATATCATACCAAAGCTGGCTCGGATGGTTGTAATCGGCCGAGGTCCACTGCAGGTTGGCGTAGCTGATCGAGCCGCTGCTGTCTTCGTTCGTGTAACGGAAGTAGCCGGCACGGATCGCATCTTGTGCTGTCGGGTACTTTGCCATGAGCGCACGCGACATGTTGGCGACGAAGGCGATTTCGGCGCCTTGCGGCTTCGGCGGATTCGTCGGAGCCGGCCGTGGAGACGGTGACGCGGCGAGCGCAAGCGCCGCCGAGAGGGTGAAAGCGAGCGCGAGGCTCGTTCCAATCGAACGCGAGAGCACTGAAACCTCCTTCAACTAAGTCGGAACGGGAGAGGGAGAGGGCGATGGTGACGGTGATGGCGATGGTGTGTTCGAGGCTGCCGGCGTCGGCGGCGGCCCGACGGTCGGCGGCGGGGGTGCGTGGGGCATCGGTTGTGCGAGCGGTAACGCCTGGAAGCTTGAGCGCGGAGTCTCGAGCGAAGCCGCAAATGGGCGGGGCGTCTCGATGGCAACGCCGCCACGTCTGGCCGTGAGGGTTGCCTCGATCCGCACGCGCAGTTCGGCGCCGGGGCTCAAGACGAAGTTTCTTCCCCTGCGAAAGATCTGATAGAGCCCGGCGTATGGTATCACGATGTCTTCGATCGTGTCCTCGATTCCTACCGTCGACCGGTGCCCGGCCGTGTTACGCGGCTGTAGGCGCGAGGTAGCGACGCCGAGCGGAAGCTCGCGACCATCGGCTAGGTGCATGGGCTGCACGAAGATGTCGACGAAACCGTAGACGTCGAGCATCTGTGCCGCCGAAGTGTCGACGACGAGCAGGGAGGCAGGCGCGCCCGCCTGCGCGACGACGCGTCCGCCGACCACAATTGGACTCTTCAAGTGCATGCGCACGACATCGCCGGCTTTAGAAGTTGCCGACGAAATCGGATCGTCGAGCACGAAGAGCACCTCGGAGGCGAACGGAAGCGTCGTCGCGGGCGCCGAGGGTGCCGGCGACGGAGTCGGAGGGACGGAAAGCGCCGCCGCCGATCCTCCGATCAGCGGCAGCGCAAGACAGCACGCGGCGATCGCCGCGAGCGCAACGTGGTTAGCTGGCGCGCTTCTCCGCTTCGCTTGCGCGTTTGCCTTCTTCGATGAGCTGCTTGACTCGCTGCCCACCCTTCTGTCCGATCCGTTCATAGAAATCCGGGCCGTAACGATCGCGCGTCGCCTCGCCGCCCTTCTTTCCGCCTTTCTTGCCGATCTGTTCGTAGAAGGCGTGGCCATGAACTCGCTTCGTGGCGAGGCCGCCCTTACGACCGATCTCCTCGTAAAACTCCGGACCGTACTTTCTCTTCACGGTCTCGCCGCCTTTCTGCCCGGCTTCACGAACCGAGAGGCCCGAAACGCGTTTGGGGTCCCGTGGGGTGTCTGATGTCATATCTCTATACCTATTCTTGCCGTAGCGCTCCGGGTGGATGGGCGAAGGCTCCATCATCTAGAACGTGCGTTTGGACCAGATCGTTTGCCCAGGAGGGAGGACCGATGATCCGGACGCTCGATTCGCTGCGGCGTTTGGCGCCATGGCTGCTCATCGCTTGCTTGCTTGCGGTCTCGCCGGCGTGTGCGAGCGTCGATAGCCTTGGGCGGGTGCTCGCTTTGGAGCAGGCCCGCTCGCTCGGAAACGGAGCCCTCGCTGCCGATCTGGGCAGCCGGAACGAGATCCTAGCCGTCCGAGCGGCCTTGGCGATCGGGCGGAGCAAACAGCCGGCCGGAGAGGCGGCGCTCGAAGCGCATCTGCGCGATCCGCGCGCGGCGGTGCGCGCGATGAGCCTCTACGGCATCGGGCTGATCGCGAGCGGCCGCTCGAGCTCGGCCGTCCTTGCGGGCTTGCTCGATGCAAACGGCGCGGTTCGCGTGGCTGCGCTCGATGCCGCGGATCGCTACGAGTCGGCGCACCGCTTTTCGCAGGACGCCGAGCGCACCGTCCTCGCGAAGGTGCTCCACGTGCTCGCCGCCGACCGCGATTCCATCGTGCGGGCGCGCGCCGCCGCCTCGCTCGAATCGTTCAACGCCTCACCCGGTGCCGCCACGGCGGCGCGCGAACTCGTGAAGGCGGTGGAGACCGATCGCGGGGTCGATGTTCGCCGCTTCGCAATGTGGACGATCTTCCGCGGCTATGCAACGCTCGTGCCGCATGCGTTCCTCGCGCGCACGGTGCGGGATCCGGACGAGGTGGTGCGCATCGAGACGGTGCGGGCGTTCGCGCGCCGCAAAAACGCCGGCGATCTCCCGCTCGTGCAGCCCTTGCTGAACGATCCATCGTGGCGCGTGCAGGAGCAGGCATCGGAGACGATCGGCGTGCTGCAGGGAAAAGCGATGACGCAACATTGGACGGCGATTCCGGCGTTCGTGCACGTTCCGGCGGTGCGCACCGACGCATTGGCCTCGCTCGCTGCGCTTCCGCGCCGGCAGCTTCCGGGCAGACCCGGCCGCCCGAGCGCTTCGAGCGCAATCCTGGAGCCTTCGCTCGATCCGACGACCTCGCAAACCATGAGCGGTCCGGCGCACGGCGCGCATCCTCGCGTCCGCATCGTCACGACCAAGGGAAACCTCTACGTCACGCTCTTCCCCGAGTGGGCGCCGCTCACCGTCGAAAACTTCCTGAACCTCGCCGATCGCGGTTATTACGATCACAACCGCTGGTTTCGCATCGTGCCGGATTTCGTCGTGCAGACGGGCGACCCCAACGACAACGGCAACGGGGATGCCGGTTACTCGATCGGTGCGGAGGAAAACCCGATCGTCCAGGACAGTTACGTCATCTCGATGGGGATGAACTATACGAACCCTCCGAACGCGCACGCGATTCGCGACTCCGCGGGGACGCAATATTACATCACGCTCTCACCGCAGCTCCATTTGGATCGCGACTTCACCGTTTTCGGTGTGGTGACGAGCGGCTTCGACGTGCTTGGGCGCCTGATCGAGTCCGACCGGGTCCTTCGCGTCGAGCGCGTGGCCGACGAGAAGCTCTAGGCGTTTTACAGGACTTTTACCGTCGCGGCGGGCGGCGGCACTAGGCAATCGGGCTGTGCGTGTTGGAGAATAGGCCAATGCGAGTTCGAACTCTTTGCATTGCAGTCGTACAAGCCGGGCTGATCGCCCGTGCGGCCTTCGCCGCGGTGCCGACGGTCCCGCCCGCAGCGGTCGTGGCGCCGATCGCGCACATGCTTCGCGATTGCAGCAATCATGATTCGAGTCATCTCGATTCGTACTACCTGAGCAACGCGACGGTCGTCGACGAGTTTGCTCCGTACACGTGGACCGGATCGAACGCAGCCCTACAATGGTGGGACGACCTCGAGCGGGCGAACGAGCAGCAAAACACCAACGGCATGAAAGTCGTGATGCTGCCCGTCAAGCACTTCGCTGTCAGCGGAGATCGAGCGTATGTCATCGTTCCGTTGGTCATCACGTACACGGCGAGCGGTAAACCGCAAACGGAGACGGGATTGGCCGCATTCACGCTCCGGCGTTCCGGTGGTGCTTGGAAAATCGCTACGCAGAGTTGGGCGACCTCGACCAACACGATGTAAGAAGGCGCGGCCGCTACGGCGTGCGCTTCGAGTCGAGCAAGATCGTCACCGGGCCCTGGTTGACCAACTCGACGTCCATCTCCGCCCCGAACTCTCCGTACGCAACGCATAATCCCAATCGCTCCAGTTCCTCGCCGGTCCGCGCATAGAGGTGGCTTGCCTGCGGCTCCTTCGCCGCCTCGATAAACGAAGGCCGTCTTCCCTTGTGCGCGTCCCCATAGAGCGTGAACTGCGAGACCAATAAGATTGCGCCTCCGGTCTCGATCGCCGAGCGGTTCATGAGCCCGTTCTCGTCGCGAAAGATGCGCAGGTTCGCGATCTTCTCCGCCATCCGGCGTGCGTCGCGCTCGTCGTCGGAGCCGCCGATGCCGAGCAGAATCGCCAAGCCTGCCTCGATTTCGCCGACGACGCGCCGCTCCACGACAACCCGCGCCCACTTCACGCGCTGTACTACCGCGCGCATGTCATCGGCTGAAGATCGACGAAAGTGCGAACAGCGCGTTCTCGCGGCGCTCGGCGACGCGTCGGTAGAAGTACCCGGCCCAGTGCGTTCCGAACGGCACGTAAATGCGCATGTTGAAGCCTTCGGCGGCGAGGCTGCGCTGGAGGCTCGGCCGGCAGCCGTAGAGCATTTGGAACTCGAAGCGATCGACGGCGATACCGTCGCGATGCGCGATCTCCTTGACGGCGTCGATCAAGCGGCGATCGTGCGTCGCAATGCCGGGATAGGTTCCTCTCACGAGCAAAATCTCGGCAAGGCGCCGGTACTGCGCGCGGATCTCCTCCATGGAGCGGAGCGCAATTTGAGGCGGCTCCTTGTAGGCGCCTTTACAGAGGCGCACGCGAGCCCCCAACTCCACCGCGCGCTCCACGTCGCCCGGCGTGCGCTTGAGGTAGGCTTGCAGGACGATTCCGACGTCGCGGTACTGCGGAAAGGCGCGCTCGAAGAGTGCGAGCGTCCGCTCCGTCACCGCACTGCCCTCCATGTCGATGCGCACGAACGGGTCCTGGTTTGCTTGCGCGTGCTCCAGAATGCGCGTGAGGTTCCCAAGAGCGAAGTCCGCGTCGACGAGCAAGCCGATCGCGGTCAGCTTGACCGAAACGTTGCTACGCGCGTTCGACGAGCGAATCGCATCGAGCATCGCGATGTACGTCTCGGTGGTCTTTACGGCGGTCGCGCGATCGAGCACATTCTCACCGAGAAAATCGAGCGATGCGGTCATGCCCTGCGCGTTGATTCGCCGCACCGCCTCGATCGCACCCTCGATCGTCTCGCCGGCGACGAAGCGGCGAGCGAGAAAAGCCCAGTTCACGAGCACGGCGCCTAAGATACGACGCGGCGGCGCAAAACCCACTGTGCCGCCAGCACGACCGCGGCCAGGAGCACGAAGCCGTAGCAGAGCGCGAGCGCCTCGCGCACGCCGGAGGCCGAGAGAGCCACGTACAGCGCGACCGGGAGCGAGGTCGGATGGTACGCGACAATGCTGGTCGCACCGTATTCTCCGATGGCGCGCAGCCACGCGAAGCCCATGCCGGCGAGAACGTTTGCGGAAGCCGCGGGCAGCGCGATGCGGAAGAAGATCCGCCACTCGCTTGCGCCGAGGGTGCGTGCCGCATCGGCGTGGATCGGATCGAGGACGGCGAACGCGGCGGCCGAGGCGATCGCGACGAACGATCCGGAGACGAAGAACTCTGCCGCCGCCACGCCGAACAGCGAATCGGTCAACGGAGCGCCGACACCGGCGAGCCACGCACCGACCGGCGCCTGCCGTCCGAAGACGGAGAGCAGCATGACGCCGGATGCGACCGGTGGAAACGCCAGCGGTAACGCGAGCAGAAAAAGTGCGGCGCTGCGCAGGCGTGCAGGCGCTCGGGCAAGCGCATAGCCGGCGGGAACGCCGAAGATTGTTGCGACGGCTGTCGCGCTGAGCGAGGCGATGAGTGAGACGCGAACGGCATCGTGCACCGTAGCCGTTCCAAAGGCGAGAGCGACGTCGCTCGGCGACACCGAGAAAAGCACGGAGAGGATCGGAAGCGCGACGGCGGCGACGAGAAGAGCCGCGAAGAGCGGGAAGAGGAGGCTCGGCCCGTGACGCACCATGACTCAAAGTTTACCAAAGAACGGCGGGAGGTGCGAGGCTGAAAAAAATATCCGGCGAATGGCGCGGGGGTGGAGCAGCGCCGTTGGAAGGTACTGATCGCGGACGACGACCCGGCGATCTGCATGCTGATCGACACGGTGCTGCGCAAAGGGCCGTACGAGATCACGGCGTGCGCCGATGCGGAGAGCGCGATTCTCGTCATCGACCGCGATGGTCCCTTCGACCTGATGATCTGCGATTTCATGCTTCCGGGCGCCACGGGTCTCGATCTCATCGAACGCGTGCGATCGAGCGAGAGTTCGGCTGCGATTCCTATTCTCATGATCAGCGGGCATACGAGCACGGTGATGGAGCGCGCCAAGAGCGCGGGAGCGAATTGCTTCCTGAACAAGCCGTTTACGATTTCGCAGCTCCGCAACGCGGTGGCGTCGCTGCTCGCCGATCCGGCTCACTTTACCGCTTCGTAACGCGGGACGGCTGATGCCGTCGTCCGCGCTCAAAGTTCTCATCGTCGCCTTTTCCCTGGGAATCGACGTTTTTGCGCTCGGAGTCGGCGTCGGGATTCGCGGCGCTTCGCGCGCGCTGAGGATTCGCATCGGCATTGCGTTTGCGGCCGCAGAGGTCGCGATGAACTTGATCGGAGCGGCGCTCGGCGTTGCGATGGGGCACCTGCTCGGCGATATTGCCGGCTACATCGGCTTTCTCGCGCTCGTGTTCATCGGCGGATACATGATGTTCGAGAGCCGCCGGGAAGCGCATGAGAAGCGCCCGATCGACATGTCGCGCGGGTGGGGGCTGCTCCTCGCGTCGCTGTCGATCAGCCTCGATTCGCTCGGGGTCGGCTTCTCGATCCTCTATATCGGCGTGCCCGTCGCGGCGACGCTTGCGGTCATTGCCGCGGTTTCGGTCCTCTCGACGAGCGCAGGGCTCGCGCTCGGGCAGCGTTTGGGGCGCCGGATCGAGGAGCGCGCCGAGTTGCTGGGCGGCCTTGCGCTCGCGCTCACGGGCTTGCTCTTTGCGGCGCTCAAGGCGTTGCACGCCGGTTAGGACGATGCGGATCGGAGCGGAGTTGCTCGATGCGGTGCTTGTAAGCGGAGCATCGTCGGTGGCGATCGTGGGCACCGGCAAGAATGTCGGGAAGACCGTGGCGATGCGCGCGCTCTATGAAGCGGCGATCGAGCGAGGTGTACGCGTCGGTCTCGTCAGCGCGGGTCGAGACGGCGAGGCGCTCGATGTGATCGAGCATCACCGGAAGCCGCGGCTCTGGCTCTACCCGGACACGTGGCTCGTCACGACGCCGGAGATGATTTCGCAGGGCGGCGAATCAGTCAAACTCGAGCGAATCTCCACGGCATGCGGACCGTTGCGCCGCGCGCGGGTGTCGAAAGCGGCATTCTACGAACTCATCGGCCCGCCGACGGCTTCGGGAGTTCGAACGGCAATCGAGGCGCTGCAAGAGCGGTGCGATCTCGTATTGGTCGACGGCGCGATCGACCGGCTCGCGACGATTTCGACCGGAGAAGATGCTGTGATCGTTGCCTGCGGCGCGGCCGCCGCGGCGAGCGAGGAGGAGGCGGTGGAAGACGCGCGAGCGCTCGTCGCCCGCTTGAGCATCCCGCGTGTCGACGGGGGGGACCCGTTTTTGCGCATCGAGGGGGCGCTGATGCCGGAACTCGCGGATCGCTTGATCGCATCGAAGGAGCAGCGCCAGATCGTCGTGCACTCGCCGGCCTTCGTGATGATGACCGGAAAAACGCTGGCGCGCTCGCTCGCGCAACTCCGGCTGCGCTGCGAGCATCCGGTGAGCGTCGTCGCGGTTACCGTCGCCTCGATCGGCTCGCGGCGTCACTTCGAGCCGCGGCATTTTCTTGAGGCGGTGGGCGCCGTCACCGGGCTGCCGACGTATGACGTCTACGCCGGAGCCGCGGCGGGCCGCGGAACGATCCGCAGCCTTGTCGAGAGGCCGGAGAGCGAGGAGTTCATCGTGATGCGCAGCGATCTCTCCGGCGACGTGCCGGCCGGCATTCGCGTGCTGCGCGAGGAGCCAACCTATCTCTTGTGCGAACGGTCGGAATAGTGGACCCGCTGATCGTCACCTGCGCACCGGTCGGCGCCGAGGTGATGCCCGATCAGACACCCTATCTTCCGATCACGCCGCAGGTGCTCGGAGAAACCGCCGCGGCGATTCGCGACGCGGGCGCTTCGATCGTGCACGTGCACTGCCGCAACGACGACGGAACCAACACGCACGCGGTCGAACGCTTTCGCGAGGCGTACGATGCGATTCGCGCTTGCAGCGATCTGATCGTCCAGTTTTCGACCGGCGGTGCGATCGGCATGACGCCGGAGGAGCGGGCCGCAGTGCTGGAGCTGCGCCCCGAGATGGCAAGCTTGACGTGCGGCACCGTGAATTTCGGCGACGACGTTTTCGAGAACAGCTTTCCGATCATGCGAATGCTTCTGCGGCGCATGCGAGAGTTCGGCGTCCGACCGGAGCTGGAGATCTTCGACAAGGGGCATCTCGCCAACGCGCGGCGGCTCGCGCGCGAAGGGCTGCTCTCGTTTCCGCAGCACGTGGATTTCGTGCTCGGCGTTCCCGGCGGCTTGGAGGCGACGGTGCCGAATCTGTGCGATCTCGTCGAAGACTTACCGGCCGGTTGCACTTGGTCGGTTGCCGGCATCGGACGCGCGCAGTTGCCGATGGCGATGGCGGCGATTGCGATGGGCGGCCACGTCCGCGTCGGTCTCGAGGACAACCTCTACTACAGCAAGGGACGGCTTGCGCGCAACGAGGAGTTGGTCGAGCGCGTCGTCCGCGTCGCCCGAGAGCTTGGACGCGAGATCGCCCAACCAGAGGAAGCCCGAGCGATGTTAGGCCTCGCGCCACAATCTTCAGCAGGCGTTCCCGCCCGCTCGTCATAACCACCCTTTTTTCCGGAGGAACGGTTCCTGTTCAACTACGTGGTGCGCCGGACGCTTCAGGCAATCCCGCTGCTTCTCCTGATCTCGGTGATCCTGTTCGCAATCACGAACAAGATGCCGGGCGGGGGATCTCTCGCTCCGTTCTTGCAGAATCCGCACATCACACCCGCGGACATCGCTCGCCTGAAGCACAATTTCGGCCTCGATAAACCGCTGCCGATTCAGTACTTGCACTGGCTCGGCCAAGTATTGCGCGGCGACTTCGGCTAGTCGCAGAGCAATTCCGAACCGGTTTCGCAGGCAATCCTCGAGCGACTGCCGGCGACCCTCGAACTCATGGGCGCGTCGTTGGTCGTTTCGCTGACCATCGGCTTCGCCGCCGGGATCTTTTCGGCGGTCTGCCATATTCGATTTTGGACTATGTCATCACCACGTTCGCGTTCTTCGGACAGTCGATGCCGGTCTTTTGGTTCGCGCTGATGCTGCAGCTCGCGCTCGCGGTCCACGGGATCCCGCTGCCCTTCGGGTACATGATCCAGCTCCCGTCGGCAGGCATTTCGAGCGAGGACACCTTCGATCTCGGGGATCGTCTCGAACATCTCGTCTTGCCGACGATCGCGCTTTCCTTTCTCTCACTCGCGCTCTACAGCCGTTTCATGCGCTCGTCGATGCTCGAGGTCCTGAGCACCGACTACATGCGCACGGCTGCCGCGAAGGGATTGCCGTTCAGCACGATTCTCTTCAAGCACGGTTTGAAGAACGCGCTCATTCCGGTCGTGACGGTCGTTGCGCTCTCGCTGCCGGCGCTCATCGCGGGCGCGATCATCACGGAGACGATCTTCGCGTGGCCGGGAATGGGCCGGCTCTTTATCAACGCGTTGCAGCAAAGCGACATCGCGTTGCTCATGGGCTATCTCGGTCTGGTCGCGTTGCTGGTCGTCTTTTGCAATCTGCTCGCCGACGTCGTCTACGCGTGGCTCGATCCGCGCGTGAAGTACGACTGATATGGCGACCGCTCTTCCTATGAGTCCGTCCGCGATCGACGACGACGACGTCGCCTACGTCAAGGTCACGTTCTGGCACCGCTTCCGCCGTCACCAACTCGCCGTCGCGGCGTTCTTCGTCCTCGTCGGGTTGCTGCTCTGCGCGATCTTCGCAAAGCAACTCGCGCCGTTCGACCCGAACGCCATCGACGAAGTGCACTGGCAAGGAAACTCGCTGCCGCCCTGCTTCGAGAACGCGACGCTGTGCGCACGCCATCTGCTGGGGACCGACGAGGTCGGGCGCGATCTGCTTTCGCGCCTGCTCTTCGGCGCGCGAATCTCGCTGCCGGTCGCCGTCTCCGCCGTGCTGATGGAGGTGATGATCGGCACGATGCTGGGCGCGATCGCCGGCTACTACGGCGGGATCGTCGACTATCTGCTGATGCGCGTCACCGACGTCTTCCTCTCGATCCCGCTGCTGCCGCTCTTGCTCGTGCTCACGGCGATCGTCGCGGCGACGTCGACCAAGGCCGCGCTCAACTTCGGCGTCATCGTGCTCATCATCGGCGCACTCTCGTGGCCGCCGGTCGCGCGTCTCGTGCGGGGTGCCTCATTCTTAGCCTGCGCGAGCGCGAGTTCGCCGAAGCGGCGCGGGCGATCGGCAACAACGACGCCCGCATCATCTTCCGCCACCTGCTGCCGAACGCGGTCGCACCGATCGTCGTTCAGGCGACGCTCGACGTCGCCAACGTCATCATCCTCGAGTCGACGCTCTCGTTTCTGGGCTTCGGCATCCAGCCGCCGACCGCGTCCTGGGGCAACATGCTCGCCAACGCCCAGAGCCAATCTCGAGATCGCCTGGTGGGCGGCGGTCTTCCCCGGCCTGTGCATCCTCGTGACCGTGCTGGCCATCAACTACATCGGCGACGGTCTGCGCGACGCCCTCGACCCGAACATGAGGTAACGGCTAAACTCAAGCGTCCCCGAAGGCTGGGGCGAGCCCTCTACGCGCAAGTGGCGGAATTGGTAGACGCACGCTCAGGCGGTGATGCTCGGCTTGCGGGCAAACGCTAATAGGTTCGGGCATTTTATGAATGCGCGGATGTCGGGTCACGAAGCCGTGACCAACGCCATGTCCAACGCGCGGACGAATTCCTGAAACTGCGCGGCGAGTGGCCCTTGGTCGCTCGGTATGGCGTTCGAATAGCGGTCGAGTGTGATTGACGGACGACTGTGACCGAGGCGTGCGGATACGGCTGTGATGTAGCACCCCGCGCGCAGCAGCCGGACCGCGCAGGAATGGCGGATGCAATGGAAATGATAATGCGGCACGTCGGCGCGAACCAAGAGCCTCGTCCAAGCCTTCCAGAAGTCGCCAGAGCGCCACGGTTTGCCTTGCGGTGACGTGAATACCAGCGCGGTCTTGTCCGGGCGCCCAGAGGCGGGGTAAAGGCCCTTTAGGGCGCTACAGGTCGCGGCGGCAACCTCGATATCGCGGCGGCTTCCCTTGGTTTTGAGAGCACCAAACTGGTAGCGCCCACTGATGGTCTTGAGAGACTGCCGGACGTGGACGACGCGACCATCTAGGTCAACATCGCACCAGCGAAGTCCAAGGAGTTCGCCTTCGCGCATTCCTGAATCAAATGCGAGCATCAGCAACGGGTGCCATCGAGCATCGCGGAGCGTGGAACTGAGCAACTTGATTTCGTGTTCCGATTCTAATGCAACTACTTCGGACTTCGGGCGCGTCGGCGTGTGCGACCTTGGCTACCAGTGTTTACCCCGGCTCACTTTTAGACGGTAGGGGGTGGGGTGGGTCCCGGTCGGCAGTCTTGGGAGGGGCCGAACGAGAGGGCCGCCAAACGCTCCTCTCCTAAGCCTGGGGCCGCGTGATGACGCCTCAGTGATGGGCGTTTCATTTGTTGTCCGAGATGGTGACGGAGACTAGAGTATGGTCTGTCCGCGTTGCAACAACACGAGCCCGGACACCGCACGGTTCTGCTCCCATTGTGGGCAATCTTTTCTTCTTAGCGACCCTGACAATACGGTACACCGTTCGACTACTGATAGCACCGCGAGGGACGCCGTCTGCCCGCGTTGCGGTTACCCCAACCCTCAACATGCGCAGTTCTGTCTATCATGCGGCAAGCATCTTACGGATGAAGATGATAACGGTAGGCCGTATTCCGCCCCGGCAAACCTAGGAAAGATTATCGGGGTCGGTCTGCTCGCTTGCCTCAGCCTTAGCATCATACTTCTTGCGCTTAACTTTGTAACGGGTGGGCGATGGCACATTGGTGCATCCCGAAACATGAAGCTTGCCTCGGAGGGTTTGCTTCCCAATACAATCGCCAGTGCCATCCAAAGCGACTTGGCTGAGAACCAATTCGGTAACGGGGGAGATGTAACGACGCTAGGCGCAGGCCACGGGGTATCGCCGTGCATTCCTAGCAGTATCTTGACCGGAGGCAACTATGGAAGAAGCCTTCTAGCAGGATACTATCCCTCCAGCCCGGACGCTCTAACTGAAGACGGCTTCGGACTTTTTGAAAAACAAGGGCGCCCGCTCCTTACTATGAGCCCTGAGGACGCACCGACTATACCAGGGTTGAAAATTGATACACCGTTTAGCAGGCTTGCAAACGCCTTGGTCCCTGCGCTGATACAGCAACATCTCCTTGAAACGCCAGCAGTCTCTTTGCAAAATGCAGGAATAATGCTGAATGGCGTTGCCTACGTGATAGGTGCGGACGGAACCACAACGTTGGCGTACTATTATGCACCAGCATTCTTGCAAGCAATGACACCACACGGTTGGTGTCCGTTTCACGCCGGTGACATCCGTATCACGGGTGTCGGAGACATTGTTGACCGCGCTCTAGCGGACGGCATCGTACGAAAAACCGTGGACATTGCATATTCGTATCGATACGTTGCTGCGTATTCGTGGGTAAGTAGCTCGATTAGGAACGCTGTTACGATAATGGACGATGGCGGGCTTGGCGGGACGGAGGAGGTTGGCACTAATACCGTTCCTAATCCATTGGAGCCTCCAGGCGGAAGTATTCAGCGTGTGATACGCTTCGCTAAAGGCAGCGAGGGGAATTGGTACGTTGTCAGCGCTCGGTACTCTAATAGCGATTGGGCGCTCTACGTTCAATAGCTGCAGTCTATGATTAAGGATAACCAACTAAGCCCTACCTGCGACACGTTTAATTATTATCTCGCATGAGAAATGCCGGGAAACTTTCGAGCCTGACATCGTTGTGCGCGGAAAAGAAAGAGAGTCAGAATGAAGGCGCCATTAGTGGTCATTACGGGCATTGTTGCGGCACTGGGCATGTTGGGGATATTGGCTGGCGCGCGGCCTGCTGCGGGGGCACCCCAGTCGCACATTGCGTGTAGCAGCGCTACTATAACGCGATTGATTTTCCCAACCTAGCGAACTTGGGCTGGCTATTTCTATTTTAGTAACGGACGCGAAGCAACAGTTCTCGGGACTACACCGGGCTGGCCGGCGATAATGTTTTCTGAACACTGGCAGATGATGCATGTCGGTGACCACGTAATGACGTGCGTGGACGCCTTTCCACCCATGGATTGCAGACACCCTATTGTGGTCGTGGATTACGATGCTAACTTCATGTTTAAGGGCTTTCAGGGGCCAGAAGGGACTTGCTAAAGGAAATGCGGCTGCGCACATGAGTTCAGCGCGCGGGCGTGCTCGGAGTATAGTTGTATTGTTTACTGTTGCTACCGTGCTACCAGCTGCATGCGCAGGGCCAATCTCTACATGGACGGACCCCGCGCCGGTCGTGATGGTCAACTTCCCCGCCCTAACAGCGGCCTTGGAAGATGAGTCGCACGCATGCCGCGCAACACTTGATGCCGACCGAGATAGGCTTCAATCAGACGCTCAAGACACTGATATGTTTGGCTCAGTAGCGCCTCTAGCGAAGTCGCTTCGAGCGCATGCCACGGCTGGCTTGGGGCATCTCTACGCATCCTGTTCCAACTACCTGGTTACGCACAACTACGATTTTTATTATCGCATGGCGCGCCTGTGGGCGGGTGCCCAGCTAGGCAGCGACCCATATGACGACGGTCGTTGGCTCTCGGATGCCCTTACGACGTGCACCTTAGCGCAATCGGATGTGGCATCAAATGCTAACTGCAACGTCAACCTAATGCGCGTTAACGGCTGGCGCAAACGGGTCTCTGGCGACTGAGCGAGGGCATGAAGAGAAGAAGCTGGCGCTGGATAACCATCATCGGAAGCGTGAGCGCGCTAGCAGTGCTTGCATGGGTACGACAAGCGCCGGTGTTGGGGGACTCGGTCACACACCCTCTGGCTTATGGCGAGGAGCAGGCGGTAATGCTTGTCCAGCGCTATTATCGCTTGTGGGACGAGCGAAAGTATGCTGATATGTATGGCTTATTATCGTCACGTTATCGGCGGCTCCACCCCTATACGAGTTGGCTACCGGAGCACACGTCCACGCAGACAATCTCTGTAACAACTGTGCACGCTGAGTCCTCAAGCGTAGTCGCCTTGACGCTGCGTTCGCAAGACTTCGGTGAATCGCATTCGGATAACTATGTCGGGACGTGGCAGGTTGTGCGCGAGAATGGCTCCTTCCGCCTGGATACAGCAAACCTGAGGCTCGGTGAAAGCGTCCAATCCGCTGCGGCAACGAGCGTGAACGCCCCTGCGGGATATGTCTACACGCACACGGCAGAAAGCCTGACGTATGGTCAACCGGCTGAACTCAGTACTATACGAGGTAGGCTCACCGCAATCTGTACTGGCGGCAGGCATTATCCTGGATTAGGACCCGCGTATGCAAACGAACTCATCCAAGTCGGGGACTATGCGATTGCTGAAGGAAGTTGTGGGAATCCAGAACTGCATGTCGCCTTGCGCAAAGTGCACGGACTATGGCAGGAAGCATCGCACGGAGCGCAGCGCTGCGGTTTCGGAGGGGGTGTTGTTCCCGATTACGGTCAGTTTGGGCTCTATAGGATGCTCGTAAGCTATTGCGGATTTCCAAGCTCGGTAGTGAGAAGTATTATAGTCATTCGCTCTCGGCAAGCGTATATAGCCACGGCGGACAGAAATGTGTTGGCCCTTGAAGCAGCCTGTGCGAAGAATCCACAGGTAGACTTCTCTTGCCCAGGGCATAGATTTACTGCTGCTCAGCAGCGCAATATAGACTACAACCGCTATTTCAGTGAAACCACGGCAGCGGTCTCTCGCGGAGACTTCGCAGGCGCTCTATCCACAGCACAGCGTGCTTTGGCGATTGAGCCTGCTGGGTTTCACGACCAGGAATTGCGTATTGCCGAGCTTCACCGGCTTATATCGGCCATTGCCTCTGGGACGATGACGAAAGCACAGGCAATCGCCGAGTGGAGGAGACTAGGCCTATAGCGAGGTAGCCTTTTTAGCAATCAAGATTTTGCGCAAGACGAAGAGTCCCATTCGGAGACCAAATGGAAGGTCGGTAGTTCTAGCCGAGGCGCTTGAGCGCTCTTGCCACCTGCTTCGGAGTCGTACTCATAATCAGTGCCGATACTATAGCGACTCCTGAAGCCTCATGCGGGTCATATTCCTGTGTACGATGGCAGGGTACACGCTCAGGTCACGTCGGGGGAGCAACCGTTAATAGATGCCTCCGATATTGCTGCTCTATATATTTGTAGTAGTCGTTGAACAGTTTCAGGTATCGGGAAAAACTGTAGTAGAGGACTATTGCAGTGATGCCATCGAGCCCAATAGTGATGCCTGAGATGTATAGGATGTAGGGCCGCAATACGTTAGAGCCAAGGAAGAGTGTAATCCACGAGAAGAATGCAATCCACGATAAGCTCACTGCGGTGAAACCTAGAACAAGACTTTTCCAGTCGGTGTGCCATATTTCCAGGGCCGTCAAGTGCAATAATGGATAGGTGTCCGGGGTTGCCGCAGTAACCTCCGGCAGTTCTTCATTCTTACTCTGCGCCGAATTCTTTAGCCGCCGGCACAAGTGTATTCCCTTACTGAACTCATAGAGCACCGCCACTACACTCACCACAAACACGACGCCAGAACCAAACAAAAACTGTAGAGGATTGATGTTTGCGCGTGAAAGCAATGCGCCCAGGCCCGTAAACGGAAGAATCAACAAGACGACACTAACTAGCAATGGCAGGCTCATCCACCATCTGGGTTCCCAATCCAGTTCTTTGAATTTTATTACCTTTTGTGCTTTGAGGGCGTCCATTTGCAATACATCAACCTCCGCTCAAGTAAGTTGCCAAGTGCGACGATATGGCAGATGACGCGGTCTCTTTGAACCGCTGGGGGGCGTGCTTCCGCTGGCATATGGTGGCTTCCGAGGGTCGCGGGCTAGGGAAGTCTTGGGCTCGCCGAGGGATTCCGGGCCCGCTCATACAGGACTCGCTGGAGCACAATCCTACAGCGTCGTCTCCCCGAAGTCCAGGCTTTAGCTCACCCGGGCCAGATGCGCCGCGGCAGTCGCCCCCGAAGACCGCCTCTGGTAGCCGAGACGGTCCAGTGGGCAGTCCCTTGGCCAATCGTGGCCCAATCCGCCCCTCTGGAGGCCGTCGAGGGGCACTCACGGTCTCGTTACAGTCGCTGGACCGGACGTTCCTAGGTATGTTACAATAGTCCGGTATGAAGAACGTCGTTGCTTATATTCGGGTTTCTACGAAACAACAGGGCGCTTCGGGCCTTGGCCTTGAGGCGCAGGAAGCGGCCATCGCACAGTACGCCCGTCAGAACCACTGCAGGCTGCTAAGGACTTACCGCGAGGTGGAAACCGCGAAGCGTGACAGTTTGGAGAACCGCCCCGCTCTGCGTGACGCGATATCGCATGCGCGCCGTGCCAAGGCCGTCCTGGTAATAGCGAAGTTAGACAGGCTTAGTCGCAGCGTCTATGTGACAGCCGAACTGCATCGGAGCGGCGTCGATTTCGCGGCGTGCGACAACCCGAATGCAAACCGCCTAACGATTCAGATTCTGGCGGCCGTGGCCGAGGATGAAGCGCGACGCATCTCTGAACGCACTAAGACTGCTCTTGCCGCGTACAAGGCCCGTGGAGGCGTTCTCGGGGCAGCGTTAACGCCGAGAACAGCCTTGACTGCAGAGGCGCGCCGAAAGGGCAGGAAAGCATCAAAGGCAGTCGTTCGTGCGAGACGTGACGAATCATACGGGGACCTAGTCGCGGTTCTGAAGAGCCTCCACGCGCGAGGTCATTCGCTGCGAAAAATCGCGCGGCACCTGAACGAGCAGGGCCATCTGACACGTAATGGGCGCCCGTGGAACGCGGTGCAAGTTAGTCGCGTCTTGCAGTACGTTGCGTAGGGTAAAGAATGGTGCCCGAAGTGGTGGTTGGCTCACTAGGCGAATGAAGGCTTGAGATGGCAAATCCATATCTCGCCCCAGAGCAAGTTGCTCAGTTATCTCAAAGCCTGGCTCAATACATTGCAGGCCAACGGGAAAAGTACAGGCCACGCGCGGTACTGCTATCATCGGAACAGAAGGCTGCAATGGCCGGATTCTTCTCGCCCGGGTTGCTTGAGAGAGCGCGGATTCTTGTCTTGACTGACGAACGCGTGCCCAATCCAGAGTTTTATCCATTGCTAAAGAGTTTGGGGTTCAATAATCTGCCCCAAATACCGGCAATGGAAGCGGTTACTTTCTCGGATACCATTGTTGTGCAGGGGGCCCTCGCAGACGGTGTGCTCTTTCACGAACTTGTCCACGTCGAGCAATATCGGCAGTTAGGCATCCCTACGTTTTCCGACTTATACGCCCGTGGCTTTCTGAGCAGTGGCGGTTACGCCGGAATACCCTTAGAACTCAACGCGTATGCGCTGCAAGCGCGTTTCGAGGCACACCGTGCCGAGGTTTTCTCGGTGTCGGAGGAGGTCGCTCGCTGGAACGCCACAGGCAAGTTATGAGTAGATGCCATGCGCTCAAAGGCAGGAGCCTGCGTTACATCAGGTGCTAACGTCGAAGGCATATCGGACCGAGGGTTTGTCTAGCATCCAATTCAAGTTACGTCGTCGGAGTGATGCCACAAGAGGCACACCCTACGAAGGCTCGAATCGTGGCAGGAAACTCGGCCCAACGATAGGCTCCGAGTCCAGGCCATCAATGTTGATGTCGGACAGAACATAACCCGCTCGCCGCGCACCCGCGCCCAGTGTTCGCGGCGTGATACGCCCGACCAAGTCGATGCCTCTGATAAGACTGACCTTGACAACATGGCGCGCCCTCATGTTGTATTCTATAAGGAGGTAATCTGGAATGTCGTTTTCAGCCTCCCTCTTGCTAAGCGGCAAATGGCCCGCACCACGAATAGTTCTTGCGAATCGAAACTTAGTGCTCTTGACCTGGTATTCCATCTTACATGCCGCACAGTAAAGGTCCGACACTTGATAGTTTCTGCGTTGCATGACGAGATTTGGGTTTTCGCAGTTGTGGCACCAAAGATTAAACTTCGCCCATATCTCCAATGCCTCGTCGGCCATCTCGACTCCCTTAGCGACGTTGCCAAAATCAATAACGAGCGTAGGAGCGTTTCGGCGTTTCTTGCGACAGTATGAGCCCTCCCTAATACGCTCGATAAAGCCCTCAGCAACGAGTTCTTGTAGTTTTTGTCGAATCTTAGGTTTAATGTTCTTATTCGTCGGATAAGCGCGATGAAACAGATGCTCATGACCGTATACGTCCGCGTTGGAGAAACGCCCGGGCATCCGAGATACAACTTCCCTTACAAGATGCAACCAGGAGTCTTGAGAACGTTTCATTCGAATGGCTCCTTCGAGTTCAGCGGTTTAGTTTGCTTAGAGCGGCTGCGCGTATACCTGCACGTAGCCACCGCCTCTTCATGCGTAACGGCATCTGGACGCGATGCTAGGTGCTCCCTTAATTCATCGGAATAGGTAAAAAACTCACCGCGTTGGCGAAGATGGGCGAACTTCTTGTGTAGTTCTTTTTCATGATGAAGCCCTGCGAAGGCGCACACAACCTCAGTAGGAACCGGCGACATATTGCGCACTTGCTCAACGCGCTCCGCGTAATACACGGCCTGCCCAATTTTCACGACGCCTACACTTGGATAGAGGATGACGTAGGTGTGGCCATTAGCGTTCGCTGAGTGTTCCATGTTCCTTAAGGCTCCCCCACTTCGTAGTTATGCTACTTTCCACACGTCGGTCTATCTCCACCAAACGGATTCTGGGCTCATACCATCCTGACTAAATTCCCACCAACATGTACGACCTCGCCAACTGTGTCCGTGGACATCAGTAAACGGAGATTCAATCAATAACTCTACTGGCGCCACATGGTCCGTACCATATTCCGTTGTCCAAGAATATGTTGGGTATACCGCTAAGACTCTTGCCTTTTCTCCACCGGAAAACTGTACTGAATGAGAACTAAGGAAACTATCCATTGCATCATCGCTCCACCTACCAAGATAGCGTTCGCTCAGCTTTAGGTTCTGTAATGAATCAAAGCACGCTCCTGCGACACCAGCGCCAGTGATAGTTATCTGATTTCCGACGCTCGGACGTGGTTGCACGTAATCGGCATTTGCCACACTCGCAATGGTTAGCGTAATGATTAGAGCAGCACCGAATCCCGCTAGACCTAAGGCCAATCTCCTATCCACACTGCCTCCTCTCGGATAGTCGAGACTCCATCAGACCAGAGGGCGGTGTACGGCGCGTCCTCGAAGGCGCGTGGATGCCCAATATGATTTGGGTGGTTCTCACGGTCTCGCTCCTGATGCTGGGATGGGCGCTCCACCTCTTCCATCGCGACCGCAGTGGGCCGCCTCGAAAGGAGGAGGGAACCAAGAAGGCTATCCTTGCCCGCGCCGGGCAGGTCATCCTCGTTCGCGTGATGGTTCTCACGGCGTTCCTAATGCTCTACGCCGCCGCCGCAATGATGGCCGGACCATGTACGGGCACCGTGGCCGACGAGGGCACGAGCTGCGGGTCAACGTGGGGAGACTTTGTTAACCCGTTCTTTTATGTCTCTTGGTCTCTCGCAGTGTTTCTCATCGTCCTCTACGCCTTGTTCGTTGAGGAGGACAAGTGATTCCCAGGTTTGCAAGGAGCGATGCGATACTTCGATTACGTGTTGAAGAAGACGGCTCGCGTATAGCGCCAGGCAATCGAAGAGAGTCAAACGCAAAAAAGCAGAGGAACTGCGGCGACCACACCTCTCGCGCTAATATGCGCGGCTCTAATGAGCACAACTGCCTTGGCTGAGACCGTGATACTCGACTGCACGCTTTCATGTCATAGCGACTGCACTTCCAATGACGTAAGCAATATTACGTTGCGAATCGACCGGGAGCACCACACCGTCTTTATTGGAGACAACAGTTATCCGGCTACGATTTCGACTGCTTTTATTATCTGGTCGGTGCGATGGGATGGCAAGTATTCTCTGAATCGTTCGACATTGGGGCTAGTAAAGGTGAGGTTCAATAGCCGCGATGGCGACGATTTCAATATGATGGCGCCAATATATGAAGGCATCTGCCGCAAGGGTACAAATCAGATATAGTGACCTAGGTCCAAAAACCAAACACAAAAAAGCAGAGGATGACGGCGGAACTGAGTTCTGGAGGGTTCCGCTCTTTGTCGTTTTTTGCTGTAAGGACGATAGAAAGGGACTTCCGAGACATTTTAAGCTTCGCTCGTGTCCGGCCCCAAGTTAATAATCTTTGGCGGGGTGTATCCCTCAAACGTCGCATAGTTTCGCCCACGCTGTTTTTTCCACCGTGTGACACCCTGGGTTCCGAATAGCGTACCGTACTCTACATCTAGTTTGACCTCCTTAATGAACTGCGGGTTAGCCCGTTCCGTACTGTCCAGGTAAGGCACGGTCAGGAACTCATTTCCCAGCCCTATGATTTGTCCAGGACCAATAGGACCGACGCGAAGGAAGCCACCGGCTGCAATACCGTCAATCTCTGCGCATCGCACAACAATATCAGGTGATGCGCCCGGGCCTATGTTGCGAATGTCGAATCGTACTCCGTGCTGGTCAAACCCACCAGGCGCGATGACGACATAAGGCCATAAGCTTTGTTGATGATGCAAGTCCGTCTTGCGCGCTGCAGCCACAGTATCAGCAGCAAGCTCGGCGGTCCGTTGGGCCATTTCTGCGGTTTTCTCGGCGAGTTTCTTGGTCTCTCCCGCCATGCTACGTGTCGCATTGAAAAGAAGTCCGGTGAACAAAGCGAGGCCCAAGGTGATGAACACGAGTGCGATATCCGTCCACTTGGGAGCCTCAGAAACTACTAATAGTTCCGGCACGGATATCATACCTGCGGTATCTGTTCGCGTAGGTCTGCGAAGTAGGCTTCGGTGTTGGCTATCGCATTTTGCAAGGCAGGGTCATTGGGATACTGTCGTTGCAGGTGCCTCAACTTGGCGTACGCATCGGTCAGTAATCCTAGAGCCATGTTATATTGGCCTTGCAGCATCTTTGTCTGCATCTGGTCACCGCCTGATGCGCTCCGTTGCACCTGTACCGCAATCACCTGAAGGCGCGAATGATTTTCGCGCGCCGTGTCGCGTAGGCTCTCGAATCGTTGTTGGTCCGCTGGTTCCATAACTCAATCCTTTCAACTAAGCAAGGGAAGCCGACGGCTCTAGCGAGGAGTTCTAACCTCGTACTTTGCAGTGCCTAGTGCAGCCCCGGAAACGGGACTTGGAGTTTCCCCTCGGTTTCCCCTCAGCGGAGGCGCCTGGGGCGGTCTAAGCGGCCTTAGAGGCCGTAGCGAGCCCTCAATCGGGATGCCGTGCTCAGCCCGAACGTTCTTGCGCTCACTGCCGTAGACTCACCTCATTCTCTCGGCGGTTCGTATTCAGATATGTAACGCACGTATTGTCCGAACTCTTTGGTGGTAGCCAAAGCGCGTAGGGCTTCGCGTGCTGCGTCTGCTTCTAGGCGGTCTCGCTTTTTGTGAAGTTCTTCTAGCGCAGTCATCATGCGGAGCATTACTTTTGTATCATTCGCCGACTTGATTTTTGCTTTCATTGACGCAATCTCATCATCGACGCTCCGAGTGAGTTCGCGCATTGCCCTTTTCAACTCCACCTCGTACGCTTTCAAAAGCCTCGGCAGTAACGCGATAGGAATACCGGACCGCTTCCGCGAGCCGCGCTTTGTGTATGTCGCTCTTTTGGGTTCCGGTGCCTGACCGGGCCGTGCATAGACGCGAACGATGGCGTATTTGCGCTTCGCCCTGCCGCGAGGCCACGGAAAGATTGGCTCGGCCAAACGCAGCGACAGGGCCTGGCGGTAGTCTTCGAGCCCTTGGCGGCCAGATAGCCTGGTGATGTTCTTGCCGGTCGCGCGCTCCCCGGCAAACCGCTCAGGGTAGTCCGAGGCCTTGGCTGGCGTCTTGAGAAGACGAGCCCGGAGGCGCTCGACCTCGACGCGGTCCAATGTGGTCGATGGCATGTCTATCGGCTTCAAGTGGGTAGGTCGCAACCCTCCGTGTCCAACAAATGTCCAACACTTTCGTGTAGAATTGGGGAGTTTGGTGGACTCTGCGGGAGAGAGGAAAAAATATCCCTACAATTAAATGACCCGAAATCCCTCACAGTGGGCGCAAGTGGCGGAATTGGTAGACGCACTAGCTTGAGGGGCTAGCGAGAGAAATCCCGTGCAGGTTCGAGTCCTGTCTTGCGCAGAGTTGCTCGCCGTCGCGAGGTTCCCGGAGTCGAAACAAAGGGTTCCGGAGCCTGTATAGGTCTTGGATCGACATGAGGACGTAGAGGAATCCCATCGTGTGGTTGACCCGGTTCGCGCTTTCCCGCCCAGCGATTACGGCCGTTATTTTCGGCGCGCTGGTGGTCTTCGGATTCGTCTCATTCTTGCTGCTCGGCCGCAGTTCGAATCCGCCGAATACGGATTTTCCGGTCATCGTCGTCGTTGCGAGCTATCCCGGCGCATCCCCGCAAGACATGGAGCGCATGGTCATCAAGCCCATCGAGGATCAAATGGGCGGCATCGACCATCTCGACCAGATGACCGCCACCGCGCAGGAAGGCGTCGCGGTCGTCGTCGTGCAGTTCACCATTGGTACGAATCTCGATATTGCAGCCGTCGACGTGCAGCGGCGCGTAGACACCGCGCGCGTCTACATGCCGACCGATATGGATCCCCCGACGGTGACGCAGGAAGGGCAATCGGAACCGCCTTTGCTGGACATTGCGGTAAGCTCGAATTCGCTCACGCAGCCGCAGATCGCCGATCTCATCAACAGCCAAATCACCCCACTGGTCGAACAGATACCGAACGTGCAATCCGTCGACGTTTATGGGTCGGCGAGCCGCGAGTTTCACGTCGAACCCGATCCCACGAAACTCGACGGCACGAGTGCGACGCTCGAAGACGTCTTCAACGCGGTCTCGTTCAATAACCTGAACGTGCCGGGCGGCATCATGACGCAACCCACGCGCGAAGGCACGGTCGCAATCCACGCCTACATCAACTCGGCAAGCGATCTGCTCGGAATTCCGCTCTCGCCGGCGACGGTGTTACAATATCCCGTTACGTCGCTGAAGGTCGGCGATGTCGCGAATGCCTACGACAGTCACATCGAGATGCGCACGATCTCGTCCTTCAACGGCGAGCCCCGCGTCTATATGGCGATCAATCCCACGCTGGATGCCGACCAAATCAAAGCGACGCAGCTCCTGCGTGCGCGACTAACGGCGATCGAGGCGCAGTATCCGCAACTTCAATTCCACGAGATCGACGCACCGGCCGACTACACGGGGAAGATGCTCAACGGCGTCGGGCAGTCGTTGCTCGAGGGCATCGTGCTCACGGCGATCGTCATGCTGCTCTTCCTGCACGCGTGGCGTAACGCCGTCGTCGTCTTTCTTGCGATTCCGACCTCGATTCTGTCGACGTTCATCTTGATGAAGCTGTTCGGGTTCCACATCGATGCGATGTCGATGATGGGTCTCTCGCTCATCATCGGTATTCTGGTCGACGATTCGATCGTCGTGCTCGAAAATATTACACGACATCGAGACATGGGCGAGGATGCCACGAGCGCGGCGATCAACGGGCGCACCGAAATCGGCGGCGCCGCCGTGGCGATTACGATGGTCGACGTCGTCGTCTTCTTGCCGATCGCCTTTCTGTCGGGCATCGTGGGCGCGTACCTGCGCGAGTACGCGGCCGTCGTCGTCACGGCGACGCTCTTCTCGCTGTTCGTATCGTTCACGCTCACGCCGCTGCTCGCCGCGAAGTGGAGCGTCGTCAATCGCTCCGAGGCGCCGCCTCAATGGCTGCTCTCGTTGGATGACCGCCGCATCGACATCGCGCTGTTGCTCGCCGCGGCCGGAATGTTCGCGATCGGGACCTTCACGGGATGGGTCCTGCTCAACGCCATCGGCATCTTCGTGGTCGCGCTGCTGCTGCTCAACGCGTTCGTGCACCGTTACGAACGGATCCTCAATGCGTACCACACGACGCTGCTTCCGTGGGCTCTTCGCCACGGCGCCTTCGTCGTTTTCGTTTGCGCCGCGCTCTTGCTTAATGCGCTGATGCTCCTTGCGGGCGCCGGCGCCATAATCGCGATCGATGTGGTCTTGCTCGTCGTGTGCGCGGTGGCGCACGGTTTCGGTGCGCTGCTTCGCAAGATCGCCGCGCCCCCGAGCCTCGCGGAGTGGTATTGGGCGCCGTTGCGTTTCCTTCGCTCGCTCGGCACGAGCAAGCGCGTCACATTGGCGACCTTCGCCCTTCCGGTGGTCCTCGCCGTGCTGATGCTCCCGCTCGGATCGGTGAGCGTCAACCCGTTCCCGGCGCAGCAGGACGGCGAAATCGACATGTCCGTGACGTACCCGCCCGGCACGCCGATCGCCACGACAAATGGCTATGTGACGCGGCTGGAAGATGCAATCATGCGGCTCGACGGCGTTAAATCGGTGAGCGCAACGACCGGGCGGAAAGTATCAGGTCAGGGCGGCGTGACCGGCGGCAACTATGCGCAACTCACCGCCCAGATGGAAGACAATCGCATCAAAGACACCAACGTAACGATCGCCAAGATTCGCACGCTCGCGTATCTCGTTCCGGGTGGAGAATTCGACGTGGCGGGCGATAACGGAAACGGGCCGGACATCGACTACTCCGTGACGGGGCCCGATGCCGCGATCGGTCCGGCGGCGGAGAAGATCGCACAGTTCGTGCGCACGCTACCCGGCGCCGTCAACGTGCAGACGAGCGCCGAGAGCGGCGCCCCACGCTTGAACGTCGACGTGGACCGCGCGAAGTGCGAGCTGTTGGGGATCAACCCTTCCGACGTGGCGAATGTCGCGCGCATCGCCGTCGACGGCGCGGTGGCGACGAGGGTTCGCACGCCCACCGGCCTCGTCGACGTGCGCGTGCAGTTTCCGGCAGTGGATCGCACGAGCGTCACTCAACTCGAGAATGTAAAGGTGCGCACGAACGACGGATCGCTCGTTCCGATCGGCGACGTGGCGACTTTTACGTGGACAAAGGCGCCGACGAAGATCGAGCGCTTGAACCGCGAGCGAGTCGTCAACGTCTACGGTAACCTGTTGCCCGGCTACTCGCTCGGCCAGATCGAGGGCCCCTTGAACAAGGAACTGCAGGCACCCGGCTTTCTTCCGGCGGGCGTGGAACTGATGTCGCAAGGGAACTCGCAGTTCATGGACCAGACGTTCTTCGACATGGGCATCGCGCTGATTACGTCCTTCGTGCTCGTTTACGTGCTGATGGTGATGCTGTACGGTTCTTTCCTCGAACCGTTCATCGTGATGTTCTCCGTGCCGCTCGCAATCATCGGTGCCCTCATCCTCCTCGCGTTGATGGCAAGGCTGGAGCCGGAGCAGGGGCAGTCGCTGAACATCGTCTCGGTGCTCGGCGTCATCATGCTGTTCGGCCTGGTCGCAAAGAACGGAATCTTACTCGTCGACTACTCGAACACGTTGCGCAAACGCGGCATGCGCGTGCACGACGCCGTGCTGCAAGCTGCTTCGATCCGTTTCCGGCCGATTATCATGACCACCGCGGCGATGATCTTCGGCATGCTGCCGCTCTCGCTGGGCTTTGCCGAAGGCGGAGAATGGCGGCAAGCGATCGGCACGGTGATCATCGGGGGCTTGCTCAGCTCGTTGATCCTCACGCTCTTCCTCGTGCCGATGATCTACGACACGTGGATAGGCGCGCTGGAGCGCCGCGCCGACCGGCGAGCAGTTCGCGTCGAACTGGAGCCCGTCCCAAGCTAAACGCTCCAAGGGAACCGGCAGGGCTTCGACTTCGTTGCTCTGTAGGGAATCCGAGCATCTTTCCCATGGGAGCGTTATGAAAAGACTTTGGATTTGGCGTGCCGGTGGGCTCGCGCTCACCCTCGGCCTTGTCGCGATCGTACTTTCTCCGGCGCATGCGCAGCAAATCACCGTCGTGGTCAATGGCGAGCAAGTTGCCCTCGACCAGCCCCCCATCGAACAAGCTGACCGCGTTTTCGTTCCGCTTCGCGGCGTCTTCGAACGCCTCGGCGCCGTCGTAGACTACGCCGGTGGCACGATCGAAGCCGATCGCGGCGATACCACGGTCGTCCTTCACGTCGGCTCGAATGTCGGCTACGTCAACGGCTATCCCGTTCAGCTCGACGTCGCGCCGTTCATCGTCGGGCAGCGAACGCTCGTACCGCTCCGCTTTATCTCCGAATCTCTCGGCGCAAGCGTCGACTGGAACCAAGCGCAGGAAACCGTTTACATTGGTCTCGCGACCCCGGCGGTCGCGCCGCCGCCGAACTGGCAGCCGCCGTATCCGCAAGTATGGCCGCCGCCCTCCGGCTGGTGGCACCCGCACGGGCCGCCGCCTCACGGGTGGCACCAAGGCCAGGGAGGCGTTTGGTATCCGCCCGGTGGGCCGCCCCCGGGTCCTGGAGGCCCGGGCCGCGGCGGCTATGGACACCCGACGCCGCGGCCGTTCGTGACCCCGCGACCCACGCCGACGCCGCGCCGACCGCATCTACCCTTCACGCCGCGTCCGACGCTTCGCCCGCCGTTCTACACACTACACCCGAACCCGACGCCAACGCTGTTGCACGTATTCACGCCGCGTCCGACGCGCACGTACCTGCCGAGGCCACGACCGGTACGCACGCCTCGGCCGCAACCGACCGCGACGCCGTAATGTAAGGGCTTGGCGCGTGAGCCGGTGAAGACCGGCTCATGCGCTCGCGCAAAGCTCTCGTCACCGGTGCGGCCGCGGGCCTCGCTGCGGGAATTGCACCGGGCATTGGCACGCGACGGTTTCGAACACATCGCGATCACCTTTCGCACGACGCCGCCCGATGCGACGTTGGCGGCGATCCGCGCCGCCGGATCGAAGGCAAGCGCGTACCGAGTAGACTTTAGTGCCGGCGAAAGCGAGATTGCGAGCCAACTCGCAGCGATTCTCGCGGATGCAGGTCCGTTCGATACGCTCGTTCATGCCGTCGGCCCGATCGTCGTGAAACGCTTTGCGCGGTTGACGCCATCGGAGTACTGCGAGATGCTTGAAGGGAACTTTGGCAGCGCGGTGCTCACCGCGCACGCCGTCTTGCCCGCGATGCGCGATGCCGGCTTCGGGCGCTTCATCTTTTTCGGTACGCTCGGTTCGAGCGAGACGCGTCCGTTCTCGGATTTTCACTCTACGGCGCGGCGAAGAGTGCGGTGGCCGCGTTTGCGCGAACGCTCGCCGTCGAGGAAGCACGCAACGGCATCACGGTCAACGTCGTCGCGCCCGGCGACATCCGCGACAAAACGCTCACGCGCGATGAGGCGCGGTCGCGCAGGGCCGCCAACCGCGGGGGCGCCCGGGCAGCTACGAGGACGTTGCCGACGTCGTTCGCTTCCTACATCGCTCCCGAACGCGATTTCGTCACCGGAGCGGTCATCGAGGTTACCGGAGGGTTGACGCAGGCCGACGAGCGAAAGAAACGGCTCCATGAGCTCCGTGACGATACGAGCGATCATCGCGCCTTTGCGCTGCCCGGCGCGCGCCCTCAGTACGGCCCGGACAAGCCGGTCGACGTCGAGCACATCGATCTCCATCTGACGCCGAACTTCGACGCGGAATCGCTCGACGGCGTCTGCACGACGACGGTGCGCGCGCTCGACGAGGCCGGTCGCGCGCTTCGCGCTCGATGCCGTCGATCTCGACGTTCGCGTCGGTGCGAGCGCGACGGCAAGCCGCAAGCACGTTCGCATCGCGCGCAACGGCAAGCTCGAAGTCGACTTCGATCCGCCGCTTCGCCCGGCGAACAGACGTGACGTTCGCGGTCACGTATCGCGTCGACGCAGCCGCGCCACGGGCTTGTTCTTCGTCAAGCCGACGGCGGCGCACCCGGAGAAGATCGCACACGCCTGGACGCAGAGCCAGGACGAGAACGCGCGCTATTGGTTTCCATGCTTCGACTATCCGCACGAGAAGCAGACGACGTCGACGACCATCGTCGTGCCCAAGGGACTGTTCGCGCTTGGCCAACGGCGCGCTCGTCGAGCGCCGGGACGAAGGCGACCGCACGATCTTTCGCTATCGCCAAGACATTCCGCACAGCACGTATCTGGTGACGATGGTCGCCGGGCCGTTCGTCGAGATCGCGCAAGGCGACTGCCGGCACGCGCAACAGTTCCCGTCTTCTATTACGTGCTGCCCGGACGCGAGGCCGACGGCGAGCGCGCCTTCGGCAAGACGCCGCGCATGATCGAGCTCTTCGAGCAGCGCATCGGAACGCCGTATCCGTACGCGCGCTACTCGCAGATTGCGGTGACCGACTTCATCTTCGGCGGAATGGAGAACACGTCGGCGACGACGCAGACCGATCGAACGCTGCACGACGAGACGCGCACATCTCGACTTCTCGAGCGATCCACTGGTCTCGCACGAGCTCGCGCATCAATGGTTCGGCGATCTGCTGACCTGCCGCGATTGGTCGCACGCGTGGCTGAACGAAGGCTTTGCGACCTACTTCGAAGCCGTCTGGCGCGAAGCCGAGCTCGGCTACGACGAGTATCTCTACGACGTCTTCGACTGCGTCGCGCGCATATTTGCGACGAAGACGCCGACCGCTATCGCCGTCCGATCGTCTGCAACCGCTATCGCGACCCGATCGAAATCTTCGACCGCCATCTCTATCAAAAGGGCGCGGCGGTGCTGCACATGCTGCGCGGCGAGCTCGGCGACGCGCGCTTCTGGCGATCGATCGCGCGCTACGTGGAGCACAACGCGCAGCGCAACGTCGAGACGATCGATCTCATTCGCGCGATCGAAGAGGCGACCGGACGCAATCATGCGCGGTTTCTTCGATCAGTGGGTCTTCGCGAGCGGGTCATCCCGAACTCGAAGTACGCGTCGCCTGGGACGCAAAGCGCAACGTCGCGACCGTCACGATCGATCAGAAGCAGAGCATCGACGCCGAGCATCCGGCCTAGCGGTTCGACGTCGACGTCGGCTTCTGCGCGGCGTCCGACGAAGCGCCCGCCGCGAACTCGGGCGCGGCCGCTCCCCGGCGAACGGCGCGTTCGCGCTCGCGTCGAGCGCGCGCACGAAACGATCACCGTGCCGCTCGATTCGAGCCGAAGCTCGTGCGCTTCGATCCGGGCGCGTTCGTCGCTGGCGAGCGTCACGTATCGAGCTCGGGCGCGACGTTGCCGCGGCCGACGTTGCGCGGCGACCCGGACGTCGTCGCGCGCGATTCGCGCGGCGCGCGAGCTCGCCAAAGACGGATCGCGCCAGCGCGCGCGAGGCGCTGACGCGGCGTTCGATCGCGATCCGTTTTGGGGCGTCCTCGGGCCAAGCGGCGGCCGCGCTCGGCGCGACGCGCGCGCCGTGGGCGCGCGAGATGCTCTTGAGCGCGCTGCGCGCACGCGCATCCCAAGGTGCGGCGTGCCGTCGCCGCCGCGCTCGGCAACTTTCGCGACGGAGGCGCCGCCGACGCGTTGCTCGCGCGCAGCGCAACAGGACGCGTCGTATTTCGTGCGCGCGCCGCAGCTCGGCGCTCGCTCGGAAAGACGCGCGATCCGCGCGCGTTCGACGTGCTGAGCCGCGATCGTCGCAGCGTTCGACGTGGAACGGAACGGTCGAAGCGGGCGCGGTGCATGGGCTGGCCGAGCTCGCGGATGCGCGAGCGGTACCGACCATCATCGCTGCCGCAGCGCCCTCGCGTGACGAAGGATTACGCTGTGCGGCGGCAATGTCGATGGCGCGTGCCGGCGAGCTGCTCGAAGGCGAGCGCACGCGGTTGGTCGATGCGCTGGAGCGCCTGCTCGACGATCCGATGCTGCTCGTCTCAATCGTTGCGATCGATGCCGCGGGCATCATCGAGGACGCGCGGCTCCTTCCGGCGCTCGACCGGCTCGCTCGCAGCGCCTTCGACGGTCGCGCGCGGCGACATGCCGCCGAAGCGGCGATCCGCATTAGAGAGGGGCGGAAGGTTCCCGCGGCCGTCACGTCATTACGCTCGGATCTCGACGAACTTCGTGAACAGCAACAAAAACTTCGAGAGTCGCTCGAGGCGATTACGCCGCGCTAAGCGGCGGAGTCGCGTCCTCTTAGCGGCCTGCGTCGTCACGCTCCTTGCGGTAGCGTCGATCCTCGTCTGGCTGCGACACCCGAGCGCCCCGCAGGCGCCACCGCCCAGCGTCGTCCTCGCAACGCCGTCTCCGGCGCCCACGCCGCGGCCACAGCCGTGGACGGCCGCGCAGATCGGCCGGCTGCGCACGGTGCTTGCCTCGATGTTTGCGCCCGCGCTGGTCGGCGCGCGACACTGGTCGCTGTGTGTCATCGCTCCAAACGGCAGCGTGCTCTTCGCCGTCAATGCACGCACCGGCGTGAAGCCGGCATCCGTGCAAAAACTCATCGTCGCTTCGAGCGCGCTCGATCTGCTTGGTACGGCGTTTCAATATGACACGCGCCTCGTCGCGCTGCGGCCGCCCGACGCGGATGGGAGGCTGGAAAGCGATCTCTGGTTCCAGGGCTCGGGCGATCCCTCGCTGCGCAGCACGGCGCTTGTCGCGGCGAGCAAAGCACTCCAAAGCGAGGGAATTCGCCGCATCGCAGGCGACGTGCTCGTCGACGCTTCGGAGTTTCGGGGTCCAGAGATTAACCCGTATTGGGATCCGGAAGACGCAAACGAGGATTATCAAGCGCCGACCAGCGCGATCTCCCTTGACGAAGGGACGGTGGAGTTCGACGTGCGCGGTACGACGCCCGGAGCGCCCGCGTCGGTTCGCATGAACCCATGGAGTGGGGCATTGCGTGCTCAAGGAGGCGTCACGACCGAGGACGCGACGGACGACCCAAGCGTCATCGTTGCGGCGCTTGACACGCCGAATCACTTCATTCTCTCCGGGTCGGTTCCGGCCGGAACCACCGACAAGGAATGGGTACCGGTTCACGATATGCCGCATTACGCCGGCGTCGTGCTGACACAGATCTTGCGCGAGCGCGGGATCGACGTGACGGGAGCGCCGGGCGTCGGTGTCGTGCCGCAAGCGGCAACCGTGCTTTGGGAACACCGCTCCGACTTACTGCCGAAGCTGCTGCGCCACATGCTCTACTTTTCCGATAACCATTATGCCGAACAGCTGCTTCGCACGCTGGGCGCGCTCGCGGCCGGGATCGGCGACGACGCGCACGGCCTCTCGGCCGAAAGCAACGATCTGCGCCGGCGCGGCATTCCAACGCCGGGTATGCGCTTGGTAGACGGCAGCGGGCTGGCCGAAGCCAACCGCCTCTGCTCGCTCACCATCGCGAGCGTTCTGGTTCGCGCGCTCTCAATCACACAGGAGCGCGGTTTCTACGATTTGCTCCCGCAAGGTGGAAGAAGCGGGACGCTGCGGGGATACGACTTCACGTCCGCGCTCGGGCGAGTGCGGGCCAAGACCGGCCATCTGACTGGTGTCGCTGCGCTTGCAGGATATGTCGTATCGCGCCGCCACGGAACCGTCGCGTTCGCATTCATGATCGACGGATCGATGGGCGACGCCGACGGAGCGATGGTTCACGCGGTAGATCGGATATCGGAGTTTTAGTGGCCTGTAACACCTGGATGCACCACTATTCAGGTGTTGCAGGTCACTAGGGAGAAGGTCGTCGGCGTGGCCCACGGAGCGATCGGTTTCACCCTCATCATGCGCATCGAGATGCCGAATACGCCCGGCGCTTTCGGCATGCTCGCAAATGCCGTCGGCGATGCCGGGGGAGTTATCGCAGCCGTCGACATGCACTCGGTCACGAAAAGCCGCGTCGTACGCGACGTGACGATCAATGTGAACTCGGATCTCATCGCTGCGGAGGTGCGGCGTGCGGTCGAAGAGCTTGCCGACGCACACGTTCTCAGCGTTTCCGATTCGACGTTTCTCGCGCACCTCGGCGGCAAGATTCATCGTCGAGCCGAAGATTCCGGTGAAGACGCGCCAGGATCTCTCGACCGTCTATACGCCCGGCGTCGCGCGCGTTTCGATGGCGATCGCGGCCGATCCGACGAAGGCCTTTCAGCTGACGATCAAGCGCAACACGGTGGCGGTCGTGACCGACGGCACCGCGGTGCTCGGACTCGGCGACATCGGACCGCTCGGCGCGCTGCCGGTGATGGAAGGCAAGGCGATGCTCTTCAAGCAGTTCGCCGACATCGATGCGTTCCCGATCTGCCTCGACACGAAGGACGTCGACGAGATCGTCGAGACGGTCGTGCGCATCGCACCGGTCTTCGGCGGCATCAACCTCGAGGACATCTCGGCGCCGCGCTGCTTCGAGATCGAAGAGCGGCTGATGGAGCGCTCGATATCCCGGTGATGCACGACGATCAGCACGGCACGGCCGTCGTGATTCTGGCGGCGCTGATCAATGCGGCGAAGGTCGTCGGCAAGCGTCTCGGGGACATGCAGGTCGTCGTTGCCGGCAGCGGCGCCGCGGGAACCGCGACGATCAAGATGCTCTTGGGCGCCGGCGTGCGCGACGTCATCCCCGTCGATCGCCATGGCGCGCTCAATCGCGAGCGACCGCTACGAGAATCCGCATTGGCGCTGGCTCGCGGAGCACACCAACCGCGAAAATCGCCGGGGTGCGCTACGCGACGTGTTGCGCGGTTCGACGTCTTCATCGGCGTCTCGGCGCCTGGCATCTTGCAGCCCGCCCACGTTATGACGATGGCGCGCGATCCGATCGTCTTCGCGATGGCCAATCCGACGCCCGAGATCATGCCCGACGTCGCCGCCCCCGTCGCCGCGGTGGTCGCGACCGGCCGCTCCGATTTCCCGAATCAGGTGAATAACCTGCTCTCCTTTCCGGGGATCTTTCGCGGCGCGCTCGACGTTCGAGCCAGGCGCATCACCGAGCGCATGAAGCTGGCCGCGGCATCCGCGATCGCCTCGATCGTCGGAGAGGAGGAGTTGAATGCCGAGTACATCATCCCCAGCGTCTTCGACCACCGCGTCGTCGATGCGGTCGCCAAGGCCGTCGCAAGCGCGGCAATCGAAGAAGGCGTCGCTCGCCGCGCGACGGCCGTAAAGCCGAGGGGGAGGACTTAGCGCATCACATCTAAAGTAGAACAGCGCATGGCAGCAGCACGGATTCTTGTCATCGAGGACGACGACGACGTGGCCCGCCTCGAGCAGGTCGTTCTCGAGCGGTCAGGATACGACGTCCGTCGCGCGGCGAACGGCACGGAGGGGCTCGAGCAGGCGGAATCGTTTCGTCCAGAGGTCGTGATTCTCGACGTCGGGTTGCCCGACATCTCGGGGCTCGACGTCTGCACCTCGCTCTCGAACTCGAACAATGCCTTCATCTTGATGGTCAGCGGCCACTCGCGCGAGCAGGACGTCCTGCTCGGGCTCGGGCTCGGTGCGGACGACTACATCACCAAGCCCTTCTCCGGGAACGAACTCGTGGCGCGCGTCGCCTCATTTCTTCGCCGCCGCGACCGGATGCGCAACGAGCGCGAGGGCGGCTCGACGCTCGTACTGGGCGACGCGAAACTCAATCGCGACTTCCACACGCTCGACAAGAATGGGCGTACGGCGACCCTGACCGCGCTCGAGTTTCGTCTCCTGTGGTTTCTCGCCGAAGCGGAAGGGCGATTGCTGACGCGAGCGCAGATCCTCGAGCATGTCTGGAACGACACCTCCGGCGTGCCGACCCGCGTCGTCGACGTGCACGTTGCGGCCTTGCGCAAGAAGATTGCCGAAGTCGATGCACCGCTCGAGTTGTCCAGCGTGCGCGGCATCGGATACCGCCTCGACAAGAGATAGCATGACGCTCCGATTGATCGCAGCGGCGGCTTCAGCCGCCGTTTTGTTCGGCGCCGCGCCGCGCCCCGTTCCTCTCACCGTCTACGGTGCGCCCTCGGGGACGCGTCCGGCGGGTTCTTCGCCTCAGCGGCCGACCGCCGCGGTGCTGCCGGACGGCCGCATCGCCGCGCCGATCGGTGAGACGATCTTCATCGGCACGAACCCGCAGGGAGTCGCACTCTCACCCGACGGGCGCTTCGCCGTCGTCAGCAACGACGATGCCGGCTCGAATCTGACGCCTCCGCCGTCAGCGCCGGGGGTCATCTCCGGATACTCCCTCGCGGTCGTCGACACGGCGCACATGCGCATCACGGACGTCTATCGCGATTCGGGCGCGGCCTTCTACGCGGGCGTCGCCGTGCTTGCCGATCCGCGCAATCCGGCGCAAACCCTGGTATTCGCCTCCGACGGCGCGCACGATCTCGTTCGAGTCTTCGATCTCAGTTACGACGGGAAACTGATCCCCGAGTCCCATCAAATCGCGCTGCCGCTCGCCGCATCGCCGGGTTTTGCCGGGGACGGTCGCGCGCTGCCGTCGTCGATCGCCGTATCGGCGGACGGCCGCGTCGCGTACGTCGTGGAGAGCCTCGGCGATATCGTCACGGCGATCGACGTTGCGTCACGGAGCGCCCTGCATGGAACGCCGGTGGGCCTCTCGCCCTTCGGCATCGCGACGGCCGCGGGTCGCCTCTATGTCGCGAATGCGGGTCTTGCGTCGTATCGCGATCTCTCGCCGCCTTTGCGCGCGCCGCGTTTCGCACTGCCGGATGTCGACCCGGTGCGCGCGTCATCCCTGACCATCGTCCCGCTCGATGCCTCCGGCGACGTCAACCCCGACGCGAACGCGGTCTCGTTCCTGCGGATGGATCCGGTTCCCGACGGGACGGTGACCGTCGGCGGAATCATTCCAAACGGGCTCGTCGTGCGAGGTGACGGGAGTTACGGGTACGTGGCGCTCTCGAACGTCGACCGGGTTGCGGCGGTCTCGTTGCGCGGTACGCCGCACGTCATGAACGGGCTGGATCTGCGGCTCTTTCCGAATGCGCCGTACGGAACGGAGCCGGGCGCCGAAGCGCTCACCGCCGACGGTTCGCGTCTGTACGTCGCGCTCGGCGGGCTCGACGCGGTCGCGGTTCTCGACGCGCGCGACCCGACGAAGTTGCACCGTCTCGGCTTGATTCCGACCGGTTGGTATCCGTCGGCGCTCGCCATCTCGCACGACGGTCGTTTTCTTTACGTCGCCGATGCCGAAGGCGTCGACGGTTGGGGTCTCCTCCAGCGCGTCGATCTTTCGCACCTACCGCTGGGACCGGCGACGCTTTCGGCATTGCGGTACAATCGTGGCGCCGCGTACGCAAGGGACAATCCGCTGGTGCCGCCGTTGCGTTCGATGCGTCGCAGCAACGCGATTCGCCACGTAATCTATCTTTCGGTGGGCGTCGACGGCTACGATGCGATGCTGGGTGACCTCGTCGACGCATCGGGGCGACCGCATGGCGACGGCGCGCCCGGATACACGCTCTATCCGCAGAGTGTGACGCCGAATCTCCACGCGCTCGCCCGCGATTTCGCGCTCGCCGACAATCTCTACGCCCCCGGTGCGCCCGCCGCCGCTCTCCAGTTCGCAACCGCCGGAGAGCCGACGCTTCCGGTCATGCGCGACGAGCCGCTCGCAGACGCAACCGCGCCGCTCGACGGGTATGGCGAGGATCCCGAAGATTATCCGAGGGTGGGATTTCTCTTCAACGCACTCGCGCGAGCGAGCCTGACTTTTCGTGACTACGGCGCCCTTCTGCAGGTATCCGGCTATCGCGACGGCACCTACACGCTCGACGTTCCGGCGCTGGACGTCCTCGCCGGTAACGTCGATCTCGCCTACCCGGCTTGGAATGCACGCGTGACCGACGATGCTCGCGCGAGCGAGTTCGTTCGCGACTTCGGTATGCTCGCGCAGGCCGGCCGCGTTCCCGACTTCTCGTACATTTGGCTGCCGACTGCGCCCGGAGGAGAGGCTGAAGCGGACCGTGCGCTCGGACGGATCGTCGACGCGATCACGCATTCGCCGCAGTGGAGTTCGACTGCGATTCTTATCGTACCGGAGGGCGTCCACACGCGGCGCGATCACGTCGACGGCTCGCGCATCTACGCGATCGTGGTCTCGCCGTACACGCGCCGCGGCTTCGTCGACTCCGACCACCTCTCGATCGCGAGCGTGGTGAAGACCGAAGAGGAACTTCTCGGCCTGCCGCCGCTTGCGGTCAGCGATCTGCTAGCGTCGGACCTGAGCGCCTGCTTTTCTCCGACGCAGGACGCAGCGCCGTTCCTCGCGCTCCCGTAGGCCCTGCTCGGCCGGGGTGCGAACCTCCGCAGAGTGACCCAAGCCGCCGTTGATTTCGGCCCCCGCCTGATCGGGACGCCGACGGGAGCGATGCGCTCCGCCGTCGCGGTGCGGCCTTCGCCTCGTATCGAGCGCGCGGTCTCGCTTCCGGGAGAGCCCGGTACGATCTACGCGCGTGCGGCCGAACAGCACGAGGTGCTGCTGCGCACGCTGCGGTACTTCGGTGTCGACGTGAACGCGATCGAGGCCTACGGCGACGATCCGTACCGTCCGGCAGTGGCCGACACAGCGGTCGTCTTCGAGAGCGGCGCCGTTCTCATGCGTCCGACTTCGATGTCGCGCCGCGTCGAGGTGGATCGCATGGCGGCCGAGTTCGCCCGAATCGACGTCCCGCTTAGCGGCCGCATCGCGGCGCCGGGGTTCCTCGACGGCACCGACGTCCTGCTCGCCGGTAAGACCGCGTTCGTGGGCGTCGGGGGCCGCGGAAACGAGATCGGGCGCGCGAACTTCGCGCAGATCGCGCGCTCGCATGGTTATCGCGTCGTCGAGGTCGCGCTCGCTTCGGATGTCCCGTCGCTGCGCAGCGTGGCAAGCGCAGTCGGCGCGAACGCCGTCGTTCTCGCCCCGGAGAAGCTCGACGCTGCGGCTTTCGAAGGATTTCGCACGATCGCGCTCGAGCGCGGCGAAGAGTCCGGCGCCGGCGTGCTTTGCATCGGTGAGCAGCACGTGATCGCGGACGTTCGCTACCGCACGGCCTTTGGGCGTATGCGCCGGGCGGGGATCACGGTCGAAGGCATCGACCTCTACGAGTTCGAGAAGATCGGACTGATTCCGTCGATGCTCGTGCTTCGCTTCGGCGAGCCTGAGGCTCGGCGAACGTGCAGCGCGTCGCGATCCTCTCCGACATCCACGGGAATCTCGTCGCGCTCGACGCCTGTCTCGCGGATCTCGATGCGCAGGGAGGCGCGGATGCCATCGTTGCCGCGGGCGATCTCTGCTTGGATGGTCCGAAGCCGAAGAAGGTGCTGCAGCGCTTGGAGGAGGTCGGCGCGCAGTGCATCCGCGGCAATACCGACCGATATCTCGGAGGCACCGGTGGCGAACAACTCGCTCCCACCGAGATCGCGCAGTTGGCTTGGACGCGCAAGCAGCTCGGCGAGAAATGGCTTGCATGGCTGCGTGAGCTGCCGTTCGCTTTGCGCATCGGTGACGAGCAGAATGAGCTGCTGGTCGTCCACGCGAACCCGGCGAACGACGACGAGCATCTCTGGCCCGATGCCGACGACGCAACGTTGGAGCGTCTGATCGGCGACGAGCGTGCCCAATCGATTGCATTCGGCCATCTGCATCTGCCGTACGTGCGCCATTGGCGAGGCCGGATGCTGGTCGACGTTGCATCCGTCGGGCTTCCGAAGGACGGGGACCCGCGTGCCTCGTACGCGCTCTTCACCGAGCGCGGCGGCGGGTGGGAGGTCAAACACCGCCGCGTCCCGTTCGACGTGAAGAAGGTCGCGACGCAGCTAGCCGATTGCGGTATTCCCGAAAGCGCCGAGCTGATCGCGACGCTCCGGCGACACCGGTATAAACGCCTCAAGGGTTACATTCCATAAGCGCTCCGGCCATTGAAATCGAACGCCTCGTCAAGCGCTACGGCGAGTTCACCGCGGTCGACGATATCTCGCTGTCCGTCGAATCCGGAGAGTTCTTCGGATTCCTCGGTCGCAACGGCGCCGGAAAAACGACGACCATCAATGCCATCGTCGGGCTGGCACGCAAGACGAGCGGCTCGATTCGCGTCTTCGGCTACGACACGGTGCGCGATTGGCGCGAAGCCCGGCGTCTGGTCGGACTCGCGCCGCAGGAGTTCAATTTCGACCGATACCTCTCGATTCGCGACGTGCTGATTTTCCAGGCCGGCTATTACGGCTTACGCGGCCCCGCCGTGGCGGCGCGCGCGGATGAACTGTTCGAGCGTTTCGGTCTCACCTCGAAGGCCCGTGTCGAGTACACCAAACTTTCGGGCGGCATGAAGCGTCGGCTGACGCTCGCGCGCGCCATGATTCACGAGCCGAGCTTGCTGATTCTCGACGAGCCGACCGCGGGCGTCGACGTCGAGCTGCGCCTGGAGCTCTGGGACTGCTGCGCGAACTCAACGCCGACGGTTTGACGATCTTTCTCACGACGCACTACTTGGAAGAGGCGGAGCAGCTCTGCCGCAGGATCGCCATTATTCGAGGGGGCCGCATCGTCGCGGAGCAAGCGACGCAAGAGCTGATCGCCGAGGGCGAGCGCCTCCAAGACGTCTTCCTGGAACTGACCCGAGCCCGATGAGATTTAACAGCGTCGGGCTCTGGACGCTCGTCAAGCGCGAGATGATTCGCAGTCTCAAGATCATCAATCAGGTGATTTGGCCGCCGATCATCACGACGCTGCTGTACGTTTTCGTCTTCGGCGTGGCGATCGGCAGCCGGATCCAGATCGTGCAGGGCGTCACCTACGCGCAGTTCCTCATTCCGGGCTTCATCATGCTGCAGACGATCGATTCGTCGTACGGTGAGTGCTCGAGCTCGGTCTTCCAAGGCCGCTTCATGAACTCGATTCAGGAGATGCTCATCGCGCCGATGTCGGCCACCGAGATCGTGGTCGGCTACGTCCTGGGAAGTCTCGCGCGCGCGTTGCTCATCGCCGGGTTGATCACGCTGCTCGGTGTCATCCTCGTGCACACGCTGCCCGAGGACTGGGTCCGTACATCGGCGTGCTCGTGCTGGTGAGCGTGCTGTTCTCGGCGCTCGGCCTGATCTTCGGATTACTGGCCGAGAAGTTCGATCACCTCGCCGTTCTCACGACGTTCGTCATCACGCCGCTCACGTTCGTCGGCGGCGTCTTCACCTCGGCGACGATGCTGCCGCCGTCGCTGCGAACGCTCGAGCTTTTCAATCCGATTTTCTACACGATCGACGCTTTTCGGCGCAGCTATACGGGGCAGAGCTACCTCGCACCGCAGTACTCCATCGGGGCAATCGCGTTGCTCTGCGTCGTCGCCGTGGCGATCGCCTTGCGCATGACGTCGCTCGGCGTCAAGCTGCGGACGTAGATTCCGGCTGCGCCGACATGCGCAAGACGGATTGCGCGATCCAGCCGGCGATGATGACTGCCCAAAGCAGCCAGATCGAATGCGTGAGCGCGAACGCGAGCATCGCCATGGCGCACGCTGCCGTGAGGACCTCGGCGCGCATTCCCGCGGCCAACGAAGGTTTACCGCGCACGCTGCCTTCGACGTGCGCCGGCGTGAGTCGAGGGATGAAGGCGGGAACCGCGCGGCGATAGGCATCGTAGACCGCGCCGTAGCGCGCACGGAGGCCCGCGGCCTCATGCGCGGCAAGTGCTGTCGTAAAGAGGGCGCTGCCGAGGACGAGCATCGCCCAACCAATGGGCGTGGCCAGGATGCCTAGGGCGATCGCTTGCAGGTCGTTGCCGAGATAGAGCGGGTTGCGTACGAAGCGGAAGGGCCCGTCGACGAGCAACGCTCCTTGCACCGCGTCGCGGTTCCATACCACCTCGGAGCTCAGATAAGACGAGCCCCACAGACGCACCGCCCATCCGGCAAGCGCGAAGGCGATTGCGAGCCAAAGGAGCGAGTTCACGCCGAGATGCGCGTGCCATCCTATCCAGAGCACCGATGGGAGATACGGCGAGCCGGTTGCGAGCCGCCAGAGTGCCCATCCCCCGAAGAAGGCGATGACGTAGATCGCCAAGATCAGCGTCGATCGCCGGCGATACCACCAAGGAGAGGTTTGCCCCGTCAGGCTAGTCGCCCGAATCGACGTCGAGTTCGTTGTGGTAGACGGTCGAGCCGACGTGCTTCGCGACCGTGAAGGTTCCCGTGAGGGTCACCGTTGCGCCGGCAATGATCGTCGGTGTGCCGAACTCGAAGACGCGAATGCACGCAGATCCGGCGCATAGATCGAAGGTCGTATAGGCGTTACCGCGGGCCGAAGTTTTGTGCGTGATGTTCGCCACGGCTCCGGCGACCGTGACGCTCTTTCCGTCGTAGGTAGCACCGTGGGCGAGGAGATCCGCAGGCGAGACGGCAGTTTGCGCCGTCGCAATCCCGGAGAGCGCGGCGAGTGCAAAGAGCAGTGGAATGAGTTGTCGCATCGGCAGAACGTTCCCGATCGCTCGGCGGCCGACCTCGCTCATCCGGGGAAGAACGGGTTATGGGCGCGTTCTTGTCCGATGGTCGTCGGCGGCCCGTGACCGGGCATCACGGCGGTTTCTTCCGGTAGCGTGAAGAGCCTGGAGCGCACGGAGTTGAGAATGTCGTCGTACGTCGACGCGTCACCGTACGCGCCGCCGATGCTGCCTGCGAAGAGCGTGTCTCCGGTGAACACCGTTGAGCGCAAGAGATACGAGACGGAGCCGTCGGTATGCCCCGGCGTGTGCAGCATTCGGATGCGGACGTCGTCGCCGAAAGGCAGCTCCTCCCCGTCGCGCACGAGCAAGGCCTTCTCGGCGAGCGAGCCGATTGCGTGTACGTCGAGGGCATGCATCACGATCTGCGCCTGCGGGAACGCGGCCGCGACGTCGGCGGTCGCGTCGCAATGATCGGCATGCTTGTGCGTGATGAGAATGTATTGCAGATGGTAAGGCCCGGCGCGAAGGATGCGCAGCAGGTTCGCCGGCTTCCCCGCCGGATCGACGAGCGCCGCTCGCTTCCCCCCGTCGAGAAAGAAAACGTAACCGTTGCTGGGATGCGGCTGCTGCGGATGGTGCCGCACCTCCGGCGATTCGAATGGAAGAGGATACCAGCGGGCCGACGCCGAGTCGGCGAGCCGGCTTGGATCGAGGCGCAGCAACGGCGCGATTGCACGCGCCTGCGCATCGTCGGCGACGCCGCGTCCCTGCGCCCATCCGCCGATTCTCGCCGCGTCGATGCCGGTCACCTTTGCCAGGCGCTCCGCATCGATGCCGGTTCCGCGCATCGCCTTGCGTAAGATGTCTCCGAAATCGTCCTCTAGCGGCAGCTTCATAGCCGCCTCTTCTGCGCAACCGGAGGCGCGACCGCTGCGGTCGAAGCGGGGGTGAACATGGAGCGCGTCATCATCATCGGCTCAGGGCCTGCGGGTCTGACGGCGGCGGTCTACGCCGCTCGGGCGAATCTGCGTCCGCTCGTCCTGGCCGGAGGGCTGTACGGTGGCCAGTTGATGCTGACGACCGACGTCGAGAACTACCCGGGTTTCCCCGAAGGGATCATGGGACCGGATTTGATGGTGAAGTTTCGGGAGCAAGCCGAGCGCTTCGGCGCGCGGATCTTCGAAGTCGACGCGACCCGCGTCGACTTCTCCTCGCAGCCGCTCGTCGTCGCGACGGATGAGGAAATCTACCACTCGAAGACGGTGATCGTCGCGACGGGGGCGAGCGCGCGCTGGCTCGGCGTTCCAGGCGAAGCGCATCTACGCGGGCGCGGCGTTTCGACCTGTGCCACGTGCGACGGTGCGTTCTTCAAAGAGAAGCACATTGTCGTCGTGGGCGGCGGCGACTCGGCGATGGAAGAGGCGCTGTTTCTGACGCGCTTCGGCAGGCGCGTTACCGTGATCCACCGGCGCGACGGTCTGCGCGCGAGCAAGATCATGGCCGAGCGAGCGCACGCCCACGAGAAGATCGACTTCATCTGGAACACCGTCGTCGAGCGCGTTCACGGCCAGGAGAAGATGACCGGGCTGCGCCTTCGCAATCTACGCGATGACAGTCTCTATGATTTCGATTGCGACGCGCTGTTCATCGCGATCGGGCATACGCCGAATACGGAGATCTTTCGCGGGCAGCTCGATCTCGATGAGGCGGGCTACGTTCGTAGCCCGAACGGCTCCCTGACGAACGTCGAGGGCGTCTTCGTCGCGGGCGACGTCGCCGATTTGCGTTACAAACAAGCGGTCACAGCCGCCGGGGCGGGCTGCAAGGCAGCCATGGATGCCGAACGGCATCTCGAAGCGATGGAGTTCGCGCCTCCGCCTTTGACGCGGCCTTTATAGCAATAGCCGGAAGACGTATTCTTCGCCCGAGTAACCGTGTCCGAGGTCGGCGCTTGCCCGCACTTTGATGCGCTCGAAACCGAGCGCTCTTGCAACGGCGACGGAGGCGTGATTGTCGGCCGCCATCTCTGCGATCGCGATCGCGGAGCCGTGCACGTCCCGCGCATGGCGAAGCGTCTCCACCATGGCTTCGCGCGCGAATCCCTGCCGCCGGAACGGCACGAAGATTCCGTAGGCGATGTAGAGCGTCGTCCCGGCGTACGTCGCTTGCGCCTCGCCGACGGCCGTTCCGTCGTCGCGGCGAATGCAGATCCAGTTCTCCCATCGTTCCGGCGCGTCGAGATACGGCGCTTCATGACTCCAGCGTTCGTAGCGTTGCCGAAGCGCTTCGACCGTCGGCGGGCGCAATGCCGGGAAGAACCGCCACATCGACTCGTCGTTGAGGTACGGCCACGTGAGTTCCGCGTGCGTGCTCTCGACCGGCAGCAGATCGAGACGAACCGTGGCGAGTGCGTGTCGCTCGTTCAACGAAGAAGCGACTCGAGCGCGCCCCGAAGTTCGGGGAACTTGAACCGGAAGCCCAGCTCCTGAACTCGCTTCGGCAGAACGCGCTGACCTTCGAGCAGCGCATTGGCGCCCTCGCCGAGCACCGCTCGGAGTGCGAACGCGGGCACGGGCAAGAGGGTCGGGCGCCGAAGCACCGCTCCGAGTGTTGCGGCGAAGTCGGCATTTCGCACGGGATGCGGAGCCGTCGCATTGATCGCTCCGCCGACGCCGTCGAGCGCGAGCAGATAGAGCGCAACCAAATCGTCGATGTGGATCCAGGAGAACCATTGACGGCCGTCTCCATGGCGGCCGCCGAGCCCGAGCCGGAAGAGCGGGAGCATCTTCGAAAGCGCGCCGCCGCGTCCGAGCACGAGGCCCGTCCGCAGGCACGAACTTCGCAGGCCCAAGGCTTGCGCGCGCTGCGTCTCTTGCTCCCATTCGACACAGACGCGCGCAAGGAAGTCGATCCCGGGAGGGCTTGCCTCGAAGAACGTCTCCTCGCGATTCGGGCCGTAATACCCGATCGCCGAAGCACTGACATAGACGGTTGCTTCCCGAGGGAGCACCCGGAGAGCTTCGAGAAAATCGTGCGGCGCCTGCGTCCGGCTCAGGATGATGCGTCGCTTGACCCCCGGAGTCCAGCGCTGCGCGACCGGCTCGCCGGCGAGGTTGACGATCGCATCGCAGGCGGACGCAACCGCAGCCGCGGCCGCAGGCTCGCGAAGCGAAAGCAGGGCCACGTCGTCGCCGCGTGCGCGCAAGGCGCCGGCAAGTTCCGTCCCGATGAAACCGCTTCCCCCGAGCAGCGCAACCCGTTTGCTCATGTCTTCTCTCTAGCCGAGTGCTTCGTCGACGGCGGCGAGCAGTGCCTGCGCCGTTTCGTCCAGGTGCTGCGCGTACACCTTCGGGTGCGTGAGGTAGAAGAGCGCCATCGTTCGTAAGAGAAAGCGATGTCGCTGCGGATCGGGAAGGCCGCCGAAGGCATCGACCGCGCGCCGTGCGAGGTAGCCGATGCGCTCGCACAAACGCTCGGCGCTCGGGTAAGCGGCGACAAGGCTCAGATCTCCATGCTCTCGATCCTCCTGCTGATCGATGAACGAGTCGAGCAGCACGTGGAGCGCACTCACCGCCGGGAAGTACGCGGCATACGCAGCCGACACCGCGTCGAATCTGCCGTCGAAGAGGACGAAGAGCGGAGCGTAAACCTGGAATTGCGAGCCGGCGGCACCGGCAAACTCTTGCCACTCGAGTTCGCGGAAGCGCGCGCGGTGTTGCTCGTACCAGGCGCGGCACGTGCGCTCGCGCTCACCGGTGGGCAAGTGCACGAAGCTCTGCATCTCTCCGTAGAGCGCCGCCGCTTCCGCAAAGAGCGGAAGCAGCAGTTCGTGGTCGGCGAGGCGCCTCAACCCGCGCTGCACTTGCCGGACCAGCGTTACCAAGTAATCCCCGTCGTCGCCCGTCGGGCCGAGTGCGTAGTAGCCACCGACGCGGGCGCTCGGATCTAGTGCGTCCGCAATGGCCCGATGAAGGAGCGGATAGGCTGCGGCGTCGACGTCGGGATGGCGATCGCAGAGGTTGTCGAGGTAATCGTAGATCGACTCCAGGGGCGCGACGATCTCGATGTAGTGATCGGCGGCCGCCGGGGTCAAGAACGTAGCGAGAATGCATCCGCCGGCGACGTGGTAGGCCTTCGCGTCGATCGAAGCGAGTGCTTGCGCGCGCAGCCGCTCGTCCGGAATCGCGTCGGCGATCGCCCGAATGTCGGCGAGCACTCTCGACGTGCGCGGCACGACCGCGCAGAGAAACCGCACGAGATCGACGGCGCCCGCGAAGCCGCCGCCCAGGAGCATCGAGAAGCGCGTCGTGCTCGTCGCGACGTGTCCGGCGGCCCATCGTACGTCGTTCTCCATCGCGGAAGCGCTCCCTCAGATGCCGCCGACGAAGCGTCCGGGGTTGAGCGTCGCGCGTGGGTCGAACCGCGCCTTGAGTGCGCGCATTCGCTCGATGGCATTCGGCTCTGCGCCCCAGACGCGCAGCGCAGGTCGTACGGGATGATCCCCGGCGATCACGCGCGAGCGCGGCTCCGCACCGTGAAGGGCGTCATCGAGAACCTGAAACTTGAGGGCGAGATCGCGCGTATCCCGGTGGCTCGCGCGCACGATCACGTCGCCGTTCATGATGTCGGCGATGGTGTCGGCGTTGAGAGCGAATCGGCGGACGAGGTCGCGCGCCCCGAGCGCGCAGGCTTCGAGGCGGTCGGGGGCGGCGGCGATGCGATAGGTGATGGAACGCTCCGCGACGGTCGAGACGTACGCGTCGACGAAACGGTCGAGAAGATCTCGCGCCCGCTCGTCAACGATGCTCGTCTCGGGGACGCCGGCGCGACCGAGCGCCGAGCGAAGATCGCGCGTCGCACGCTCGACTAGCGCTTCCGTTCCCTCGAAGAAGATGAAGAGGCGCCCTTCGAGACCGTCGTTGCCCTCGAGCGTTGCGAAGCCTTCGATCCAAGCGGCCACGGAGGGCTCGACGGCAAGAGCGCGGAGATAGGCGATTGCGCGCGAGCGCGTTCCTTCCGGCAACGGGGCGACGAACGCGCGCGCGACGGGCGGCAGCGGCAGCGTTTTCAGATTTGCCTGGACCAGCACGCCGAGCGTTCCAAACGAGCCGACGTAGAGCCGGCTCATGTCGTAGCCCGCGACGTTCTTTGCCACGATGCCGCCGGCATGCGCGAGCGTTCCGTCGGCGAGCGCGATGGTCGAGCCGACCAAGAGATCGCGCGGCCGGCCGTATCGATGGCGCCTGGGTCCAAGCCATCCCGCCGCGAGCGTTCCGCCGACGGTTGCGTGGCCGGGTTTTGGTGCGTCGAAGGGAACGAATTGGCCGTCGCGCTTCATGCGGGTTGCGAGGCTCTTGAGCGTCGCTCCGCTCTGCACGCAGAGCATCAGGTCGGCGGGGTGGTACGAGACGATCTTCCGCAACGCCGTCGTCTGCAACACGAGTTCGTTACCCGCGGGCGGAGAGCCCATGCCGCGCAGCGTCTCGCCGCCCGCCACGACGACCTTCCTTCCGGCCGCGTCGCAACGCGAGAGCAACGCGCAGAGTTCCTCGGCGCTACCCGGCGCGACTCGTCCGACGGCCTCCGGGATCATCGCACCGGGCCCAACTCGGCGCAACGCGTGCCGCTCGGGAAGATCTTTTCGGGGTTCAGAGAGCGCTGCGGGTCGAAGACGTCGCGAACGCGTGCCATCACCGCGAGGTCCTCTGCGGTGTAGACGCGCGTCATCGCTTCGCGTTTCTCATAACCGACGCCGTGCTCGCCGCTGATCGTTCCACCGAGATCGATCGCGGCGCGCAGAATGGCATCGCCGGTGGCCAGGACGGCGCCCACCTGACGTGAATCGCGCTTGTCGTACATCAGCAGCGGGTGCAGATTGCCGTCGCCGGCGTGAAAGACGTTGCCGACCACGATGTCGTTTTCGCGCCGCCGCAGCTTCGACCGCGCGCAAGGCTTTCGGGAGGGCGCTGCGCGGGACGCAGACGTCTTGCGTGTAGTAGTTCGGCGCGATGCGTCCGGTGGCGCCCGCCGCTCCCTTGCGCCCGGCCCACAGCGCGTCACGTTCGGCCGGCGTTCGCGCCACATGCCAAGAGAGGGCGCCGTGGGATTGCACGATCGACCGGATCGCCGATTCGCATGCCTGCATGTCGTCTTCGAACCCGGCGTTCTCGATCAGGAGGACGGCTGCGGCGTCGGTCGGATAGCCCGCGTGAAATGCGGCTTCGACGGCTTTGACGATGACCGAATCCATCATCTCGAGCGCCGTCGGGACGATGCCCGCAGCGATAATTGCCGAAACGGCCTCGGATGCGCTCTCGATGTCCGAAAAGGCCGCGAGCCAGACGCGCACCGCCTCCGGCGTGCGCAGCAGCCTCACCCAGGCGGAAGTCACGATGCCGAGCGTTCCTTCGCTGCCGACGAGCGCCGCGGTGAGATCGTATCCCGCGTCGTCGACGTCGGTCGTGAAGACCTCACCCCGTTCGTCTACGATCTCCAATGCCAGCACGTGGTTGACGGTGGTTCCGTACGAGAGGCAGTGCGGGCCGCCCGCATTCGTCGCGATGTTGCCGCCGATCGTCGAGCTGCGCTGTGACGCCGGATCCGGCGCGTAGAAAAGGCCGGAGCCGGCCGCTTGTTGCGAGAGGTGCAGGTTTACGAGCCCGGGTTGGACGCGCGCGCGCCGATTCGCAACGTCGAGTTCGAGGAGCCGATGCATGCGTGCGAAGGAGATCACCACGCCCCCGACGATCGGTACCGCGCCGCCACACAGGCCGGTGCCGGCTCCGCGAGCGATAATCGGCTCGTTGAACTCGCGTGCGATCTTTACCGTCGCGCTCACCGCGCGCGCGTCCGCCGGGATGACGACCGCGGAGGGCAGCCGTCCGTCGGTATATGCGTCGAAGGAATAGACCGCGAGGTCCTCCGGTGACGTCTTGACCGCGTCCGAGCCGAGTGCCGCGCGGAGGCGTTCGTGCAAACTCGACGTCATGAGTACAGAAGAAATCTCTCGCGCAGCGAGGCGAAGTCGTCGACGTCGTGCTGCCACGAGTTCAGGATCTCGTCCGCGTCCTTGCCGGCGAGCAGCTGCAGACGCAGTGCGTCGGTGCCCCAGTCTCGATCGAGCCCGGTTGCGTCCATTTGTAGCGCGCTCCGCCGAAGATCGCGCACCGCGACCAGGATCTCGACCGAGGTTCGTACCGGGACGAAGGCTTGGGGATCGTTCAGAAGGAGGACGACGCCCGCGAAGCTGCGTCCGGCGTTCCCTCCGTGCGACGGAGACCACACCGCGGGATGAAAGGCGACGCCGGGGAGACCGCGCTTGCTCAAACGTTCGGCGAGTCCTCGGGCGTCGAGTTCCGGTGCGCCCGCGAAGAAAAACGGCGTCTCCGTCCCGACGCCGTTGTTCACGCCCGCGTCGTCGACCAATCCGGTGCAGAGGTAGACGAAGGTTGTCTCCCACGTCGGGATGTTCGGCGACGTGCGAATCCACGGCAGTCCCGTCTGCGGCCAGATCATCGTGCGCCGCCAGCCTTCCATCGGAATCACCCGCAGTTGAGCGCCGATGCCGAAATGCTGATTGAAAAGCTGCGCCAACTCGCCGATCGTCATGCCGTGGCGCATCGGTATGGGGTAGAGTCCGATGAAGGACGCAAAGCGCGGATCGAGCACCGGCCCCTCGACCGCGACGCCGCCGACGGGATTCGGTCGGTCGAGGACCCAGAACTCGATATCGTGCGCCGCGGCGCTTTGCATCGCGTAGGCCATCGTAGAGATGAACGTATAGGAGCGCGAACCGACGTCTTGGATGTCGAAGAGCAACACGTCGATGTCGGCGAGCATCTGCGCAGATGGGTGGCGGTCCGGTCCGTAGAGGCTGTACACGGGTAACCTGGTGCGCTCGTCGGCGTATGAAGCGACGAAGGCACCCGCGGGGCGATCGCCGCGCAGGCCGTGCTCGGGCGCGTAAAGTGCGCGAAGTTCGAGATTGCCGCTCGCTTGAATCGCGTCCACGATCGACCGGCCGCTCGAGGTAACGCCGGTTTGATTGGTGATGACGCCGATGCGCTTTCCGGCGAGTTCGCGGGCCTGATCGCGCAGGAAAACGTCGCCTCCCAAGGCGACGACTTGCGGCGGCATCTGTGCGCGCGCGACGGCGCCCACACACCCGAAGGCGGCGAGCGAGCCGAGAAAGCGACCTCTGCGCATGAGCGAGTGAGTTCGACTAGACGAAGCGCGGTTCCGTCGAAGGCTCGAAAATCCCGGCGGCGGCGGCTCGAGCGAACAACTGGCATACGGCGTCGACTCCGGCGTCACCGACGTCGTCGCTGAAATCATTGACGTACAGCGCGATGTGCTTGTGCATGACCGCCTCGTCCATTTCGAATGCATGTTCGCGGACGTAGCCCATCACCGCGTCTTCATGCGCGCGCGCGAAGGCGAGACTCCGCCGAATCGCATTATCAATCGCGCGCGCGCTCTTGTCGCCGAGGTCGTCGCGAACGAGAATTGCGCCCAAGGGGATCGGAAGACCGGTCTGCGACTCCCACCACTCGCCGAGGTCGAGGATCGATTCGAGGCCGGCATCGCGATAGGTGAAGCGCGATTCGTGAATGATCACGCCCGCATCGACATCGCCCGCTTCTACGGCCGGGACGATGCGATCAAAACGCATTGCGACGGGCGTGAACGCGCCTCCGTCCATGGCAAGACGGAGAAGAAGGAAGGCGGTCGTGCGATCGCCGGGAATCGCGATGCGCTTTCCGCGCAACTCACGAAGAGGCCGCGCACGGTCGGTGCGCGCGACCACGAGCGGCCCGCAGCCGCGGCCGAGCGCTCCTCCCGAGCGGAGGATTCGGTAGCGGTTCATCAGATGCGGAATCGCGCCGTAACTGACCTTGGTCAACTCGTATTCCCCACGCGCCGCCGACTCGTTGAGCGTCTCGACGTCGGCGAGCGCAACCCTGACCCGCGGCGCATCGGCGAGCAACCCGTTCGTGAGCGCCGCAAAGATATACGTATCGTTCGGACAGGGAGAGTACGCGAGCGTGTACGCCTCGGTTTCGCTCACGGGGCGACGCGTTCGCAAGCGAGCAGGGCGGTCACGATCTGCGCGAGGCCTTTCGCCCCGGCGGCAAAGTCCCATTGCGAACGAGAACGCTCGCCCGCATAGTTCGAGACGCCGCGCAGCTCGATCGCGCGCACGCCGGCGATCTCGGCCGCGCGAAGGATGGCGAAGCCCTCCATCGATTCGATCTCCGCCCCCGACTCGCTGCGTCGCTTTGCGGTTGCGTCGGTTGCGGTCACGCGCGTCACCGTGATGCCGCGCGCCCTGCGAAAGCCCAGTTCCGCGAGTGCTTCGACGATTGTGGGGTCGGAAACGGCGCGGTCGTGGACGAAAAGCCCGGCCGGCAGCGAGAGCGGCGTGCCCGTTTCGAGTTCCAGCGCGAGACGATCCTCGACGACGACGAGGCCCTCGCCGATCTCCGCCTCCCGATCGTAGACGCCTGCAATGCCCGCGTTCACCACGAGATCGTAGCGGCGTTGCAAGAGCGCGCGCGAAAGCCTTGCGGCGGCTTCGACGGGGCCGACACCGGTGATGAGTTGCTCCACGTCCGGACGCGCCTCGAGAAACGCAATTTCCTGCGGCGTGGCGGCAGCGACGAGAATCATGGAACGCCGATGAACTTGTGCGTTTGGAGAGAGAGGCGAAAGCGCTCGGGGTGCGCTCGTGCGTATTCGAGTGCGAGCGCGACGTTTTGCGGCTTATTGCCTTCCGGCTGGAGCAGAATGCTGTTGAGGTTTTCGAAGAGCGCGACGTGCTCCTCGGGCACGCGACCGTCGACGATCAGCTTGGCCTCGTTCGCGCGCGCGGCCATGCGGGCATCGACGCGCTCCTTGGGAGAAACGCAGAGCCACACGTCGTCGGGCAGGGGCGCGAAGATCGTTCCGTTCGATTCGATGTGCACGCGGCGGCCGTCGCGGCGTAGCGCCTCGATCAGCTCGCTGGATTCCGTTTGAGCCAGCGGCTCACCGCCGGTCAGGATCACCGTGGGGCACGCGTTCCCGGCGTCGCGTACCCTCCGCACGATGTCGTCGACGCTCAAGAATTCTTTGAGCGCATAGTCCGTATCGCAGAAATCGCAGGCGAGGTTACAGCCGGCGAGGCGTACGAAGACCGCGGGCGTACCGGTCCACGTTCCTTCGCCCTGGATGCTGTAGAAGATCTCCGAGAGTTGAATCACATCTCGCCTCTGCGCAAGACCGCGCACGCGCTCGCGGTCTCCCAGAGCACGAGTTCCTCCAATGACGGAAGCGCCGGCTCGAGACGCCGCCAGATCCAGGTGGCGATCTCTTCGGCGGTGGGGTTCTCGATCACGTCGTTGAGCGTTCGATGATCGAGGGCATCGACGACCTCGGCGCTCACGATCGCGTCGAGCGCGTCGAAATCCTCAACCATGCCGCGCGCGGGCCCGTCGCGTTGAATGGGGCCGCCGATTGCGACCTCGAGCCGGTACGAGTGGCCGTGCATTCGGGCGCACTTCCCCAAATGGTGCGGCAACGAGTGCGCGGCCTCAAACCGAAAATGCTTGCGAATCTGCATGCGGGGCTCTCCCCTTCGGCGGTGCCCGCTACGGCTCCGGCTGCAAGACGATCCGCATCGACGTGAAGTCCACCGTATAGGCATAGTGCTTGAGGAAGAGGTGCGAGATCATGCCGTCGACGGTGAACGGAAAGATGCCGAGCGGTGAACCCTGGGGTGTGTAGCTGCCGGGAACATCGTTCTGCACCGCGCCGCCGACCGCGATGCTCGGCGCGACCACCGGCACGACCTGTACGGGGCCGCCGCCGCCGACGCCGGTCGACGCGTGCGCGGTGTCGGGCTTGAGATGCGCTGCAGCGATGAGCGCCGTGGAAGGCATGAAGCCACCGCCGGCGAGCCCCGAATCGAACAAGAAGAGTCCCTCGGGTGCAACGCCGATTCGGGCACGTGCAAGAACGAAGTGATCGCCGACGAGCCAGCACGGGACGATGGTTGCTCCGGCAGCGCGCGCGGCCGATTGGAATCGCTGCGAGACATCCGCGTTTCTGGGTTGCAGGATCAGTCTCGCTCTTGGATAGTCGATCGTCGCGAGGAAACGTTCGAAGAAGCCGGTACCGAGGATGCCGTCGATGCGTTCGTTTGGCAGCAGTCGCATCGCGCGCGTCGGCAGCACGGCGGCGCTCACGGCGTAAGCGTGCGCGGTCCCGACGTCGAGGCGCGGCACGACGGTTCGGCTTACCGCGGCGCGCTTGCCGCCGGCGAAGATTCCGATGCCGGCGCTCGTCACGGCGAGTCCGAGTTCTCGTGCGAAGTCCGGATCGAGGACGATGTCCGGCGCGCCCGTGTCGATCAAGAATACCGCGTCGACGCCATCGGCACGCACGTGCAACGTCGGCAGCGGATCGACGGCAATGAAAGGAACGCTACTCTGTCCGCCGTCGATTGCGGTGCGCTTTGCCGATTCGCTGCGCCGGCGCGCAATCTCGTCGAGCAGCGTTTGAACGCCGGGGGCGGATGCATTGGCCGTTGCCGGTTCCGCCAGCAGCGCGCTCGCGCCGTCGAGGTCGTCTTCGTAAAGGCGCAAAGCTGCGAGCCGAAGCCGGGCGTGAGCATCCGCGGGGTTCTCTTGCATTTCGGCGGCATAGGCCGCGACGGCACCGTCGAAATCGCCCGCTATGTAGTAGGCGTCCGCGGGGTCGGGAGGCGGCGAAGTCGTCGCAGGGACAGCCGCCGACGTGAAGAGGAGAGACGCGCCAAGCAACGCGGCCCTAAAAGGAGCATTCATGCTCGAATGTACGGCCGAGGCGGGAACTTGGTTTCGCCGCTAGATCGAGCCGTCGGGGCCCATCGATTCCAGACGTCGCTTGAGGTCGGCGAGGAATCCGCTGGCGACGTAACCGTCGACGACGCGGTGGTCGAGCGAGAGGCACGAGTTCATCATGTGCCGGATCGCGATCGCGTCGTCGTCGCGAACGACCGGACGTCTTGACGACCGCCTCCATCGTGACGATCGCCGGCTTGACCTCCGTTGATGATCGGCGCGGAGAGCGCACGAGCCGTTGGCGCCGTTGTTGTTGACGGTGAACGTGCCGCCGGCAAGATCGTCGACGCCGAGCTTGCCTCTGCGCGCTTTGTCGATCAGCTCGCCGGCCGCAATCGCGAGGCCCTTGATCGAGAGCTGGTCGGCGTGCTTGATGACGGGCACGACGAGATTGGCGGGCAGGCCGATCGCGATGCCGATGTTGATCGTCCTTGAGTGACGCTGGATGCCCGTCGGCGGTGAATCTGGCGTTCATCAGCGGGAACGCCTGCGAGCGACTGCGACGACCGCGCGAATGAAGAAGGGCAGCAGCGTGAGCTTATAGCCCGTCTCGCGCTCGAAGCGATCCTTCTCGCGCACGCGCCACTTCCAGACGTTCGTGACGTCGATCTCGACCATCGACCAGGCGTGCGGCGCGGTCTGCTTGCTCTCGACCATGCGCTCGGCGATGATGCGGCGCGCCTGGTTGAGCGGGATCGATCGTACCGGGAATCGGCTCGCGCGTAGGTCGAGGTTCCGCGTCGCCGGCGCAGGCGCGGCTGCGGCGGACGGCGACGGGTGCGACGGTCGCGCGACGGCGCCGCGCGCCGCGGCGAGGACGTCTTCCGCGGTGACGCGCCCGTTTGCGCCGGTACCTCCACGCGCGCGAATGTCGACGCGATGCTCGCGCGCGAGACGGCGCACGGCCGGCGAGCGCCGCGCGCAGTGCGCTCGTCGAGCGTGCCGGCACTCGGCGCCGCGACGCGCAGGCTCGACCGTTGCGAACGCGGCGCACAGCCCGGCACGGGCTCGTCGCTCGGCCATGCGGTTCGCCTCGGCCTTCGTCGCCGCAGCGGGCGCGTCCGCTGGAGCGGCTGCCGCCGAGGCGACTTCGTCGATGACGGCGATCGGCGTGCCGGTCGCGACGGTCTCGCCTTCCTTGACGAGCAGCTCGCGAATGACGCCGCTGACCGGCGACGGAACCTCGGCGTTGACCTTGTCGGTCGAGACCTCGACGAACGGCTTCGTACTTCTCGACGCTATCGCCGACGCTTCTTGAGCCACTGCGCGACGGTACCTTCGGTTACGGTTTCGCCGAGCTGCGGCATCGTAATCGTCGTCGCCATCTAGAACTTCACCATCTCGCGCATCGCGTCGGCCATCTCGGCCGGCGACGACATGAACTCTTCCTCGAGCGGCAGCGCGTAGCCCATCGCCGGAACGTCGGGGCCGCACAGGCGCCGGATCGGCGCGTCGAGATGGAAGAGCGCCTCTTCGGCGACCATCGCGCTGATCTCCGCGCCGATGCCGCCGAACTTGTTGTCTTCGTGAACGATCGAGCAGCTTGCGCGTCTTCTCGACGCTGTCGAGAATCGTCGTCTTGTCCATCGGGCGGATCGAGCGCAGATCGATGACTTCGACCGAGATGCCCTTCGTTGCTCGAGCTGCCGCGCCGCTTCGAGCGCCCAGTGCACGTAGAGACCGTACGATACGACGCTCAGCTGCGTGCCCTCTTTGAGCACGTTGGCCTTGCCGATCGGAATCGTGTAGTGGCCGTTCGGCACCTCGCCCTTGATCAGGCGATAGGTCTTCTTGTGCTCGAGGAAGAGCACCGGATCGGGATCGTCGATCGCGGCGTTGAGCAGGCCCTTGACGTCGGCCGGGAAACGCGGGCGCGACGATCTTCAGTCCGGGCACGTGATAGAAGAGCGCTTCGATCGAAACCGAGTGCGAGAGCGCGCCGCGCACGCCGCCGCCGTACGGCGTGCGGATGACGAGCGGGCAGGTGTACTCGCCGTTGCTGCGATAGCGCGTCTTCGCCGCTTCGCCGACGATCTGGTTGAACGACGGATAGATGAAGTCGGCGAACTGGATCTCGGCGATCGGACGCAGGCCCTCCATCGCCATGCCGACCGCGATGCCGACGATCGACGCTTCGGCGATCGGCGTGTCGATGACGCGCTCGCGGGCCGAACTCATCGATGAAATCTTTGGTGATCAGGAAGACGTTGCCGCGCGCGCCGACGTCTTCGCCGAGGATCACCGTGCGGTCGTCGCTCTTCATCGCTTCGTAGAGCGTCGCGCGAACCGCCTCGACGTTGTTCATGACTGCGTCGAGGTCGTCGCGCTCACGACTGCCACGGCTGCCACGCTCCTTCGTAGACGTGCGTGTAGAGATCGGACGGCTTGCGGATACGGCATGCGCCTCGGCCGCGATCGGTCGCTTCGTTCGTTTCGCGCAGCACGTCTTTGCTCATCGCCGCGACGTCCTGCGTCGCTGATGACGCCGTGCTCGAGCAAGCACGCTTCGAACGCGGCACCGGGTCGTGCTTGCGCTGCTCGGTGACCTCTTCGCGCGTGCGATACGTCATGTCGTTGTCGTCGGTCGAGTGCGCGAGGAAGCGATAGCACGTGCCTTCGAGCAGCGTCGGGCCGCCGCCGGTGCGCGCGCGATCCATCGCCTCTTTCACGGCGGCGTACGTTTCGATCGGGTCGAAGCCGTTGAAGCGCTGCCCGGCATGCCGTAGCCGGCGGCGCGCTTCCAGATCTCGGGCTGGGCCATCTGCTTGTCGAGCGGCGTCGAGATCGCCCACTCGTTGTTCTCGACGAGCATCACGATCGGCAGCTTGTGAACCGCTGCGAAGTTCATCGACTCGTGCCACTCGCCTTCGCTGGTCGTTCCGTCGCCGCAGGTCGCGAGCACGGCGCGCCCCGTTTCGCCGCGATACTTGATCGCATAGGCGGCGCCGACCGCGTGCGGAATGTGCGCCGCGAGGATCGACGAGAACGACATGAATCCCGGCCGCTTTCGAGGAGTAGTGGTTCGGGAATTGGCGTCCGCCGTTGTGATCGGCGGCGCGCGCGAAGATCGAGAGCATGATCTCGTACGGCGTGAGCCCGATGCCGAGGCACGAGACCGAGATCGCGGTAGTACGGCGCGAGAATGTCCTTGCCGCGCTCGAACGCCATCGCCGCGCCGGCCTGCAGCGCTTCGTGCCCCTCGCTCCCGAGCGCGAAGGGAACCTTGCCTTGGCGGTTGAGCTGAAAGCCGCGGTTGTCGAGTTGCCGCTGCAGCAGCATGTTGCGGAAGATCTGCCGCAACTGCTCGTCGCTGAGACCACGCTTATCGAGCGCGGCGGTCGTTTTCACTGCCACGGGGCTTCGTTTCGCCTCGACCAAGGCGGAACGCTTCCGGTTCCCCTCGGATGCCCGCGTCGGGACCCCGGCTCGATCGGTTGCCACAGGCGGGAGCTTCCCGCGCGACAGGGTCCGCACGGGGCCGGATGCGAAGCACCTTCTCACGCGGCATGGCCGCGGGGCAGAGGTGAGATGGTGGCCCAATGGAGATGAAATCTTCAGCGCGCACGATGATCTTCGCGACGATGGTCGCTGCGCTGGTCGTTCCGCTCGCGATCGTCGTTCGGCCCGGTGCGGCGTTGGCGAGCAACCCATTTTGCGGGGCGGACGCCTCGTACGTTCCATGGGACGTTCAGACGAACGCGCCGGCACCTCGAACCGCGACAACGGAGAGCGCAATACGCGTCGTCTTGTATACGTCGACGACCTCCACGGCAAACGCGTTGATTACGTTCATCACCTCGGACTCCGCGTACCAGGCGGTGGTCGCCGGCGTACCGATGCACGCAACGACGGCGGGCGGGGACTATCAGAGCGATCCCTTGCTCGTAAAGTTTGCAACCCCTGTCGACGTTGCGTTCGCGTACGTCGACTCGTTTGCCACCAACGGCGGAGCTATGTCCTCGTGCCCGAGCTTCGTCAATCAAGTCGACGCTTTTGGCGCGCCGCCTCGCCCATATACGGCACCGCCGTCGCTCCACGCCATTCCCGGTTCACCGGCGCCTTCTATGCCGGCCCGGTATACGGTCGCGACCGCCGCCCTTCTGCAACCGCTTCCCTCACTCACCTGTGGAGCGGTGTATAAGCCCGCGCATATGGCGCTGCGCCCGCAAAGCGATTGGTCGTTCCAAGATGAAGCGGCAGGCTACGGGGGGCTCTACGGAAATGAGCCCCGGAGCACCAGCGTCATCGGCATCGCGATCAACTCAGACGGAAGACCGCTGCTCGCGCAGATCGTCCACTCGAGCGGGAACAGCGTAACCGATCAGGAGGCGCTCGATCAAGCGCGAACCGTGACCTACACACCGGCGCAGTTCCTCTGCACTCCGGTTGTGAGCCTCCTCTTCTACGAATACACGCAGAAGTAGCCGCTTACAAACTCTGTACGGCTAGGACGCGCTAAAGGCCCGCGCGCGAAGGCGCCGAACCCGCCGCCTGATGGATTCGGATGTCCGCCGGTACGTTATCGTCGGAAACGGCTTTGCCGGAACGACGGCCGCCGAGCAGTTGCGCAAACATGATCCGGCATGCGAGATCACGCTCTTCGGCGATGAGGCGTATCCGCTTTACAATCGCATCTCGCTTCCCCCGATGCTGCGCAAGCAGATCCCGGAGGCGAAGGTGATGATCCGAGACGTGGCATGGCACGAGCAACATCGCATCGTTCTCAAGCTGCGCACGAAGGTCTCGCGCATCGTCCCCGCGGATCGGGTCGTCGAGGCCGACGACCGGCGCTATCCTTACGACGCGCTTCTCCTCGCCACCGGCGGCCGTCCGAACCCTTGCCCCGTGCCCGGCGCGGAAGGCGCAGCGAACATCTTCAACTTTCAGTATCTCGACGATACCCGTGCGATCTCCGAGCACCTCGAGCACAGCAAGGCCGCAATTGCCGTCGGCGGCTCCTTCATCGCCTACGAATTGGCCGAAGCATTTTCGGTACGCGGCGTCGAGACGCATTGGCTGATTCGGGGTCCGCGTACGCTTCATCGCATCCTCGACGAACTGGCGGCCGAACTCGTCGCCGAGGCGGCACGCGAGCAGAACGTGCACCTGCATTTTGGAGAGGAAGTCGAGGCATTCACGCGCTCCAACGGCGTCGTCACGAAGCTGCGGACGAAGAATGGCCTGGAGATCGCGGGCGAATGCTTCTCGCTCGGGCTGGGCCTCGCAATGAACACGGAGCTGCTCGAAGGAAGCGGAATCCAATCGAGCAACAACGGCATCCTCTGCAACGACCATTTGGAAACGAACGTTCCCGGAGTCTTTGCCGCCGGCGACGTTGCGGATTTCTTCGATCCGATCCTCGAGATTCGCTACCGCATGGGGACGTGGAACAACGCGGGCGCGCACGGAAAAGTCGCGGCGATCAACATGATGGGCGGCAGCGAGAAGTATCATGACGTTCCGGAGTATTCGTCCTTGCTCTTCAAAGGGCAAACGATCACGCAGTTCGGCTGCTCGCCCGAGTTGCGATCCGATCTGGAGATGGTCAAGAAAGTCGACGAGGAGAAGAAGTGGTACCGATCGCTCTTCTTCTGGCAAGATCGGCTCGTCGGCGGCATCATGATGGGCAAAGGGAACCGCGCGGGCAAACGCAAGTACGTCGAGGCGATCAAATCGAAGCAACCGTTCCCCAGGCACGAGTGGCAATCGATGCTGGACTGGACCGCCTAGCGCACCGCTCCTTCGAGACAGTCGGCAAAGGCATCGACCTCCTCGGGCCGCGTCGCCCAATGCGTCATCCAACGTACTTCGGGCAACGCTTCGTCGAAGACGTAGAAGAAGAACTGCTCCTGGGCTCGCGCGATTGCGGCAGCGTCCATCGTGGCGAAGATCGCGTTACAGCGAACCGGGCGCGTGACGTGGATTCCTGCGATTCCACGGACGCGGTCGTAGAGACGCGCGGTCATGGCATTCGCGTGCGTCGCATAGCGCCGCCAAAGGTCGTTCGTCAGGAGCGCCTCGAACTGAGCGGCGACGTAGCGCATCTTCGAAGCGAGCTGCATGCCCTGCTTGCGCGCAAACGGCGCCGCGCCGGCCGGCAGCGTCGGGTCGAAAAAGCAGATTGCTTCGCCGAACATCAGGCCGTTCTTGGTTCCGCCGAAGGTGAGTACGTCGACGCCGAGATCGATCGTGATCGCTCGCGGCGTCAGGCCGAGTGCCGCAGCCGCGTTAGCGATTCGCGCCCCGTCGACGTGCACGAGCAATCCACGGCTATGGGCGTAATCGCACAACTCGCGCAGCTCGCCGGGCTCGTAGACGCCGCCATACTCCGTCGATTGCGAGATGGAGACGACCCGCGGTTGCGGATGATGCTCGTCGTGGCCCGCGTGCAGATGCGGTTCGAGGTCCCGTGCGCGCAGCTTGCCGTCCTCGGTCGAGACCGGGATGACTTTCGATCCGGAAAAGCGCTCGAAGGCGCCGCACTCGTCGGTCTGGAGATGCGCGCTTGCCGGGCAAAGCACCGCTTCCCACGGCTTGACGAGGCAGCTCAACGCGACGACGTTCGCTCCGGTGCCGTTGAAGGTGAAGAAGACGTCGGTAGCCGCCCCGAAATGCTCGCGAAAGCGGCGCACCGCGCTTTGCGTCCACGGATCGTGTCCGTAGCCGATCGCGTCGCCGTCGTTTGCCGCGCGAATGGCCTCGAGGATCTCCGGGGCAACCGGCGCGGCATTGTCGCTCGCGAAGCTGCGCGTAGCAGGCGGTATCACAGCGCGACCGTCTCTCCTCGCTGCGCCGCATCGGCGGGCCAGCCGAGATGCGTCTTTACGAATGCCGCCAATGCGAGCGCCGATTCCGGCTCGCCGTGCACGGCGTAGAGATGCGGCTTGCCCGTACACGTTGCAAACCAGCGCGTAAAATCCGACTCGTCGGCGTGAGCGCTGAAGCCGGCGAGATCGACGACCTGCGCGCGGATCGGCAGCGTATCTCCGTACAGCCGCACGGTCTTCATCCCGTGCGTGAGCAGGAAACCGAGCGTCCCGCGACTCTGGTAGCCGGCGAAGATGATCGTGGCGGAGGCCTCCGCAATGTGGTTGTGGAGGTGGTGCATGACGCGACCGCCCGAGGCCATTCCGCTCGCCGAGATGATGAGATGCGATCCCTGTAGGTTGTTGAGTTGCTTCGACTGATCGGTCGTTACGGCTTGCGCGAAGTTGCGAACGCCGAACGGCATCGACGCCCCGTCGTTCGGGATAGGTTTGTGCGCATCGGGGAACTGTTCGAAGACCGCGTCGACCTTCTCCGCCATCGGGCTGTCGAGATGGACAGGAAGCGACGCGATTTTCGGCTCGCGCGTTTGGAGTGCTGCAATTGCAAGCAGAATATCCTGCGTGCGCTCCACCGCGAAAGCCGGCAGTACCATGACGCCTCCGCGCGCGATGCCCGCGAGCAGCGCGGCGCTCAACTCGTCGAGCGAATCGGCCGGATGCGGGCGATCCGCATACGTCGACTCGCAAACGAGCGTATCGGCCGCGCCGATCGGATCCGGATCGTAGAGCAGCGCTCGTCCATACCGGCCGAGATCGCCCGAAAAAACAATGCGCTTGCCTTCGAGCTCGAAAGCGACGAAGGCGGAACCGATCACATGCGCGGCGTTGTGATAGGTCGCGCGTACGCCGGGTAGCACGTCGAACGGCGCATCGAGGGGCATCGTTCTCGCGAGCTGCATCGTTCTCTCGACGTCGCGCTCGTCGTAATAGCTCGGCGGCGTGGGGGGATGGTCGTGCTCGAAACCTCGCTGGAGCAGCTCTTCCTGAAGGTGCGCGGCGTCGTCGAGAACGATCCGCATCAGCGCTTGCGTCGGCGGCGTGCAGTAGATGGGGCCGCGGAAACCGTCGTGCACGAGCTTAGGCAGGTAGCCGATGTGATCGAGATGGCCGTGGGTGACGACGACCGCTTCGATGTCGTTGGGCCCGACCGGTAAGGGTGCGTCGTTGAGCGCCGTGATCGCCTTCGTGCCTTGGAAGAGGCCGCAGTCGACGAAGAGCCGCTTGCCGCCGACGGTGAGCAGATGTTTGCTCCCCGTCACCGTGCCGGCAGCTCCGACAAACGTCAGCTCAGCCACGGTTCAACGCAACCGAACTGGGAATAGACTCTCGCAGATAGAGATCGAGGCAGCGATCGACGAGTTGCTCCGGCTCGGCGTCCTCGATGAGGATCGCTCCCGTCTCCTTATGAACCAACTCCTTGATATCGAGGAACCGATCCGAGATTCCGCCGGAATGGAGCAGCACGCCGATGAGCTTGCCTTCGTCGTACGCGATGCAGAACTCGCCGAGCGTTCCGCTGCGCCCGGCGAGAAACAGGACGAAGTCCGAGCTGTGGATGTTGTGCGTCTCACGGCCCATCAAGCCCGACCCGGTGAAGATCATCGTCGTGTACGGCTGAATCGGCGAATGATAGACGTCGACGTGCTCTTCCCGTGTAAGCGCCGGTGAGACGCCGAGGCTGACACCGCCGGCTTCGTGCGCGCCGAGCACCGCCGCATGCGGTAAGCCCGGGCAGGCGCCGGTGACGATCGTGCAATCACGCTCGGCGAGCCGTCGCCCCAAACGCCGCGCGAGCGATAATTCCTCCGCCGAAATGCTGCCGCCGGAGGAGCCCATGACGCCGACCTGGATTTTCATACGCTGCCTTGGATACCGTGCAACGAGGAGCGGAACCTACCGGGACTCCGCGAAGACCTCGCGCATGGTGGAACGCGAACGGCTGGAGGTCGACGTGCTCTTCGTCGGCGCGGGACCGGCGAGCCTTGCGGGCGCCGATCGTGCTTGGCGAGTTGGCGAAAGCGGCACATCGAACGCTGGAGATCTTGGTGATCGAGAAAGGTGCCGAGATCGGGAACCACGCGCTCTCCGGCGCGGTTCTCGATCCGCGCGCGTTCGACGAGCTAGATCCCGAGTGGCGCTCGCACGAGGTGCCGGTGGAGGCGCCGGTCGCGCGCGACGAGTTGTGGTATCTCACGCCGAGCCGGAAAAATCAAAGCGCCGCTGGTACCGCCGTCGCTCAATAACCACGGCAAGTACGTCGCCTCTTTGCAGAAGCTCGTCAAATGGTTGGGCGGCTCGTGCCGAAGCCGCGGGCGCGCAAGTCTTTCCGGCGTTTCCGGGCCAGGAGTTGTTGTGGGACGGAGATCGCGTCATCGGCGTACGAACCGGCGACAAGGGCGTCGACCGCGACGGCCAGCCGAAGCCGAACTACGAACCCGGCGCCGATCTGCTCGCGAAGATCGTCGTGCTCGGTGAGGGGCCGTTGCGGAACGCTCGCCAAAGCAGGCGATCGCGCAGCTCGAACTCGCCGCCGGTCGCGAGCCGCAAGTCTATGCTGCCGGCGTCAAGGAGTTATGGCAATGTCCGCCCGGCTCGGTGCAGGCGGGAAGCGTGATCCACACGCTGGGCTATCCGCTGCCGCCGCAGACCTTCGGCGGCGGGCTTCATCTACGGAATGGCCGGCGACGTCCTCGACATCGGCATGGTGACCGGTCTCGACTACAAGAACCCGACGACGGATCCGCACAACGAGTTGCAACGCATGAAGCAGCATCCCGAGATTCGCACGAATGCTTCGACGGTGCGAAGCTGCTGCGCTACGGCGCCAAGGCGATTCCCGAAGGGCGGCCTGTTCGCGATGCCGCGCCTCTACGCCGACGGCTTGATGATCGCGGGCGACTCCGGCGGATTTCTCAACGGCCTGCGACTCAAAGGCATCCACCTGGCGATGAAATCGGGGATGCTCGCCGCGCGAAACGGCATGGGAGGCGCTGCGAAGCGCAGACGCTACGACGCGCAGACGCTCTCGGCGTACGAGCGCCGCTTCGAAGATTCGTGGGCCTATCGCGAGCTGCGGCAACGCGCGCAACTTCCACCAAGGCTTCAAGCACGGGCTCTGTGCTCGGCATGCTCAACGCCGGTCTCGCAACGATCACCGGCGGGCGGGCGTTCGGCGTCATCGATCGCCTGCACGGCGAGCCGGGATACGCGGTCATGGAGAAGGCAGGCTACAAGCCCAAGGAGACGCCGCGCGCCGTCATCGACAACGTGCTCACCTTCGACAAGCTCACCGACGTGTACAACTCCGGCACGATGCACGAGGAAAATCAGCCCTGCCATCTGCACGTCGCCGATACGAACGTCTGTCGCGACCGCTGCACGGTCGAATACGGGAACCCGTGCGCGTACTTCTGCCCGGCCGCAGTCTACGAGCCGCTCTTCGAGAAGCGCAATGGCGCCGTCGCATGGCCGTCTGCAGATCAACTTTACGAACTGCGTCCACTGCAAGACCTGCGACATCGCCGATCCCTACCAGATCATCACCTGGGTACCGCCCCAAGGCGGCGATGGTCCCGTCTACACGGGCATGTAGGCCAAGGCTCTTCGGCCATGACGGCAACGGTAAACGGCAAAGTGCGCGAACTGCGCGAGAACATGACGGTCGGCGAGCTGCTCGCGCTGCTCGGCACATCGAGGAGCGGGATTGCCGTCGCTTGCAACGACGCGGTGATACGCCGCGGCGCCTACGACGAGCATCGCCTCGCCGAAGGCGATCGCATCGAGATCATCAAAGCGGTAGCGGGGGGATAGCCATGGACGAGATGCTGAAGATCGGAAAACGCGAGTTCAACTCCCGGCTCATCGTCGGGACGGGCAAGTATCCGTCGATGGACGTCATGCAAGCGGCGCACGCGGCCAGCGGCGCGGAGATGGTCACCGTCGCAATTCGACGGATCAACCTCGACGATCCGACAGGAAAGACGCTGCTCGATTACATCGACCGCTCGCGGTACACGATCTTGCCGAATACCGCCGGCTGCTTTACCGCGAAAGACGCCGTGCTCACCGCGCAACTCGCGCGCGAACTGCTCGAGACCGAACTGATCAAGCTCGAGGTGATCGGCGATCCGCAGACGCTGCATCCCGATCCTCGCGCGACGCTGGAGGCGGCGGAGCGGCTCGTCGCGGACGGATTCACGGTCTTGCCGTACGTCGGCGACGACCCTATCGTCTGCAAGCAACTGGAGGAGATCGGTTGTGCCGCGGTGATGCCGTTGGCCGCGCCGATCGGCAGCGGATTGGGCGTCTGCAACCCGTACTCGATTCGCATCATCAAAGAGCGCGCACTTGTCCCGGTCATCGTCGATGCCGGCGTCGGGACCGCCTCGGATGCGGCGCTCGCGATGGAGTTGGGCGTCGATGCCCTGCTGATGAATACTGGTATTGCGGCGGCGCGCGATTCGGTTGCCATGGCGCACGCGATGCGTCACGCAGTCGAGGCCGGGCGGCTCGCCTATCTTGCGGGACGCATGGAGAAGCGCCTGTACGCAAACGCCTCCTCGCCGATGCAGGATCTCATCTCGTCTGAGCCTCCACGCCGTTAAGTCTTTTCGACGCAATCAGGAACCAGTGCACGGCACCGCGCAGCGGCTCGGTGGGATGCGCCCATCGCCCGGTAATGCGGTCCACGTCGTGCTCTTCCAGCGACTCGACGGTGAAGTACGGGTTGAGAACCGCACGTAAGAGCGGCTCGTCGTAGTACGCGTGCGGCACGCCGCGCTCGTCGCCATCGGCGGGCGCGAAGGTCCGATCGGCGACCCGTTCACCCCTTCCATAGCGCGCGTCGTGCACGGAGGCAAAGGTCGCTGCAAGAAGCCCGCCCGGGTGGAGAAGGCCGGCAACGGCGTCGATGCGCTCGGCGATGCTTTGCGGCGTTCCGTGAAGCAGCGCGTGCGTTGCGAGGACGGCATCGAAGCGACCGTCGATCGCGGTAAGATCGGCGGCAGCAGCGGCGCGCTCGTCATCGAGCGAAAGCACATCAAATCCCGCGCCTCGCAGCGCGATGGTGTTTCGTCCGTGGCCGAATCCGAGGTCCAGCACGGACGCCCCAGCGCGAAGCCGTGCGATCAATGCGATCGCGAGCGGGTGCGGCGGTTGGGGGGAGGCCGCCTCCAGCGACGAAAAACGCGGCATCTCGGCAACGCATTCATAGCAGAGAAAGGAGAGTCATGCTGACCGAAGGCGACAAGATGCCCAGCGTGAGCGTGGAGGACGATCGCGGGCAGCGTCTGGAGACGAGGGATCTGCTCGGCGGCCGGCTGGTGCTCTATTTCTATCCGAAAGACGATACGCCGGGCTGCACGAACGAGGCCTCGCAGTTCCGCGACCTGCTGCCGCAGTTCAAGCGCAAAAAGGCTCGCATCGTCGGCGTCAGCCGCGATTCCGTTGCCTCCCACCAGCAGTTCAAAAAGAAGTATTCCTTGCCGTTCGAGCTGCTCGCCGACGTCGATTCAAAACTCTGCGACGCCTTCGGCGTGATCGTCGAGAAGAGCAACTACGGCAAGACGTACAAGGGCATCCAGCGAGCGACGTTTCTCGTCGACGAGAACGGCAAGATCGAGAAAGTGTGGCCGAAGGTCACCGCGGACGGGCACGCCCGCGAGGTGCTGGAGTATCTGTGAGTTCCAGAGCTAATCGTCGAGGTCGGCGAAGACCTCGGCAACGTCGACGTCGAGCCACGGGAAGCGCGGGTCGGAGAGGCGATCGCCTTGCGTGAGCGTGCGCGTCCCGCTTGCTTCATGAACGTGGATGGCACGCGCTTTCGGCTCGACGTCGAAGACGATCTGAGCACCCGTCGCTAGATAGCGCGTAATCTTGGCCCGTCGGAGGCGCCCGTTTTCACCGGGCGAGCGAACCTCCACGACGATGTCCGGCGCGAACGGCGGCTCTTCGCGCTGATCGACCGGCAAAGCGTACCAGCGATCGTTCAGGATGAAGGCGACATCCGGGACGAACTCCGTCTTGGTATCGTCGACGGCGCCGATGTGGCAACGCAGCTCCGGAAGGCACTTGCCTGCGTCGCGCCCGGCTACTCGGAAGAGCATGATGAAGGCGCCTTGTACGAAGGCGTGCGTCGCCTTGGGGCTCATCTTGGGGTAGGGGCGCCCGTCGAGATACTCGACTTCGGGCTTATCGATGATGGCTCGCATCGCTGCACGTGATTCTATCACGCGCGAGGCTCCCGACGGCAAGGCCGCGGCGGTTAGTTTTCCGGTTGGCCCGTTCCGCGGGGGAGCGAGAACTGGATCAAGGCGCGGACCGGCGCCAGGCCGCGGCTGATCACGGCGCACGGCGTCACGCGTAACCCCAGTTCCTCGAGGCGCGCCTTTGCGGCGAGCAACTCGCCGCCGTTGCTGACGATGTCCTCGAGCAGCAGCACGTGGGCGCCGCGCTCGTACGGTCCTTCGACATACTCGTCGGGAAAGGCGCCGTAACCTTTGGGATTCTTTCGTACGACGATCATCGGAATGCCGGACATCTGCGAAACCGCCGTCGCGATGATGGCGCCGCCGAGTTCGGTGCCACCGATGAAATCCGGATTCGTTTCCGCGATGAGCAGCGTGAAGAGCCGCGCGATTCGCCGGAGGATGTGCGGGTCGCTGAAGAGCTGGAACTTGTCGATGTAATAATCGCTGCGCACGCCGCCGGCGAGCACGTAGTCACCGCGCGTCAGGGCGCGGTCGACGATGACCTTGCGAAGCCAAACGAGTTCGGGAATGGGCCCGACGGGTTGTTCGGGCGAGCCTAGATGCTCCATTGCCACGCATTCCACGCTTCCTCGACCGGATTCGGAGCGAATCCCTTGAAGTCGACGCTGATCGGCTGCTCCATACGATACCAATAGGTGAAGATCTCGGGCACGTCATTGTGCAGCAACGTCTGCGTCATCGCATAGGCTTTCTTGCGCGTTGCTTCGTCGTAGTGCGTGAGCGCCATCTGCTCCGCCGCATCCATCGCGCTGCTGCAGTAGCGATCGTAGTTGTAGCCGCCCGGCGGCACGTTCTTGCACATGTACTGCGAACTGTCGTCCGGATCGATCCCGGCGAACCACCCCGCAAGGCTGATATCGAAGTTCCCGAGTTGAAGGATGCCGCCCTCGCCGGCCGGAGCGAAGAGCACGTCGCCCGGAAAGTACTTGACCTGCATTTCGATCCCGACTTGCCGCAACTGTTCCTGCACGATGACGGACTCTTTTCGCCGCGTGACGTTGGAGTTGTTCGTGACCTCGACGAGCACGAGCGGCTCGCCGTTCTTCTGCATGATGCCGCCGGGACCGGGCGTCCAACCCGCGGCCTCGAGCAAGGCTCGTGCGCGAGCGATGTCGTGCGGGTAGGATTGCACCGCCGGATCGTACGCCCACATCCAATACGGGACGTCCTCTGAAGCCAATCTTTCCTGACCGTACGTGAGGGTCTGGACCAGCTGGTGTTTGTCGATCGCGTAGGCGATCGCTTGGCGGACGCGCACGTCGCGCAGGAACGGACGAGCGTCGTTCAGTTGGATGTTCTCGTACCCGTTGATGTTCACCCAGACGATGCGCGTGCCCGGAAGGTCCTTCACCGATGGATAGGTCTCGATCGAGGCTTGATAGATCCAGTCGACCGCGTGCGTCGCCAGGAGATTCACCGACGTGTTCTCGTCCGGCACGATGCGCAGCTCGATGCGCTGTAAGCCGGGCATGCCCATGAAGAAGTCGTCGTTGCGGACGAGGGTGATGTGATCCCCATGCGCCCATTCTCCGAAACGGAATGGGCCGTCGCTGACCGTCGGCTCGCTGTTGAACGGGATCTGATTGATGTTCGGATACTGCGCGAGCACGTGGGCGGGCGCGACCGGATACGGCTGATCGCTCTCCGCGAAGAACGTATTGACGAAGGGTGAGAACTTCTCTTTGAGATGAACGATGACGGTGTACGGATCCGGCGTGTCGATCGAGCGGATATCGTCGTAGCCATGGCGCGAAACGACGTCGTTGTTCGGATTCATGATCGCCGACCAGGACCATTTGACGTCTCGGCTCGTGACCGGGACGCCGTCGCTCCACTTCGCATTGCGGCGCAGATGATAGGTGATCGTGAGGCCGTCGCTGCTGATACCGCCGTTCTGCAAGGTCGGCACCGTCGCGGCCAGCATGGGCACCGGCTTCCCGGCGGCATCGGCGGAGATGCAGCGGTTCGAAGAGCAAGCGCGCGACGAACGCGTCGGTCGTGTTGGAGTTCAGCAACGGGTTGAGATTCTTGAGATCCTGCTGGATCGCGATGCGCAGCACGCCGGGCTCGGTCCACGAGTGGCGTCCGCCCTGCAAAATGCCGCCGTTCGACGTCCGCGTGCATCCACCGAGGATCGTCACGAGCATCGCGAGCGCGATGAAGCGCTTCATACCGCCGCCTTTCCGGCAACGCGGTTGCCAGGAACCGGATCGTAGCGCTCCGGCCGCCAACGGAAGGTCCCCAGCCCCTGCGTTCCCGTGCGCAACTCGGTGATGTAGCGTGACATCTCGACCTGCGGCACGTCGGCTTCGATGTCGTCGAACCCCGGGCGATCGGCGGGAGTCATGCCCAGAATCTGGCCGCGTTTTCCGGTCAGCTGCTGGATGACCGTCGAGGTGTATGCGGTCGGCACGGTGACGGTCACGCGGGCAATCGGCTCGAGCACGACCGGCCGGCACTTCGGGAGCGCTTCGCGCACGCCCATGCCCGCCGCGGTCCTGAATGATTGCTCGCTCGAATCGACGTCGTGGTATTGCCCGTCGAAGAGCGTGACGTGGAGATCGCTGACCGGGTATCCACTCGGGCCGCGCAGCAATGCCTCTCGCACGCCTTTCTCGACCGCCGGGATGAACTGGCGCGGTACGACGCCGCCGACGATCTTCTCGCTGAAGCCGACTCCCGAGCCGCGTTCGCGCGGCTCGAAGCGCAGCCACACGTCGCCGAACTGGCCGTGTCCGCCGGTCTGGTGCTTGTAACGCGAGTGCACCTCGGTCGAAACGGTGATCGTCTCCTGGTACGGAATCGCGGGCGCCGCGGTCTCGACCTCGACCTTGTACTTGCGAGAGAGGCGCTCGACCGCAATCATCACGTGCTGTTCGCCGCGTCCCAGGAGAAGAAGCTCGTTCGTGATCTCGGCGCGTTGTGTCGAGAGCGACGGGTCTTCGTCGACGATGCGCACGAGCATCTGGGAAATCTTCGCTTCGTCGATTCGTTCCTTCGGCTTGATCGCGACCGCGAAGACCGGCTCGCTGGACGCGACGCGCGGGAGCAGCACCTTGTGTCCGTTGACCGTCAGGGTGTCGCCGGTGGCGACGGATTCCAGGCGGGCGACGGCGGCGATCGTTCCCGGTCCGGCTTCCGCGATCGGTTCTTGCTTCTTGCCCTGCAAGCGATAGAGGCCGCCGGAGCGCACGCGTTCGCCGCCTTTGCTGATGTCCGTGAGGGTCGCGTCCGATTTCATGGTTCCGGCGAGAACGCGGACGATGGAAACCTTACCGGATTGCGGATGTACCGATGTCTTGATGACCTGCGCAACGAAGGGTGCCGCCGGATCGGGAGCGATGGGGCGTCCCTCGGCGTCAACGAGCGGATGATCGAGCGGAGACGGAAACCATTGTCCGATCGCTCGCACGAGCGCCGCGACCCCTGCACCCGTGGATCCGGCCGCGACAAGGACCGGCAAGATTTGATCGTGCGAGCACTCGGTACAGAGATCGCGCTCGACCTCGTCGAGCGGCGGCTCCTTGCCCTCGAGAAGCTCCTCCATCAAGGTGTCGTCGAAGTCGGCCATCGCCTCAAGGAGGGCGGCGCGAGCGCTTTGTGCTTGATCGCGCAGCGCGGCGGGAATCTCGGTGACGCGCTCGGCGTCGCCTTCGAATGAAAACGCTTTCATCTGCGCGAGATCGACGAAGCCCGAAAAGCTTTCGGCGGCGCCGATCGGCCATTGCTCGGCAACGACGTGACGGCCATACCCCGCCTGCAGCGCGGCGAGCGTTCCGGCGAAATCGGCACCCGGCCGATCCATCTTGTTGACGACGAACAAGTGCGGTAACCGCAGAGCCTCCAGTTCGTCGAGCAGAGCGCGCGTTTGAACGATGCGCGAAGGATCGGCCTCGACGACGACTACGGCGGCATCGACACCCGAAAGCACCATGTGCGTCTCCTCGAAGAAGTCGATGAAGCCGGGGCAATCGACGATCGTGAGATCGATCGCGCCCGCCTCGCAGTGGGCGAAGCCGACCGTCGTGCTCTCCGCGTGCGAGACGTCTTCGGGTTCATAGTCGGTGACGGTCGTTCCGTCGGAGATGGAGCCGCGGCGCCCAATGGCGCCGCAATGTGCGAGAACGGCTTCTACTAGCGTCGTCTTACCCGCGTGGTGCGGGCCGACGAAGGCAACGTTACGGAGGCGCGAGATCTCCGCCATCAATGGCTCTCCTTCGGTACGTCAGGTGCGTCCTAGTGACGACGCTTCGTCGATTTGCTCTTGCTCGTCTTTCCTTTACGCGGGGCCTGCCCGCTCTTCTTGGGGACGGGCTTCCTCACGGGTTTCTTCGGTTTCGCCGCGCGCGCCGGGGCCACTTTCCGCTTCTGAGTCTTTCTCGCGGCAGGGCGCTGCACGCGCTTCGGAGCGACTTTCTTCTTTACGGCGGCCTTCTTCGGCGCCGGCTTCTTCTTGGGAGCGGCTTTCTTGAGCGTGGTGGTGCGCTTGGAGGCCTTTGCCGCCTTGGCCTTGGAGGAGCCGGCGGCCGATTCCGCGCTCCGGCGTGCCGAACTCTTTGTGGCGGCGGGTCGAGCCGGGGCGCCCTTGCGTTTGGGGCCGCCCGGGCGCGCCGCACGTGCGCCGCCGGTTCGCAGCGCGCGGGCGCTCTCGGATTCCTCGGGGAGTCCGAGTTCCGCGCGACCGAACCCCGTGATGCTGCTGCCGGGCAGCGACGGGCGCTCGGGACGGCGGCGCGCCGATTCGAGATGTTCGCGAGTGGCTCGCAGCGCGACGCGCGCGAGCCTGCCGCCCACGGGGAAGGCCAGCTCGTTGATTCCGCAGTCGTCGAGCATTTTGATCACGATCTCGAAGGCGTTGCCCTGATCTTTGGGGCTGTGCGCGTCGGATCCGACGGCAACCAGAACGCCCTTCGACTTCGCCTTGCGCAGCAGGCGCTGGTAGGCATCGAGATAGCGTTTCTTCTGATCCTCGGGATGATCGCGATAGAGAAAGCGCGTGTTGAACTCGATCGCCATGCCCCGCCGCCGGCACGCTTCGAGCACGCGATTCTCGTAATCGTCGAGCTTCTTGCTCTCGGGCCAATGGCCGAAAACTGCGGGCACGTAGAGATGGCCGACGATCTGCCCGGGAAGCTTCTCGATCTCGTCGAGCAGCTTTGCAATGTACATCTCCCAGACGCGCGCGGTGCCGACGGCGTCGAAGAGCGCGACGAACTCCTCGTTGTCGAACGGCCATGGCCAATCGCTTCCCTTTTCGGGGTGATCGACCGTGAGGAAGTGGACCGAGCGGATCATTCCATCCGGGCGCATCGCGTCGACGATGTTCTGAGCGTCGGGTCTCGAGCGCGGATCGCTGTCGACCTCGGCGCCGATCGAGAAGTGCATGCCACGCCGCAGTCCCTCGGAAACGACGGCCGCATGCGCGACCTCGACGCCGGCCGTCTCGGCTGCGCCGTAAAGATCGCCCGCCTCCGCAAGCTTGAGCGCGCGCCGAACGGTGCTGACGGCGCCGGGGTCCTCGAAGGTGAGAAAGTTGACATGATCGCTCACCATGAGAAAGCGCGGGTGACCGCGCCGGCAGGCATGGTAGAACCAAAGGAAGAGCATGCGCGGGGAGTACGCGATGGGGCGTTCCTCGGCGAAAGGCCGATGCTCGCCCTTGGCATGGCCGTGGATGTCGGGAATCGCGGCAATCCGTCGGTCGATCATGGACTCCGCGGTCCTTTAGCTAACGCGCGCGCCGATACCCTTCCATCCGGAGCAGGCGCTCCTTCATCTCGAGGCCGTAGAAGTAATTGTGCAGCGCTCCCGAGGAATCGACGACGCGATGGCAGGGGAAGAAGAGCGGAATCGGATTGCGCGCCATGACGCGGCCGACTGCGCGCGCCGCCTTGGGGCGCCCGATCTGCGTTGCGACCCATCCGTACGAGCGAACCTCGCCCGGAGGAATCGTCGCTGCGGCTCGTAGCGCGGCCTGCTCGAACGGCGTGAGATCGCTGATATCGACGACGCGATCGTCGACTCGCCACGTCCGGAAGAAGCGGTCGATCGTTTCCTGAAGCCATGGCGGCGCTTCACCGCGAACGACGGGCCGGCGTAACCGCTGCTCGACGCGTGCGCGCACGTCCTCGAATGAGGCGCTCGTATCGAGGCCGATATAGGCGATGCGCTGCCCCTTGAAGCCGACGTAGAGGCGGCCGAACGGTGCGCGCGCCGAGGTGAGCACGAGCGGCTCCGTGCGCAAGCGGCTTCGTAAGGCCCCGATGTGATCGAGAATCCGTCGCGCGAGGTCGAGCGAGGGCTCGGGCACCGGCAGACATGAGAGGCAATACGCAACGCCCTCGCACTCTTCAAAGAGGCGCTGGCACTGCGGGCAGGCTCCCAGGTGCACGGTGACTTCTTCCTTCAACGCACGAGCGCAGCTGCCGCGGGTCTCGTCCCACAGCACCTCGATGTCACGACATCGCATGGGTGGTTGCTCCTTCGGGATTGGAACGGCCGACCTGGGGACCGAGAATTCGTCGCAGAATGCGCACCGCGCGATGAACGTGCGACTTCACGGTTCCGATTGGCTGATGGAGAATCTCCGCGATCTCCGGGTGGCTGCGCCCCTCGATGAAGCGGAGCGTCGCCGCGGCGCGCAGGTGCATGGGAAGTTGAAGCAACGCCCGCTCGACCAACGCGACGTCGGCGTTCTGCTCCACGATCGTCTCAGGCTGCTGCGGCGCGGGCTCGTTCGACTCGCGAAGGAGCGCTTCGGGGTCGGCGAGCGCATCGAGGGCGACGCTGGCCGGACGCTTGCTGCGTAGCCGGTTGCGCGTCACGTTCAGCGTAATCGTGTAGAGCCACGGCTGAAGGCGCAACTCCGCGCGCTGTTCGGGAGGCATCTTGCCGAGGGCCCGGTAGGCTCGAACGAAGGCATCCTGGACGATCTCTTCGGCGTCCTCGCGGTTACCCGTCATCCGGAGGGCGAAGCCGTAGAGCCTGCGCTGGTAGTCGTCGACGATCCGCTCGAAGCTCTCGACGTTCGCGACGCTCTTGCTCTCCCGGCGATTCGACGGAAGCTGTGCGGGCTGAACCGCAGGTGACACGAAGGCTCCTTGAAGGAGCGGTGCGAGCGCGCTCATCTGTTGCCTCGAACCGCCGTCCTGTGCCTTTGAGTTTCACGCGGCGCATCGGAGGTTCCCGCGAATCCGCGGGGAAGCGGCATCCATGCAGCAGCCGCTGGAGTCCACGGAGATCTCCTTCGACGCCTACACGATGTGCAGTTTTCTCCCGGATCTCGACTCGGCTCGCGCGATCCCCCTGGTGTTGATCGGCTATCGAGCGCACGAGGACCCCTGGTTCGTCTGGCTGGTTCCGAAGGAAGGCGTTGGAACCGACGGTCTCACCGGCGATCCGTACTACGCTCGCGTGCTGCGAGATCCGCGTACGTACTTTCGCAAGAAGTTGGCGAAGTACATCGAGGAGACCGGGTCCGTGCGCCGAGGCATCGAGATGCTGGTGGACTGCCACCAAAACCACCTTGCCTTCACGCCGTTGACCGAACTGAGCGAGTTTCCGTTCCGGCATCCGCTCGAAGTGCAACTCGTCAGAGCGTTTTAGCACCTAGCCGGAGCTGCGGATGCTCCGTCGGTAGACGATCTGCACCGGCGCGGGCGGCAGGCTGCCCTGGTCCAGCATTCCGTCGATCGTGAGTTGTGCGTCGAGGGCAAGCAGCATGGCGCCGTCCGCATCGTAGTATGCCGTTCCGTCGAGGCGAATGCGGCCACTGATCGAGGTGGAGACGTGTTCGGGCAATGGACCCCTCACGGAACCTTCCGCTTGGAAGCGCACTCCAACGACGCGGCGTCCGAAGAGCAGACCCGAGGGGCCCGGGCGCAGCACTCCGCGCAGATCGCCTTCGCCTACCGGTGAAGCGGCAGCAAATGGCACGGGGCCATGCAGCTCCCGCAAATCGCGAATCGTTCCGGGATCGAGCCGCACGGCGAATGGTTGATTGAGAATGGTCAAAAAATCCGGATCGTCGTCGAGGCGGTCTTGGAAGCTGCCGTCGGGCAGCAACTCTTGAACGAAGCGCGCGTGCTCGGTCGAGCTGCCGGTTGCGTCGGTGCGAACGCAATCCGCTAGGGCGACGAAACGAAGCGACTTGCCGACACGCTCGACGGAGAGCGACTCTGCGCCGGAGTAGGAGATGCTCGACGTCGTGGGGATCGCCCCGACGCGATACAGGTCCTCGCCCACGATGCGGTATTGCCCCCCACCGGCGCCTGGGGTAGCCGCCAGAGCGAGCAGCGCGCTTACTGCCAGCGCGATCCGGGTCAGCACCGTTTCCCATCCTCACTTGAGTCGACCGCTGAGAGAGGATTATCCCTCGCCCCGTATCATCATACACGAAGATGTTGCAGCGATTGCGTCACCGGGGCATTCTCTTATGCGCGGTGGCTCTTGCCTGCGTGGCCGCAGCGCCCGGCTTGGATCGTGTGGCGACGCTCTGGGCGATCTACAATCACGCGGCCGGCGAAGCGTACAGCCGCCACGTCGTGTTCGAAGACGACGGGACGACGTTCGTCTCGAGCGGCGATATCGACATGGAGTGGCTGCGCGACTCAAGCGCCGTCCTGCTTGCCTACGTCCCGGAGGCCCACGGCAACGCCAACATCCGCGTGATGCTTCGGGGGGCGATCGCCCGGCAGGCGCGCTACATCCTCATCGATCCCTATGCTAACGCCTTCAGCGAAGATTACAGGGTCGGCGAGCGCAAGTTTGAGGTCGATTCGCTGCTCTACCCAATTCGGTTCGCCTATCGGTATTGGAAGAGCGGAGGCGACACCTCGATCTTCACGCCGCAGCTCCGGCGCGCATACGCGGTCGTGCTCCACGTCCTGCGGACCGAGCAGCACCATGCGAGGCGCTCGACCTATCGTAACCCCTCCCTCTTGGCCGACGACGGGAACGGCATGCCCACCGGGTACACCGGCATGATTTGGACCGGCTTTCGGCCCTCCGACGATGCGGCGCAGTTCTCGTACAACGTGCCGCAAAATATGTTCGCGGTCGTCGAACTGCAGCAGTTGAGCGCGATCGAGCGGGAAGTCTATCACGACAATCGCCTCGCCGAGGAGGCGTGGGGGCTGAGCGTCCAGGTTCATGAAGCAATCGAGCGTTACGGCATCATCTTCGTTCCCGGCTTTGGGCGCATCTACGCATACGAAGTCGACGGCCTCGGGCACGCCAACCTGATGGACGACGCGAACATTCCTTCGCTGCTCTCGGCGCCGTACATCGGATACCTCAACGTGCACGACTCGATCTATCAGGCGACGCGGCGGTTCGTGCTCTCGCCGAGCAATCCGTATTACTACAGCGGGCGCTATGCGTCAGGGATCGGCAGCGCGCATACGCCGCGCTACTACGTTTGGCCGCTCGCGCTCATCGTCGAAGCGCTCACTAGCACCGATTCGGGAGAAACGCAGAGCGTCCTCGGCTACCTCGCAAACTCCGACACCGGGAACCACGTGCTCCACGAGTCTTTCGACGTGAACAATCCGAGGCATTACACGCGCTCGGATTTCGCGTGGCCGAACGCGCTGTTTACCGAACTCTCTCGTGACGGTTCCTGGCCCCAACCCGCCCCGACACCACCCGAGGGGAAGTAAAGAAACGGATGTCCGCCGTGCCGCTGCACACGACAACCGTTTCCGGATCCGCGAACGTGCGCCCGTCGATATTGAGCGTGTAGTCACCCAACGCCAACCCTCGAAGCGTGCGGTGCACGCTCCGAAGGAACTTGTCTTGCGGCGCAAGGTCGCCGATGGCTTCGCGCACTGCGAGCGCGAGCAAATCGCGAACGCGCAACGGCGTTGCGAGGGCGAACGCGGCCGCGCCGCTGCTGGCGACGGCGTGAAGGTCAAGTGGGACCCTTACACGGATCACGCGCTGTTATTTTGCCGCCTCCGAGGAGCCGCCTGCCGACGGGGAGTAGGTATTTCAACGATGGCCGTCGACGGTTGCCCTGCCCTGCGCGAAGCGGTGTCGCGCTGATGCGGTACGCGCCGCGTCGCCGCCGCAGCGAGGACGAACACGAAGGCGGGGGCCTGCCGGTGATTCCGCTGATGATCATCGTCGTCTTCGCGGGGTTGCTGCTCGGCGGGTTGCTCGCGCATTTCTTCGGCGGCCGTGGCTCCGGAGCGCAGGAGGCGATGAGCCCACCTCCGGTGACGCCCGTTCCGAGCGCAACGCCGCCTCTCCGCACGACGCCGCATCCGCGGATCTCGTCATCACCGCTCCCCTCGCCCTCACCGAAGATCAGCGCGACGGCGCGCGCGACTGCTAGCGCGACGCCCGCAGTGACGCAATCGGCAAAACCGGCGTCACCGCTCAGCCCCTCATCGGCGCCCGTTGTCACGGCCACGCCCGCGATTTCGGCGACGCCGGCCGCGGTCATCACGGAAAAGCCCGCACCGATGGCGCCGCACCAAACCACGCTCCCGACGCCGCGCGCGGCACGTAGCGAGGCGTTCGAATCGGAGCAAGGTCCGGTGGGCGTCGTGCGATCGTATCTCTCCGCGCTTGCGCGCGGGGACCGCGCCGACGCCGAGAACTATCTCGCCGCCGGCTCCGGCGCACCCTCTGAGGATTTCATGACGAACGGCGGTCGCATCGCGGATATTCGTTCGTCGTCGAACGGGGACGGCACGTATCGCGTCACCGCCGACGTGCGAGCGGAGAGCGGCGAATATTACGTGACGTGCACGGTCGCCGCGCTACCGCAAGGCATGCTCATTACCGACCACTTCTACATCAAACCCCACTAGGGACTCTGATTTAGCCCATGCCTGCGTCGCCTCGGGGTTCATTTACCATAGTAAACTTCACCCACTCGGCTCCTTGGCCTGAACTAAATCAGAGTCCCTAGGACCCTACTCTTCGTCGGGCCAGGCGGCCAGTTCGCCGATCGCGGCGCTCTTGAGCACGCGCAAGCCGAGCATCGCGCACTTCATGCGCGTCGGGCTGATGCCGATGCCGACGTTCTCGAGCACGACGTCCTTCGAGAGCTTCGCGACCTCTTCGAGCGGCATTCCCACGATCGACTCGGTCAGCATCGAGGCCGAGGCTAAGCTGATCGCGCAGCCTCTGCCCGAGAAGCGCACGTCGCGCACGATCCCGGCGTCGTCGACGCGAAGTTCCATGCGGATCTGATCACCGCACAGCGGATTGAGATCCTCGGCGCTCACCGTCGGGTGAATCGAGGTGACCGAAGTTCGCGGGTTGCGGTAGTGGTCGAGGATGTAGTCTCGGTAGAAGTCGTCCACTCGGCGGTCTACAGCTTGAAGATGCGGGCAGCCTTTTCGAGCGCGGCCGACGAGCGCATCGACGTCGTCTTCGGCGTTGTAGACGTAGAACGAGGCGCGCGCGGTCGAATGCCAGCCCATCTTGTCGCATGAGCGGCATCGTGCAATGATGCCCGGCGCGAATGCAGACGCCCTCGGTGTCGAGGATCGAGGCGACGTCGTGCGCGTGGACGTCGGCGAGATTGAAGGAGAGCACGCCCCCGGTCTTCTCGGAGTTCTTCGGTCCGTAGACCGCGAGGCCGTGCGACTCGAGCGCCGCGAGGCGTTCGAGCGCGTAGGCGGTCATCGCGCGCTCGTGCTCGCGCACCCACGTCCATGCCGAGTTCGGTGAGGTAGTCGACGGCGACGCCGAAGGCGATCGCGTCGGCGATGTTGCTCGTCCCCGCTTCGAACTTCCAGGGCGGATCGTTGAACGTCGCCGTTCGTACTCGACCGTGCGGATCATGTCGCCGCCGGAGAGGAAGGGCGGCATCGACTTCGAGCAGGGCGCGCTTGCCGTAGAGCACACCGATGCCGGTCGGGCCGAGCATCTTGTGCCCGCTGAATGCATAGAAGTCGGCGTCGAGCGCCTTAACGTCGACCGGAAGGTGCGGCACGCCTTGCGCGCCGTCGACTACGACGAGCGCTCCTGCGGCTGCGCGCGCGGAATGATCTTTTCCAGCGGGATGATGGTGCCGAGGGTGTTGCTGACGTGCGCGATCGAAAGCAACTACGCAGCCGTCGAGCAGCCGATCGAGATCGTCGAGGACGAGCATCGCCGCGCTCGTCGATCGGAATGAAGCGCAGCATCGCGCCGGTGCGCTCGTGCGAGCAGCTGCCACGGCACGAGGTTCGAGTGGTGCTCCAACTCGGTGAGCAGGATCGCGTCGCCGGCTCGGACGTTCGCGTAGCCCCAGGCGTAGGCGACCAGATTGATCGCTTCGGTCGTGTTGCGCGTCCAGATGACTTCGCCGGGAGTCGGCATTGATGAAGCGCGCAACCTTCGCGCGTGCTTCTTCGAACGCCTCGGTCGCGCGCGCGGCGATCTCATAGACGCCGCGATGAATGTTGGCGTTGTATTCGCGGTAATACGTGACGAGTGCCTCGATCACGCGTGCGGCTTCTGCGAGGTCGCGGCCGAATCGAGATAGACGAGCCGTTTGCCCCGCGATGTCGGGTGCGCGAAGATCGGAAAGTCGTCGCGGATTCGTGCGCTCGCGCGCTCTCCGATTGCCGAAGCATCGTCACGCCGTCACGAATCTTTGCTGCCAGCGCCGCGCGCAGTTCGTCGCGCAGCTGCGCCGGAAAGCGATCGATAGCGGGCTCGAAGAACCCGAGCGTGATCATGCGCTCCGCGTCCGTCGCGCTCGATGCCGCGGCGTCGTCATGTAGAAGAGCGTCTCCTGATCGAGCGCGCCGACGGTCGCACCGTGGAACGCTTTGACGTCGTTCGCCGCGATCTCGAGCGCCGGAACGGAATCGATGTGCGCGGTCGGAGAGCAGGAGCAGCGCATCGTCGCGCAGCGCGGCATCACTGCCTTGCGCGTGCGCGGCGATGCGAATGTTGCCGACGTATCGCGCCTGACCGCGGCCGGTCGCCGCGGATTTTACCATGCGTGTACGACGTCGCGTCGCCGACGCGATGATCGACGGTGCTGAGCGGACGTCGACGTGTTGGGTTCCGCGCGGGAAAGAAGAGCGAGGTGATCTGTGCGTCCGCGCCGGTCGCCAGCAAGTCGATGTCGATCTGCACGACCGACGAGCGAGGCGCCGACGTCGGCGGTCGCCCACGCGATGGTCGCATCTTTTCCGGGCAGCGCGGCGCGGTCGAGAAGAAGCGCACGTCGTCCGGCAAGATTCTGCACCGATGCGAATGATACGTTCACCGCTCTCTTCGGTGATCGATCTCGGTCACGCCGCAGACGAAGGCGCCGCCGCCGCCTTCGATGCGCTCGATGATCGTGACGCGCGCGCCGCGCTCGGCAGAACGCACGTGTAGGGAAAGAGCGTGGAGCGTTCCGGCGCGCGATAGGTCACCAGGATCGGCTCTGCTATCTCAACGCCGGCGGGCATCTCGATGAAAGCGTACCGAGTTCGCGAAAGCGGCGGCAAGGGCGCCGAACTTCGTACGTACGCGCCGGGGTCGTACCGAAAGCCGCTTGAGCAGCGGCGCCGGTACGGCACGCGGTCGTCGATCGCACTCGATCGCGCACGCTTCCGGCGTTGTCGATCGAAGCGGACGCATCGTCGAGCCGGCGATCGCGTCGAGGTCGATCTTCCAGTAACGCCCGGGACGTTCGCGCTTCCCGCGGAGCGTCGCGCGTAACGCTCGCAGCGCCGCGGCAGCGCTCGCTCGCGCCCGGGAGCATCTCGTCCGCAAGACGCGCTAAGCAACTGCTCCGCTCTCCTCGCGGATGACGTCGTAGCCTTCGCGTTCGATCGTTCGCGAGGTCGGCGCCGCCGGTCTTGACGATGCGGCCGTCGATCATGACGTGCACGACGTCGGCCGTGATGTGCTGCAGAATGCGCGGGTAGTGCGTGATGATCAGGAAGCCGGTGTTCTTCGCCCTCTTCGCTCGCGCGCAGCGCTGCGATCGGATTCGCCGACGTCCTGGAGCGCGTCGACGTCGAGTCCGGAGTCGGTTTCGTCGAGGATCGCGTACTTCGGCGCGAGCACCGCCATCTGCAGCATCTCGAGGCGCTTCTTTTCACCGCCGGAGAAGCCGTCGTTGAGATAGCGACCCATAGAACGACGGATCCATGCCGAGCAGCTTCCATCTTTTCGAGCAAGCAGCGCGCGGAACTTCGACGGCGTCAGATCGCCCGGCCGCACGGCTTGGCGCGCGGCGTGAGAAAGTTCGCGACCTTCACGCCCGGGATCGCGGCGGGATACTGGAAGGAGAGAAAGAGCCCGGCGCGTCGCGCGCTTGTCGGGCGGCAAGCGCGAGGATGATCCTCGCCGTCGAGCGTCGCGCGTGCCGGCGGTGACGTCGTATGCGGGTGCCCGGACAGCGAGAAGGCGAGCGTCGACTTGCCGCTGCCGTTGGGGCCCATCAGGGCGTGGACTTTGCCCGGTTCGACCGTCAGGTCGATACCTTTGAGGATCTCGTTCCCCGCCACGCTGGCGTGGAGGTCCGTGATGCGTAAACCCTGGTCGGACACGGCGGTGGTTCCCTCTCCTCTTGTGAGCCCTCGTATCGTAGCGAAGGCTTGGGTAGAAAGTCAAGGATAAACTTTACTATCTCGGGTCAGCGCATGCTAGGATACCGCCGAAGAGATGCACGCCGACCGCTTTTTCCAGACCACCCGCGGCAAGATCGTCGCCGAGCTACGGCGCCGCGGCTACCGCCTCGGCGGCCGACCTCGCGCAGCGTCTTCGGCCTCTCGCCGAATGCCGTGCGCCAGCAGCTGGTCGTGCTCGAGCGCGACGGCCTCGTGGTGGAGACGCCCGGTTCGCCGAGGCCCGACGAAGCCGACGCTCGAGTTCTCGCTCGACCCCCGACGCCGACAAGCTCTTCCCGCAGGCCTACGACAAGACTGCTCGCGGCCGTGCTGCGCGAGGTGCGGCGAGCAATTCGGAGCGCCGGCGGTCGACCGGATCTTCGACGATCTCTCGAATCGAGCGGTCGAGAGAGCGCAGCGCAGCGTCACCGCGGAGCGACCCGAGGAGCGCGTCGCGCAGCTCACCGAGATGCTGCGCGAACGCGGCGTCGTCGCGGAGTACAGTCTGATCGACGGCGGTTTGCGCTGCACGAGCATAGCTGCCCGTACTCGACGTCGCCAAGGACCATCCGGAGATGTGCCAGGTGATCCATCACGTCATCGACGAGACGATCGGCGGCGAGAAGCAGACCGAGTCGCTCGCCAACGGCGGCAAAGAATGCCGTTCGAAATCAAACCGGTGCAGCGGTTGCGAACTGATGGAGAGCCATGGATTTGCCGAAGTTTCAGCGACTGGTCGAGGAGCGTGCCCGGATTTCGCACGATGGAGAACGCCGACGGCGAGCGGCGAGTATTTCAGCGACTCGTGCGGCGACATGTACAACTTCTTCTTGAAGATCGGACCGGGCGCGGTGATCGAGGACATTTCGTACTTCACGACCGGCTGCGGCTTCGGAACGGCGACGTGCAGTTTGGTCGTGCGATCTGGCCGCAGGCAAGACGATCGAGGAAGCCGGGCGCATCCACCGGCAAGAGGTGATGGCGCAGCTGGGCGGCTACCCCGAGAAGAAGAAAGATTACCCGGAGCGCGCGCTCGAGGCGCTGCACGTCGCGATCGACGATTATCGCGCGAAAGTTGCCAGCGGCGCCGTTCCCGATTTCGGCGCGATGCCCCCGGCGCCGCGCCCCGCTCCGCAAGCCGTTGCGGCGGCCCCCGCGCCGACAGGCGGCGACGGCAAAGTTCTCATCAAGCTTCACTAACGCGCAAGCGGCAGCGTCGTGCGCACCTCGTAGCGCGTGCGGCCTTCGTGCGGGATCGAATCGAAGAGCGTAAGCGAGTCGACGCAGCACGTCGCTGGTCTCGACGTCGATCAATGGAAGACAGAGGCGCGTACGTTCCGGAACTCGGGCGAGCGTCACGTGTGGAACGGCATCGCCTTCCCGGGCAAAGCCGAGCCGCGCGCACGCATCGCCGACGTCCTGCGCGAGGCCCCGATAGGCTTCCACGACACCCCGCGAGCCGAGGAAGATCACGCGAGGCCTGCGCTCGTGCGGAAATGCGCCGACTCTTTCCAATGTCACCGAGAAGGGCGGGTGGCGTAACGCGACCTCGGCGAGCGTGGCTTCGATGCCTGGAACCTGCTCCGCATCGACGTTCCCCAGAAAAATCAGCGTCAGATGGTAGTTCTCCGGAACGACGTAGCGCGCATCGATGCCGGTCGCGCGCAGGCGCTCGGCAACGCGCGCGCATGCGGCGCGCACGAACTCGTCCACGGCGATGCCGATGAAGAGCCGCGGCCTTCGCTCAGACACGCTGCAGGTAAGGATTCGTGCGACGCTCGACGCCGATCGTCGTCGAGGGGCCGTGGCCGGGCACGACCGGCGTCGCATCGTCGAAGGGAAGAAGTTTGCGTGCAATTGAGTCGACGATATCTTCCATCGACGTTCCGCCGAGGTCCCAGCGGCCGATCGATCCGGCGAAGAGCGTATCGCCCGTGAACAAGCGCACGCCTTCGCCGTCGCGCAACGCGAAACAGACGCTGCCCGGCGTGTGCCCGGGGGTGTGGAGCACCTCCAGCTGCGTCGATCCCGCTTCAACGCGCTCGCCGTCGCGTAAGTCGCCGTCGAGTGCGACGACGGCAGGAGCCCGGCCGAGGCCGAGCCACTGCGCCTGGAGCGGCAGCGTCTGGTAGAGCGGCAAGTCGGCCGGATGGAGCAGCGCGGATGCTCCGGTGGAATCGCGCAACCGCCCGACGTCGCCGATGTGATCGATGTGCGCATGCGTGTGGAGCAACAGGGTCGCTCGGAGCTTCCGGCGCTCCAAGCACGCGAGCACGTCGTCGATCCCGTCGCCCCCGTCGATCACGACTGCCTCTCCGGTCCGCTCGTCGCCGACGACCGTGCAATTGCAGGCGAGGGCGCCGACCGCGAACGTTTCGAGAATCACCGGATGCGCGCGCCGATCCCGAGGCCGTCGCCGAGCGGAAGGATCGTCGCCGCGAGATCGGGGTGATTCAGGAACATCGCGTTGAAGTCGCGCATCCCGGGCCGCTCGAGCAGACAGCGCTCGAAGATCAGCATCCCCGAGCGCTTCAGCGTCGGGATGGCGAGATCGAGATAGGCGCGATATTCGAGCGTATCGGCGTCGACGAAGACGATGTCGAGATTGCGCTGTGGGAATGTCTCGAGGAGTTCGAGCGCGGGTTGGTTCAGGACTTCGATCGATTCCGCCTCACCCGCGCTCTCGAAGTACAATCTCGCGACGTCCGTGCGGCCGACGTCCGGATCGATCGTCCAAATCTTTCCCGCCGGCGGCTGCGCGAACGCCATCCACAGCGTCGCGCAGCCGTAACCCGTGCCGATTTCGAGGATGCGATTCGCCTGCATGGCGTGGACGAGCGTTGCGAGGAGGCGTCGGTTTCGCGGGAGATGGCCGGCACGCCCTCCGCGCGACTACGTTGCTCGACTTCGATAACGACCGGGTTCGGCTGCGGATGCACGGTTTCGAGATAGCGCCGGCGCTCGCTCACGTCAATCGCTCCGCGGCAATGACGACGTTCCGCAGCAACGCGACGTTCGTCACGGGGCCGACCCCGCCGGGCACCGGCGTAATCGCCCCCGCCACCGCGAGCGCGCTCGCGTAGTCGACGTCGCCGACAAGGCGTCCGTCGACCAGCGTCGTGCCCACGTCGATCACCGTTGCGCCCGATGCGAGATCCTCGCCGCGAATCAATGCCGGCACACCGGTTGCCGTCACCACGACCTCAGCCATGCGCAAGTAGGGCTGCAAGCTGCGCGAGGCCTTGTGGAGGATCGTCACGCTTGCATCTCTTGCCAGCATCAACAATGCCACGGGTCTGCCGACCACGGGCGAACGTCCGATCATCACCGCGGAACAGCCGCGCAGCGGCCAGTGCGGGCTGCGTTCCAGCAGCAGCATGACGGCCGCCGGCGTCGCGGGAACGAAGAGCGTTCTGCTGCCGAAAGCCAGATTGCCCTCGTTCGCGGGATGCGCGCCGTCAACGTCTTTGCCTTGCGGGATCGCATCGGCGATCTCGCGGATATCGAGATGCTCCGGCAGAGGCTGCTGCAACATGACCCCATGAACGCCGGTGTCGTCCCGGAAGCGCTCGAGTTTCTCGCGGACCGCGCCGGCGCTCGCCGAGTGGGGAAGGCGTGCCACCTCCACCGTGATTCCGAGGCGCTCGCCGGTACGCTCGAGGGTGCGGACGTAGGCGAGCGCCGCCTCGTCTTCGCCGACGAAGACGACCACGAGCCTGGGATGAATTCCGTGCTCGCGCAGCGCAACGATACGCGAAAGGAGTTCGGCGCGGAGTTCCGCAGCAACGGCCTTACCGTCGAGTATCCGAGCGGGCACGTCTTCGCCTTCGGCCGATAGAGGAAGCAAACCTGGACTTCGAGAGGATGCGCGCAGCAGCGCCATGGTTGTTTGCAGTCATCGCGATCGCGATCGTCTTGATCGTGCTGCTGCCGCTTTTTCGCGCCGAAGTGCCTCGCTCGGCCGGCCCAGCCGGTGTAGCGGGGCAAGCGGCACCCGTGATCGCGCTGCGAGATGATCGCGGCGCACCGGTCTCGCTCGATCGCTACCGCGGGAAGGTCGTGCTGATGAACCTCTGGGCTTCGTGGTGTCCGCCGTGCCGCGCCGAACTCCCCGATCTCCAGCAGCTCTGGACCGAAGATGCCGCGCGCGGCCTCGTCGTCGTCGGCGTCGACCAAGGCGAGTCGGCCTCGCGAGCGCGCAGCTTCGCTGCCGCGCTGCGGCTTCGCTTTCCGATTTGGATCGACGCCGACCAGGCATACGGGCGCGCCTATGCCGCACTCGGCTTGCCGACGACGGTCATCGTCGACCGTCGCGGGGTCGTGGCCAGCGGTTTCGACGGTGCACTCACCTACGCGCAGATGCGCGCGGCCGTCGGGCCGCTGCTCGCGCATTCGTGAGCGTCTTCGCGCTGTGCGCGGTTGCGATTGCGGCCGCGGTGCTCGTCGAAGCCGTCGTTCCGGATCGGGCCGCATATCATTCGGGATGGTATAATGTCGCGCTTGCGGCACTGATCGTGCTGCTCGCGCTGCGCACGCGCGAGGTGACACGCCGATCCGGCAGCGTGCGCCGCGCAGCGATCTTGGCCATCGCCGTGGGTGCCGGGGTTCTCGGTTTTACGGGGATCGCAAACGGGCTGCTTGCCCCCGATCCGCGCTTGCTCGTCGGCGCGCCGGGGCAGCAGGTCGCGCTCGCCGATCTCGACGGCACGATTGCGTTTCCCGCGCTGCGCGATGCCGAGCCGCCCGCGCTGCTGCGCCCCGACCGCGCGCCGCTTCCCATCCCCTCCCAGCGTTACCTCGGATCGTTCGTCTTACGCGCGGTGCCGAGAACCGTCGTCGGCGTCGAGGCATACGATGCGAGCGGCGCGCATCTCACGATCACGCAGCCGACGGGCACCGCCTTCCTCTCACCCGTGCTGCTGATGCGTACGACGCAGCGCATCTCGGGATTGGATTTACCATTCGACTACTTTGCGTTACCGGCCGCGCAGCGGATCGTAAAGGTCGTGCTCCTCAGCGCGCAGCAGGTGGCGGCGATGCGCGGCATCGCCGGTCCGTCCGAGCCCGCGCTGCTCTTCGCCGTCGATGACGAAACCGATCAACCGCTGCCGCGTTCGATTCGCTTCGCGCGCAGCGGCGAAACCGTGAGCGACGCCGGCCTCCGGCTGCGCGGAGAAGTTCTCGATTATCCGGCCGTCGAGGTGATCGCAGCCCCGTCGCTGCCGGCGCTTGCGATCGGGTGCCTCTTGATGGCCATCGGACTCGCGGCGTTGTTCTTGGACGCTAGAACTCCGTCGAGCTCGTGAAGTTGAATCCCTCGATCTTCGCGGCCGGGGCCACGGTGCTGAACCCGTAACCCGCGGTGCGCACTTGTGCGCTGGAGAACTCACACGCGCGCAATGCCTCCAAGATGCTTTGATTGAAACGCAGATTGCGGACGCCGCCGGCAATCCGGCCGCGTTCGATGAGAAACGTCCCATCGCGAGTCATGCCCGTGACGATCGCCTTCTTTTGATCGACGGTGCGGATGTACCAGAAACGGGTCACGAGCAACCCGCGCTCCGTGTTTGCGATCAGTTCGTCGAGCGAGGCCGTTCCGGGTGCGACGACGAGGTGCATCGGCTGCGGCCCATAGGCGTTTGGCGCCGGAAGGGCGTGTCCCGTGTTCTCGCGGTGCAGCTTGTTCGCGTAGTAACTGTCGGTTACCACGTTGCGAACGACGCCGTGCTCGACGAGCGCGAGGCGCTGCGTCGGGAAGCCTTCGAAATCGAACGGCATCCCGGGCGCCAACGGATGCGCGTAATCGTCGAAGAGGGAAACGTTCTCCGCAAAGTACGAGCGTTCGAGGCCGTCGCTGCAGAACGACGAGCCCTCGTCGTAACTCTGCGCCGAGAAGTGACCTGCGAGATAAGCGAGCAACTCGCCGAACGCCGCCGGCTCCAGGATGACGCTCCAAGGACCCGGATCGACGCTGCGCGGCATGGCGCTCCGCGTGCTCTTCTCGACTGCGCGCTCGGCAATTGCACGGGCGTCGATGCGCGCGACGTCGGTCGCGTGCGCCTCCGCCCAGCCGCTGGAGTCGGCGGCGATCATCTTCACGTTGACGGCAGCGTCGGTGCCTTCGAAGGAGGCGAGCGCACCGTTCGAGTTCGCGATCGTGTAGGCAACGGACGAGGTCGAGGCATACCCGGCGCACCAGCAATGCGCCCGTTCCGCGGCGGCAAAGAGCGTTTCGCAGAGTTGCGCGCGCCGCTCGGGGCCTGCCGCCGCGGTCGCAGCGACGTAGGCCTGCGGCGGCGCCGGTGCCGGTTTTCCGACGGGCAGCGGCGGCTGAAGCGGATCGCTCGGCGCGAGCCGAGCCATCGCGAGCGCACGCTCGACGAGCGCGTTGAGTTCGCCCTCTTCGACGGAGTTCGTCGAAGCGACGCCGGTTTTTCCCTCGAGAATCGCCCGCACCGAGATTTCGACACCCCGGGCGGCGACATTCTGATTGGAAACTTCATGCGTGAAGCGCGTCAAGGCCGCATCGCTGTGCGCGACGAGCACCTCCGTTTGCTCTGCGGGAGAACGCTCGAGAATCGCGCGCGCCAACCGCTCGCGCTCTCTTCTATCCACGGTAGCCGACGCCGACGACGACGTTGCGGAAGCGAGCCGGTGCCGCGGCTTGCGTCGTGCGGCCGACCTGCATCGGCTCCCCTTTCCGCAGTTGGGCGTACCCCAGGCGAACCAGGAGCGGGTATCGCCGACCGCGTCACAGGAGTTCCAGAATTGCGGCGTCATGCCGGCGTACGTCGGATTCTTGAGCATGCGACCCCGCTTGCCGTTCTTGATCTCCCAGCCGATCTCGCAACCGAATTGGAAGTTCAGGCGGCGGTCGTCGATGGACCAGGAGCGATTGCTCTCCATGTAGATGCCGTCGCGAACGTCGTCGAAGAGATGCTCGAAGGGAACGTCGCCGGGCAGCAGGTTCAGGTTGCACATGCGAATCATCGGCGCGAAAGCCCAACCTTGCGCGCGAACGCACGCATTGGACTCGCGACCGATCTCTCGCGCGGTATCGTTGCTCATCTCGTAGCCGACGAGCACGCCGTTGCGGACGATGTCGGAGCAGCCGGATATCGTACCCTCGTCGTCGTACGCACACGTCGCCATGCCTCGCGGCAACGTGTTGTCGACGACGATGCTCACCCGCGGCGATCCGTATTGCAAGCGCCCGAGTTGATCGATTTCGAGGAAGCTTGTGCCGGAGAAGTTCGCCTCCCATCCCATCACGCGATCCAGTTCCGCGGGGTGACCGCACGATTCGTGGATCTGCAGCGAAACTTGCGAACCGCCGAGCACGAGGTCGAGCGTCCCGCTCGGACATTGCGGCGCGCGCAGCAGTGCGAGCGCTTCCTCCCCGATGCGTTGTGCGTTGTCGCATAATGCCGCCTCTTCGACGATCTCCCAGCCGCCGGATTGATAGAGGCCGATGTCCCCGGGAAACGTTCGCGTTTGCGCGTCGCCCGCTTCGACGGCCATCGCTTCGACGCCGCAGCCGCTCTGTACGATGCGCTGGGCGACGCGCGTCCCATTCGAGCCGTAGAGCGTCTTACGGCTATCCCAGAGGTCGATCCATGCGCGTCCGACCGCAACGTGCGCCCCCGCATGGAGGCGACGCTCGGCCTCGAGCAAGAGGGCGACTCGCTCTCCCAACGGCACGCTCGACGGTTCGCGCAATACCGGCGTCGCGTATTCGTCGACGTAGGCGACCGGCGGAGGGGCGCCCACCCGGCGTCGAGCGATCGCCGCACCGGCGCGCGCAATCGCGCAGGCGCGGGCCGCCGTGGCGTCGAGGCCGGCGTCGCTGTGATCGTCGCCGGCGGCGAAGCCCCACGCACCATCGATTAGCGCACGCACCCCGTAGCCGGTCGAGGCGCTATCTGCGAGGGCCGCGACCACGCCGTTTCGGACTTCGATCCGCTCGCTGCGCGCGCGTTCGAAACGAACGTCCGCGTACTGTGCGCCGCAGGCCGTGGCGGTATCGAGAACTCTCGCAGCGGAGGCGTCGCTCACGGTGACCCCGCGACGAGCGCACGAACATCCCCGATGAGGATGGAGCCGCTCGGACTCGGAGTCTGTGTCGTGCCGACCGCATAGAAGCCGACGAAACGAATCGGTTCTGCGATGCCGGCCGGAAAGCGCACGACCATACGACGCCGGCCGGGTTGGTCGAGTACGGTTGCCGTAACGAGCGTTTGTTCGTTGATCGCATTGCGCAGGGCAATGCGCAGCTCGCCGCCGCTTCCGTCGTCTTGAAGGTCGAAGCTCAATCCGACGGTTCGCGGCGGAAGTACGCGTTCGACGATCGCGTAGGCCGCCCGCTCCCCAGCGCCGATCGCGTAGTCGAGTCGAATGCAGCCGTCGCAGGACGAGTCGGGATGCGCGTCGCCGGACCCGCCGCTCGGAATCGAGAGAAAGCGCAGACCTTGCACCAACTCGAGCGGCACTTCGTGGCTGCCGACTGTCACGCGCATCGTCGCAGTGCGCCCACCGACGTCGAGGCTCACGATCGAGTCGTGCTCGCCGGCGACAAAGTGCCCGAGGTCGTCGATTCGGCCGTCGTTCGCACTCCAGGTCATTCGCTGCGGCAGGGTGACCTCGAAACCGCGCGCGTCAAACGCCCGCGCCGTGAGGGCGATGACACCGTGCGGATCGACGTTGGGATCGGGCGGAAGCACGGCGAGACGCGCCGGGGCCGCCTCGACCTCGATGCGGATTTCTCCGCCCAAAGTTCCCGCGTGCAGGCGAATCGATCCCGTTCCCGCGGTGGATGCAACGAAGCGGCCGTCGACGATTCTGCCGAGCGTCGCAGGCGCAACCTCGGCGGCGATGGGAACTTGCGTCTCGATGGGGTGATCGTTCTCGTCGATCGCGGCGAATCTGAGCGGGACTTCCGCTCCCGCAACCGCGCGCACGACGCTAGGCGAGCCGACGATACGCCAAGCCGCGCCGGCCGGCGCCTCGTTGTAAACGAAGAGACCGTCGGCGACGCGCCGCTCGCTGCCGTCGGATGGCGACGTCGAGAGGGTGGCGACGCGGTCGCCGAGACGGCGTACTGCGACGGTCGAGGAGCCGCCGCCGTCGAATGCGATGCCGTCGCGCCCACCGAGCGCGAGCATCAACTCGGCAAACTCCGGACGCGTCAAACCGACACTGCGCTCCGTTTGCCGTCCGTCCACCTCGATCAACAGCAGCGTGCCGTCGCCCTCGATTGCCGCTCCGGAGCAAGGAATCCGCCGATCGAACTCACCTCCGCGAGGGCCGTCCGGATCGTCGTACCAATTGCCGTCCTGCAAAATGAGCGGACCGCCTCCGACGGCGGCGGAAAGCTCGGCGAGTGCGAACGGTGCGAGGCTTCCGCTTACCACGAGCGCGTCGCCGGCGTTTGGATACGCGCCGGGTGGAACCGCGTCGCTGCCGACCGCGAGGTAGTAGCCGGGCGGCTGCGGGTCATCGGCCTGCGAGAACGAGAGCACGCGATAGACGGCAAGCGGCGGCGAGCCGTTCGTCGGATCGAGTGAAACGAGCGTGACGCCCGAAGCGGCGGGAACGTCGCCGAAGACCGGCGTCAGCAGAGAGATCGCATCCGCGCTCGACGGCATCTCGTTGACGCCCTCGAGCGGATAGCTCTGCGCTCCGATCTGCACCGAGCCGGTGAAGGAAAATTCGGCGAAGCGGGCGCCACCCGTGCGCAGGATCGCGAGCGCGTACCGTTTGCGAGGCGTCCGCAGGAGCGCGCCGTCGCGGACGACGATGTTCGTCGGTCGATTCGTCGCGCCGATGTCGAAGTAGTCGGCGTTGATTCCGCCGACCGCATCCGTACGCTGCGCCATCGAGGAGACGGTTTCACCGGCGGAGGAGAGCACGTCGTTCGCGAGGACCGCTTCCACGCGAGCGGGAGCGTCGCGCGCGATGGCGACGACGTGAATGGAGATGGGTCCGATCGCGCTCCACAGCTCGTAGTCACCGTACTGAACGCCGGGGGCGATGACCTCGACGTCAGGCGCCTGCAGCGTCACCGCGGGGAAGGACGTTGCAAGATTCAGGGAAGACGGCAGCTCCGCCGGCGAAGCGGCGATCGGAAAGAGCGCGAGCGTAAGCGCAGCGAGCAGCGAGCGCGTCATGAAGCTGGAATTGAGACGGCGAGCGGATATCCGCCCGTGTGAAATGGCGCGCCGTGCACGCGGGAGAGGGTTCGCGTGTCGATGACGTCGACCTCGTCGCTCCCGGCGCAAGGGATGAAGAGGCGCCAAGTGCGCAGATCGAAGGCAGGCTTCCACGGTATGCGGCAGGTCGGAAGCGGAGCATGACGTGCGCGAAGCGTGCGAGCGTCCAGCACGTCCACTTCGTCGGCCTGCTCGTCGGTAACGAAGAGAAGGCCCGCCGCCGCGTCGAGGACGATTCCGAGCGGAAAGGTCAGCTCCGAACTGCGCGCGAGGATGTGCGGGTGCGCGTCGAGAGCGATCTCGGTGACGCCCCCGGGCGCTCCGAAGATCGTCGTTCTCCCTTGGTTCGAGACGACGTAGAGGCGTCGCCCGTCGGGTGAAAGCGCAAGCCCGAAGGCTCGCGGTATGCCGTTGATCCGCGCGACCACCCGCATCCGTCGGGCGTCGACGATCGAAACGGAGTTGTCGTTGCTATCCGCGACAAAGATGCGTTGCCGCCCCGCGTCGAGCGCGATCCCCTCCGCGGTCGCGCCGGTGACGATGCCGGCAACGCCGCGCTCGTCGATGCGCGCGAGTCCGCCTTTCCCGTCGAGGTCGCGTTCGGTAACAAAGAACGCGTGCAGCGGATCGTCGGCGATCAGCTCATCGCCGAGCGGCACGCCGGAGACGACGCGAACGCTCCATGGTTCGGGGGCGACGGTCGTTACCGCGTCGCCGTCGGTATCGGTCGCGGCGAAGGGGCCGTTGCGCTCGACGGCGACATCGCTCGGCGAGCCGCCGGTCGCGAGCGTTCCGAGCATCTCGAACGTCCGGCGGTCGTGGAAGACGATGCCGTCCTCGTACGCCGCGACGGCGATGACGGGGACGCGCGGCGGTGCCACGACGCGAAAGCGGTGGACAGCCATCGCCTCCGCATCGGCGGCAACGAGCGTGACGGATCCGGGCCGCGCGTTCTGCGGCACCACGTACTGCCCGCCTTGGATGGAGCCGATTCCGGCAACCGCGATCCGGTCAGGTTCGGTGATACCGACCAATTGAAGCGCAACTCGACTGCCGGGAAGCAGCAAGAACGAATGCGCGGCAAAATGTGCCACCGCCATGCGGTGACCGGCAGCGAGCAGCACGAGTCCGAGCAGCGCTGCAAGCGTGGTGCGCATCAACGCTCTGCCAGCAGATGCACGCGCTCGAGACCCGCGGCGACGTCGGTTCCGGGGACGACCACGGTCAGCGCGGTCCTCGCCAGATCGATCGTACAACTCGCGAAGCGGTATGCGCCGAAGGTGCCGCAGACGACCGCGTAATCGGGATCGACGACAAACGCACGCGGTGTTGAGAGATCGAGCACCACGATGTACATTCGGAACTCTCCGGCGCGCGCACGCGCGAGCATCGTCGTCCAGGGCGTCGCGCGCGTCGTCCAAATCGCCATACGATAGCCCATGCGCCGGTAGGCGCCGAGTCCGGCGGGATCGAGCACGTCGTCGTCTCCCACGAGCGCCGTGGGAACACGGGCATCGAGGAGGGCGATGCGTTCGGGGGAGTCCGGAGCGACGAGGTACTCGCTCTCGAGCATTTCGAGGCGGCGGTCCAAGTCCGGTGGAGGCCTCTCCGCGGTGATGCTGAGACGGAGCGTCCCCGCATCGGGAGCGCGCCGCGGCGTCGGCCGCGGCAGGGGCGCGCGCTGCGGATGCGGATCGCCGACCTCTACGCTTGCGCGGAGGATCTCCTCGCCGCTCTCACTCGCAAGCGCGATCACCGATCCCCGATCGTCGACGATCTGACTCTTGCCGCAGTAGAGAACCATCTCGCGTTCGACGCCGCATTTATTTGCGGCCGCGAAGGGGACGCCGTTCTCGAATGCGCGCACTCGACCCAGCAAATCGGCGATGGGGTTCTCCAGTGCCCGTGGATCTCGCCCGCTCGAAACCCACGCGGTCGGCATCAGGAGGACCTCCGCGCCGCGATCGACGAGCGCGCGAGAGATCTCCGGCATCCGCCCATCGGCACAGACGAGAACGCCGAGCTGGCCGAGCGATGTCGCGATCGGTTCGATGCGCGCTCCCGGCGCGAACCAGCGGCGATCGAAGTGCCACAAGAAGATTTTGTCCGCTCGCCCAGGGAGCGATCCGTCGCGATCGATGACGAGGCCGGCGTTGTAGAGTGCGGAGCCCTCGCGCACGGCAACGCCCGCAACGATGAGCACGCTGCGACGCAACGCGATCGCGCGGAGCCGTTCCACCGCGGCATGAACCGCATCGTCGTCCATGGCATCGTCGCCGAGCACGTACGCGGGGATTGTCCCCTCGGGAAGCAGGACGAGTTCGGCGTCGTCGGCTGCTTCTTCGACGCGTGCTTCAATCCGCGGCCAGACTTGGTCGAAGGCCGAACGATCGTGCGCTCGCAGTTGCAACGCGGCGACGCGCAGGGAGCGTTTCATCGCGGAACCGCTTTCCTGCGGAGGTCGCAGGACCCTGGGCCTTCGTTCGAAGAACCGTGCGAGACCAACCGCCCTACGCGACTCCGGGGGACGAACTTTGCACGTACCACGCATGCTTTGGGCCGCAGCGCTCGTGATTTCCGCCGGCGCCGTCGCGCTCGCCTCGGTGCCCTCCTCGCCGAACACTGGGCACGCAACCGCGCCCGGGCGTGCGCATCCGGCGGATCCGTGCGCGGCACTGCCGAGCAGATGGCAGCGAGCGCAATGCGAATCCTATCACCGCTCGGCACCGGGAGACGAGTACTTCGGCCGCATGAAGCTCAGCTATCTCGGAATCGACAACACGGCGCACGACGTGGCGATCGAAGCCGGCGCATACACGATCGACCCGCGGTTGATCTCGAAGGTCGCTTTTGCCGACGAAGCCCTGCGGGCGTGGGAGCGCAAATACCCCGGCGACCCGCAGCTCGCACGCAGTTACTTCCTCATGATCGAGGTCCTGCGCAAGATTTACACGCAAGACGCGCAGCAACGAGCATGGGCATATATGCAGCACCTGATTCGCGCCTACTCGACGTCCTATTTTGCCAAGGTCATCCGAGCGGAGGTCGCGCGCGGATTCACCGAGCAGTGGTTTGCATTGCCCGACATCTGCCCGACGCCGCTGCCTCCGGGATCACGCCGGCACGAAGCATCCACGCCGACGCCCGAGCCGACCGTAACGCCGACGCCCGCACCGGGAGCGCCGAAGGTCGTCATCATCACGCCGCCTTGCGTCCAGCCCGCGACGCCGACGCCGGAGCCGGAAGAGACCGCCCCGGCCGAGCTTGCGCCGCCGGAGCAGATGCCGACTCCCGAAGCGACACCGACATAGCAAAAGAAGAAGCCCCCGGTTCGGCCGGGGGCTTCGCTTTTGTTGTCTCTAGTTTCGGCTAGAACTTGATACCGAGGCCCAGATATGCACCGTTTTCGGACGTGCCGACCGGCGAATCGTCCAGTGCGTATCCGCGTTCGCCCTGCCATCCGCCCTCGATGAAGATCGGGGTGCCGACGATCGAGTACGCAGCACCGATGTCGTACTTCAGAATGTTGTACGACACGGTGTAGGGACCGTAGTAACCATGGGTGTTCGGATAGTACCAGGCGCTGCCGTAGAAGCTGAACGGATGGTCCAGATCGGGCAGCTTCTCGACTCCGAAGCCCCAGTTGTTCAGGTGTGGATACCCGTAGTTGTTCGTCCGCCACATGTACCCGACGCCGATGTAGATGCGCGGTTGTAGCACGCGAAGAGCGAGCCGTGCATCGAGGTCGTAGTCACGTACGGTGAAGGCGGGAACGAACGAGAAGCCACTCGTATCAGGGTTTTGAACGTAGCACGCCGGATCGATTATCGACCCACTGCAATTGTGCGGGTAGTTGATTTGGCGATAATCGCCTTCCACCATCCAAGGCAAGCCCAAGAGGTCGAACTCTGCCGCCCCGTGGATGCGATATGAGAACCCGTCGTGGTTGTCATTCGCGGTATTGCCCGGGCTGAACTCGTTGTATACCTTCGGGCTGATGATGTAGTCGCCGGCCGCGTAGATGTCGTGGTACGGCGGGGGCGGCGGAGGCGGTGGAGGCGGTGGCGGTGGGGGTGCCGACGCCGGAGGCGGCGGCGGTGGCGTTGCCGGAATGTACCGAACGACCACGATGTGGCGGTCCGGGACCCACTGCACATACGCTCCCATGCCTTCCGAGATGACGCGCACGGGGACCAAAACGATCCCCTGATAGATGATGGGCGGCACATCCAGCGGACGCGACTCGCCGTTGATGATGACCTCCGGCTTGCCGACCGTCACCTTGACGTCGGCACCGGCTTTGGTCACGTCGACGGTTCTGCTGGCCGCATCATACGACACGGTAGCACCCATTTGCTCGAACATCGAACGCAGCGGAATCAGGACCGTGTTACCGCGGACGAGCGCCGCGAGCACGCGATCCTGCTTCAGAACGTCGGGCTTCGAGTAGACGTGATGGTCGTTATAGAGAATGGGTATTTGCCCCGACGGCGGAGAGCCGAAGTCGGGCGGCGGTGCCTGGTCCGTTTGCGCGGTCGCATTGGGTCCAATGTTTCCATGCGATGCGTTTGACGGAGAGGCGACCGCGTTGAGTCCGATGCCGGCTGCGAACAGCGCGGCGAGGACCCCGATGCTCAGTCGCTTCAAAGCTTCCTCCTAGGTTGAAAATGAGGACCTTCGGATTGTCCCCCGGTTCTCCAAAACCGAAGCGGCGGCTCCGGCCGCCGTGCCGGTCCTCGGCACGCCGGCGCCCGAGCCACCCCGAGGGCAAACCTTGCGGCATGACTTCGGGGGGCTGGTTAGCCCCCCTGCAACGGCTTCCGTTCGCCTCGAAGGGGGCGAGAAGTAGGCGGGGCCCTACGAGAGCTTTTCTTCGAGCTTCGCCAGGAACTTCGATCGGTCGATCAAGTAGCGCTCGTGGCTCCCCTCGGCGACCGCCTCCTGCTCGTCGAAGACCCGGACGGCGAAGGTGATCCTTGGCCCGTCGATGGTCACGATCTCGACCTCGATCCTCACGATGAACCCCACGGGGACGGGCTCGCGGTGCTCGAGGTCGATATGCGTCCCGAGGCTCACGCGCCCTTCCTCTAACAAGGGGGCGAGGCAATCCAGGCAGGCTTGCTCGATCATCTGGACGAGCACCGAGGTCGCAAGGACGTCCACGCCCTTGTTCCCGGCCCGTTCGGCGGTCATCCACTCCTCGACGCGGCTCTGCAAGCTGTGCGAGCGCCCGATGTCGAGTTTCGCGCTCATCTACCGCGCGGGATACGTCGGAGAAGCCGCCGTTCCCCGCTTGCGTTCAGCGCTTACCAAGGATTTGGCGTTAGGGCTTGAATCATCGGGCTGCTTCCCCCGTATACCTAGGGAGACAAATCCTCAGGTAGGTTAGAATCAGGAGAACATGCAGCATCACGGTTTGGCCGCGGCGGCCCTTGCAGTGCTCGCTCTGGCCGCGTGCGGCCACGGCACGGCGCAACAGGGACCACCCCCGCTCAACGTCGACGTCGCCACCGCGAAGCGGCAAGACATCGCGACGTATCTTACGCTTGATGGTCAGATCGCGCCGCTCGAGCAGTCGTCGTTGGCATTTCAGCAGAGCGGTGCGATTACCGACATCGGCGTAAACGTCGGCGATCGGGTAAGCCGCGGTCAACTGCTTGCGCGGATCGACGATTCGCTGCTGAGCGCGCAGCTCTCGCAGGCGGAGGCGCAGTACGCGCAAGCATCGGCGACGGCGCGCGGCGCAGTGGTCGGCCTCCCCGTCACACAGACGCAAAATACGACCGCGGTTTCGACGACCAAAGCCGCCTACGACAATGCGCGCCTCGTCTACCAGCAAGACAGCACGCTGTATCACGAAGGATACGTTTCACAGGCGGCGCTCGAGGCGGCGCGCTCCGCGTACGTTCAGGCGCAAAGTGCCTATGCGGATGCGTCGATCGGCATCCGCAGCAACCAGGTCGCCGGCGAGAACGTGAAGGCCTCGCTCGCGAGTGCCGAGAGCGCCCTCGCGCAGGCGCATCTGCTCGAGACCGAGATCTCGCAGACCTACCTCTATGCGCCGTACGACGGCGTCATCACCGCGCGCCTGATGGATCCGGGATCGCAAGCCGGGCCGACGGCGCCGGTTCTCGAGATCTCGCGAGTCAATGACGTGTGGATCAACGTGAACGTGCCCGACGCCGAACTCGCCTACGTTACGCCGGGGAAACTGCTAGCGTTCCAGACCGATTCGCTTCCCGGGCACACGTTTCACGGCCGCATCGCGACCGTCAACGCCGTTCCCACCTCCGGGACCCTCTCGTACCTGGCGCGCATAAACCTGCCCAATCCGGGGAACGTGTTACGGGGCGGAATGCTCGTCAGCGTGGTCGTGACGCAGACACGCCATCGGAATGCGATCGTGGTGCCACGCTCGGCGGTCGCACAGACCGATCAGGGCTCCTTCGTTTATGCCGTAAAGGACGGCCGCGCGCAGGAAGTTCCGGTGCGCGTCGGGCTGCAAACGGACACGCTCTCCGAGGTAGCGAGCCCCCAGATCACCGTCGGAACGGTCGTGATCACCACTCGTCCGGATGCGCTGCACGACGGCAGCGTCGTGGCTGTCGCCGGTTCGACGGCGGCGCCATGACGGAACGGATCATGCGCTCAGCTGTTCTTGCGTGTGCGCTATCTTTGATTCCGGCGATCGGTCGCGCACAGGGCTATCCGATTCCGGTCCCGACGCCGATGCCGACGACGGCGCCGGCTCAGTCGCCCTTGCCGTATCCGGCGTACGGAACGCCCGCGCCCGACGTGCAGCTGCTCGTGCCGCACCCGGGCGTGCCGCCGCACGTCTCGCTCGCGCAGGCGATCGACATCGCGGTCGCGATCGCGCCCACGTTTCTCTCCGAGCGCGCCGCCTACAGCGAGCTGCGCGCCAAGTACACCGCGGAGCAGCAGGCGCTCTTTCCGTCGATCAGCGCGTCGGGATTGTGGGAGAAGGATTACGGGAGCAACGTCTTTTGTCCAACCAGCACGACGTGCATACGGTCGAACTCCATCACGACCACCGAAAGCGCCGGGTACACCGTCTCGCAGTTGATCTTCGACGGCGGCCGCGTCATCGCGGCGATCAAGGCTGCAAAAGAGAGCGAACTCTCCGGGCGCGGCACGCTCTTGCGCCAGCTCGACACGCTCGCCTACGACGTCGCTGCGGACTACTACACGGTGCTGGAGGACAAGGCGACCGTCGACTCGGACCAGCAGCTCGTTCGGGAGTTCCAAACCGAGGAGAACGCTGTGCGCGCGCAGATCCGCAACGGGGTCGCGGCGCTTTCAGCCTTGGCGCAAGCCGAGTACGAAACCGCGAGCGCGCGCGGCCAACTCGTCACGGCGCAAGGCGCGGCAATCACGGCGCAAGCGCAGTTCGCAACCTTGCTCGGGCTCGATGCCGATACGCAGATCGTCCCCGAGCCGCTCGGTCCCGATACGTATACGGCAACGCCGACGTACGCGAAGTCTCTGAAACAGGCGCTGCTCCTGCGACCCGACTACGAAGCGGCGCAACATCAAGTCATGTCCGACCAAGATAACCTCCGCTACGCGGAACTGGCGCGCGTCCCGACGATCACCGGCACGTGGAATAGTTCGACGTCGCGCAGCTTTCCCGCGAATCCGCAGCGTGGGTCGACTGGCCAATGGAATCCGTCGAGTTCCCTCGTCGCCAACATCTCGGTGCCGATCTACGATCAGGGCCAAACCTGGTACAATATCGAGATTGCGAAGTACACGCTCGATCAAGCGAACGCCACGCTGACGCAGACGCGGTTGCAGGTGGAGTCGGACGTCCGTTCTGCGCTCGCGCAGTTCATCAGTGCTCGAGCGAACTTCGTTCAGGCGCAGTTGGAACTGGCTAGCGCGCAGGTCGCGATGCAGGCCGCGCAGGCCAGCTACCGCGTCGGCGTCGATACGATCCTCGATCTCGTGACCGCCGAGGGCAACCTGGCGACGGCGCAAAACAATTATATCGCCGCATTGTACGGCGTTCGCACGGCCGAGCAGAACTATCTCTACGCAACCGGCCTGAGCGATCTGCGCCTCTAGGGAACCTCTGAAGAAGTCCATGTACCGATCGTTTGGCGCCACGAGAGTTCGGATGCAAAGAGCCCGCGAGGAAGCATACTCACGGTGGTCTGTGACCGAGCGGGCGACGCCGCAGACGGGCCCTCGGGGCGCAAACCCGAAGGGCAACGGCGTTTTCGCCGCATCTCGTCGTCGCTGCGTCGGTCACAGACGTCTGCGAGTATGCTCCCTCCTCGCTCCTCGATCTGCGGCGAAAATGCTCGTTGCGCTCGGTGCAGCGACTTCTTCAGAGGCTCCCTAGGTGACGACGGTTCCGGCGAGCGTTTCCGATCCGACGAACGCGGCGATTCTCGCCGTCTCGGAAGACCGCTTAGTCGGATTTCAAGAAGACCCGTTCGGCGAAATCGCGTCGCGCAGCGGCATCGACGTCGATCTCGTGATGGAACGTGTTAGCGCGATGATGCGCGGCGGGACGATTCGCCGCGTGCGCCAGACGCTGATGGCGACGAACCTCGCGCGTGGCGCGCTTTGCGCGTGGGAGACCCCGAACGAGCGACTCGATGCGGCCTTCGAGTTCATGGTCCGCGGCGACCCGTTCTCGGGACACGTCGTGATTCGCAACGCCGACGCAGCCTCGTCGGGAAGCAGCTATCGCCTCTGGACGACGTTGAAAGTGCCGCAAGGCTTCTCACGGCGCAAGCATGCCGAGTTCTTACGCGACCGCGTCGGCGCGGCGCGATTTCGTCTCATGCCCGCGCGCATGCTCTTTGGGCTCGGCGTCGGACACGTGCGGCGTCGCGGTCTCGAACCCGGCTCGCGCGCGGAGATCTTGGCGGAGCCGTTCGACACAGCAATCGTCGAGTTGTCGGATCTCGAATGGCAGGTGCTCGCGGCGCTCAAGCGCGAACTGGCGCCGCAGGAGATCGTTCGCGACCCGTGGCGTGCACGCGCCGCCGAAGCGGGCGTCGACATGGAGACCTTCGTGAGCGTCGCACGCGGCCTGAACGCGCGGCGCGTGATCGGGCGCTTTTCGACGTTTCTGGAGCACGTCAAGCCGACGGCGGACGGCGAGCGGGTGACGCGGTACAACGCGCTCTTCCATTGGGCCGTACCGCAAGGACGCGAGATCGACGCAGGTCGCGAGGTCGGGCGCCATCACATCATCACGCACGCCTACTGGCGCGAAGGCGGGCCCGAGTTTCGCAACGTCAACATCATGGCCGTGGCGCATGGTACGGAGAAAGAGACCGTTCTCGCGCACAAGGCTGCGATCGACGCGCACCTGCGCGAAGCCGGCATCGACTTCGGCTACACGAACGTCTTTTGGGGCGGCCGCAGCGAGATCAAGCCTTCCGAGATCGCGCCCGCCGCCTACGTGGAGTTCTGTACGCGCCACGGCATCGACCCCGAAACCATGCGTGCCGGGCCCGGCGAGGAGGAAGCGAGCGCGGTCTAGGGGAGTATCCGGCATGAAGCGACTTGCCGCCGCCGCTACGCTCGGCCTTTTCCTGGTCGCAGGATGCACGCAGACCACGACCAGCTCGACCACGACGAGTACCGGCGCAACGTCGGGGCGCGTCAACTCCTGGACGATCCCGCACGTGCTCAGGTATGCGACCGCCGAGGATATCAATACGCTCAACCCGGCGCTGGGTCAGCAGACGACCCTGGGACTCATGTCCTCGCTGACGGCTGCTTGGCTGATCAAGTGGGATCACAGCAATCGCCCGATCCCGGAGATCGCGCTCGAGGTGCCGACCAAGGCGAACGGCGGCGTGAGCGCCGACGGCTTGACGATTACGTACCACTTACGCAAGGGCGTACGCTGGTCCGACGGAACGCCGCTCAACGCCGACGATGTCGTCTGGTCGATCCATGCGATCCTCAATCCCGCGAACAACGTCGTGAGCCGGACGGGCTGGGACCGCATCAAGCGCATCGACGAGCCAAACGAGTACACGGTGATCCTGCACCTCTCCAAACCCTACTCGCCGTTCGTCGTCGTGTTTTTCTCGAGCGCGGGTGCGAACCCGTCTATCCTCCCAAAGCATCTGCTCGCGCAGTATCCGAACTTCAACAACGCGCCGTTCAACTCGCTTCCGATCGGCGCCGGACCCTTCATGTACAAGGCCTGGAATCGCGGCCAGGACGTCGTCATGGTCCCCAACCCCTACTACTGGCGCGGGCAGCCCAAACTGCAGGAGGTGGACTTCGAGATCATCCCTGACCGGAACACGGTCCTGACGGAGCTGCAAGCGCATTCTCTCGACCTCTGGTATCCGGTCCCCGGCAACTACTTCGCGCGCATGGCGCAGCTGGGCAGCGGCTTCACCTACATTCGCCAGCCGGCGTATTACTACAACCATTGGGATTTCAACGTGCAGCGACCCACGGTCAGCGATCCGATCGTGCGGCGGGCACTCGAGTATGCCATGGATCGCCAGACGATCATTGCCAAGATCGGGCGCGGCGTCGGCATTTTGCAGGAGGGACCGGCGCCGAGAACCGCGCCGTACTACGATCCGAATATTCCGCTCGTGCCCTTCAACATCGCGAAGGCGAACCAACTTCTGGATGCAGACGGGTGGAAGCGTGGACCGGACGGTGTTCGCGCGAAGAACGGCGTGCGCCTCGAGTTAGAGCTGGCAACCTCTGCCGGGACGCAGGACACCGACAACCAGATCGAGCTGGTTCGGCAATGGTGGAAGCAGATCGGCGTTACCATCGACGTGAGGCACTATGAGTCTCCGCAGATGTTCGCGCCGCTACAGGACGGCGGCGTCATCTACGGCGGCAAATGGGACATCGTGCTCTTCGCGTGGGGCGACGACCCGATCGGCGACTTCTCCTTTATCTACGCCTGCGACGAGATTCCGCCGAATGGACAGAACGACCTCCGCTGGTGCAACCCCACGGCTACTGCGGCGATGCATGCACTCTACACGCACTACGATCAGGCTTCACGCAACGCCGACGACGCGATCCTCTTCACGCAGCTCGCGAAGGATCTACCGACGATCGTCACGTCGGGGCGTGAGGATATCTTTATCTACAATCGCGATCTGAAAGGCTTCCACCCGAATGCCGTCACGCAGTTCGACGACTTCATGAACGTCGACATCTAGCGCCAGGGATCGGGCGGGCCGGCGTACACGTTCGTGTAGAGTGATTCCGGCGCCGGCAACGGCTCCAGTTCAACGGCGTCCGTCGTCTCGTTGACCAGGCGCGCGACCTCCTTGCGCAGTTCTTCGATCTGTTCGCTCGTCAGGACGCGTTGCTCGACGAGGCGGTGCTCGAAGCGCGGGACGGGATCGTTGGCTCGCTGTTTTGCGACTTCTTCACGCGTTCGATACGTGCGTTCGTCGTCGTCGGTCGTATGCGAGAGGAAGCGGTAGGACTTCGCTTCGACCAACGTCGGCCCGCCGCCGCCGAGTGCCTTTTCCCGTGCGCGCTTCACCGCGAGATAAACCTCGACCGGGTCGAAGCCGTCGACGATCACCCCCTCGAAGCCATATCCTTGTGCTCGCTCGGCAACGTTCGGATTCGCCATCTGCTTGCTGATGTGCGTCGAGATCGCCCACTGGTTGTTCTCGCAGAGGAAGATCACGGGCAGCCTGTGGATCGCGGCGAAGTTCACGGCTTCGTGCCATTCGCCCGCGCTCGTCGCTCCTTCCCCGAACGTGCAGAGTACCGCGCGGTCGCGTTCGCGTCGATGCTTGACGGCATAAGCGGCGCCGACGGCGTGCGTGCACTGCGAGGCGATGATCGACGAGATGGAGGCGACGCCCTTGGCCTTGTCGGTGACGTGGTTGATGATGGAGCGGCCGCCGGTCGTGTCGGTTGCGCGCGCGAACTGCGAGCGAAAGAGGTCGGCGAGATCGAAGCCGCACGCCAGCAGGATGCCGGTGTTGCGATAGTACGGATAGAGTAAGTCTTTGCCGCGTACGAAGGCCATGCCCGCGCCGGCTTGGGTCGCTTCGTGCCCCTCCGAGCCCATCGCGATCCCAATCTTGCCTTGGCGATTGAGTTGAAAGCCGCGCGTGTCGACCGCGCGCTGCAAGAGCATGTTGCGCAAGAGGGTGATCAACTGCTCGTTCGCGAGCGTTTTTTGGACCGCAGCGCCGCGGGTCTTGGTTGCCATCGCTGCTGAACGTGCGACGAGGTCGGCAGGCCCTCCCGCCTCCACTGCGGATATCCTTGCAGGATGGAGTATCGGCGCCCCTACGACATCGATTCGCTGACCGACATTGCCTTTAAGCTGTTCGCCCAGCGCGGCTTCGACGCGACCTCGATGGACGAGATCGCCAAAGCGGCCGCGATCACCAAGGCGAGCATCTACCACCATGTCTCCGGGAAGGAAGCACTGCTTGCGCACGGCCTCGATCGGGCCCTCGCCGCGCTCTTCGCAACCCTCGACGATCCTGCGGCCAAGGAAGGCACGCCGCGGCGGCGCCTCGAGGCAATCGTCGCGCGTGTCGCCGAGGTAACGATGCGAATGTTTCCTGAAGTAAGCGTGCTCTTTCGCGTACGCGGCAACTCGAAGACGGAGCGGGAAGCGATGGAACGGCGCCGCAAGTTCGACGCAATCGTTACCGACCTCGTGCGCTCCGCGCAGCGAGCGGGCACGATCCGCTCCGACATCGACGCCGCGCTGATCACGCGGCTCGTTTTCGGGATGTCCAACTCGGTGGTCGAATGGTATCGGCCGAGCGGCCGTATCGGTGCTCATGACATCGCAACGGCAATCTCTCGGCTGATCTTCGGGGGAGCGACGGAGCGGTCTGAAGATTGACGGCCCCAAGCGGGACGCGATAGAATGAATGGCGCCTACCATTTGGTAGGTAACGCGAGGGAGGAAACGGGCTTTCGTGAGGTTGCGCAGCTACGCATGCAGGCGTTGGCACGAAGCGAAGGGCGGCTTCGTCGACGTTCGATCGGCGATCGACGGACGGGTCATGGCGCAAGTTTCGAGCGCTGGGCTCGACTTTGCCGCGGCGCTCGATTACGCGCGTAACGTCGGCGGGCCGGCGCTCCGACGCATGACGTTCCACGAGCGCGCGGGGTTGGTAAAGCGGCTTGCGCTCCACCTTTCCGAGCACAAGCAGCATTTCTACGAGCTTTCATTCGACTCCGGTGCGACGCAGAAAGACTGCTTTGTCGACATCGACGGCGGGATCATGACGCTCTTCTCGTTCGCATCGAAAGGGCGGCGCGAGTTGCCTGATACGTGCGTCGCGATCGACGGAGCGATCGAGCAGCTCTCCAAAGGCGGGACGTTCGTCGGGCGTCACATCCTGACGCCGCTGCAGGGAGTTGCTATCCAGATCAACGCGTTCAACTTCCCGTGCTGGGGGATGCTCGAGAAGCTCGCTCCCGCGATCATTGCCGGCATGCCGCTGATCGTCAAGCCCGCGACGCAGTCCGCATACGTAGCGCACGCAATCTTCGAAGAGATCGTGCGATCCGGCATCTTCCCGGAGGGAAGCCTGCAGTTCATCGCCGGGGGTCTGGGTGATGCGCTCGATCGTTTGACGGGACAAGACGTCGTCTCGTTCACGGGCTCGCACGGCACGTCCATGAAGCTCCAAGCCGTACCCGCGATCCGCGAGAACGCCGTGCGGTTCATCGCGGAGCAGGATTCGCTCAACGCAGCGATCCTCGGGCCGGACGCCGCTCTCGGCACGCCGGAGTTCGACCTCTTCGTGAAGGAGATCGTGCGCGAGCTGACGGCCAAAGCCGGGCAACGCTGCACGTGTATCCGTCGTGCGATCGTGCCGCGCGCGTTCATCGACGACGTTGCGCGTGCGCTGAGCGAGCGGCTCGGCAAGGTCGTGATCGGCAGCCCGCGCGCCGAAGGCGTGACGATGGGCGCGCTCGTCAGCCTCGAGCAGCGTACCGACGTACGCCAGCGTGTCGCCGAACTCGCGACCGAGGCGGCAATCGTCTACGGCGATCCGATGCACGTCGTAGCTGTAGGCGCGGACGGCGCAGCCGGCGCATTCATGTCTCCGATCGTGCTTCGGTGCGACACTCCGCTCGAGGCAGTGAAAGTCCACGAAGTCGAGGCGTTCGGCCCCGTGACGACGCTGATGCCGTACGAGGGCGTCGCCGAGGCGATCGCCATCGCGAATCGCGGCCAAGGGAGCCTCGTCGCTTCGATCTTCACCTACGACGCAGATGCCGCCGACGAGATCGTGCTCGGGATCGGCTCATTCCACGGACGCCTACTCGTCGTCGATCGGGACTGCGCGAAGGAGCAGACGGGACACGGATCGCCGCTCGCTCCGCTCGTTCACGGTGGACCGGGACGCGCCGGCGGCGGCGAAGAGATGGGCGGCGTGCGCGGCATCTTCCATTACATGCAGCGCACGGCGGTGCAAAGCTCGCCTCAGCGGCTGGCAACGGTGACGGGGCAGTGGAATCCGGGCGCATCGGAGCGGCGTACGGAGCGCCATCCGTTCGAGGTACCTTTCGAATCCCTCGCGATCGGTGAAACGTTTTACACCGGCTCGCGGGAAGTCACACTCGCGGACATCGAGCAGTTCGCCGAGTTCACCGGCGATCGGTTCTATGCCCACATGGACGAGGCAGCGGCGAAAGCCAGTCCGTTCTTTGACGGACGTGTCGCGCACGGCTATCTGCTCCTCTCGTTCGCAGCGGGACTCTTCGTGCAACCTGACCTTGGCCCGGTCCTCGCCAACTACGGGATCGAGGGGTTGCGCTTCCTCAAACCTGTCTATCCCGGCGACACCGTTCACGTGCGCCTTACGGTGAGGAGCAAGGCGCCGCGCAAGCCCGAGTACGGCGAGGTGCGCTGGTCGGTGACGATCTTCAATCAACATGACGACGTCGTGGCGCAATACGACTTGCTCACGATGAACGCAACCGCCGCACACGTCCCGGCACTGGAGGCTCTAACATCTACACGCAGATGAGCGACGGCATCGACGGCGAGGCCAACGGCGCGGATGGGCGCGAGCGCACCTTCGGCGAACGGCTCGATCGGTCGCTGAAAATCGAGCCGACGAACTGGATGCCTGACGCGTATCGCAAGACGCTCGTGCGGCAGATATCCCAGCACGCGCATTCCGAGATCGTCGGCATGCTTCCCGAAGGGAATTGGATCACACGCGCGCCGTCCTTGCAGCGCAAACTGATCCTGCTTGCGAAGGTGCAGGACGAAGCCGGCCACGGTCTCTATCTTTACAGTGCCGCCGAAACGCTGGGTACGCCTCGCGACGAGATGGTCTCCGCGCTTCATGCGGGGAAGGCGAAATACTCGAGCATTTTCAACTATCCGACCCTGCAGTGGGCCGACGTCGGTGCGATCGGCTGGCTCGTCGACGGTGCCGCGATCATCAACCAGATTCCACTCACGCGCTGCTCCTACGGGCCGTACGCGCGCGCGATGGTGCGAATCTGTAAAGAGGAGAGCTTCCATCAGCGCCAGGGTTTCGACATCATGTGGAAGCTCGCGCATGGAACGCCCGAACAACATGCGATGGCGCAGGATGCGCTCGATCGCTGGTGGTGGCCGGCGGTGATGATGTTCGGGCCGCCGGATACGGAGTCGACGCACAACGAGCAGTCGCTGCGCTGGAAAATCAAGCTCTTCACCAACGACGAGTTGCGGCAGAAGTTCATCGACCAGACCGTTCCACAGTCGGAGCAGCTCGGGTTGGCGATTCCTGATCCTCAGCTTCGTTGGAACGAGGAGACGCAGCATTACGAGATCGGGCCGATCGACTGGGATGAGTTCTACCGCGTGATCCGCGGCGATGGCCCGTGCAACAAGGACCGCTTGCAGGCGCGCGTCGACGCGTGGGAAGAAGGCGCGTGGGTTCGCGAAGCCGCGGCCGAGCACGCCCGCAAACGGGAGAGTGGGGCCGGGCCGCCATCATGAAAAAAGACGAGTGGCCGCTGTGGGAAATCTTCGTGCGCAGCGAGGCGGGTCTCGCGCACAAACACGTCGGCAGCCTGCACGCCGCAGATGCGCGAATGGCGCTCGAGAACGCACGAGACGTGTACACGCGGCGAAACGAAGGCGTGAGCATCTGGGTCGTCAGATCGGAAGACGTGCACGCGACCGACCCGTCGGAGGGCGACGCATTCTTCAGTCCGTCCGAGGACAAGACGTACCGCTATCCGACGTATTATCATGTTCCCAAGGGCGTGAAGCACCTGTGACGGGAACGACTCTGGATCCGCGCGTGGAGTACGTGATGCGGCTGGGCGACAATGCCCTCGTGCTCGCGCAACAGCTGTGCGCGTGGGTCGCGCACGCGCCCATCATGGAGGAGGACGTCGCGTTTGCGAACGTCTCGCTCGATCTCTTCGGACAAGCGCGTCTCTGGCTGGCGTATGCCGGCCAACTCGAAGGCGCCGGGCGAGACGAGGATCGCTTGGCCTTTCATCGCGGCGCAAACGAATTTCATAACGTGTTGCTGGTCGAGAGGCCCAACGGAGATTTCGCTTCAACGATCGTGCGCGGCTACTTCTTCGATCTGTGGTCGTATCTCGCGCTCGGCGAGCTGGTGCGATCGCAGGACGAGCAGGTTGCCGCGATTGCCCAGAAGTCGCGCAAGGAGACGGCATACCACCTGCGCCGCAGCGAGGATTGGTTGATCCGTTTGGGCGACGGCACCGAGGAAAGCCATGCGCGCGCGCAGCGTGCAGCGAACGACCTCTGGCGCTACACGGGCGAGCTTTTCTTGCGAGATGAAGTCGACGCCGCCATGCTCGAGGTCGGCATCGGATTCGACCCGCCTGCATTGCTCGATCCGTGGCGCGATCGCGTGCGCACGGCGTTCTCGTCGGCGGCGTTGGACGTTCCCGGCGACTCGTGGACGCAGCGCGGCGGCAAGCAAGGCCTCCATACCGAACAGCTGAGCTATCTGCTCGCGGAGATGCAAGCGTTGCCGCGCTCGCTGCCGGAGGGCGTCTGGTGAAAACGCTTCCTCAACTCGCGACGATCCGCAGCTGGCTCGACGAGATCCGGGACCCGGAGATACCGGCGCTGTCGATCACGGATCTCGGCATCGTGCGCGACGTTCGATATGTCGAGGGCGTGCTCGAAGTTGCGATGACGCCGACGTACTCGGGATGCCCCGCGACACAGGTGATTCGGGACGACGTCGAGCGGACGTTGCGGAAGCGTGGAATCGATCGGGTTCGCATCGACGTGCGCCTCGCCCCCGCATGGACGACCGATTGGATCAGTGCGCGTGGACGCGAGCGGCTTCTCGAGTTCGGCATCGCGCCGCCGCACGCAGCGCCTCACGCCGATCTGGCCTTCGGGCCGGTCGCGAGCGTCGTCGTGCGCTGTCCGCATTGTGGCTCGGGAGAGACGAGCCTGCAGAGCCGCTTCGGCTCCACGCCTTGCAAGGCACTCTATCGTTGCGGCGCGTGCCGTGAACCGTTTGACTACTTCAAGCCCCATTAGCGTGAGCGCTTCGTGAAGTTTCACAAGCTGACCGTGCGCAACGTACGTAAGGAGACGCGCGACGCGATCGCCGTCGAGTTCGACGTGCCCGAGGACCTTCGCGACGAGTTCGCGTTCACGCAAGGACAGTATCTCACCCTCCGCGCGGCGATCGACGGCAACGAAGAGCGGCGCTCGTACTCGATTTGTTCGAGTCCTCTAGCCGGCCGTCTGCGCGTTGCGATCAAGCGCGTCGACGACGGCCTCTTTTCCGCGTGGGCGCACGGGACGCTACGACCCGGTGCGCAACTCGACGTCGCTTCGCCGGAGGGGCGTTTCTTTCTGCCGCTCGATCCATCGCAGCGGCGCCATTATTTGGCGTTTGCTGCCGGCAGCGGCATCACGCCGGTTCTTTCGCTCATCGAAACGACGCTGGCGATCGAGACCCACAGCCGATTCACGCTCGTGTACGGGAATCGCTCCTCCTCGTCGACGATGTTTCGCGAGGAGTTGCTCCGCCTCAAGGACCGTTATCTCGGACGCTTCGCCGTGATCTTCGTCACGAGCCGCGAGAAGCAGGAAATCGAGTTGTTCAATGGGCGTATCGACCGCGAACGCACGCGGGCGCTTACCGAGAGTTGGGTCGACCTCGACGATATCGATTCCGTCTTTCTCTGTGGTCCCGAAAGCATGATGGAGAGCGTCATCGCCGTTCTCGACGAACGAGGCTTCGACCGTTCTCGTGTGATCGTCGAGCGCTTTACAACCGATGGGCGACGAGGGACCATTCGGCGCGAGCGCGCGGCGGCAAAGGCAGAGGAACTCTGCCACGTCAGCGTGACGATCGACGGGACGGTACGAGCCTTCGACGTGCACAAGGACCGCGAATCGATCCTCGACGCCGGGCTGCGGAGCGGGATCGACTTGCCGTATTCGTGCAAGAGCGGCATCTGCTCGTCATGCCGGGCGCAACTCGTTGGAGGAGAGGTAGACATGGACGTACAGTTCGCACTCGAAGACTACGAGGTGCGCAGCGGCGTCGTGCTCATGTGCCAGAGTCATCCGGTAACCGAGAGCGTCGAACTCGACGTTGACGCGATCGCGGCGCAACTCGTATGAGCGAGCAGCTTCTAGTGGAGCGAGAAGGGGGCGTGCTCCGGGTCACGCTGAACCGGCCCGAGAAACTGAACGCGTTGACCGGCGAGATGCTCGACGCCGCGCGGGCGGCGTTCGAGGGAGCGGGTAACGACGAGCGCACGCGGGTGGTGCTCCTGAGCGGCGCGGGACGAGCATTCTGCGCGGGGCAGGACCTCGGCGAGAAGAACGTCGTGCCTGGAAGCGATCTCGGCGCGACGATCGAGCGGCATTATGCTCCGCTCGTTCGGGCGATACGCACGCTCGAGAAGCCGGTGGTCGCGCGAGTCAACGGCGTCGCGGCCGGCGCGGGCGCGAACCTCGCATTCGCCTGCGACGTCGTCGTCGCCGCGGCGTCGGCACAGTTCGTGGAGTCGTTCGCGCGCATCGGATTGCTTCCGGATTCGGGTGGGACGTGGATGTTGCCGCGCCTGATCGGGCACGCGCGCGCCGTGGGTCTCGCAATGCTCGGGACGCCGCTCGGCGCGCGGCAGGCCTACGAATGGGGTGCGATCTGGAAGTTGTCGAAGACGCCGAACTCGATGCGGAGTGCGACGCTCTCGTCAGCGCTTTCGCCTCCGGTCCGACCAAGGGGTTCGGTGCGATCAAGTCGGCGATGGCAGCCGCCTGGCAGCACGATCTGGACGAGCAACTCGAACTCGAGCGCGACGTGCAGCGCATGCTGGGCGCAACCGAGGATTTTCGTGAGGGGGTCGAGGCGTTCGCACAAAAACGAACGCCCTCGTTCCGAGGAGAGTAGATTGGAGGAACAAGCGCTCGCGGAGCGTTGCGTCGCCGCGATGTTCGAGAAGGATCGTGCATCGCGAGCGGCCGGCATGCGCATCGAGGCGATCGCTCCCGGTTATGCTCGCGTCTCGATGCGGCTCGATTCGGAGATGATCAACGGGCACCAGACGGCGCACGGCGGTGCGATCTTTACGCTTGCGGATTCCGCATTTGCTTTCGCGTGTAACTCGCGTAACGTCCGGTCGGTCGCGCAACACTGCTCGATCACCTACGTCACGTCGGCGAACGAGGGAGAGCTGTTGATCGCCGAGGCGCGCGAAGTCGATTTCGACCGGCCGTTTCGGCATCTACGACGTAATGGTTCGTGCCGAGGACGGGCACCTAGTCGCGGCTTTTCGCGGCCACTCGACCGCGGTTCGGGGATCGGTCGTCAAGACATGACCGTGGCATTCCTGTGCGACGGCGTCCGCACCCCGATCGGACGGTACGGCGGCGTGCTCGCGAGCGTGCGCGCCGACGACTTGGCGGCGATCCCGATTCGCGCGCTCGTCGAGCGTAACCCGAACGTCGACTGGGAAGCGATCGACGACGTCTACCTCGGGTGTGCGAATCAGGCAGGCGAAGACAACCGGAATGTCGCGCGGATGGCGTTGTTGCTTGCGGGATTGCCGCACTCGCTCTCCGGATCGACCGTGAATCGCCTGTGTGGCTCGGGCATGGACGCCGTCGCGATCGCCGCACGCGGGATCGCAGCGGGAGAGATCGAGCTTGCGATCGTCGGCGGCGTGGAAAGTATGAGCCGTGCACCATTCGTGATGCCGAAGGCGGCAGGCGCGTTCGCGCGCGATGCCGTTCTCTACGACACCACGATCGGCTGGCGATTCGTCAATCCCGTGCTCAAGAAGCAGTACGGAATCGACAGCATGCCGGAGACCGCAGAGAACGTTGCGGTGGAGTTTCATGTCGGCCGCGAGGAGCAGGACAACTTCGCGGTGCGTTCGCATCGCCGCGCGATCGCGGCGATCGCTTCGGGGCGGATGGCGCGGGAGATCGTTCCGGTAACGATCGAGCAGAAGAAGTTGACGACGAAGGTCGATCGCGACGAGCATCCGCGGGTGGATACCTCGCTCGAAACGCTGGCGAAGCTGCCCACCCCGTTTCGCGAAGGCGGCACGGTGACGGCCGGCAATGCGTCCGGCATCAACGACGGCGCCGCGGCCCTGATCGTCGCATCGGAAGACGCGGTCGCGCGTTACGGATTGACTCCCCGCGCGCGCATCGTGGCGGCGGCCGCCGCGGGCGTCGAGCCGCGCATCATGGGGATGGGGCCGATCGCCGCGACGAAAAAGCTCCTCGCTCGGACCCGCCGCGCAATCGGCGATTTCGATCTGATCGAACTGAACGAGGCGTTCGCGTCGCAGTCGCTCGCGTGCCTGCGCGAGTTCGGGCTCCCCGGCGATGCGCCGCACGTGAACCCGAACGGCGGAGCGATCGCGCTCGGGACATCCGCTCGGCATGAGCGGTGCGCGTCTCGTGCTTACCGCCTCCATCGAAATCGCAGACCGGCGCGCGAAGCGCGCGCTCTGCACGATGTGCATCGGCGTGGGCCAGGGCATTGCTATGATCCTCGAACCCGCGTGAACGCCTAGAACGAGCTCCCGGGCGCGCCTCCGAGCGTCGCATACGCCTGCCACGTCACGGCGATGAGCCCGGCAAGCGTCGTGAGATACCAGGCGCCGACCACCAAACGCGCGCCCGGCCGTGCCGCGCGTGCCGAGAAAACTACGCGCCCGCCGTCAAACGGCGGGACCGGAATCATGTTGAAGAGGTTCAAGAACGCGCCGACGGCGGCACATGCGTACCAGAACCGATCGTGAAAGACGGCGCCGAGTGCGTAGCATGCGGCGGCGAGACCGAAGCCGACGAGCGGTCCGGCAAGCGCGATGTATGCGCCGTGCTCGGGATCGGCGGGGGCAGCGCCGGCGGTGAACGCGCCGAGAAACGGTATGAAAACGGGAAGGCGGACCGGCAGACCATAGGCCCGAAACGCGGCATAGTGTCCTAACTCGTGCGCTAGGATGAGGAGTACGAGCGCCACGCCGAAACGCCAGCCGAAGGCGAGGACGTAGAACCACAGCGTGAGCACGAGCGTCCAACTCGAGGCGAGCACCTTGCCGAGCAACAGCACCCACTTGAACTGGAGCAGCAGCACGAGCAGCGCCTTGAACTTCACCGCCAACGCGGTGAGCGTCGCCGCGATGGCCCCGATGCCGCCCGCGCGCTTGCCGGACGACGGAGCTTTGGGCTCCTGCGGCTCGCGAGGTTCCTGCGGCGGCGGAAAGACTTGCACGTCGTGACGCGTACGACGCCGCGCATCGTCATCCTCGGCGGCGGCTTCGCCGGGATCGCGGTCGCCTCACGGCTGGAGCGTCGATTGCGTCCGGGCGAGGCGAAACTCACGCTGATCGGGCGCGAAAACTTCAGCGTCTTCACGCCGATGTTGCCGGAGGTGTGTTCCGGCGCGCTCGACGTGCGGCACGTCGTCACGCCGATTCGGGCGCAGCTTCGGCGTACGAACTTCGTGCTTGCCGACGTCGATGCGCTCGACGTTCGCGCCGGCACCATTTCGTACACGCACACGCTCACCGGCATCGCCGAAACCCTCGCCTACGATCACGTCGTGCTCGCCCTCGGCTCGGCGACGTCGACCTTCAACCTGCCCGGCGTCGCGGAGCGCACCTTTGCGCTCAAGACCTTGGAAGACGCCGCCGTTCTCCGAAATCGCTTGGTTTGGCTGCTCGAGCTGGCCGATTCGACCGACGAGCCGCTGTCATTGCAGCGCCTCTTGACGATCGTTATCGTGGGCGGCGGTTTCACCGGCGTCGAAGCGGCAGGCGAGATCGTCGAACTCTTCAAGAGCGTCTTGCGCTTCTATCCGCACGTCCCGCCGCAACGAGTTCGCGTCGTCCTGCTCGAAGGCGGAACCACGCTGCTGCCCGGCCTTCCGCCGCGCATGGGTGCGTATGCCGCGAAGGTGCTTACGGCACGCGGCGTGCAGGTCATGACGGGCGACGGCGTTGCGCGTGCCGACGACGCAGGGTTGGGTCTGCAGAGCGGCGCGCGAATCGAGACGTCGACGATCGTCTGGAGTGCCGGCGTCAAGCCGTCGCCGATTATCGCGACGACGCCGTTGCCGCAAACTAAACGCGGAGCGGTCGTCGTGGGTGAGGATCTGCGCGTTGCGGCGTTTCCAGCCGTATGGGCTGCGGGCGACTGTGCGGCAATCCCCGATGGTGCGGGCGGCTTCTATCCTCCGACCGCTCAGCACGCCGTGCGCGAAGGGCCCAGGCTTGCCGACAACCTCGTCGCCGTGCTGCGTGGAGCGCCGACAAAAGCCTTTCGCTTTTCAGCGCTGGGCATGATGGCGTCGCTCGGCGCGCGCAAGGCGGTCGCACAGCTTCCCGGAAATCGCGTGCTGACCGGATATTTGGCTTGGTTCTTATGGCGGACGTACTATCTGCTCCGCTTGCCGGGGCTCGATCGCAAGTTGCGCGTCGCCTTCGACTGGACGCTCGAGATGATCTTCCCGCGCGACATTGCCGAGCTGCGCGTCTACAGCCGGCGCGCGCAATCAAGCGCTGCGGCCGACGCCGGCCTCGTACCGCGCGACGAGCCCGCCATCCGCCTCTAGCCTGCTAGCGCGCCCATTCGCCACGTCGCGACGAAGGCTTTGAAGACGACCGGATACTCGGCGTGCGTGAAGCGCACGCTGCGCCCGCCGATCCGTTCGAAGCCGGGGATCGTCGCGACCAGATCGGCTTGTGCCGCGGTGACGAGCTGGACCTCGAGCGCGATCGGTGCCTCGAAGCGGTATGGCTTCGCGTCTTTTGCATGCTCGACGGCGCCACGCGCTGCGTCGCGGATGAGCCGCTGAGCCGCCTGCGGCGAAAGCGAATCGGCAGCGAAGCTTCCGATCGATTCCTTCACGATCGCTCCGCGGATCCACGGCATCTGCGCCTGCACGCCTTCCACGGTCGTGCGATCTCCGGTCACGAGCAGCAGCGGCACGCCGTAATGGCCGAGAAGCCCCGCGTTGATGGTCGCCTCGCTGCACGCCACGCCGTTGAGGCGTACTTCGTAGATCACCGAGGGCGTGTACGTATGGCAAAGCACGGCGTTCATGTCGCCGATCCCACCGTGATAACCGACGAAGAAGGCGCCTTCGAAACCACCATCGGCATCCTGGACCATCGAATAGGGCTTGCGATTGCCGAAGATCACCCGAATGTCGGAGGGCAGCTCGTCGAGGAGCAGGTTACGCATCGGACCGTGGGAGTCGTTGACGATCACGTCGCCGGCGCCCGCCGCGCGCGCACCCTCGATCGCCGCGCACACCTCTTGCGTGTACGTGCGGCGAAAGATCGCGTAGTCGGGATGCGGGGTTCGGGCATCGACCTGTTGCCACGCGCTGACGCCGGCGACGCCCTCCATGTCGCTCGAGATATAGAGCCTCATGCGCGCACGTTAGCGGCGCCGCCGAGCCGGACGGCGGCGACATAAGCGCGGTAGGCCGAAGGATAGTCGGCGGCGTTGAAGCGTACGCTTCGGCCGCCGACGCGCTCGAATCCCGGCATCAGCTCGATGTAATCGCAGTTCTCGACGCGCACGGTTTCGAGCATGATCTCGATCGGCGGCGCGAACGTGAAAGGCTGGGCGCCCGCGACCCGCCCGACCGCCTCCTGCGCGGCGGTTCGAATCGCCGCCTGCGCCGCCGTCGGCGTAAGCGAGTTCACCGCGTTGAAGCCGATTGCGTCCTTGACCGCGACGCCGGCCGCCCACGGAAGCGCTTGCAGCGTCTCGTTCACGATCGTGCGGTCGCCCGTGACGAGCACCACCGGGATGCCGTGGGAGCCCGCGAGCGCCGCGACCAGCAGCGCTTCGCTGCACTCCGTGCCGTTGACGGTGACGCGATAGACCGTTTCGTCGCTGAACGTGTGCGCGAGCACGCCGTCGCGATCGCCGCCCTTCGCATGGTAGCCGGTGAGGAAAACCGCGTCGACACCGTCGCCTATTCGCTCTGCCATCGAATACGGCTTGGGCGCGCCGGAAACGACCCGCACGTCGGCGGGCAACTCATCCAAGAGAAGGTTTCGCATCGACCAGTGCGAGTCGTTGATCGAGAACTGCGTTGCGCCTCCCGCGCGCGCGCCTTCGATCGCCGCGCGCACTTCCTGCGTCATGAAGCGGCGATAGACCGGATACTCGTCTCGATTCTCGGGATCGCACTGGCTCCACGAGCAGACACCGGCCGTGCCTTCCATGTCGCAGGAGATGTAGATTCTCACCGCTGCGTCTCGCGTAGGCTTTCTTGAGCTTCGGAAAGGCCGGTCTGTGCCGCGACGTTGTGCGGGTTTACGGCGAGCGCCCGCCGATAATAGGGGATCGCATCGCGGAACTGATTCGCGGCCAAATACATATCGCCGAGCTGCGTCAGGGCGACGTCATCCTGCGGGTGCGCGGCAATCCGAGCGCGCAGCGTCTGCAGTTGCAACATCACGGCCGGCGGTGGGCCGCCTTCGACGCGCTGCTGGGCGCTCTGGGCGGCAGCGCGAGGCCCGCCCGTGCCGAAGACCGAGCCGCCCACGCCGAAGCCCAGAGCGACCAAGTAGCCCATGACGCCGAGGAAAACGACGGCGAAGGGGATCACGAAGCGCAGGTAGATGCGCGGCGGGAGCCCGCGCGGCGGGGGGTTCACCAAGAGTCGTTTGGACGCGCGGCGAATCGAATCATTCGTGTTGCCTTCCGAGGCCGACCTACAGTTGCTTTTTGCGCGCCTGAACAACGAGCATTTCAACGGCGGCGCCCCGGATTGCCGCATTGCGTACAACGAGCGCTTCTCGAACTCCGCCGGGCGGATCACGTACGGCCGCAGGCCGCTGCTCATCGAGCTCTCTCCCAAGCACTTTCGCAAATACCCCGAGGCCCTGGAAGAAACGCTGTTGCACGAGATGGTCCACGCGTGGTGTTACGACCGCTTCCGCGACACCGGCCACGGCGCGCGCTTTCGGCGCAAGATGCGCGAGTGCGGGCTCGGCTCGATCTACCACGACCTCGGCCACGTGCGGCCGCGCCGGGAATCGGGCAAGCGGTACATCCTCCGTTGCGAATCTTGCGCCTTCGAGCTGCTGCGCAGGCGCGTTCCTAGGAAGCCGGCGAGTTGCCCGCGCTGCAACCACCGCCGCTTCGACCCTCGCTTTCCGCTTTCGATCTACGAGATCATCGAGCTGCGGCCGGAGAGTCGCACGCTGGATGCCACTGCCGCGATGACGGGCCGGCGCCGCGCTTGACCAGCGTACACCATGGTGTATACTGATACTCGTGCGGCGAACACAAATTTACCTCGACGAAGATCAAAAGCGGGCGTTGCGAAGCCTTGCCGCTGACCGCGATTCCAATGTATCGGACCTGGTGCGTCAAGCCGTCGATCGTCTGCTGAGGGAAGAGATAGATCGCGGCGACTGGGCGCAGAGGCTCGGCGCTTGGCAGAGGCGCATCCGTGAGCGTTTGGGAGACATCACCGAAGAACGCGTCGACGAAGCCTTGCGTAGTACGCGAAGGAAACTGCGTTCCACGAGGCCACGATGAACCGATTGCGCGTAGTCCTCAACGCGAATGTCCTCGCTCCAGGTCTCGTCAGCGTATCCTCCGCTTCCGCGGAGATCGTTCGCTTCTGGCGTACCGGGCTGTTCGATCTTCTGGTAACGGGCAAGCTTGTCGAAGAGGTAGCGCACACCCTAGACGCGTTGGGCCTCGATGATGGCGACATCCGAGACATCGTTGAGATACTGGGAGGATCGAATCCCGATCTCGTCATCCCTCTGAAGCACCAGCGAATGGGTTGTATCGATCCCAACGACGACTACCTTTTTGAAACGGCCTTTACTGGCGAGGCAGCGATCGTCGTATCGCGCGATCGGAACGTGTTGAGCTTGCCCGTGCAACTGCGAATCGCAGCCGAAACCGCAGGCATTCGCGTGATGAGCGATGTGGATTTCCTTCATTATCTCCGAAGGAGCATATTTTCACCGCTTGCCTTCGACGACAGCTGCGACCTTTATCAGAGCAGAATCGCGACCAAGCGAGTGAGGATATAAGCATGAACGAAGGACGAATAGCGGGCGTCGCCGCGGGCACGCGCTCGGAGTCCGATTCGATGGGCACGATCGACGTCCCGGCGGACAAGTACTACGGCGCGCAATCCGCGCGCTCGCTCATCCACTTCGATATCGGTGAGGGCGCGTGGCCCCGCGACATCATGCCGAAGGCAGTAATTCGCGCGATGGCGACCTTGAAGAAGGCCGCTGCCCTCGTGAATCGGGACCTCGGAAAGCTGAGCGACGAGAAGGCGAAGTTGATCGTCGCGGCGGCAGACGAGATCATCGACGGAAAACTCGACGCGCATTTCCCGCTGCGCATCTGGCAGACGGGCTCCGGCACGCAGACGAACATGAACGTCAACGAGGTGATTTCGAACCGGGCAATCGAGTTGGCCGGCGGCGAGATGGGTTCGAAGAAGCCGATCCATCCCAACGACGACGTGAACATGTCGCAGTCGTCGAACGACACGTTCCCGACGGCGATGCATGTGGCCGCGGCGGAGGCGATGATCTCGTTGTTTCCCGCCGTGGAGACGCTGCGTGACGCGCTTGCGGCGAAGGCCACCGCTTGGAAAGACATCGTAAAGGTCGGCCGGACGCATCTGCAGGACGCGACGCCGCTGACCCTGGGGCAAGAGTTCTCCGGCTATGCGACGCAGCTCGACCGCGCGATCTCAGCGTGCCGCGAGGCGCTCGATCCCCTCTACGATCTCGCGATCGGCGGGACCGCGGTCGGTACCGGCCTGAACGCGCATCCCGAGTTCGGCGAACGGACCGCAAAGAAGATCGCCGAGTTGACCGGCTTGCCGTTCCGCTCGCACCCGAACAAGTTCACCGCGCTCGCCTCGCACGACGACTTCGTCTTTGCCTCCGGCGCCCTCAAGATGCTCGCGGCCGCGCTCATGAAGATCGCCAACGACATCCGCTGGCTCGGCTCCGGCCCACGCGCCGGGATCGGCGAGTTGATCCTACCCGAGAACGAGCCCGGAAGCTCGATCATGCCGGGAAAGGTGAACCCGACGCAATCCGAGGCGATGACGATGGTCTGCGTGCAGGTCTACGGGAACGATCTCGCCGTGAGCTTCGCCGCCTCGCAGGGAAACTTCGAGCTGAATGTTTTCAACCCGGTGATGATCGCGAACTTTTTGCACTCCGCCACGCTCTTGCGCGACGCGTGCACGATGTTCCGCGTCCACATGGTGGAAGGCCTCGAGCCCAACGAAGAAGTCATCAAGCGCCACCTCGACGAGTCGCTGATGGTCGTCACCGCGCTCTCGCCGCACATCGGCTACGACAAAGCCGCGCAGATCGCCAAGAAGGCGCACCACGAGAAGACGACGTTGCGCGCCGCCGCGCTCGCGCTCGGCGTTACCGGCGAGCAGTACGACAAAGTTGTCGTACCGGCGGAGATGACCAGACCCAAGTAGGCGAAGTTGGCGCCGGATGAGGGTGGTGGGGCAGTTTCGGGACTAAGGCGAACTGGCCCAAAATGCTTGGAATCATCGACGCGCCCATATGGATTTTCTTGCTGGTCGTCTTCGGGGGCATCTTTATACTGCCCATCTGGTTTTCTTGGGTGGCGCTTAATCGAGCAGGGCTGGCCGGGCCGCTCGCGCTTCTATGGCTGATCCCCTTTGGGGGAGTGCTGGCCCTCGGAATCTTGGCCTTCTCTCGATGGCCGGCGATGCAGCCACGCCGCTAACCAGTCACCGCACAAAACCAACGCCCGCGCCTGGAGCCCGCGAAACTTCGAAGATCGCGGCCGCGCCGTTGTGCGTTCCGACGCCGAGGATCTCGTGATGGAGGCCGAAGGCGAAGACGGCTTCGAAGCGCCAGCCGGCCGCGTGCACAACGTCGTCGAGCAGATAGAGATTACCGTCGGTCCAGAGAAACGCGCGATGCTTCCCCATCGCATCGATCAGCATGCCGCCGACGACGGCCGCACGGCCGACTCCGTCGATCGCGTAGGCGACGCTCGATCGCGCACTCGGTGCGAGCGAGACGGACGTGCTGCTCGGGCGCCAGAGCATTGCATGCGGCGTGCAGCACGAAAACGTTTCCGAGTTCCCGTTCGCACTCTCGGTCTCGCTTTCGTGGACGCCGGAAGGAGCGTCGGCTCCGACCGTCGTCCCATCCGGCGCGACGGCCAACGCGACGCCGGGGCCGAGTTCTGCGAGCCCGCCCGCGTGAAAGCGGACGGCAACGTAGCGTTGGCGATCCGTGTCGAGATCGGTCGGCGCGATGAAATCGCCGAGGTAGCCGCGGAAGCCGACGGCATACTCACCGGCGACGTCGCGGATCGAGGCGCGTGCGAGAAGCGTGCACGCTCCCTCCTGCAGGCGAACGGCGTACGGCGCAAAGTCGCTCGTGCGATCGCCTTGCAGCACTTCTATCGAATCCGGCGATTCGTAGGTCAAATAGACGGCGTCGGCGACGACGCGCTCGACGTGCGGTAGGAAATCGGTGCCCGCGACCGCATCGCATGGCTGGGTGTTGAGCGGCACGAAGGCGCTCGCCGGATAGAGGCCGGGAACGCTCTGGTTCCCGCCGGCTTCCATCTCCATGGACTTCAGCAAGGTCGCATATATCGTTCCAGCGCCATCGAAGCCGCCGAGTTCGAGCTCCTCAGAGAGTTCACCGGGCTGGAGAGGCGCGCTCGGCGCAAGCACGTGTAGCCGGTGCGCCGGATCCCACACGGCAATCTGCGACGTTCCCGATGGGCTGTCGAGCGTGACGGTTGCGGCGACGCTTCCATCGGGGCCGATCTGCATCGGTACGCGCGCCTGGTCGGGGTCGAGACGCGCGTGCGACGGGAGCGAGAGCGCGAGCAACAGCGTGAGCACGAGGTGCATCGCTCGGGCTTTCGCGCTTGACGCGCTTCATTCCTAAGCGCGAGCGCGTCACCCCTCAGAGATGGCGAAGAACGAGAGAGAAAGCGCCGACGACCAACGCGATCGTGACGAGCACCAACAACTGCGGAGATTTCAGTCGCAACGAAAGACGCGCGCCGATTGGGCCTCCGCACAGGCCGCCGAGCACCAGCGGAAGGATATCCGCGATGATGATATCGTGCTGCCAGGCGTGCGTCGCGAGTCCGACCGGCGAGGTCAAGAAGATGCCGAAATGCGAGGTCGCGCTGATCGCGTGTGCGGGAAGATCGGAGGCGTAAAGAAGGGTTGGAACGAGCACGATGCCTCCGCCGATGCCGAAAAGGCTCGAAATGAGGCCGACGAAGAAGCCGACGATTATGGCGGGCGCCGCGCGCATGCCGCGCAAAGAACCCACGCTCGCCACGGGATCCTCACGTGAGGCCACATGCTTGGCACGGCGCAGAATCATGTCGATCGCGACGAAGACGAGCAGCGCCGCCAGCAGCGCGTCGAAGAGTGTAGGTGCGATGTCCTTCACGAGGAGTGCGCCGATAATGCTGCCGGGCCAGCCGCCCGCGGCAAAGAGCAGGCCAAGGCGAATGTGCACGCGTTTTTGCAACAAGTACGTGAATGCGCCGCTCGCGCTGTTGGCGACGACGAGCACGAGGGCCGTGCCCGACGCCTCCGCGGGGCCTAAACCGAGGAAGAGGCGCAGAACCGGAACGAGGATGAAGCCGCCGCCCAACCCGACCATCGAGCCGAAGACGCTCGCCAGAAAGGCGGCAACGAAGAGCGTGACGGCGGTGGTCACGCTCGAGAACTACGCGTTGACGCGGCCGATGTAGCGGCGGTCGCGCGTATCGATCCGAATGATGTCGCCGCTCTCGACGAAGAGCGGCACCTGGACGGTGGCGCCGGTTTCGAGCTTCGCAGGTTTGGTCGTATTGGTGGCGGTGTCGCCGCGGAAGCCCGGATCGGTATCGACGATTTTCAACTCCACGTGCGCCGGCAAGTCGACCCCGATCGGAACGCCATCGTGAAACTGCACGTCGACGACCATACCGTCTTTGAGAAAATCGGCCGGGCCTCCGATGAGCTCGCGTTGCAGCGTGACGTTTTCGAACGATTCCTGGTCCATGAAGTGGAAGCCCTCGGCATCGTTGTAGAGCATCTGCATCTCGCGGTTGTCGAGGGTTGCGCGCTCGAGCTTCTCGCCGGCGCGAAAGGTCCGCTCGAGCGTCGTCCCGGTCTTCACGTTCTTCAGACGCGTGCGCACGAAGGCGGGGCCCTTCCCCGGTTTGACGTGCAGGAACTCGATCACGGTCCAGAGTTGACCGTCGACGACGATGGTAATCCCGTTTCGCAGGTCGTTCGACGAAATCATGACGGCCCGAAATACGGGCTCGCACCCCGCGAGCCCTCGTTGCAAAGGCCCCGCTTATTCCTGTTCATGGCGCGGAGGAAGGCTGATCGGATTCTCACTACCGTCGCGAAGGCGAGCGATATTCTCGCGATGGGTGTAGAGGATGACCGCGAACGCGAAGACGCCGTAGAGCGTCTCCGCGAGCGAGCCGCCGGAGAAGATGTAGAGCGCGACCGGGGCGAGCAGGCTGCCGAAGAAGGAGCCGACCGAGGAGTACTGCGTCGCGAGCGCGCCTGCGATCCAGCCAAGAATGGCAATCGCGCCGGCGTAGGGACTGAGCGCGATGATCGCGCCGAACGAAGTCGCCACGCCCTTACCACCGTGCCCACGCATCCACGGCGAGAAGCAGTGCCCGAGCACCGACCCGCCGGCAGCGAGCGAGGCCGCGACGTCTCCGTACCCGAGGATGAGGACGGTAAAGACCGGAGCGAAGCCCTTGAGTGCGTCGAGCAGCAGCACGGCGGCGGCTCCGATCTTGCCGATCGCGCGCAGGGCGTTCATCGCGCCGATGTTCCCGGATCCATGCTCGCGGATATCGACGCGATAGACGAAATGGCCGATCAGATAGCCGAACGGAATCGACCCGACGGCGAATGCCACGATAAAGCTGAGAAAGAGAATCACGCAACGGCCTCCTCGGCATGGCGGGGGCGAAACTGAAAACTCAATGGGACGCCTTCGAACTCGAAGTGGGTGCGGAGCACGCGTTCCAGATAGCGCTCGTAAGCGCGCTGCACGAGATCTGGATCGTTGCAATGAAAGACGAACAGCGGCGGATGCGTCTCCGGCTGTGACACGTAGAAGACGCGCAGAACCTTTCCGCCGATCGCAGGCGCCGGGTGCGTCAGCACCGCTTCGCGCACGACGTTGTTGAGCGCCGGCGTCGGGATGCGCCGATCGAGATTCGCCGCGACCTGCTCGACCAACGGCATGAGACTGCCGATGCGGCGATGCGTCTTCGCCGACAGAAACGTGATCGGCGCAAAACGTGCGAAGGGGATGAGGTCGTGAATGGCATTGGCGAGTTCACCCTGGCTGAAGTCTCCGCCCTGCTCGCGCGCCAGGTCCCACTTGTTGCCGACGAGGATCAAGCCTTTGCGCTCTTCGATGATCATCCCGGCGAGCCGCCGGTCCTGCGTCGTAACGCCGGCGGTTGCGTCGAAGACGAGCAACGCGATGTCACAGCGCGCGATGGCGGCAACGGAGCGCAACGCAGCATAGTATTCGATCGCTCCGTGTGCCTCCGGCTTCTTGCGAGCCCCGGCCGTGTCGATGAGGCGCAAGGTGCGGTCGCTGCGGCGTAAGATCGTGTCGAGCGCATCGCGCGTGGTTCCGGGAACCTCGGAGACGAGGGCGCGCTCCTCGCCGAGGAGTGCGTTGAGCAGCGAACTCTTCCCGACGTTCGGACGGCCGACGATCGCAAGGGCCAACTCGTCGCTCGCGATCGGCTCCCCTTCGCCGGGCGGCAGCAACTCGAAGATCCGATCGAGGAGATCTCCCGTCCCTTCGCCGTGAATCGCCGAAACCGCAGCCGGCACGCCGAAGCCGAGGGAGGAGAACTCCGCATGCACGGACGCGGCCGCATCGGGCGACTCCGCCTTGTTGGCGACCAACACGATCGGCCGACGCGTAGTGCGTAGGATCCGAGCGACCTCTTCGTCGAGCGGATGGCGCCCACTCTGCGCGTCCACCACGAAAAGCACGACGTCGGCTTGCTGTGCTGCCGCCTCCGCTTGGCGGGCCGTCGCCGCCGCGATCTCGTCTTCGGGGCGCTCGCGTCCGGCGTCCGGATCGATGCCGGCGGTATCCACGAGGGTAAAGGCGCGGCCACGCCACTCGCCGAGCGCGTAAAGACGGTCGCGCGTGACGCCCGCTGTCGCCTCGACGATAGCGAGTCGGCGACCGATCAGGCGATTGAAGAGCGCGCTCTTGCCCACGTTGGGGCGGCCGACGATCGCGACGGTTGCCGGCTGGAACACGGGGAGAAGCGTTCGCTAAATGGAAATGCGCCCCTCGTATGCCGCGCATCTACATCGAGACCCACGGCTGCCAGATGAACGAGGCGGATTCTGCAGTATATCGTGGACCGTGCCGCGAATGCGGGCTATACCGTCGCCGCTCGACCCGAAGATGCGAACGTCGTCGTGCTGAATACGTGCACTGTTCGCGACAATGCGGAGCGCCGCGCCTACGGGCGCATGCACCACTTCAAGCTGCTGAAGGAACGCGACCCCGCCGTGCGGCTCGTCGTCACCGGCTGCTTGGTCGAGCAGGACCGCGATCGCATGCGGCAGTTGGCTCCGCACGTGGATGCGATATTTGGAACGAGCGAGTTAGCGGCGCTGGGCGATCGTCTCGCCACCTGGCAATCCGAGTACGACGATCTCGCTGCGGTCGACGACGAAATGCTGGCGAGCAACCGGGCCTTGATCGAACCACTTGGAGGAACGGCCGACGGCATCGCCGGCGCGTTCTCGCATCTGCGTGCATTTGTGACGGTGCAGCGCGGCTGCTCGTACTACTGCACGTTCTGCATCGTTCCGCACGTGCGCGGACGCTTCGATCACCGATCGCTCGACGCGATCCTCCGCGATGTGCGCGATCGCGTCGCCGAAGGCGCGCGCGAAGTCATGCTCGTCGGGCAGACCGTGAACGCTTGGCGCGATCCCGCAGTCGCCGCGGACTTCGGCGACCTTTGCCGCGCGGTCGCGTCCGTCGAAGGGCTCGAACGCCTGACGTTCATCTCGCCGCATCCGAAAGATTTCACCGAAAAGATGATCGCCGATTTTGCGGAGATCGAACTCTTGAACCCGCGCATTCACCTGCCGCTGCAATCCGGAAGCGATGCGGTGCTTCGCCGGATGAACCGCAAGTACACGCGCTCGGGTTTCGAGGAGCGCGTTGCCGCGATCCGCCGATTTCTCCCGACGTGGGCGATCACGACCGATGTCATCGTCGGTTTTCCAGGCGAGAGCGAAGAGGATTTCGAACAGACCCTCGAACTGGTTCGCGACCGCATCTTCGCCAACGCCTTCACCTTCATGTACTCGCCGCGGCGCGGAACGCCCGCCGCGCGGTGGGAACAGATCGAAAGGGATGTCGTCGCAGCGCGCTTTCGCCGGCTCGTCGAGGCGCAGAACGAGTCGACTCAAGCTTACCACGATGGCAAGATCGGCGGCGTCGCGCGCTGCCTCATCGTCGGGACGTCGAAGAAAGATCCGGCGAAGCTCTCTGCCAAAGCGCTCGATAACGTGACGGTCGTCGCACCTAAGCCGCCCGGCTACGCGGAGGCGCTCTATGCGCGCGAGCCGTGGATCGACGTCGAAATCGAAACGGCACACGTGTGGGGCTGCACGGGAAAGATCGTGCGGCGGGCTCATCGCTACGGCGACCGCGGGACCGCAGTTCCGCATCCAACCATCGACTTGGTGCTCGCGATGAGGGCATGAGCGAGGTTCGCAAGTACCCGCCGATGCTCGAGCAATATTTCGGGATGAAGGCGAAGCACCCCGAGGCAATCTTGCTCTCGCGCGTCGGCGATTTTTACGAAGCCTACGGCGAAGACGCGGAGACGGTCGCCGGCGCCCTCCAGATTGCGCTGACGAGCAAAGAGGCCGGTGGCGGCCGACGCGTCGCGATGGCAGGGGTACCGCATCACGCGCTCACACAATACCTCGCGAAGCTCGTCGAGCAGCGTTTCGTCGTCGCGCTCGCCGACCAACTCGAGATCCCGCAGCCGAATAAACTCGTCGCGCGAGACGTCACGCGGATCGTCACACCCGGAACCCTCATCGAGGAGCAGTTTCTCGACGGAAAACAGAACAATTATCTAGCGGCCCTCGCGATGGTCGATGGCGTCCTCGGCCTTGCCTACGCGGACATCTCGACCGGCTTGTGTGCCGCGACGGCGTTCTCGCAGGAGAGCGCATACGACGACGCGACGGCGGAGCTGGCGCGCATCGCTCCGACCGAGGTAATCGCGGATCTGCCCGCAGACGTGCGCGCGGAGCTGGCCTACACGGCTGAAGAGTTAGGTGCGCGGCTCGCAGCGCCGGCGATCGGCCTGGTTGACGCGCGCGAGCGGGCCGCGCTCGACGACTTTTCGCTCGACGAATCGCTCGCGGTGCATCGAGCGCTCGACGCCCTCCGAGGATTCATTCGGCGTACGGCCATGAGCGAATCGCCGCTGCTCGAGCCGCACTTCTACCATGCGCGCACTTTCCTCTCGCTCGATCCGTCGACGCGTAAGCACCTCGAGCTGACCAAAGCGGAAGGGCAGAACCCGCGGGCGACGTTGCTCGCGACGCTGGATTGCTGCGAGACCGCGATGGGCTCGCGAATGCTCGCGCGGTGGATTCTCGCGCCGCTCGTTGAGCTCGGTGCGATTGAGACACGTCAGCAGGCGGTGCAGGTGCTGATCGACGAACACGCACGCCGCGAGCACGCGCGCGAGATTCTGCGCGGCTGCTTCGACCTCGAGCGGATCGCGCAGCGCGTCCGCTTCCGGCGCGCTACGCCGCGTGATCTCGCCTCGCTGCGCCGGACGCTCGAAGTCCTGCGGCCGTTTCGCGAAGCCGTCCCAAAAGCGCTCGCGGAACGCCTCTGCGGCCTCGACGGATTCGAGAGCCTGCTGGACGATTTGCGCCGCACGCTGGTCGAGGAGCCGCCCGCGCAGCTACAAGCCGGCGGCGTCATTCGCGCCGATTCGGATCCCGAGTTGGCCGAGTGCGTCGGCCTGCGCACCGACGCCCGCACGCGGCTCTCGGAACTCGAGGAGCGCGAGCGCGAACGCACCGGCATCAAGTCGTTGAAGGTGAAGTACGCAAGCGCCTTCGGGTATGCGATCGAGGTCAGCCGGGCGTACGTCGATCGCGTTCCGGCGGACTACGTCCGCAAGCAGACGCTTACCAACGGCGAGCGCTACACGACGCCGGAGTTGAAGGAGCTGGAGCTGGCGATCTCGACCGCGCAATCCCGGCAGGAGCGTCTCGAGCAGCGGCTGTACGAAGAGCTCTGCGAACGCGTCGGCGCGCGCTGCGACGCGTTGTTGCAATCCGCGCAGGCGCTCGCCGAGGTCGACGTGCTGGCGGCTTTGGCGCACTGCGCGGCCGAGCGCGGTTACGTCCGGCCCGGCTTCGCGGACGAAAGCACGATCACGATCGAGGATGGGCGCCACCCGGTGATGGAGGCGATCCTGCACGCAAGCTTCGTCCCCAACGATCTGCGGTTACGCGAAAGCGAGCATCGCTTCATTCTGCTCACCGGGCCGAACATGGGCGGCAAGTCGACGTACCTGCGGCAGGCGGGCCTTCTCGTCATCATGGCGCAGATCGGTTCCTTCGTTCCGGCGAAGGCGATGGAGATGGGCATCGTGGATCGCATCTTCACTCGCATCGGTGCCGGGGACGACTTGGCGGCCGGTCATTCTACCTTTTATATGGAAATGACCGAAGCCGCGAACATCCTGCGCCGCTCCACCCGGCGCTCGCTGCTGCTGATCGACGAGGTAGGGCGAGGCACGGGCACGATCGACGGCCTCGCGATCGCGCAGGCGATCTGCGAGTACCTGCTCGGCCTCGAAGAGCAAGCGCCGATGGCGCTCTTCGCGACGCATTTCCACGAGCTGTGCTCGCTCGCCCAGCATTGGCCGCTGGTAGCAAACTATCACATCACGGCGGTCGAGGACATGGCCCCGGACGGCGCGCCCGTCTTTTCTCATCGCGTGCAGCCGGGCAGCTCCTCGCGCTCGTTCGGCATCGAGGTTGCGCGCATGGCGGGATTGCCCGACGCCGTGATCGAGCGCGCGCGCGAGGTCGCCGATGCACTCTCGGGAAATGCCGACGTCGAAGAGCAAGTACCGCTGAAGAAACGACTGCGCAAAACGTCGGCGAAGGAACTGCAACTCTCGTTCTTGCGTTCCGATGGCTGAGATTCGACTGCTCGACGCGGTCACCGTCGGGCAGATCGCCGCGGGCGAGGTCATCGAACGTCCGGCATCGGTCGTAAAGGAGTTGGTCGAGAACGCCGTCGACGCCGGCGCGACGCGCATCGCGGTCAACATCGAGCAGGGCGGCGCCGAGCTGATCGAAGTCGTCGACGACGGTGCGGGCATTCCGGCGGAACAGTTGGCGCTCGCGGTTCGGCGGCACGCAACCAGCAAGCTCGCCGAAGCGAGCGATCTCGAGGCGATCGGTACCCTTGGGTTTCGGGGTGAGGGCTTGGCATCGATCGCGGCGGTCTCGCAGCTCGAGATCCTCTCGCGCACGGCGGGTGCCCCGATCGGCATGCGCGTCCTCGCGACCGCGGAGGAGTCGACGTCACCCGAACCGGCCGCTTCGCCCCCCGGCACAAGCGTACGCGCACGTTCACTCTTCGCGGGCCTGCCGGTGCGTCGCGAGTACCTGCGCTCGCCGAGCACGGAGTTCACGCGGATCTCGAGCTTCCTTTCCACCTTCGCGCTCGCATATCCGCAAATCACGTTCACGTTACGCCACGAGGGCAAGGACGTCTGGGTAATGCCGCAGACAGCGGATCCCGTCGAGCGGCTCGCGATGGTCTTCGGGCGCGACCATGCCCGCGCGCTGATTCCACTCGTCCAAGCGGATCGCAGTATCGGCGGGGGATTGAGGGGATTCGTCAGCGCGCCGGGCCACGACCGGCCGGACCGGCGCATGCAAGTGCTTTTCGTCAACGGGCGATTGCTGCGCAGCACGTTGATGGCAGGGGCATGGACCGGCGGATACTCGACCTTTGCAATGATCGGCCGCCAGCCGTACGGCGTGCTCTTTCTCGCTCTCGCGCCGGAAAGCGTTGACGCGAACGTTCATCCAACCAAGAGCGACGTGCGGCTGCGGTACGGAACGCAGGTAGCCGACGGCGTGCGCCGCACCATCGCGGCGACGTTGCGCGCACACGCGGCGCAGCGTCTCGAGCAGCACGTCGCGGCCGGCGGGGGCGCGATCTCCGCAATGCCGGAGACCTCTGGAGCGGCACTTGCCTCACTCTTTGAAGGCGCTCCCGTCGACAAGCGGGAGGCGCCCGCGCGCCGGATGCGTGTACTCGGCCAACTGCAGCGAACGTACATCCTCGCAAGCGATGATGAAACACTTCTGCTCGTCGATCAGCATGCGGCGCACGAACGCATTGCCTATGAGGCAATCGTCGCGCGTGCTCGGGAGGGCGCTCCCGGCGAGCCGATGCTCGTGCCGCACGTCGTCGAGTTGGATGCGGCGCAGAGCGAAACGTTCGCGCGGGCGCTCGAATCGTTGCGCGAGGGTGGGCTCGACGTCGAGCCGTTCGGAGAGCGCAGTTATCGCATCCTCGCCACGCCGGCGGGTTACGGCTCGCGCTCCTTCGATCTTCACGGCTTCATCGACGACCTGAGCGAGGAGCCGAAGCAGCGCAGCGTCCGCGAGCGGATCTGGGCTTCGCTCGCGTGTCATTCGGTGACGGTTGCGGGCGAGGCGCTCGAAGTTGACGAGATGGCGAGCCTCTTGGAACGGCTGCAAGCGTGCGCGAACCCGATGCACTGCCCGCATGGCCGCCCGACGATGGTGAGGTTTGGTCCGGCCGAGATCGCGCGCATGTTCAAGCGCTAGAGCGATGAACGACGGCGTTTTGCTGTTGGGCGGCCCGACTGCGTCGGGGAAGACGGAGCTGGCAATCTCGCTTGCGCGCGCGTTCGATGCAGAGATCGTCGGCGCCGATTCACGCCAGGTGTACCGCGATATGCCGATCGGTACCGCGGCTCCGACCTCGGAGCAGGCAAAGGCGGTTCCGCACCATTTGATCGGGACGCTGGATCCCCGCGATCGCTACTCCGCCGGGCGTTACGCCATCGACGCGATGCAGGCGATCGAATCGATTCGCGCCCGTGGAAAGCGCGTCGTCGTAGCGGGCGGCACGGGCTTCTACCTACGCGCTCTCGCGGGAGGCGTCACGTTCGCGCCGCAGTACGACGCTGATCTGCGCGCACGCCTTGCTCTGGAAGCCCGCACGCATCCGCCGGAGGTGCTGCACGAATGGCTGCGGCTACGCGACCCCGCGCGCGCAGCGGCCCTGCATCCCAGCGATGCCTATCGTATCGTGCGGGCGCTCGAAGTTGCGCTCGCGACCCGCGAAGCGATCGATCGCGGGGCGGGGATTCCGAGCTTGCTGTCGGCGCGCATTTCCTTTTTGTACGTCGCGATCGACGTGCCGTCGGAGGAGCTGGACGAACGGATCGAGCGGCGCGTCGATACGATGCTTGCTTCGGGATTCGTCGAGGAGGCGGAGCGCATTGGCGCCGAGGCTGCGGCGGCAAATGCGGTCGGCTACCCCCTTGCACTCGCCTGGACGCGCGGCTGGAGCACGCAACGCGAGCTGCACGCCGCGCTCGTGCGCGCGACGCGGCGATATGCGCGGCGGCAGCGGAGTTGGTTCCGTGGCGAGCGCCTCGCGCAGCCGATGGAACCGGGCGCAATCGCGACGTTCGCAAGGGAGAAACTCGGCTGGGGCTCAAAGACGTGATCGTGCGTCTGGTCAAAATGCACGGTGCGCGCAACGATTTCATTATCGCCGACGCGCGCCGCGAACCGGTTCCCGACCCTCGAGCGCTCGCCGTTCGACTTTGCGATCGTCGCGGCGGCATCGGTGCGGACGGCTTGCTGGTCGTCGAACCCTCCGAGGTCGCGCACGTTCGCATGCGAATCGTCAACGCCGACGGCAGCGAGGCGGAGATGTGCGGAAACGGAATCCGTTGTCTCGCGCGATATCTCGACGAGGCCGGTGAAGGAGCGGCCCTGCGGATCGAGACTGGTGCAGGCATCATCGAAACGCGCGTCGTCGAGCGCGAGCCGGAGTACTTGGTGCGCGTCGCCATGGGGCGGCCACGCTTCGAAACGCGGGCCCTCGAACTCGACGAATCACATTTTGTCTCACTCGGCAACCCGCACGTGGTATTGCTGCGACGAAGCCTCGACGACGTCGATCTGGTTGCTACCGCGCTGCAAGTCCAGCGAGCGCCGGAGCTGCCCGAAGGCGCGAACGTGCACGTTGCCGTCGTCGGCGAGCCAGGGCTGCGCGTTCGCCATTGGGAGCGTGGCGTAGGCTTGACGCAGGCGTGCGGGACGGGCGCCGTCGCATGCGCGGCGACCGCAATTCGGTTGGGGCTCGCGCGCTCGCCGGTAGACGTAGAAGTTCCGGGCGGAACGCTTCGCGTCGAATGGGATGGAGAAGGAGAGGCATTCCTCACCGGGCCGGCCGAACGCGCCTTCGAAACAACCGTCGATCGTGTTACACGCGAGCATACGAACGTCTAGCGCAGGCCTCGCCTACTGCGATCGCCGCGGGCGAATCTACTACGACGAGCGCGAAGTTCCGCTGGGCGACGGTGGGAGCGCTCGCGAAGTGCGTCCCGACGAACTGATTCCCGCTCCGCCGGGCACGGTGCCGATGATTCTGCCGAAGCGGCACCCGCTCACACGGCGTGGTGTTGCGGCGCGGCGCTCGGCGCTCGCGGTCGCGCTGCCCGCGGGATACACGCGGCTTCTCGTCCCGGCGTACGAGCGCGAGCGGGACGCGCCCGCGTTGCCCCTCTTCGGTTACACCTTCGCCTGCGTCGTCGATGACACGCTGCACGTCGCAGCGATGCGCACGGACGAAAGCGAAGACTGGCAGCCGAGGGTGTTCGCGCCCGGCGAACTGGAAGCATTCATCGAGCATCGGCTGCAAGCGGATCCGTCGAACCACGTGCTCCATCAGGTCGCGCGCTGCTCGCGCGAGTACGGCTGCTTCACCGCGCAAAACGTTTTTCTCGAGCGCGGGGAGGCGGCACTGCCCGTTTCGCCGCGCTGTAACGCTCGCTGCATCGGCTGTATCTCGGAGCAGGAGCCCGAGACGCGGGTCCCGTCGCCGCAGGAGCGCTTAGCGTATGAGACGACGGCGCGGGAGCTTGCGAACATCGCGATCCGGCATCTGGAGCGCGTCGCCGACGGGATCGTATCCTTCGGTCAGGGTTGTGAGGGCGAGCCGCTGTTGCGCTCGACCGAGATTGCGCGGGCGACCGAGATCATTCGTGCGATTCGAAGCAACGGCACGATCAATCTCAACACGAACGGCAGCCTCCCGGCGAGTCTCGCGCGTTGTATCGATGCCGGCCTCGATGCGGTGCGCATCAGCCTGAACTCGTTTCGTCCCGGCGTCTACGCGTCGTACTATCGCCCGATCGGGTATGCGCTCGACGGCGTGCTGGAGTCGGTGCGGCTCGCAGTCGGGCGCGGCTTGCGCGTTTCACTCAACCTGCTCACGCACCCCGGCATCACCGACGACTCGGCCGAAGTTGCGGCGATGCGCGCATTCCTACGCGAAGTCCCGATTGCGATGGTACAAACGCGTACGCTGAATATCGATCCCGAGTGGTACTTTGATGCGGTCGGCCGGCCGGAAGAGCCGCTCGGCATGCGCGCTGCCCTCGACGCGATTCGTGAAACGGGCGCGCAGATCGGCAACTTCACGCACACGCATTGAAGCTCCAATACATCGTCGGGCTGGTTCTTGCGGGCCTCGCGTACGGCTTGATCGAGCCCGGTCGGTTGACGTACGCGTTCGGCCACGCGACGCTCTACATGCTGCTTCCGGCGCTCCTCTTCGAAGCCGCATGGAACTTGCAGTATCGCGCGATGATTCGTCAGTGGCGCGCGATTCTCACGCTCGTGATCGCCGGCGTCGCCTTGACGGCGGTCATCGTCGCCGGCGCACTTTCGGTCGTACGCGCGCCGTTTGGCGTCGCGCTGCTCGCCGGCGCAATCCTGAGCGCGACCGATCCGATCGCGGTCGTCGGCATCTTCCGGCGTCTGAAGGTTCCACAGACGCTCCGCGCCATCGTGGAATGCGAGGCGTTGTTCAATGACGCCGTTGCCGTCGTCCTCTATCGCGCCGTCCTCCTCTACCTGCTCGCCGGTGCCGGCGGCGGATACATCGCACGCATCGCGCTGGAGTCCGTCGCGGGATCGGTCGGCGGCATCGGCATCGGCGTCGTGGTTGCCTTCGCGGTCGCAAGGATCCTACGCAGGCGCATGCCGTACGAGGCGCAAATCGTCGCCACGGTCGTCTGCGCATACGGAACGTATTTTGGCGCCGAGGCAGCTTCGTGCTCGGGGATCTTCGCGGTGATTGCCTTCGGCATCGCTCTTCGATATTTCGAGCGGCGCTGGATATCGCTGCAGGTAGCCGAAGACGTGAACAGGTTCTGGGATCTTGCCGCCCTCGCGGCAAACGCGATCGTGTTTTTCCTCGTCGGGGCCGCGCTCCACATCTCGATTTTGGGTCACGCGCCGGCGTTCGTCATCGCGGCGCTCGTCGGCGTGGCGGTTTCACGCGCGGCGGTTTCCGGGCTCCTGCTGCCGGCGCGCTTCCCGCGTGAATGGCTCGAGCTGCTTCAAGCGGCCGGAATGCGAGGCGCCCTCTCGCTCGCACTGGCGATTGCGTTACCGCAGGATGTCCCGTACCGCGACGCGATCATCGCCGCGACCTTTGCCGTGGCGCTCGCAACGATCGTGGTGAGCGGGCTTACGGTGCAGCCGCTCGTTGCCAGAGCAGCACGTGCTCGGCAATAATCCTACGGGCATCCGTTAGGATGATCCATTCGGAGGCTTCCATGCTTGCACGAGAAGGCGTACCGTCACAGCGGAGACCCATGCTCAACTCACGTTCCCTGGCGCTGACCTTGCTGTTTTTTGCCCTCGGCGTGTACCCCGCGCACGCGCAGCCCGCGCCTGTCGCTATGCCGGCTCCTGCCGCAACGCCGACGCCAACCCCAGCCTACTCGCTGGACGGCGCTTTCTTGCTCTATTCGGTGCATACGAGCGGCGTGAATGCGGCCGGAGCCCTCGACACGCCGAACGGAGTGGATGATATCCCCCGCACGGATCTGAGCAACGGGATGCTGACGCTGACGAAGAACACCGGCTGGTTTCGCTTCGGCATCACGGCCGGAACGTACGCCTTTCCGGTGGTGGGCCAGGCGCTCAATCCAACCACGCAGGCCGGAGCCAACACGTCGCTTTACGGCTACGTTCCGTCGGCGTATGTCGCGTTCGTTCCAAACGGGCATGTGATGATTACCGCGGGTCAGTTGGCGACGCTGCTTGGCCAAGAGGACGGATTCACGTATCAAAACATTAATATTCAGCGCGGGCTCGCGTGGGCGGCGGAGTCGACCTTCAGCCGCGGTGTGCGCATAACGTACGTGCAGGGAAAGTTTACCGGGGACCTCGAGTACAATGACGGATTCTATACGGGCAGCCGACGTGCTTTCGAAGGACTAGCCGGATGGGCGCCGAGCGGCAACACGAACGTACAGTTCGCTTTTATTGCACCCAACGCGAACACACCTGGAAATGCGACGGCGTCAGTTGCAAACAAAACCGAATATGACTTCATGTTTACCCAGCAGGTCGGGAAGCTGCAACTCTTGCCATACGTGCTGTTCGTGTCCTCACCGGCATCGGCGAGCCTTGGCTATCCCTCGAGCGAGAGCGCGACGGCAGAGGCCTTCCTTGCGAGCTACGCCCCGAGCGGCATGTACTCCGTCGGCGCACGCTACGAATGGTTCGTCAACCACTCGGGCGTCATGGATATGTCGCCGAATGCGGACTTTCTGGGATATGGAGCTGGAAGTCGAGCGTCGAGCTTTACGCTCACACCGGCGTATCGCGAAAACGTCGTTTTCGCACGCGCCGAGTTTTCGGTCGTTCACGCGGCCGACGCAAAGCCGGGCTTGGCATTCGGTGCCGCTGGCCTCTCCTCAACGCAAACACGTATCCTCGTCGAAACCGGAGTGCAGTTCTGATGCTTGACGCCCTGCTTCTGTTGCTTGCCATCGCCTTCTTTGCGGTCGCGGAGTTATACGTTCGTGGGTGTGAAAAGTTATGAACCTTGACGACACGATCGGGCTCGTCTTGACGGTCGGCGGCCTCGTCTACCTCGTCTACGCGATGCTGCGCCCCGAGAAGTTCTAAGCGATGACCGCTGATCGGGTGGCTGCAAGCCCTCGTTTTCTTCGCGATCGTGCTTGCGCTTAACGAAGCCGCTTGGCTCGTATATGGCGCGCGTCTTCGCAGGCGAGCGCACGTGGCTCTCGCCGGTCTTCGTGCCGGTCGAGAGGCCTGATCTATCGGCTGGGCGGCGTCCGCGAAGACGAAGAGATGACGTGGTACGCGTACGCGCTCATCGATGCTCGCGTTCTCGCTCGTCGGCTTCGCCTATCTTTACGTGCTGCTGCGCACGCAGAAGTGGCTGCCGCTCAATCCGCAGCACTTCGACAACATGGCGCCGGACCTCGCCTGGAATACGGCGGTCAGCTTCCTCGACGAACACGAACTGGCAGTTCTACTCCGGCGAGAGCGCGATGAGCTATCTCTCGCAGATGGCCGGCCTGGCGTGGCACAACTTCGTTTCGGCCGCTGTCGGCATCGCGATCGCGGTCGCCGTCGTCCGCGGCGTCGCGCGCACGACGGTCAAGACGCTTGGCAACTTCTGGGTCGATCTGACGCGCTGCTCGTCTCTACATCCTGCTGCCGATCTCGATCGTCGTCGGGCTCTTCTTCGTGTGGCAGGGGATGCCGCAGAACTTCCACGCCTATCAAGACCGTACATGTCGATCGAGGGCTTCACGCAGACGATCACCGGCGGCCCGATGGCCTCGCAGGAAGTCATCAAGGAGCTCGGCACCAACGGCGGCGGCTTCGTCAACGCGAACTCGGCCTCGCCGAACGAGAACCCGACGCCGCTGAGCAATTTCGTCGAGCTGCTGCTGATCTTCTCGATCGGCGCCGGCCTGACGTACATGTACGGCACGCATGGTGCAAAGACACGCGCCAAGGCTGGGCGATCTTCACCGCGATGGCGATTCTCTTCTTCGCCGGGTTCGCCGTTGCGTACTGGGCGGAGGCCGCCGGCAACCCGATCGTTCACCACTTGGGCATCGCCGGCGGCAACATGGAGGGGAAGGAGTGCCGGTTCGGCATTGCGGCCTCGGCGCTCTTCGCGACGGTCACGACCGACACGTCGTGCGGCGCCGTCAACTCGATGCACGATTCGTTCATGCCGCTCGGCGGACTCGTCCCGCTCGTCGAACATGCAGCTCGGCGAGATCGTCTTCGGCGGCGTCGGCAGCGGGCTCTACGGCATGATCGTCTTCGTCGTCTGACGGTCTTCATCGCCGGTCTGATGGTCGGCCGCACGCCGGAGTATCTCGGCAAGAAGATCGAGCGCCGAGAGGTGCAGTTCGCGATCTTGGCGGCCTCGTGACGCCGGTGCTCGTGCCTGGTGCCGACGGCGATTGCGGCGCTCCTACCGGCGGGCTTGGCAACGCTCAACAACGACGGCCCGCACGGCTTCTCGGAGATTCTGTACGCCTTCACCTCGACGAACGCCAACAACGGCTCCGCATTCGCCGGTCTCGGCCCGAATCTGTTCTACAACGTCATGACCGGTGTGAACATGATCTTCGGCCGCTTCGCGGTGGCCGTCGCCGTGCTCGCGCTCGCGGGCGCGCTTGCCGGCAAGAAAGCGGTTGCCGGAAAGCGCCGGCACGTTCACGACGCATTCGCCGATCTTCGTCGCGCTGCTGCATCGGCGTGATCGTCATCGTCGGCGCGCTGACGTTCTTCCGGCCGACGCGCTCGGGCCGATCGTCGAACATCTGCTCGTTCTCCAAGGAAAGATGTTCTGATGCTTAGTCCCAACGGCGCTTGGAGCGCCGTCCGAAGAGCGCGCTCCCTCTTCGATCGCGCGATCGTCACGCGAGCGATCCGGGATTCGTTCAAGAAGCTCGACCCGCGCTGGCAGGCGCGCAACCCGGTGATGTTCGTCGTCGAGGTCGGCGCGCTCGGCTACGACGCTCTTCTTCGTGCGCGACGTCGTCTCGCACACAGGCAGCAGCCGGCTTCGATTTCGCGATCGCGGCGTGGCTGTGGTTCACGGTGCTCTTCGCGAACTTCGCCGAAGCGGTCGCCGAAGGTCGCGGCAAGGCGCAAGCCGAGTACCTGCGCCGCACGAAGTCGCGACACGCTACGCGCGACTGTTGCGCGAGCGACGGGACCGAGGAGCGCGTCTCGCAGCACGAGTCTGCGCAAGGGCGACGCGTTGCGTCGTCGAGGCGGGCGAGATCGATCCCCGCCGACGGCGACGTGCTCGAAGGCGCCGCGACGGTCGACGAGTCGGCGATCACCGGCGAATCGGCGCCGGTCATCCGCGAGTCCGGCGGCGACCGCAGCGCGGTCACCGGCGGAACGCGCGTGCTCTCGGATCGGATCGTCGTGCGCGTTACGGCGAATCCCGGGCGAGACGCTTCCTCGATCGCATGATTGCGCTTGGTCGAAGGCGCGCAGCGCCAGAAGACGCCGAACGAGATCGCGCTTTCGATCCTGCTCGCCGGACTCACGATCATCTTTCTCATCGCGGTCGCGACGCTGGCGCCGTTTTCGATTTACGCGGGCACGCATCAAAGCGTGACGGTGCTCATCGCGCTGCTCGTCTGCCTGATTCCGACGACGATCGGCGGCCTGCTCTCGGCGATCGGCATCGCCGGCATGGACCGCGTGATGCAGCGCAACGTGCTCGCGATGAGCGGTCGCGCGGTCGAAGCGGCCGGCGACGTCGACACGCTGCTGCTCGACAAGACCGGCACGATCACGCTCGGCAACCGCCAGGCGACGGAGATTATCGCCGCGGCCGGTGCTCGACGGCGAAAGACGCCGCGCGCTCGCCTATCTCTCTTCGCTCGCCGACGAGACGCCCGAAGGCCGCTCGATCGTGGCGCTCGCGCAGCAGTCGAGGGCGCGCGACGGCGACGCAGCCCGCGGGCACGGTCTTCGTGCCGTTTTCAGCGCGTATACGCGCATGAGCGGCGTCGATCTTCGCCGACGGCACGAAGATTCGCAAAGGCGCGCCCGACTGCGGTCGCTCGCGTGGGTGCGCGAGCAGGGCGGCACGCCGTCGAGCGAGCTCTCGCACGGACGTCGAGCGCATCGCGCGCAGCGGCGGCACGCCGCTGCTGCTCGCTCGCAACACGCGCGTCATCGGCGTAATCTACCTCAAGGACATCCTCAAGCCGAACATGCACGAGCGCTTCGATCGCCTGCGCGCGATGGGCATTCGCACGGTCATGATCACCGGCGACAATCCGCTGACGGCGGCCACGATCGCGAAGGAAGCCGGCGTCGACGACTTTCTCGCCGAGGCGACGCCCGAAACGAAGATGGATCTGATCAAGCGCGAGCAGAGCTTCGGGACGGCTCGTCGCCATGACCGGCGACGGAACGAACGACGCGCCGGCGCTCGCGCAAGCCGACGTCGGCGTCGCGATGAACTCCGGCACGCAGGCGGCCAAGGAAGCGGCGAACATGGTCGATCTCGATTCCGATCCCGACCAAGCTGATCGAGATCGTCGAGATCGGCAAACAGCTGCTGATGACGCGCGGCGCGCTGACGACGTTCTCGATCGCCAACGACGTCGCGAAGTACTTTGCGATTCTCCCGGCGATGTTCGCGATCGCCTACCCGGCGATGGAGGCGCTCAACGTCATGCGTTTGTCGACGCCGCACAGCGCGATCCTTTCGGCGGTCATCTTCAATGCGCTGATCATCGTCGCGCTGATTCCGCTCGCGCTGCGCGGCGTGCGATACGAGCCGCAAGGGCGCGAACGCGCGTGCTCTTCGAGAACGTCATGCTCTACGGCGTCGGCGGAATCATCGTTCCGTTCATCGGCATCAAGCTCATCGACATGATCCTCGCGGCGCTCCACCTGACATAGGAATCGAAGACATGCTCGAGCATTCGGTACTTCGCTGCGCATCACGATCGTCAGCGATCGTCATCTTCGGATTGATCTATCCCCTCGCGATGACGGGCCTCGCGCAAGCTACTCTTCCCGTGGCAGGCGAACGGATCGCTCGTCGTGCGTGAACGGCAAGGTCGTCGGCTCGGCGATCATCGGCCAGCTTTGGACGCAAGCCGCAGTACTTCCACGGGCGCCCGTCGGCCGCCGGCAAGGGCTACGATCCGACGCAGACCGGCGGAACGAACTTCGGCCCGACCTCGAAGAAGCTGATCGACTCGACCGAAAGCGACGATCGCAGCAGCTGAAGAAGGAGAATCCCGACGCGCAACGGGCCGCCGCCGATGGATCTCGTGACGTCGAGCGGCAGCGGAATCGATCCCGACATCAGCCCGGAAGGCGCATACTGGCAGGCGCCGCGCGTCGCGAAGGCGCGCCATCATGACGCGTTGCCGCCGTCAACGCGCTCGTCGCCGCGCACGTGCAGGGGCGAACGTTCGGATTTCTCGGCGAGCCGCGGGTCAACGTGCTCGAGCTGAATCTCGCCCTCGACGCGCAGCGCTAAGCACCTACTCCGGCGCTTCGGGACGCGTCTGCGTCTCCGGGCGGCACGAGCACGAGCAGTTCGCGCGCGCCGGCGTCGAGCAGGCGACGCGCGAAGGACGGTCGCTGCAAGCCATCGTGGCGCGCGGCGCGTACCCGCCAGCGCGATCGTCGTTTCCGGTCGTGCTCGTGCGATCTCGAGCAATGCGCCTCGGCACGTCGGCGCACGCTCTTCGATCCAGTCGACGTTCGTCTTGCGCGCCTCGGCTCGCAGCGCATCGACGATCTCCGGATCGACGACGCTCATTCGGTCGGCGACGTGCGCGATGGCGAATTCGATCGCGAGGCGCGCCGCGATGCGACTCGCGCGCGGGATCATCGGCAGATCGAAGCGCGCGGTACCGACGCTGAGCAGCATGCGCTCGAACGGCGAGGCAATGCGCTCGCGGTAGCGCGCGCGCAAGCGCTTCGCGTAGCGCGAGCTCGCGTAGCGCGAAAAGGTTCTCGGTGCGGAAGAAGTTCGCAAGCGCGGTTTCGATGCGTTCCGGCGGATAGATTCTTGCCCTCGCGCAGGCGCTGACGCAGCGTTTCGGGCGTGACGTCGATGAGGATGACCTCGTCGGCGAGCGCCAGGATTCCGTCGGGAAGCGTTTCGCGAACGATCGTTCCGGTCAGGCGGCGACACGGTATCGCCCAGACCTTCGAGATGCTGGATGTTCAGCGTCGTGATGCACGTCGATGTCCGTCGCGCAACACGGCCAGCACGTCGTAGAACCGTTTCGGCGCGATCGAACCGGGCGCGTTCGTGTGCGCGAGCTCGTCGATCAGCGCAACTTGCGGCTGACGCGCGATCAGCGCGTCGCGATCGAACTCACGGTAGGTGATGCCGTTCGCCGCTGATGATCTTGGGCGGAAGCACTGTCCAGGCCGTCGAGCAGCGCCGCGGTTTCCTCCCGTCCGTGCGTTTCGACGAAACCGGCGACGACGTCGACGCCTTCGGCCACGAGCTGATGCGCGCGGTCGAGCATCGCGTAGGTCTTTCCGGCACCGGCGGCGGCGCCGAGATAGACGGTAAGCTTGCCGTATCCGACGCGCATCCGGTCGCCCGCGGTCTGCGAGTACGGTGACCGAGCCGGATTCTCGCCGAGATACGTCTGTCCGACGCCGACGATGAAGAGGTCGTATGGCAGCGGCGTGTTCGCGAGCTTGCGCGGCGACTTCGCCGATTCGGAAGCGCCACGAGCGAGGCGCGCAGCGCATCGCCGAGCAGGCGTTCGCCGGGTCGAGCGTTCTCGCGCAGCATCTCGCCGCCGAGCTCGCGCGCGATGCGCTCGAGCGCGGCGCGATCCACGCCGCGGACCGGCACGACTTCGAGGCCGAGATCGAGCGCGTGCGCGATCGCCGCGGTTCGCTTGCAGAAACGGCACCGGATCCAGATTCGGGTAGACGAACGCCGCGGCCATCGACGTGCGCCCGGCCTTGCACGACGGGAAGCGTGAGGTTGTCGACGGTGCGCAGCAGCAGTTCGCGCAGCATGTAGAGCGTCTGCTCTTTGAAGACTCCGTTGAGCGCGCGATCGATGTCCTGCTCGTTGACGATCTTGCCGGCTCGCACGCGACTCTGAAGCAGCCGCGGCGACACGTCGAGCGCGATGACCTCGTCGGCCGCCTGCAGGAACGAGAGCGGGACGATTTCGCGGACCGGATAGCCGATGAGCCCCTCGGCCGTCGGCGCGACCGTTTCGAGGTGCTGGATGTTGAACGCGCCGATGACGCCGATGCCGTGCTCGCGAGCGCGAGCGCGTCCTGCCAGCGCTTCGCGTGCGGCGCGTCGCCGAGATTGTCGTGCGCGAGCTCGTCGAGGACGACGACGTCGGGCTTTTCGCGCACCGCCGCTTCGTAGTCGAAGTCTTCGAAGATGGCGTCGCCGATTCGGACTTGGCGCGGCGGAATCCGCGGCAAGCGCGCTCGCGAGGCGCTCGAGATCGGGGCGTCCCTTCGTCTCGATCCAACCGATGGCGACGCGCTTGCCGTCGGCGGCAGGCGCCGCGCGTCTTCGAGCAGCCGGCGCGTCTTGCCGGCGCCCGGAGCGCTGGCGACGTAGACGACGAGCCGCGCGCGACCGCCGAGTTCGCGCAGGAGCTCTTCGGCTCTCGCCGTGCGATCCATCGCGCGGTGCCTTCGCCGCTGCAGCAAGGCGAGCCCCGCCGGGAAGTTGCCGCGCGGGCGAGAACGCGGCAACGTGGCCATGGCGTCTGTGCTACGCGCTTGCTCGTTGTGCGCGTGGATCGTCGATCTTCTTCACGCCGCAGCTGTTCATTGCGGCGATTTTGCTCAACGGCCCGATCGCACTCAGCAGCCTCGCGCTGCGAACGTCGCCTCACGACGAGCCTCGTCATCGCGGCGGAGATCGCGAACGTCATTGCCGGATACGTGAACGGCGTGCAGGCGCGGCCATCATTGGGACGGCATCGCGATCGGCGATCGACTGCTCGCGGCGTCGTTCGTACTCGTCGGCTACTTGAGCCTCAAGACGCAAGAGTACGCGCGCGAAGCCGGCGAGTCGTCGTGCGCGCGCGACAGATCGAGATCGAAAAAGCATTGCGTTCGTCAGTGGATCACATGCGGGCAAGCCTCAACGTCGAGTTCGTGCTGCGCGGAATACTCCGTGAATCGACGGCGCTCACGGGGCATCCCGCGGCCTATTGATCGTGCGCGACTCGACGCTCGAATCGCCGCTGCTGCTTTCCCATAAACGCGGCGAGGTGGATATTACCGTACGAGCGTAAGGCCCTGTCGACCGAAATCGCATCGCTCGCGGCGCGCGCCGGGCACCGCGGGGACGGTGGTCGTCACGCCGACGATGCGCTGGGCCGCTTGACGTTCGCCGCGCTCGACGCAAGTCAAGTCGCTCGCGATCGCGCTGCGACGGTGAGGAGCCGGCGCCCGTCTTGATCCTCGTCGGCGGATGAGGGGAGAGCCGTTTGTATTCCGACGCCGCCGGAGATCGCTGCGCTGCATTCGCCGGCCAGGCGACGACAGCGCTCGAGCAGGCGCACCTCTTCACGCGGCTCGGCGCGCAGAACGAGGAGATTGCTAGGGCAGCAAGGACGAGATCGCCGGCGCAGCGACGTCATTCGCGACATCGTCTACGCCCTCGCGCACGATCTTGCGCACGCCGCTGGCGCGCTGCGGACGTGACGATGAATCAGGCGCTTTCCGGCGCGTACGGTGAGCTTCCGGAGCGCTATCGTGACATGCTTCGCACGGCGCTTGCGTCAAACGACGATCGAGCGCCGTATCGTCGAAACGCTCCTGCTCGTCGCGCGGTACGAAGGCCGGTGAGGAATCGAACGTGCGCGAGCACGTGGATTGCAACGAGGTCGCGCTGCGGGTCGCCGACGAGCTTCGGCCGGTCGCCGAAGCAAAAGGGGTCAAGCTTCCGTGCGAGCCGCGCCCGAGCCGCTGCAGGTGCTCGGCGATGCCGCAGGAGATGCGGCGCGCGCTCGTCAATCTCGTGGCGAACGCGATCGATGCTACGCCGCAGGGCGGCACGTCGTCGTGCGCTGTGCACGCGTCGTGGAGGGCGCGCAGCCTTCGTCGTCGAGGACGACGGCTACGGCGTGCCCGAGGACCGACGCGACAGCTCTTTCAGCGCTTCGGCGGACGCGGACATCGGGCGGAGGTACCGGCCTTGGTCTCTACATCGTGCGCCGGATCGCGGAGAAGCATGGTGGAACCGTGGCATATGCTCCGCGGGAGCCGCGCGGGAAGCGCGTTCACTCTCACTCCTTCCGGTCGAAGCCGAGGCGGACGGACGTCGTGAACACGTCGCGTCGTCATCGTCGAGGATCATGCACTGACGCGTGCCGGTTTGCGAACCGCGCTTGCCGGCTTCGTTCGACGTTGTCGGCGAAGCCGCCGACGGCTTCTCGGGTTGGGAGCTGATCGTCGCGGGAACGCCCCGACGTCGCCGTGATCGACATCGGGATTCCGGGGATCGACGGCATCACGCTGACCAAGCGCGTCCGCGCGGAACTGCCCGAAGACGCACGTGGTCATCGTGACGATGATCGATCTTCGAGGAACGAAGTGCTCGCCGCACTCGCGGCGGGCGCCGACGCCTACTGCCTGAAGAGCTCCGACCCGGAGCGCATCGTCGATGCGGTTCGCATCGCGAGCGACGGTGGCGCCTACTTCGATCCCACGATCGCTCACCTCGTGCTCGCACGATTTGGCGCGGGGGCGCGCGCCCCGGCCCGGGTATCCCCGCTGACCGCTCGCGAAACCGAGATCCTGCGTTTGATCTCCGACGGGCGTCGGCAACTCGGAGATCGCCGCAGCGGCTGCACATCGGACTCGGCACGGTAAAGGGACACATCCGCGATATCCTGGAGAAGCTCTCGGCGTCCGATCGAACGCAAGCCGCCGTTGTCGCGCTGCGGAAAGGTTACATCTAGGCGGGGCGACGCGAAGACGTTCGAACATTCGCTCGGCCGCGCCGTTCTTTACGATCACGATCATCGCGTCGCCGGCTCGCAGCGTCGTATCGCCGGTCGGAATCTCAAGATCGCGGTCGGCGCGATCGATCGCGACGACGACGGAGTTGTGCGGGAAGTTCACATCGCGAGGCGCTCGACCGGCGAGCGACGATTCCGGCGGCATCGCCGATCTTTACGAGACTGCATGTTGCCTTTGCCGAACAGGTGCATGCGTCTCGAGCATCGGCCCGTATACTTCGAGGCATTGACGTGCTCGTTGAGCACGTCGAGAATGAGCTCCGTCGAGGAGATGACCATGACGGGATCTTCGGGGTCGAGCGATTCGAAGATGAGCTTGTTCGCAGGGTTGTTGACGCGCGCGATGCAGCGCGCCTTCGATTTCTTCTTCGTCAGCAGGACGACGACGAGGTTGTCTTCGTCGTCGCCGGTATCGGCGACGACGACGTCGGCGCGAGCGACTCCCGCGGCCTCGAGTACGAACGGGTCGCATCCGTCGCCGACGACCGTGACCTGGCGATCGATCAGCCGCTCGAGCATCTTTGCCTTGCGCTCGTCTTTCTCGATGACGACGACTTCGTGACCCTGGTTGAGCGAGCGCGCGCGTCAGATACGATCCGACCTTGCCGCCGCCGACGATCAGAATGAACATCAGGCTCCCTTCATGCCGGCATCTCGGCGCCGCGCCGCTTCTCCGGAGAACGTTGCGCGAAGTCGCTGATCGCGTCGGGAGCCACGATGGCGTGCACCTCGTCGCCTTGCTTCGAGCACGACATCCTCAGTCGCGACGGCAACCTTCCCCGGTCCGCGCCGAATCGCGCGCGATGCGAATACGTCCTGGTTCCTCGATCTCGCCGACGCGCTGCCCCGCCGCCTCGCTGCCGACCATCGCCGTGAGCGACGTGAGCTCGTCCGAAATCGAAGGGCTGCAATCGATCCCACGGTGCCTCGATCGAGACGTCGCGAATCAGCTTCGCACCAACGGTCGTTGGACAGACCGTCTCGACACGCCGAGCTCGCGGTACATCTGACCACGCGGCGGATCGTAGATGCGCGCGACGATACGCTTGATCTTGAACATGCGCTGCGCGATGAGCGCCGCCATGATGTTGCGGTTGTCGCCGTTGGTGACGGCGACAAAACCGTCGGCGGTAGCGGCGCCGGCGCGCTTGAGCACGTCGTAGTCGATGCCGGTGCCGACGACATCGTGGCCCTCGAATTTCTGGCCGAGTCGCTTGAATGCGGCGGGATTTTCGTCGACGACGATCACTTCGTGGCCGTCGGCGTCGAGGAGTTTCGCGAGCGCGGATCCGACGCGTCCACACCCGACGATCAGGTATCTCATGATCGGCGATGGGGAGCCTTCAGAGGGCTGGCTGCAGATACCCTCGCCCTCGGCTGTCGCCTGGGCCACGGGAGCCGGGCGTCGCGCAAGGTGCGGCGGAGCCGGAAACGAATACCGCAGCTTCTTCGGGGCGTGGCTCAGCTTGGTAGAGCGCTTCGTTCGGGACGAAGAGGTCGCTCGTTCGAATCCAGTCGCCCCGAAATTTTCCCGCTGCATTCTAAGGACCCCGGGAGACCGGTTGTTTTCGCAATTTCAACCCCGCTTCGCGGCGCGTGCTCCGCGTAGCCGAGCAAGAGTGCCGCAATCACAGCCATTACTACGTCGGCGCCGAGCATTTGCTCGTCGCGCTCCTCGAGGAGCGCGACCCGTCGATCGTGACCGCGCTCGACGCCGACGGCATCGACGTCCGCGAAGTCCACGCCGAAGTCCGCGCGAGCGCTCGGCACCGGCGACGAGCGCCTGTGGGAAGGCATCCTCGTGACGCCGCGGGTGCGCAAGATCGTCACTCTTGGCCGAGCAAGCGTGCGGAGGACCGCGACGTCGAGCCGTTCGATCTGTTCGAAGCGCTGCGCGCTGAAGGCGGAAGCCGGCCGCGGAGATTCTGCGCCGCGACGGCGCACGAAACACCGCCGGCGCCGGCCGAGTAGACGGCATTGCGTGGAACACCTCCAGCAACGCGGTCGTCGCGCTCGATCGATCACTACGGCTACTTCGGCCTCTTCGTCGGCCTGACGCTTGGGAACATCGGTGTGCCGGTCGGCGCGAAATTGCTGCTGCCGGTCGCGGGCGCCTTGATGGCGACCGGCCACTTGGGCAACCTCTGGCTTACGATTGTCGCGGCGCCTGGCGCGGTGAACTGGCCGGTGGCTCGCTCGGCTACGCCATCGGACGATTCGGCGGCCGCGCGGTTGCGGAACGCTATGGAAAGTACGTGGCATTTCACGCACGAGCGCTTAGACTCGCGTTCACGCATTCTTCGAGCGATGGGGAACGTTCGCAATCTTCATCTGCCGCTTCTTCCCGATGGTGCGCGGCATCTCGCCATTCGCGGCCGGAATCGCCGAGATGAATCTCGGGCTGTTCTATCTCTGGACGTTCCTCGGCTCGCTGATTTTCTGCAGCGTGCTGATCGTGCTCGGAAACGCGCTCGGAGCGCACCTCGGCACGGTGCTTCCGCTGTTGCATCACGGCGGCGTACGTCGTGCTGCGGCGTCGGCAGTCGTCGCGGTCGTCGCTGCGTTCTCGTGATCGCGTGCGCGCGCGCCGCGCCGTCCGCGCGGGGTGACCGCGCAGCTCAGAAACACGCTCGCACAGATCCCCGACGCGCCGGGCGTCTACATGATGGTCGGGACGCGACGGCGAGATTCTGTACATCGGAAAGGCGATCTCGCTGCGCAATCGCGTGCGCTCGTACTTCCAGGAAAGCGCGGCGCACCATCCGCGCACGCACGGCGATGGTCGAGAAGGTCGTCGACGTTCGCACGATCGTCGTCACGAACGAAGTCGAAGCGCTGATCCTCGAAGCGAATCTCATCAAGCGCCACCAGCCGCCGTTCAACGTCCGCCTGCGCGACGACAAACGCTATCCGTATCTCAAGGTCACCGAACGAGCCGTTTCCGCGCGTCGTCTTCACGCGCTTCGTGCGCAGACGACGGCGCGCGCTACTTCGGACCGTACACGAACGCGCACGGCTTGCGCGAGCTGATCGATCTCGTGCGCATGGTCTTTCCGCTGCGCACCTGCCGCGAGCCGATCGACGGGCGGCGCAAGCGCCCGTGCCTGCAGTACCATATCAAGCGCTGCCTCGCGCCGTGCGTCGGCTATCAAACGGAAGAAGACTACGATCGCAACGATCGACGAGGTCGTGCTTTTCCTCGAAGGCAAGCAAGACTCGCTGCTCGCGCGACTGCAGCACGAGATGGCCGAGGCCGCCGAACACTTGCAACTTCGAAGCCGCCGCGCGCCTTCGCGACCGCATCGTTCACGGTGCGCCGCGTGACCGAAGAGCAGAAGGTCGTTTGGAAGTCGCGGCTCGACATGGACCTGATCGCGATCGCGCGCGCGCAGGGCCAGGCGTGCATGCAAGTCTTTCTCGTTCGCGGCGGCAAGCTGATCGGACAGGAGCATTTCATCCTCGACGGCGTCGTACGAGCAAAGCGACGCGGTGCTGACGGGCGAGTTTCTCAAGCAGTTCTACACCGCGCGCACCGCGAGCGCGCCGGACGAGCAAGGCGGTATCCGCTGCCGGCGCGCATCGCGCGCGACAACCAAGCGCCGGTGCCGGAAAAGCGCCGCTCGCGCGCGCGGCCTCGAGCGCGGCCGCGGTTCCGAAGGAAATGCTCGTGTCGACGCGTTCCCGGAAGAGCGGGCGACGATCGAAGCGTGGCTCTCGAGCTCAAGGGGCAACGCGTGCGCATCCTGCAACCGCAGCGCGGCGCGCGCGCCGAGTACCTGCGCGCTCGTCGCAGAAGAACGCCGAGCAGAACCTCAAAGCGTTTCTCGCGCATCAGGAAGTGCAGGAGACGCGCGCAGGCGCGCTCGCTCACCGATCTCGCCGACGCGCTGGAGCTGCCCGAGCCGCCGCATCGCATCGAATGCTACGACATCTCGAACATCCAGGGAACGAATCCCGTCGCCTCGATGGTCGTCTTCGTCGAGGGCCGGGCGAAGAAGAGCGATTATCGCAAGTTCAAGATCCAGTACGATCGCGGCCCGAACGACTTCGCGATGATGCAGGAGACGCTGCGGCGGCGCCTGCGCTATCTGCGGCGCGCGACCGACGACGATCGCAGGCCGGAAGACGCCGACTCGAAGCGCGAGCTCGCCGAAGAAACGAGAAGTTCAACAAGAAGCCCGATCTGCTTGCTGATCGACGGCGGCAAGGGGCAGCTGAGCGCGGTCGTCGAGGTGCTCGAAGAACTCGACATGACCGGCATTCCCGTCGCGGGCTTCGCGAAGGAACACGAGTGGCTCTACCTTCCCGGCTCAGTCCGAGCCGATCGTGCTGCCGCCGAACTCGCCGGCGCTGCATCTGGTCATGCGGATTCGCGACGAAGCGCACCGCTTCGCGGTGACCTATCACCGCGCAACGCCGTGCGCAAGGCGATGACGCGCTCCGCGCTCGACGCGCTCGCCGGCGTCGGGCCGGTGCGCCGCAAGCGTTTGCTCACCGCATTCGGCTCCGTCGCGGCAATCGAGCGCGCCGGCCGTCGACGAGATCGCCGCCGTCAAAGGAATGACGCCGTCGCTCGCGGCGAACGTCAAGACCGCGCTGCAGACGCGCCACGGGAACCGCGCGTGAAGGATGGCCGCTCTCCCGAGCGACCTGCTTTGATGCGCTACCAAAACGCCTCTCCCAACCACGTGCCCTGAAGGTCTGCGACGCGCTCGCGCTCGAGGTCCGTCAAGCATTCGCCTCCCTCGATGGGCATGGATGCCGTTTGGGCTCTCGGTTGCCGACGTCCTCGCCCGCCGTCGCGCAACGCTGCTCGAGCCGCTTGAGCGCGTCCGCCTTACCGGCGCTACGTCCCTTTCTGACCGCCTGCGTAGAAAATGACCTTGAAGAGTGCCTGCGGCACCGTCACGAGCGTATTCGGATCGCCGTACGCGACATAGAACTCTTCGTGCACGAGCCGTAGATGGTACGCGATCGAAATATTCGAGCACGAGCCCTCGCAGTTGCCTCCGCCGTTCGGCTGCGGCGGATACCCGATGACGCGGCGGATGCCGACGGCAAACGACGAGTCGGCGGAGATCTGGTACGAATACGAGACGCCGTCGAACCACTGGATGTTGTCGGCCGAGTGCGGCATCCACTGGGCCGTGTCGTCGACCGTGAACGTTAGCGAGCCGCGCTCCCCAATGCGCAGCGTCGACGAGCGGAACCACGTGTCGAGGCGTCCGGCGCCGTATCGCCCGGTATAGTATTGAATTGTCGTCGGCGTCGCCGACGCGCCGTGCGTCGGAAAGTTGTTCATGTTGTTTTGCATGCCGCTATGGTAGGTCACGCTGAAACCGCCGCTCTGCGAGATGGGCGTGAGAACCGATCCGAACCGCCAATAATCTGAGCCTGCGTAGAGCTGAAGGTCGACGGTGTCCTTCGCGAGCACGTCGAGCAGAACGCTCGTGTCGCTCTGCGCCTGGCCGTACGAAACTCCTTGGTACCGATCGATGAAAGCGGAGACACCGGCCGACGAGAGAAAATCTTGCGGCGAGAACGTCCAGACTCGCGCGGAGTATAGGCCGTATCCGGCGATGCCGGCATGCGAGTCGAATCCATCGAGCGGATTGAAGTAGCTTCCAACGGTGCGCACCGACCCGAAGAGGGCGAAGTGCTGATCGCCCCAGCCGCCGCCGACGTCGAGCCAGTTTCCTTGGCTTGGATCGAGCACGTTCGTGCCTCTGTCCGTCGCGTAGTTCACGTACGCGCTGAGGTGCTGCCCGTTATACCAGCTCACGCCGATCTGATCCGCATCGTCGACCGTGCCGGGCACGTCCGCCGTGACGTGTTGGAAGGCGGCGCTCCAGTGCGTGTCCGGCGACACGTAGTTTAGCGCGGTCGCCGCGTCGGTCCGGTCGACGCCGATCGCATCGAATGCCGCAAGACCGAAGTCGCCTTCCCTTCCCTCGAAGGCATAACCCTGTGAGGGCGTGGGAATCGCCGGCGTATAGAGCGTGGTGCGAAATCCGTTGCAGACGTCGCAGTTGAAGTCGTCGTAATACGAAGCCGCTTGCGTGAAGAAGGGGCGCACTTCGTTGTAGATGCGCTGGTAGACCGTCGGTGAGATCGATTGCTGGTCGAGCTCGACGTTCGAATAATCCGGATGCAGCGTTCCGAAGAATGCCGCCGTTTGCGACACGGGTACGGAGAAATCCGCACCGACGCGCGACGTCGATCCTCCCGCAGATCTGCTCGCAATGGATCCCAGGCCGTAGATGCCCGCGCGTGGCTTTGGAAGCGGCGGTCGCGCGACGAGGGAAAACGTCGCGGTGCCGGCACGAAGCGCGTCGTCGGCTTGCGTCTGCGCGCTGTCGGAAGACCAAACGTCGACTGCGCCGCTGCCTCGGACATAGCGAACGAACTGCACGCGCCACGCCCCAGCGTGCGCGCCGTGGATCACGGCGAGCGGTATCGCCATCGTCACCGTATAACCGCCGGCGTTCGATGCGCCGTGCGACTCCCATTGCGGTGCAAACGAGACGTTTTCGCTCGAGGCCTCGTTGTGCGACCCGCTCGGGTTCGCCTCGAACTGATAGAGAAAGCCGCCAGGTCCCGTCGGCCAGAGATCGACCCAGACCGCGTCGTCGTTGCTCCACGAGATTCCGCCGTTCGCGTTGCTGCCCCCGGTGATGAGATCGTTGCTATGCTGTGTTGCGATCACCGGCTCGTGCTGCACGGCGTCGAAGCGCACGTAAAGAAACTTTCCGTCCGTCGCTACGTGCACGGCCGTCGAGTCTTGCGCGGCTTGCGCGTGAGAAACGTCTCTCGTCAGGACGATCGCCGAAGCCGCGGGCCATGCGGCGGCGCGCGCACTCGGATCGAGCGGGGGAGCGGTCTGAACGACGGGCACCGTGAGCGAGAGCACGGCCGGAGGCACCTCCTAATTCTTTAAGTGACCATAGCAAGCGCGGCTGCGATTGTCAACTAATATATTAGTTGACAGCGGCGCCCGCCGATGGTAGGCTACTTGCAAAATCATTAAGGAGTTTCGATGCCCCGCAAGAAGTCGCCGACGCTAACGGCCGCCGAGTTGCGTATCATGGAAGTGCTTTGGAAGCAAGGCAGCGCCACGGTCGCCGAGGTCGTTGCGGCGCTGCCGCCTCCGGCCATCGCGTACAACACCGTCCTCACGACGCTGCGAATCCTCGAGCGCAAGGGGCACGTCAGGCACGTGGAGGTCGGGCGCGCTTTCGTCTACCAGCCGGCGATCGAGCGCGACGATGCCGCGCAATCGGCAGTCGGCGACCTCGTGAACAGATTCTTCCGAAACAATCCCGGCGAACTCGCGCTACGCCTTATCGAGCGGGAACGCCCTTCGTCGGACGAGCTCGCTCGCTTGAGAGCTTTGATCGAAGCGTACGAGGAGGGACCGTGAGCAGCCTTCTGCACGTCGTCGACCCGGTCGCTCGCATCATTGCGACCGCGGTGATCAATGCGCTCTGGGAAGATGCGGCGATCGTCTTTGTCGTCGCTGCGCTTCTGCGTGCGTGGCGCGGACTCACCGCATCGACCCGCTATGCGGCGTGGTTCGTGGCGCTCGTCGCGGCGATCGCCGTCCCCATTCTGACGACGCTCTCGGCACACGATAGCGCGACGACGGCGCGGCACGCGCGGCCGTCGTTCGCACTGCGGCAGTCCTCCGTCTCTCTCGCAATGTCCGGACTTATCGGAAACGCGAGGCAGTCAGGATCGAGTTCGGTGCAGCCGGCAACGTCGTTTGATTCCCCGAGTCTCGTGCAGCCCCACATCGCCGTTTCCGACGCGATGGCTCTCGGAATCGCGACTCTGTGGGCGCTTGCGATGGCGGTCTTTCTCCTACGCCTTCTCGTCGGCTTGACAAGACTCGAACGCCTGAAGCACGACGCACTGTCGCTGCCGGTCGCGCACCGCGAAGCACTCGCCCACTGGGACGACGTTTCCCAAGGCGGACGACACGTGCGGCTGTGCGTCAGCGATCGCACCGAAGTCCCGGTTGCCGTCGGACTCTTCGATTCGATGGTTCTCATTCCGCAGCACCTGCTCGGCGCGCTCTCACAGGAAGAGATTGAGCAAATTTGCCTGCACGAGGTTGCGCATCTTCGGCGCGGCGACGATTGGACGAATCTCCTCCAGCGCATCGCCTCGGCCGTTGCATGGTTTAGCCCGGGGATCTATGCGATCGCGCGCGGTCTCGACCTAGAACGCGAAGTGGCCTGTGATGACGACGTGATCGCCAAGACCGGCGCCGTCCGTCCCTACGCGCACTGCCTGACAAAAATGGCCGAGATGGCCGCATGGCCGCACCAACCGCTGGCAGCGCCCGGTGCATTCGTTACGCGACGGGGAATCTCGGAGCGCGTCGAGCGTATGCTGCGCGCGGGGAGGAGCGCGGCTCGCGGGCTTTCGCTGACTCCGACCGCCGCCGTCCTCATCGTGGTCGCGGCGATGACGCTCGCGATGCAGAGCGTGTCGCTAACGCTCGTCGCTCCGCAAGTATCGGCACCTCCACGCATCATCCACATTCCCGTGATGCATGTGCATGTTCCCGCGACGCACGTGCACGTTCCCGCCACCGATGTCGACGTTCCCGCCACGCACGTGCACGTTCCCGCCACCCACGTCGACGTTCCCGCGACGCACGTGCACATTCCCGCATACCGCATCGACGTTCCGGCCGTCAACGTGAATGTTCCCGCGGTGAACGTCGACGTTCCGGCGATCTCCGTGCGCATCCCGCCGATCGGCGTACGCATTCCGAGAATCCGCGCGCTCAGGGCGCGCGGCTGCACCGGCTGCGATTTCAGTAACGTCAACTGGTCGGGGCGCGACCTACACGGCCGCACGTTCGTCGGATCCGACTTCAGCGGCGCGCGTCTCGTTCGTACGAACTTCTCACGTGGGTCGTTTCAGGGCGTCGATTTCAGCGGTGCGGATTTGCGCGACGCGAACTTTCGCGGCGCGTCTTTGCAGGCCTGTGACTTTTCCGGCGCCGACACGCGCGGCGCCGATTTCACAGGGGCGCGCATAGAGTACTGCGACGTCGAAGGAACGACCGTGCCATAAGATTACCAAAACACCTCCCCCAACCACGTGCCTTGCAGGTCCACGATGCGCTCGCGCTCGAGATCCGTCAAGCATTCGCCTCCCTCGATCGCGCACGCGCGATCCCGATACGCGATCCACGCTGTCTCGGACGCGATGAGCGCGCGCCGCGCCGCGAGCGATGTTTTCAACTGTTGCAAGAATAGGGCGTAGAACTTGTTCAGGTTTGCGTTGACCGCGCGCGAAACCGGCGCAAGCGCAGCAACGCGACCTTGCGAACGCAGCGTCGCAGCTAACGATTGCCAGCGCACGCTGCGTTCTTGAGCAAGCTTTGCCTGACATTCCGCGGACATCATGGGCGCGACGCTCCCGCCCTGGTACAGCACCTCGGCAAACGCGCACGTTCGATTTTGCATCGCCGTCCACGCGCTGTCGACCTTCGCAAGAGAAGCCGCAGCGATTCCCCGATGCCGCGCCACGCCGACGGCGCTCACGTACGAACGCTCCAAGGCGGCGTTAGCGGCGCTGGCACGCGCGGCCCAACAGGTATCGAGCTGAAATTGGGTGCTCTGCGCCGAGACACACGGCGACGCGGCCCCGGCGAGCACGATAGCGTGAATCAACGGCCACATTTGCGGCCCCATTCAAGGCCCGCAACCCGGGGCCTTGCACCGTGTGTTAGAATAAGCGTTCGCGGGGCTGAGATAGGTTCGACGGGAACCTCCGAGGTCGACGCCAGCAGGCGGAGTTGCGAGCTCTCCTAAAACGATCGCAACGGCATATTTGCCGACAACACCTACGCACTGGCTGCCTAATCTAGGTTAGCCACGGGGAGCGAGAGGCCGCCGGAGCCATCTCGCCGACCGTCACGAAGTCCGGCTAGCGCGCGCGCTCGATCCGACGCACGCGCGAAACCAAGGATCTGCGGCGAGTGCTAAGCCCGGCTTCGGGGCGTACGCTCGCTAAAGAAAAATTCGAAGCTGAGCCTGGAGAAGACGTCGACTAGGATTCTCGGACTCGGGGGGCAGCACCCCGACAGCTCCACCATTTTCACGAGCGTGGTACGTATTGCGATGACGATCTCACAACTTGCGAAGAGCGTAGGCGTCAAAGCGGAAACGGTGCGATACTACCAGCGCATCGGTTTGCTGACCGTCCCGCGCCGCCCCGATCGAAGCTTTCGCTCGTACGGCGAGGAAGACGCGCGCCGGCTGCGCTTCGTCCGGAAGGCGCAAACGTTGGGCTTCACGCTCGATGAAATTGCATCGCTCCTGCACCTTACGTCCGCAGATTGCGGGGAAGTGGAACGACTCGCGAAGGAGCGGCTCGTAGCGATCAAGGGCAAGATAGCCGATCTGCGCCGCCTGGAAACCGCCCTCGAACACACAGTTTTCGAATGCGAACGACGACGGCCGCACACCGGTTGCCCGTTGATCGAGACGCTCCTCACGCAGAGCTAAGAAACATCCCTTCGCCGATATCGTCCGAAGAGCGCCTCGGGAACGCAGCACAGGAGCAGCGCGCCGACGATCACCGCCACAGAGATCGTGCTCCACCCGTGCGCGCCAAGCCGCAGCATGCCCAGACCGTAGAAGAGTGCGACGATCGCCATGACGATAAAGAACGGCCCCGTGAGATAGCAATGCACGCGCCCGCATCGGAACGCATTGACGATGCACGCGGCGCCCATCACTACCAAAGAGCCCACCCATATGCCGGTCTGCCAACTCTCCGCGACGCCCGGTAACCCGCTCGCGACGATCGCAAGAATGGGAAGTCCAAAGGCGATGCCTGTGATCCGCCAATCCTGCAGAATGTCTCGCGACATATTCATGTGCCCCTTCCTGCGCGCCGGCGAATCGCGGCGCGAATCAACTCGATCGGTGGCGTTCCCGCAGGTCCGTTAGCGCCGAAATACGTGCGGCACATGAGCCCATAAGTATTTCGCATGTTCGCCGGCCGTTCCACGTCCTCGCCATCGATTCGCACCGACGGTGAGCCGAGAAATCGTACCCGTTGCGCTAGCTCCGAGGTGTTCACCTCGATGCAATCTATGACGGCATCTGCCGCCTCCAGGCGCACGGCTTGTTGCACGAGTTCGCGCGTCGTTTCCGCATGCGGGCACCCCTCAACGGTCAGTATCTCAACGCGCATGGTGCCGATCTTGCGCGAGCAGCCGGCGCGCCCGCTCGGCAAAGACTGTCGCGTCGAGATGCGGCGCGTTCGTAATTGCGAGCTGATGCATCCAGAACGACGGCTTCGGCGGATCGACGCCGTTCCACACCACTCCGGGCTCATAGAGCATGTAAACGTCCCATGCCGGCCCGCCCGCTACGGGCAGAATGCGCGCGAAGGTCATTCCGAGATCGTTGCTTCCATCCCAATAGTGCGTTACGCGCGGATCGGGTGCGAGCGTTGCCGCGTCCGGGACATTGCTCGCCTCTCCCCCGAGCATCGGCACCCAGATTGCGAACCCGACGAGATTCTCACTCGCTTCGCTTGCAAAAAGCGCGTGCTGAATCTTCGACACGCCATCCAGGCAGATCGGGCAGGTCGGGCTCACGAGTTCCACGACGCGGACCGCATTGCGCTCGCGGTTGAACGCCGCGCGGAACGGTTCGTCGTTCGAGTTCAGCGTTGCGAAGCTCATCGGTGCGGCGCTCGCGCGAGCAGCAACAGCAGCCCATGCGAAGGCAAAGAGCGCAGCCAGCCACACGACGGCGGATATCCAGAGCAGCGTGCGCGCGGCAACTCGAGCAACGCTTGCAGAACGACCGGCGCGGCAGTCCCTTGGGCTCCGCGCGTTTAGCCAGAACGACGCGGCGACCACCAGCCCCGAAATCGCAAGCAAGAGCGCACTGTATGGGCGGAGGCCTTCGAGCGCTACCGCGCCGCCGGCACCGAAGAGGGAAACGACGAGTGGTCCCAGGGCCGGACCGGCGCAACACGCGGAGACAGCGGCGGCTGTCGCCGCACTTCCCATTCCGATGGTAGCGCCCGCGGCCGAGGCGACCTCGCCACCGATTGGTGTTCGGGCTTCGCTCATGCGCCGATTATAGACTCCGTATCACACTCCGCAGTCAAGAGGCCCAACAGGCGCCGCAAACGACCTCGTTACTGCTTGGGAGCGAAGGCGTTGTAGATTGCAGCGAAGATCACGCCGGTGAGGCCCGCGTAGACGACCAAGACCGCGATCCCTAATAGGATCCAGGCGATGACCGGCCAGCCGCCCATCATTGCCGGATGCATCATCATGCCGTGGACCCATGGATGCCCCGGCGCTCCCGCTGCGGGAGCATGCTCCATTCCGCCCATCCAACGCCATCGCGCAAGGTGCAGCGGCACCAAGAGGAGCGTCATGATGAGTGTCGTCAAAGCGGAAGAGAGCATCGTGGCTTTAATGCTGAGTTTCATGCTTACCAGAGTACGAGAGCGAGGGCCGAACGCCTGTCCGCATCACTCTTCGAGGTCCTCGTGCCCTCCGGTGGTGCCGAGGAGCTGGACCTCAACCGTTTGCAAATCGAGCAAACGCTGCACGCGTCGCAGGACCGTGTTGTCGATCTTGCCGTCCTCGCGAAGGTCGATCAACTTCTTTCTTTGCGTATCGAGCAGTTCGCGCTGCAGTTGCCGATAGAGCGCCGTTAATCGCGCCGCCTCGGTGTTGCCGTCGCTTGCCCCGAACTCGTTCCACCTCGCCTGGAGCCGCGTGCGATGCAGTTCCAAGAGTTCGCGCGGATACTTGCCCCCGCGCTCGAGTTCGTCGATGCGTTCGAGCGCCGCACGCGCCGTCAACGCCAACGCAATCCGCTCCTCGTGCTCGGCGGCACCGTCGTCTTTGACGCCGAGTCTCTTGATGAGATACGGCAGCGTTCCACCCTGCCCGACCAACGTTGCGAGCAGCACGCAGAAGGTAATGAAGATCAACAGATCGCGAAAGGGAAATGGCCCGGCCGTCGTTTCGAGCGGAATCGCGAGCGCCGCCGCGAGCGAAACGCCGCCGCGCATCCCCGTCCATCCCAAGATCGCAACGTGCGACCAATCCGCCTTTCCCTCGACATGCTCCGGCTCGTTCGTCGCCGGCAGCAATCCCTGGGCAAACGTCCACGCCAATCGCAGGATAATGCACGCTGCGGCCACGGCACCGGCCCACCAGATAAGTTGCAGCGCCGAATATTCGTGCAGTCGCAAGATGATCTGATGGAATTGAATGCCGACCTCGACGAAGATAAACGCATTGAGGAGAAAGACGACCGTCACCCAGAAGCCCGTGAGCAGCTCGCGGGCTCGCGGGAGCATGACCGTCGGCGTGAACCGGCTGACGAAGAGGCCGGCGGCGACGGTCGCCAAGACGCCCGACGCGCCGAGATAATACGCGGGCAGATAGGCGACGAACGGGATGAGGACCGAGATCACGCCTTGCAAGGTTTCGTCTTTGATGAAGTGCCACGCCGACACCGCGAGGCCGCCCGCGGCCAAGCCAATGGCGACCGCCTCGACGATCGAAAGCGCTAGTGCTCCCGCCGCGTGCGCGAGCGAAAAGGACGCGCCCACGACCGCCGCGATCCCGACCCCGTACAGAATGAGCGACGTGGCGTCGTTGACGAGGCTCTCACCTTCGACCGTGCCGACGATGTGACGCGGAACGTTGAGTTGATCGGCGATCGCCACGAATGCCAATTCGTCGGTGGAAGAGACGACGGCGCCCAGCACGAACGCGACGCCCCAGTTCATTCCGGGCACGATCGCGTGCGCGACGGCCGCGACGGCAAGCGTCGTCAAGATCACCAAACCGAAGGCCATTTGGAAAATCCAAAGCGCGCCCGCACGGAACTCGCTCGTCGGCGCCGTGACGCTTTCCCAGTAGAGCAACGGCGGCAGAAAGACCACCAGCACGAGGTCCGGCGGGAGCGGAATGGTCGGGACGTGCGGTATGAAGCCGATCGCCATACCGCCGAGCAACAGCACGATCGGGTAGGCGACGTTGATTCGGTTCGCGATCGCGACCAACACGACGATCGCGACAAAGATCACGACGAGCGCTACCAAGCGGCGGTAGCTTCTCGGAGCCCGCAAGGAAGGCCCTGCGAGGCCCGAGTGGAACCTCTGGCTTGCAAGGAGCGTGCACCTGTGAAGTACTTCTCATTTCCATCTCTGGCGCTCGCATTGATCGCCCTGGGGCTCTCCGGCTGTCACTCGAGCGGGATCACGCCGAACCCACCGGCACCGCAGAAATTGTTCGTGTCGAACTACACCAACAGTACGGTAACGGCGTATGCACCTCCGTACACGGGGTCGCCGACGGTGACGATCTCGAACGGTGTCGACAACCCGTACGGGATCGCCTTCAATGCTTCCGGCAAACTTTTCGTCGGCAACGGCGGCAGCAATACCGTCACAGAATACACGCCCCCGTACACCGGAGCGCCGACCGCGACCATTTCGAACGGCTTGGACTTACCCGCCGACATGATCTTCAATTCCCTCCGGCGATCTCCTCGTCGCGAACGTTTTCGGCACCGACGTGACGGAGTACGCGCCCCCGTACACGGGCGCGCCGATAGCGACCTTCTCGAACAGCATGGACGAGCCCGACGGTTTGGCGTTCGCCTCCTCCGGCAATCTCTTCGTCGCGAACTACGCCAACAATACCGTAACCGTGTATGCCTCCCCGTACACCGGAGCGCCGACGCTGACGATCTCGACGGATCTCGACGAGCCGGCCGGCATTCTGTTCGACTCCGCGGGCGATCTCTTGGTCGCGAACTTCGGCAACAGCACGGTGACAAAGTACGCGTCCCCGTACACGGGCGCGCCGACGATCATTTCGAATGGGATAGACGAGCCCGCCTGGATCGCGCTCAACGCCTCCGGCGATCTCTTCGTCGCGAATACCGCCAACAGTACGGTGACGGAGTACGCGCCCCCGTACACCGGAGCGCCGATCGCGACCACCTCAACCGATTTGGACCACCCCGAAGGCGTAGCGCTCCCGAAGGCGTAGCGCTAACGAAGTAACCCTCGTTATCGGGTTCAATGTTGTCACCCTGAGCGAAGCGATGCGCAGCATCGCGCAGTCGAAGGGCCGCCACAAGTAACGCTTACGCCACCACCTGTCATCCCGAGCGCAGCGCCGAAGGCGCCCGTCGACTGGAGCAACACTGCGCGTTGCTCCGCTCAGGACAGGCTCCGTCGAGGGACCGCCACCAGCACCGCGCCGCAAGAAAGGATGGCCGTTCTAACGATCGGCCTTCGCTAGTTGCCTTGTCATCCCGAGCGCAGCCAATGCGGCCCCTTGTCATCCCGAGCGCAGCGCCAAAGGCGCGAAGTCGAGGGAGCGACGGGAGCGCTGCCTACGCGCTCGGGAGTTTCGCGATCAGCTCCGCGCGATTTCGCACGCCGTATATCCAGTGCAGGTTCCCAAGGTGGACGCGGACGGTGTCCGGAGAGATTCGCAACTCGGTTGCATTTGAATCCAACCGGCAGCGTCGAGGCATGACCGATTCGGCGAAGGGCGGAAGTGGCGGAGGCGCGAGATACTGCGCAGGAGAACAGCTATCTATCCAACCATGAAATGGGAAACATTGATTTGTGGGGTTCCTAGGAAGCGTTTAATGGACCATATGCTGGCGGCGTGGCAGACTTTCGGCGACGTTGCGGAGCAGACATGAGTGCACGAATATGTCAGGCCTTGAGCGAGATCGCGCTATCGGTCAGTGTGGCCTGTCTCTCATGTGCGGCAGAGGCTAGCGGTGCCTCGTCTTATTGCAACCACCTGTACAGCCTTACGCGCTCTGCTTCACTTGCAGAGCTGCCAGTGTATGATACGCTGAGCGCGGGCCACGCAGTGTTCATTTCCGATTGGGAGATTGCCGATGGCAAGTATAGGGAGATTGCGGAGTTCTCAGTTTATTCTATTGATACTCCGGTCGGACCTGAGTATTGCGATGCGAATACCCAGATGTATCTTCATCTAGCATATGCGTTATATCGTGAAAACGCCTATTTACATGAAAGTGCCGACCTCGCATCGGTCGTGGGTGCGTTAGTTGATCTGGAGCCCGACATAGGACGGCAAGAACTAACAATACAGCTTTACAAGAGCCTTCTAGCGACAGCCTTTCACGCAATGAAAATCGCGCACGAACCGATGAGTACCCAGTTCGTAAACCTTGTACAGAAATATGGGACTCAGGGGTCAACGCCTTAAAGCAGTCAGCTTGCAACGTCAAGCGCTGCCGCGCGCGAGTCATGAGTAGATATTGAACGGATAGAGTCGCCTAGCGCTTGCGATTCGCCCCCGGGATCCTCCAGGGCTGTTCTGATGATGGTCAGTTATCAGCCGCCTAAAAAGCGCCTACAGGTCAGGAGCGCGCGCGACCGTTATCCTAAACCAAGCAGGAAAAGGTCATCAGCGCCTATGGCGAACCACGCGTAAGCAAACCTTAGAGAAACGAGAATTCTTGTCGAAGCAAAATGAAGCCGTTAACCCAGAACGACATTGAATTGGTTAGGGCCGCCTTGCAGGAGTACGCGCCTTGGGCGCTGCGCTCTCTGGCAGAACCTCCTTCTAAGTGGGGCAAATGGGACCGGGAACTGATGAGAAATGCCTTGGCTAAGCTTCTTGCTAACGGTGGTCTCCGCGCAAACGATGAGCCAAGCGGTTTTGGCCTTCGCATCGAGGACGTAATTGACATCTTGAGCCATCCTATTGGCCAGGCACACGGGGAAGAGACGGTGGAGTAACCATGAATACTGCGCAACGGAATAGCGAGACGACGAACTCTTTAGTGGAATGGCCTTCGGAAAGGGCGTGTCGCGAAACCGCTAGAAACGGTGCATATTGAGCAGAGACCGTAGATTGCCGGATGTCGAAGTGAATCCGCCGGACTTTGCGCCGGTCTATCGTTGGCCGCTTCGGCAGACGCGAGGAGCCGGAAGCCCACCTTCGTCGCTAGAGTGCTTGCGTTGGTCTTCGTGGCACTTCTGGCGGGCGGCTTGATCGCGCTCGTCCTTCTGTCGCCGAAATAGCGCCTCTCGGCAACGTCCGTTACCGGCAACGCGATCGACTAGATCGGCGCCGGAGTTTCACCCACCTGAAATATCTAGGTACATCTCGGTTGCGAACGCGAGCAAGAATCCGAGCGTCATCATTCCGGTAGCGGCAGCGGTCAGTCCGGTGCGCCGCAGCACCGACCACAGCTCGCCGATCACGAAGACGAGCGCGCCGACGGCGATCGCGAGGAAGAACACGGAGAGCGTCGGCGAGTTGAAGCTGTAGCCGACGATCGTGCCGACGAACGTCGGGCCGCCCGCGATGAGGCCGGCGAGGCCGATCTGCGCCCACGTCGGGCACGACGCGCCCGATCAGCGGCGCCGCGACGCCGAAGCCTTCGGTCGCATTGTGCAGTCCGAAGCCGACGATCAGCGCGAGCGCAACCGCGGTCGCTCCCGACGCCGCGGACGCGCCGATCGCGAGCCCCTCGCCGAAGTTGTGCGCGCCGATGCCGATCGCGATGAGCGCGCGAGCACGATCGGATGTCTCGGCGTGCGCTGCGGCGCTGGCGCGTGAAGTGCGTCGCCGCGCTGCCAAGCCCGACCAAACCGATCAGCAAGCCGACGACGAAGACGGCGATCAGCGCCGCGGGAAACGCGGCCGCGCCGGCGTGCCAGGCATCGAGCCCGCGCGAGATCGGCACGATCGCATTCTGCGCGATCTCGACGACGAGGTAGAGCAAGAATGCCGATCGCGAGCGCGTTGAGCAACGCGACGGTCTGCGGCGAGAGCCGTCGCGCGCGCGCGATCGGCAGGCCGAGGAAGATCGTGAAGCCGGCGATCGCGCCCGAGCAGCACGGTCATCCAGAAGCTGAGCGCGCGCGGAGGCGTCCGCCCGCCGTTCATCGCCGGCATCATCGCCGCGGTACATCGCCGTCAGCGTGTTCGGCGTGCCGACGTAATGAATTGCGGTGATGAGCCCGGCGGGCATGCCGCTGCGCGTCTTCGATGTGATCCATCACGTGACAGTGGATCAGCCACGTGCCGGGCTTCGCGTTCGCGTCGACGACGACGTCGACGCGCTGCCCCGGCGCCGATCGAGCACCGTGTCCTCGACGTCATCGTAGTCGACCGGCTCCGCGTCGCGCGCGATGATCTGCTGGTAGTGCCCGTGCGTGTGCATCGTGTGGAACTCTTCGCCGGAGATGTTGATCCAGCGAATGCGAAAACGCTCGCCGCGCGCGCACGTCGAGCGTCGCGCGTCGCCGGATACTCCTTGCCGTTGAGCGTAAAGTGGTTCTCGCGCGCGCTTTGGATCTGCCACGACGAGAGCATCTCGAGAAAATCGTGCGCGAGGCCGCTGCTCGATCGGACGCGGATGCGCGGGCTTCGACGACGATCGCGCCGTAGAGCCCGGAGTCGAGCATGCGCTTCGTTGTCGTGCGTGTGATAGATGAACGTGCCGGGCTGATCGGCGACGAAGCGGTAGACGAAGTGTCCGCCCGGCGGCACGAGCGGCTGCGAGATGCCGGCGACGCCGTCCATCGAGACGGGGATGTCGTGAATGCCGTGCAGATGGATCGAGTCCGGCGTCGCGTCGTCGTTCGTGTAATCGATGACGAGCGTGATCGCCTTGTTGCACGACGAGCGCCGGGCCGGGAACGACGCCGTTGTAGGTGTTCGCCATCACGGTCAAGCCCGGGCTTGAGCGTCCACGGCGCCGCGCGCTCGACGATGTGGAAAATCTTGCGTGCGTCCGCGCGCCTGCGGGATCGCCTGATACGCGCCGTCGGCGCGCCGGAAGACTCGCGACTCGCCGGGCGCCGGCGTCGAAACCGGAACCGGCCCGGAGATCGGCTGAAGCCCGGCGCTGCTCGGCGTGACGACGTTCACGTCGTCGGCGTCGGCGAGCGCGATGGCCGGCAGGATCGTCGCCAGCAGCGCGGCGAGCATGGTGAAGAAGAGCGTCCGCAAGACCCGAGGCTTTGTTAGGCGCCCCTAAAAGGCCTCCTCGGCACGCCGAAAGTCGAGGGACCGCCTCAACCTTCGCCAGAAAGTCAGAGGGTGAACCTTCGGAACATCGCGCTTGCGAGCGCCGTTATCGGCATTCCCGTTGCCCTGCTGATCTTGATCTTGCCGATCCGGTGGGGCTACGGCGGCTACGAATTCGCGGCGCAGAACTCGTTTGTGCAGTTCCAGTACGTCGATCAAAGCGGTCCGGGAGCGCGAGCGGGAATTCGCCGGGGTGATCGTGCCGAACCGTTGACAGGCTACGACAGCATCGCAAACCTGGCCGGCCCGGTCGGTACGACCGTTGATTTCAAAGTCGTGCGAAACGGGCGCGTCGTGCCCATCCGCGTGATATTCGAACCATTTCCGCCCGCGCTCGCCTCTCAGGAAAACTTCGGACGGATCCTGAGCGCGCTAACCGCGCTCGGCGCGTTTATCATCACGCTGCTCGTCGCCTTCCGAGCGCGGGATCGGCGTGCGGGAACGCGCGCGGTCATCGTGCTCGTCTCGGCTGCGTGGCTCGCCGCGACCGCCGCGGGCGCTCTCGTCGCGCCGAATCTCTGGCTTGCCTTCGCCGGATTCGTGTTGGCGCCGGTCTTTGGGGCAGCAGCGCTCTGTGGCGGAATGGCGTTGCTCGCGATCTTCCCGCCGAATACGACGCGCTTGCGGACGCTCATCGGAAGAGCGGCTCCCTGGCTCTTTGCGCTCTTCGCGATCGATACGGCCTTTCTCGTCGGCGGCATGTGGGGCGCCTCGACGCTATTCGATTTCAGTCAGCCGGGGTCGTACGCGCTGCAGATACTGATGGCGGCAATGCTCGCGGTTTCCGTCGTCGATGCGATGGCGACGGCCGCACCGGAGTATCGCACGGCGGTTCGCTGGCTCGGCGGTCCCTGGCTGCTCGCGCTCGCTCTGGTCATCGCGTACAACGGGTCCGCGCTCTTCGGCATCGGAGACTTGTATTCGCATTACGGCGACGCGCTCTCCAACGTCGTCATCTTTCTGCTGGCCTTTGGCGTCGGGTATCCGGTTCTGCGGCACCGGCTGGTCGATCTCAACTTGGTCGTGACGCGCGCCACCGCGTTCGCGATCGTTTCCGTCATCATCGTCGGCATCTTCGTCGCGGCCGAATGGCTCATCAGCCGGATCTTCGAGCGATCGTTCGGCGCGGGTTACACCACGGGCGAAGCTCCGCAAGCGCTGACCCTCGGCACCGTGCTTGTCCTCGGCTTCTCGGCGCGCTCGATTCACCGCCTCGTCGAAGACCGGCTCGCTCAAGTGATTTTCCGCAAGAAGCTCAGGGGCATCGCGGAGGTTCGACGTGTCGCGCGGGAGGCCGATGCATCGACCGATGCGCGCGCCATGATGAGCCTCGCGTGCCAGACGGTGTTCCACGGCTTGGAATCGCTCGGCGTCGCGTGTTACATCCGCCACGGCGAGGCGTATTCGCTGACGGCGTCGAGCGGCGCCGTCGTCTCGCCGGCGACCTACTCGTTCAACGACGCGGTCCCGCTGCGTTTGCGCCGCTGGCAAGAACCCTTCGAGATCGACGACGATTCGGATGCGCGCCATCACATGCTCTTCCTGCCGATGACGCTGCGCGGCGAACTCTTGGGATTCTTGTGCTGCGGCCCAAAGCCCGATCGCACGCCGTATCTGAAAGACGAAGTGGACGCGCTCGCGCTGCTCGCTCATCAAATCGGTATCGCGACAGCCTGGCTGGAACCGCTAACGATCGCGTCTCGCCCCGCCGCTTCCCCCGCGTAATTCTTGTCATCCCGAGCCCTTCGACTGGAGCAACGCTGCGCGTTGCTCCGCTCAGGACAGGCTCCGTCGAGGGACCGCCACAGGGTCATTGCACCGCGTCTCGAAGCACGCTAGGGCCTGCTAGGAATAAGAAAGAGGGATCCCATGCGAGTTACAAGCGTGATGAGCGTCCTGCTTGGATGCGCGATCGTAGCATCATTCGCTGCCTGCAAGTCCACGAACGCCATCCCGAACACGATCTCAGTCCAGAAGCACTTGTACGTGACGGATGACTCCGGCAACATACAGGTCTATGACCTCCCGTTGACAGCGTCGAGTACGCCGTCGCTGACGCTCGCCGGGGCCGCCTGCAACGATTGCGGGATCGCCGTTTCGCACACCAAGCTATACGTCGGCCAAGGGTCGAGCGTAAAGGTGTATCAACTGCCGCTGACGGCTTCGAGCACGCCGATCCAGACGTTGACGGCGTCCGGTTCCACCACGTTGAGCGTCACCGCGGACTCGAGCGGCACGATCTATGTCGCCGAAGACGACAGCGGAACCTGTTGCGTAGACGTGTATCAGGGAGGCGCGTCGAGCCCGACGTTTACGCTGAGCGGCGCCTCCGTCGATGATCCGTTCGGCGTAGCGATCGATGGCAGCGGAAACGCGTTCGTCGCCAATGCCTCCAACATCGGCTACTTCGCGGCGACGGTTCATTCCGGCGAAGCCGGCATCACGTTCGGCCGCGACAATTTTAATGAAGGCCTCGTGACCGACAGCGGTGACAATCTCTACGTGGCCGACGGTGACGGCCACGGAACCATGGATATCTATCATCCGTCATACACCGGCGCCACAACGGTCGCGAATACGGTCACGTTGAACGCCGGATACCTCGAGCAAATGGTCGTGGGCTCCAATGGCACGATGTACATTGCCAACGAAACGCCGAATCAACTCGACGTCCTGACCTCCCCGTACACGTCGATCGCGTTGGCTGTCCCGACAACGTTCGAAGGATACGGGATGGCAATAGGGCCATAAGGGAAGGCTAACCGCGTAGCAAAGACGGCCGCTGCGTCTTAAGCTTTGTCATCCCGAGCGCAGTCGAGGGACCGACGGAGACCTCGCGACGGCGACGAATATTTCGCCCCGGTAGAACGTTGAAATGCCTCACTCCATCTTCGTGAGTTACGCCTCACCCGATGGTGCGCTTGCCGAAGCGGTCGTCGAGCATCTCGAAAGCGCCGACGTCACCTGCTGGATCGCGCCTCGGGATATTCGCACCGGCGACGATTGGTCGGCGTCGATCCCGCCCGCCATCGACGCGGCGCAGGTGCTGCTGTTGCTGCTCTCGGCACACTCCACCGCGTCGAAGCAAGTGGCGCGCGAAGTGCACCTCGCACAAGACACCGGCAAGATCGTCGTTCCCTTCCATGTCGATGCGAGCCAAGTCTCCGGCGCGTTGCGCTATTTGCTCTCGGGAATTCATCGCCTCGAAGCGCCCGTTGACGCGCCGGCAGAAAAGTTCGACGAGCTGCTCGACCATGTGCGGCGCTGCCTTCGCGAATCGCGCGCACCGGCGCAACCGGAAAGAGACAGATCGGGAAGGCACCCGAACAACCTTCCGCCCGAACTCAGCTCCTTCATCGGTCGCGAAGAGCAACTGGCAGAACTCGGCGAGATCCTCGAGAGCCATCGACTGGTCACGCTCGTCGGCGCCGGCGGCATCGGAAAGACGCGCGTCGCTCTCGAAGTGGCGCGCAATCTGGTCGACCGGTATGCAGACGGTGTTTGGCTCGTGGAACTCGCGCCGATCGCCAACGCATCGCTCGTCGCCAATACGCTCGCCCAAGCGCTGAGCGTGCAGGAGGCGCCGAATCGTCCGCTCCTCGACACGCTCGTCGGCTATTTGAAGAACAAACACGTGCTGTTGTTGCTCGACAACTGCGAGCATGTCATCGCCGAGGTCCGGACGGTCGCGAACGCCATCCTGCGCGGCTGCCCCGGCGTGCGCATCGTGGCGACCAGCCGAGAGGGCCTGAACATTGCGGGCGAAGAGGCGTATCGAATGCCTTCGCTTGCTGCCGACGCGGCGGTGGCGCTCTTCGCCGAGCGCGCGACTTCCGTCGACAAGCGCTTCGCGCTCACCGATGAAAACGCGCGCGACGTTGCCGAGATTTGCAGGCGCCTCGACGGGATTCCGCTCGCAATCGAACTGGCAGCCGCGCGCGTGAAACTGCTCGCGCCGCGCCAGCTCGCGCAAAAACTCGACGAGCGCTTCCGCGTTCTCACCGGCGGCGATCGAGCGGCCTTGCCGCGTCAGCAGACGATGCGCGCGTTGATCGACTGGAGCTACGACCTCCTCTCCGAGGAAGAGCGTGCGCTCTTTCGGCGCCTCGCGATCTTCGCGGGCGGCTTCACACTGGAGAGCGCGAGCGCCGTCTGCAGGGACGAGGCGATCGACGAGTTTGCGGTGCTCGATCTGCTCGCCTCGCTCGTGGACAAGTCGCTCGTGCACGCGGAGCCGGCCGCCGGCACGACCCGCTACCGGCTCTTGGAGTCGACGCGAGAGTATGCGCGCGAAAAGCTCTTCGAAAAGAGCGAAGAGGAAGCGGTCGCGCGCGCGCACGCCATGGCCTATCTCGAGCTGGCCGAGCATCTTGAAATCACGCACAGAACGCTGCCCGAACGCGCATGGCTTGCGCAAGTGCAGCCCGAGTTGGAGAACTGGCGTGCCGCATTGGCCTGGGCGTTCGAGGAGCGCGGCGATGCGCTTATCGGACAAAGGCTGGCCGGCGCGTTGCGTTGGCCCTGGGATTATCTGGGCGCCGCGGAAGGCCGGCGCTGGGTACGGCGCGCGTTAGAACACGCCGGGAACCAGACGCCGCCGGCCGTTGTCGCGCGGCTCGATCTCGCCGAAGCACTGCTCGACTCCAAACTCCTGCAACTCCCCGCAAGCTACGCGGCGTCGATGCGCGCCAAGACAAGGTTTGAGGAACTCGGGGATGAGCTTGGCGCTGCGGAAGCCCAACGTCAAGCGGGCTTCGCGCTCATCATGATGGGTCGCACGCAGGAAGGCGAAACGCTCCTGCACGAGACGCTTCCCACGGCGCGCCGTTTGGGCGCGGATCGGGCCGTGGCCAGCATCTTGCAAGGGCTCGCGTATGCGCGCGGCCAGGCCGGCGACATCGCGGAGGCCCGCGCGCTCTACGCCGAAGCCTTGGCGCTGTTCAAAGCAACCGATGCCGACTGGCAGGTGGCGTTCGTTGCGGCAAATCTCGCTGAAACCGAGTTCCGTACCGGCAATGGAGAAGAAGCGCTGCGGCTCGCAGGCGAGGCAATCGCTCACTGGCGTTCGCGCAACGATGCAAACTCCGCGATCACCACGCTGTGCAACATGACGGCGTATCTGGTCGCGCTGGATCGTTGGGACGAAGCGCGCGACTGTGGGCGTGAAGCGCTCACCCTGGCGCGGGATGCGCAATCCGATGTCTTAGCGGTGGCTGCGACCCAGCATCTCGCGGCCGTCGCCGCGCTGCACGCGCTCGGAGACGACGACCACGCGCGTGCCGCTCGGCTCCTCGGCTATGTCGATGCGCGGTTCACCGCGCTCGACGTCGCGCGCGAATACACCGAGCAACAGGAGTACGACAGGATGCTCGCCGCATTGCGCGAGGCATTAGGCGAGAGCGCTATGGCCAAGCTGATGAACGAAGGCCGCTCCTGGAGCGACGACCAAGCCTTCGCCCTTTGTCATCCCGAGCGAAGCAAGGATGGCCGCTCTTAAGGAGCGGCCTGCTTATTCTTGTCATCCCGAGCCCTTCGACTGAAGCAACGCTACGCGTTGCTTCGCTCAGGACAGGCTCCGTCGAGGGACCGCCGAGCACATTCGCTAAGCAGCAATTGTGGAAACCCAGAATACGCTTGCAATCCTCGTCGGCGGCGGACCGGCGCCCGGCATCAACGGCGTCATCGCTTCCGCGACGATCGAAGCGATTCACAACGGCCTGCGCGTTGTCGGTATCTACGACGGGTATCGACACCTGGCACAAGGTGACGCGTCGCAGGTCGTCGAGTTGGGCATCGACGACGTCTCGCTGATCCACGCGACCGGCGGATCGATCCTGCGCACCTCGCGCACGAACCCCGCAAAAGACGCGGCGACGCTCGATAACTGCGTCAAAGCGCTCGCACAGATGGGCGTGCGCTATCTCATCGCCATCGGCGGCGACGACACGACCTACGGCGCCGGTCGCATCGCGGAGTTGAGCCGAGGACGCATCAGCGTCGTGGCGGTCCCCAAAACGATCGACAACGATCTTCCCTTGCCCGATAACGCGCCGACCTTCGGATTCGAAACGGCGCGCTCGATGGGCGCCGGAATCATCGAAACGCTGATGGTCGACGCGCGGACGACGTCCCGCTGGTACCTCGTCGTCAGCATGGGCCGCAAGTCCGGGGCGTTGGCGCTCAGCATGTGCAAGGCCGCCGGCGCGGAACTCGCGGTCATCCCCGAAGAGTTCCCCGGCGATGCGTTCGATCTCGACACCGTCGTCAATACGATCGTCGGCGCCGTCGTGAAGGGCAAGTGCGTGAACCACAGCAGCGGCGTCGCCATCGTGGCGGAGGGGATCGTCGAACGCCTTTCGGAACAGGAGTTCGCCGCGATCGCAAATCCCACGCGCGATGCGTACGGCCACGTTCGTTTGGCCGACATCCCGATCGGTCTGCTGTTGCGCGACGCAGTTCGCCGGCGTCTCGCCGACATCGGCGTCGATGCCTTGATCGTATCCAAGGACATCGGCTACGAGCTGCGCTGCGCGAAACCCGTGCCCTTCGACGTCGAGTACACGCAGACGCTTGGATACGGCGCCGTGCGCTACTTGCTCGACGGCGGCAGCGGCGCGCTGATCGCGCTCTCCGGAGGCCGCGTCACGCCCGTGCAGTTGACGGAACTGCAAGATCCGTCGACGGGTCGCGTGCGGATCCGCATGGTGGACGTGACGACGGAGTCCTATCGCGCCGCTCGAAGTTACATGACGCGCCTCGAACCCGGCGACCTCGAAGAGCCGAACCTTTCACAGCTCGCCGCCTACACGAATCTCTCATCGGAAGAGTTTCGAAAGCAGTTTACGTCGGCAGGAATGCAATGAGCAAACACGATGCCAGCCTCGTCTTCGATCTGGACGGGACGTTGATCGACAGCGTCTATCAGCACGTCATGGCCTGGAACGAAGCGTTGCGTGCGTCTTCCATCGATCTTTCGATCTGGCGCATCCACCGCCGGATCGGGATGAGCGGCGGACTGTTCGTACGGGCTCTGGGGCGGGAACTCGGCCGCGAACTCAGCGATCCGGTGATCGCGAGCCTGCAGCGCGACCACGAGGCCGCATTTCTGTGCTTCGTCGAGAGCGTCGTGCCGCTGCCCGGTGCGCGAGCGCTGCTTTCGGCGCTGACGTCGGCCGGTGTGGGCTGGGCGATTGCCACGAGCGGTTCGCGGGCTGCGGCGTCGCGGTCGACGCGCTGTCTCGACATTCCGCCTGGCACGCCGATGATTACGCGCGACGAAGTGCAACATGCGAAGCCGAACCCGGATCTGTTTCTTGCGGCGATGAAGGCGTTAGGCGCGAAACCGCAGGAGACGTTCGTCATCGGAGATTCGCTGTGGGATATGTTGGGCGCACGGCGAGCCGGCGCATTGGGCGTAGGGCTGCTCTCGGGCGGATACGGCAGAGCCGAGTTGATCGAAGGCGGTGGCGCCTACCGCGTGTACAGCGACCCGTCCGATCTGCTGGAGCATTTGGACGAACTCGGCCTGCGTGGGATCGTATAACCGGGCCGGAGAACCGGGCGAACACAATGCACCTACGAAAACGGCGGCGCTTGTCGCGCAAGCAGATCATCGGCATCGCAATTGCCGTGGTGATCTGTATTGCGATCGCGTTCTTTGCAACGAACTTCGGCCGCCAGTACTTCGGCGGAATCGCCGCTCGGCTCACGATGGGTTCCCGCCCCGTGAACATCTTGATCATCGCAAACAACGCCCGCGATGTCAGAGCAAACGATCCGCTGGGCTTGGGCTCGGCCGCGGGTCAAGCCGACGTAATTCTGCTCGCGCGGATCAGCCCGGGCGATCACACGATCTACGCGATCACGATTCCGCGCGATACGCTCGTCGCGCAACCGCACTGGCACGATCCTGTGCCCAAGATCAAGACGCTGTTCTTCATGGGCGATCAGGAAACTCCGCCGAACGGCCCGCGCTATCTAGAGCAGGCGGTTTCGGCGTTGACCGGTTTGCCGATTGACGGCTACATCGTCGCCAACTTCGCGGCATTCCGCGACGCGGTCGACCTCGTGGGAGGGCTGACCGTCGATGTGAAAGCGCGGCTCTACGATCCTCAAAACAGCGGAGCCGATTTTCAGCCGGGAATCCAGCACATGAACGGCGCGCAAGTGCTGGCGTTTGTCCGCGTCAGGCAAAACCAGGCGGGAAACAGTTATCGCGTCAACGATTTTCAGCGAATGGAAGCCGAGGTAGAAGTGCTCGGGCTCCTGCGAAACAAACTGCTGAATCCCGCGACGGCGACGGCGCTGCTGCCGAACTTCGTCAAGCACATGAAGCACGACGTCGCGACGAACCTCTCGCAGGATCGCCTCGTGCGCATGGGCATCGCCATGGCCGGCGCGCCCGTCTATCAAGTCCCGCTCGGCTCGATCGCCGATTCGATGGTCCTCGCGCCGGCGGACGTCCCCGGGGTCAACGCGGAAGGCCGGATCGACGAAGACTACTACGACGTGCTCGACCCGGACGAGGTTTGCCGGCATCTCGCCGAGTTCGGCGCGAGCGGCTGCACAACGGGCCTCGCCCCGTTGCCGGATCCGAGCGACATTGCCGTCACGCTGTACGGAACGCGGCATCTCGCGCTGCATCTGAGCCATCTCGGATTTACGCACGTCACGCTGGCGGGCGGACCGACCGGCGAGGGCCGCGTCGTCTTTCCGTCCGCGTCGCCGGGGATGGGATGGCAGGTCGCGCGCGGCGTCGGCGGAGGGAACGTCCTCGTCGAGCCGGGAGACGTCACGTCGGTGGTGGTGTACGAATAAAGGAGTCCAGTTGGCGAAGCTCGGTCTCGAGGTTGCGTTCTAACCGGAAGGCCCGGCCGCACCGCTTGGAGCATAGCGCTTCATGGCAAAGTGGTTTTTTGAACCCGGGCATACGGAGGTCGAGTTTCGCGCGCGTCACATGATGGTGACGTGGGTGCGCGGGCTGTTCAAGAATATCAGCGGTAGCCTCGATTTCGACCCGGCGCAACCGGAGCGCCTCACGTTTGAAACGCGCATCGAAGCAAAGACGCTCTGGACGGGCGTCGAGCAGCGCGACGATCATCTGCGCAGCGCCGACTTCCTAGACGTCGCCAATCATCCGTACATCACCTATAAGAGCACGTCCGCGCGATTGATCGGCGAGGTCGATTACGTCGTCGAGGGCGACCTCACGCTCCGCGGCGTCACGAGAAAGGTTCCGCTCAAAGTGACGTATCTCGGCCAATGGGACACGCCCTGGTGGGAAGACGGCGTCGACAAGGGCCCGAAGCGCCGCGCCGGCTTCGTCGCGCGAGCGAACATCAATCGCTATGATTTCGGGGTCGGCTGGAACGACGAGGTCGCACGCGGCGGCGTCGTCGTGAGCCCCGAGATCAAGCTCGTCATCGACGTCGAAGCCATCCGCGAAAACTAGCCCTTTGTCATCCCGAGCCCTTCGACTGGAGCAACGCAGCGCGTTGCTCCGCTCAGGACAGGCTCCGTCGAGGGATCGCCACAAGGCACCCGCCCTCCGTTCTGACTTTGTCATCCCGAGCGAGGCGAGCACAGCGAGCGGAGTCGAGGGACCGCCACGGGCGCCGCTAAGCGTTTACGAGTCTAAAAACGGCTTGCCTTCATGCGCGACGAGCAAATCGTGCATGTCGTTGGCATGGTCCTCTTCTTGCGCGAGGATGCCTTCCAACATGATGCGCGTCGTGGGGTCTTTATCGCTGAAGAAGCGGACGAGATCGCGGTAGTGTTCCACCGCGATGCGCTCGGCGACGAGATTCTCTTTGATCATGTCGATCAGCTTGCTGGCGTTGCCGTATTCCGTCGCGGATCTCGTGTGCAACCCCTTTGGGTTGAGGTCCGGCGTGCCGCCGAGCTGGTTGATGCGCTCGGCAATCTTCTCCATGTGCTCGCGCTCGTCATTGGCATGCTCGGTGAACTCTTCTTTCACGCTCTCGCTGTCGATGCCGACCGCGGCCACCGCGTGCATGGTGTAGCGTAGAACGCAGACAATCTCGGTGGCGAGGGCCGTCTGCAGAAGGTCGATTGCCTGCTGCACGTCGCCTCCGTAGTTTTGCGTGACGGCGCCACGCTCGATGTGTTCCGCCGCGCGGCGGCGCAGCTCGGTGATGTCGGCAACAAAGGGCTGCGTTACGGTTGCCATGATGATTCCTCCTCGATAACTAGAAGTCGTCGTCGTTCGGCTCTCTCGACGGTCCCGCAGACCTGGCGAGCCGTGCGGCGCTCCAACCCGGTGTCGGGACGTACGCGTACGGCGTCGGAGACTGCAGGTAGTTGAAGCAGTCGGCGAGGTTGTCGGCGTGGGCGTCCTGATAGCCGAGCGTTCCGAGGCCGAAGACGTCCTCAATGTAGTGCAAGATGCTCGATTGCTGGTGCTGCACGTGCGAAACGTAGCCGAGTCGCGCGTATGGCGACACGACGATCAGCGGCACGCGGAATCCCAGCTCGTAGGAGTTGATGATCGGCGGCTTGACGTGGTCGAACCAGCCGCCCCAATCGTCCCACGTGATGAAGATCGCGACATTTCGCCAGTACTTGCTCCTGCCGACTGCGTTGACGATGTTCGCGACGTACGCCGGGCCGGATCCATTGTTGACTTCCGCGTGATCCGACTCTTTCGGCGACGGAATCACCCACGAGACGTGCCGCAGCGTACCGTTCTGAATATCGCTGATAACTCTCGTCTCGGGAGTAACGACGTTGCTCCATGCCGGGCCGTACCGCAAGTGATGAATGGCGTCCGGCGCGGACCAATACCCGCCGCTCGCGGCGTCGTAGTAACGCCACGACACGCCGTGCGACGTGAGCAGATCCATGATCGTCGGATGCTCGAAGCACGGCCGCACCTTGACGGTCTCATGGCCGGCAGGATCGATCGTCATGACGCGAAGCGATGCCGGGCCGTCGCAGTTCAAACCGGTGAAGGGCGTGTACGGCGCCGGATACACGAGGTTCTCGGCGACCAGCAGCGAGCTGCCGACGCTAGGCTTCGAGGTGCCGGCGATGATGAACTGATGTGCTGGGAAGCTCGGCCCCTGATTATCCTGGAAGGTACGATCGGCGAACGTATACGTACGGGCAAGCGTCCAGTACGGCATGATCTGCGAGCGCGGCACGTAGGCGAAGGCGGTCGGCGGTTTGCAGACGGAGAGGCACCGCGAGTGCTCTAAGTCCCATCCGTTCATTGCGCCGCCCGCGTACTCGGTGAGGAAGCCGGTGTGGCTATGGTCGAGATCGTAACGATCCCCGAGGTTGCGTCGCACGAGCGGCACGGTCATCCCATGTGAGTTGACACCGCTGCTCGCGATATCGGCGCCCGGCAGCCCTTGGAAGAGATTGTCGGGCGTGCGGTTTTCTTGAACGATGACGATGACGTATTGAATTCTCGACTGGCCGTTAGGGGGTGGTAATATGGCGTGGTGGCACGGACCGTCACACACGACTGGAGCCGCCGTGATCGCGGTCGGTACCGCTTGTGAAAATCCGAGAATGACGACGAACGCGGATGCGAGTATTCGAAGAACCCTTGACACCTCGGCCTCCGTTCCTAGCGCTCGGAGCGCTACAGTAGTTGTCCAGCTTTCTGCGGGGGGCGCCCTACCCCTCGCCCCTCGAGGTCCAGCTCGGCCGCGACGTGATTGCCGAAGCCGGGGATGTGCTCGAACGTCAGGCGTTTGCTGAGCTGCTCCGCGATGAAGAGGCCGCGACCATCCTCGGAGAGGGGATTGCTCGGTAGATGTGCGGGGCCGCCGAAGGCCTCGCCGTGGTCGATGACGTGCAAACGCGGCCGCTCTTCGCTCCACTCGAGGCGCACGTCGATGGGGCCCGGAGCATGGCGCACGACGTTGCCGATCAGTTCGCCGAAGACGAGTTCCGCCGCCTCGATCGCGCTCTGGTCGCGAACGTGCTTGCGCAGGTAGCGAACGAAATCGCCGCGCGCGTCGTTGGCGGCCTGCGCGTTCTCGGCGGTGAACGACCAGGATTCGCCCGACTCGAAACGGATCGCGAGGATTGCGACGTCGTCCCGTCGCTCCTCCCGAACGCACGCATCGCGAATAAGAGCCGCCGGTTCCTGCGCGTGCAGAATCGCGTCGGTCGAAGTGACATAGCGCAGGCGCCGCTCGTGTTCCTCGGATCCGTCGTGATCTTCGACCAGCCCGTCGGTATAGAGCGCGAGAAACTGCGCACCGCGCAGGTCGGCCGTGTACGAGGTCGCCTCCGCACCGCCGCGCACCCCGAGCGGCAAACCGGTCGCGCGCAACTCGACGATCTCCCCACCGCGACGCAGTAACGGAAAGCGATGGCCGGCGTTCGCGTAGCGCATCGTCGTTCGGTCGGGGTCGATGATGCCGATGAACGCGGTGATGAGCATATCCGGCGAGGCTTGGCGCACGAAATGGTCGGCGCTGTCGAGAATGCGCGCTGGGTCGCTTTCGTAGAGTGCGATCGCGGCAATGAGCTGCCGCATCCTCGCCATGATGACCGCCGCTCGCAATCCTCGCCCCATCACGTCGCCGACGCCGACCAAGAGCGAACCGTCGCGAAGCAGCACCGCGTCGTACCAGTCCCCGCCGATCTCGCTTTCATCCGAGCCCGGCGCGAAGATGGCGTCGAGGCGAACGCCCTCGATGCGCGGCAGCGAAATCGGCAGCGACGCGCGCTGGAACGTTTCGGCGATGCGGCGCTCGCGTTCGTAGCTGCTCGCGTTCTCGATGGCGATCGAGACGCGGCGGCCGATCTCGATGAAGAGCGGCAAATCTCCGTCGTCGTATCGGTCGCCCGACGCCTCGCGAAAGACGTACAGCGCGCCGAGCATCGTGCCGCGCGAATAGAGCGGGATCGTGATGGAAGAGTTCGGTTGCAACGGCACGAGCGAGCCGGCGAGATACGGCCAGAATGCGTCCAAGGCGGCGCCCACGTTGAAATCGCGGATGAGACGCGGGCGGTTTTCGCGCAACCGTCGCACCTCCTGCCGCTCTCCTTCGGGCGTAAAGAGGCGTTCGCCGTGGACTCGGTGCAATAACTCCGCTCGCTCGGGATCTCGGTGCCCGGTCCCCACGGCGCGCAGGCGCTCCTCGGAATCTAAAATGAAGACGGCCGCGAAATCGGCCGCCTCGAGAACGAGCAGCTCCATGAGTCGCTGAAGGTTTTTCGCCGAATCAAAAGATTCGAAGAGGATGTCGCTCGCTTGTGCGATGAGCCGCAGGTTGTCGCGCGTGCGCCGTTGCTCGTCGATGTCGGTGCAGGTCCCCACCCATCGCACGATCACGCCGCGCTCGTCTTGGACGGGCACGGCGCGCCCGATAAACCAGCGGTAGTTGCCGTCCGCGGCGTTGCGTAGCCGGTACTCCACTTCGTACGGGGCCCCGGTAGCGAGCGCATCGCTCCAGCGCTCCCAGAACATGGCGAGATCGTCGGGGTGGACGACCCCCTTGGCTTGCCCGTAGTCTTCGTTGGCCGCCGAGACGTCGAGATTCGTGTACTCGATCCAGCGGCGGTTGAAGAACTCGATGGTCCCGTCGCCCCGCGCAACCCAGACGAGTTGCGGCATCGCATCGGCAATAAGCGCCAAGCGTTCCACGCCTTGCGCGAGCGCATCACGAAGCGGTTCGAGATGATGATCCCCCCGCATTCCCTACTAATTCCCCGCCTAAAAGAAACCAAACGTGCGTGCGGCCGAAAGGGGTCGAGTTGCCGCTTCGGCTGAACCTAACGGTTTCGATGGCCAGCCTCCCAGGACTCCTCCCGAGAACGAGCGGGGGACGCGTCCTTCTGCGGACGTCGGCCCTCGCTATCGTCGTGTTGCTCTCGCTCTTTGCGGGCGCCTCGATCGCCTTGCAGCACGCAATCAGCGGGACTCTTCGCTACGATCAGGCGGTGCGCCAGGTGGAGCTGTATCGCTCCTATCTCCTGCGCCTACAACTCGACGAGGAGACCGGTCTGCGAGGCTTCGCGCTCACCAGAAACCGCGCGTACCTGCTCCCGCTGCGCCAAGCGCGAGCGCGGTTCCCGTCGGCCGCACATTGGCTGGATTCGCATCTTCTCAGCGTCGATCCCGCGATGCTTCCGGCGCTCGCGCAAGAGGAAAGCCTCAACGCGCAATGGCTCGCGCGGATCATGGCGCCGATGGTGCTGAATCCGCGGCTCGCCGACGATCGCGCCCTGCAGCAACAAGGAAAGAATCTCATCGATCGATATCGGGCGATCAATATTGCGATGGGCACATCGCTCAAGGCCGTCGCCGACGCTGCCGATCGCGCCGCGAACCTCTTGATCACGCGCATCGCCCTCTGGAGCATCCTCTTCGGCATCGTGCTCGCGCTCGCGTTGATCCTCTATGCGGGCGTGCAGGCGCGGCTCGTGCAGGAGCTGGACGAGCGAACGCAATCCTACGAGCGCGAACGTCGAACGACCGCGGCGCTTCAGCAGGCGTTTCTCTTCGAAAAGCTTCCTAGCGTGAAGGGTATCGCGTTGGACGCTACCTATCTTTCCGCGCAAGAGGAACTGCGCATCGGCGGCGACTGGTACGGCGTCTTCAGCCTCCCCGACGGGCGCATCTTCTTTACGCTGGGCGACGTCGCGGGCCATGGTACGGAGGCGGCGGTCTTGATGAGCCGCGCTCGCCAGTCGATTCTGTCGTCGGCGGTGCACGAATCGGATCCGGCGGTCGTGCTCGCCAAAACCAACGACGTGCTGCGGCTGCGCGCGCCGACGATGGTGACGGCGATCTGCGGCTTCATCGATCCCGAAACGTGCAAGGTCACGTATGCAAGCGCCGGCCACCCGCCGCCGCTCGAGGTGACGCACGGCGGCGAGGCCGCCTACCTGCCGCATGAAGGTTTGCCGCTCGGCGTCATGTCCGAACTCGGATGCCGAACTTTTACGTACGTAGCCACGCCCGGCTCGACGCTCGTGCTCTACACCGACGGCATCCTCGAGTTCGATCGAAACATTCTGAGCGGCGAGGAGCGGCTCCGCGCGGCCGCCGGAGCCGTCATGGAGTCGAAGGCCGAGCATCCCGCAAGCGCAATTCTCGAGCGAGTCCTCGGCGGCGCCCTGCAAGCCGACGACGTCGCGATTCTCACGATCCATTTCATCGACGATGCGGCGGAGACGTCTGCGAGCGAACAGTCGAGGGACCGCCACCGGCACCGCATCGCGCAAAAAGAATGGCCGCTCTAACGAGCGGCCCGCTTTATATCTTGTCATCCCGAGCGTAGTCGAGGGACCGCCACAACCCTAAGCGAAGATAGAAGAACATGAAGGCTCCGCGCATTATCGCCGTCGTCGCCCTGTTAGCGGTGATCGTGGCGTTGGTCTGGTATTTCTTTCTGCGTCCGAGCCAGCCCACGACGCTGACGATCGAATACATGAAGGTCAACGGAACGCTGGGGGCGTGGCCGATCTCGCAGCGTTCGCCGCTGCCCGGCGAAAGTGCCGCCGATTACCAGCACGATCGCGTGCTCTACGCCGCCGTGCAAGAAATTGCCGGTCCACCGAGCGATGTCGAGGCGGTTCGCTTTCCATTAGGAACGCACGTGCAATCGGTGAGCGTCGACGGCTCGACGGCGACCGTCGATCTTTCGCCGGAGGTCACGCATCAAACCGGGACGTTCGGTGAAAACGGCGAGTTCAAAGCATTAGTCTTCACGCTCACGTCGATTCCGGGAATCCAGAGCGTACAGATATTGGTGAACGGACAACGAGTGCCGACGCTTCCAGGAGGAAATTTTGAGCTGGATACGCCGCTCACCCGCTCCGACTGGTAGGAACGGTCGTATCGCCGGCACCGCAGCCTTTGCGTTTTTCCTCGTCGGGTTTTTCCTTTTGAACTCGACTGCGGCCCCGGCTCGTGTCATCCCGCCCCAACACTATCGCGTCGCATATCAAGGCAAAGTCCTCGATTTCACGCACGTCATCTGGCGCGGCGGACAGCGCGCCGTCGGGATCCAAGACCCGGCCTTCGGCGCACTGCTGCGCGCTCTCGGCGCAACACTTACGTGGCATCCGGGCGAACGCTATGTGTTGATCACGACCGCCGAGCCGGAAGTGCTTTCATTCGCGATCGGTGACCGCCGCTACGACGTGGGGCGGGTGAGCGGGCAGGCGCGCTTTGCCCCGTTCTTGAGCGGTCGCGAAGCTTATCTTCCGATGAGCGAGCTGCTCTCGGCGCTTTCACTTGCTCCGATTCCGAACGGTCCGGCGGCGTTCTTGGAGCCGCAGCTAACCTCGCTGCACGTACGCAGCGCCGGCGGCCGCACGACCCTCGCAGCATTCGGGAACGCGCCGCTTCGCGGCCGCATCGTTTCCCAAACGCCGGCGCGCATCGTCTATGAGTTCGACGGCGTCGGCTCGACGCTCACGGGAAGCCGCGCGGTCGGCGAAGGCGTCCGCGATGTCACGGTGGCCACGACCGGGCGATTGCAGCACACGCGCACGCTCGTCACCATCGATCTTGCCACCCGCCGCCCTGTCATCCCGAGCCCTTCGACTGGAGCAACGCTGCGCGTTGCTCCGCTCAGGACAGGCTCCGTCGAGGGACCGCCACCGGAACCTGCTCCGTCAGGATCGCATGTTACCGCGGTCGACGTCATCGCCGACGTCAATGCCTTCACCGTTGCGATCTTGGTTTCGGGAGACGCAACATACGAATGGCATCGGCTCGCTGCACCCGATAATCGCTTTTGGATCGACATCGATGGCGCGCACCTCGCCGTGCCGGCGCGCGACGATCGCTGGTCCGGCCACGTGACCGCGGTGCGCGTGAACCAAAATGCGCCGCAGAGCGTACGGATCGCGCTCTCGCTCGCCGGAACGCAAAGGATCGACGTCGTGCCGTCTGCATCCGGAGTTCGCATCGCTGTCGGCAACGCCGCGATCGCCGACGCTCCGCGCGGCGGAAACGGCAGCATCGGAAGCATCGTCGCCTCGCATACGGTCGCGAGCGTGCCTCTTGCCACCCCGAGTGCATCGTCTGCTATCCCGAGCGGAGTCGAGGGATCGCCCCCAGGTTGGAAATTCGGCCCGGCCCATCCTTACGTCCCGACGAATCCGCATCTCATCGTCATCGATCCGGGACACGGTGGGACCGACCCCGGCAGCGTTCGCAACGGCGTTGATGAGAAAACGCTCACGCTCGACATGGCCACGCGCCTGCGCAACGTGCTGATCGCGCGCGGTTGGCAAGTGCGCATGACGCGAACGACCGACACCGACGTTTCCGGCCCGTACGCGGAAGCCCACGCCGAGCTGCAGGCCCGCGACGACGTCGCGAACGATGCCGGAGCGCGCCTCTTCATCTCGATTCACGCCAACATCTTCGCGCCCGACCCGAACGTGAGCGGAACGACGAGCTTCTATTCGAAACCGGAGGACGTACCGCTCGCCCACGACGTCGAGGAGGCGATCACCGGCGCGGTGGGTACGCGCAACGACGGGATCGTGAAGAGCCATCTCTACGTCACGTTGCATGCGCTCATGCCCGCCGTGCTCGTCGAAACGGCATTCCTCAGCAACCCCGGCGACTTCGCGCATCTGAACTCACCGGCGTGGCGGCAACGAATCGCAGAAGCGATGGCCGACGGCATCGAAACGTACGCTCGCGAGAACCCCGCCCCCACTCCACCGCCCAACCAGTGAACCATTGTTAGGCCTCTTCGACTCGGGGCTTGGCGGCCTAACCGTGTTGCGGCGCTTGCGCGAGGAGCTACCCGACGCCGACATCCTCTACTACGCCGACCAAGCGCACGTGCCGTACGGCGACCGCTCCGCGGAGGAGCTAACGAAACTACTTCGCAGCAACGTCGCGTGGCTCAACGATCGCGGCGTCGATGCAATCGTCATGGCGTGCAACACCTCGTGCTCGATGGCGAGCAGCTACGGTTGGCCGCCATCGAAGGCTCGCATTTTCGACCTCATCGAAGCAGCGGCGGAATCGATCGCCGAGAATGACTGCCGCCGTATCGCCGTGATCGCGACGACGGCAACGGTTCTCGCCGGTGCCTATGGTCGCGCAATCGTCAATCGCGTACCGGGCGCGCATGTCGCCGAGATCGCCGCGCCCGCGCTCGTGCCGCTCATCGAATCTGAAACGGCGACGAGCGAGCAAATCGAGCGGGCCGTGGAAGCCGTCTGCGCGCAACTTCCCGGTTCAATTGCAACGCTCGTCTACGGCTGCACGCACTATCCGCTCATCGACGCAACGTTCGCGGAGGTGCTGGACCCAAAGATCGCGCGCATCGACCCGGCCATCGCACAGGCGCGACGCGTGGCCCGCGCCGCGCGCGCGGATAACTTTGCCTCGGGGAGCGGCATCACGCGCTATGTCACGACCGGCGATCTGGACGCGTTCCGCCAGCGTCTTGCAACACTCACCGGCACCGACCCTACCCTGTCTTCCCAAGCGTAGGGAAGGATGCCCGCTCTTCAACATTGTCATCCCGAGCCCTTCGACTGGAGCAACGCTGCGCGTTGTTCCGCTCAGGACAGGCTCCGTCGAGGGACCGCCACCCATTCCTAGCGACGCGTATGCGTCGTCGATGGAGGAGGTGTGAAAACCTACTACGTCTACATCCTGCGCTGCTTCGACGGCACATTTTACGTCGGCGTCACCAATGATATAGAACGCCGCTACGGCGAGCATTGCTACGGCATCGACCCCGACTGCTATACATGTAAACGCCGGCCTCTTCGAATCGCGTACGTCGACGAGTTCCGATGGATCGATTAGGCACTCGCGTTCGAGAAGAAGTTGAAGACCTGGAGCCACAAGAAGAAACGCGCTTTCGCGGAGGGCGCGTGGCAAGACCTGAAGCGCTACGCCCGCCCTAGTAGCAGGCCGCTCTAACGAGCGACCTGCTACACTATTGTCATCCCGAGCCCTTCGACTGGAGCAACGCTACGCGTTGCTCCGCTCAGGACAGGCTCCGTCGAGGGGCCGCCACCCATCCCTATTACGCGGACGCGTCGTGTACGGGCCCCCTCCGCGTGGGCATTCTAGACAAGAAATGCGGACGCGTGATATAGTCATGTTGATATGACCACTTCTAAGCGTCGACCGACGGAACCGGAGATTCCGGCCGCGGAGTTCAAGGCCAAGTGCTTGAGCTTGATGGATGATGTCTATCGCCACGAGCGTTCCTTTACCGTCACAAAACGGGGAAAGCCCGTGGCGCGGTTGGTTTCCGCGAAGCGGAAGTATCCGGCCTTCGTAGGATCGCTGCGCAGTTGCGTGCTGCATGCGGACGCTCTTACCGAGCCGACCGGAGAGGTCTGGGAAGCGGAAGTGCGATGATCCTGCTTGATACGTGCGCGGCGGTCTGGGCTGTAACCGCACACCCCTCCCTGGCCCGGAAAACCCGCGCGGCGATCACGCGGGCGGCGCGACAAGGCCGGCTCTTTCTATCGCCCATCACCGCATGGGAGATTGCGACGCTCGCGCGCCGGGGGCGCCTGGTGCTCGCGATCTCACCGAGCGCTTTCGTCGATCGGCTCTTTCATCAGGCTGGGGTTACGGAGGCAACGATCGATTCCGAGATCTCATTTACTGCAGGATCGCTGCCGGGTGAATTCCAAGGAGATCCCGCCGATCGCCTCATCGTCGCGACCGCAATCGTGAGAGGGTTTCGTCTGATGACGCGCGACCAGCGTATTCTCAACTATGCCAAGCGAACGGGAGCGCTACCGGCCCTCGCCTGTTAGAAGCAGGGCTCACCTCCGCGTGGATGGAACGCCAAGCGCACCGCTTATACTCAAGTTGGGAACGAGTTCTTGAACACGCCTCTCGCGCAAACGCCGGTCGACGCGCTTCCGTCGATCCTCACCACTTATCCCCCGCGCGTTGCGGCCGCGATGCGCGCGGCGGCGCTTGCACGCGCGTCGATGACGGGGCGCATGTCCGGCTACCACATGGGATGGCTCGACGAATCCGGACGCGAGCGCCGGAGCGTGACGGGAAAACTCATTCGCCCGAGCCTCTGCCTGTGGGCGTGCGAAGCCTGCGGCGGGAACCCCGAGGATGCGCTCGCCCCGGCGACCGCGCTCGAGTGGGTGCACAACTTCACGCTCGTGCACGACGACATTCAGGACGGCGACCGCGATCGCCACGGACGCCCGACGCTCTGGACGCTCTGGGGCGTCGCGCAAGGCATCAACGCGGGCGACGCGCTGCACGCGCTCGCCTTTCGCGTGCTCACCGAGAGCAGCGCCGATCCCGAGCGCACGCTGTGCGCCGTTCGCGCGCTCTCGACCGCGACGCTCGAAGTCGTCGAAGGGCAATGCCTCGACCTTTCGCTCGAAGGCCGCGTGCAGGTTCCGATCCGTGGGTATCTCCGCATGGTGCGTGCAAAGACGGGCGCGCTGCTCGGCGCGGGCTTGCAGATGGGCGCGCTGACGGCGGGCGCGCCGCAAACGACGGTCCGGAGCTTCCGCCGCGCCGGCTATCTGCTCGGCCTCGCCTTTCAGATGCGCGACGACTGGCTGGGCACGTGGGGCGACTCCGAGGTCACCGGAAAATCGAGCGCGGGCGATGTCGAGCGCCGCAAGGCCTCCTTTCCGCTCGTCGCCGCCTATCACGCGCTGCCACCCGAGAAACAACGCCGGCTGCTCGAGGCTTTCGCGCTGCGCACCGACGAAGCAACGCGCGAGATCCGCGCGCTCTTAGACGACGCCGGCGGTGCAGAACTCACGCGCTCGGCGCCGCTGCGCTTCGCGGAAAAATCCGTCGCGGTGATCGCATCGTGCGGCATTCCGGCGAGCTTTCTCAACGCTTTCCGCGAGACGGCGGGATATGTTGCAAGCCGACCGCACTAGCAGCGTGACGGCCGGCCGAAAAGCCGACCATCTGCGCATCAACATCGAAGACGACGTCTCGGCAAAAGGGATTGCGAGCGGCTTCCAAGCGTGGCGCTTCGAACATTGCGCGCTTCCCGAGATCGACCTCGACGCCGTCGACCTGCGCTCGACGCTCTTCGGCCGAACGCTGCAAGCGCCGCTCCTGATCTCGTGCATGACCGGCGGCACGGAGGAAGCGGGCTGCATCAATCAGCGCCTCGCACGCGTCGCGCAGCGCGCCGGCCTCGCGATGGGGCTCGGATCGGGCCGCGCGCTCCTCGAACATCCCGAGCTGATCGAAACTTTTGACGTGCGTGCCGAAGCGCCCGACGTTCCGTTGCTCGCCAACATCGGCGCGGTGCAGTTGAACAAAGGATACGGCGCCGAGGAATGCCTGCGCCTCGTGAAATTGTTGCGCGCCGACGCGCTCGTGCTGCATCTCAACGCGATCCAAGAGGCGGTGCAAGTCGAAGGCGATACGTGCTTTGCCGGACTGTTGGAGAAGATTGCGCGCCTCTGCGACGCGCTCGACATGCCGGTCGTAGTCAAGGAAGTCGGTTGGGGCATCGCTCCCGATGTCGTCACCAAACTCTTGCGCGCCGGCGTGCAAGGCGTCGATGTCGCGGGTGCGGGCGGCACGTCGTGGAGCGAGGTCGAGCGCCGGCGGCTGCGCGAACCGTGGCGCCGCAACGTCGCCGCCGCGTTTGCGAGCTGGGGCATCCCGAGCGCGGAATGCATCGTTCGCGCGCGCGAGGCCGCGCCGGAAGCCCTGCTCTTCGCGAGCGGCGGCATCCGCGACGGCATCGACGTTGCGAAGGCGATTGCGCTTGGTGCCGACGTCGTCGGCGTCGCCGGGCGTTTTCTGCGCGCCGCCGCCGAGGGCGAAGAAGCCGCCGAAGACCTCGCGCGCGAGTTGATCGCGACGCTGCGCATCGCGATGTTCGCCATCTCCGCCCGCACCCTCGCAGACTTGCGCGGAACGCCCCGGCTCCACTCTTGTCATCCCGAGCGAAGCGCAGAACCTTGTCATCCCGAGCGAAGCGCAGAACCTTGTCATCCCGAGCGAAGTCGAGGAAGCGCCAGGGCATGAGCGAGTACATCGAAATCGAAGCCGCCGACGCCTACTGCCGTTTGCTCACGCGCAAGCACTACGAGAACTTCTTGATCGTCTCGGGGTTGCCGAGGTCGAGCCGCTTGCGCAAGGACCTCATGCGCGTCTACGCCTACTGCCGCACGACCGACGACTTCGGCGACGAGAGCGGGAGCGCCGCACGGGAACGCTTGCAGCGCTGGCATCAGGAAGTGCACGCGCTCTTCGCAGGCGAGGCGCCGGTGCATCCGGTGCTGGTCGCGCTGCGCGACACGATCGCCTACCATCACCTCCCGGGGAAACCGTTCAAGGATCTCATCGAAGCCAACATTCGCGACCAAGAGGTGACCCGCTACGAAACGTGGCCGGAGCTGCGCGAATACTGCACCTTCTCGGCCGCGCCGGTCGGGCGCATGGTGCTCGGCGTCTTCGGCATCTCGAATCCAGAGACGGAAAAACTCTCCGACGACGTTTGCATCGGGTTGCAGCTTGCGAACTTCGCGCAAGATGTGACCTGGGATACTGCCAAAGGGCGCAGCTATCTCGTGCAGTCGGAGGTTCGCGCGGACGGCGTCGCCGCCGCGGTGCGCGCGCACTGCGATCGTGCCCGCAAACTGCTCGCCTCCGGTTGCGAACTGGAAAGGATCGCGCCGCGGCCGCTGCGCCGCCAACTGGCGCTCTACCGCAGAGGCGGCCTAGCGATCGTACGAGCCGTGGAACGCGCGGGCTATTGCAGCGACAAGGTTCGCCCCCGCGTCCCCACGCTAGAAAAGCTCAGCCTCCTGGTTGAAACCCTTGTCATCCCGAGCGTAGCGCCGAAGGCGCGCAGTCGAGCGACCGACGTAAGCCCTGTCATCCCGAGCGCAGCGAGCGAAGCGAGCGGAGTCGAGGGACCGCCAAAGGGCGTGCACCATGCTTGAAGACTCCCAATCCTACACGCGCGCCGCCGAGAACGGCCTCGACATCGAGGCGTCGGAGCGCTATTGTGCGGCGATCACGCGCATGGAGGCGAAGAATTTCTACTGGGGCTTCATCTCGCTGCCGTTCGAACAGCGCATCGCCATCTACGGGCTCTACGCCTTCGCGCGCGAAGTCGACGACGAGGTCGACGACCAATCGAGATCGCGCGACAATCTCGCCGAACGCCTTGCCGCGCAGCGCGAACGCGTGCGCCGCTGCATGCGCGGCGACGTGACCGATCCGGTTATGCACGTCCTTTCGCGTTCGATCGACCGTTTCGGCATCCCGGAAAACGAGTTGCAGGGTTTGATCGACGGCGTCGAGATGGACGTCGAGCCGCGCGAGTACGCGACCTGGGAGGAACTGCGCGGCTACTGCAACCTCGTCGCGGCGGTCGTCGGAAGAATGTGCGTGCGCATCTTCGGCTACCGCGATCCGCAGGCGCTCGACCGCGCGGAAGAGCTCGGCATCGCGCTGCAGCTCATCAACGTGTTGCGCGACGTGCGCGAGGACGCGGCGATGGGCCGCATCTATCTGCCGCGTGAGGATCGCGAGCGCTTCGGCATCGACGCAAACGTTCTGCGCAACGGCGAACGCAACGCCGCATGGCACGCACTGGTCGCCTTCGAAGCCGCCCGCGCACTCGAACTTTATGCCACGGGGCTCGAGGTCGTGCAATATATCCCGCGCCGTGCGGGCGTTTGCGTGCGCTCGATGGCCGGCATCTACCGCGCGATTTTGGAAAGAATCCTCGCCGACCCCGATCGCCCGTTGCGGGAGCGCGTCTCGATCTCGGCGCCGGAGAAGTTGAGCATCGTCCTTCAATCGTGGCTGGCCGTCCGGTAGCGATCGTCGGCGGTGGGCTTGCGGGGCTCGCAGCCGGGGTAACGCTCGCCGATGCGGGCCACGAAGTGGAGTTGTTCGAACGCAGCCGCCTGCTCGGAGGGCGCGCGACCTCATTTGAAATCGGCGGCGTCGAAGTCGACAACGGCCAGCACGTTTTCCTGGGCTGTTGCAGTCAATTCATCGACTTCGTTACGCGAGTCGGCATGGGCGACAAGCTCTACCTGCAAGATCGCTTCGAAGCGCTCGTCATCGCGCGAAACGGAAAGATGTCGAAGCTGCGCGCGGCGCCGCTCCCGGCGCCGTTTCATTTGGTAGCGTCGTTTTTAGGCTTTGGGCTCTTGAGCATGCGCGCCAAGTTCGACATCGCCCGCGCCCTCGCGCGCGCCCGGCGCGCCGGCGACGTACCTGAGCGCACCTTTGCGCAGTGGCTGCAACGCTGCGGGCAAGGAGAAGAAGCGATCCGCGTCTTTTGGCGGCCGTTCTTCGTGCCGGCGCTCAACGAGCCGCTGGAGGAGATGGATGCGAACGAGGCGCTCTTCACGCTCCGCACCGCGTTCCTCAGCAATCCCGGTGCAGCGCGTTTCGGCTACTCGACCGTTCCGCTCGCGCACATCGCCGAAGCGGCGGCGCAACGCTTCACCAAAATCCACCGCTCCACATCGATCGCATCAATAGTTTGTCATCTCGAGCGTAGCGAGCCCGAAGGGCATTGTCATCCCGAGCGTAGCGAGCCCGAAGCTTGTCATCCCGAGCGCGGCGAGCCCGAAGGGCGAGCGGAGTCGAGGGACCGCCTCCCAGACCAGATTGAGTTGCTAACAACCGGAGGCGAGCGCCATGCATTCGACGCGATCGTCCTCGCACTAACGCCCAAGCAGCTCCTGAGTCTCGTCCAGGACCCCGCGCGCTTCGGAATCGCGCCACTCGACGCGTACAAACCCCACTCGATCCTCGACGTGCATCTACGCTTTGTCATCCCGAGCGCAGCAAGGACGGTCGCTCTATCGAGCGACCCCCTTCAAATTGTCATCCCGAGCGCAGCGAGCGCGAAGCGCGAGCGGAGTCGAGGGACCGCCTCCGACTTTAGCTTCGCGGCGCTGATCGACTCCCCACTGCAATGGGTCTTCCGCAAGGGCGAAGGCTACTTCGTCTGCAGCATGAGCGCAGCCGACGAATATCTGCGCAATTCCACCGACGACTTGATCCAACTCGCCTGGAGCGAACTCCAAGCCGCGCTCCCGCAGCTGCGCGATGTAAAGCTGGAGCACGGCGCAGTCACGCGCAACCCAGAGGCAACCTTCTCCGCCCCGCGCGAAACCCAACGCCCCGGTCCCGAAACCGCGCTGCCCAATCTCGCGATCGCCGGCGCCTGGACGGCGACCGGCTGGCCCGACACCATGGAATCCGCAGTCCGCAGCGGAATCGCTGCCGCCCGCCACCTCATGGGCGAACGCCAGGGGCCGCAGTTACGTTTGCACGAACGCAAGGAGGTACCCAAGTGAAAACGCTTTTCATTTCGCTCGTGGCGACATCGTTCTTGATGACCGGCATCGCGACGGCTACGGTCAACAAGACCACCTCGAGGTCGAATACGCAGCACAACACCGTGGCAACCCCGAAGCCGACGCCCACGCCGAAGCGCTCGCACATGGCCGTCAAAGGCTCCGGCGTCCCGACCTGTGCAAACGGCATCCGCTATGTTTCCAGCACGGGCACCGTCATTTGCAATGCTGAGCGCATGGTAACCCCGAAGCCCACCCACAAACCGCTCTGAAATTGTCATCCCGAGCGGAGGCGCGCAGCGCCCTTCGACTGGAGCAACGCTACGCGTTGCTCCGCTCAGGATAGGCTCCGTCGAGGGACCGCCACACAGCGCCGCCCTCGTCACCGAGAGATCACGCGGACGATTGTCTCGGCCGCGAGGAGCAGCACCGGAGAGTCGATGCTTAGCCGCTCGATGCCTTGAACCTCGGCGCCGCTGAGGTCCCAGAGGCCGGACGACGTCCAGAGCGGCGTGTAGTATGACCACCATCGAATCCCGCGATATGCCCGCATCGCGAAGACGCGCGCCGCCCAGGCCTGCGTCTTCTCGCGATCTCGGCTGATGACGTCAGAGGGCTTCAATCGTAACATCGCCAGATGCTTCGCATCATCCATATTCCACAGGGCCGGATCATCGGGGATTTGTATCGTCGCGACGACATACGGGTCACCGTTCGCGTGCACAAGCATCTCAGCGTTCCAAACTGCGACTGCCCCGAAGAGTTCGGCAATCGCGCACTCCGGCTGAAAGGCCGCATAAAGCGTGTGATAGAGCTGCGGGTTGTCGATTCGCGACGTGCCGCCGCCGGACAGCAAAAGCGCGCCGCCCGGGTCTTCCGTAGCGGCGCGTGAATTGTAAGGAAAGGCCCGATAGAGCCTCACGCGTAGCCGAGATCGGAAAATGACCGCAGCGCATCGATGACCGGCGTAATGCCACGCACCGAAAGCACATCAATCGGTCGCGCGCCGCCGAGATGCGGATTGCTGCCGACCAGCCATAGCATCGCAGTCGTCGGCTGCATCACTTGCAGTGCTCGCGTGAATACGTCGTGGAGATCGAGAATTCGCTGGGACATCTCGGCGCTGATTCGCGTCGACCGGCGCCAACGCGTCAACATCGCCGGATGGACGTCGAGCATGCGCGCGACCGTCGCGGCACCGAACGCCTCGACGAGCCGCGCCAGCAAGGGGCGAATGTCACTAAGCGCCCGCGGGTTGCGCAGGTTTTCCATCTCGTACACGATCGGGCTCCAGGTCGGCATTCGCACCCATTTTAGCCGACAAGTGCTGCGCAAGTCAACGATTTTCGTTGACCGAGCGACTGTCATCCCGCGGGACCATCACCCGGCCCCGTCGCATAAGAGGGGGATGGTGCAAACCCGCGGCGCCGTGGCCGAGGCGGTGGACTGGCTGCTGGAGCGCCAAAACCCCAAAGGCTGGTGGTTCGGAGAACTCGAGACCAATGTCACGATGACGGCGGAGCACGTGCTATTGCTTCGCTTCCTGAGCGAGAGCCATGAGCCGATAAAGGAAGGCGCGACTGCGCACATCCTGCGCAACCAGCGCGAGGACGGCTCCTGGGCGCTCTACTACGACGCGCCCGCCGACTTGAGCACGACGATCGAAGCCTACGCCGCGCTCAAAGTGCTCGGCGTCGACCCGAACTCGGAGCCGATGCGCAAAGCGCTGCGCACGATCCTGCGGCTCGGCGGCGTGGCGCGCGCGCGCGTCTTCACGAAGATCTGGCTCGCGATGTTCGGCAAGTATCCTTGGGACGGCATCCCGACGATGCCGCCGGAGATGGTTTTCCTCCCGCCCTCGATCCCGTTCAATCTCTACGACTACGCCTGCTGGGCGCGCGGCACCGTCGCGCCGCTCGCGATCGTCATCTCGCACCGCCCGACGCGCGACCTCGGCGTGAAGCTCAACGAGATCGTGCTCGAAGGCACCGAGATGGATCTCGATCGCGTGCAGGGTTCGGGTTTTTTCTGGTGGCTCGACCAGCTGCTTAAAGTCTACGAGCACTCCCCGATCAAGCCCGGCCGCGAGATCGCGCGCAAAAAGCTCACCGATTGGGTCGTCGATCGCCAAGAAGCCGACGGCGGCTGGGGCGGCATCCAACCACCGTGGGTCTATTCGCTGGTCGCGCTCTCGCTGCAAGGCATGTCCAACGATCATCCGGTGATGCGCAAGGGCATCGACGGCCTCAACAATTTCTCGCTCAAGGATGATGAGAACGGTTGGCGCCTGCAGGCATGCATGTCGCCGGTCTGGGACACGGCGTGGGCGCTGCTCGCGCTGCACGCCGCCGGCGTTCCACGCTCACACCCCGCGCTGCAGAAATCCGTGCAATGGCTGCTCGACGAGCAGATCAGCGGCGGTGGCGACTGGCAGATTCGCTGCAAAGGCGTCGAGTGCGGCGGCTGGGCCTTTGAGTTCGAAAACGACATCTATCCCGACATCGACGACACCGCGCTCGTCGTGCTCTCGCTCCTGCGCGCCGGCGAAGCGGAAAAAGTCCGCGACGCCGTCGAGCGCGCGCGCAAATGGACCGTCGCGATGAAATCCTCGAACGGCGCGTGGGCGGCCTTCGACCGCGACAACTACCGTGAAATTCTCTACAAGTTACCCTTCGCCGATTTCGGCGCCTTCATCGATCCGCCGACAGAAGACGTTACCGCGCACGTGCTGGAAATGCTCGCCGCGCTCGACGTCGACGCGAGCGATCCCGACGTCGCCAGCGGCCTGAAATACTTGCGGGAGACGCAGAAGAAGGGCGGCAACTGGTTCGGGCGCTGGGGCGTCAACCATGTCTACGGAACCTGGTGCGTGATCGCTGCGCTCACGGCACTACGCGGCACCGATCGGGCTAATGCCGACGACAAGACCCAACGCGGGCTACAGTGGTTGCGCGAACGGCAGAACGCCGACGGCGGCTGGGGCGAAACGTGCCACTCGTATGTCGACGAATCATTCGCCGGCGTCGGCGTCAGCACGCCTTCGCAAACGGCGTGGGCGGTTCTCTCATTCCAAGCCGCTGGCGTGCATACGCAATCGGACCCGCCTGCGTACGCGGCCTACCAGCGTGGAATCGCCTATTTGCGTGCCCGCCAGCAGAACGGCACGTGGCCCGAAGCGCATTATACAGGCACTGGATTCCCGCGCGACTTCTACATCAACTATCATCTGTATCGCCACCTCTTCCCGCTGATGGCCCTCGCCAACGACGAACCCCGCGGCACACGCGCAATGACGGGCGAAGAGTTGTCCTTGTCATCCCGAGTGTAGCGCCGAAGGCACGAAGTCGGGGGATCGCCACAGGCACGAACCCTTGCGTAGAAATAAGGGCCGCCTCCGGCGACTCAGGTCGGGATTGTCATAGCACGCCTGCACGGGCCGGGCCATTCGGGCCGTGCGCTACCGTGAACGAGGCAAATCGCATCGCGGGTGCAACGCGATCCGCGGCACGCGCCAGAGCATCTCGCGCCAACGGCCGCAAAGGCGGCCGTCCGAAGAAGACCGCCGCCTAGCGCAGCGCTCGCGCTTTCTTATCCCTCGCATAGCGCCCGCACTTTGTCATCCGTAACGCCCGCACTTTGTCATCCCGAGTGCAGGCGCGCAGCGCCGTAGTCGAGGGGCTGACGTAAACTTCGCTATCGCCGCTCTTGTCACCATCAGTTTTCGCGTGATGGAACGGCGATGCGACGATCGCGTTCGGCGGCCAGGCCGTTGACAAACCTATCCAGTGTAGGTTAATCTGGCGATGCCGTCGCTGCAAATCGAAGGCTTCCGTCTTATCGTCAACACGCGGGGTGAGCGCGGGCACCGGCCGCACGTCCACATTGTCAGAGCGGGCGGAACGTGCAAAGTGCTGCTCGATTCAACGCTGATCGCCTTCGACGCCCACAGGATGCAGCGGCGAGACGTAGAGCGTGCGCGCAGGTTGGTCGAAGCGAACTTCGAGTGTTTGTTCAGTTGGTGGAGTGTGTTCAATGAATAAGCCGGCTAGGCGTCGGATACTGCCTATGACCGATGCCGATTACCGGAGGGCCATTGAAAGCGGAGAGAAGATGGCCGCCTCCCCTCTTCGGGTCACGCGGGTACGCTACGACGCCAACACAGATTCGCTTGAGCTGCGTTTGCGAGGCGGCGTAATGGTTGCGTTGCCGCGGAAGCAGATTTGGGAACTTGCTCGCGCTAAACCGGCGCAACTCCGGCGCATCGAAATTCAACCGGGCGGCGACGCGATTTCCTTCCCGAGCATCGACGTCGACATCTACGTCCCTGGCCTCCTCGCCGACGAACTAGGATCGCTTTTTGCCAAAGCGATGGGGCGTCGCTCGCGCGGCCGCACGAGCCCAAAGAAAGCCGCCGCCTCCCGCGCCAACGGCCGCAAAGGCGGCCGTCCAAAGAAAACCGCTGCCTAAAAGTTACGAATGCGTGAGAACGCGTGTGGCAAGCGACAGAAGGATGGAGACGATGATCAGGCCGATGACCCACAGGAATTGCCGGTCGATCTTCCCCTCGAGCCTTTCGAAACGTGCCTCGACCCGGTACTCGAAGCTCGTGAGACGTTGATCCAGACTCGCGAGGCGATGATCGATCTGCTCGTAGGCGCCCTCAAGTCGCGACATATGTCCTTCAAGGTGTCCCATGCGAGATTCAAGCGTCTCTGCGTGCATCGTTCTTGCCTCCGCCATTCTATCACGCTCCGCGCTGGACTCCGCCAGGCTACGCAACTTTCCGCGCGCCCAAATGCCGCTTAGTACATTCGCTGGAATTCTCGTGTAGACGAAGGCTATCCATTCATCCCGACCCGTCGTCGGTATGGCGCGAGCATGATATACTTTTCGCAAGTAAGGACACGCGGGTGAGCACTCAACCGATGGAGCTGCGATTGGCGAGCCTCGAGGGCGCCTATCAACAAGTCGCCGACCGCCTGAACGGGATGGATACCCGTCTAAACGGGATCGAGAACCGCATCGAGGCGTTGGACCGAAAGATCGACATGCGCATCGAAGGCGTCTACCGAGAGATCGGTGCCTTTCGAGAGAGTGTGGCATCGGAGTTCCGGGACTTGCGGCGCGATACGAACCAGCGGTTCACATGGGTGATGGGCATGATCATGGGGGCGTGGCTGACGACGATCCTCACTGTCCTCTTCCATCACTCTTGACAATCAATAAGCAATCGCTTATGATTGGCGAATGCCGGCCGCAGCGAAGGTTTCGCTCGTCATGCAAGCGCTCTCCGATCCGACGCGCAGAGGGATCTACGAGCGCATCCTGACCGCGCGCGAGACGACCGTAGGAGCACTTACGCTCCACGTGAACGTCTCGCAGCCGGCGATCTCGCAGCACGTCAAAGCGCTGCAAGAGGCGCGCCTTATCGTCGGGCGGCGTGCGGGGCGCAACACGTTCTATCGCGCGGATACGCGCGGGCTCGCGCCGCTCGCCGACTGGATGCAGCAATACCGGCGCTTCTGGGAGACGAGCTTCGATCGCCTCGACGACTACTTGAAAGAACTGCAATCGGAGGGGAAACATGCCCGCAAGAGCCGCTGAAACGAGCGACCTCGTCATCACGCGCGTCTTCGATGCACCGCGCGATCTCGTTTTCCAAGCGTGGGCCGATCCCGTGCATCTGGCGCGCTGGTGGGGCCCCGAGGGCTTCACCAATCCGCGCTGCGAGATGGACGTTCGCCCCGGCGGCGCGATCCGAATCGACATGCGCGCACCCGACGGCGCCGTCTATCGGATGAAAGGGGTCTTCGACGAGATCGCCCCACCCGAGCGCCTCGTCTTCACGAGTTCGGCGCTGGACGACAAAGACGCTGCGCTCTTCGAGGTCTCGACCACCGTGACGTTCGAGCAGGAAGGCAACAAGACGAAGCTCACCATGCGCGCGCACGTAACAAAGATGACGCCCGAAGCGGAGCCGTATATCTCGGGAATGGAGGACGGCTGGACGCAGAGCCTGCAGCGCCTCGCGAACTACGTCACCGGCAGGCGGTTGACATTGACGTTGCCCTCCGATCGGGAGAGCATCATGAGCCGCTTCTTCGATGCGCCTCGCACGCTCGTCTTCGAGGCGTTCACGAACCCGGAGATGATCGCGCAGTGGTGGGGACTGCGAGACATGATTACCGTGGTGGACAAAATGGACGTGCGCCCGGGCGGTATCTGGCGCTACGTTCAGCGCGATCCCGATGACGATGGAGCCCCGTATGCGGCCTTTAACGGCGTCTATCGCGAGATCATGCCGCCTAAGCGCATCGTTTCCACGTTCGAATACGAAGGAACGCCGGGCCACGTGCTGCTGAACACGACGACCTTCGAAGAGATCGACGGCAAGACGAAACTCACGGTTCACACGCTCTACCAGACACCACAACACCGCGACCGAATGCTCGAATCGGGCATGGAGAGAGGCGCGAACGAAAGCTACGATCGCCTCGCCGAACTTCTCGAACGCCAATCGGCTAGCTAAGCGCATCCGCTGTCAGAGCGCAGTAATAGCTTTGTCACCCCGAGCCCTTCGACTGGAGCAACGCTGCGCGTTGTTCCGCTCAGGACAGGCTCAGTCGAGGGACCGCCGCCAGACATTGCTCTTGTCATTGATATCCTGCGTAGGCATGGCACAACCGTGATATACTTTGTGATGAGAAGGATACGCGGGTGAGCACTCAGCCGATGGAGAGTCGTTTGGCAAATCTCGAAGGCGCATACCAACAAATCGCCGACCGTCTGAACGGGATGGACATGCGCCTCGACGGCCTCGACCGAAAGATCGATGCCTTTCGAGAGAGTGTTACATCGGAGTTCCGCAGCCTGCGCGGCGAGATGGACCGGCGCTTCATGTGGGTTTTCGGGATGATCCTTACGACGTGGCTGACGACGTGGCTCACGATCATTCTGGCCGTCCTCTTTCACCGCTAACGCGTCGAAGCCGAGGGACCGCTAACCAGCCAAATCCGGCCTTTCCGCAGGGTCCTCGGCCCTTAGGGGCAACTAGAAGAGCCATGAGCATGCCCCTCCAGCAGAAGATCGCCGTCGGCAAAGTACGTCGCCGGCAAGACGCCTTAGAGGCGAGAAGAAGTATCCGCTCGTTCTCGAGCTCGAGCCGCTGCTGCAGTGCAATCTCGCGTGCGCCGGCTGCGGCAAGATTCAGCATCCCGACGACATTCTGCGCCAGCGCCTCTGAGCGTGGAAGAGTGCATCGCGGCCGTCGAGGAGTGCGGCGCGCCGATGGTTTCGATCGCCGGCGGCGAGCCGCTCGTGCACGATCAGATGCCGCAGATCGTCGAGGAGCTGGTCAAGCGCAAGAAGTTCGTCTTCCTCTGCACCAACGCGCTGCTGCTCAAGAAGAAGATCCATCTCTTCAAGCCGTCGGTGTACTTCGTCGTGGATGATCCACATGGACGGCATGCAAGGAACGCCACGACCAGTCGGTCTGCCGCGAGGGCGTCTTCGACAAGGCGATCGACGCGATCAAGATCGCCAAGGCACGCGGCTTCCGCGTCTTCACGAACACGACGTTCTTCACGCAGGACGACCCGCGAGTCGATTCGCGACGTGCTCGACTATCTCAACGACGATCTCAAAGTCGACATGATGCAGATCTCACCGGCGTATGCGTACGAGAAAGCGCCCGATCAGGAGCACTTCCTCGGCGTGAAGCGCACGCGGGAGATCTTCCAGGAAGCCTTCGCCGACGGCAAGCGCAAGAAGTGGCGGCTCAACCACAGCCCGCTCTACCTCGACTTCCTCGAAGGCAAGGTCGATTTCGAATGCACGCCGTGGGGCATCCCGTGCTACACGGTCTTCGGCTGGCAGCGCCCGTGCTATCTAATGAGCGACGACGGCTACGCGAAGACGTACAAGGAGTTGCTCGAGGAGACCGACTGGTCGAAGTACGGCCGCGGCAAGCACGAATCGTGCGAGAACTGCATGGCGCACTGCGGCTACGAGCCGACGGCGGTGCTCCAGACGACGGGATCGATCAAGGAATCGATCCGCGCCGCCCTCGCCCAATAGCTCTGTCATCCCGAGTCCCGCAAGGATGGCCGCCTAAACGGCGGCCTCCTTTTGAATGTGCCGTGCGCGTGAAGCTCTAGCCTTTGTCATCCCGAGCGCAGCGAGCGCGGCGAGCGGAGTCGAGGGACCGCCAGGAAGCACTGCGAAGGCTGTCCGACTTTGGTTTTCCTGACGGGTGCCACCGGGTTCATCGGGGGACACGTGCTGCGCGAACTGCGCTCCGCGGGCTACCGCGTTCGTGCGTTGGTTCGTCCTTGTCATCCCGAGCGACGTCGAGGGATCGACGATGATGTAGAAATCGTCGTCGGCGACTTGAACGAAACAGGCGCGCTCGCGCGAGCGATGGACGGTTGTCGCTACCTCGTGCACTGCGCCGCGCTCTACTCCTTCGCTCCGCGTTCGCGCGCGGCGATGCAACGCGTGAACGTGCTCGGCACAGCCGGATTGCTCGAAGCGGCGCGGATTGCCGGCGTCGAGCGCGCGGTCGTCACCTCCAGCTCCGCGACCGTCGGCCCTGCGAGCAACGGAAGCCTCGCGACCGAAGCGGATCGCGAGCACGGCATGCACGGCTCCGCCTATCACCGCTCGAAGGTCGAGCAGGAGCGCGTCGCGATCGCGGCACGCGTTCCGGCGGTCTTGCTCTTGCCGAGCGCGCCGATCGGCCCAGGCGATGCGAAGCCGACGCCGACGGGAAAACTCGTCCTCGACTTCGCGCGCGGACGCATCGGAATCGCGCCGCCGCGCGGCGGCGGCATGAACGTCGTCGCGGTCGAGGACGTCGCGCGCGCACACGTCGCCGCGCTGGAGCGCGGTGAACCGCGCGAACGCTATCTGATCGGCGGCGAGAACCTGACCTTCGACGAGTTGTGGGCGCTGCTCGCGCAGGCGAGCGGGCGCGCCGTCCCGCGGACGCACATTCCCTACGGCGTCGCACTCGCGGCCGGCTGGTGCGACGAGTTGCTCTGCCGTCTCCAGCCGCAACGCGAGCCGGCGGTGCCGCTCGAAGGCGTACGGATGTCGCGCGAGCAGATGTTCGTCGACTCCACGCGCGCGAAGCGCGAGTTAGGGCACACGCCGACGCCGGTGCGCGACGCAATCGAGCGCGCGATCGCGTGGTATCGCGCGCATGGCTACGTCGCCTGACGTTTTCTCTGTGCCGACCGCGATCGCGGCGACGGCGCTCGAAGCGCGGGCGCTGCGCCGCGCGGCACCGCACGCGCGCGTCGTCGAATGTGGAATCGCCTTCTCGCGCTGCGACCCGCACGGCCTCGGCTCGACGGTCCTCTCCTGCGGTCTCGCCGGCGGATTGCGCGCCGATCTTCCGACCGGAACCGTCGTCATCGCCGATCGCGTGCGGCGCCCGAACGGTGAAGAGTTCGTCTGCGATCGCGCGCTGATTCTGCAGCTCGTCGTCGCCGCTCGCAAGTTGCAGCATGAAGCCGTCGTCGCGCCGCTGCTCACCAGCGCGACGCTCGTGCGGGGCGCGGAACGCGCCCCTTGGGCGAATCAGGGCTACGCCGCCGCAGACATGGAGAGCGGTCTCATCCAGGCAGCGCGCATCGGCGTCGTGCGCGTGATCCTCGACACCCCCACTCGCGAACTCTCCGCGGCATGGCTTCACCCCGTACGCGCGCTGATGAATCCGCTGCTCTGGCCGCAGGCGCTGTGGCTAGCGCGCAACGCTTCGCGCTGCGCCCGCCTCGCCGCCGAAATCGCCGCCCAAGTATTATCTTGTCATCCCGAGCGAAGCGCCGAAGGCGCGAAGTCGAGGGACCGACGATGAAACTGCTCGTTGTCACCGCCGACGATTTCGGTGCCTCGCTCGAAATCAACGAAGCCGTCGAACGCGCCCACCGCGAGGGAATCCTTACCGCGGCAAGCCTGATGGTCGCCGAACCGGCATCCAGCGACGCGGTCGAACGCGCTCGCCGCATGCCCAAACTCGGCGTAGGATTGCACGTCTCCCTTGTGCGCGGGCGCTCCATGCTGCCGCGCGAGCGCGTTCCCGATCTCGTCGACGCCGGCGAAAACTTCGACGACAGCCTCGTGCGCGCCGGCGTTCGCTATTTCTTCCTTCCGCGCGTTCGCAAACAGCTCGAAGCGGAGATCCGCGCGCAGTTCGAAGCCTTTGCGGCGACGGGCTTGCCGCTCGATCACGTCGACGGCCACAATCACTTGCACGTGCACCCGACGCTCTTCGCCATGATCCTGCGCATCGGGCACGAGTACGGTTTGCGCGCGATGCGCGTGCCGTGGGAACCGTCCGGCATCGGAAATGCCCTCGTGATCGGGCCGTGGGCCGCACTCATGCGCGCTCGCCTGCGCCGCGCGAAGATCGTCGCGAACAACGCGCTCTTCGGCTTGACCGAAACCGGCCGCCTGAGCGAAGAGCGCGTGCTCGAAATCCTCGCCACGCTCCCCGACGGCCTGAGCGAACTCTACCTCCACCCCCGCACTGCGGGGCAGAGCACCCAGACGTATGCTCGAGAAGAAGAACTGGAAGCGCTCCTCAGCCCGCGCGTCCGCGACGCGATTGCAAAGCACTCCATCCAACTCGCGCGCTACGGCGACATTAGATCTTGTCATCCCGAGCGAAGCGCCGAAGGCGCGCAGTCGAGGGACCGCCGGTGATCTACGCGCCGCTCTTTGTCTCCTGGGCACTGCTCGTATTCACTACGATGAGCGTCGTCTACACCGCATTTTCGGTCGTGCGGGTCGCGACGTTCAATCTTCCTGCGCCCGCAGTCGGCAATGCGTTGCCCACGGTCACCATCCTCAAGCCGCTCGACGGGCTCGAGCCCGAACTCGAAGCGAACCTCGCGACGTTCTGCGATCAGGATTACCCGCGCTTTCAGGTGATTTTCTCCGTCCGCGACGCAAACGACCCGGCGCTCGAGGTCGCGAGGCGAGTGCAAGCGGCCTTCCCGGATCGCGCGATCGAAATCGTCACGAGCGCGGGCGCAAATCTCCCCAATCCGAAGATCGATAACCTCGCGGGCGCGATGGCACGCGTGACCGGCGAGATCGTCGTGATCTCCGACAGCGACATGTGCGTGAACCGCAGCTACCTGCGCGGCGTCGTCGCCCCATTTGAAGAGCGGCGCGTCGGCGCGGTCACGGCGGTCTTCGGTGCGCGCGCCGCCGGCAGCTTCGCCTCACGCCTCGGCGCGCTGCTGATCAACGACCAGTTCATGCCCTCGGTGCTGGTCGCCGGAGCGTTGGAGCCGCTGCGCTACTGTGTCGGCGCGACGATGGCCGTTCGCCGCCGCATTCTCGACGAGATCGGCGGCATCGAGGCGATCGGCCGCAACATCGCCGACGACTACTTGCTCGGATACCTGGTTTCAAACCACGGCTACCTCGTCGCGCTCGCGGGGTGCATTCCGCTGACGCTGATCTCGGAGCGAACGCTGCGCGAACTCTGGGCGCGCGAGCTTCGCTGGGCGCGCACGGTGCGCGCGGTGCGACCGGTCGGCTTCGCCGGAACGATCGTCACCTTTCCGCTGCCGTTCGCCGTCCTGAACCTGCTCTTCGGAGGCGATCTCCTCTCCGGATGGGAGTTCTTGGCGACGGCGCTCGGATTGCGCATCGCCGTCGACCTCTGGGCGCACCGCCGCCTCGGCATTCCCGGCTACCCGCGGCCATGGCTCGTGCCGCTGCGGGATGCGCTGAGCCTGTGCATCTGGACGGCGAGCTTCTTCGGCCGGGAGGCGCGCTGGCGCAACCGCGAGCTGCGGATGGAAGGGGATGGCTCGCTCGGCTCGATAAACGGTCCTCATGCGCCTCGGCTCTGAAGAACACAGGCAACTTTTCTGCCGCACGTTTATCGACACGCACGAGCGTTGGGAGCCCGAAGCGCTCGACTGGCCCGAACTCGGCGAAAAGGATCTCGCGATGCTGCGAGCGCTGCCGATTTGGAGCACCTTTTGGCAAGTCGAGCGCAACGCGGGCGTCATGGTCGATGCGATCGCGCAACGCGAGAGCGATCCGCTGCTGCGTGAAGCGCTCGCGCTGCAAGGCTACGAGGAATCGCGCCACGGTCGTTTGATCGGCACGATGGTCAAGCAATATACGCTGCCGGCGCAGAGCGAAGAGCCGAAGATCGTCGCGACCGAACAAGCTTTCATCGACTTCGGCTGCGGCGAGTGCGTCGACTCGTTCGTCGGCTTCGGCGTCTTCCAGTTGGCGCGCGATGCCGGCTTCATGCCCGACGCGCTCTTCGCAATCTTTGCCCGCGTGCTCTCCGAAGAGGCGCGGCACATCATGTTTTTCGTAAACTGGCTCGCCTACAAGCGCGCGAAGCGCCCACTCCTGCTGCGTCCGGTGCACGTCGCGTCGAGCGCGCGCGGCTATCTCCACGGCCTGCGCAACATCGTGCGCAACGGGCGCGCCGCGGCCGGCTCCGCGGCTAGCGGCGACACGCCGGCAGGCGACGACGTCTTTGCCGGCCTGACCCTGACGCGCGTGCTCGAATCCTGCGCGCGCGAAAACGATCGCCGGATGGCGGCCTTCGATCCGCGCCTGCTTCGTCCGAAGTTGATGCCCGCGATCGGGCGCACCGCGCTCGCGATCGCACGGATTCCCGCGCGGTTACGAGGTGAGCGGCGTAATGTGAAAGAGGTGAAAGAGCAGTAGCGTAGAGCCGGCGCCCAGCGCCGCGCCCGCCACGACCTGCCCCGGCGTGTGCGCCTTCAGATAGACGCGCGCCCAGCAAACCATTGGGATGAGAACGAGAAACGGCAGCGGCTGCCGCCCGAAGAGCACGACGAGCGCGACGAGCGGCGCGGTGATGCCGAGCGCGTGCGTACTGATCTTCCAGTAACGCGTGATGAACTGCACCAGGATGGTCGAGAGCGTGTAGCCGAGCATCGCCGCGATCATCACGCGCGGCGCGTGCGTCACGTAGAGCACGATCGTTCCCAGCGAATAGAAGACGACGAAGGCGCTGAAGATCGCCTCGCGCTCGTGACGCACCGACATGTCGAGATCGGAGATGCGGTCGGTCGAGTAGAGCCGGAAGACGTAGAGCATCGGCCCGATCGAGGTAAACAGCGTCGAGAGGAAGAGGAGGCGCCAGAAGCCCAGGACGTCGTGGCTCCCCACGTGCGCGAGGATCACGAAGAGCGCGAGCGCGGTCAAGAACGGGTTGAAGATCGTCGAGAGAATCCGCGCGAGATCGCGCCAAACTCGACGGCTCTTGATCGGGACGACGTCGGTCATCGGCTCCGGGTTCATCGCTTGCCTCCGAGCCTAGCACATCCCGCCACCCCGAGCGCAATCTTGCGGTGGCGTTTGAAGGGGATTTCGCGTATACTATACTACATGGAGCATAGTAGGAATCTCGGGTCGCGCATCAAGACGTACCGGCGGTCGAAGAAGATGACGGCGGCGGAGTTGGGGCGTCGCGCCGGCGTCACCGAGAATGCGATTCGAAAAATCGAGTCGGGCGACTCGCGGGAGCCGCGTTTCTCGACGGGCGTGCGCATCGCTTCGGCTCTTGGCGTGGACCCTGCCGCCATTCTCGGGCAAGCCCGGCGAACGGAGAAGCACGCCACCGTTCCCGAACTCGCGCGGGTCCTTGCCGGGATTCGAGAGTGCCGCGGCGCTCTTGCGGCCGAGGGCGTGGAACATGTATCCGTGTTCGGCTCCGTTGCCCGCGGCGAAGCGCGCGCAGGAAGCGACGTGGATGTCGTGGTCGACCCCATTCCTAGCGCGCCGTTCACGATTCTGAACATCGTCGGCGTAATGGAAATTTTGAGGCGGAGGCTGGGGCAGCGAGTCGACGTCCTTGATCGAGAGACGATTCGGCTTCGGCCGTTCGCAAGCGCCGTCGAGGCGGAGGAAGTCCGTGCCATCTGATTCCCTCCAGCGGCGGGCGCAAGACATGATCGCATCAGTTGATGCAATCGCCGAGTTCGTCTCGGGCATGGACGCGAAGACGTACCTTGGAGATCGGAAGACGCAGAGCGCGGTCGAACGAGAGTTACTCATCATCTCGGAGGCGTGCGCACGGCTTCTCGATCTCGACGCTGCTCGGGCCGGCGAGTCGTTGGAGAGGCGATTTCCGAAAACGCCGTGGCACAAGATCCGAGGGATTGGCAACGTCCTACGCCACGAATACGGAGCGGTCGCTCCGGCACGGATCTGGGACTTGGTCGCACTCACGAGCGACCTCGCCGAACTGCGAAAGACGCTGCTGCTGGCCCTCCCGCGCCTATCACATCCTGTCACCCCGAGCGAAGGCGCCTAAAGCGCCGGAGTCGAGGGGCCGCCGTCCATCTGCGGGAGCACTTGCGAAGGGGCTGCCCCTGGGGGGTGGGAAGCAGGGCGGATGGTCATCGAGCGAATCGAGAGCCCGGCCGATGTCAAGCTACTCACCCGGGCCCAGTTAGACGTTCTCGCGCGCGAAGTCCGCGACATGCTCGTGGTCACGTGCTCGCGCAACGGCGGTCACCTGGCTCCGAATCTCGGCGTCGTCGAGCTGACGATCGCGCTGCACCGCGTGCTCGATTTGCCGCCCGACAAGATCGTCTGGGACGTGAGCCACCAGAGCTACGTGCACAAGATCCTCACCGGACGCCGCGATCGCTTCCACACGTTGCGTCAAGGCGGCGGAGTCTCCGGTTTCTCGATGCGCATCGAATCGCCGTACGACGTCTTCGGAGCGGGCCATGCCTCGACCAGCGTCGCCTCGGCGCTCGGCATGGCCGTCGCGCGCGATCTCGCCGGCCGCGACGAAACGATCGTCGCCGTGCTCGGCGACGGCGCGCTGACCGGCGGCCTCGCGTACGAAGCGATCAACAACGCCGGACAGCTCGGCTCGAACTTCATCGTGATCCTCAACGACAACGAGATGTCGATCGCTCCCAACGTGGGCGCGATCGCCTCGTATCTCTCGGTCCTGCGCAGCAGCCGCTTCGCAAACTACGCTCGCGAAAAGACCAAGGACGTGCTGCACCGCCTGCCCTTCGGCGGCATGGCACGCAAGGCGCTCGCCGCGGCGGAGATGGGGGCGATGCACTTCGTCTCGCCCGCCGAGAAGACGACGGTCATCTTCGAAGAACTCGGCTTTCGCTACATGGGTCCGGTCGACGGCCACAACATCGATTCGCTGCTCGAAGCGATCGCGACGGCAAAGGCCATCGAGGGGCCGGTGCTGCTGCACGTGCGCACGGTCAAGGGCAAGGGCTACGAGCCGGCCGAGAAAGACTCGCGCACGTTCCACGGCTGCGGCGCTTTCGATCTCGAAAACGGCAAGCTCGAGGTCAAGCCGGACGCGCGCCCGACCTTCTCCGACGCCTTTGCCGAAGCGCTGAACGTCGTGGCCGCGAAGGATCCGCGCGTCATCGGCATCACGGCGGCAATGCCCGACGGAACGAAGCTCGCGAAGTTCGGCAAGAAATTTCCCGAGCGCTTCTTCGACGTCGGCATCGCCGAAGCGCACGCGGTTTGCTTTGCCGCGGGCGCCGCGTCGGCGGGGCTGCAAACCCGTCTGCGCGATCTATTCGACCTTCCTCCAGCGCGCGTACGACCAAGTCATCCACGACGTCTGCGTGCAGGAGCTGCCGGTCGTCTTCTGCATGGACCGCGCCGGACTCGTCGGCGACGACGGCCCGACCCACATGGGGCTCTACGACATCGCCTACCTGCGCGCGCTTCCCGGCATGACGATCATGGCGCCGCGCAACGAACAGGAACTCTTGCCGATGCTCGAGCACGCGATCTCGCTGGATCTGCCCGCGGCGATCCGCTATCCGCGCGGTTCCAGCTCGGGTCGCCACAACGATCCGATCGCGCCGATCGAACACGGCAAGGCCGAAGTGTTGCGCGAGGGAAGCGGCGTCGCGGTCCTCGCGCTCGGCAACACGGTCGATGTCGCGCTCGATGCCTACGATTTGCTCGCCACCTTGCGTGGCCAGGAGAGCGGGCCCATGCCCACCATCGTCAGCGCTCGCTTCGTGCGGCCGGTCGACGAGCAGCTCCTCGAAGAGTTGGCGGGCAACCACGAGTTGATCTTAACGCTCGAAGAGCACTCGCTCGCAGGCGGCTTCGGCTCCGCGGTCTTAGAGTGGGCCTCCGATCGAGGGCTCGGCATTCGCATCGAACGCATCGGAATTCCGAGCGTGCTGGTGCAGCATGATTCGCAATCGAAGCAACGGGCGAAGTTCGGGCTCACCGCGGAGGCGTTGGCCGAGCGGATCTCGGCGGCTCTGCGCAAGGGCGAGCCGCGAGCCGTCTCTCCGGCTACTTCGTGAGCGCAACGACCATACCGGTGCCGGTGCCGCTTGCCTCCGGGCACGGCCTTCCGGTCCCGGTCCAGTTGACGCCGCCGCCGCAACCCGTGGTGATGACGCCGACGTGGTTCCAACTCCACGCGAGCTGGTTCACGCACACGGTCGCCGCGTTCTTCGTGATCTCCGCGATCTCGCTCATCATCTTGCTCGCGGTGCAAACCACCAAACAGGAAGGCCTCTCGGGAACGCTCGGCGGTCGCGTCGAGTCGGCCTACCGTGGGCGCCTCGGCGCAGAGGAGCAACTCAAGCGAGTCACCGGATGGGCCGCCGTCGGCTACGTGCTGACCGCCTTCATCCTCTCGCTCACCGGGATTTAGGTTGTCTGTTATTTCTTGTAGTCCAGGTGTAACTCTTGGGGCAAGGGTTTTTAGTTCTTGTCATCCCGAGCGAAGTCGAGGGACCGAGAGAAGCAATGCGTAGGTGCTCGTAGTGCCCGCTCTCCTTGAGGTTGCAAACCTGCGCACGACCTTCCGCACCGAAGACGGGCCCGTCACCGCCGTCAACGGCCTCTCCTTTTCGATCGGCGCGGGTGAGACGCTGGGCATCGTCGGGGAGTCGGGATCGGGTAAATCCGTCACCGCGCTCTCGATCATGCGGCTGTTGCCGCGCAGCGCGCGGATGAGCGCCGACGAGATCACCTTCGGCGGCGAAAGCCTACTGCGCAAGAGCGAGGCGGAGATGCGTGCCATTCGCGGGCGGCGCATCGCGATGATCTTCCAGGACCCGATGACCTCGCTCAATCCGGTGCTCACGATCGGCGAGCAGATCGCCGAGGCGGTGCGCCTCCATTTTGGCGCGAGCCGCGCGGAGGCGCGGCGTAAAGCCGCCGAGATGCTCGAGAAAGTGCGGGTTCCCGCCGCCGCGAATCGCCTCGACGACTATCCCCACCAGTTCTCCGGCGGCATGCGGCAGCGCGTAATGATCGCGATGGCGCTCTCCTGCAACCCCGAGCTGCTCATTGCCGACGAGCCGACGACGGCGCTCGACGTAACGATCCAGGCGCAGATCCTCGAGCTGATGAACGACATCCAACGCGAGACCGGCACCGCGATCATCCTCATCACGCACGACTTGGGCGTCGTCGCGGAGGTCTGCCGGAACGTGCTCGTCATGTACGGTGGAAATCTCGTGGAGTACGGAACCGCCGAGCAGATCTTCGAGCAGCCGCGGATGCCGTACACCCAAGGATTGCTCGCCTCCCTGCCGCGGCTCGACCAGCGCGAGCGAAAGCGCCTCGTGCCCATCAAAGGGCAACCGCCCAACCTGCTCCGCCTTCCCGCGGGCTGCGCCTTCGCGCCGCGTTGCGCCTACCGCATGCTGATCTGCGACGAGCCGATTCCGCTCTATGATTTCGGAGAAGGCCACGTCGCGCGCTGCGTGCTCTACGACGAGCGCTCCAAATCTCAACGCCCGCCCAACTTTGTCATCCCGAGGGAAGGCGCCAACCCTGTCATCCCGAGCGGAGCGAACGCAGTGAGCGAAGTAATGTCATCCCGAGCGAAGCGCCCAAAGGGCGCTGAGTCGAGGGACGAGGGACCGCCGTGAGCGCGGAACCTGTCATCCCGAGCGGTGCACCCGAAGGGTGCGAAGTCGAGTGACCGCGATAGGCTGATGCAAGCGACGCAATCGCCCAATCTTCTCGAAATCAAGGGCCTCTACAAGTATTTTCCGGTGCGCGCAGGGCTGTTCTCGCACCACATTGCCGACGTTCACGCGGTCGATGGCATCGATCTCTCCATTCAGCCCGGTGAGACGCTCGGGCTCGTGGGAGAATCGGGATCCGGAAAGACGACCATCGGACGGCTGATCCTCAAACTGCTGCGGCCGACGAAGGGCTCAATTTTCTTCAACGGGCGCAATATCACGAATCTGCTTCGCAACGAGTTTCGTCCGCTGCGGCGCGAGATGCAGATCGTCTTCCAGGATCCGTATGCCTCGCTCAACCCTCGCATGACCGTCGGCGAGATCGTCGGCGAGCCGCTGAAAATCCACCGGATCGCGAGCGGCGCGAAGGCGCACGAGCGGGTTCTCTCGCTGCTCCGGATGGTCGGGCTGCGCTCCTCCCACGAGAATCGCTACCCGCACGAGTTTTCCGGCGGTCAGCGGCAGCGCATCGGCATCGCGCGTGCCCTCGCGGTCGATCCGAAGTTTCTCGTGCTCGACGAGCCGGTCTCGGCGCTCGACGTTTCGATTCAGGCGCAGGTCATCAACCTGCTGGAGGACCTCCAGGAGCAACTCGGCCTCACCTATCTCTGCATCGCGCACGATCTCTCGGTGATCCGCCACATCTCGACCCGGGTGGCGGTGATGTACTTGGGTAAGATCGCCGAGGTGGCGGCGCGAGACGATCTCTACGAGCGGCCGCTGCATCCCTACACGCAATCGCTGCTCTCGGCGATTCCGATTCCGGAGCCGGCGATCGAGCGGCAGCGGCGACGAATCGTGCTCACGGGCGACATTCCCTCGCCGGTCAATCCGCCCAACGGTTGCCGCTTCCACACGCGCTGCCCCGTCGCGTTCGATCGCTGCACGAAAGAGGAACCGAAACTCCTCGACTACGGAAACGGCCATCTCGCCGCGTGCCACTTGGTCCAGGAACAAGGCGGCAAAGCCCCGACGTTGACCTAAGAAAAAGAGGCAGCTGGTACAGCTGCCTCCCTCGCTTTTTAGGATACGCTAGGCTTTCTTCTTGCGGCGTCCCTTGCGGCGACCACCTTTGCGCGTCGCCTTCTTGCGACCGCCCGCTGCCTTCTTACGGCCTTTGCGGCGACCGCCCTTACGCGTGGCTTTGCGCGTCGCCTTCTTGCGGCGACCGCCCTTACGTGTGGCTTTGCGCGTCGCCTTCTTGCGGGTGGATTTCTTGCGAGTCGCGCCCTTGCGCGCGGTGCTCTTCTTTCGTGAGGCCTTCCGGCGACGTTTTGGCTTTGCGGGCTCTTCGCCCATCATGCCGCCGTTGCCCATGATCTCGTCCATCCATTCCTCCTCGTCCGCGAGGGACGATTAGCGTTGGTTGACAGCGCTCATTTAGCGCTTTGAGCGAATCATAGTCAATTTTATCAAATGATGCAAATGTTGCCCTCCCCTTGACCCGAGGTGATATACTCGCCCCGTGAAAAAGCCCGTGATTATCGTGGAGTCCCCCACGAAAGCGCGGACGATCAAGAAGTTCTTGCCGTCCCGCTATGTCGTGAAGGCCTCCGTCGGGCATGTACGCGATTTGCCCAAGAGTACGCTCGGGCGTCGACGTCGATCATGGATTCGCGCCGCGCTACCTTACGATCAAGGGCAAGGGCGACGTCATTAAGGAACTTCGGAGCGCCGTCAAAGGTGCAAGCGACGTCTACCTCGCGACCGACCCGGATCGCGAGGGTGAGGCAATTGCGTGGCACTTGGCGGAGTTGCTGAAGCTCGAGCACCCGAAGCGAATCGAGCTGCACGAGATCACGAAGGACGCCGCGCTCGACGCGCTCAAGCACGCGCATCAAATCGATATGGATCGCGTGAACGCCCAGCAGGCGCGGCGCATTCTCGATCGGCTCGTCGGCTACAAGATCTCGCCGCTGCTCTGGGCAAAGGTTCGCGGCGGGCTCTCGGCCGGCCGCGTGCAATCGGTCGCCGTCCGGCTGATCGTCGATCGCGAGCGCGCGATTCGGGCCTTCGTTCCTAAGGAGTACTGGACGATCGCCGCGCAGTTCTCGACGCCGCGCGAGCCGGCGATGCCGTTCCCCGCCGATCTCGTCACGCTATCGGGGCGAGAAGCTCGAGATTGCGAACCAAGCGCAGGCCGACGAGATCCTCGCCGCGCTCGAGGGGCTGGCATCGACGGTCGCGGGCGATCAAGCAAGCGCGAGGTACGCCGCAACGCACCCGCGCCGTTCACGACCTCGACGCTGCAGCAAGAAGCCTCGCGCAAGCTGCAGCTGCGCGTCCGCCGCACGATGCAGATCGCGCAGGCACTCTACGAAGGCATCGATCTGGGCGGCAAGGAGGGCACCGTCGGCCTGATCACCTACATGCGCACCGATTCGACGCGCATCTCCGATCAGGCTCGCGAAGCGGCACGGCAGTTCATCGCCGGGGAGTACGGCGAGGAGTACTTCGGCGGCCGAGCGCACGCGTGCGCGAGGGCGCGCAGGACGCGCACGAGGCGATTCGCCCGACGTTGGTCTCGCAGACGCCGGCGCAGATGGCCCACGTGCTCAAACGCGACGAACTGCGCCTCTACACGTTGATCTGGGAGCGCTTCGTCGCCTCGCAGATGTCGCCCGCCGTGCTCGATCAGACGACCGTCGAGATCGCCTCGGGCGGAGTACGGATTCCGCGTCACCGGAAGCGTCGTCAAGTTTCCGGGCTTCACGAAAGTCTACGAAGAGAGCAAAGATGCCGCCGCGATTGCAGGCGAAGGCAAGGAGCGCGTCCGGCTGCCGCAACTCGACGAAGGCGACGCGCTCGATCGTGCGGCGCTCGAGTCCAAGCAGCATTTCACCGAGCCGCCGCCGCGCTTCACCGAAGCCTCGCTCGTGCGCGCGCTCGAAGAGAACGGCATCGGCCGCCCGTCGACGTATTCGCACGATCGTCGAGACGATTCAGTCGCGCGGCTACGTCACGCAAGAGCGATCGCCGTTTCAAACCGACCGAGATCGGTGAGGTGGTCAACGATCTGCTCGTCGAGCATTTCCCGAAGATCGTGAACCTCGCGTTCACCGCGGAGATGGAGGGCGATCTCGACAAAGTCGCGGACGGCAACGAAGATTGGGTCTCGGTCCTGGGTGCGTTCTATGCGCCCTTCTCGCAAGAGCTCGAGGAAGCGGAGAAGAAGCTACCGCGCTTGGAAGTGCGCGACGAACCGACCGACGAGATCTGTCCGAACTGCGGCCGTCCGATGGTTATCAAGATGGGTCGCTTCGGCAAGTTCATCTCGTGCACCGGATATCCCGAGTGCAAGACGACGCGGCCGATCGTCAAAGACACCGGCGCCAAATGCCCCAAAGACGGCGGCGCCGTCGTCGAGCGCCGCTCGCGCAAGGGGCGCACGTTCTACGGTTGCGCGAACTATCCCAACTGCGACTTCATCTCGTGGGACCGCGTGATTCCCGAACGCTGCCCCGTCTGCGGCTCATACGTCGTCGCGAAGACGCGACGCGGCACGACGCATCTGGAATGCGCCGCCGACCGCGACCACGACGTCTCCTCGCTCGCAACCACGGAATCGTCAGAAGAAGCCGCCTCGTCATAGGCTCCAACTTTGTCATCCCTCGCGGAGAAATGATGGTCGCCTTGGGCGACCTGCGTTGAAATTGTCATCCCGAGCGTAGCGAGCGGGGCGAGCGAAGTCGAGGGACCGCCACAAGCATTGCGCCGCGGGAAAGGATGGCCGCTCTCCCGAGCGGCCCGCTTTATAATTTGTCATCCCGAGCGTAGTCGAGGGAGGTCACAAAAAACAAAACCCCGCCGGAGGCCTTACGGCGTCCCTCGGGGAGAAATTAATGCCATGATAAGAAAGGCGGCTTACGTCGTCAAGGGAATCCGCACTTTACATATGTCACGTAGATAAGGACCAGCTGCACGATACCGACGAACGAAAGCCCCGCACCGATAAACAGAACGCTGGAAATCGAGGGGACCGCCGTGGGGACCCAGCGCGGGAATCCACGCCAGGCCAGCATACGTACTGCCGCCCGCGGAAAGACTAGTCCGAGGACTCCCACGATTCCGGTTGCACAGGCTATGAGGACCTGTCCAAGCGAGGTATGAGCACAGATTAGTGACACAGATTGCCTCTGGCGACCGGGCCGCCCACGATTTGCCGAAATCAAAACCCGGGGTGGAAAGCCCGAAACCCAAACCCCTGCCGCTGCTATTTCCGAAGCCTTCAGCCGAGGGTCCAAAACCTCCTAGCATACTAATCAGTGCCAACGAGCCGCCCCAACTGGGACCAGTAATTGTACTGCCCGCTGTTCCCCCGGGTGATAGCGGAAAGACGAGCCCCTGCGAAACGCCGAAACCGGGGGTGGACACTGCACTTCCGCCCGCACTCACGTAAAATGTCTGAGGAGACTCTGGTAACGATCGAAATAAGCGATCCTTGGGAATTCCAGGACGAGAACGGCGGCCTGAATATGTTTACTGCCGAACTGGTTCGCATGGTCGGGGGTGCTTGGGTGGTGCAATTCAGTAACAATGCACCAATAAGCGACGGTCGTACCTGGAACTACGCGATCATCCTTCGACGCCATGTCGGACAGGGACGGTTTGAGGACCAGAATGTCCAGGATAAGTCAGCTAACATTCAGCTTGTTCGAGACGATCAGGCTCAGTCCGCCGAGTGGCTGTCCAGATACGATCCGAGCCGAAAGTATGAAACTCCTATGTTAATTGGGTCGATGCACTGTGAGTGCTGAACGTCTCCTCGTCATCGGTGGTGGGCTCGCGGGATGCGAGGCGGCGTGGCAGGCCGCCCGCCAAGGCGTCGACGTCGATCTTTACGAGATGCGTCCGGCGCAGAGTGGGCCCGCGCACAAAACGGGAAACCTCGCGGAGTTGGTTTGCAGCAACTCGCTGCGTGGCGCGGCGCTCGAGAACGCCGTCGGCTTGCTCAAGGAAGAACTCGCACGCCTCGATTCGCTGATCGTGCACGCCGCACGCGAAAACGCCGTGCCCGCCGGCGGAGCGCTTGCGGTGGACCGCGAGCAGTTCGCGCGAGCGGTCGAGTCTCGCATCGCAGGAGAGCCGCGCATCACGCTGCACCTTGAGGAAGTGCGCGAGATCCCGCTCGACCGCCCGACGATCCTCGCCTGCGGCCCCCTCCCCAGCGAAGCTCTCCTGAAATCCATCGACGCGATCGTTGGCCGCCGTTTGCACTACTTCGACGCCGCCTCGCCCATCGTCGCGAGCGACTCCATCGATGAGTCGAAGATGTATCGCAAGTCGCGTTACGAGAAGGGCGACGGCGACGACTACCTCAACATTCCGCTCGACCGGGAACAGTACGCGCAATTGCTCCACGATCTTCGCTCGCTTCCGAGGCACGAAGCCAAGGAGTTCGACGGAACGCGCTATTTCGAAGGCTGTCTGCCGATCGAAGAGATGGCCGATCGCGGCGACGACGTGCTGCGCTACGGCCCGATGAAATCCGTCGGGCTGCGCGATCCGCGCACTGGGCAGACGCCGTACGCAGTCGTCCAGTTGCGCAAAGAGAATCGCGAAGGCACCGCCTTCAACCTCGTCGGCTTCCAAACGCGTTTGACGTGGCCCGCGCAACGCGAAGCCTTCGCCAGGCTTCCCGGGCTGGAGCGCGCGGAGTGGCTGCGCCTCGGCGTCATGCACCGCAACACGTTCGTCGACGCACCGCGCCTGCTCGAGCCGACGTTGCGCCTGCGCGGAACCGACGCGCTCTACCTTGCGGGGCAGATCACCGGCGCCGAAGGTTACGTTGAGGCCGCCGCCTGCGGGATGATGGCGGGCATCCACGCCGCGCGCTCGATGCTCGGTGTAGAACCGGTAACCGTCCCGCGCGAAACCGCACTCGGCGCCGTCGTCGCGCACCTGCAGAACCGCGAGTCGCCGGATTTTCAGCCCTCGAACGTCACGTGGGCCACCTTCCCCGTCCTTGCCGCCGACGGGTCGCACAAGAAACTCGGCAAGCGCGAAAAGCACGCGCTCATGGCCGAACGCGCCCTCGCAGCGATCGACCGCTTGCGCGAACGGCTCCGCCGCGAGCATCCGGCGCTCATCGCGCGGTGAAGGCCTCTGCCACGATCACCAGCGGCTCGTAGGGTGTCGCGCGTGTCTTGTTGAGGAGTCGCTCGTTGAGCGTCACGAGCGTCGTCGCCTCTCGCTGCGCTAACGCGAGGTAATAGGCATCGTAGACCGGATGGTCGAGCGCGCGAGCGATGTCGAAGGCGGCTGCCGTGAGCGATTCCAAGGGTTCGAGGCGCAACACATGGGGAAGGCGTTCGAGAAGCATCTTCAAAGTCGTGATGTCGCTACCCGGCACGCGCGTGTCCAGCCAAAGCGCGTTCGCTACTTCGGCAAGGAAGAGCGTCGGCGCTGCAAGCTCCGCTTTCGTCGCCAGCACGCGCCGCGCGATCTCTCGTCGCGGATCGTCGCGGAACGCGGCGACCGCGACGTTTGCGTCAACGACGATCGTCCGGCTCACCCAGAACCCTCTTCGTGCGCTCTTCGCGTCCTCGGCGGATCGCCTCCACGGCGTCGAAGCCGGAGCGCGCGGGTATGACGTGGTTGTCGAGCCATGCGATGAACTCGGAGCGATCGTCGGAGACCGCATCCGCAACGATCGAGCGAAGCTCGGCTTCGAGAGAACGCCCGTTGCCCTTCGCCCGCGCCTTCAGGCGGCGGACCGTCTCCGCATCCAAGTTTCGGATGATGACCTGCGCCATGATAGCAGTCATGATAGCATCCTCGCGGTTCCGCGGCAAGGGCGCGCGGCTTGCAACCCAATACCTCTGCGTGAGGTACTCGCCTAGAGCATGAGAGTTCGTTCCACCACGATTCTGGCGGTCCGCCGCAACGGCAAGCTCGCGATCGCCGGCGACGGTCAAGTCACGATCGACAAGACCATCGTCAAGCACGGTGCGCGCAAAGTGCGGCGCATCGCCGGCGGCACGCGTGCTCGCCGGCTTCGCCGGATCGGCCGCCGACGGCATCACGCTGCTCGAGAAGTTCGAGGGGAAGTACGCCGAGTACAAGGACCTCACGCGCGCCGCGGTCGAGCTGGCCAAGGACTGGCGTCAGGATCGCGCGCTGCGCCGGCTCGAGGCACTGCTCATCGTCGGAACGCCGGAGCATCTCTTCGTGCTCTCCGGCAACGGCGACGTGATCGAGCCGGATGAAGGCATCGCCGCAATCGGCAGCGGCGGGCCCTACGCGCAAGCCGCGGCGGCCGCGCTGCTGCGCAACACCGCCGCTCGATGCCGAAGCGATCGCGCGCAAGGCGCTGGAAATCGCCGGCGAGATCTGCATCTACACCAACGACGACATCGACGGTCGAGATGCTCCCGTGACGAGCAGCCGTGACTGCAAGCGATCGAATCGCTGACGCCGCGCGCAGATCGTCGCCGAGCTCGACACGTACATCGTCGGACAGGCGAAGGCCAAACGCGCGGTCGCGATCGCGTTGCGCAACCGCTATCGCCGCGAGCAGCGTCGCCGAAGAGCTGCGCGCCGAGATCACGCCGAAGAACATCCTGATGATCGGCCCGACCGGCGTCGGCAAGACCGAGATCGCGCGGCGCCTCGCCGGCCTCGTCGGCGCGCCGTTCGTGAAGGTCGAGGCGACGAAGTACACCGAGGTCGGCTACGTCGGGCGCGACGTCGAGTCGATGGTGCGCGATCTTGGTCGAAGCCGCGGTCCGCATGGTGACCGACGAGCGCCGCGCCGAAGTGCGTGAAGCCGCCGAACGGCAAGCCGTCGAGCGCGTCATCGATGTGCTGCACCCCGAGACGCGCGCCACCGCAACCGCAACCGGTCGGCAATCCGTTCGCGGCGACGCTCGGCTCGATCTTCGGCAACGTTCGCAACAGACGCAGCCGCGCACAGCCGCACGTCGCGCCGCCCGATCGCCGAGGCGCAGCAGCATTCGCGAGCAGACGCGGGCCGAGATCGAGCGCGGTTTCTACGACGTGCGGCTTGATCGAGATCGAAGTCGAGGAAACGCCGTCGCTGCCGATCGGCGTCATCGGCGGCATGGACCGAGCGGCAGAGCGGCGACGATCTGGGCGAGATGCTCGGCGGCATTGCTTCCCAAACGCAAGACGCCGCAAGCGCGTCACCGTGGCGGAGGCGCGGCGCATCTTCGCGCAGGAGGAAGCAGCGAAGCTCATCGACATGGACGCCGTCAAGCGCGAAGCGCTGCGGCGCGCCGGCGAGAACGGCATCATCTTCATCGACGAGATCGACAAGGTCGCCGGCCGCGAGGGCGGGCGCGGCGGCCCCGACGTTTCGCGCGAAGGCGTGCAGCGCGACATCCTGCCGATCGTCGAAGGCTCGACGGTCAACACGAAGTACGGACCGATCAAGACCGATCACGTCCTGTTCATCGCCGCCGGCGCGTTTCACATGAGCAAGCCGTCGGATCTGATTCCGGAGCTGCAAGGGCGCTTTCCGATTCGCGTCGAGCTCGACTCGCTGACCGCCGAGGATTTCAAGACGATTCTCACGCAGCCGAAGCAACGCGCTGATCGAGCAGTACAAAGCAGCTGCTCGCGACCGAAGGCGTCGAGCTGGAGTTCACGCCCGACGGCGATCGCCGAGCTCGCGCCGATTCGCCATGCAAGTGAACGAACAAAGCGAGAACATCGGCGCCCGCCGCTTGCACACCGTCCTCGAGCACTTGCTCGAGGAGGTGAGCTTTGCGGCGCCGGAGCGCGGCGGCGCGGTAAGAATCGACGGCGCGTACGTGCGCGACCGTTTGAGCGAGGTCGTCAAAAACGCCGACCTCTCTAACTATATTTTATAAGGCGCTGCGCAACGTGCAGCGCCTTAAAGGAAGGAACGTGTGGGAATAAGCGTAAGCATAGTTGCGATTTCCCGAAGATGAGGATGCAATGAAGAGAACGCTGAGCTTCGCCGCACTCGCCGTCACCCTCTCACTGGTCGCTTGTAATGGTGGGGGAGGATACGGGAACCCGCCTGGTTACGGGATGAACTGCATTCCGCCGACGAACACCGTGCTCGTCTACCCGAAGAACAATGCAACCGGCGTCCCCGACAATACGACGACCGTGTACATTGCCGTTCCGAGCGTGTTGCCCGCTCCGTCGACGCAGTTCGACACGAACCTCGTCGGCCCGCCGTCGTACGGATCGCAACTCACCGGCGGATTCACCGCGGTTTCGTACGGCTCGATCCCGACGCCCAACACGGTGCCGGGGTATAGCAACCCGCAATACTACGCATCGACGCTCACCTATTCGCTCGTCGCGGCAACCTCGTTCGACGTCTATTGGAACAACCTGAACAGCGCATGTAACTCGACCACCTCGGCGTCGCTGCTCGGCTCGTTCACCACGACCTAACCCGCCACCGCGCAAGGATTACGCGAGCCCGATTGCGTAGGCGCCGCCCATGCCGTACGTGCGCGCGATCGTTACCGAGGACCACCCGGCCCTGCGGCGCGTCGCAAGGAAAGTGACGCCGAAGGATATCGCCGATCCGCTCTTTCAACAGTTGATCGACGATATGTTTCTCACGATGTACGAGGCGCCCGGCGTCGGGCTCGCGGCGCCGCAGGTCGGCGTTTCCAAGCAGCTCTTCGTGATCGACGTCAAGGACGAAGAGCATGAGCCCGAGGTCGTCATCAATCCGAAGATCGAGTCGGCGGAAGAAGAGATCGAGCTGACCGAGGGATGCCTTTCGGTGCCCGGCTACGTCGGTGAGGTCACGCGCTTCGAACGCGTCGCGGTGAGCGGACTCGACCGGGACGGCCATAAGATCCGGTTGGAGGGCGGCGGTCTCTTCGCGCAATGCCTGCAGCACGAGATCGATCACCTGCACGGCAGGCTCTATAAAGACAGCGCGCGCAACGTGCGCCTCGCGACCACGGACGAGGAAAAGGAGGCTCCGCAAGCGGCGGAGGCTTAGCGTTGCTCAAGTCGCTGTTCTTCGGCACGAGCGCGTTCGCCGTTCCGAGCCTGGACGTCGTCGCCGACCGCACGGATCTTGCCGGCGTCGTGACACAACCCGACCGCCCGGCGGGACGGGGACAACGTTTACAGCAGAGCCCGGTGAAGCGCGCCGCGCTCGACCGCGGATTGCGCGTGTACGAGCCGCGGCATCTTCGCGATTTCGCAAGCGAACTACGGTCGCTCCCCTTCGATGCATTCGTCGTGGCGTCGTACGGCAAAATCCTCCCCGCAGCTTTGCTCGCGCTTCCAGCCCTCGGCGCCCTGAATGTTCATCCCTCGCTGCTCCCCCGCTATCGCGGCGCGACGCCGATCCAAGCTGCGCTGCTCGCGGGCGATCGCGAGACCGGCGTGACGATCATGCTCATGGACGCCGGAATGGATACGGGCGACGTGGTGCTGCAGGAACGTCTGGCAATCGGCGAAGGCGAAGATTTTGCCGGCCTGCACGATCGGCTCGCGAAGCTGGGCGCGCATCTCCTCGGCGAAGCGATCGCGATGGGCGAGCGCGATGGCCTCTTCGCGCGCGTGCCGCAACACGGCGAGCCCAGCGTTACGCGACCCATTGCGAAGACGGACTTGGAAATCGAATGGGGCTGGCCTGCAGCGCGCATTGTCAACCACGTGCGCGCCTATGCGCCAACTCCCGCCGCCCGCGCAATCCTCGCAAACACGCAAGTCAAGCTCTTATCTTGTCACGTTGAAGCGAAGACCATTGCTTGTCATCCCGAGCGAAGCGCCGAAGGCGCGAAGTCGAGGGACCGCCGCGAATCTCTAGCGCCCGGCACCATCATCGGTGTAAGCGGTGATGACCTCCTCGTCACCTGCCGCGACGGAACGATCGCCGTCGAATCGCTCGTCGCACCCAACCATGGGCGCGAAAGCGGCGCCTCCTTCGCGCGACGCGTGCAGGTAAAGTGAACGCGCGCGAGGTCGCGCTGCAGGTCGTGCGCGACGTTTTCCCCGCCTCCGGCTTCGGCCGCAGCGCGCAGGAGGCGCTCGATTACCGCGTTCGCAAGGCCGGCATTGACGCGCGCGACCGAGCCTTCGCGACCGAACTCGCCTACGGCGCGATCAAGATGCGCCGCGCGCTGGATTGGTATCTCGATCCTTTTCTCGGCGAACGGCGAACGACGCTGCAAGCGGCGACGCACGAGATCCTTCGTCTCGCCGTCTACGAGTTGCGTTACACGCGCGCGGAGGAGCACGCGACGGTCTCCCAGTTCGTCGACCTCGCGAAACGCTACGGGCACCGCGGCCTCGCCGGGCTTACCAACGCGGTGCTGCGCAGTTTCCTGCGCGAGCCTCCACCCGAGCCGTCCCGGCCGCTCTTCGAAAACGACGATGACTACCTCGGCACGAAGCACTCGCTGCCCACGTGGCTGGTTCGGCAATGGCGCAGCGTCTTCGGAGGCGAGATCCTCGAGGAGATCTGTGCGGGCGTCAATCATCCGGCGCAGCTCGCGATCACCGTGAATCGCCTGCGAGCGCAGCCCGCCGCGCTCGCCGAACGCCTGCGCGGCGACGGGACCATAACGCGCACGTCGCCGTTCGTCGCCGAGTCTTTGATCGTCGAGAGCGGCGCGGCGTCATTGCGCGAGCAGGCCGCGCAGGGGCAATGGTGGGTACAATCCGAATCCTCGGCGATAGCCGTCGAAGTGCTCCAACCGCACCAGGGAGAGCAGATCTTGGACGCGTGCAGCGGTCGCGGAAATAAAGCCTTGCAGATCGGAAGCCGCCTCGAAGTAGATGGCGAGTTGCACTGTGTCGACCGCGACGAGAGCAAGGTTCGCATCTTGCAGCGCCGCCTCGAAGAATATGGAATCTCGGCGAGTGCAGTCGTAGGCGACGTGACCGACGCGGAAATCTTCCCGCCCGAGCGGCGCTTCGACCGCGTGCTGCTCGATGCGCCCTGCTCGGGGACCGGCGTCGTCGGGCGCCACCCGGAGGCCCGCTGGCGCAAGCAGAGCGGCGACGGCGAGCGTCTCTCCGCAACGCAGGCCGCGCTGCTGCATGCGTGCGCGAGCCGCGTCTACGCAGGCGGCGCTCTCGTCTACGCCGTGTGCTCGACCGATCCGCGGGAGAGCGTCGAAGTCGTCGAGGATTTTGCGGCGCACCACAACTTCGCTCGCGGTCTCGTGCCCGGGGCGCTCGAATCGTTCTTGACGCAAGCCGGCGACGTGTTGATCCCGCCGGGAATCGACGGGCGCGACGGCTTCTACGTCGCGCGCCTGGAGCGGCGGCTGTGAGCTGGCTCGGACGATTCGAGAAGGCGTGCGCCGCGTTCATCGAGCGCGCCTTCGCACGCAGTTTTCCGAGCGATCTCGCGCCGGCGCACGTCGCGCGCAAGCTCGCCGCGGTGATGGAAGCGCACACGCGCCGCGAAAGCGGTCATCTCCTCGCACCCGGCGCCTATGTCGTCTACGTGAACCCCGATGAGTTCGAACGGCTGGCAGCTGAGCGCGCGTACTTGGAACGTGAGTGGGCCGGGCTGTTGCGCGATCTCGCGGCGCGCGTCGGGGCGTTCTTTACCGGCGGCGAGCCGGTCGTCACGATGCTCGCGAGCGAGAAGGTTCCGGTGGGCGCCGCCGAGATCGAGGTGGCAAAGCAGCGTCCCGAACCGGTGGTTCGGCCGAGACGCGAACGCCGATATCAGTTGCGCATGGTCAAAGGCGTGCCGGCGGGCGGCCTCTATCGCGTCGACGGTGAGTTGAGCATCGGACGCGGCGCCGACGTCAGCGTGATGCTCAACGATCCGAGCGTCTCGCGGCGCCACGCCTCGATTGCGGTCGTGGACGGCGTCCCGGTGCTGCGCGACCTCGGTTCCACCAACGGCACGTTCGTCAACGGCGAGCGCGTGCAGACGCGCACGCTGAGCGCGGGGGATCTGCTGACGTTCGGCAATACCGAGATGCGCATCGAGAGCGCGGCATGACGCCGGCCCTCGCGACCGAACTGCGCGTCGATTCGCTCGGCGTCACCATGTTGCTCTTCGCGGTGGGATTGATCGCCGCGAACCCGCGATTTCGCACGACGCGGGACGTCGGCCGCCTCGCGCCGATGCGCGTGGACTTGGACGTCGTCGATCGCAACGGCGAGCGCGCGGTCGAGGCGCTCACGCCGGCGATCATCGGCCGTGGCGCCGACGCCGACATCGTCGTCGACGATCCCGACGCGAGCCGCCACCACGCGCGCCTGGAGGCGGAGAACGAGATCGTCTACATCAGCGACCTGGAGAGCACCAACGGCACCTACTTGAACGGCCGGCGGGTCCGCGAGGTGATCGAGGTCCGGCCCGGCGACCGGATCGACGTAGGGACGGCGCGCCTGGTCGTGAAGGAACTAGTGCCATGGACGTAGCGATTCGGGGCGATCTGGCAAGCTGCCTGACGCTGCGCCTCGCCCCGTCGACGTGGGTCTTTGCGATCTCACGCGGCTTCGGCGAGATCGACGGCGCGCCGATCGCGCGTGCGGCGCTCTCGCGCTTCGAAAACGAATGTCGCCGGCGCACCCGCGGTGAAGCGCGGCGGCGGCGCCTCTTGCGCTCCCACATCGCCGCGAGCATGCTCTGCGGAGCGCTGACCCGCGTGAACAGCGCGCTCTACCTGCGCGGCGCGGGTCACGACGATTACGTTCCCTCGGCGTGTTCGTTCTCCGCGGTGCTCGTCGTGCAGAACCGCGCCTACGTAGCGCACGCCGGATCGACGGCGGTCTACCTCGTGCACGGTGAGGAAGTGCTCTCACTCACGCCCGGTGATGCGTTCTCGGAATACGCATCGATGCCCGTGCTGGCACGCGCGCTCGGCATCGGGCCGATGCTCAGCTTCGCCGTATCGTCGATCGCGCTCGAAGCCGGCGACACCCTCGCGCTCTGCGGCCACGCCGTCCACGAAACGATCGATCCTGGAAATTTCGTCGAGTCCCTGGAGAGCGGTCCCGAGGAGCACGTGTTGCGCGTGCGCTACGAGCCCTCCGACGACGTGCCGCCGGCGGGAGAGACCACTCCACGACCGCTCGTGCGGTTCTTGCGCTCGCTCTTTGGCCGCTAAGCTGATCCTCCGCCGCGTCTGGCCGATGACGGCGGCGCTGCTCATCTCGGGATTTATTCTTTCGCTCGTCCAACCTACGACGCTCGGGCCGTGGTGGCTCGAAGCGGTGCTGGCCGTGCTCTGCTATCTCTGGGTGCTGCTGCAGCCCATGGGAACCGAACGCGACGACGCGCTTCCCGCGCTCGCGATCTTGCTCTCCGCCTTCGGTCTCGCGTTGGTCGGCCGTCTCTCGCCGTCGCTCGCGCAGAAGCAACAAGAGTGGCTCCTCGTCTCGATCGTGCTCGTGATCCTCCTCGGTCCGGCGTTCACGCGCTTCCGTCTCATGGCCGCATACAAGTACGTCTGGGTTGCGGCCTCGCTCGTCCTCTTCGCGATGCTCGTGTTCTTCGGCGAATCGATCAACGGCGCGCGGCTCTGGATTCGCGTCGGCTCGTTTCGCTTCGAGCCGATCGAGTTGATCAAGCTCTTCATCGTGCTGTTCTTGGCCGGGTATCTCGCTGAGACCGCCGACGTCATCACAACCGCGCGGCGCGTCTGGAGCGCGAATGCAAAGTACCTCGGGCCGCTCTTCCTCGGATGGGGCGCGTCGATGGCAATCCTCGTGGTGCAGCACGATCTCGGGATGGCCACGCTGCTGCTCGCGACCTTCGCGACGGTGCTGTATGTTGCGACGCGGCGAATCGATATCGTCCTCGCGGGCTTGGTCCTCTTTGCGCTGACCGCGTTTTGGGCGGTGCACCACTATCCATACGTTGCGGCCCGCATCGCGGTATGGCAGCACCCCTTCTCGGATCCCTTCGGGCGCGGCTATCAGAGTTCTCAAGGCTACTTCGCGCTCGCGGCCGGCGGACTGTTCGGCACGGGATACCGGCTCGGCCATCCGCAGTTCATTCCGGACGTCGCGACCGATTACGTCTTCGCGGCGATCGCCGAGGAGTTCGGATGGCTGGGCGCCGCAGCCGTGCTGACGCTCTTTCTTGCGATCGTTCGGCGAATTCTCGTCATCGCCGTAGAGCAGCCGGATCTGTACGCGAAGCTGCTCGCGGTCGGATTGGGCGCGACGATCGGGTTCCAAGTGCTCATCATCGTGGGCGGCGTGATCGGGCTCTTTCCCTTGACCGGGATCACGCTGCCGTTCATCTCCTATGGCGGCAGCTCGCTTGTTGCCAATTTTCTGCTGATCGCGCTCGCATGGGCGATGAGCGCGCGGCAGGCCCGCGGCAGGCCCGCAACCGGCTAACCGCCTAACCTTGTCATCCCGAGCGTAGCGCCTAACCCTTGTCATCCCGAGCGTAGCGCCGAAGGCGCGTAGTCGAGGGACCGCCACAAAGCTTCAGCGTAGGAGGTTGAACCATGAAAACGTTAATGCGATTGATAACGGCACTCGCAATCGGTGCTTCCCTCGCCACATGTTCGCACTCGAACCAAGGCAGCACGACGACGTCGTCGACGGTGCAAGGTTCCGGGAGCGCGGCCTCACCCGCGGCTTCCGCGTCGGCCAATGGCGCCGCGGCGAGCGACGGCGCGGCCATCTATGAAACGAACTGTTCGAGTTGCCATCAGGCCTCGGGGCAAGGCATGCCCGGAACCTTTCCTCCGCTGGCCGGGAACCCGGTCGTGACTGGCGACCCCGCGAAGGTCATCCACATCGTCAAGGACGGCTTGACCGCCCCGATCAGCGTCAAGGGCGCGAACTACAGCGGTTCGATGCCCGCGTGGGGGCAGACGCTTTCGAGCGCCGACATCGCCGCGGTGATTACGTACACGCGCTCGTCGTGGGGGAACGCTGCAAGCGCCGTCACGCCCGCGCAAGTCGCCGCTACGCGATAGATTCCCGCGCCGATCGCCCCGAGATAAGACCGCGCCCGGGATGAGGAGTCTCCTTGTCATCCCGAGCGTAGTCGAGGGACCGCCTCAGGCTTCAGCGCCTACTAGTAAGGGCACCAGTACGGCGTCCACGGCGGGTCGTACCAGGGGACCCACTCGTAGCCGTTCCAGAACCAGCAGTCCCCCGGCGCGAACTCGTAGACGAAGACCGTGATCCCGTCGAGGTCGATCCAGAAGCCGTAGTGGCCGCCCCACCAGACCCAGTCTTGATCGTACCAGTAGTGGTACCAGTAGCCGTCGTACCAGCGATGACCGCCGTAGTACACCCAGCGCGCGCTCCTATAGTAGCTCGGATGGCGTGCGTAGGACGGATCTAGGCTCATGCCGCGATAGCGGCTGCGATGGTACGAGCTGATGCCGCGCACGAAGCCGGAGCTGCGAATGCGCGTTGATCCCGAGCGGGTGCGTGTGGCGTGGTACGTCCGCGCATGCGAAGTCGTATGATACGTCCGCGCATGCGAAGTCGCATGATAAGTCCGCGCATGGGAAGTGGTCGCATGATACGTCCGCGTCACATGGGATGCCGCGTGATACACCGGCGCGTGATACGTGGCGTGGTATGTGTGCACCGGCGCGTGATACGTGGCGTGGTATGTCGGGGCCGCATGGTACGTCCGCGCGCCGCCGGTCGACAGATGGCCGCCTGAAGCGGCGGGATGGCCGCCGATCGGATGTCCGCCGCCGGAAGGATGGCCGGTTGGACGCTGTTGCGCCGCGGCCGGGAGGTTGGCGGCGACAAAGATCGCCGCAAGAATAATGCCGATCAGTCGCATGCCGGCGCTACGCGCGCGGCTTGCTTGAACGTGCATGGCCGAACCTACCTTTCTGTCTCTTCCATGGAACATACCTTAATAAAACGGAACAGGGCTCTACGCAGCGCTAGCTCGCTTGAATCCGAAGCGGAAAAGGTCGTCAACATAGGCGTAGATCGGGGGGTCGACGTGCTGCAGGCGAGTTCGCGTCGCCGGCGGCCATGCCGAAGCTGAGTCGTTGACCTCAACGTACGCCCGTAGCGCCTCGGCGAAATATTCGTCGAGGCCCGTCGCCGCATATGGCGTGACAAAGGAACGCGCTGCCGAAAATGCGCCGCGTACGATCGGATCGATCCCGGAGCGGTAGACGCCTCCGCCGAGAACGCAGTCGAGCGCGTGACCGAACTCGTGCGCGATCGTCATCGGGCTGCGCGAACGCAGATAGACGGCGCGTTCTTCGACCACAAAAAGGCCCGCCGGAGGCGCGGGCCACGCGTCGACGTCGATGCCGAGTCGCGCCAACGCGCGCGAGAGTTCGCGGTAACGTGCGCCGCGCGGCAACGGAACGACCTTCACGCCGCCCGCGACGGCACAATGCAGCGCATCGTCCCCGAAGGCGGAGAGCGCGTCGACGAGCGCGCGCTCCGGCGCGCGCGCGCAGATTCCCGTGACCAGACGCGTCGCCAAGCGCCGGGCATCCTGTTCCATCCTGTCTATGCTCGCGCGGGCGCATTGCCGTTTCGTCGACGCCGCATGGCCGCCGGATGAACGCCGGAGCACCGCGTGGAACCTGCGCGGCATGCCGGCCTCGACCTCGTACGAGAGCCATTCGAGCGGGCTCCAACTCGTGGCGGACGTCGTGCTCGGCATGTCCGACGGGCTCACGGTGCCGTTTGCGCTGGCTGCCGGGATCTCCGGAGCGCTCGCCGCCTCGCACATCGTGGTCACCGCGGGCGTTGCCGAACTCGCCGCGGGCGGCATCTCCATGGGGCTCGGCGGTTATCTCGCCGCGCGCACGCATTACGATTACTATCTCAAAGAGGAACGCCGCGAGCGGCAGGAGGTCAAAGAGGTTCCCGATCTCGAGCGCCGCGAGATCGTCGAGATCTTCGAGCAATACGGTCTCGAAGGCGACGCGCTTAAACGCGCAGTCGATGCCGTCACGTCGGATCATGAACGCTGGATCGACTTCATGATGCGCTTCGAACTCGGGCTCGAAAAACCGATGCCCGGGCGCGATCTGCGATCGGCGCTTGCGATCGGCGGATCCTATGTTGTCGGGGGCCTCGTCCCGCTCGTGCCCTACATGCTGATTCCGCAGACGCACGGAGCCTTTCAAGTCTCCGCCGCCGTCACGCTCGCCGCGCTCGCGATCTTCGGCGTCTTCAAAGGACGCTTCACCGGCGTCCCGCCGCTAAAGGCTGCGTTTCAAACCGTGCTCGTCGGCAGCATCGCCGCTGCCGCCGCCTTCGCCCTCGCCCGCCTCGTCTACTGATATTTCCCCCTTTGTCATCCCGAGCGAAGTCGAGGGACCGCCTCAAGGAAATCGCTCCGCGAGAAAGGATGGCCGCTCCACGGAGCGGCCTTCTTTGAACTTTTCATCTCGCGCGTGGCGCCGCCGTTTGTCTGCCCATAAAAGGCGCATGTTGACCAGAAAGTCAGGGACACATAGCGTGCGGATCGAGGTCATACCGGCAGGCAATGTACGCCCACGCGATGACAGCGCCCCAGAGGAGCAACCACAGAACTACCGCTACACCGATAATCCAAAGAGGAGGCGTCGTCTGGGGTTTCACCCTGCCATCATAGCCCACAGGGCGCGTACCCAGTCAGCGAGGCAGACGGACCGCCGCAAAACGCTGCTCCCGAACCTGCCCGGGCGCAACCCAAAGGGGCCGGGGCCTATTAAAAATAATACTCCCCTTCCCCTCTACATAAGGAAAGCACGATGAGCACCTATCGAGCACCGCTGCGCGACTTGCAGTTCGTCCTTCGGGAACTCGCCGGGATCGAGGAGGTTGCGAAGCTTCCCGGTCACGAGGGCAGCGCCGAGGTGCTCGACTCCATCCTCGAAGAGGCCGCCTCGTTTGCGGCCGGCGTCCTGGACCCGCTCAATCGCTCGGGTGACAAGGAGGGTTGCACGTGGCGTGACGGGGCCGTCACGGTGCCCCACGGCTTCAAAGAGGCATATAAGAAGTTCGCCGACGCCGGCTGGATCGGATTGCCCGTGCCCGAGGAGTACGGCGGACAGGGGCTGCCGCAGCTCATGCTCGGGCCGGTGCTCGAGATGTGGAATGCCGCGAACGTCGGCTTCGCCAACGGTCCGCTGCTCAATCAGGGCGCGATCGAGGCGATCGAGTTGACCGGCTCGCAGGAGCAGAAGCAGCGCTATATTCCCAACCTCGTCTCCGGCAAATGGACCGGCACGATGTGCTTAACCGAGCCGCAGGCCGGCTCCGATCTCGCCCAAGTCCGCAGCAAAGCGGTTCCCGAAGGTGACCACTACCGGATCACGGGTCAGAAAATCTTCATCACGTTCGGCGAGCACGACATGGCGGAGAACATCATTCACTTGGTGCTCGCACGCTTGCCCGACGCGCCGGAGGGAACCAAGGGCATCTCGCTCTTCCTGGTTCCGAAGTTCGTCGTGAACGCCGACGGAACGCTCGGCGAGCGCAACGACGTGCATTGCACCGGCATCGAGCACAAGCTCGGCCTCAACGCGAACCCGACCTGCACGCTCAACTACGGCGAAGGAGGGAAAGGGGCCGTCGGCTATCTCGTCGGCGAGAAGAACAAGGGCCTCGAGAATATGTTCATCATGATGAACGCGGCGCGCTTCTCGGTCGGCGTTCAAGCGATCGGCATCGCCGATCGCGCCTATCAGCACGCGCTTGAGTATGCGAAGGAGCGCATTCAAGGGCGTGACATCAATCCGATGGCGAAAGACAAATCGCCCAAGCCGATCGTCGCGCACCCCGACGTTCGGCGCATGCTGATGTGGATGAAGGCCAACATCGAAGGAATGCGCGCGCTCGCGCTCGTGACCGCCGCCTCGCTCGACATCGCCGCGCGCCATGCCGACGAGAAGGTGCGCAAGGAGCACCGGGCGTTCGTCGAGCTGATGATTCCGATCGTCAAGGGCTGGTCGACCGAGAACGCCGTCGACCTCTGCTCGACCGCGCTGCAAGTCTTCGGCGGCATGGGGTACGTCGAAGAGACCGGCATCGCGCAACAATACCGCGACGTGCGCATCACGCCGATCTACGAGGGGACGACCGGCATCCAAGCGATGGACTTGGTCGGGCGCAAACTGATTCGAGACATGGGCTCGACGGCGACCGCCGTGATCACTCGGATGAAGAAGTTCGCGGCCGAACTGAAGTCGTCGAGCAACGACGACGTCAAAGCGATCGCGGGCGTCTACGAGCAGGGCGTCGACGCGCTCGTCGACACCTCGCAGTGGATCGGCATGACGGCGATGGGCGACCTCAATAAAGCCTTTGCGTGCTCGGTCCCGTACCTCAAGCTCTGGGGCGTGGTTGCCGGCGGTTGGCAGATGGCGCGCGCGGCGAAGATTGCCGCGGAAAAAATCGCAGCCGGCGACGCCGACTCGGAGTTCTACAAGGCGAAGCTCGCGACGGCCCGCTTCTACGCCGACCACGTTCTTTCGCAAGCGTTCTGGTACAAGCACGAGATCAAAGAGGGCTCCGGCGAAGTGATGGCGCTCTCGCCCGAGCAACTCGATCTCGACCGCAAAATGATGGCGACGGTGTAGCGAACGACGAATGGGAGTTTTTCCTTGTCATCCCGAGCATAGCGAACGAAGTGAGCGAAGTCGAGGGACCGCCTGAGGCATAGATGTTGAGGACAATACCATCACAAATATGATCAAGACGCGCGACGTCGACGGCGTGCGGGTCGTTACCCTCGACAACCCGCCCGTGAACGCGCTTTCCTTTGCGCTCTGCGCGGAGTTGCTCCCGGTCGTCGAGGCGGCCGGTGACGACGTGAAGGTCAAAGCCATGGTCTTCACGGGCGCGAACGGCATTTTCTCCGGCGGTGCAGACGTCAACGACTTCAGCACTGAGCCGACCCCGGAGACGAAGACGATCCGCGACATCATCGCGGCGATGGAGAAGAGCGGCAAGACGCTGATCGGCGCGATCGACGGGAACGCACTCGGCGGCGCCTTCGAACTAGCGTTGGCCTGCGACTACCGAATCGCGACGAAAAAGTCGCGCCTCGCGTTTCCCGAAATCCAACTCGGCCTCTTGCCCGGCGCGGGCGGCACGCAGCGGTTGCCGCGACTCGTCGACGTGCAAGAGGCGCTGCAGATCATGCTCAAAGCGACGCGGCTTACCGCGGACGAAGCGATCGCGAAGGGAATTCTCGATGAAATCGTCGAGGGCGACGTCGTGCAAGCCGCGGTCGCGCTTGCGCAGCAGGAAGCCGGCACGAAGCGCCGCCTCTCGGAGCGCAAAGCGAAGATGCCCAAGGGCATCGACATCCGGGCGCTGCCCTTCGTCGTATCGCAAGCCCACAAGATGGTGCCGCCGGAAGAGAACGGCGGATACGCCGCACACAAGCTGATCGACGCGGTCGAGGCGGCGGTCGCGCTGCCGTTCAAGTACGGTCTCGCGCGCGAATACCGGCTCTTCGACGAGTTGGTGCGCTCGAAGCCCTCGGTTGCGTTGCGCCACGTCTTCTTCGCGGAGCGCGAACTCGGCAAGATTCCCGGTCTTGCCGGCGTGCAGCCGCAAGAGGTGGCGAAGGCCGCCGTGATCGGCGGCGGAACGATGGGAACCGGAATCGCGATCTGTTTTGCCGACGCGGGCATCCCCGTGACGATCGTGGAGCCCGTTGAAGAGCAGGTCGAGCGTGCGAAGCAGACGATCTTCGGAATGTACGCGCATCAAGTTCAGCGGGGACGTCTCGATCAAGCCGAGGCGTGGAAGCGCGGTCAGTCCGTCGCGTTCACGGACGATTACGCGCAGATCGCCGACTGCGACCTCGTGGTCGAAGCCGTCTTCGAATCGATGGATGTCAAGAAGGAAGTCTTCTCGAAGCTCGACGCTACCGTCAAGCGTAGCGCGATCCTCGCCTCCAACACCTCGACGCTCGACATCGACGCGATCGGCGCCATGACGACGCGCGCACCGCAGGTGCTCGGGATGCACTTCTTTGCGCCCGCCAACATCATGAAGTTGCTCGAAATCGTTCGCGGCAAGGAAACATCGATGCAAGCGATCGCGACCGCTTTTGCCGTCGGCAAGAAAATGCGCAAGGTCTGCGTGCTCTCCGGCAACGCGTTCGGCTTCATCGGCAACCGCATGCTCTTCGATTACGCGCGTGAAGCCGTCTTTCTCGCGGAGGAAGGCGTTCCGCCCTACTGCGTCGATGCGGTCATGAAGAACTTCGGATTCCCGATGGGACCCTTTGCCATGTTCGATCTTTCCGGCATCGACGTCGCGTGGCACATCCAGCACGCGAAGGCGGGCGCGATGAGCGGCCGCACGCAGATCGTCGACCGTCTCTACGAGATGAAGCGCTTCGGGCAGAAAACGGGCGCGGGCTACTACAAATACGACAAGAGCGTCGGGAGCGGACGCGAGCCGATCCGCGACGAGAGCGTCGAAGCACTCTTTGCGGAAGAAGCAAAGCGCGCCGACATCGTGCAACGCACGAATGTTTCCGACGAAGAGATCCTCCAGCGCTGCCTCTACGCGTTGATCGACGCCGGCGCCACGCTGCTCGAAGACGGGATTGCGCTACGCCCCGGCGACGAAGACATCGTCTACATCTATGGTTACGGCTTCCCGCCGCATCACGGCGGCCCGATGTGGTACGCGGACGAGGTGGGCGTGAGGAACGTCTACGAAGCGATTCTGCGATTCCAAAAAGAGTTCGGCTCGCACTGGCAGCCCTCGAAGCTGCTCGCGGAGATCGCCAAGAAGAATGGCACGTTTAGTTCTGTCATGGTGAGCGAAGCGAGCGTCAGCGAGCGGAGTCGAACCACCGGCGTGAGCGTTGCTCATGCGTGAAGCAGCGATCGTCTCCGCAGCGCGAACGCCGATCGGGCGTGCGTTTCGCGGCGCGTTCAACCAAACGCCGGGCGCGACGATGGCCGGGCACGTCGTCAAGGCCGCGCTCGAGCGGGCGCAGGTCGATCCGGGAGAGGCCGAGGACGTCGTGATCGGCGTTGGCCTGCCGGAGGGCGCGACCGGGAACAACCTCGGGCGCACGGCCGCGCTGCGCGCGGGAATGCCTGTCCAAGTGGGCGGCCAGGTCGTCAGCCGTTTCTGCGCCTCGGGTCTGAACGCGATCGCGTCGGCCGCGCAGCGCGTGATCGTGGACGGCGCCGACGTGATGGTCGCGGGTGGCTGCGAATCGATCTCCATGGTGCAGAATCACCTGAACATGGTCGGCTTCGACGAGGAGTGGCTGCTGCGCCACACACCCGACGTCTACATGCCGATGCTCTACACTGCCGATCTCGTCGCGAAAAAGTATAAGATTTCGCGCGAGGCGCAGGACGCGTACGCGTTGCAGAGCCAACAGCGCACCGCCGCCGCGCAGCAGGCCGGAAGATTCGATGCGGAGATCGTACCGATGGCCTCGTGGAAGGTCGTCGAGGAGAAGGAGAGCGGCGCCGTGCACGAGGAGCAGGTAACGCTCGGAAAGGACGAAGGCAATCGCCCCGAGACGACGCTCGAAGCACTCTCCGCGCTCAAAGGCGCGGTACCGGGCATCGACGATACGACGATCACCGCGGGCAACTCCTCGCAACTCTCCGACGGTGCGGCTGCAGTGGTGATCGTGGATGCGAAGCTCGCACAGAAGCGCAATCTCACGCCGCTCGGTTTCTATCGCGGAATGGCCATTGCGGGCGTCGAGCCGAGCGAGATGGGCATCGGCCCCGTCTTCGCCGTTCCGAGGCTGCTGGAGCGCCTCAAACTGAAGATGGACGACATCGGGTTGTGGGAGTTGAACGAAGCCTTCGCCGTGCAGACGGTATACTGTCGCGATCGGCTCGGCATCCCGAACGAGATCTTCAACGTCGACGGTGGCTCGATCTCGATCGGCCATCCCTACGGCATGAGCGGCGCACGCATGACCATGCACGCGCTGATCGAAGGCAAGCGCCGCGGCGTGAAATACGTGGTCGTTACGATGTGCATCGGGGGCGGCATGGGCGCCGCCGGCCTCTTCGAAGTCGCCTAGCGCTTTACGCCACTCCGTGTTTTTGTCATGGTGAGCGTAGTGAGCGAAGCGAACGAAGTCGAACCACCGTCACGCGCTCGCGCTTTTATCATCCCGAGGGACCGCCTCAGGGAATGATGTCGTCGACGCGCAAGACGACATCGGGAAATGCGAGCGGAGCAATCGCCTCACCCGAGCGAAACATGCGCGACGACGCATAGCGCCCGTCAACCGGCTCGGCGTAGACTTCGATGCCGTCGTCGACGAGGTTGACGATCCAATACTCGCTTATGCCGGCCTCGGCGTAAATCCGCAGCTTGAGCTTGCGGTCTTTCCTGAGCGACGAGTCGGAAACTTCGACGAGCAGAAAGACGTCGCTCGCCAAGGGGCGCCGACCGGCGTAGAAGTCCTCGCGCTCGACCGCGAGCGAGATGTCCGGCTCCGGCATCGAGTCTGGAGGGAGCGCAATCGGTCCACCGGGGAACAATATCGCGCGTTCACCGAGCGCAGTCACAAAAAGTCGAATAAGCCTGCCGACGCACGGAGGTGACGCGACCCTTCACCCATTTTTTCGACGATCTCCCCGGCGAGCAGCTCGACCCGATCGTCCCTGTCCAGAATTCCGTGCGCGATCATCTCCTCGTACTCATCGATCGAGAAGTGGTGGCGCACGAGCTGCGAACCCATACTCTGAATGTTCGACGCCGCGGTCATGCCCCTCATTCACGCATAGTGAACGCTTTGACAAGGGCCGGCGCTCCGTGCCAGGGACCGCCATAGAGCATCAGCGAAGCGCATCGTTATGAAGCAAATAGTGCTGCCGCTTGCATTGTTGGTTGCCTGCAGCCGCGCACCGCAGCCGCAAGGGCCGCCGCCGATGATGGCGCACGGGACGCCGGGACCGACGCAGGCGACCGGCGGAACGCCGGTCTACGTCGGCAATCCGGCGGCATCGGTTCGCATTCAGACGCGCGTCCTCGGAATCAGTCCGGACGGCTACGCGCGCTGGCTCGCGGTCGCGCATTTCTTCGACGCGCAGGGCAAGCCGACGCTGATCCTCGCGAACAGCAACCTCGATTGGATTCCGTCGGCGGGTCAATCGCAGTGGCAGAACCGCATGAGGTACGGCCAACCTTCCGCAATCGTTTCGACGGACCAAGACGGGCCGATCGTGCTTACCGTGCATCCCACGCTGCCGAAGCTTGCGACCGTCATCGTTCGCACCGATACGCGGCGTTGGCAGGTTGCGCGCGTCGTCGCCGGCGCGATCGGCCCGCATCTCGTGCAAGTCGGCTGGTTTCCGTACTCGCGTAGCGCGGTTAGTATCACGCGCATCGGCGCGCACGGCTCGCGCACGCCGCTCGCGGACCTTCCCGGCGGCTCGACATACCGCGATGAGACCGTGCAACCCGGGGCGACGTATCGCTATGAAGTCGCACGCGAGGGAAGCAATCCGAGCCTCACCGGCATCGTGCACATTCCGCCCGAGTCGCCGCGCACGCCGATCTCCGGCGCATCCGGCAGCGGCATGTGGCTGTTCTTTACGCTCGACCCGATCGACGACATCTACTACCGCAAGCTCGATCCGGCGGCGATCGTGCAGCAAGCCGTCGCCGCGCATCTCCACTATGTCGAGCTGCGCGCCGCGTACGGGGAGTTCTTCGAGATCACGCCAGAAGCGAAGCCCACCATCGACGCGATCGTCGACGGGCTGGAATCACACGGCATCGGCGTGATTGGATGGAGCGTTCCGCGTCAGGTCAGCTACGCCGATTTGCGCGCGAGCGCCCAGATCGCGGCGTACCGCACTGCGAGTGGTCGCCGCTTCACCGGTCTGGCGATCGACGCCGAGCGCGGCGACGAGTTCATGGGCGACGGACCGGCGGGCTTCGCCGCGCTGAGCAGCTACGTTGGCTTGATCCGGCAGGCCCTGGGCCCGCGCTACCTCATCGTCGCGACCGTCGAAGACCCGTACTTCGAACGTCTCAACGGCGCGATCTATCCCTATCGAGCGATCGCGCAGGCGTCCGACGTGCTCCAACCGATGGCGTACTGGCGAATGATGCGGCGCAAGCCGCCGAGCAACTCCGCGCAGGTGGAGACGGAGCTACGCGATTCCTACTCGACGCTGCTGCGTATGGCGGGTCGAAAGATGCCGGTCTCGATGGGTGGCCAGACGTCCTCGCTGACCGCGACGGGATATCCGCCGCCTCAAGAGATCACCGCAAGCATGGATGCGAGCAAACGCGCGGGTGCGATCGGGGAAGCATTCTTCGCCTGGAACGACACGCTGCCGCAGCAGTGGAGCGCAATCGGCGATTTCGAGTGGAGGTGACGTGCAGCTCGGATTTTTCGGCGAAGGTCCGCGGCTGCTCGTCGACGACGAAACCGGGTGCATCGGCTATCGTCCGCATTTTCTTTCCCAGCGTGATGCTGGGCGAGCCTTCGAAACGTTGCGCAAGAACGTCGGCTGGCACAGCGAGCGGCGCTGGATGTACGAGCGCCAAGTCGACGTCCCGCGTCTGACCGCGCATTACCGCGCCGGCGACGCGATGCCCGAGCCGCTTCCGGCGCTGCTCGCCAAGGCGCGAGAAGAACTGGAAGCGCCCTTCAACGCGGTCGGGCTCAACCTCTACCGCGACGAGCACGACAGCGTTGCGCCGCACAACGATCATCGCGACGAGATCGTGCGCGGACATCCGATTGCCTTGCTCTCCCTCGGCGCGACGCGACGCATGACGATTCGCAGCAAAACCCGCCCGGCCCGAATCCTCGATCTCGACCTCGAGCCGGGGAGCCTGCTCGTGATGAGCTACGAAACGCAGGTGCACTACGATCATGGGATTCCCAAGCAGCGCCGGAAAATCGGACCGCGGATGAGCGTTGTTTTTCGGGTACGGCCTTCAGCATGAGCGTGCAACCGCAATTCCCCCACGAGCAATCGGCGGACGGGCGTTTCGTCCGTCAGGAGGACGCCTTTCGCGGTTGGGTGCGCGACGACGGCAGCAGTGGATTTCCCGTCGAGAAGGGCCGGTATCATCTCTACGTCTCGCTCGCGTGCCCGTGGGCGCACCGCACGATTATCGTGCGCCGCCTCAAAGGATTGGAGAATGCGATCGGGATGACGGTCGTCGATCCGATTCGTGACGATCTCGGTTGGGCGTTTCGCGACGTTCCGGGCGCGACGCGCGATCCGATCAACGGCTTCAAGTACTTGAGCGAAGCGTACAAGGCGACCGACCCGAGCTATTCCGGGCGCGTGACCGTTCCCGTGCTCTGGGACACGCGCACGCGCCGCATCGTGAGCAACTCCGACGACGACATCATGCGGATGTTCGAAATCGAGTTCGACGCGATCGCCGACCATCCCGAGTTGGATCTCTACCCGCCGCCGCTTCGCTCCGAGATCGACGCGCTCAACGCGCGGCTCTATGAATCGGTCAACAACGGCGTCTACGAGGCGGGCTTTGCGACGACACAGGCGGCGTACGAGGAGGCGGCGCGCGGCGTTTTCGCGATGCTCGACGAGCTGGAGGAACGGCTCGAGAAGCGTCGCTACCTGTTCGGGCTCTCACCGGTGGAGAGCGACTGGCGGCTCTTCGTGACGCTCGTGCGCTTCGATGCGGTCTACGTCGGCCACTTCAAGTGCAATCTGCGCCGCATCGCCGACTATCCGAATCTCTACGGGTACCTCCGCGACCTCTACCAAATCGATGCCGTCGCGCAAACGGTGAACTTCGATCACATCAAGCGCCACTATTACATGACGCACGACGAGATCAACCCGACGCGCATCGTCCCGATCGGCCCGCTGCAAGACCTCTTCGCCCCCCACAACCGCGCGCACTTGTCATCCCGAGCGTAGGCGCGAAGCGCCGTAGTCGAGGGATCGTCTCCGGCTCTATGTGGGTGCCTCATTAACGTGCGACGCGTATTGCGCCGCGTCGAAATACCAATTCGGCAACGACTGCGGGAACGCGACGTCTTCGAAGGAGTACTCGACGATCTGGTCGTCCCCGTTGTAGCCGCCCTCGACGACCCCGTGCACGTGCGTGACAACCGGAACGCCGTCGATGCGCCCGATGGTAATCGTGAAAAGCGTTGGATAGATTTCGCACGAGTGTCCCGATTCGCAAAACTCGAAGCGGTCCGTCGCAAGAACCTTCCTCAGCTCGAACGTCTTCGGGTCGACCCATAACCCGCGCAATCGATTGCGCTCGGGATCGCGCCGCGGCGTCAGCTCCACGTGGAGCAAGCCCTCATCGGCGTTCACGGCGACGACGTAATAATCGATGTTGATCGTGACCGTCGTGTGAGCGATGAGCGGCGCCATGGTAGCGTTCGGTTCCGGGGTCGGCACCCACGATACCGGATGCGGGCGCACCGGCGCGGGCTCGAAGAGATCGGCGGTCGGCGGTCCCGGATCGGCGTACTCCGGATGGTCGTCCGGGGCGTCGACGGCATTGAACTGCGGACGCATGAACTCGAGTTGTCCGATCGCCCCGAGGCGCGAAATCTCTCGGCCCATCGCCGCCTTATCCGAAGTGCGCATCCAGATGTGGAAGGTGTAACTGTCGGCGTAGTTCGGGTAGCCTTCGGCATCGTTGTCCTGTCGGACGAGCGTGTAGGTTTCGAACGGCGGCGGCGGACGATGCGAGCGGAAGACGCGCCGAATCGCATAGAAGACGTCATCCGGCGACATGCTCGGAAGAGGAACCGAGGAAGCCGATGCGGCGTGGGACGGCCTCGTGCTCGCGGGGGCCGAGGGGGACTTCAGGAGCAAGATCGCGGCGGCGGTCATCAAGACCGCCAGGGCAAACCGAGTCATCGCGCGCTGCTTCCCCCGGCCTCCGCACGCGCCCTGCGGTGCGCACGCACGCTCGCCGGGATTCCTGGGAGGCCCCTGTGCTTGCGCCGGGGTGCCGCCCATGCTATCATTGCGCGGCCAAGGTATCGAATTCGGTCCTAATACTCTCGAGTGCTGAGCGAGTCGATTCCGAGCAACTATCAATAACCAACAGGAGTCCCTCGTTCATAATGTACCAAGATGAGTATCTTCGCTGCGTAGACTGTGGGCGCGATTTTGCGTTCACCGCCGGCGAACAAGAATTTTCGCATCCAAAGGCTTCCAAAACAAGCCGAACCGCTGCCCGGATTGCCGGGCCGCCCGTAAGGCCTCCGGCCAGAGCGGTCGCGGCGGCGGCGGCGGCGGACGCGGTTACACAAGCCAGCGCGAAATGTTCACCGCAACTTGCAGCCAATGCGGAGGCGTGGCCCAAGTGCCGTTCCAGCCGCGTGGCGACAAGCCGGTGTACTGCCGCGATTGCTTCGCAACCCGCTCCAGCGGAAGCGGTTATCGCTAAATAGCGACGACCGCGCAAGTCGCGATCGAAAAACTAGGGGGAGCGCCGGGCAAGTAACTGCCGGGCGCTCTTCCGTTAAAGGGCTGCGGGGCCGACGCCGTGGATCACCTCACGTCGACGACTGCGAAGGCACTGCGGCCGAACTCTTCGGGTGCGTCGCGGAGATAGGCGCGCGCGCCGGGCCATCGATAGCTGCCGGGCGTGACCGCCCGGGCGAGGTAGTGCATCTCGTAGATCCCCGGCTCGAGATGGCTCGCGTAGCCGGTCACGCGATCGGCGTAGATCTGCTGATCTTCGATCTGCCAGCTGTCGGCTTGCGCGGTCACGGCCGTGCTCGACGTGCGAAACGTCGTATCGACCGCCTCGAATCCCGCGGGAATCGGGTCCTCGATCATCAATCGATCGACCGGATGATCGACGATCACGCGAACGCCGATGTCGTATACCCCTCCCGCGTCAACGGAGATCGCCTGCGAGATCGGAGCGAGATCCATCGATATCAGCGGCACCGATTCTCCGACCGCTTGCACGGTACGGATCACGCGTAGCCCCGCTAACTCGCCCGGCGCATCGCCGCTCACGGGGTAGGTGTAGAGCAGCGCGTAGTGCAGCGTTCCGCCGCTCGAGTGAAAGGCGAGTTGCCTCGCATCGATCGAAGAAGCGGGCACGGCGACCGTCTGCGACGACGCCGACTTGCCGAAGGTCGCGCTCGCGAGCGCATGCGTTCCCGCCAGCACCGAAGCGCTGAACGGCACGAGGTGTTCGTGCGAAGCGTATTCTGCGAGCGCTTCGACCGCGGAGGCGGTGCTCGTCAGCGAGCCCCATCCGCAGCCGCACTGCTGCGCGACCAGCGCGCGCACCGCGCCGTCCGTCTCGTCGGCGCTCGCACCCGACTCGACGAGCAGGCGCAGCATCTCCGCCTGACCCTCGACCGGCGAGCCGAGCCATCCCCACGGGTCGCTCATCGAGATGTTGGAATAGCGTCCGGTGCGATAGTCGAGCTGTTCGAGCGAATCGGCGAGTGCAACGCCTTGCGCGTGGTAGCCCGGCACGCGCAGCAGGTAGCGCGCGAGCCGGATCTGCGTCGCGGGATCGAAGCTCGCGTCTTGCGCGATGATGTCGCCCAGGAAGTCGTTCCGCCGATCCCCGAGCGCATCCAATCCGAGCAGCATCTGCAGTCGCAAACGCGCGCGGCACGCTGCGTCGCGGCACCAGCTATAGCGCGTCGGGTTCTCCAATGTTCGCGCGAGGTACGCCTTCGCGTCGTCGAGGGCGTGCGGATCGACGGCGAGACCGCGTTCGCGAGCGAACGTCAGCGCCTCGACCGCGTAACCGGACTCGAACGGATCGCTCGCGATCCCCTTGAAGAGTGCGAAGCCGCCGTCGCTCTGCTGCAGCGCGAGGATCGCGGCAAGCGCGCCGCTCTGCGCCGTTTTCGCATCGAACGAAGGACGCAGGTGATAGCGAGGCGCGAGGGACGCCGTCGCCGCGGCGATGATGAGCCGGCTTGCGGCATCGTCGAGGAAGGGCTCCGGATCCGCGGCCATCGCGTCGGCCGCGGGCAGCGCAAATTGCGGCACGACCGAGTTCGCAAGCGTGATGCGCACCGTGCCGCCGCTCGAGAAGTCTACCGGCACCGAGACATTCGCGCTCGTTGCGCCGGCCTCGACGACGGATTCCGTCACCGCGCGATCCATGACGACGAGCGGCACGCGGAATGCATCGGTTGCCGAACCGACCTGCGAGCTGAAGAGCAAGCTCGTGGACGTGGGCGTGCCCACGATCATCGGGAAGCGAAGCGCCTGCATTCCGCTGCCGATGCTCGAGGTTTGATCGAGCGTTTGCGGGGTGCCGCTCGTAAAGGCGAGCGCGCCGCTCAGGCGAGCGGTCAGATGGAGCGTGCCGCCGCCCGCGATGTCGAGCACGGAGAGCCCGCCGTCGATCGTGTCGCCGGGCCGCGCGAATTGCGGCAAGAGCGGATTGGTCAGGAGCGTCTTGGTCGCGATGAAGGTCGCGTCGGCATTTCCGAAGTGCAGATCGTCGCTACCGATTGCCACGGCCATCGTGCGCCAGGTCGTCAACTCGTCAGGAAGCGTGAAGGAGAGAGTGGCCCGGCCGTTGCCGTCGAGGTGCACGAGCGCGTAGTACGCGAGCGGACGGAAGTTCTGGCGCACGCGCGTCGATCCGGCACCCGCAAGGTAGCCGCCTCCGTAGCCGAAGCCTTTCTCCATGAGCGCGCGTACCGGTTGCAACTGCACGTTCGCGCGATTGTCGGCGTAGCGCGTCGAGATCGGTTGGTCTGCGAAGATCGTTTGCACGAGATCCGGCGGGCGATAGCCCGTCAGCTGTAAGATCGCATCGTCGACGACCATGACGACCGCCTCGGCGCCCGCCGCAGGACGCCCCCGTGCGTCGCGAACGCGGAGCGACACGCTCTGCTGCGAACCGGGCTCGAGTTGCGCGTGCTGCGGTGCGATCGCGATCTTCAGGTATTGGCCCGAAAGGTCGACGTGCAGCGGCGCGAAACCGGCGCGCGCGAGGCTATCGATCGTGCCGGGGCGCAGCGTGCGAATCGAGGGGCCGCGCCGAACGACGACCGCTTCGACGGCCGCGTTGGGCAGCATCGCCGGAGTGACGCGGAAGGAGATCGTGGGCCCGTTGCCCGTCGCGTGGATCAGCCGGCTCATCAAGACGTCTTGGCGGACCACCGCGAAGTAGATGTCGCTTTGCGCGAAGGGCGAGGCAACCAGCGCGGTCGCGATCTGCCCGACCTTGTAGCTCTTCTTGTCGAGCTTGATGTTGGCAACGGTGTTGTCTTGCCCGCCCCAATCCACCTCGCCCGCGCCGACGACGAAGGCTTGCAGGTCGGTCTCGCTGCCGTCGGACGTCGCGCCCGCGAAGTTCGCGCGGATGCGATAGGGTCCGGGATCCTTAGGATGGAGTTGCGCGGTTACAGGCCCGCTGCCGGGCGTCACGTCGGCACTGTCGACGGTCTTGTACTCGACGCCGTTCTGCGCGTTCTCGCCGCCTGCGACGAGCTGCGTTGCCGAGGTGTACGTCATCGACTGCAGTTCCAAGTGCACGGAGCGTCCGGCGATCGGCTTCCCGTTGAGATCCGTGACGATGACCTGCACCGGGAGCGCTTGCCCCGCGCGCCCGACGAGATTTGTCTTCAATCCGATGATGCCGTCGCTTGCGAGCGCCGTAAAGCTCTGCGTCGTGTCGACCGAGAGATTGGAGACATCGGTGGCTTGAACGTCAACGCTATACGTCATCGGGAAGGGAAGATCGGCGGCGACCGGTACGCTTTGCACGAGCGTGCCGTTTCGATCGAACGTGCCGGTCGTCGAGAGCACGTCGGTATCGAACTCCGGCTGCTCTTCGGGCCAGAACCATTGGCGGCCGAAGGTGTAATCGTCCCACCCGGGGGGCGCGAGGAGCGCGACGTCGCGCGTGACGTCGACCTTCGCCGCCGCGCCCGAGAGCGGAGCGCCGAAGAGATAGCTTGCGCGTGCGGTCGTCGTCACGCTCGACCCTGCGAGCGCGCTCTGGCGATCGAAGCTTACGTCGAGCTTGAAGTTCGGCGGCTTGAACTGCGCGACGCGCAGGCCGCCGTCGATTTCGTTGCCGCCTCCGCCTTTGGCGGCGATGGCGTAATATCCCAATGCCTGGTTCGCGCCGAAGGTCAGCGGCAGCGAGAAAATGCCGAAGGCGTCGGTCCGCACGCTGCCGAGCGACGTCGTCGTGCCGTTGGCATCGGTCAGCGTCACCGCGTACGCCGTGTTGCGATCGGCGGCGAGCACGCCGTTGCGCACGGCGTAGGCGATGCCGGTGATGCGCGCGTTCTCGCCGGGCTGATACATCTGTCGATCGGTGAAGATCGCGCCACGCGAAAGCGGCGCGCCGCTCGCCCAGGACGTGTCGCCCTCGATGTTCTCGACGCCGGCCCACGCGTCGACGCGCGTATACGTCCAATCGGTGCCGAGGCTGGCGATCGCCATGATCGCCGGCGCCTCACCGGCATAGACCGCGCTTCCGGCATAGCAAGCCTGCAGCGGATCGCCCGTGATTTGGAGCGTTCCGCCGCTGTCGGTCGTGCCGAGCGCGCACGGCGTCGTGGAGGGGTTTTGGCCGGTGCGATAGAGCGCGATGCTCGCGCCTCCGACCGGCGCGCCGTCGGAGAGACGCTCGACCCGCACGATTGCGCGCGACGGAAACGTCTGCGCGAAGAGGCCGAGGTTGGTGAGCGAGACGACGCCGGAGTCGTTGATCGGCGTATTGGGCGCGATCTCGCCCTGGACGCCGAAGGCGAGCGCTCCGCTCGCGCCGCCGAGAATCTGCCGCAGCGGAATCTCGACCGTGCTCTGCACGTTCGGCTTTGCACCGGGGATCGTCCGCTGCGGCCAGCCGGAGGGATTTGGGAGCAGCGAGCCCGCGTAGTCGCCGTTGACGAGCATCGCCGGGGCCAATCGCAGGAAATCGGAACGGTAGCGATTGCCGGGAAGGTTCGTCGCGAAGACGTCGAGTGCGAGATTATCGACGCTCGGGAAGACGTTGGTTCCCGACGGCGCCCAGATACCGGGCGTGAAATCGCCGGTCTTGATCGTGACCGTTTGCGACGTGCCGAGTTGTTGCCCGAAGACGTCCGTCAATCCCGAGCCGATCGTGATCGTGTAGGTCGAGCGCGGCGAAAGTAAATAGAGATCGATCGAGACTTGGTTCGGCGTAGCGTCGCTGATGGACGCGGGGCTTGCGGTGGTTTGCGGTGCGGGCGAGATGGTGAGGTTCCCGGCGAGACTCTTCGGATCGAGGGGATTGTCGAACGCAATCGCGGGATCACCCTGCGCGAAGCGCTCCCCGAAGGTTCCCGGTGCAGGCGTCGGCGTCGAGACGATGCCGAGCGAAGCGTACGTGCGAATCGTTCCGGCAAACTTGGATGTCGTCGGAACGTTTCCGTTCTGCGGCATGACACCGGGGGCGATGGCGAGATGATAGGTCGTGCCGCGTTGCAGCGTGCCGCGCGGGGTGAGGTCGTAGATCCAAGTGGAGAGCGACGGATCGAATGCCTCGGTTGCACCGCTGCCGGGAATCGGCGTCGGCGTCGCTTCGAGTACGGCGTCGAGAGCGACGTGCGCGCCGCCGCCGGAGAGCGTCGCGTGCGCGGTGAGCGATTGCGGGTCGACCTGCGCGTTCGCGGTTACCTGCAGCGTCGGGTGCAGGTTTGCGGGCGCGGGCGTATTGCCGTCTTCGTCAGGCCCGAGCGACGGAAGCTGGCTGAAGCTCAGCGGCGCCGTCTCGAAGGTCCACGCGAGATCGCGTTGCAGCGAATCGCCGGCGAGATCGCGCAAACCCGCGGTCAGCGTGATGCGAACGCGCGTGCCGATCGGCAGCGCCTGCTCGGGAACGAAGCCGATCATGTGCGGCGTGAAGACGACGAAGTTGCCCTGCAACGCGGGCGCAATGTGCAGATGCGAGAGAAGATCGCTCGGGCCGCTGCCTTCGAGCGCGCCGACGGTCGTCACGGGCTTTGCGAAGATGATGCGAATCTGGGCGAGCGTCTGCGCGGGTTTGGTCGGCGAGATCGACGCAATCCACGCCGGCAATCTCGGCGTCGGCAGGGCCTGTACCGGCGCGAGGCCGACTCCGCCGCCCGTGCCTTGGCACGCGGCAAGCGCACCGATCACGACCAGCGACGCAGCTGCAAACCATGGACGCATCTAGGGCCCTCCGAGAAAGCGCTCCCTTCCCGTGAGAATACGACCGCAAGCCCCCCGCCCCTTGTCGCGCTTCATCCTTGTCATCCCGAGCGGAGCGAGCGTAGCGAGCGTAGTCGAGGGACCGCCTGAAAAACAGCGCTTCGCAAGAAAGGATGGCCGCTCTACCGAGCGGCCTGCTTTATACTTGTCATCCCGAGCCCTTCGACTGGAGCAGCGCTGCGCGTTGCTCCGCTCAGGACAGGCTCCGTCGAGGGACCGCCTCAAGGCATCGCGCCAGCGGCCTGCTTTATAGTTGTCATCCCGAGCCCTTCGACTGGAGCAACGCTGCGCGTTGCTCCGCTCAGGACAGGCTCCGTGGAGAGACCGCCTCAAGGCATCGGATGCGATGTTGGCTTGGGAGTCGGCGTTGCTAGATGCCCGTGCATCGTTACATTTCCCGTGTTTGACTTGCTGCTGTTGTAGTTTACCCCGTGAGTCCTTCGCGGCGTCGGGGTCGGCTTCGGCGTCGCCACGGTGTTGTGTTGTAAATTCGATCTCGTACCGTTATTGTTCACGTGGGCCATCGCAACGCCGGTCGTCAAGAACGCCGACGCCATGAGGGCAACGAAGAGTCTTTTCATTTTGGGCACTTCCTTCTGTCCCGTGCAACGTAAATACGTTGCCCGCGGTTCGCCACACCCTTCGGCCCAGGCCACGGCTCCTGTCATCCCGAGCCCTTCGACTGGAGCAACGCTGCGCGTTGCTCCGCTCAGGACAGGCTCCGTCGAGGGAGCGGCTCAAAGCATTGCGACGACGAAAGGCGAATCCGTTCTCGATGCGCCGTCCCGTCGTCGCCTGCGTCGGAATCGCCGCCGTCTGCCTAGTTTGGCTGATCGCTCGCGTCACGCTGGGCGTCGACGTAACGGCGCTGCCGCATGGCCGCGGCACCGTGCAGTTCACCGACCGCACGGGCTTGCCGCTCGGCTCGATTGCCGCATCCGACGAAGCCGACACCGCGTGGGTCCCGCTCCGTCGCGTCTCGCCCGTCTTTCTCAGCGCGATCCTCGCCGCCGAGGATTCCCGCTTCTACCAGCACGGCGCCGTCGACGTGGCCGCGCTTGCGCGCGCCGCCTACGAGTACGTCGTCGACGGGGAAGCGCGCAGCGGCGGCTCGACGATCGCGATGCAGCTTGCGCGCTCGATTCGGCATTCGCCGAGCACGCTGCGCGGAAAGCTCGCGCAGATCGTCGAGGCAGAGCAAATCGTGCTGCGCTCGACCCCGAACGCGGTGCTCGAGGCGTACGTCAATCGCGTGCCGATGGGCGGCGACCTCTACGGCGTCGAGGCGGCGTCGCGCGCCTACTTCGGCATTCCGGCTGCCGATCTCGATCTTGCGCAAGCCGCGATGCTTGCCGCGATCCCCAACGACCCCTCGCGACTCTCTCCATACGATCACTGGGCGGCGTTGCGCGACCGGCAGCGCTACGTCTTGAACCGCATGGTCGCCGATGGAACGATTTCACCCGGACAAGCCGCGCTCGCGCAACGCGAACGCCTGGAACTCTTGCCCCCGATTGCGGGACCGCAGGCGGCACAGCACTTTCTCTTTGCGCTCTACCCGCAGGTCATGCCGGGGCGCGTGCTGGTTCGCACGACGCTCGACGCCTCGCTGCAGCGTTTCGCGCAAGCGCAGGTGCAGGCAATCACCGACGCGCTTCTTTCACGCCACGTCACCGATGCGGCGGCGCTCGTCGTCGACAATCGCACGGGCGAGGTCCTCGCCTACGTCGGCTCGCCGGACTACTATTCCGATAAGTTGCTCGGCCGAAATGACGGCGTGCAGTCGTTGCGCCAGCCGGGCTCGTCGCTCAAACCCTTCACCTATGAGTTGGCGCTGGAGCGCGGCGCAATCGCGTCGACGACGATCTTGGCCGACGTTCCTACCGCCTACGCGATCCCCGGCGGGCAACTCTATCAACCCGCCGATTACTCCACGCGGTTCGCGGGACCCGTGCGCGTGCGATACGCGCTCGCGAACTCGCTCAACGTTCCCGCGGTGCGCGTGCTCGCGCGCGTCGGCGTCGAACCGCTCCTCGAGCGCCTGCACGCACTCGGCTTCTCGCACCTGGACAAGCCCGCGTCGTACTACGGCTTGGGATTGACCCTTGGATCCGGCGAGGTCACGCTGTGGGAGCTGACGCACGCATACCTCACGATGGCGCGCGCCGGCTCGGCGATTCCGCTGCGGGCGATGCTCGACGCTCCGAACGAACCGCCGTTGCAGATCGGCGACGCCGCAACCTGGCAACTCGTCACGGACATGCTCGCCGATCCTCACGCGCGCGCGCAATCATTCGGCGTCGATTCGATCCTGCGCTTGCCCTTCCCGGCGGCGGTAAAGACGGGAACGTCGTCGGATTATCGCGACACGTGGACCGTCGGCTTCACGCGCGACTACACCGTCGGCGTCTGGGTCGGCAACTTCGACGGCTCCGCGATGCGCGGCGTCTCCGGCGTGAGCGGTGCGGGCCCGCTGTGGAATCGCATCATGCTCCATCTCTATGAGACGCGAGATGCGGCGCCGTTCGATCCGCCCTCCGGCTACGTGCGCGTTCCGATCTGCGCGGCGACGGGACAACGCCCCGACGCGTCGTGCGAGGCCGTCGTCCTGGAGTGGGTGCGTCCGCAGCAACTGGCGTCCTGGCGCAGTGCTTCGCATCGTGAAAGCGAACGCGTGCGCATCCTCTTCCCGCACGACGGCGACGTCTTCGCGCTCAACCCCGCGCCCGGCGCCCTCGCACGCTCGATGCAGCGCCTCGAGTTGCAAGCCGCCGCGCCGGCCCGCGTGCAGTGGAGCGCCGGCGGCGCTCCGCTTCCGGTCGATGCTGCGGGGCACGCCTTCTGGCCGCTGCGCTTGGGGCGCTGGACGATCTCGGCGGTCAGCGGCCGCTACCGCTCCAGCGTCACCGTCCGGGTCGTCCCGCCGCCGGAGGGCGGCTTGAGGGGCTTCTCGCTCATCGGCCACCCCTAGCCGAGCCCAAAAGGCACGCGCTTGGCTTGCCTCCCAGGAGAGGTTCAGGCTTTGTCACTCCTAGGCTTTGACTGCTAACAAGGGAACGCTCCGCCGCGTTGTGGAATTCAGGAAACGGAGCCTCGTTTCCACGCTTAGGAAGGAAACGCACAACGATGAAGACCCTGTTTGTTGCGCTATCGGCGGCGGTGCTGCTTCTTACAGTGGCGCCAATGACGGCGCTCGCGCAGCAAGAAAATCATCCCCTAACGATCACCAATAACGCCAGTCAGGCCATCGAGTACATCAACATCTCGCCCGTGGACAGCAATGTGTGGGGCGACGACTGGCTCGGTGCCGACCAGGTTCTCGAGCCCGGCGACCACATCACGTTCACCATCACGACCGGCTGCATGCAAGATATCCGCATCACGTTCATGGACCATCACCAAGACGAAAAGCGGAACTTCGACACCTGCCAGTACGATCTGCGGGTAAACGAGTAAGAACGCAAGGGCCACCACGCACGCCTCCATGACGACTCGCCGGCGTCATGGCGGCTCGCGTTTTGTGGCAGGCTTCTAGAAGGCGCGCACCTCGACGCCCGCGCCCACGAGTTCGGCACGAATCCGGCGAGCGAACTCCAAAGCGTGCGGCCCGTCTCCGTGAAGACAGATGGTCTGGCCGAGACCGCGATCGACGAACGCGAGCGCCGCGGCGGCAACCTCCGCGGCATCCTCGATGAGGGCACCGGGCGTGCCTCGCGGGAGAAGCGTACCGTCGGCGGCATAGCCGCGATCCGCAAAAACTTCTTCGACGGCGCGCAAGCCCACGCGCTGCGCCGCGCCGATCGAGAGGCTGCCGGCAAGCCCGACGAGCACGAGCGAAGCGTCGCAGTCCCGCACCGCACGAGCGATCGCATCGGCAAGTCTCTCGTCACGCGCAGCCATCGTATAGAGTGCGCCATGCGGCTTCACGTGCCCGAGCCGTGCGCCTTCGCGCCTTGCGATTCGTGCGAGCGCGTCGATCTGTGCTTGCACGTCGCCGTACACCTCCTCCGGCGTTCGCGCCATATCCATTCTGCCGAAGTGCTCGCGATCGGGAAAGGACGGATGCGCGCCGATCGCGACGCCGCGTTCGAGCGCTGCCCGCAGCGTCGCCGTCATCGTCGCTTCGTCTCCGGCATGCCAACCGCATGCGATGTTCGCCGAGGTGACGAACGCAAAAAGCGCGGCGTCGTCGCCGCAGCCCTCGCCGACGTCGGCATTCAAATCGATGTGCTTGCCTTTCATCGCGCGAGATACGCTTCCAATTCACGCCCAGCCGACGCGGCTTCGTCGGCTGTCATGACCGCGAAGCGCACGAACGCGCCCGGCTGCGCTTGGGCGAGCTTCCACAAATCCGCCTCCGCGACGGCTCCCATCTTCGGATAGCCTCCGGTCGTCTGCGCGTCGCAGAGCAGGACGACGGGCAGTCCGGAGGGTGGAAGTTGCACGACGCCCGGAACGACGGCGTGCGATCGCAACTCCGGGCCTGCGTCGGCTGCGAGCGCATCGCCTTCGAACACGCACGCCATCCGATTGCTCTGCGGTGAAATCCGCCATGGCGTCTCCCAGAATCGCTTCTGCGTCTCATATGGGAAGCGGTCGAGTTCGCCACCCGGGATGAGGCCGACCTCGACGTCCTCCCAATCGCGCCGCCACCAATCGGGCGGCTCGATTCGGAGCGCTCCCACGCGCGCTTCGTCCGGCGCTGCGATCGGCAGCCGGTCCCCCGCGGCGAGCGCGCGACCATTCAAGCCGCCGATTCCCGCTGCGAGATCGGTCGTCCGGGAGTTCATCACGACCGGAACGTCGATGCCGCCGCGAACGGCGAGAACCGCTTGCACGCCGCGACGCGGCATTCCCAACTCCAAGATCGCGCCCGGCGATGCTTCGTGCGCTTCCCAGGCCGCGACGCTTGTGCCGTCGAGCGACGCCCGGCAGTCGGCTCCGGCCAATGCGAATCGGGCGCCCTGCGGAAAGGAGAAGATCGCGCCGCCGAAGGCCGGCTCGATCGCCGCCGCGCCGGCGTCGTTTCCTACGATGCGATTGGCGACGGCGAGCGCGACCGGATCGGCGGCACCGCACCACGGGATGCCGAGTGCGCGATAACCGAAGCGTCCGCGATCGACGACGAGCGCGCGCGGCCCCGGCCGAACGACGATCAGCTCGCTCGCGCTCACGAGAGCGGCACGAACTTCACGATGTCGCCCGGAGCGAGGAGCGCGGCGGGCGCGCGCCGAGCATCGAAGAGCGGCAGGCTGGTGCGGCCGATTAGTTGCCATCCACCCGGCGATTGCACCGCATAGACTCCGCTCTGCTCGCCGGCGATGCCGACCGAGCCGGCGGGAACGCGTGCGCGCGGCTGCGCGCGACGCGGCATGCGAAGTCGCGAATCCAGGCCGCCGAGGAAGGCGAACCCGGGTTGAAATCCGAGGAAGTAGACGACGTAGTCGGCGGCAGCGTGACGCTCGACGATCTCGCGCTCGCTCATCCCCGCGTTTTCGGCGACGAATGCGAGGTCTGGGCCGTCCGCACCACCGTAGCGGACGGGAATCTCGTGGCGCTTGTCACCCCGAAGGTCGTTCCGGTCATCCCGGAGCGAAGCCCACGCCGCGCGCAGCCGTGAGTAAAGTGCATCTGCGTCGCCGTTCTTCCAGTCGAAGATCAGCGTGAGATTGTTCATGCCCGGCACGCTCTCGCGCACGTGCGGCCAGGAGCCGGCATCGCGAGCGAGCGCCCAAATCCGCCGCTGCACGTCGAACGACAATTCGCCTTGCACGTCGAGGACGATCGCGGATTGCCCCAGCCGCGAAATCACCTCACCCATGTCTTGCTTCGACGTTGTCATCCCGAGCGCAGCGAGCGAAGTCGAGGGACCGCCGTAAGGCTCAGTATGTGAGAACGCCGATGGGTTTGTTGATGCCGGTGGTGCCGTTCGCGGGAATCGTCTGAATCGGCGCGACGTTGCCGTTCGCGCTCGGCGCGAAGACGTAGACCGCGGCCGCAGAATAATCACCGACATAGATGTAGCCGGCGCCGTCGACCGCGAGTCCGTTGGGTTCTTCGAGCAGCGTGTTCGCTCCGGTGATCGCGCGAACGGGCGTCGCGTTGCCGGTCGCTCCGGGCGCGAACTCTTCGATGGATGAGATATCGATAGTAGCGGCCCACAGATTTCCGTGCGAGTCGAACATGATGCCCATGACGTAGCTGAGGCCGGTGTTCGCGCCCGTGATCGTGTTGATCGGCGCGACGTTGCCGGTTGCGCCGGCGGCGAACTCGAGGATCGAGCTGCCTTTCGTGCCCACCCAGATGTTGCCGCTCGCATCGAGCCAAAGACCCGTTGGGACGGCGCTCAAGCCCGTCAGGTTACCGCTGATCTGCCGCACCGGTGCCTGCGTCGTCGTTCCGGCGGAGAAGACATCGACGGAGTCGTTGTCGTAATCCGCGACATAGATGGTCCCATTTGAGGCGACATAAATCCCCGCGGGCCCTTCCAGCGTCGTCGTGCCGCCGCCGAGCGTCGCCGACGGCGCGACGTTTCCGTTTGCCGTCAGCGCGTATTTCGTGATCGTGCCGTTCGAGCCGGAGTTGTAGTTCCCGACCCACATGGCCGTATGGGCGTTGTTGATGAAGAAGCCCTCGGGCTGCGAAAGCGTGGTCGAGCCCCCCGTAAGACTGTAGGTGGGCGCAACGCTTCCATTGGCGGTCGCAGGAAACGTCAAGACGGCGTTGTTGACGACGTCGGTGACGACGAGACGCGTCGCGCGCTGGCCGGAGAGCGGAATGGGCGGATTCGGCGCCGTTCCCGTGCTCCTGCACGCGGCGAGGACGGCAACTCCTAGAGTTACCGCTATGGCAAATTTCAATCGCATGAAAGCGTCCTTGATGGTAGCAAAAGGGCGAGACCCCGTGCTTCCACCGCGGCCGCCTTCCTCCTCCCTTTCGCAGGTTGCTTCCTCGCTCTCGATAAACTCTTAATCACGCTTATGTGGTCCTCCGTCTATCGCCCGGATACGCTTGCTTCGGCGCTGCGCGCTTGGCATGATGCGCCCGCGGGAACGCGCCTCGTCGCCGGCGGCACGGATCTTGTCGTCGAGCAGCAGCGCGGCGTCAAGCTTGCTCGGCGCCTTATCGATCTGACGGCGCTTGGCGATCTACAGTATGCGCGCCGCGAAGGGGATGAGTTCGTTCTCGGTGCGCTCGTCGACTCATAACGACGTCCTCGCCTCCGAGGACTTGCGCCGTTGGGCATTACCGCTCGCGCAGGCCTGTCTCGAAGTGGGTGCGCCGCAGATTCGCACGCGCGCGACGTCGTCGGTAATCTCGTGACGGCGTCACCAGCCAACGATACGATCGCGCCGCTCCTCGCGCTCGACGCGCGGCTCGTGCTGGCGAGCCTCGACGGCGATCGCGACCGTGCGCGCTCGGAGACTTCTATCCGGGATTTCGGCAGACGGCATTACGCGCCGGACGAGATCGTGCGCGAGATTCGTTTTCGCGACGCTCGACGCGGAGCATCGCGGCGTCTTTCTGAAGCTCGGCTTGCGGCGCGCGCAGGCAATCTCGGTGATCAACGTCGCGATCGTGCTCGATTCGAAGGCACGCGTGTTGCGACGGCGCGCATCGCCCTCGGCTGCGTCGCACCGACGGATTCGTGCGCGCGTCGAGGCAGAGCGCTCTACCGGCGCGCAGCTCGACGCCGGAACGATCGCGCGCGCGGCCGAACAGGCGGCGCGATGCGATCGCACCGATCGACGATCTCCGCGGTTCGGCGGCATACCGCCGCGAGACGGTGGCGGCGTTCGTCGCGCAGGCGCTCGAGCGCTCGCCGCAGGCCGAGAAGCCGAGAGGCTTTCCGGATGCAGCCGTGCTGCTGGAAGTCGCGCGCCTCGCTCGAACGGCAAGCGCCGGTAGAGTACGACGGTAGATCGTGGCAACGCGTCAACGGCGAGGAGCGCGCGCTTACCGACCGCGATGCGCAAGACGTTGCTCGAACGCGCTGCGCGACGTCGGGTACACCGGACGCAAGGAAGGCTGTGCCGAGGGCGAGTGCGGTGCGTGCACGGTGTGGCTCGACGGTCAGAGCGGTGATGTCGTGCCTCGTACCGGCGGCGCAAGCGCACGGCGCCGACGTCGTCACGATCGAAGGGCTCGCACGGATGGGAGCTTGCATCCGCTCCAGCAGCGCGTACATCGATCGCGGCGCGGTGCAGTGCGGTTTCTGCATTCCCGGGAATGCTGATGGCGGGTGCGAAGCTGCTCGAAGAGCGTGCCGGAGCCGACGCGCGACGATTGCCAGGTCGCGATCAGCGGCAACCTCTGCCGCTGCACCGGTTATCGGAAGATCATCGATGCGATGGAGGAAGCGGCATGCAGCCCGCAGCGTCGCAGGAGCAAGAGGTTTCGGCTTGACCAAGATCGGCACCTCGATTCCGCGTCCCGACGCGCACGACAAGGTCACCGGCGCAGCGCAGTATCCGGCGGACTTGATTCGCGAGGGGATGCTGCATGCGAAGGCGGTCTTCGCGCATCGGCCCGCACGCGCGCATTTTGCGCATCGACGCAAGCGCCGCGCGGCGCAATGGCGGGCGTTCGCGCGGTGCTCACGGCGGCCGACGTCCCGTACAATCGCTTCGGATTGATCGAGGCGGATCAGCCGTTGCTCTGCGAGGACCGCGTGCGCTTCGTACGGCGATCGCGTCGCGCTCGTCGTTGCGCGAGACGCCCGAGGTCGCCGCAGCCGCGGCGGCGGCCGTGAAGGTCGAGTACGAAGATCTCCCCGGTGCTCGCCGATGCGCGCGCCGCACTCGCAGCGGATGCGCCGCGCGTGCACGACGACCGCCCCAACGTCTTGCTGCATCAGAAGATCCGCAAGGGCGATATCGAGGGCGCTTTTGCAATGCGGATGTCGTGATCGAAGGCGAGTTCTCGACGGGATGGCAGGAGCACGCGTACCTGCAGCCCGACGCCGGCATCGCCTATTGGGAGGGCGACCGGCTCGTCCTCGAGACCGCCGGGCAATGGCTGCACGAGGACCGGCGCCAGATTGCCGCGATGTTCGAGATGCCCGAAGAACACGTCGTCGTTCGCTACGCAAAGATCGGCGGCGCCTTCGGCGGGCGTGAGGATCTTTCGCTGCCTCCGCTCGTCGCGCTGGCGGCATGGAAGCTGAAGGTTCCGGTCGCGATGCAGTGGAGCCGGGAAGAGTCGATCGTCGGCCATCATAAGCGCCATCCGTTCTTCATTACGAGCAAGTGGGCGGCGATGCGCGACGGCACGATCGTTGCCGTGCAAACCCGTTTGATCGCCGACGGCGGCGCGTACGCGTCGACCTCGGTCGAGGTTCTGAAGTGCGCGACGATCTTTGCGACCGGCCCGTACGAGATCCCCAACGTCGCGACCGACGGCATCGTCTGCTACACGAACAACGTTCCATCCGGCGCCTTGCGCGGCTTCGGCTCACCGCAAGCGCATTTCGCCGCCGAGTCGATGGTCACGCGTCTTGCGCACGCGCTCGGCCTCGACCCGATCGAGGTGCGCCGCAAGAATCTCTACCACGAGGGAAGCCTCGAATCGACGGGGCTGCCGCTGCCGGCGGGCGTCGGCGCGCGCGAGGTCCTCGAACGTTGCCTCGAAGAAACGCGTGGAATACTGCCGGTCCCGATCCGCAACGGGGCCCTCTCACCGTTGCGGCGCGGAATCGGCATCGCGTGCGGGATCAAGAATGTCGGCTATTCGTTTGGTTTTCCCGAACAGGCGACGGCAACCGTCGAGTTGGAGGTGACGCCGGTCTCCATTCGTAGCGCGACCGTGCGCATCGGCACCGCCGATGTCGGCCAAGGCGCGCACTTGGTGTTGCGCCAGATCGCCGCCGAAACGCTGGATCTCGATCTCGAGCGCGTGTGCATGATCACCGACGATTCCGCGGAGGCTCCGAACGCCGGCTCGGCATCGGCATCGCGCATGACGTTGATGGGCGGTCACGCCGTGAAGGATGCGTGCGATGAAGCGCGGCTGCGCTGGCTCGCGGGCGAGACGCCCGCGGCGACCGTGCAGTATCGTCCGCCGCGCACGACGCCGCTCGATCTCGAGACCGGCGCGGGAACGCCCAATTACTGCTATGGGTACGTCGCCCAGGCCGTTGAGGTCGAGGTCGACGTTCGCACGGGACTCGTGCGGGTCGTCCGCGTCGTGAGCGTGCACGACGTCGGCCGTGCCATCAATCGCCGCCAAGTCGAAGGTCAGATCGAGGGCTGCCTAGCGCAGGCGATCGGCTTCGCGCTCACCGAGAACTTCATCTGCAAAGACGGCAAGATCCTCACGCCGTACTTCTCCACGTATCTCTTGCCGACGGCGCTCGACATGCCGGAGGTTCATCCGGTGATCGTCGAGGGCGCCGATCCAAACGGTCCGTACGGCGCGCGCGGCATGGCCGAGATGGCGCTCGTGCCGTTCGCCGCCGCGGTTGCCGCCGCCGTGCACGACGCCACCGGCGCGTGGGTCAACGATCTGCCGATGATCCCGGAGCGCGTCCTTCACGCTATTAAGGAAAGCGCGAAGGGTCCGCCGCCGCTCGTGTCATCCCGAGCGTAGCGCCGTAGGCGCCCCCTCGACTGGAGCAACGCTGCACGTTGCTCCGCTCAGGACAGGCTCCGTCGAGGATTGCCCCAGGAGATTGCATCGCAAGAAAGGATGGCCGCTCTCAGGAGCGGCCTGCTTCATATTTGTCATCCCGAGCGAAGTCGAGGGATCGCCGTAACGTCATGCTAAACGCTTCACAGGTACGCTCCTTGGTAGAAAAACCAGCCAGTTAAGGTAACAACGCCGCAGCGTCACAGCAGTGAAGCGGCAATATCGCTGCCTTATCGTTCCTATGGGTGAAGTCTCGGGACGTCGTCGCCCTTATCGAGCGCGACGGATGGACGTATATCAGGAGCGGCAAGGGAAGTCACCGAATCTATCGCCACGCAACGAAGCCAGGCATTGTGGTTGTCCAATTCCATGGTTGGGATCGGGAACTTCCCAGAGGAACGGTTCGAGCGATATTGAAGCGCGCTGGACTCGTATGAAAACCTATATGGCCATATTGCAGCAAGCCGGCGACGGCGGATGGGGAGCTTACGTTCCTGATCTTCCTGGTTGCACGAGCTGGGGAGCAACGCGTGCCGAAGCCGCGCGAAATGTTCGTGACGCCGTCGAGGCCTACATCGCAGCGTTAACCGAGCGGCAGGAGCCCGTGCCTGATCCGCACTCGATACCGGAGCTCGTTTCGATATAACTGATGAGCACACTGTCATCCCGAGCGTAGCGGACATAGTTAGCGAAGTCGATGGACGGCGTAAGGCATTGCACGATCAAGGAAGGGCAGCCGGGAGGAAACATTTCGACAATCGCCGCAGGCTAAGATTTCTACAATGAGCGCCGATGTGACCACTCAAGAACTTTACTCGGCTCTTCTCGATCTCAGTCGAGCGATGGAGTTCGGCTTCACGCGCGTCGACGAGCGGTTCGCGGGCATCGACGAGCGGTTCGCGGGCATCGACGAGCGCTTCGATCGCGTGGACCTGCGCATGGCCGAGTTCGAGCATCGGATCAACGCTCGGCTGGACAACCGGCTCGAGGCGTTCGAGGCTCGTATGAGCGAGCGATTCGACGCTATCGGACATCGTTTTGAAGCACTTGAACAACGAGCGTAGTGAGCGAAGGTAGCGTAGGGCGAGCACTGGCGGTCGCGCCTGGATCGCGGGTTCATCTCGCGCATTTGGATCCGGCGGCGACGCTCGGCTTTGCCGATAAGCAGGCGGCGCAGCAGAAACTCGCCGACGACATCGCGGCCATGGTGAAGCTGCAAGACGTATTTGCAGCCGACGCACGCTTCGCGCTGCTGATCGTCCTCCAGGGAATTGACGCGGCCGGAAAAGATGGCGTGATCAAGCACGTCATGAGCGGCGTCGACGTTCACAGTTTCAAAACGCCGTCGCCGGAAGAGCTGCTTCACGACTATCTCTGGCGTTGTCAGCGAGTGCTGCCGGCGCGGGGACGCATCGGCGTCTTGAACCGCTCTTATTACGAAGACGTGCTCGTAACGCGCGTGCATCCCGACCTGCTCGGCGAGTTTCAGGCCGAGGAGAAGCACCGCGGGCGGGACTTCTGGACCGACCGGTATGAGGACATCAACGCCTTCGAACGGCATCTCGATCGAAATCGAACGATCGTGCTGAAGTTCTTCCTGCACATCTCCAAAGCGGAGCAGCGCAAGCGTTTCCTCAAGCGGCTCGACGATCCGAACAAACAGTGGAAATTTTCCGCCGCCGATCTGCAGCAACGCACGTTCTGGGATCGCTACGTCGACGTATTCGAGGACGCAGTCAGCGCGACGAGTACGAAGGCCGCCCCGTGGTACGTCATTCCCTCGGACCATAAGTGGGTTTCGCGTCTTGCGATCGCCGGCGTCATCGTGGACACGCTGCGATCCCTGACGCTCGCCTACCCTTCTCCAACGCCCGAAATGCGCGCGCTCATGGAGAAGGCGCGAACCGAACTAGCCGCCCTTCGTCAAAAGGCGGGCGAGCGCGTTCTGCTTTGCGACGAGCGCCTTCACGTCGACGTCCACGAGTTGCGCATCGCGAACTTTGACCTTCCCTGCGACGACGGTGAGATCGACGCGTGGAATGCGGCAGAAGAGCAGGGACGCAAGCGGATCGTGGACCGCGCCGCCCGCGGTCTCCAGCGTGTCGATGCGCACGCCGATGAAATCCGCCGCCATATTGGGCGCGAGCGCGCCGATGTCGTCGCGCCCAAGCACCGAGGCGCCGCCGCGCGTCGCCAAGCGCAGCGCTCCACGCGCGGTCATCATGTCGCCTTGCGCCGGAAGCAGCGTGCGGGCGATGCGTTGGAGCAGCATCGCGTGCCGCGCTTCGTCGAGCATCGAGGAGCCGTCGTTCGATGCGGATCCGTCGACGCCAAGGCCGATGCGCATCCCGTTCTCCATCTGGATGTGCAGCGGCGCGACGCCCGAGCCGAGGCGCATGTTCGAGGTCGGGCAGTGCGCGACGCCGGTCTTGCTCTTGCCGAACCGGCGAATTTCTTCGTTGTTCATGTAGATCGCGTGCGCGAACCACACGTCATCGCCGCTCCAGCCGAGCGATTCCGCAAACTCGACCGGGCGTTTGCGATAGCGTTCCAGGCAGAAGCGCTCCTCGTCGGCCGTCTCGCAGAGATGCGTGTGCAGCGTCAAGCCGCGTTTGCGTGCGAAGAGCGCACTCTCGCGCATCAGGTCCTCCGAGACGGAGAAGGGCGAGCACGGCGCGACGACGATCCGCGTCATCGCGAAGCGCGACGGGTCGTGAAAGGCATCGGCGACACGCGCGCAATCGGCGAGGATCGCCGCTTCGTCCTCGACCGCGTCGTCCGGCGGCAAGCCGCCGCGCGAGCGGCCGATCGACATCGATCCCCGCGATGCGTGAAAGCGAAATCCCATCGCTTGCGCGACGGCGATCTGATCGTCGACTCGAGCGCCGTTCGGCCAGACGTACCCGTGATCCGCAGCGGTCGTGCAGCCGGAGAGCATGAGCTCGGCGATCGCCGTTGCCGTGCTCGCGCGAATCATCTCGGGATCCAGCCGCGTCCAGATCGGATAGTGCGTGACGAGCCAGTCGAAGAGCCCGGCGTTTTGCGCCGCGGGGATGTTGCGCGTCAGCGTCTGGTAGAAATGATGGTGCGTGCAGATGAGGCCCGGGAGCACGACCATCGCGCTCGCATCGACGACCTCGTCCGCCTCGGTCGGCAGCGTATCGGTCGGGCCGACCTGCTCCACGATCCCGTCGCGCGCGAAGAGCCCACCGTCCTCGATCGTGCGATCGGCGTCGTCGAAGGTCGCGAGTAGCGCGGCGTGCCGGAGAAGGAGCGTGCCCATCGAGCGAAGATTCTCCCGGAGAGGATGACGATCGAGCAGCTCAATGCCGCCGACCGCGCGGCTTTCGTCGCGGCGGTCGGCTTCACTTTCGAGAATTCGTCCTGGATCGCGCGAAACGGCGTGGGAGCGGCGCCCATTCCCCGACATGGAAGCGCTGCACGCGGCGATGCTCGACGCCGTCGCCGCCGCGTCTGTGGAGCGGCGCGTCCAACTCATCGCGGCGCACCCGGACTTGGCCGGCCGGCTCGCGCGCGAGGGGCGGCTCACCGTCGCCTCGTCGCGGGAGCAGGCCGCAGCCGGGCTCGACCGGCTGACGGCGGATGAGCGCGCGCGCTTCGACCGATTGAACGCGGCCTATCGCGCGCGATTTGAGTTTCCGTTCGTCATCTGCGCGCGCGAGCAGACCAAGGCCTCGATCCTCGCTGCGCTCGAGCAGCGTCTGGGCAACGACCGCGAGACGGAGATCGAAACCGCGCTGCGCGAGATCGGGAAGATCGCGCGTCTGCGCCTGCGCGATGCGGTGCCGGCGTGATCGGCGCCTACGCGCTCGAGTGGCTGAACCTCTTCATCCGATGGGTGCACTTCGTCGCGGGCATCATGTGGATCGGCGCGTCCTTCTACTTCGTGTGGCTCGACAACAACCTGACGGCGGCGAGCGATCGAGAGCGCGGTGTCGTCGGGGAGTTGTGGTCGGTGCACGGCGGCGGCTTCTACCACAATCAGAAGTATGCGACCGGCCCGATCGACACGCCGCTTACGCAAGACCTGCATTGGTTCAAGTGGGAAGCCTACACGACGTGGCTCTCGGGGATCGCGCTGCTCGCGCTCGTCTATTGGGTCGGCGCCTCGACGTTTCTCATCGATCCAAGCGTGATGAACCTGACGCAAGGCGAGGCGATCGCGATCAGCATCGCCTCGCTCATCGTCGGCTGGGTCGTCTACGATACGCTCTGCAAACTGTTGGAAAAGCACCCGTACGCCCTGGGCGTCGCGGTCTTCCTCTTTCTCGCGCTGATGGCATGGGCGCTCGCGCACGTCTTCAAGGCGCAAGCGGCATATCTGCACGTCGGCGCGATCATCGGAACGATCATGGTAGCGAACGTCGCGCACGTGATCATCCCGGGGCAGAAGAAGATGGTCGCGCAGATCCGAGCGGGACAGCAGCCCGACCCTCGACCGGGAATGCTCGGCAAGATCCGCTCGGTGCACAACACCTACTTCACGCTGCCGGTGCTCTTTACGATGATCAGCGGGCACTACCCGATGACCTACGAAAGCCGGTACGCGTGGCTCGTCCTGGTCGCGCTCGGGCTCGCGGGCGTGCTCGTGCGATATTTCTTCATCCTCACGCACGACAAGCACGGAAGGCGGCTGGTCTGGTGGCTGCCCGTGGCGGCGCTCGCGCTTGTCGTGGGCGCGGCGATCGCCGTCATGCCGCACGCGCCGGCGTCCACGTCGCCTGTCTCATTCGCGCGGGTGGCGCCGATCTTTGTCCAGCGTTGCGCGGTCTGCCACTCCGCGCACCCGACGCAGGCCGGCTACGCCGCGGCTCCGGACGGCGTGCTGCTCGACACGTCGGCGCACATCCGCGAGAACGCTTCACGGATCGACGAGGAGGCAGTCGAAACAAACGCGATGCCGCTCGGCAACGTCACCAACATGACGCAATCCGAGCGCAATGAAATCGGCGCGTGGATCGCGCAAGGAGCAAAGCTATAATGCCGCTATCGACGCACGTACTCGATCTTGCCCGCGGCGTCCCCGCGTCGAACCTCGAAGTGCTACTCCTGCGGATCGACGGCGAAAAGCGCATTCCCCTCGCGACCGGGCACACCGACAAAGAGGGCCGCATCGCGGCGCCGTTCGGCGGCGATCTCTTGGCGGGAACCTACGAACTGTTCTTCGTCGTGCGTCCGTATTTCGAACGTCACGGCATGACAAGCTTCTACCACGACATTCCCGTTCGATTTCGGGTCGACGATGCAGCGGCGCGCTATCACGTGCCGCTCCTCCTCTCCCCATGGGGCTACTCAACATACCGCGGCAGCTAAAAGGATGGCCGCTCTAAGGAGCGGCCTGCTTCTTGTGCATAGTCGACATCATGCGCTTTGTCATCCCGAGCGAAAACACCCGAAGGGTGCCCTTCAACTGGAGCAACGCTGCGCGTTGCTCCGCTCAGGACGGCTCCGTCGAGGGACCGCCACCGGCGCCGCTTCCTATTTTTGTCATCCCGAGCCCTTCGACTGGAGCAACGCTGCGCGTTGCTCCGCTCAGGACAGGCTCCGTCGAGGGACCGCCGGAGCTCGTCGCTCTCGCCCTACTTTGACTGAGCCTTGTACGCCGCCCACCCGCCGAGATGCGAGATGTCGGGATACCCGTGCCGATTGATCAACTCGCGTGGATAGAGCATCGCCGAAACGTGCGAGCCGTCGTCTAACTCGATCTGCGCCTCGTACATGTCCGGCGGCTCGCCCGCGAGCAGACGCCGGTATTGTTCGTCTGTGAGTTCGTACAGCTCTCCAGGAATGGAGATCCCGCCGCTTTCGACTTCGTAGATGCCGGGATGCAAGCCGTCCTTGACGGCGTGCAGCCGGTATCTCGGCGCCGTGCGCGCCTCGGCGACAAAGCGCGCGTCGCCCAAGTTCTTGTGATCGGGTTGCCCGCGTAAAGCGGACCCGCAGATAAAGAATCGCATGCAAGAGAGTACAGCGATCCGATCGAGATTTCCTTACGTTATGTCCAATTCGTTGCAAGAATATAGCCTTATCATTGTGTCAACGTGTGTTCGCGCACTCTTGCCTTACGGAGCAATCGTCGCGTATAATGATACTGATGAGCGCGGAATCCATCGACACCCGAATGGCTCACCTTGAGGGAGCGTATCACCAGATCGGTCTGCGACTGGGCGGCATTGAAGCGGGGCTGGATAGGCTCGATACGAAGCTAGATTCGAAGATCGGCGGGCTGCGAGATAGCGTCAGCACGAAGCTAGATTCGAAGATCGACGGCCTGCGAGATAGCCTCAGCAAGAGAATTGACGGCCTCGGCGACGGTCTCCACGCAAGAATGGATCATCTGCGCGATAGCCAGGATCGAAGAATCGACGGTCTTCAGTGGCGCCTGAGCGCGCTGATCATCGGCACGTGGATGACCACGATCCTTGCCATCGTCCTGCACCGTTGACGAAACGAGAGCCTTAGATCGCGAACTTGTCGACCGCGATGATCGACGCGACGAGCGCAGCGACGCCGATCTCGAGGTCTTCGGGCGACGTCTCCTCTTCGGCGACGTGACTACGGCCGCCGATGGACCGCACGAAGAGCATCGCGGTCGGCGCGATGCGCGACAGGCACATCGCGTCGTGGCCTGCGCCGCTTGGAACGTCTAACGCTTTCTGGTCGAGCGTCGCGATCGCCTTATGTAGGGTGGCGCGCAGTTTCGGGTCCATCGGTGCCGGTGCGCGCGACTCGAGCCGCTCGATGGCGCAGCTCACGCGGCGCCGCGATTGGGCCTCGGTCGCGGCATCGCGCAAGGCCTTCTCGACGGCCTCGATGCGATCGTCGTGCGGCGAGCGAATGTCGACTGAAAAGGTCGCACGGGCAGGGATGACGTTCGAGCCGTTGGGTTCGACGACGAGCCGCCCCACGGTCGCGACCGTTTCGCCTGCGACGAGCGCGGCGCGTTCGACCGCGAGGATGAGTTCTGCCGCGGCGCAGAGCGCGTCGCCGCGCCTCGCCATCGGCACCGTTCCCGCGTGACCGCTCGGGCCGTCGACGACGACGCGGTAACGCCGCTGCCCCGCGATCGCGGTAACGACGCCGAGCGCGACGCCTTCCCGTTCGAGCACCGGACCCTGCTCGACGTGCAATTCGAGGTACGCCGACACGCGATCGTCGCCGTGCACGGGAACGTCTTCGAGCAAGCCACCCTCCGGCGCGGCGAGCGCATCGCGCAGCGCGACGCCCTCTGAATCTTCGAGTGCGAGCGCGCGATCGGCATCCCATGCTCCGGTGAAGACCGAACTCCCCAAACATCCGAGCGGGAAACGCCCTCCCTCCTCTCCCACCCACGCCACCGCGTCGATGGGATGTTCGGTCGCGATGCCCTCTTCGTCCAGGCGTTCGAGCGCGCAGATCGCGGCGACAACGCCATAGGCGCCGTCGTATGCCCCGCCCGTCGGCACGGTGTCGAGGTGCGAGCCGACCAAGATCGGGCGAGCGCCGTCGCGCGTTCCCGCGCGCCGTGCAAAGAGATTGCCGACACGATCCTGAGAGAGCGTGTAATTGCGCGCACGCGCCCACGCGGCGAAGCGTTCGCGCGCGGCGCGTTCCTGCGGCGACGCCAGCGGGCGATCGATACCGTTTTCGTGGCGGCCGAGTTGGGCCAGCTCGGCGAGGCGTTCGTTGACGGCGCTCATGGCGGCGGGTGCTGCGCGATCCAGTGGCGCGCGATGTCGACGCGGCGGCAGACCCAAACGGCGTCGTGCGCGAGCAGGTGATCGAGGAAACGTTCGAGCGCCGCAGCGCGCCCTGGGCGCCCCGCGAGGCGCGCGTGCAAACCGACGGACATCATCTTGGGCTGCGTCTTTCCTTCACGATAGAGAACGTCGAAGGCGTCGCGCAGGTATTCGAAATACCCGGACGGCGCGGAGAAGCCCGGCGCAACCGAAAACTTCATGTCGTTGACGTCGAGGGTGTATGGAATCACGAGATGATGCTTTCCCGCAACGCGTACCCAGTAGGGCAGATCGTCGTTGTAGGCGTCGGAATCGTAGAGGAAGCCGCCCTCCTCGACGACCAGGCGGCGCGTGTTGATGCTCGGAGCGTAGCGGCAGTACCAACCGTACGGGCGTTCGCCGATCGTTCGCGCGATCGATGCGACCGCAAGGCGCATCTGCTCTCGCTCCTCCTCTTCGTTCATCTCTTGAAAGCCGATCCAGCGCCGGCCGTGCGAGCAGACCTCGTGCCCGGCGTCGCGGATAGCGCGCGCCGCCTCCGGATTGCGCTCGAGCGCCAGCGCGGCGCCAAAGACGGTGACCTTCAGATCGCGCTCGGCGAAGAGCCGCATGAGCCGCCAGAATCCGGCGCGGCTCCCGTATTCGTAGATCGACTCGACGATGAGGTCGCGTTTTCCGGGGCCGAGCGAAGCGCCGGGAACCTCGGTGAGATACGTCTCCGAAAAGCCGTCGCCGTCGGGGATCGAATACTCGGAGCCCTCCTCGTAGTTCATCACGATCTGAACGGCGACGCGCGCGCCGTCCGGCCACTTGGGATCCGGCGGATGCGCGCCATAGCCGACGAGATCGCGCGGATACGATTCCATGCCGCGAAATAGGGCTCGCGGCGCGAAGTTCCCTGCTAGGCGATCAGGTCGTGCCAGCTCTGCGCGTGCATCGCGACGCCGTAGTGTTCTGCGGCGGCCTTGATGTTCTCGAATGCGAGCGCGCGCTCGCGGTCGCTCACGCCGTCCACTTCGGGGAAGCGCCCGATCGCGCTGCGCACGTGCGCGGCATCTATGAGCGGCTCCTTGCGCTCCTGCGGGAAGGCAAAGGCGCTCGAGGGCATCTGCGATCGCGGCTCGTTCGCCGCCGGCGGCTTCCAGGTTACTTCCATGCTCCGATCATGAGCCACACCTGTGTCGGAATTATTGCCAAGAGGTGATCGTAGCATTGTCATCCCGAGTTCTTGTCATCCCGAACGTAGCGCCGAAGGCGCGGAGTCGAGGGACCGACGGCAGCTATGCAACGAGGGCGGCGGCGATCTCTGCGCCGAGGCGTGCGTTCGCACGTACGAGGGCGATGTTCGCGTGAAGGCTTCGATTCGAGGTGAGCGTCAGCAGGCGATCGAGCAGCCAGGGCGTAAGCGCCTTGCCGGCGATCCCGGCCGCTGCCGCTTCCGCGACCGCAGCCTCGATGTGGCGCTCCATCTCGACGGCGGGAATCTCGTCCTCGGCGGCGATCGGATTCGCGACGACGATGCCGGTGCGCGATCCGAGCGCGCGTTGCTCCCGGATCATCGCCGCGATCTCGCGCGGATTGTCGAGCCGCAAAGGAACGCGCAGGCCGCTCGAACGGCTCCAGAACGCGGGAAACTCGTCGACGCGGTAGCCGACGACGGGAACTCCGCGCGTTTCGAGTTGCTCGAGGGTCTTGCTCAGATCGAGAATTGCTTTCGCGCCCGAGCAGACGACGGCGACCGGCGACGTCGCGAGCGCCTCCAAGTCGCCGGAGACGTCCATCGTCTGTTCTGCGCCTCGGTGCACGCCGCCGATGCCGCCGGTTGCGAAGATCGCGATGCCTGCAAGCGCGGCGCAGTCCATCGTCGCCGCCACGGTCGTTGCGCCGTCCTTGCGAGTGGCGAGCGCGTAGGCGAGATCGGCGCGGCCGAGCTTGAGCATCGGCTCGCGCGCGACGCGCTCCAACGCCGCGTCGTCGAGGCCGATGCAGATGGAGCTGTCGAGAACGGCGATGGTCGCCGGAACGGCACCCGCCTCGCACACGATCCGCTCGACCGCACGGGCCGTCTCGAGGTTCTGCGGATAGGGCATCCCGTGGGAGAGGATCGTCGTCTCGAGCGCAACGACCGGTGCGCCGCGCTCGCGTGCCCGGCTCACCTCCGTCGAGTACTTCACGCTTGTCATCCCGAGCCCCTCGACTGGAGTAACGCTGCGCGTTACCCCGCTCAGGACAGGCTCCGTCGAGGGAGCGACGTAAGCATTGCAGGCGTAAGATCCTGTCTTACGCTTGCGGTCGTCTCCACCGCTAGTGCCGCCAAACGCATGCCCAAACTCACCGATGCTTCGAATGGTTCGCCGGCCAGCAACCCGTAGAGCGTTCCCGCGACGAGCGCGTCGCCCGCACCGGTGACATCGACGAGCTTGGCGTCGGGCGCCGGGATGGTGCGATGCTCCACGAGGACGCCGCGGGGCCCGCACGAGATCACGATCTCCGCGACCCCTCGTCGCGCGATCGCATCGCGGCCGCCGCAGGCGAGCGCCTCCGCTTCATTGAGGAAGAGCAGATCGACGCCGGTGAGGTCGCTCGGCAGCCGTTGGGCTTTGGCGACGCTCACCGCGTCGACGGCGAGCCGCCGCGGCGAGGAGCGGCTCCGCGCGACGCACGCCGCGATCGTTGCCTGGGGCAGATTGCAGTCGATGAAAAGCCAGGCGGCCGATTCGATCTCCGGCCGGCGTTCGAGGTCGTCGATGGTAAGAGCGCTGATCGCGCTGGTCTCCGCGGCTCCCACATACAACTCGCCCGTCGGCGCGAGGATCGCCGCGTACTCGGGCGTCGAGAGATTCGCAGCGACCCTGACGCCGGCGGTGTCAACGCCGGCTGCTCGCAAATGCGTGACGAGCGCGCGCCCGGCCTCGTCGTCGCCAACGATACTGCAGAGTGAGGCCGCAACGCCGAGCCGCGCCAAGTTTTCCGCGACGTTGCGCGCAACGCCGCCGAAGCCGCGCTCCGCAACCGCCGGATTCGACGTTCCCTCGCGAATCTCGTCGAGCGCGCGAAATCGCCGATCGACGCACGCCGCGCCGAAGCAAACGACGCGACCGTTACTGTAAATAGCGATCCATCCACGCGACCCAGCGTTTGTATACTTCGACCTGCCTCACCGGATCGGATGGAAAATGGCCGTACGCCGGAATCGCGACGAACTCGACCGTCTTGCCGTTCTCCTTCAACGCGTGGTAGAACGCGTATGCCTGAACGGTCGGCACGCGGTAATCGCCGGTGTCGCTCAGGATCAGCGTCGGCGCCGTCACGTTCGCCACGTAGGTGATCGGCGATGCGGCGACATACCGCGCGTGCCCGTCGCCTCGCCATGGTGAGAGACCGCCCATGAGGCTGGGCATGTAATCGAAGATGTCGGTGAGATCGTATTCCTCGATGAAATCGTCGACGGCGGCGCCGGAGACGGCCGCTTTCCAAATGCGGTAGTGACCGATGAGCCACGAGGTGAGCAGTCCGCCGCCGGACCACCCGGAGACGCCGATGCGATTGGCGTCGATCATGCCCGTCGCTTCGAGCGCCTTGACGCCCGCGACGATGTCGCGTCCCGGTCCGGCATCGACGTCGCCGATCAGCGCCTTGCCGTATTCGAAGCCGAGGTTATCGCTGCCGCGATAGTTCGGCTGCAACACGAAGTAGCCGTGCGAGGCGAGCACCTGCGGCAGCATGCTGAGCGCAATCGTGGAGGCCGCTTGCGTCGGGCCGCCGTGGATGACGAGCACGAGCGGATAGGTTTTTCCCGGCGACATAGTTCGTCGGATACGTCAGCGCGCCGTCCTCGGTGGAAGCCGTCGTTCGTCCACGTGAACTCGCGGCTCTGCGCGATGCTGCGTTCGGCGAGCCAGGCGTTCCGATCCGTCAGGCGTCGCGGCACCGACGAGCCCGGCGCGAGGTAGTACAGCTCCGAGAAATCGCGCGGCGTCGCTCCAACGAACGCGAGGCCGCCGTCCTTGGCGACGCTGCCTTGCCTGCCGAAGCTGACATCGCCGAGATCGATGCGACGCGACGTTCCGCGCAACGGCGCGTACCACAGGCCGATGCTCGTGCGGTCGTCCGCGCCGAGCCACAGTCCGGAGCCGTCGTGCGCCCATGCGCTCCACGAGATGTTGCGATCGAGTTCCGGCGCGACGTGCAGCGTCTGCGAGCCGTCCGCAACGAGGGCGTCGTTCTCGACGGACCAGTAGCCTTCATGGGCGTCGCTATAGGCGATGGCATCGCCGGTCGGCGCGAAGACCGGATCCGAGCCGAAGGCATCACCGCTGCCGATGCAGGTGACTTGCTTCGAGGCAACGTCGACGACGCAGGCGTTCACGTGCCCGATATGGCCGTTATAGGAATCGGGAAAGCGCGTGAACGCGATCCGCTCGCCATCCGCCGACCATGAGATGTCGCCCGAGAACTGCCCGTTGCCCAAGCTCGTCACGCCGCTCGTGATGCGCGACGCGCTCCCGTCGAACGGCTGCAGCCAGATGTGCGCGGAGACGGGCGCGGCTTGAGAGAGAAAATCCTGATCCCCGACGACGAAGAGGTCGCGGTGCTTGTCGATCTCCGCCTTGTTCACGGGATCGTCCGTAGTGACGTACGCGACCGCGCGTCCGTCGGGTCGCCATGCGTAGGTGTCGACGCCGTTCGCCGCGCTCGTGACTTGTCGCGGATCGCCGCCGCTCATCGAAAAAACGAAGACTTGGGCTTGGGCCGGTTTGCACGGTTGCGAGAGGCACGGCGGCGTGGTGACAAAAGCGAGTTGCGAACCATCGGGCGACCACCGCGGCATGGAGACGTGGTCGCGTCCTTGCGTCAGCGGGCGCGAATTTCCGGTAGCAACGTCGATGAGATCGATCTCGCTCTTGGTCGTATCAGCGCTCATGTCGGGCACGCTGACGACGAAGGCGATGCGCCGTCCGTCGGGCGACAACTGCGGATCGGAGATGCGGACGATCTTCCCGTAATCGTCGAACGTCAGCGGCTGCAGCACCGCAGCGCTCGAAGGCGAAACCTGCGCCGCACCGCCGATGAGCGAGAGCGGTAGAAGCGCCAATGCGAGAATTCCAATTACGAAACGCATAATCCTGTCATCCCGAGCGAAGCGAACGAAAGTGAGCGAAGTCGAGGGATCACCACGGAACTTTCCCAGCGCGGCCTCAGAACCTTTCGACGCGGAACGGCGCCAGGTCCACCGGCGGTTGTTTTCGCTCGACGAGATCCGCGACGCACCGCGCCGTCACCCCGGATTGGGTGAGGCCGCGGCGCTCGTGTCCGAACGCGGCGACGATGCCGGGATGGTGATGCAGCTCGGCGATGATCGGCAGCGAGTCGGGAAGCGAGGGACGATTGCCCATCCAACGCGTCGCGGGATCGCGGCGCAGTTGCGGCAGGTATCCGTGTGCGACGTCATAGAGCAGATCGGCTCGATAGGGATTCATGGGAGCGCTGAGGCTCGCGAACTCGACGGTGCCTGCGAGGCGCAGGCCTTCCTCCATCGGGGTCGCGCAGAAATGATCTTCTTCGAAGAGCAGCGTGCGAGCGGGCACGACGCCGGGATCGGCGAGCATCAAGTGATAGCCGCGAGCAGCTTCGAGCGGCACTCGATAGCCGAGCGCGGCCATCAGCGGCCCCGACCACACGCCCGCCGCGATCACGACCCGTTTCGCGTGCAGGGCTTCGGCATTCGTTCTCACAAGCCAGCCGTCTCCATCACGCTCGAGTTCGGTCGCGCGAGCTTTGAGCAGCGCGCCGCCGTGCGAGAGGAAATGCGTCGCGAGCGATGCTCCGAAGGCGCCGGGGTTCGTGCAACGTCCGGAGTCGGGAAAGACGATCGCGCCCGAGAGCCCATCGCGCAGCGCCGGCTCCTGCGCGCGCAGTGCATGGCGATCGAGCAGCTGCGCCGGAAAACCTTCGGCGGCGAGGATCGGAAGCAGCCGCTCGGCGGCGGCGAGCGTCTTCGCGGTGCGGCAAATGTGAAAGACAGTTTCCCGCACGAGATAGCGTTGCGCTCCGGCGAGACTTGCAAGATCGTAGAGCGAGGCCTCGGCAAGCCGGTTGAGCGGCGCGAGCGCGGCGATGGCTCGCCGCACCGCCGATGGGCGTGCGGCGGCGAGAAAACGCAGTCCCCAGCCGATCATATGCGGCAGATACGCCGGCGCGATCACGAGAGGTCCGCGACGATCGAGCAGCATGCGCGCAAGTCCCGCGACGACGCTGGGCGAGGGAATCGGAAAGATGTCGTCCCAGGCCAAGTAGCCGGCGCTGCCGGCGGCGGTTCCCGCGCCGAGTTCGGTCGGCTCGACGATCGTTACGCCATGCCCGCGTTGTTGCAACGTCAGAGCGCTGCACGTCCCGATGATCCCTCCGCCGATGACGGCGACGTCAGCGGTTGGCAATGGAAACGAAAGCTTCGAGTGCGTCGGAGATGACGCGGCGATCGCTTTCTTCGAGAGGCAAGCGCGGAGGGCGGGTCGCGCCCACCGGTTTGCCGATCAGATCGAATGCGTACTTGATCGCTTGGACGAACGTCGGGCGCGAATCGTAGCGAAAGAGCGGGAGCAACCGGCGATAGAGCGCCGAAGCCGCGTCGAGATCGCGCGCGCAGATGAGGTTATACAGCTCGATGCTCTCGCGCGCGACCACGTTGGTCAAACCCGCGATCCATCCGGTCGCACCCGCCAGCAGCCCTTCCAGGGCAAGGTCGTCGCAGCCGACGATCACCTCGAGATCCGTCTCTTCGAGCACCACGGGGATGCGGCGCACGTCGCCGGAGTACTCTTTGACCGCAACGACGTTTTCGATCTGCGCGAGTTCGACGAGGAGATCGGGCGTGAGATCGACGGTCGTGTCGAAGGGATTGTTATAAGCGACGATCGGTAATCCGACCTCGCTCAACGCCTGGAACCACGCCTTGATCTCGCGGCGGCTCGGGCGATAGGCGCTCGGCGGCAGCGCCATGATCCCGGCCGCGCCCGCGCGCTTCGCGTGCGCTGCCCACCGCACGGCATTGCGCGTCGAGGAGGCGCCGGTTCCGACGACGACCGGAACGCGATTCCTGCAAACGTCGGCGACCGTTTCGACGACCTGCTCGCGCTCCGCGTCCGAGAGCGCCGCATATTCGCCGCACGATCCGGTCGGCACGATGCCGTGCACCCCTCGTTCGATCAGCCAGTCGACGTGCTCGCGCAACCTCGGCACGTCGAGGCGATCGTCGCTCGTGAACGGCGTGATGACGGCGACATAGACTCCGGGAAATCTCGGCATGAGCACTTCTACGCGGTCGGAATGAGAAATCCGTTCGGAAACGGATCCGCCGGATCGAGCGAGTATTTTGCATATCCGCTGATCCACGCACGCCCGCGAATGGTTGGGATGACCGCGCGCACTCCCGGCGCGAGCTCCAGTTCCTCGATCAGGCGGCCGAAAAAGAGCGATCCGAGAAAGCTCTCATGAGCAAACTCTTCTTCGAGGGCCTGCTCGCCTCGGAAGTAGCGCTGCGCCATGCGCGCGCTCGTGCCGGTTCCGCACGGAGAACGGTCCAGGTTCCCGGGATGGAGCACGATTGCGCCCTTCGCATGCGCGCCTTGCGCAGTGGGCGGTGCGGTGAAGAGAACGTGGCGCAATTCGGTGATGCGGGGCTCGACCGGGTGGGCAAACGAGTGTTGCTCGGCGATCGCGCGCATGATCCGCATGCCGCGCTCGACGATCTTCGGGGCCTCGTCGAGCACGAGCGTCAATCCCGCCGCCTCCGCCGGAAGAATGGCGTAAAAATTTCCGCCGTAGGCGAGATCGAAATGGAGCGCGCCCATGCCGTCGACGTCGACGCGCAAATCGCGCGACGCGAGGAAGGAGGGAACGTTCGTCAGCGTGACACTCTTCGCGCGGCCGTTCTCCACCTCGACGCTCGCGCGCACGAGCCCCGCGGGCGTATCGAGCAGGAGGGTCGTGAGCGGCTCATCGGCCTTGACGAGCCCGGTTTCCACGGCGACGGTGCAGACGCCGATCGTACCGTGCCCGCACATCGGAAGGAAGCCGGTGACCTCGATGAAGAGGACGCCGAGGTCGGCGCGCGGATCGGCCGGCGGCATCAGGATCGCTCCCGACATCGAGGCATGGCCGCGCGGCTCGAACATCAGGAGTTTGCGCAAACCCTCGAGACGCGCGCGGGCATATTCGCGCCGCTCGAACATCGTTTTGCCGGGAATGGGATCGACGCCGCCGATCACGACGCGTGTCGGCATCCCTTGTGTATGGGATTCGACGGTTTCGATCGTCCGCACGCGCTGCACTTCGCGCGGAATCTACGTTGTCATCCAGGCTCCGTCGAGGGACCACCCCAGGCTCCGGCTAGGAGACGTCCTCCGACAGAATCGTCTTGTAGCAGTCTTCCCAGAGCATGATCGCTTGGCCGACTCGCTCTTCCCCCGGATAGCGTTCCTGGAGGCCGCGCAGCGTCTGGCCGTGTGATTGGAAGAGATGGATGATGCCCGGCAGCGCCTTCACGTCGGCGGCGAGCACCGGGTGCGGGGGGCGCTCGTCGCAGAGGCCCGCACGCAACGCGCTGAGGTTCTTGATCTGGCGGAACTTCACGCGACTATCGTCGCGTGCTCGTAGAAACGCGATCTCGTCGTCGGGCTTCATCATGCGTCACCACCCAGGTCTTGGAGAGATGCAAAGCCCCGGACCCAGAGAGAGCCCGCGGGAAGCCAGAGATACGCGACGCCCGCTCGGCCTCCCTGCAACGGGAGGAGAGGCCCGCCAGCGAACCTTTTGCCCCTCTCGCGCGTTAGCCGGATGAGAACACCAACCCGCCGAGAGACCCAGGGCGGAGAAAGGCAAGTCGTGCTGATGGAGTATCAACGCGCAATCACTATTCTGAGGAACACGCTGAGCGTCGCCTCTGTGGCGGGGCTTCTGTTAGCGGCGGTTCCGGCGTCGGCACGCCCAAGCGGCGGGAACAGCGGCGGCGGACGCAGCGGCGGCGGGCACTCGTATTCGAGCGGCGGCTACCGCGGCGGCAATACCGGCGGCTACCGCGGCGGTAACACCGGCGGCCAGCAATACCGCGGCGGCAACACCGGCGGCCAGCAATACCGCGGCGGTTACACGGGCGGCCAGCAATATCGCGGCGGCTATACCGGCGGCCAGCAATATCGCGGCGGCTATACCGGCGGCCAGCAATACCGCGGCGGCTACACGGGCGGCCAGCAATATCGCGGCGGCTATACCGGCGGCCAGCAATATCGCAGCGGCGGTTCGTACTACGGTCGTGGAAACGTGAACGACAACTACGCGCGGCACCCCGAGATGTACGGCGGTTACTGGGACAACGGTGGCGGCGGCCGCTGGTATAACGGCTACTGGCACAACTACTGGGGCGGTGCCTCGTGGCTGTGGTTCGGCGGTCACTTCGGCTTCTGGTTCCCGTTCAACGGCATCAACGTCTTCGTGTACGAAGAGTCACCGGACGTCTGCCAGTACTGGGACGGCTACGAGTGGGTGCCGTATTACGATCCCGACACCGGCTACTACTGCCCGTACTAATCCGATTCTCGGATAGAAACGAAAGAGGCTCGCAATCGCGAGCCTCTTTTTTCATTTGCGCAGGACGATGCGCTTAGAGTCTCCAGTTAAAGCCGATGCGTGCGATACCGCCGTGGAAGTAGAAGTCCTTTCCACCTTGGAAACCCGTTACCGGGTTAGCCGCACTCAACGTCGAGTACGGCTGCATCTCGTAGAGCAGGCCCTCGACCTTCATCGATAGACGCGGCGCGATGGCCCACTCGCCGCCGAGCCCTTCGGTCCAGCCGCTGCGTTCTACGTTGACGTTTGTCGGGTAGACGCAGACTGCGCATGTCGCGTAAAGCTGATTCGACATGAGGTTCCAGTGGCTCTGGGCCCAACCGCCCGTTACGTAGATCAGCGTTCGTCCGGAGGCGAAGCCGAAGCGCAGGCGCTCGGACTGGAATGACGTCATCGTCTCGGACGCCGTGAACGAGCCCTGTCCGCAGGGGCTGAAGCCGTATTCCTTGACACAGCCTTGGAAGCTTACGTTCGGGTTGAGTGTGGTGCCGTCGTACTCAAGTTCGGGCCCGATGACGAGCGGACCGAGTTGGATGTTCCAACCGGCTTGCACGCCGCCGATCAAGCCGACTCCGTTCATCATGCCGTACGAAGGGTACGAGCATCCCAGACCGTTGATAACGGACGGCGGCGTTGCGGTAGCAGGGGTAACGCAATAGGCTACGCCTGTATCGTGGTTCCAGACCTCGCCGGCGTTGAGACCGACATAGACGCCGTTCCAGCTCCACGGAGTGGGCGTCGGAGGCGGCGGCGGCGGCGGCGGCGGTGCGGACGGCGGCGGAGGCGGCGGCGGGGTTGCCGTGATGTAGCGCACGACGACGATGTGCCGGTCCTGTACCCATTGCACGTACGCGCCCATTCCTTCGGAGATCACGCGCACGGGAACGAGAATCTGCCCTTGGTACATGATCGGCGGCACGTCGAGCGGACGTGATTCACCGTTGATGACGACTTCGGGCTTGCCGACCGTGACGGCCACCGATGCCCCGGACTTCGAGGCGGTGACCGTCTGCGTCGATGGATCGTAAGAAACCGTTGCACCCATTTGCTCGAACATCGAACGCAGAGGAACCAAGATCGTGCCGTTGCGCACCAAAGCGGCCAACACGCGATCTTGCTTGAGAACGTCGGGTTTAGCGTAGACGTGGGTGTCGTTGAAGAGAATCGGAATCGAGCCCGAAGGCGGCGATCCGAAGTTCGGGGCCGGCTGCGCGTTCGCAACGGCCGGAATCGAGAGGAACACCGCAAGCAGGGCAAGCGGTGAACCTAACACGAGTAGCTTTCGTATCATTGAAATACTCCTTTCGGCACTCGCCCGGACGAGCGGCCGTTCCCTCGCCCTTGCGGGGCGCCGATGCCACTATCCTGCCTTTAATGCGGGCAGAGGTCGCCGGAGGCGGCGCCGAAGGAGGGCCCTCTCCCGGGAAGGAGCATCCATGATCCGTTCGATCGCCCTTGCCGTCGCCTCGAGCCTCGCGCTCGCTGCCCTTTCGCCCGCGGCCTCGAGAGCCGATTCCTCGACGCCGCACGTCGGGCCGCCCGCCGATGTTGCCGCGATGGCCGCGCTGCCGCAGCAGCATTTCCATCATCGGTACCAAGTCGGCACGGTCATCGTCGTCGGCGACGCAGGGTACGTCGATTACTTCATTCCGCCGGTCGCGGGCGGCCAAATCTTCGCGAAAAAGATCGGCGGCCGATGGGTCGTCGTAGCGACGAGCGGTGACGACGCACCGACGCCGGCGGAGTGGTCCGCGCGCTCGCACGGTGCGTTGACGGTCGAGCAGATCTGCGCTGTCGAGCACCATATTCCCGACATGGGGAGACCGCCCGGCTGCACGCATTGGTGAGACGGCGCGCGCTGCTCGCGGGCTGCATGCTGCTCGTAGCGCCGGCATGCTCCGGAGGCTCGATCGCGAACGGGCGCGCGATTTTTATGAGCGGTAAGGATTCCGACGGCGTGCAGATCGTCGCGCAACCGCCCGCACTCTACGGCCGATGCGCCGCCTGTCACGGCCCGAGCGGCGCGGGCGGCATGCGCTTTCCCGACGGTGCCGTGAGCGCAGATCTCCGCCACGCAGCGCTCTCGGCTGGAACGCATCCGTACACGCTTGCGCTGCTCGAGCGCGCGATCTCGACCGGGATCGACAACGACGACAAGCCCCTCGACCTGGTCATGCCGCGGTGGAAGCTTTCGCGACGCGATCTCCACGACGTCGCCGAGTTCGTCCTGACGGAGTTGAAATGACCGCAAGCGTTCCGCCCGTCGTTGCACGCGTTGCGCAGCGGTTCCACGAAACCACCCAGGGCATCGTCGCCTTTGCGTTGCACCGTACGTTCTTCGTTCACGCCGGCCCGATGAGCCGGCGCGACGATCTGCTGCTCGACGGCGTCTACGTGAACGGCACGCTCGTGAAGGTGCGCGTGCTCCACGACACGATCGGCGGCAAGAGCGCCCCAGCGAGCCAAGTTGCCGCCCTCGTGCATTCCTACGAGCATCCGGAACCCGGCGACGTCTTCGAAGCGCCGTTCGATCCGCGATACCTCGCACAGTACGGTTACGACGCGAGCGCGGGGTCGGTGGCGTTCACGCCGGTTCGCCCAGTTTACGGCTTGGGCGCCGGAACTTTTTCGTACGACGCCCGAGACGATGTTACCGGCTATTCATACGCCCCGAGCGTGTTGCCGGAGCATACGACCTCGGGGCGGATCGCCGATCAACGCGCGCAGGTGTTGCCCGATTACTGGGCGGTGACGCTGGAAACCCAGACCTATCAGGGGCACTATTCGCTTTTCTCGGGCGGAGCGACGGTGCAGATCGTCTATTCCGGTTTTCGAAGCTTCCCGAGCCTCACGTCCGCCTCGAACGCGATCGCAGCCGGCCTTGTCTAGAGGCCCGGCTGGAGAGCCCAGCAACCCGAGCGCACAATCGGAGGCTTGCTTTCGTTGTGTCGAATAGGGCTTGCCTAGGGCACGCCCATGCACTACATAAAAGGAGAACAGTTAACGATGAAATACCTGGCAATCCTCGCCTTCGCGCTCAGCCTGGTGGGATCGGCGGTCGCGGTGCCGACGGCCCAGGCGTCGGCGCACCAGCGCTGCGGCTGGCATCAGCACTGGGTCCCGGGCCAATGGGTCTGGGGTTCCCATCACCGGCACCGCCACTGGGTCCCGGGCCACTGCGCACGCTACTAATCCCGGCCACCTAAGGTAAGCGGCGCCGCCAATCCGGCGCCGCTTTTTTATTAGCGTTACTTTCTGCGATGGAGAACGATCTGGTTGCCCTCGGGATCTTCGCCGAAAGACATCGTGCAGACGGGGGATTCACCCGGCGCATCGGCCTTGCCGCCGTGCGAGCGCACGAACTCGATGGCGGCGTTGAGATCCGGAACGGCAAAGAGAATGACGTGACCGGGTTGCCACGGATGATCTTCGTGCTTCCCGATCGCAAACGCCGACCCGTCGGGCAAGTCGAATTCCGCCCACATCCCTTCCATGAGCGTCGTGGGCTCTTTGCCCAGAAACTCCCGGTAGAACTTCAGCGCGCGATCGAAATCCTTGACGGTGTAAATATGTGCGTCGATTCCGGTGACCATGCTCTGTCCAGTATAGGGAAATTGCGCGAAATACCTTCCGGTAGTCGGGCGATTCGGCGTCGGGCGAGCGGTGAGGGCGGGGGCGTCCGTGTGTACGCAATCGGGGCGCCGTCCGACGCCGAGACGACGACGGTTGTTGCAATCATTCGAAGGGGCTACGAGGGCGATTCGAAGCGATCGATCGTATCGAGATACTCGAGCGCTTCGCGAAGGTTTGCTCCCGCGATCTCGCGCGCGAGGGCCTGCACGAATCGCGATCCGCGTAGCCTGCCCGCATAACGCCTAGAGATCCAGATTGCAAGCGGTATCACCAAGAGCCCGAGGAGCACGTTCGCGGCGATATACGCCGGGCTGAGGACCGCGAACGCATCGATGCCGAACGACACCCGTAGAAGCACGGCTCCCATCGGCACCCACATAATGGGGCCGAAGAGCAGCGCCCACGCCGTCGTGCGGATCCGCACGAGACGCGTACGCTCAAGCTTCCTCACGGTCACCAGGACCGGTTCGTCGAAGTCGATCTCGCGCAGCATGACGAGTTGGCGAATCTCGCCGTTCGCGATTGCGAGAGCATAGACGCCCAGAATCGCGGCGCAGGCGGCGATTGCCGGTTGCGCGACGTAGTTGGCGGCAAACCACCCGAGCGCGACTACGACGGCGAAGAGCAGCACCAGCTCGATGGTGAGCGAGCGGCCGAGCCGCGCGAGCGACGATTCCGCGCGCCGCGCGTTGGATTGCCGCACGAGCATCTCGTTCAGGCGCATGCTGGAGTCGAGCCGGGCAGCTTGCTCCTTCCAGATCGTTTTGAAGTCGTCGAGTTCCATGGTCGTTTCCTTTATGCAGAGAGGGAGCCGCCCATCGCGTTGCGGCGCAGGCGTTCTTTGACGCGCGAGAGTTTCGTTGCGACGTTCGTCTCCGAGATGCCCAGTACGTCGGCGATTTGCGCGTAGCTGTTGCCGTCGAGGTAGAGCACCAGAAGAGCGCGGTGAAGATCGTCGAGCCCGTCGATCAGCTGGTGGAGTGCCGTTCGCTGCTCGTCCTCGTCCTCGGCGGGCTCGGCCGGCAGCGATTCCAGACGTTCCTGGTCGTAATCCGTAACCGAGCGCAGGTGACGGCGCTCGCGGCGATAGTACGAGATCGCCATGTTAACGGCGATGCGATACATCCAGGTCGAGAACCGCGCGCGGCCGTCGTAGCGCGGATAAACCCGCCACAGCTCGGCGGCGATGCTCTGCATGACGTCCTCGCGGGCTGCGCGATCGCGGCAGTACGCGTTTGCGACGCTCGCGAGAATTCCACGATGCTCCTCGAGCTTGCGCACGAACGCAGCCTGCTCTTCGCCGGTGCTCACGAATGGTTATTCGCGAGGGGAGGGCAGAGAATCACCGCTCACCCTACTTCGCCATCGACAAACCGGCTGCCCCATGTTACCGTAAAAACCACGTTGCCATGGAGGACCCCCATGAGTATAGATCGACGCGGCTTTCTCGCTCGCGGCGCCGCAGCAGCGGCGACCCTCGCAACCCTCGATCCGGCAGTAATTCTTGCAGCCCCCGTGCCCGGCCACATGGACCCGGCGGGGCGTTTCGGCTCGCTTTTGAACGCCTCCGAGTTCGCCAATGCACCGCACATTCTGGACCCGGCGATCTTGGCGCGGTTCGCGTCACAAGCGCTGATGCGTGCAATCACCAGCAGCGGGCTGGCGAGCCGGCACGTCCTGGGCGGGTTGCCGTCCGTGATGATGCAAGGCACGAACGGATCTCTTGGATTTCCCGGTAGTTGTGAAGCCCAGTCGTTCGGATACGGCCTGGGCACCTATACCGCCGCACGCGGCATTGCGGGAATCGATCCGCAAGGCGGTCCGGCCGATCACATCAGCGCAGCGTTTCTCTTTGAATGGGCGCAGAAAAACCAGAACGCGACGACGTGCGGAGGATCGATGGCATTGCCGTACCTCGCCCTGCTCACGAAGGTCGGCGCTCCAAGCGCGGCGCAGGTTCCCTATAAGCCGAACTGCCACTATATCGACGGCATCGACGCAAACATCGCGAACTACTCGGGTGTCGGGAAGTTCGCTATCGGTAGTTACCGGACGCTTCCGAACTTCTTGAACGGGCAATCGACGTACGTCGGGCTGCTCAAGCAATATCTCAGCGCCGGTCACGCGATTGCGTTCTCCGGCCTCGTAGCAAAGGGATACAACAACCCCGGGACGGCGATGGTGAACGGTGCTTTTGCACCGGCAGGTTTCATTGCGAAATCGGGACACGGTCAGATGCTCGTCGGATACGACGACTCATTCGGCCACACCGGCGCATTCTTGGTCCAAAACAGCTTCGGAACCGCGTGGCCCTATCTGAGCACGACCCGCCCGCTTCTCCGGGGTCGCCTGTGGTGGACGTACGAGTCCTTCTTCGCATCTCAAGGGTTCGGCGCCATCGCCTATCCGATCCCGCCGCGCACGACCACTCCGACGACGGTCACGCTCAGCGCGTCCGCTTCGGGCGCGCCGGCCGCTAGGATCATCGAAGCAACCCGCACCGACCAAAACGGCGAGTCCTACGCGGTCTTCGAAACCGAGTTCGGGCACCCCGTGCAGCTCAACACGCTGAGCGTGACACCGCCCCATGGCAGTGCGATCCACGGCGGGTACAACGCGCCGATCAAATACGGCTTCACGCACGTCTCGCGCACGGCGAGCTTTCCGGCCGGACAATACGCGGTTGAACTCAACGCGCACACGCTTTCGTCCACCGGAACGCCAGAGCAAGCGGTCAAATATAAAGGGCACGTCACCGTCAGTTAGCAAGCTTCGCTGACAGGTATGTACGTGCCGGATGCCTTCCGCGTCGCCGATATGGACGAGTTGCATGCCTTCGTCGCGGCGCATCCGTTCGGCACGCTCGTCTCCACGGTGAACGGCGAGCCGTTCGGGACGCACCTGCCGTTCGTCATCGATCGCTCGGGCGCCGGTACGACGCTGCGAGCGCATATGGCGCGCGCGAATCCGCAGTGGCGCGAGCTTGAAGATGGCGATTCGCTCGCCATCTTCACCGGAGGTCACGCCTACGTCTCACCGGCCTGGTACGCGAGCCGGGACAGCGTCCCGACGTGGGACTACACGGCCGTCCACGCGCGCGGGCGCGCACGCATCATCGAGGACCGCGAACGGGTCATCGACTTCTTGCGGCGCCTGACGGCGATCAACGAAACGAACGTCGCATCCGCCTGGAGCATCGACGAAATCGCCCCCGAGCGCCTCGACGGCTTCCTGCGTGCGATCGTCGCGTTCGAGATCCCGGTCTCCCGATTGGAAGGTCAGTTCAAATTGTCACAAAACCGCAGCATCGAGGATCGGCGCGGCGTCGTCGCGGCGCTGGAAAGAATCGGCGAGCCGCAGGCCGCCGAGGTGCGCGAACGCATCCGCGCGCAACTTGGCGGGCCTTCTGCGCGCTGAAATCGAATAGCAACGATGATGCGATCCCTCACACCCGTCGCGCTGCTGGCTGCGCTGCTGTTCGGTTCGACCTGTGCGTCAGCCGCGCCGGCGCACTCCGAACAAGTCGTCCTTGCCGGCGGGTGTTTCTGGGGAATGCAAGCCGTCTTCGAGCAACTCCGCGGCGTCACGCACGTGGTCGCCGGCTATTCGGGCGGTAGCGCGCTGAGCGCGCACTACGAGATCGTGAGTACGGGCCTCACCGGGCACGCGGAGTCGGTCGAGATCACCTACGACCCCTCGCAGATCACCTTTGCGCAGATTCTCTCGGTGTACTTTCTCGTCGCGCACGATCCGACGCAGGTCGATCGCCAAGGCCCCGACGACGGCCGGCAGTATCGCTCGGAGATCTTCTACACCACCGCGGCTCAACACGGCATTGCCCTTGCGACGATCGCGTCGCTCGAGCGCCGGCACGTTTTTCCCGCGCCGATCGCGACGATTCTCGCGCCGCTCCAAACCTTCTATCCCGCGGAAAGCTATCATCAAGACTTCGTTGCCAATCACCCCGACTATCCGTACGTCGTGATCAACGACCTTCCCAAGTTGCGCGAATTGCACGAGCGCTTTCCGGATCTCGTGCGCCGGTGAGCTCACAAGGACATTGACCATGCTCAAAGCCTTCCAATGCCTCGGGCTCTTCGTTGGCGTTGCCGCCGGTGCGTGCGGCGTAGCGGCGGCCGAGAACGTTACGATCCCCGCGGCAGCCGGTGTGCCGGAGATCACCGGGTACCTTGCCCGGCCGGCGGGCGCGGGCCCATTCCCGGCGATTCTCGTCCTGCACGGTTGCGAAGGCTTTGGTTCGCTGGAGACGGCAACGGTCAACGAGCTTGCGGCTGCGGGCTACGTCGCGCTGGGCATCGACACGCTCAAACCTCAAGGCTTGCAGAATGCATGCGGCAACATCCCCGCGATCCGGACCTCAGCGCAGTATGCGGCCGCCGCTCTCGCGTGGTTGCACGCGCAACCGTACATCGCGGGAAATCGGCTTGGCGTCGTCGGCTACTCGATGGGCGCGATCGAGATCCTCGATCTCATCGATCCCCTCGGCGGCGCACATCCGCCGCCGCCCGGCCTCCGCGCCGCTGTTGCATATTATCCCGGCTGTAACGGCCGGGACGGTCGAGTGAGCGTACCGCTGCAAATCTTGGACGGGGACGCCGACGACTGGTTGCCGTCAGCACCTTGCCAGGCAATGGCTCAGGCGGGCGCCGCAGCGGGTAAACCCGTGGCGATTACGACGTATCCCGGTGCCACGCACGCCTTCAACCAACCGTCGAGCCACACGCGCGTCTACCGCGGTCACACGCTGACGTACGACCCCTCTGCTGCAGCGGATGCCGACGCGAAGATGAAGGCGTTTTTCGCACGCTACTTGCCCCATCCGTAGCGTCCCTTGAAAGGATCACTCGCGATCTTCGTACGACGCGCGGACCGTTTCGAGCAAGGTGTTCCCGCGCGCGTGCGAGCCGTCGGCCAGGAGAACCGCGGCATCGAAGCCGGGATAGATGAAGCGGAACCGCCGGTCCCTCCAAGCTTCGACCGTCATCCGGCCCGGCGCGCGATTTTCGAACTTGTTCGAAAATCCGGGAATGCCGGCGCGATCGCCGCGCACGTCGCGCCCGTCTTGCGTGACGAAGACGACGTCGAAACCCTCGAGGGAAGCGATCTGATTCTCGACGCGCTTGATCGTGGCCATCACTCGTATTTGCGCTCCTCTTTTATGACTGCCTGCCGCGCACTGCTCGCCGCGCTGCTTTTCGCGAGCCCGGCGCTCTCGCCGGCTACGGCGTTCGGCGTGACGGCGCAACCACAGTGCAAGGCTACCGGCAACCAAAGGGCGCCGGACCTTTGCGTCGTCGGCGTCCGTTCGAGCGCCATGAACGCCGTGTTCCAGTATCAGAGGACGCCGGTTTGGTGCTGGGCCGCGAGCATGGCGATGATCCTTGCTTATTACGGCCGCCCCGTCTCGCAGCGCGACATCGTCGGCGACATCTTCGGGACGGTGATTCCGTCGACGTTACCGGCGCGTGCCCTGATCCGATATCTCGACCACGCGTACGTCGACGGCAGCACCGGACGCCGAGCCACGACGCACGCCGTCGTGTTGTACGCCGCACCGATGGGCTCGTCGTCGGCGAATCTCCCCGCGATCATGGCGCAGTTGCGCGCCGGCCGGCCGCTCTTGGTCTTCACGCCGACCCACGTCATGGTGATGACCGCGCTCTATTATTACGCCGACGACTCCGGTGATGAACTCGGTGTCGCCGGCGTCATCGTGCGCGATCCCTTCCCGTACGAAGGCGCCCAGATGGCGATTCCCGGCATCGCGGTCGGGCAGAATCCGGGCGAGCGCGTCCTATCGCAAAACGAATACGACCGCATCGAATACGTCTTCGCAGTGAGCGTAACTTAAAAGGCGATTCGACTGCGGGACGCTACGAGAAGAAGCCGACCTTGGCCGTGTGCAAATCGTAGACGCCACCGACCACTCGCAGAGACTCGCTCGCCACCGCTTCGCGGATGATGCTCGAGCGCGCGCTCATCGCCTGCACGTTCATCCGTACGTTCTCGGCGATCGCATTGTCGATCCAATCGCCGGGCCGGCTTCTCGCTGCTTTAGCCGCCGGCTCGATTGCCGCGACCAAGTCCTGGATATGCCCCGGCTGCGCCGTGCCGTTCTTGACGTAGGAGACGGCCGCGCTGACGGCCCCGCAGCTCGAGTGCCCGAGAACGAGGAGCAGCTTCGATTTCAAAACGGCAACCGAATATTCAATTGACCCGAGCCCGTCATCGGTAAGGTAGTTGCCGGCGATACGGACGACAAAGACGTTCCCCGGGATCTCATCGAAGACGACTTCCACCGGAACGCGCGAGTCCGAGCAGCCGAGCACGATGGCAAAGGGGTTCTGACCGCCCGCAAGTTCGGCGACCCGCGACGTCAGCGGACCGCATTGAGGCTTCCCGGCGGCAAAACGCGCATTGCCGGCCTTGAGCTTCGCGAGGGCATCGGCGGGGTTTGCCGCCTCCATTGGTGGGCCCCCACCGGCGGCATCGGCTGCGATGCCATTGCCCAGCGCCGCGGCAGCGCAACCCATCCCTAGGCCGAGGGTCGTTTTCAGGAACGTGCCGCGCCCACAGGTATCAATGTGTCCGGTCATCTGCTCTCCTCCTACAACCCGATTTGATTCAAGGTCGCGACGAAGCGTTGGGTCTCCGGGCTATCCCACCAGTTCGCGACGATCGCTTCGAGTTCGGGCAGCGACCGCAAATGGTTGACGTGCGTTTCGATCGAGCGGAGATCCGGTGAAGTTCCTTGGAGTTCGGTGCCAAGCCGGTCGATGGTTGCGTGCGCGGCATGCCCTTGAGGAAGCGCAGCGTGCAGATCGTCGTCGGGGAGCGCCGGAGGCTGCGTCATATTCCGTTGCACCCGACGATCAGCACGACCCCGCCGTACGCACCCCGCAGGGCGTTGATCCGTGCGGCCGCGATGCCGCGAGCGTAGCCCCAGCCGAACCGGCTTCCGTTCTGCGCGAGCGCTCCGCAGACACCGGGCCCGGACCACCACATGCGGACTCCGCACGCCCCGCGGTGTTCGGAGCGACACGCGACGATCGCGCGCGACTCCGCGTTTGCCAGCGTGCTTCGATTGCGAGCCAGGCCCCAGGCTCCCCCGGAAACATAACCCGACGTGGCGATCGCGCCGAAGGGCGCAGCTTCGGCGGCAATCGCAGAAAACGCAATGGTGAGAAAGATCGCTAGCGCGCCGGCAATTCCGCGTTTCATCAGGAAGCCTCCATCAGGAGCGAGGCGAAAAGGCGTACCCGATGTCGCTTAACCATCAAGGAGGCGCCGCCCTCTTGGGCCGCGGATCGATCGAATGAAAAGGCTGATGGTTTTCGATCTCGACGGTACGTTGGCGGAAAGCAAATCTCCGATCGACGCCGAGATGGCGACGCTTCTTACGGCGCTTCTCGGCGTCGTGAAGGTTGCCGTCATCTCCGGCGGCGACCTCCCGCAGTTCGAGAAACAAGTTCTTGCCCATCTCCCGCAAAGTAGCGCTCTCGCGAACCTCTCGCTCCTGCCGACCAGCGGAACGAAGTTCTTCCAGTACCAAAACGGCTGGCACAAGCTCTATTCGGAAGACCTCACCGAGGGGCAGAGGCAGAAAATCATCGCTGCGCTGAACGAAGCGGTCGCATCATCCGGATTCCAAGCGAAGAAAACGTGGGGAGAGCCGATCGAAGATCGAGGGACGCAGATTACGTACTCCGCTTTGGGCCAGCAAGCCCCGTTGGAACAAAAGAAGAAGTGGGATCCGGATTTTGCGAAGCGCAAGAAGATCAAGGCGATCCTCGACGCGTCGCTGCCGGACTTTTCCGTGACGTTGGGAGGATCGACTTCGATCGACGTGACGCTTCCAGGAATCGACAAGGCCTACGGAATCAGAAAGCTGAGGGACGTCCTCGGCATTACGATCCAAGAGATGATCTACGTGGGAGACGCCTTGTTTCCGGGCGGAAACGACTATCCGGCGCGAGAGACCGGCGCCACGTGCATTCAGGTGAGGGATCCGGACGAGACAAAACGGGTGATCGAAACCATGATCGCCTGCATGGACGGCGCAACGGCTTAACCGGGCCCGGGCGTCGGGTGAACGGGAAGAATGAGCGGCCTCCTCGGCGGTTGTGCAAAATTGAAGTCGCGGAGCAAGTCTCCGAGGATCGAGGCGTTCTCGCGCACGTCCGGACGCGGATCGGGCCTTCCGTCGGTGCTCGGGTCGAGGCGCGCGCCGTTCAAGAAATCGTTCTCGATGAAGCGCACGTACGCATCGAAGCTCAGCGTTTGGTGGTCGATGAAGCCGCGGCGCGCGTACGGAGAGATCACCAACGCCGGCACGCGCAGGCCGTAGCCGTTCTCGTCCACATTCGGCGGCACGACGTGATCGTAGAAGCCGCCCCAATCGTCCCAAGCCAGAAAGATCGCCGTGCTGCTCCAATCGGGGCTTTGCATGACGGCGTTGATGAGGCTCGTGACGTAGGATTGTCCGGTGCTCACCAACGCCGGCGGGTGTTCGCTCACCGGTTGCGACGGAGCGATCCACGAGACGGCGGGAAGCGTCCCGTTGCGAGCGGCAGCATAAAAGCGATCGATCGACGCAATGTTCCCGAGCTGCCCGTCGTCGCGCACCGTATCGAAGAAGGGGAGCGGATTCCAAATGCCGGGTGTGTGTGCGCTTTGACGGACCGGTCCGCACGACATTTGCTCGTCGTCTTCGCAATCCGGCTCGGTGCCCGAGACGACGTAGTACGCCCAACTCACGCCGTGCTTGTGCAGCAGGTACGTCAGATCGGTCCAGGCGTAGATCGGCGCGGGTCCGCCCCGATTGGCACCGAAGTCGGGCGGCAAGCCGGGCTGGTCCAACTCGTTCGTGCAACTCGAAGGCACGTCGTGTTGCGTGCAGCGTGCGGACCATTCGGAAAGCTCGAAGAGATGCGCGGGAAGACTCCACGAAGCATTGGGCTCGAACATGCGATCCTGTAAGACGAAAGCACGTGCGTACGTCCAATAGTTCGGGATCTCGCGCGCGTCGTGATACCCCATGACGTCGACTTGCGCCGCATTCGTGCACTGCGGATTGAAGGCTTGCCGGCAACGCCTGCGTCCGCCTTGGGCTTGCGCGACGAAGCCGTCCATGCGCCCTGCGTCGATGTCGGCTCGCGCGCTTGCGGCGCCGTGAGGCCCGCCGCCATTGCGGTCCCGCGTGTTGTGGTACGGGCGATCGCAAGCCCCCGTTTGCGGATCGCGAACGCAGACGCCCGGTGGTATTCCGTCGGCACCCGGATAGGTTCCAAAGTACGCATCGAACGACCGGTTCTCTTGCATGATGATGACGACGTGGCGGATCAGGTGAATATCTTGCGGCGCCATGCCGGTTGCAACGGGCGTTTGGATTATGAGCAACAGCATCGCGGCCAGGGCTAGTGCGCTTCGCTTCATGATAGGCGAGCTTTTACTTCGGAACCAGCAAGAACGCGCGTTGCACGCCGTCGTAGGTGCCGTTGCCGACGATCCAGCCCGCACGGTTGATCGCGTTCGCACAGGTCAAGATCCAACCCGATCCGGGGTCGATGAGCGCGTTGAGGTCCTCGATCTGTTTGTTCACCCAACGGACGGCCCGATTGCCGGAGCATCCGACGATGACGTTCGCGTCGTTGATGCCGTTCGCATAACTCGAGTCGCCGGGTGAAAGCGTGCCGAGGTCGTGCATCGTCCCGAGCTGCCACACCCATGCATGGCTCGGCCCCGAGATGCCCGTCCACAAGCCCCGCGCAGCATTGCCTGAAGACCCGACGATCGTCAGTCCTTCGTTGATCGCCGACGCGATCGTATCGGGGAAGCCGGGCAGCGCGCCAAGATCTCGCATGCGTTGCGCGCCGCCGGCGAGCGTCAGCAAGAACGCGTGAACGCGTAGCGATCCTCCCGCCTGCGGTCCCGGGACCGTCGTGCCGCCGACGATGTGGCCCTCTTGGTCGATCGCATACGCCCACGTGCCGTTGCCCTGCGGCAACGACGAGAGCGGCTGGATCGTAACCATCGCGCCGTTTGCGCCGCGAACAAATCCGCGATAGCTCTGGCCGCCGACGATTTCGCCGGCGTTGTTGATGCCCTGCGCCTCGAACGAGCTGAACTGCGACTCGTCGATGAACGTCACGTGGCCATCGCGAAAAATAGCCGCAGTTGCGACCTCGAGACCGCTCATCACGACCGGGTTGTAGTTTCCGTCGTGCCCGACGGCAACGCCGAGGTCGTTGATTCCCGTCGCGGTGCTTGAGTACGGACCGTCCATTGGCGTAACGGCCACCGGCGCGTAGCTCACGAGATGTGTGCCGTCCCACGTGGCTGCCGCACCGCCCATCTGCCCCGCGACCATCCCGGCGTTGTTGATCGCCGCTGCGCTCGACATCGCTCCGCGCTCGCCGCCGACGGCGACCACGTGATACCCGAGCGCAATTGCGGCGAGGAGTGCGATCATGGTGCTAGTATAGCATTCGTACGGCTACTTATTGGCATGGGGGGAAATTTATGGGCAAGGAAAATCGCAACCCGTCCGAACTTATTGACAAGCAAATCGCAGACCTTATGGACTGGCGCGGCAAAATGCTTGCCAATATTCGTAAAATCATTCATGATGCCGACCCCGAGATAATCGAGGAATGGAAATGGATGGGCAGTCCGTGTTGGTCTCACGATGGACTAGTCTGCGTGGCCAACGCTCACAAGGATAAGGTAAAAGTGACCTTTGCTCAGGGCGCAAGCCTTCCAGATCCGGACAAGGTCTTCAACAACGGCCTTGGAGGCAATAGATGGCGAGCGATTGATCTCTACGAGGGCGACAGAGTCAATGCGCGCGCCCTGAAAACTATTATCCGTGCTGCCGTGGCTCACAATCGTGCTAAGCGGCCCAAAGTGCACAAAAATAGCTAGGGCGATCGGGAAATCTAGTTTTCGTAACTGCTCAGGCACTGGGCTTCCGGATCAACGGTCGGCCCCTGATCCTGCAAACAGAGCAACACGAAGCCGAGCGGAATGTGCCTTGCTTTAGAGTCCGCGTAGACGCCGTCGACGCGGGTGATGTACTGCGTGGTAGTCTTCGAGAAATGCGGCACCGCCTTCTGCAGCTGCGTCGCAACCTTCGTGAGCGCGGTGTCGGATACAAGGGCACCGACGATGCTGACGACGACCGTCGCCTCGTCGTAGCCTGCCACCAGGCCGGATAACTCGCCCTGAACGACGAGCGCTTTCGCGCTCGCACTCGCGGTCGACCACCAGGGCCATCCGACCATCGACGAAGTGCCGGTGAGGTCGATCGAGACGGCCGCTGAAGCGAAAAGCGGCACTGCGGCGATCAGCAGCGCGCAGAGCAGTGCGAACGACGAACGGGAAACATGCATGAAGAATTACTCCTTGTTGTGACCGTTGGCCTATTTCGCCGCGAGGCGCCCGCACCTCCGGCGCGAAGCCTCCTTAGGAAGTGGCTGGATATTCGGACACTCCGTTAGCGAAAAAGCTCGGCATCAAGGCCGGTTCGAGGATTGCGCTCCCGGGCATCCCTGCCGGCGTGAGAGCGGAACTTACCGACGCCATCGCCGAGTGTCATGTGCTTCGCAATCCCGCTCGCCTCGGTTTCATCTTGCTGTTCGTCGATTCTCGAGCAGAGCTGAAAAAGGCGTTCTCGCGTTGGGCCGGCATGCTGAATCCCGCAGGAATGCTTTGGGTCGCGTGGCCGAAGAAGAGTTCCGGCATAGCCGGCGACCTCGACGGGAACGTTGTTCGGCGAATCGGGCTAGCGGCGGGGCTCGTCGATGTCAAGGTTTGTGCGATTAGCGCGGTCTGGTCGGGGCTCAAGTTCGTGATTCGCCTCAAAGACCGTACCTGAGTCTCCTGAAGCGTTTCCTATATCTTCTAAAGCGGAACGGTTTGCGCAATCGCCGGTGAACGATCCGATGATAGACCGGCGCGGGAGTTACCCGAGACGTGGCGTGGTGCGTGGCCTGATGGACTGGAGCGGGGGTCGCTCGATGCAAAGGCCGGGGCGATGATTCGCGCGGTGAGGCTTGCGGCGCTCGTTCCCTCGGCGCAAGGAAATGCCACGTTGCGGCCGATGCAATCGCCAAGAGCGCAACCAGGAGCACGAGCCAGACCATCCGGCTGCCATTGCCGCGTCGACTTGCAGGAGCCGGTCCGGAGAGTTTGCGTTGCCCGAGAATCTCTTGGAGAGATCGCACGACGCGATCCATGTGATGCTGGAAGTCACGCCCGATGTCTACAACGGCCGCGTTTCGATACGCGAGTTCCTTGAGGTCTTGCGGCAAGTCCTGCTCGGTCGGCATGCTCGCGCCTTCGACGAGAATGGGGACAATGGGAATCTTGCGATTCAGCGCCGCCGCGACCTCAATGCGCACGGGATCTCTCTCGTCAAAGAGTCGCGACTCGCCGGCTTCGTTCCGGCCAAGCCACTTCGGCCCGATGACGACCACCAGCGCGCCCGTCTTGGCGAGTGCTTCCTGGATATGCGTTCGAAAATCCACGGAGATCGGTATCGCATCGATATCCATGAAAACGGTGCGCTCGCCAAAGGAGCGAACCAGATTCTCATAAATCCTACCGGTAATCGCGGCAGAATCAGAGCGCCGGTATGAGATCGCTATCCTCGACAACCAAAGCCGCTTCACCCGGGCGACCCGGGCGTCCTGTACAATGTAGAGCGGGCAGAAGGGCGTGGAAGGACCTCCGAGAAGCGTCTTGGGCGGAAACGAAGGGAGCCGAACATGAGAGATTGCTTCCGGTGCGCGGCGACCGTGCTGCTGCAGGCCTTGACCCTGAATTTCTTAGCCATGAGCATTGCGCAAGCGAACACGCCTCCCGGGCCGCCCGTGCTCGTCGGCACGAGCGAAAAAGTCTGTCAGCTCGACGGGAACGTCGATTGGGAGACGGGCGCTCCGACCGCCGCGCTCACGCTGACGAACGCCGGCCTGGACGCCGCGGATCTCGGCTTTCCGGTCGAGTACGGCGGCAATCTCGTGCTGCTTTTCGGCGATAGCTGGCCGTCGCACCCGAGCGGAATCGGTGGAATACTGGGCGCAAACGATGCGGTTGGAGTCACGACGCGAACCGCAACGCCGACGAGCAGCGCCTGCATCGGCATGACGGTCAACCACTATGCCACAACGCCGCCGACGTTCGATCCGTCAACGATCATTCCGGCGAACGTCGTCGATCAAGGATGGTTCAACGTTCCCTCGGGCGGCGTAACCGTCGGCGGCTACCTCGATGGCTTCTTCTGGACGAACCACTGCGTGAAGCCGCACAAGCTCCTTCCCTCGCCGGGAGCACCGCTCGCGCGGCCGGCGGCCGGCGGAGGCTGCCCGGAGACGCCGCTGCGCAACAGCATCGGTTGGAACGTCATCGCGCGGTCGACGGATAACGCTCGCACCTTCCACAATGCCACGCCAATGCCGGTCGGGTTCGTCTATGCGATCGGCGTCACGAGCGGCTCCAACGTCTACATCTTAGGCGTGCCGCGCTATCGCGCCAGCACGCCGTACCTCGCCGTCTCGACGCCGGCCTCCATCATGAATCCGGGCGCGTGGCGGTACTTCGCCGGCCGCAATGCCTTAGGCAATCCGATCTGGGTCAACTACGGCGCGTGGGTGCACGGCGCGATTCCCGTCACGTGGAGTCCGCCGGGGAATGCCGAGATTCTCTACCCGGTTTCGAGCACCGACCGCTGCATCGGCGAGTTCTCGGTCACGTGGAACGCGCCGATGAACGCGTGGCTCATGCTCTACAACTGCGCCGGACACATCGACGCGCGCATCGCGCGAGAGATCTGGGGCCCGTGGTCGGCCCCGACCTCGATCCTCGCGTACGGCCCGAGCATCGAGTGCAAGCTCGTGATGGCAACGACGGGCTGCGGCGCGCGCAGAAACTACTATCCGCTCCGGCCGGGCGGGACCTACGTGAACGGCGGCCTCTACGCGCCGTTCGTCATCAATCGCTATACGACGTCGCTGCTCCCGGGCGCCGTCGGCGCGACGATCTACTGGACGGTCTCGACGTGGAACCCCTACGAAGTGGATCTCATGCGCACGACGCTGGAATCGCCGTAAGCGCGCGAGCGCGCTTCGCCGCCGTGGCAGGCGAGGTGGTAGGATTTACTGGCTCGTCTCGACGTGGAACCCGTACGAAGTCGATCTCACGCGCACGACGCTCGAACCCGGCCCGTGACCAAGCCACTGTGAATATCACAGTGTAGGGCATATGGCACAGATGCGTGCGAACATGAGCGAGATATGGCGAAGTGCCAATACGACTGGGATGCGGCACTGGAATACCGCAGTGCCGGGCGTACCCTACAAGAATGTAGCGAAGAGTTCGGGTTCAGCCCTGACGCGTGGTATAAAGCCGTTGCGCGTGGCGTCATAAAGTGGACGGCCAAGCAAAACCGGGGCGGGAGCGCGCGATACGATTGGGCCGAGGTGCAGCGATATTACGACACCGGGCACAGCTATCGCGAATGCCGGCAGCGTTTCGGCTTTGCAGCAGAGACGTGGCGCCGCGCAGCGGCGCGAGGGGAGGTCCAGGCTCGTGCACAGGGTTGGTCACTCGAGAAGCTGCTGCAGGATGGCTGTGGTGCGGCCAACATAAAGCGTAGGTTGCTTGCAGCGGGTCTTCTCGAGGAGAGGTGCGGTGAATGCGGGCTATCAGAGTGGCGCGGCAAGAGGCTTGTGATACAGATCGATCACATAAACGGAATCTGCACCGACAATCGCCTCGAGAATCTGCGCATGCTGTGTCCAAACTGTCATAGCCAGACGGAAACGTTCGGTGCGCGAAACAAGGTAAGACAGCGCAAGAGCCACGCGAACGGCGCGGCCCTTGCAGATGGTAGCCCCAACCGGATTTGAACCGGTGTTACCGCCTTGAGAGGGCGGTGTCCTAGGCCAAGGCTAGACGATGGGGCCGTGGCTCCCGGTCATGGATTTGAACCACAGTCTCTCGGGTCAGAGCCGAGCGTTCTGCCGCTGAACTAACCGGGAACGAGCCAGCTAAGTGGCTCGGCGCCTATACTACAGGCTCTACACGCTCTGTTGCAACCCCTTGTCGAGGCGGTCGATTTGCCCGGGGGTAATCGAGCGGGGGCTCCGCGAACGCGTTTTCTGTTTCACCGGAGGGACTGCTTTCTATGCTTAAGCGCATCCCGGGCCTGGAGCGCCTCATTACGGCGCTCGGCTCGTTGATCACCATCTTCTCGGCAGGCAATGACTACCTCGTGAAGCATCTTCCGTGGCTGATCCCGTCCGTGCACGGATGGGCTCGGCTCGGCGTGCTGATCGTCGGGGTCGCCGCCGTGGCCTATGGACTCTGGTTGATTTGGAGCCCTGACTTGAGAACCTACTACGGATTCACGCTCCGCCGTCTCTTCCCACTGCTGGTTGGTCTCGATGGACATGCGATCCGGCTCTTACAGCGCATGGGGCGTGCGCTGCTCGTGCGTATTGTCGTTCCCGCAAACGGCGAACGAAGCAACTGGCATGGATATCTCCATTGGACCAACCGGATCATCGACAGCACACGCCTCGCCAAGGGAGGCTCGTTGTGGAAACGCCGGCCCGTCGTGATACGCCGGCGAGACTTGGAGCGGAAACAGTTTTGGCCGCTGTGGGAGTACGCGATCCTGCTCATCCATGATCCGGGATCAAAGCTGAAGATCTCCAGCACCGCCGCTGCCGGGGGCGCGCAATTCACGCTCGATCTCGACATCTCGAGCGAGGGTTTTGGAATTTATAATAACGACGGAAAACGATTCCTCCGAGAGACATACCATCTCGCCAGCGATCCGAGCGTGCAATCTCGGATGGAAAGAACGTCGGACGCCTTGCACGGCGTTCTCATGGGCCGAGAAGCTATCGCGACCACGGCCTGGGCGGAATTGCTTCCGGAGGGCGCACTGAACATCCCGCTGCGCTGGTCGTCCGGCGGGGCGCTGCCGATCGTGCGCGATTCCGACGGCAAGCGGTGGGCGGCCTTGCTGTTTCGCGACATTTACCCGATTGGCTGGAACGTGGCCAATGGCGCATCGGAAAAGCACATCGAATACACCGATCTCGATCTGCTTATAAACCGAGAGTTCTCCGAGGAAGTCATTTTGGGCACTGGCCGTCTCGAGGAGGACAACGTCTTTGAACAGGTGCCCTTCGCCGTCGATCAGAGCACGGAGTTCATCGAGACCCATTGTCAGTTGCGGTGGCACCATGACAAACTGGCGATCGACATCCTCCGTGACAAGCGGCCGGTGAGGCCGATTCCTACGCCGTTCTCGGTACAAGTCCATGATGGTAACTTGAAAAGGCAGCCCTGCCGAGACGTCATATTCTCCGTGAACGCGATGGAGTGCGGGATCGAGGCGATCAAACTTCTCGAGTTTGAGATGCGCCGGCGAGAGACGATCATGGACGGCGAGATTCTGCCGAATCACGAACTCGTTCGCAGGCCCGTCGCGCTGATCAGCCTCGGCTGGCTGAAGCAGGTCTTCGATAATAATCCCGATCATTCTTTAGGGTCGATGCTCACGGCGAGTGACATGCCGGACAGTAGCCAATGCAAGTTGCTGCCGCCGATTCCCGCCGGTGAGATCAAGGTCTTCCTCGACGATATTCAGCTGCGCAGAAGGCGGCTCGATCGTTTAGGGACGCGGCACACGGGCAAAGAAGCTGAACGCTTGACGCAGTGGCTGGAGCGTTACGCGGAGTCGTTTGCCGTCGTAGGGTCACAGTGTGCGATTCCGGGCGAGGACCGATTCGCGCAGCTGCGTGTCCTGTGTCCTGTTACGTGGAAGACATTGGAGTTGGCGTTCCAGCACAAATTGCTCGATCCCGTTACATAGTTTCAGCCGGGAAGAGCTCCCCAAGGCTGAAGGGGAAATGTAGCCTAAGGAATGATTCTCAGGCGTGTGAAGGTCGAGCAAGCGGTCATCCTGGTCGGCGGCGAGGGTACACGTCTGCGACCGCTTACCTATAAAACGCCCAAGCCTATGGTACCGATCCTGGGCGTGCCGTTCCTCGCGCGAACGGTGGAACGCTTGTCCGACGCCGGTGTCTTGCACGTGATCTTCGCGGCCGGCTACATGCCGCAGGCGATCGTCGACTACTTCGGCAACGGCTCGGCGCTCGGCATTCGCATCACGTACGTGATCGAAGAGACGCCGCTTGGAACCGCGGGCGCGCTCAAGAACGTCGAGAAACACATCACCGGGCCGTTCTTTGTGTTCAACGGCGACATCCTCACGAGTCTGGACCTTGCGCGCGATGATGCGCTATCACGAACAAAAGCGCGGCATCGGCGCCCTCCACCTGATCGTGGTGGAAGATCCCTCGGCATTTGGTTGCGTCGTGCACGATTCCAGCGGCGCGATCTCCGCCTTCATCGAAAAGCCGCCGCGTGAAGCCGCGCTGAGCAACGAGATCAATGCGGGGACGTATCTGCTGGAACGCGGAGGCGTTGACGATGATCCCGGCTGGGCGAGCCGTCTCGATCGAACGCGAAACCTTTCCGCAGATCATCGCCGCGGGCAAGAAGCTGTACGCGTACACGACCAACGATTACTGGATCGATGTCGGTCGTCCCGAGCAATATCTCGCCGCGCACCGTGACGTGCTCTCGGGCGCGATGCCGCTGATCGTCGAGCCGGGTCTGACCGGCGAAGGTGCAGCCGCGATCGATCGCCGCTGCATCGTCGAGCCCGTGCACGTCGATGCGGGCGTCACCATCGATCCGACCGCAAGCGTCGGTCCGAACGCGGTCCTCGGGCGTGGCTGCCGGATCGGGGCGAAAGCCAGGGTAGAGGGCTCGGTCCTTTGGGAAGAGGTTCAGGTCGGGCCGCAAGCCGTCGTCGAGGGCTCGATACTCGCCTCGGGCGTCCAGGTGGGCACGGGCGCGAAGATCGGCGCCGGCAGCGTGATCGGCCACGGCGTCGTCATCGCGGATGGGGCCGAAATCGAGCCGCTGAGCAGAATCGGGGGCCAGCCCCAGGGGGCGAACAAGTAACCCCTTCCTTTGCGGCTAGTTTGCGAGGGCGGTCCTGGGGTAGAATCGGACCATGAAGGCCGGACCGGTGCAGTCGCTCCGCATCGGCGGTGTACCTCGCACCCTTTTCCTGGGTTCGTATCCGCCCCGTGAATGCGGTATCGCAACGTTCACCCGAGACGTGGTCGAGGCGTTCGACCGCCAGTTCGGCACGCGCAGCCGCGTCATCGCCATCGACGAGCCGGGCGGGGAGGTCCGGCGATACGGCTCGGACGTGGTCGCCCGCATCCGGCAGCAGGAGCGCCACGACTATCTCGACACGGCCGACTTCATCAATAGCGATCCCGCCGAACTGCTGAACATCCAGCACGAATACGGCCTCTTTGGAGGCGAACGCGGTGAATGGCTGGTCGACCTCCTTCGCTCGCTGCGCAAACCCGTCGTGCTGACGATGCACACGGTGCTTCCGGAACCCGACGAGAACATGCTGCGCGTCACCGAGCGCCTCTGTCGCTACTCGACGAAGATCGTCGCACTCTCGGAGACGGGACGCGAGCTGCTTGAGCGCGTCTACGGCATCGATCCGGCGAAGCTGCGCGTGATCCATCACGGCGTACCCGACGTCCCCTTCTCCGGCACCGAAGCGGCAAAGGCGTCGTTCGGCATCGGACAGCGGATGGTGATCTCGACCTTCGGACTCATCAATCGCGGCAAAGGCTTGGAGTACGCGATTCAAGCGATACGCAAGGTCGTCGCGAAGCATCCTGAGACGCTCTACCTCATCCTCGGCGAGACGCACCCGGTCGTGCGCCGCCACGAAGGCGAATCGTACCGCGAGTCGCTGCAGGCGATGGTCCAGGAATACGGTTTGCAATACAACGTGCAGTTGGTGGACAAATACTTGGATTTCGACGAGGTCGTGAGCTATCTCGCCGCGACCGACGTCTACCTCACGCCGTATCTGAACCCGACGCAGATCGTCAGCGGCACGCTCGCGTACGCCGTCGGTTGCGGAAAAGCGATCGTATCGACGCCGTACCTGTACGCAAAAGAGCTGCTGGCCTTCGGGCGCGGCTTCATCGTGCCGTTCCACGATTCCGAGGCGATGGCCGAGCGCATCATCGCGCTACTCGACGATCCGTCGCTGCGCCGCGCGACGGAACGGCGTGCTTATCGATTCGGACGCCAGATGACGTGGCCGCACGTCGCGGCTGAGTACGGACGACTCTTCGGCGAGTTGTTGCCGCCCAATCCGCTCGCACTCGTCGGCACGGCCTGAACCCGATCGTGCCCCTCGCATTACGTCCGCTCGACCATCTCATGACGTTGAGCGACGACGTCGGTGTGATTCAGCATGCGCTCGAAAACGTGCCGAATCGCTCGACCGGATATTGCACCGACGACGTCGCGCGCGCGCTGATGGTTGCAATCGCCCGTCTGCGGGCCGTTCCGAAGGACGCGCAGGCCCGCCGCCTTGCGGCCTGCTATCTCGCGTTCTTGCACGATGCGCAGATGCCCGACGGTAGGTTCCACAACTTCATGAGTTACGACCGCCGCTGGCTCGATGAAGTCGGAACGAAGGACAGCAACGGCCGAGCGCTGTGGGGACTCGGCTACGCGATGCGCCATGCGCCCGATGCAGCGTGGCGACGCACCGCGAAGCGCCTGTTCGAACGTGGTCTGGGTGCATTGGAATGGCTGGAATATCCGCACGCCGAGGCCTATGCCATGCTCGGGATCGCCGAAGCGCAGGCGTCCTCCCCGCAGCCGGCCTACGCCGCTGCCTTGCGCGCGCTGGGCGGACGTTCGATCGATCGGCTCGCCGCCGAAAGCGACGCGGGTTGGACGTGGTTCGACGACACCATGACCTACGACGTAGCGCGGCTTCCGGAGGCCTTGCTGCGCTCCGGCCTTGCGATCGGCGAGCAGACTTTTGTCGACGCGGGACTCCTCGCGCTTGAATTCTACGAAGGCGTCGCCTTCGAGCGCGGGATCTTCGTGCCGATCGGCAACCTGGGCTGGTACCCGCGCGGCGGCGAGCGGGCTCGCTACGACCAGCAGCCGCTCGAGGCGGCGGCGATGGTCGACGCGGAGCTGGCGGCGCTGGAGGCCACCGGAGCCGGAAAGCACCAGGAGGCGGCGCAATCGGCGATGGCGTGGTACGAGGGGTCGAATTCCGAAGGTATCGTGATGGAGCACGACGGCGGTTGCTACGACGGGCTCTCCGCAGGCTTCGCAAACCGCAACATGGGCGCGGAATCGACGCTGGCACTGCTCTCGGCGTCTTACGCAATGGCTTTACGTCGAAAATCGCGCATAGCCGTCGCGCGCTAGGCAAAATCACATCCCGCGCCGAAGAAGGCGTCAATGATCCTTGAGAAGGAAGCCCTCAACGACGTGCAATCCGCGGCCGTTCGGCATACCGATGGGCCGTGCTTGGTGTTCGCCGGCGCCGGCAGCGGGAAGACGCGCGTCATCACCTATCGCATCGCGTACCTGTTACAGGAATTGGGCGTCGCTCCGGATCGCATCCTCGCGTTGACGTTTACGAACAAAGCCGCCGGCGAAATGAAGTCGCGGCTGGAGCGCATGGTCGGCGCAGCCGCGCGCGATATTTGGGCGGGTACGTTTCACGCGATGTGCGTGCGCATGCTGCGCCGCGACGGACGGCGCGTCGGCGTCTCCCCGGGATTCGTCATCGTCGACGAGAGCGACCAGCGGCAACTGATAAAGGAAATCCTCGACGATCTCGACGCGAAGCATTATAGCCGCGAGCCCAAAGAGCGCGTTCCAGCTGGATGGCCGGCTTGCTTCCTTTCTTGGGGCACGACACGCTTTACCGATCGATCAATTTTAATGATTCCTCGCGCGATACCGCCAACTGGGTTCCCGCCGGCACGCTGGTCCCCCAGTTCTTGGATCCGACTTATCCGGTCAGCACTCATTTTCTCGCCCGGCCGGATCTGCCTTTTGATGCCGCGGCCGTACCCATTTCGTGGGCATCGCCGGAATTGGCCTGGACGCGGCGGATTATGATCCCGCCGATCCGGCCAACATTACTCGCCGCGGTGTTATGAGCTACGATCAGGGCATGTCGCTGGACGAGTTACGCCAAGGCCACGGCCTGAGCAACACCATGGTCATGCTGCAAGTGCCGCCGGACACCGCCACCGGTGTCAGCCCCTGGATGGCCGGGGGCGGCAGCGCCTTACGCGGCGTTCCCGAGAAAAACTCGGCGGCGCCTTTTGTTTTCTCCATGCCAGGGAAAAACAGCGCGATGCGGCGCGGCACCTATGCCGTCATGGCCGACGGTTCGGTTCGCTATGTCGACCAGAACGTCTCCGATGAAGTGTTCCAGGCCATGGCTACTGCCAAAAGACCTCTGCCGGATAATTACGATCCAGATGGCCCGGATAGCTTGACTCCCGTAGCAATACGTGGTG